>CAWJSD010000013.1:0-361676 GCA_963845435.1 uncultured Alphaproteobacteria bacterium
GCTCAGGCCGCCGTGCAGGCCGACTTCGAGTCGGGCGCGAAGCGCGCCTTGATTTCGCAGGCGACCTGCGGCCCGTTCTCGTCGAGAACGAAATGACCACTATCGAGCCAGACCAGCTTTGCCTCCGGCAAATCGTTCAGATAAGCCCGCGCGCCCGGCGGGATGAAGAAGGGATCGTGCTTGCCCCAGATGATCAGCGTATTCGGCTGATGCTTGCGGAAAGCGGCCTGCCACTCCGGGTAGAGTGCAATGTTCGTCTTGTAGTTTTCAAGCAGGTCGACCTGGTAATCCTGCGTGCCGGGGCGATCGAGCCAGACCTGGTCGAGGACCCAGTTATCGGGGTTGATCGCTTCGGGATCCTTCGCGCCGACCGTCCAGTGAAATCTGATGCCTTCGCCACTGACAAATGCGCGCGCGGCTTTCTCGGTCTCGGCGTTGCGATTTTCCCAGAGCGGCAGCAGCGCTTTCTTCGGTGCCTCGCCGACCCCTTCGATGTAGGCGTTGGCATTCTGGATGATGAAACCCTTCACCCGGTCAGGCCGCTGCGTGAACAGGCGAAAGCCGACCGGTCCGCCGTAATCCTGCATGTACAGAATGTACGATTTCAGTCCCAGTACCTCGACGAGACCGGCGACATGCGCCGCGAGATTATCGAAGGTGTAGTTGAATTCTTGGCGCGACGGCGCGTCGGAATGTCCGAATCCGATGTAGTCGGGCGCGATCAGGTGGAAGCGATCGGCCAGCGCCGGCATCAGATCGCGGAACATCTGGCTGGTGGTCGGCAGCCCATGGAGCAGCAGGATCGTCTGGGCGGAGGGATCGCCGGCTTCGCGATAGAAAATCTTGCGGCCGTTCACGGTCGCGCTGCGATAGTAGGTCTTGATGTTGGTCATTGACGTCTCCCTCCGGCGTTGCGGGTACCGGCTGGCGAAGTGTTGCCGTACCATATGATCCAACATCGGACTTTCCGGGATTGCCGGGCAGACGCGAAATTCGGGAATGCCCCTCCCGAAAATTGGAAGGGGCGTGGCCACGTTGAGGGCAGGGCTGGGAGAGGCCGGGCCGGCTGCGACAACTCATCTGAGCCACGCCGGGGTTCACAAGAGCGTCAGCGGCTCGGCTGCGAGGTGAAAAAAGCCGAACTCGTTGTCTAGATGCGCTCAGTGAGCTCTGCAACCGCTAAGGATGGCATAAACATGAGTGCTTACGTCATTTTCGACGTCGATATACGAGACCCCGCTCGCTATAAGGATTTCATGGATGGCGTGAAGCCGGCCCTGGATCAAGCCGGTGCCAAATATTTGGTGCGCGGTGGCGCACACAAAGTCTACGAAGGCGATTGGGAGCCCCGCAGAATTGTACTGCTGGAATTCCCTTCGGTCGAAGCCTGGGAAGAATTTTACAACGGTGCGACCTATCGCGGACTGAAAGAGATACGTGACGCCTGCAGTTCGGCCCGGCTTGTCAGCGTGGTTGGCTTGTAGAGATCGCTCTCAATGCCCCGCCAGCAGAAATTTGATCCAATCCATCATGCTTTGGATGGCGGCGGCCGCGGCCCAGATCAAAAAGCCGAACACGGAGAGCGAGAACAGGGCGATCGCCAGGGCCACGCCCAGCAGCAATCCATCGTCCTGAAGATAGCCGATCGCGATCAGCGCAATGGTGACCGATGGGAGAATACTGACCAGAGGCAGCGGAAAAAGTCCGCAAAGCGCGAGCACCAGGACGGCAAGTCCGATCGCCTGCTTGGTGAGCTTTGGCGGCGTGCGCCAACGAGGGCGGCTGATCCGTTCGATGGCTTCCAACACAGGAATCGTCCGCCTGGTCCATTTGACGAACTGCTCCGTCGGGATGGACTGGCGCGCGAGAAATTGGGGCAATGTCGGCCTGTCTCGATCGAACAGCATTTCGGCCGCCGGAAAGCAGATCAGGACACTTGCGACGATCCCGAGTCCCGGAATTGCGATCACAATCGCCAGGATCAATAATAACAGGCCAAACGACCGGGTCTGAAGTTTGCCGAGCAGCCAATCGAGATCGACACGGTCGGCTGGCGCTTGCTCCAAAAGCTTTGCAATAAGCACTGAAGTCGAGGTGTTGGACGGCGCTCTGGTAGGCGCCAAGTCTTCCAAGAACATAGCAAACTTTCTTTATGGATTTGGCTCGAGATTGGCCCTGACCGGTGACCGCCGCACCGGGCAGCGGTCACCCGACGTGTTTCTTTTCCACTTCCGGATAATATTGCGGCGCTTCCCTGCGGTCGTACATGCCGTAATCGCGGATGATCCGGACATGCCTGACCCGGTGAGTTTCAGTTAGCTCTAACCGGTTTGCGAAAGCGTCCAGCGCGGCCTGATCCTTCCAGACCAGCATCAGAATGAGATCGCCGGGGGTTAGAATAGCTTCGTAAATATCCCAATCGACCAGCCCGCCGCTGGAATCGCGATCGAGACCCATAGACTTCGCGCTGTCGGCGGCGCTCGCTCCTGGCTTCCAATCGTCAGGGCGTCTGGCCGTAATCAGCGTCGCCAATTGGCCCGCGCCAACATCGGTCGCGTCCAGCCGTTGTTCGCGCAACTCTTGTCCGCGCGGAAGCTGGGTGTCCGCGGTAAACTGACCGACGCGGAGATGATAGTCGCCCAGGATTTTGCTGCGGCCGGTCGCCTGCGCTTGATGGTGGTTTGCCTTGGTGCGCCAGCGGACAACCGCCTTTTCGTCTCGCCAGCTTGAGACAGATAGCAGCCAGCCCTCGCGCTGCAGGCTTCCGTAGCGGACATTCTCGATGAAACCGTCGATCTGCTCCAGCTCCGGCCTGAGCGCTTTCGCGAAGTTGAGATAGCTATCGAGCAATCCGGATGCGGGATTGACTTCGAAAAGGACGACGAACATTCGGTGGCCCCCTTGGCCGGATCGGTGCGTGGCAGCTTAGATAGCCTCGATGGCGGCGCGCACCAGTTGCTCGCGCATGCGCGGGACGACGAAATCGACAAACGCGCGCAGCTTGAGCGGCAGCCGGTTTCGCGTGTCGTAGACCAGATGAACAGGGCGCGGTGAAGGCTCAAAAGCCTCCAGAACGAGCTTCAACCGCCCAGCGCGGACGTGATCGGCGACCTGGTACGACACGGCGCGGACCAACCCCGCGCCGGCCAGCCCTGCATCGATCGCGGCGTCGATGGTGTTGACGCTGAGGCGGGAGCGAAACGACGCGATGATTTCAGTACCACCCGAATTGAAGTTCCAGGAGCTGAGTGCCGACACGCTTTGAAAGGAGACCACGCTGTGCCGCGCGATGTCGTCGGGTACGGACGGACTTCCATTCGTGGCAAGGTAATCGGGGCTGGCGCACACCACGTGGCGTACCGCGCCCAACCGGGTTGCGATCTGGCTGCTGTCGGGCAGGGGACCGATGCGCAACGCGACGTCGACCTGATCATCGAGAAAATGGGTCACGCGGTCGGTCAATACCAGGCCGACGGAGACGTCGGGAAAGGCAGCCAGGAAGCGCGTCACCACCGGCAGGACGTGCAATCGGCCGAACATGATCGGGGCCGTGACCACCAGATCTCCCTTCGGCTCGGAGTATTCACCTGCGGCCGACCGCTCCGCTTCGGTCAACTGCTCCAGGATCGACTTGGCGGAGGTGACGTAGGACCGGCCTGCCGGGGTCAATTCCAGGCCCTTCGCCGACCGTATCAGCAGCGTCGCGTTCAGATGCGCTTCCAGCTCGGTCACCTTGCGGCTGATTGTCGCCAGCGGGAGGCGGAGATTCCGGCTGGCTTTCGACAAGCTGCCGGCCTCCACGGCTGCGAGCAGAACTGACATGGCTTCCAGACGATCCACTGGTCTTCCGAAAATTGGGAGGAATGACCCAGATCTTACCCTTTGTTGGCCAAATGTGGAAGGCTAACCTCCAGCTCCAAAATGCTCATTCGGCCGCCGTTGATTGAACGGCGGCCTTGGTTTCCAGGACCGCAGCAATCGCATCGTCGACCCGTTCGAGCCAGATGAACTCGAGCTTGTTACGGGCGCCTACCGGGATGTCGTCGAAATCGCGGCGATTGCGCGCCGGCAGCATCACCCGGGTCAGGCCCGCGGCCGCCGCGGCCACGACCTTTTCCTTGATGCCGCCGACCGGAAGCACGAGGCCCCGCAACGAAATCTCGCCGGTCATCGCGGTGTCGCTGCGCACCGTGCGATCGGTGAGCAGCGACGTCAGTGCGGTGAACATCGCGACACCCGCGCTCGGGCCGTCCTTGGGCGTGGCGCCCGCGGGAACGTGGACATGGATATCGCTCTTTTCGAAGATCGCGGGATCAATTCCGAGCTGGGTCGCGCGGCCCTTGACCAGCGTGAGCGCGGCTTGCACGCTTTCGCGCATCACCTCGCCGAGTTGGCCGGTCAGGATCAGCGATCCCCGGCCTTGGGTGCGCGAAGCCTCGATGAAGAGAATATCGCCACCGACTGGAGTCCAGGCCAGGCCGGTGGCCACGCCGGGAATACTGGTGCGCATGGCGATCTCGCTTTCGAAGCGAGGCTGGCCGAGGATGGTCGCGATCTCCCGCGCGGTCAGCGCGACGCGATCGGTGCTGCCATCCGCGATCTGCACGGCCACATTCCGGAAGGCCTTTCCGATCTCCCGTTCGAGATTGCGAACGCCGGCTTCCCTTGTGTATCCCTTGATGATCAGCCGCAGCGCCTCGGGGTCGATGTCGACCTGCTCGGCCGTCAGGCCGTTGGCCTTGAGCTGGCGGCGAACCAGATAGCGCCGCGCGATCTCCAGCTTTTCGTCCTCGGTGTAACCAGCGAGGCTGATGATCTCCATTCGGTCGAGCAACGGACCCGGAACGGTGTCGAGCATGTTGGCAGTCGCGACGAAGACGACCCTGGAGAGATCGAACGGCACCCCCAGATAATTGTCGCGAAACGTCGCGTTCTGCTCGGGGTCGAGCACTTCCAGCATCGCCGCCGAGGGATCTCCCTGCACGCCACGTCCGAGCTTGTCGAGTTCGTCGAGCATCATCACGCAGTTGCGCGCGCCGGCCTTTTTGATGGCCTGAATGATATTGCCCGGCAATGCTCCGATATAGGTCCGCCGATGGCCGCGGATTTCGGCTTCGTCGTGAACACCGCCGAGGCTGACGCGCACGAACGGGCGTTGCATCGCGCGTGCGATGGATTGACCGAGCGAGGTTTTGCCGACTCCCGGCGGTCCAGCGAAACACAGGATCGGCGCCTTGCCCTCCGGCGCCAGCTTGCGGACCGCGAGATATTCGATGATCCGGCTCTTGATCTTCTCCAGCCCGTAATGGTCTTCGTCGAGGATGCGCCGGGCCTCGGCGATGTCGATCGGCTTTTCCTCCGGCAGTTTCCAGGGCAGTTCGATCAGCCAGTCGAGATAGGTGCGAACGATACCGGCTTCGGCGGCGCCATCAGGCATTCGCTCGTAGCGGCGAACTTCCTTGCGCGCTTCCTTCTCCGCTTCCGGCGGCATCTGCGCCTTGTCGATGGCCGCATTCAAGTCTGCTACTTCCTGCGCCTTGCCGTCGCCTTCGCCAAGCTGGCGCTGAATGGTGGCCATCTGCTCGCGCAGGATCGCCTCGCGTTGACGGCCGTCAAACGTCGCCTTGGTCTGCTGCCCGATCTCGTTGCTGAGCCGAAGTACTTCGATACGCTCGGCCAGATGCCGCGACACTTTTTCCATGCGGAGCGCGAGATCGATGGTCTCGAGGATCTCCTGCTTTTCCTGCGGTTTGACGTCCATGTAGGACGTCGCGAGGTCGGCGAGCACCGCCGGCGAGGTGGTGCCCTGCAGGATCGCGATCAATTCCTGCGGCGGCTGCGGCAGCAACTCGGCGGCCTCAATGGCCTGCCGTTGCAGGTTCATGAAGCGGGCCTCTATTTCGGGCGAAGTGTTCGTGGGCTCCGGAATGTTGAGCACGCGCGCGGCTGGAAACGGAGTACCGGGCAGGAAATCGAGTACGCGGATGCGCTGAATCCCCTGGCAAACGACGTGATGGCTGTCATCCGGTCCGGTCAGATAGCGAATGACATTGGCAACGGTGCCGACGCGATGGAGATCGTCCGGGCCGGGTTCGTTCAGCTCCGGATCGCGCTGGAGCAGGATGCCGATCTGCCGCTGTTCGCGCATGGCTTGCTGCGCGGCGGCAATCGCCTCCGGCCGTCCCAGCGTGATCGGCGCGATCATTCCTGGAAACAAAACGGTATTTCGCACTGCGATGATGATCAGCGCATCCGCCGGAATCGAGACCGACTGGCTAGTCGATGCTGCGGATGACTCGGATGCGTCGGTGGCGTTGGCCGATGACATGAGCGTCTCCTCAGGCTGATTTCGCGAGGCGCAGGCCGATGCAGCCATTGGTGGCGAACCGGCTGATCGCGTAGCGTCCGAGCGGCAGCGGGATATGGCGTTCGAACCGTCCCTGCGGCAATTCCATCCGGTGGATCCGCGCATTGCGAAGCTCGGGTGGCAGCACGCGCCGGCCGCTGACGACGAGCGCGCCGTCATGGATCACGGCTTCGACGTCATCGGGATCGACGCCGGGCAGGGCGATCAGGATCAGCACCTCGTGTTCGGTTTCCAGCACGTCGATCGGCGGTTCCCAGGATGGTTCGCGGCTGCCGGCCAGGGGCCGCAGCCTCAGGAATTGTTGATGCAATCGCTCGGCCCGGGCTAGCGTTCCGATCGCGTCGGACAACATCCAGTCGATGGGATCTCTGGTCGACATTTTAATCTCCCGCCGTCAGGTCTTGAATAAGCCAATCCACATTTACATCTTTTTCGGCGATATGACAGGTCTTGCCACTCATCAGCCGGAACGGTGCGCGAACATGGAGATCGCAAGGGCGGCGTGATGAAAGTCCTGAAAATTCTCGCTATGGCGGTGATGCTCATGGCCACGCATGCTGGGTATGCGACCGAGTTGGTTTCGACCAACGCGACGACGACCTTTCACCGCGTCAAGGTGGGGCAGGTCGAGATATTTTACCGGGAAGCCGGCCCAAAGGACGCACCTGTTATCGTGCTGCTGCACGGGTTTCCGTCCTCGTCCCGCGAGTTCGACGCGCTGATCCCCTTATTGGCCACGCGATACCACCTGATCGCGCCTGATTTTCCCGGCTTTGGCCAAAGCGAAAGCCCGCCGCCATCTTCCTACGTCTATACGTTCGATCATCTCGCCGAGACGACAGGCGATTTTCTGGATCAGCTTGAGATCAGCAGATGTTCGTTTTACCTGCATGACTACGGCGGCCCGGTCGGATTTCGCGTGATGGCGGCGCGCCCGGACCGGGTGCAGGCGCTGATCGTCCAGAATGCCAATGTCTATCAGGAGGGGCTCGGCGTGAAATGGGCCACCATTGCCAAATATTGGGCCGATCCCAAAAACCATCCGGAAGTGTTTGACGGCTTCGTATCTCAGGCAGCGACCGAACAGCGTCATACGCTCGGCACTTCGCACCCCGAGCGCTACAACCCGGACACCTGGACGGATGAGTTCGCTTTCCTGTCCAGGCCAGGGCAGCGCGACATTCAATCCGCGTTGCTCTACGATTATCAAACCAACGTCGCTTCCTATCCGACATGGCAGGCCTGGTTGCGCCAGCACATGCCACCAACCCTGGTCGCCTGGGGTCAAAACGACCCGTCGTTCATCGCTGCGGGTGCCGAAGCGTTCAAGCGCGACTTGCCGGATGCGGAAATCCATCTGCTCGACGCCGGACACTTCGCGTTTGACGAAAAGAACGACGAGATCGCGGGCCTGATTCTGGCATTCATGGCCAGGCAATCGCTTTGAAGCAGGCGCGCGCGATCGGTCAAGTCTATCATCTGGTCGATGAGCAGAACTGGACCTCCGTTCAGGCCGGCGGCTTGATGAGCGCCAAGCAGCTTGCGATGGCCTCGAACTACAATCTGAACGATTTGCGTCAGCACCGTGCCCGCGGTCTGGTGCTGCCATCCGGCGTGAGGATACGCGATCAGTCGCCGATGCCGCCTGCGGTGCTGGCGCGCTTCCTGCGCGACGGCCTCACCCCGGAGGATTGGTACGACCTTCTCAATTCGAAGGTCTTTTTCTGGCTCGATCCGGATCGATTGAATCGCCAGCGTCGGGCCTGCGGCGATGCTCCGCAACGCGTGCTTGTGATCGATGGCTGCCGGATGATGGAAACGCACGGCGCGCGAGCCTGCGTTGCGCCGATCAACATGGGAAACGCGATGCGAGCGGCGGCTCCGCGCGGATTGACGACATTTGTGCCGTGGGAACAATGGAAGGCCGACGCATGGTCCTCTGAGCAGGTCGGCCAAGCCAAATCCCGCCCCGCTACGCACCGTCCGGTCGAACTGACGATCGAAGATGAAGTGCCGGATATTTTTGACTATGTCGACGAAGTCGTCCCGCTCGGCCCGGGTGAGGTGTTTCTCCGTAACCCACCGGGCCTAGTCCGGAACTGATGCCGCACCATACTGTCTACGACCGGTGGGCCGTCCAATATCCCGAACAGCGTTCAGCACCCTCACGGCCGCTCCACGTGCCGCGCCCAATCGCTCCCGTCAGGCGACCCGAGCCCGCGGCAAATTTGTCCTGGATCGTCACCGACGCATGCACCCGGCCGTCCGATGAGACTTCCCCTCTGAATCTGACGAGGTTCGGATGGCTCACCATGCCGTCGGCTATGTTGACGTCGAAATTGTAAGAGGGGTCGCAGGCGCCGCGCTGGGTCACAAACGTCAAACTCCACGCTCCGTCATAGGCCGAGCGCCCCGGCGCAGCCGCCGCCGGACCGGCGGATAACAAAGCCATACAGGTGCAGACCATTGCTGCGGTTCTCATGTCGATTTGTCCTCCGTCCCGTGCCATAAACACGCATGCCGTCTTTCGACTCAGGGTCGATCCAGCGCTTCATGCGTTCGCGCGTTGCCATGCTCTCGGCACTCTGCATGTATGGTGCTTCGAGCATCGTTGCCGCATCGGCCGCAGATCACGTTTCGCTTACTCAATCGACGATTGCGTGGAGCACGGTCAAATATTCGACCGATCGTGAGAACGGATTTGTCGATGGTTCGCTCGACGCACATACGATCGTCGATCGCCACTTCAAGACTTACGTTATTGAAAACCGTTTTCTGAAGGTGACGCTGCTGCCGGAGTTCGGCGGACGTATCCTTTCCATCGTTTATAAGCCGACGGGACACGAGCAGCTTTACCGCAACGAAGTCGGGATGCCCTATGGCATGAAAGGCGGGACGTTCTATTACGATTGGATGATGGTGTATGGCGGCATCTTTCCGACCTTCCCGGACGCGGAGCACGGCAAGACCTGGCTGAAGCCATGGGACTTCAAGGTGGTGACGCAAAACGACGCCGAAGTGACGGTCGCGATGTCACTCAAAGACGACTTCGAATATGCACCGGCGCCGAAGCAATTCAGGCGGGGTTCGACCGGCCTCGAGATGACCTACGAGGTCACCTTGAAAGCGGATCGAGCCGCACTCGATGCGCGCGTGTCGCTGCGAAATCCATCCGCCCGGGCGATCGACTACGAATATTGGACCTGCACCACGCTGGCGCCGGGATCGGATCCCGAGCATCCCAAGGCCACCGGCGGCGCGGAGATCGTCGGTCCGATTGCCGCATACAGCACGCCGCGTTGGTCGAACAATCTCGCTCAGGGCGACGCGAGCATCGGTCCGGGCCTGCGTCGTTTTGAAAATCTGCGCTATTTCAGGAACTGGCCGACCATGGGCATTGCCTATGCGGCGCCGGATATGCAGGGCGGAAATTTCTGGGGCGTGATCAACCACGACAATCAGGAAGGGATCGTCCGCATCGCGAACAATGCGGCGACGCCAGGCCTGAAAATGTGGACCTGGGGCTTTCCTTCGCTCGCCAATGCGGCCGATGCCCGCAACAATCCGAATCCGTCGCAGCCTTACGTCGAATTGTGGGCGGGCGCCTCGGACCAGTTCTTTCACAGCGCGCATTTGCCACCATCGGGCGAACTGTCTGTTCCGGAAACGCTATAGCCCGACCGTTGGCATGAGCGATGTAACCGATGCGAATGATCGTATCCTGGTCAACCTCGCTGCCAAAGGCTCGGTCGTGCATGTCGAATTCGTCAGTCTCGAGCCGGACATTGCTCTGCGCGTCATGCTGAAGCGCGGTGAGGCGGTCTTGCTCGACACTTCCGTGAAGGCTGATCCGAAAATCGGCAATCGCTTGTCCGCGCCGTTGCCTGACAGCGCCACCGGCGAGTTGGTCCAGTTGACGATCAGTACGGCGACCGGCGCTACGCTCATTGCGGCCGAGACGAAGATAAAATGAAGTTCGGGTGTCGGAAGATTTTGCACGTTTGCATCGTGAATTGACACGACCGGGCGCCGTTCGAGCAGGTCTTCGACTGAACGCCGTCTAAACCTTGTTCGCGCAGGACACGGCGCCGGACCGTCCTCGGGTCCGTTGCCGCTGGTCGGCCAGGCCTTAATTTCGTTCGCTCGTCTGCGAATTTTCTGCCCGTCGCAACGGCGGCATGGATCTTCCCGCCTGGATCATCAGTCGCCAAAATTGCATAAATTGCGCAATTTGGTGTTGAAGATTGCGCATTATAGGCATATCTAGCTCCAAATGGCACCGTAAAGCGCTTAAATCAGCCAATCCGATCAAGGCGTAGGGTTTGACATGCTGGCGCGTCATTGGCTGATCCTCGCGGATGATCTCACCGGCGCCGCCGACTGTGCCATTGCGTTCGGCCGAAGGGGGCGTGCGGCCGAGGTCATGTGGGGCGAGGCCGGATATGGCGATCGCCATCTGCCGGTGGTGGCTTACGATGCGGCGAGCCGGGGCCTTGCGGCCGAGGCCGCAGCAAGCCGCCATGCTGCGGTGCTGAAGCGCCTGTCAGGATCGGGACGCACTCTGTTCAAGAAGATCAATTCCACGCTGCGAGGACAGCCCGCCGCGGAAATTGCGACTGTGCTGGTGCATCTCGGCACGGTGTCAGGTTCGGCTTTCGGGGTGTTCGCACCCGCGTTTCCAGCCACCGGCCGCACCACCGTCGACGGACGTATCCTGATCAAAGGCTGTCCGCTCGAGCAGACCGAAGTCTGGCAGCGCGACCACACTTACCCGAATGCCGACTTGATCGATGTCCTTGCCACTGCGGGCATTCGCGGCGAGAAGGTCGCGCTCGCGACCGTCCGCGGTCGCGATCTCAGGAGTACGTTCGACAGATTGGCTGGGGAGGGCGACATCGTCGCGGCTTGCGACGCCGAAACCGAGCACGATCTGCATCTGATCGCCACAGCGAGCCTGAACGCGTCACCCGCGACCTTTTTCATCGGCAGCGCCGGACTCGCGCATGCGCTGGCCAGCCTCGATGCCGATGAGGAGGCCGCCGAACCGCTGCGTTTGCCGGCGAGCGCGTCCGGTACCTTGGTTGTGGTCGGTTCGCTGGCGGGGGCATCTCGCTCCGCCGCCCGCGAACTGGAGGCCTCGGGCATGGTGGCGCACTTTCCGGTCGCGCCGGAGGCGCTGCTTGACGGCGACATCGGCCACAGCACGTTCGCCGCCGATGTGATCAAGCGGCTTTCCGGCGGCGGCGATGCCCTGATCGAGATCATGATGGATGGGCAACCCGACATGTCGCTCGGCCCCAGGCTTTCGCAACTCCTCGCCGCCGTGCTTGAACCCGTTGCTCCATTTATCGGCGCATTCGCCGCGACGGGCGGCGAAACCGCCGCGATGTTGCTGTCGCGCTTCGGTGTCAACGGCATCCGTCTTGTCGACGAGATCGAGCCGGGCGTGTCGCTTGGTCTCACCCTTGGCGACGTCGTTGTCCCGGTGGTCACCAAAGCCGGGGCATTCGGTGACAAATTCAGCCTGATCCGCATCAGCGAACGGCTTCGCGCCGTTCGAACCAAAGGAAGCTTCACATGACCCGTCCGACAATTGCGATCACCATGGGAGATCCGGCCGGCATCGGGCCGGAAGTGATCATGAAGGCGCTGGCACTGCCGGACACCAAGGCGATCTGCAATCCGCTGGTCGTCGGCGACGCCAATCGGCTGCGCAAAGCCGGTCAGGTTCTCGGCCTGTCGCTCGAGGTCGACGCCCTCGAAGATGCCAAGGATGCGAACTTCTCATCGAAGGCCGCGCAATGCGTGGACCTGAAACTGGTGCCGGACGATCTGCCGTTCGGCAAGATGTCTGCGATCGCGGGCGAGGCGGCCTACCGTTATATCGAAAAGGCCGTGCAGGTGGTGCAGGCGGGTTTTGCCGGGGGCATCTGCACCGCGCCGCTGTCGAAGGAAGCGCTGCATGCGGCCGGACATAAATATCCCGGGCCACACCGAACTCCTGGCGCACCTGACCCATACGCCCGAGGTCTCGATGATGCTGGTATCGGCGAAACTGCGGGTGATTCATGTCACCACCCATATCGGCCTGCTCGACGCGATCGAGAAGATCGAGCCCGGCCTGGTCGAGCGCGTGATCGTGCGTGGGCACGAAGTGCTGGTGCGCGCCGGCATCGCCAACCCCAAGATCGGCGTTTGCGCAATCAATCCGCACGCCGGCGAAAACGGCCTGTTCGGGCGCGGCGAGGAGGCGGTGAAGATCACGCCGGCAATCGAGGCCTGTCAGCACAAGGGCTGGGACGTGCGCGGGCCGCTGCCCGCCGACACACTGTTCTTCCTGGCCGGCCGCGGCGACTACGACATGGTGGTCGCGATGTACCACGATCAGGGCCACGGACCGATCAAGGTGCTGGGGCTGGAGGCCGGCGTCAACATCACGGTCGGCTTGCCGGTGATCCGCACCTCGGTCGATCACGGCACCGCTTTCGACATTGCAGGCAAGGGCGTCGCCGACGAACGCAGCCTGATCGAGGCGTTGCGGCAGGCGGCCGATCTCGCGCCGAAGAAAGCGGCCCAGGGACAATAAGGGCTGGGGTTCGATGTCGATACGCAGCAAAGAGCGCCGAGCCGGCCTGCTGGAAGCGTTGAAAGCGGGAGAGGTCGACGTCGACGATCTCGCCCGGCGCTTTCATGTATCGGCGTCCACGGTGCGGCGCGACCTGCAGCAACTCTCGAAGGCCAATGCAGTTCACCGCACCTATGGCGGCGCCATTCTGAACGGCCGCGCGGCGGAAACCACGCTGGAACAACGGTTCGAGGTACAGGGCAGGGAGAAGCAGGCGATCGCACGGGCCGCGCTCGATCTGATCGAGGATGGCGACACCCTGATCCTCGATGCCGGGTCGACGGTGGCAGCGTTCGGAAAGCTGCTGGAGCAGCGGCGTTTGCGTATCATCACCAACAATCTCTCGCTGGTTCCGTTTCTCGCCAAGGCTCCCGATATCGAGCTTGTCTTGCTGGGTGGCGCGCTGCGCACCACCAGCATGAGCACCGTGGGGCCATTGGCCTGTGAAGCGCTGCGGCGCATGACCGCAAACCGCGCCATCGTAAGCGCGGACGGGGTGGTGTGCGGGCGGGGTCTGTGTGAGGCAGATCTCGATCAGGTTGCGCTGAAGTCACTGATGATGCAGCAGTCGAACGAGGTCATCGTGCTGGCCGACGCCGACAAGCTCGGGCGTGCTGGGCAGACCGCTTGGGCGCCGCTGCCGGCGCGTTGGACGCTGGTGACCGATGCCGGTTTGCCCGAGGAGCAGCGCAAAGGGCTCGCCGATGCCGGTGCCCGGATCATCGTTGCCGACGCTGGTCAGTCGTGAGCCCATGCCTCGGCTTCTTTTGGTCCCATCAAGCCGGTAAAAATCCCAAGAGGCCCATTCAAAATCTCATGGTCACGCGGTGCTCCCTAAGGTGCGGGTACCTTCACGGTGATCTCGATCGATGAATAATAGGCGGTGAGGTCGGCGATATCAGTGTCCTTGAGCGGCTGCGCGATGGTGTTCATGATGTCGCTCTTGCGCTCTCCGCTGCGATAGGCGTTGAGCGCCGCGGTCATATAGTCCTGTCCCTGGCCGGCCAGATTGGGGGCGCCCGGCAATTTGGAAATACCGTCCTTGCCGTGGCAGCTTTGGCACTGCAACGTCCTGATTTTCTGGGCGCCGGCCTTGAGGTCGCCATCGGCCCAGGCGGAGCCGCACGAGAGGCCGAGCAGCAGGACCAGGCCAATCGAGCGGAACATGGATCACCTCAATGGAAAACCCTTCGCGCTCGTGCGCGAAGGGTTTGTGAGCTTACTTGCCTCGTACGTGATCCGGTAGACCGCGCCGGCGAAATCGTCGGAGACGAGCAGCGAGCCGTCGCGCAATTGACCGACGTCGACCGGGCGGCCGTCATATTCGCCGTCGCCGTTCAGCCAGCCTTCCGCGAAGGGCTTGGAGCCGTCCGAGCGCCGTTCCGTCATCCTTGACCTTGGTCACCATCACGCGCGCGCCGACCGGGACGGTGCGGTTCCAGGATCCGTGCTGGGCCGAGAAGATCGCGCCCTGGTATTCCTTCGGGAACATCTTGCCGGTGTAGACCATCATGCCGAGGTCGGCGGCATGGGCCGTCTCCTCGACAACCGGGAACACGACATCGGCCGGCGGCGTCTGGTCCTTGTATTCGATCCGTCCGGGTATGGCCACCGCCGTACCAGGGGAAGCCGAAGTTCTGGCCCAGCTTGGTGGCATGGTTGATCTCGCCGGGCGGGATGTCGTCGCCCATGCCGTCCACCTGGTTGTCCGTGAACCAGAGCGTCTTGTCCTTCGCGAAATCGATGCCGACCGAATTGCGCAGGCCGTGCGCGAAAATCTCGCGGTTCGGTGCCGTCCCGGTTCAGGCGGATGATGCTGCCGAGACCGGCCTTGTAGTAGACGTCGTATTTTTCGGGTGCGTAGACGTTATAGGGCTGCCCGATGGTGATGTAGAGCTTGTTGTCGGGGCCGACGACGCAGGCGCGGGCGGAGTGGTTGAAGCTCTCTTCCGATGCCGGAATAAGATCACCTTGCTTGACGATCGGATTCGACCGCGACGTCGGGGCTTTCATAGAAGAATTCGGCGGCCGCGAATTGCAGCACGCGATTCTGCTCGACCGAATGAAAGGAATCCGTCCTTCGAGAAGCAGATGCCGTTCGGATTCTTGAAATCGACTGTCGGCGCAAACTCCTTGACCTCGGTGGCGTGTCCCGATCGGCTGCGATCGGTCAGGGCGTAGATCTTGTTCTTGCGCGTGCTGACGAACGTCACCACGCCTTGGGGGCCGACTGCGATCATGCGCGCGTCGGGGACCTGCGCGTAGAGGCTGATGTGGAATCCCGATGGCAGCTTGATATGCGCCAGGGTCTTTTCGATTTCGGCCGCCTTCTGCGGATCTTGCGCAATGGTCGGAATGTTCTTCATCGCGCCGGTGGACTTGAAGTCCTGGAGCTTGTCCATGGTGCCGGTATCGGCGGCGGTCGGCGCGGTCGTCTTGGGCGCGTCGGCGTTTTGGGCTACGGCCAATGTCGTGGCTGCCAGAATTGTACACAGAGCTGTCGTGAGCGCGAGTGTCGTCTTCATGTTTTCCTCCCTGCCCGAGAGCTGTTTCTCTCCCTGGGTGTCGCAAGCTTAACTTCGAACGTTACATTAATCCAGAACAGGCATGGCATCGGCGCTGTGATCGCAGGACAATTAAGATCATGTGGTCGAGTGGCAGCCATTCTTTCGACAAGAAAAGTTGAAGCAGCGCTTTGCAAACGGCTTCGCGCACCGTGATCTCCTTGTGCAATCCGGAAGCCGAGAGTTTGACAGCGTCCCGTCGAACAGCCGGCTATTTCGTCAGGCGCGCGGCGTGCCAGCGAAGATGATCTTCCATGAAGGTCGAGATGAAATAATAGCTGTGATCGTAGCCTGCGTGATTTCGAAGCGTCAGCGGGATGCCGGCCTTTGCGCACGCCTGCATCAAGAGCTCGGGACGGAGCTGTTCCTTCAGGAACGGATCGGCATCGCCGTAATCGACCAGCAAATCGGAAAATCGCGCGCCATCCTCGATCAGGGCCACGGCATCGTGCCTGCGCCAGGCCGCGCGATCGTGGCCGAGATAGCCGCCAAGCGCTTTGGTGCCCCACGGCACCTGCGACGGCGCCACGATCGGCGAGAACGCACTGGCGGCGCGATAGTGGCCGGGACGCCCGAGCGCGATCGTGAGTGCGCCGTGGCCGCCCATCGAATGCCCGAGAATCGATTGCCGCGTGGCATCGACTGGAAATTCCCTGGCGATCAGTTCCGGCAATTCTTCGGCGACATAACTCCACATCCGGTAATTGCTAGAGAACGGCGGCTGTGTGGCATCGACATAAAATCCCGCGCCCAGTCCGAAATCATAGGCGTTGGCCGGATCGCCAGGCACGCCGTCACCGCGCGGGCTGGTGTCCGGCGCGACAAAGATCAGACCCAATTCGGCACAGGCCCGGCGAAACTCGCCTTTCTCGGTGACATTGGCGTGGGTGCAGGTCAGGCCCGACAGATACCAGACCACCGGCAGCCTGGCGTCGGCTCGATGCGGCGGTACATAGACTGAAAACATCATAGGCGTCTTCGTCTCGCGGCTGGCATGCCGGTAAACGCCCTGCACACCTTCATACGATCTGTTCAGCGAAACGGTTTCAAGGGTCACGGTTTTGGGTCTCCGGCGCAGCGGCGCAAGCTTGTCAGGAGGCAGGCACGATCGCAATCCCGACGACGGCCGCCAGCTGGAACTGCGTCGAGCGAGTCGGCGTCTCAACCGATCAATCTCAACGATTTTCCCGCACGAGAGACTTGCCCGAGAGAGAAACGGGTTTGCGCGGAAGCGAAACGGGACGATTTTTTTAGTTGGTCCCCAGCCATTGTTCCCGAGCATGCGAGCGCATGTTGCTAAGCACCATAGGTTGAGTTTCCGCTTGACGGCGTTGAAACGGAGTCAGAGGATTATCAAGGGGATGTCGGTAGGCACGCTGCTCGAAGCCCAACGGCCGCCTTAAATTGGGACAAAAATCGTTTCACTGTAGCTGATGCCTTTCGCGGCAAATCAGTCATGTTGTTAGTCTCGAATTGGTGGCTGTATAATGTCCGACGCGGTCCGCTCACATAGCACCTCAGGATTTGCGCCCAAGAAGCAAATACAGCTTTGGTCAGATACGCTGACCGATCTCTGCGGTCATTTTGACATCGATCCGCTGGAGGCGTCTTCGTTTGAGGGGCGGATCAATTATACGACGATCTCCAAACTGAAACTGTGCCAGATCGAGGCGAGCCAGCATCGGCTGGCGCACACCGCTGCGCGCGCGGAACCGGGTGGCCATCCGTTCGTCAAGATCATTTTTCAGACCTACGGAATCTCGCATTTCGAACAGGGCGGGCGTCGCATCGAACTCGTGCCCGGCGACTGTCTTGCCTACGACGTATCCTGCCCACACACGATCGTCAGTCCGACATTGACGCGGCACGAGGTCGTCATCGTGCCGAAGCAACTGCTGAGGGAACGCGGTTTCCGCTTAAGCAAGATGACGGCATGCAAACTTTCGGCGCGCACCGGCACCGGCCGGATCGCCTACAATTTTGTCCACGCGGCATTCACGGAAGCCGCCAGGCTGTCGCCCAACAACGCGGTAGGGGTTGCCGATTCGCTGGTCGACCTGCTGCTGTTGCCGCTGCGGGAGGCTGACGCGATGTTCGATCGTGTCGGGCCCGAGGCGATGTACATCCGCGCCCAGTTCTTCATTCGTGAACATCTGCGCGATCCGGATCTGTGCATCGATCAGATCTCGGCAGCACTGGGGTGCACCAAGCGCTATCTGCACATGCTGTTCAGCGACCGAGGGACGACCATCAGCGATTATATCAGGCACACCCGGTTGCATAACTGTCGTCAGGAGTTGGAGACGCAAGTCGGAAAGTCCGTCACGGACGTTGCATTCTCGTGGGGCTTTTCGAGTTCGTCGCACTTCAGCCGGGTGTTTCGGGAGTACTTCGGCGTCGTTCCTTCGGCCATTCACAAAGTGCAGCCCGGTGGCATCGCCCCGGATGTTTGCTGCGAATAAATAAACGCCAGCTGATGAAGACTTGCGTTGCCGCGCGACGCCTGCCGCGGCTCGACAGGGTTTCCAATCGAACCGGGCAGGTCGTTTCGATGCGGTCTACTTGCGCGCCGCGCAGGCGTACATGTTGATTTCCATGCCCACCGGCACTTCGACGATTTTAGGCGTCTTCCAGGCCATTGTTTTTCTCCCAACTAAGTTGGCGCGAAATTCGCACCAGTTTCGAATCTAGGAGCGGGCCTAACGTCGTGCAAGTGTTTAAGCATGAAGGTCGCGCGCTTTGCGGGCGCTGCGGATCCAGACTTCCCTCCCAGGCTCGGCGACTTCGCTGTCGGACAAGGCTTGGGAAATTTTTCGGACAAAGGCCGCGGAGCATGTTGGCTCCGCGGCCGACCTCCCGGGGTTAATAAGAAACGCTCGATCCGCCGCGCCCCCGGTTCGCGGATAATGCGTCGTTTGGCGGACCTAAGTGGAGTCGTATTAACTGACAGCCGTAAGGAACTCCGCAACCGTGGCTCCGCGGTTACAGTTGGCGGCACCGATTGCCATGGGTTGATCAGTTTTGCGGTTCATATGGCGCGCGGTGGCCGCGTTGCGGGAGGATTGCGGTCATCGGAGATACGGTTTTCGCCAGACCGAAGGCGACAAGGGACCGGCCCGTCACGGCGAAGATCGAACCGAAGGCATAACAGCCTGGCTGCGCATCGGGTTCGTTGGTATCGACCAGACACTCCCAATTGCGACCTTCCGGGACGTCCGGAAGCGTGAAATTCACCACATCGAAGTGCGAGTTGTAGATCAGCAGCACGGTGGCATCCTCGCCGCGCCGCCTGATCCCGCTTTCCTGGGCGCGGCCGTCGAGAAGCATGCCGAAACACCTGGCATTGCCGTCTTCCCACTGCGCCTGCGTCATCTCGTCGGCCGTCGGCGATAGCCAGGTCACGTCCTTGACCTCGAGGTCTTCGTTGTAGATGCCGACCACGAAGCGTCCACGGTAAAGAACCGGGAAGGCCTTTCTGATCGCAATGAGCTTGCGTGTGAACTCCCTGAGCGCCTGTCCCTGCGGTCCAATCGCGAGCCAGTCGAGCCAGGTGGTCTCGTTGTCCTGGGCGTAGGCGTTGTTGGTGCCGTTTTGCGAATGCCCGAATTCGTCGCCGGCGAGCAACATCGGCGTGCCGTGAGACAACAGCATGGTCGCGAGCATATTGCGCTTTTGCCGCTCGCGGACCGCGATGATTTCAGGATCGCTGGTCGGGCCTTCCGTGCCGTGATTCCACGAATGGTTGTTCGAATGGCCGTCACGGTTATCCTCGCCGTTGGCCTCGTTATGCTTATGGTCGTACGATACCAGGTCGTTCAAGTTGAAGCCGTCATGCGCGGTGACGAAATTGACGCTCGCCCACGGTTTGCGGCCGCGTTTGTTGAAGAGATCGCCGGAGCCGGAAATTCGCTTGGAAAACTCGGGCAGCATGCCGGCATCGCCTTTCCAGTAGCTCCGCACGGTATCCCGGAACTTGTCGTTCCATTCCGCCCATCCCGGCGGAAATTTGCCGACCTGATAGCCGCCCGGACCGATGTCCCACGGTTCGGCGATCAGTTTGACGCTTGACAGCACCGGATCCTGCCTGCAGGCGTCGAGGAAGCCGCCGCCTTCGTCGAACCCGTAGGGCTCGCGGGCCAGGATCGTGGCCAGATCGAAACGGAAGCCGTCCACCCGCATTTCGGTGGCCCAATAGCGAAGTGAATCCGCCACCATCTGCAGCACGCGCGGATGCGAGAGGTTGACCGTGTTTCCGGTGCCGGTGTCGTTGATGTAGTAGCGCCGGTTGTTCGGCATCAAACGATAATAGCTGGCGTTGTCGATGCCCTTGAACGAGAGCGTGGGCCCGAGTTCGTTGCCCTCGGCGGTGTGGTTGTACACGACGTCGAGGATCACCTCGATGTCCGCGGCGTGAAACTGATTGATCATCGTCTTGAATTCGGTCGCCCAGGGCGTCTGCAAATAGCGCGGCTCCGGCGCGAAAAAGGCCAGGGAGTTGTAGCCCCAGTAGTTGCGGAGCCCTTTCTCGACCAGATAGCTGTCGTCGACGAACGCGTGCACCGGCAGCAGTTCGGCCGTCGTCACGCCGAGAGAGCGCAGATAACCCGGGATTTGTGGATGGGCGAGGCCGGCGAAGGTGCCGCGCTCGGCCTCCGGCACCAATAGATTAAGCTTGGTGAAGCCCTTGACGTGCATCTCGTAGACGATCGTCCGTTCCCACGGCAGTTCGGGCTTCCGTGACGATCCCCAGGTGAAGGCGGGGTCAATGACGCGGCACTTCTGCATCAGCGGCGCGCTGTCGCGATCGTCGAATGATTTATCCTTGTCGTGATGATCGAACCGATAGGCGAACAACTCCGGTCCCCATCTCAGTTGCCCGACGAGTTGTTTGGCGTAGGGATCGATGACGAGCTTGTTCGGATTGAAGCGATGGCCGGCCTCGGGCTCGAACGGTCCGTGAACCCGATAACCATACACGGTGCCGGGACGGGCTCTCGGCAGGTATCCGTGCCAGACCTCATCGGTATATTCGGGAAGGTCGATCCGTTCCAATTCCCGCTCGCCGCGATCATCGAACAGGCATAGCTCGACCCGGGTGGCGTGGGCGGAGAACAAGGCAAAGTTCACGCCCAGGCCATCCCACGTGGCGCCCAGGGGAAACGGCTTACCTTCGCGAACGATCGAACGCCTGAGCCGCTGTGCGGCTTGCGATAAGAAATCTCTCGGCATGTCCATTGCAGTCCCCCAAGGACATGCCAACGTGCGGTTCCCGCCACAAGTTCCATGCCATTTCACAATGGCCAGCCTTGCCCAAGGCGGCAGTCCGGGGCCGCACGGCCAGCGAATAAATTAGCAGGGGCAGGGTCGCGTGGGCCTGGTTCTCGCGGCTACGAAAGTACCGGTCGGAATTTCCGCGGCCGGACATTAGTCTAGGCTCATCACCCGGTTGCTCTGACACGCAGTGAATCTTCGCCATTGATTTCCGGCGACATTGCCGGAGGCCGGACCAGCGGCACCGACAACCGGCAAATCAGTCCCTCCGGCCGCCAATCGAAAAGCGCCTGTCCTCCCAATTGGGATTCGATGCTTGCGATCACGCTTCTCGTACCGAACCCCCGTACTGTCGGCCTGCCGACGGCCGGTCCTCCGGACTCTTCCCAAACCAGCACCAGCGTATCCTGCTCCGGTCGCTCCCACTTGATCTTCAAGTTGCCGGCCAGCGTGGAAAGAGCGCCGTACTTGACGGAATTGGTCACGAGCTCATGCAAACCCAGGGCTAGAGTCTGGGCGGTGGCGGGCTCCAGTTCGACATCGGGACCATCGATCCTGATCTGGCCGGTCACCAGATGAGGGTCGAGCTCTTCTTCGACCAGGCGCTTCATTTTAGCGCCCTGCCAACTCGATAGTGAGAGAATGGTGTGTACCCGGGCAAGCGCGGTAATTCTTCCCTCTACGGCCCGAACATAGCCGCTCATGTCAGGCGCCCGGGTCAACCGGACGATCGACTGCGCCAGGGCCAATGCGTTCTTGGCGCGATGGTCGACCTCACGCGTGAGCAGACTTTGCCGTTCGTCGGCGCGTTTGCGCTCGGTGATGTCGACAGTCACGCCGCTCATCCGGACCACTCGGCCGTTTTTGTCGACCGTACCTGCGGCGGTGCCAACGCACCAACGGAGTTCACCGTTCGGTTGCCGGATTCGAAACTCCGCCTCGTGCGAGGTCGCGCCGTTGGCGAAGCGAGCGATCGCCCGATGCAGCTCTTTGGCATCATCGGGATGCAGGAGCTTCTGAATATTCTCGGAGGTCAGCTCGAAATGCTGCCGGTCGACGCCGCAGATCTGATATTGACCGTCATCCCACATCCAGCCGCCGCTGGCCGAATCCCAATCCCACGAGCCCATTTTGCCGGCGGCGATCGCCATGCTGCGGCGTTGTTCGCTTTCGACAAGTCTGGCGGTCGACTGTTCCAGTTCCGCGGTGCGCGCGCGTACCCGATCCTCGAGTTCGGCGTTGAGCAGCTCGAGCTGCTTGGTCTTGCGAAACAGCTCCACGAAAACCTTGATTTTCGCGCGCAACACCTCGGGAACGACAGGGACGGGCACGTAATCGACGGCGCCCATTTCGTAGCCGCGCAATCGATCGAGGTCGCTGACCTGGATCGCGGAAATGAAAATCATCGCCGTCTTCTGAAACCGCGGATGCTCGCGGATCATGGCCGCCAGCTCGAAGCCGTCCAGTTCCGGCATGCAGACGTCCATCAGGATGACGGCCACTTCATTCCTGAGCAGATATTCCAGCGCCTCGCGGCCCGAAGCGGCAACCACGAGATTCTCTCCAAGTTCCTTGAGTATGACCTCATAGGCCAGCAGCTTGGCCGGCTGGTCATCCACCAGAAGGATATTGACCTTTTCGTTGCTCATCATGTGTTCGTGTCAATCAACGGTGCAGCCACATGCGGATGGCGAGGAGGAGTTGCTCGGTGTTGACTGGCTTGGCCAGATAATCAGAGGCACCGGCCTCCAGGCATTTCTCGCGGTCTCCTTTCATCGCCTTGGCAGTCAGCGCGATGATCGGCAAGCGGGCAAATGACGGGTTTTCACGAATAACGCCCATGGTCTGGTAACCATCCATTTGCGGCATCATGATATCCATCAAAACGACGGAAATCTCCGGGTTCGACTGAACGAGAGCCACGGCTTCATTGCCCGTCGTCGCGGTCAAAACCTTCATGCCACGGCGTTCCAGCACACTGCTGAGTGCGAAGATGTTGCGGGCATCATCGTCGACCAGAAGCGCGGTTTTACCGACGAGATCCTCATCGGAACTGTTGAGTTTCTCCAGCATGCGCTGCTTTTCGATCGGCAGTTCCGTAATCACGCGGTGTAGAAACAGCGACGTCTCGTCGAGCAGCCGCTCGGGCAATTCCACTCCCTTGACCACGATACTCCTGGCCATGGTGTGCAGTTCCGCGTCTTCTTCGGCGGAAAGTTCGCGCCCGGTAAATACGACGACCGGAACGTTGCTCAAGGTCTCATCCAGGCGGATCCGATCGAGGACTTCGAAGCCGCTCATATCGGGCAGCCGCAGATCCAGTACGACGCAATCGCAGGGCTCGTTGCGCAGGGTCGATAGCGCGTCGGCGCCGGTTCCCGTCGTGACGATCTCGATATCCCCGTGATCCAGAAGTTCCCGAATACTCAACTGCTCCGCGGCATTGTCTTCCACAATCAACAGCCGCTTGCGGCGCGGCCTGGCGTATTCCTTGATCTGCGACAACGCCGCGCTGACGCCTTCGGTTGTCGTCGGCTTGCTGACAAAGGAAAACGCGCCGCGCGCAAGCGCGTGCTGGCGGTCTTCATCCAAGGTGATGATCTGGACCGGAATGTGTCGGGTGAGGGGATTGTGCTTCAGCTGGCTCAGCACGGTCCAGCCGAGCATATCGGGCAGGAACACATCGAGCGACACGGCGGTCGGCTGGAACTGTTTGGCGAGGTCGAGGGCTTCGGCGCCGCGGGCGGCAACCAGCACCTTGAAACCCTTGTCGCGGGCCAGATCGATCAGCACCCGCGCGTAATGCGGATCGTCCTCGACGATCAGAAGGATGGTATCGCCCGGCTCTAAATTCAGCCGATCATCCGGCAATTGCTCGATGATCCGATCCTGCGCGGCGACCTGCAGCGCCGGCGTGGTCGAATAGGGTGAGGAAACCGGGGCGCGCGGCGCCACGGTCGGTCCGGAATATTTCAGCGGCAGATAGAGCGTAAAGCTGCTGCCTTTGCCCGGCGTGCTGCGCAGATGGATCTCGCCACCGAGCAGGCCTGCGAGTTCACGGCTGATGGCGAGGCCAAGGCCGGTGCCGCCGTATTTGCGGCTGGTGCCCGCGTCCGCCTGCTGAAATGCCTCGAAGATCAGTTTCTGCTTGTCCAGCGGGATTCCGATGCCGGTGTCGGACACTTCGAACGCGACCACGGCCGCGGCATGATTCAGGATCGGATGTTCGGCGCTCCAGCCGCCGAGAGCCGCAGCGACATTCATCCGTACGCCGCCTTCCGCCGTGAACTTGAAGGCATTCGAGAGCAGATTTTTCAGCACCTGCTGCAGGCGCTTCGAGTCGGTCACCATGCTGCGGGCGAGATTGGCATCGACATTGACGTCGAACGACAGATGCCGGTTTTCCGCTTCGTGACGGAACGGCCGTCCCACGGTTTCGAGCAGGCTTGATGTCAGGATTTCTTCCGCCTCGACGGTGACGGTGCCGGATTCGATCTTCGACAGGTCGAGAATGTCGCTGATCAGATTGAGCAGGTCGGTGCCGGCGCCATGGATGGTCCGCGCGAACTCGACCTGCTTGCCGGAGAGATTGCCGTCCGGATTTTCGGTGAGTTGCTGGCCGAGAATGAGAATGCTGTTGAGCGGCGTACGCAGCTCGTGCGACATGTTGGCGAGGAATTCGGACTTGTATTTCGAGGTCAGAGAAAGTTCGGTCGCCTTTTCCTCGAGCGCGCGACGGGCTTGTTCGATTTCCTGGTTTTTTCGTTCCACCTCGACGTTGCGCTCGGCGAGCTGCTGGGCCTTCTGCTCGAGCTGTTCGTTGGTCTGCTGCAGCTCCTTCTGCTGCGTCTGCAATTCGCCGGCCAATTGCTGCGACTGCTGCAGCAGGCCCTCGGTCTGCATCGTCGCCTCGATGCTGTTCAGCACGATGCCGATGCTGTCGGTGAGCTGCTCCAGGAAGGTCATCTGGGACGCCGTGAACGATCCGATCGAGGACAGCTCGATGACGGCCTTGACCTGATTTTCGAACAGGACCGGCAGCACGACCAGGTTCTTTGGGGAAACCCTGAGCAACGCGGAATTGATCGGGATCGCATCGGTAGGAATGTCGGACACCAAGCGCGGGCGCTTGTCCATCGCGCACTGACCTATCAGACCTTCGCCCAGCTTGACGACTTGCGGGTGAGGGTTGGCCGCGTCGCCGGCATGCGCCGATAGCAGCCGCAGCTGCGCGTTGTCTTCGTTCTCGACCCGGTAGATCACCCCCATATGGGCGTTCACCAGCGGGGTCAATTCGGTCAGCAGCATCCGTCCGACCGTCGTGAGATCGCGCTGGCCCTGAAGCATGTTGGTGAACCTGGCCAGATTGGTTTTCAGCCAATCCTGCTCGGTGTTCACGTCCGTGGTCAGCTTGAGATTGCCGATCATGGTGTTGATGTTGTCTTTGAGCTCGGCCACTTCGCCACGCGCATCGACCTGGATCGAGCGGGTGAGGTCGCCTTTGGTCACCGCGGTCGCCACCTCGGCGATGGCGCGGACCTGGGACGTCAGATTGGCGGCGAGCAGGTTGACGTTGCCGGTCAGGTCTTTCCAGGTACCCGCGGCGCCCGGCACATTGGCCTGTCCGCCCAGACGGCCTTCCACGCCGACCTCGCGCGCGACGCTGGTGACCTGATCGGCAAACGTGGCCAGCGTTTCCGTCATATTGTTGATGGTATCGGCGAGGGCGGCGACTTCGCCCTTCGATTTCACGGTCAGGTTCTGCTTCAGATCGCCGTTGGCGACCGCGGTCACGACCTTGACGATGCCGCGGACCTGCTCGGTCAGGTTGGCGGCCATGAAGTTCACGGTGTCGGTGAGGTCCTTCCAGGTACCGGCGACGCCGGGCACCTGGGCCTGGCCGCCCAGCTTGCCCTCGGTGCCGACCTCGCGCGCGACGCGGGTCACTTCACCGGCGAAGGCGTTCAACTGATCGACCATCGTATTGATGGTGTTTTTCAGTTCGAGAATCTCGCCCTTGACGTCGACCGTGATCTTGCGCGACAGGTCGCCGCGTGCGACGGCGGTCGTCACTTCGGCGATGTTGCGGACCTGCGTGGTCAAATTCGCCGCCAGCAGGTTGACGTTGTCGGTCAGGTCTTTCCAGGTGCCGCCGACGCCGGGCACCACCGCCTGGCCGCCGAGGCGTCCCTCGGTGCCGACTTCGCGGGCCACGCGGGTGACTTCCGCCGCGAACGAGCGCAACTGCTCGACCATCGTGTTCAAGGTGTCCTTGAGCAGCAGAATTTCGCCGCGCACGTCGACCGTGATCTTCTTGGACAGATCGCCGCCCGCGATCGCGGTCGCCACTTCGGCGATGTTGCGCACCTGCGCGGTCAGGTTCGACGCCATGAAGTTGACGTTGTCGGTCAGATCCTTCCAGGTGCCGGCGACCTCAGGAACTTCGGCCTGGCCGCCGAGCTTGCCTTCGGTGCCGACTTCGCGCGCCACGCGCGTCACTTCGGACGCGAAGGCGTTCAACTGATCGACCATCGTGTTGACGGTGTTCTTCAGTTCGAGGATCTCGCCCTTGACGTCGACCGTGATTTTCTTGGAGAGGTCGCCCTTGGCCACCGCCGTGGTGACCTCGGCGATGTTGCGGACCTGGCCGGTCAGATTGCCGGCCATCGAGTTGACGTTGTCGGTGAGGTCCTTCCAGGTGCCGGCGACGCCGGGCACGTTGGCCTGGCCGCCGAGCCGGCCTTCGGTGCCGACCTCGCGCGCGACGCGCGTCACCTCGCCGGCGAACCGGTTGAGCTGGTCGACCATCGTGTTCAGCGTTTCCTTGAGCTGCAGGATCTCGCCGCGCACGTCCACCGTGATCTTGCGCGAGAGGTCGCCGCCGGCGATCGCGGTGGCGACTTCGGCGATGTTGCGGACCTGCGCCGTCAGGTTGCCTGCCATCGAGTTGACGCTATCGGTGAGGTCCTTCCAGGTGCCGGCGACCCCGGGCACCTCGGCCTGACCGCCGAGCTTGCCGTCGGTGCCGACCTCGCGCGCCACGCGCGTCACTTCGCCGGCGAAGGCGTTGAGCTGGTCGACCATGGTATTGAGCGTTTCCTTCAATTGAAGGATTTCGCCCGAGACGTTCACCGTGATCTTCTTGGACAGGTCGCCCTTGGCGACCGCGGTCGCCACTTCGGCGATGTTTCGGACCTGGCCGGTCAGGTTGCTCGCCATCGAGTTGACGCTGTCGGTCAGATCTTTCCAGGTGCCGCCGACACCGCGCACGACCGCCTGTCCACCGAGCTTGCCCTCGGTGCCGACCTCGCGCGCCACACGCGTCACTTCACCGGCAAAGGCGTTGAGCTGGTCCACCATGGTGTTGATGGTGTCTTTCAACTCGAGGATTTCGCCGCGGACGTCGACGGTGATTTTCTTGGACAGGTCGCCGCCGGCGACGGCCGTGGTCACTTCCGCGATGTTTCGAACCTGCGCGGTCAGGTTGCTGGCCATCGAGTTGACGCTCTCGGTCAAGTCCTTCCAGGTGCCGGCGACGCCGAGCACGTTGGCCTGGCCACCGAGCCGCCCGTCGGTGCCGACCTCGCGCGCGACGCGCGTCACTTCGCCGGCGAAGGCGTTGAGCTGGTCCACCATCGTGTTGAGCGTTTCCTTGAGCTGAAGGATCTCGCCGGAGACGTTCACCGTGATCTTTTTCGACAGGTCGCCGCCCGCGATCGCGGTCGCGACGTCGGCAATGTTGCGAACCTGCGCGGTCAGGTTCGAGGCCATGAAATTGACGTTGTCGGTGAGGTCTTTCCAGGTACCGGCGACGCCGGGGACCTGGGCTTGACCGCCCAATTTGCCTTCGGTGCCGACTTCGCGCGCGACGCGCGTCACCTCGGACGCAAACGAGTTCAACTGGTCGACCATCGTATTGATGGTGTCCTTCAGCTCGAGAATCTCGCCGCGGACGTCGACGGTGATTTTTCGGGAGAGGTCGCCGCGCGCCACGGCGGTGGTCACGTTGGCAATATTGCGGACCTGCGCGGTCAGGTTGCCGCACATGGCGTTCACGGAGTCCGTGAGATCCTTCCAGGTCCCGGCAACGCCGGGCACGATAGCCTGTCCGCCGAGCTTGCCGTCGGTGCCGACTTCGCGGGCAACGCGCGTTACCTCGGAGGCGAAGGAGCGCAATTGGTCGACCATGGTGTTGATGGCTTCCTTCAACTGAAGGATCTCGCCACGCACATCGACCGTAATCTTTTTCGACAAGTCGCCATTGGCGACGGCGATCGTGACTTCAGCGATGTTGCGAACCTGGCCGGTGAGGTTGTTGGCCATCGAGTTCACGCTTTCGGTCAAATCCTTCCAGACGCCCGTCACTTCGGGAACCTGCGCCTGACCGCCAAGCTTGCCTTCGGTACCAACCTCTCGCGCGACGCGGGTCACTTCCGAGGTGAACACGCTCAACTGCTTGATCATCGTGTTGACGATGGTCGCCGACTGAAGGAACTCGCCACCCAGAGGCCGCCCGTCGACGTCCAGTTGCACGGTCTGCAGCAGGTCGCCTTGCGCAACCGCGGCGACCGCGCGGGTCACTTCGCGGGTTGGCCAGAGCAGATCGTCGATCAGGGTATTGACCGACTCCTCCATATCGGCCCACGACCCGCTGGCCAGGTCAAACTTCACCCGCTGCCGGGTTTTTCCCTCACGGCCGACAACCTGGCCCACGCGCTCGAGCTGCTGCGCCATGCGCTGATTCGCGGCAACAATCTCGTTAAAAGTATCGGCAATTTTGCCTTCAATTCCGACGTGGTCGCCGGTCATGCGCACCGAGAAATCGCCGCTTCGCATCGATTGAAGCGCGTGCAGCAAGTCCTGGAGCGGAGGCGGTTGAAGGTTTGAGGAAGATTTGCCCTTGGCGGCGCGACCGTTTGAAGGGACGCCGGAAGCCAAATCACTCATAGGCAGTCTCCAACCTGTGGTCGAATCTCAGCGTCGTTGCGTTTTGACGGCGCCATACAAGTGTTTGACGGACGCCAAAGCAAGGGGATAATGGCTTTCGGTTTGACATCCCAACTTCTGGAATTTGCCCGAGAGTAATAACTTCGATGCCGCCAATTGGTTCCGTGGGGCTGTCAATGTTGGAAGCGCGGCGATGAAAAACTGCAATTCCGGTTAATAGGCTTACACGCGATCTCCTACGTTTCGGGGGATTTGGAACCGCTGCTACGACGCCGTGGTGATTCTTGGATCGGCGGGATGCCCCAGCCAGCGACCTGTCATAATCGCAGCGAGCATTGAACTCTTCCCGGAACCGGGACGCGATGGCGGCATTATCCCCGGACCTCGTACCCGGAGAATCCCTTCATGAAAATGATCTTGGCGGCAGCTTGCGTAGCAGCGATTTCGGTGGCGTCGATCACAGGCGCCGATGCCAAGGGTTGCATCAAGGGAGCAATCGTCGGTGGCGTTGCCGGCCATATGGCGGGCCACGGAAAGCTGGGCGCCGCGGCGGGTTGCGCGGTCGGCCACCACGAAGCCAACAAGCCGGATCCCAACGCCAACGCTCAGGCGCCTGGCCAAAAGTGAGCGCTTGGCTTTTCCCAACACGCTGCTATCGGCGATGAAGATTCGCTCGCATTCGGAAAGTCACATCGTGGAGCTGGAGGACGGCTCGCGATGGCAGGTTTTTCCGGGAGACCTCGACGTCACGCTCGGCTGGAAACCCGAGACCGATTTGACCCTGGTGAAGGTTGATGGGGAGGTCGGATCGCATGTTCTGTTGAGCGACAGCGGCCCCGTGCGAGTCAATCCTGTGGGCGTGGGTTGGGTTATATCATCGCTCAACTCAACCCCATAAACCCGACTCAGTTCGTCTGTTGGGATTTGTTCGCCGAAATGCAGGCTCAGCCCTGCGACCCTTTCTGCCGGTCCAGGCCGCGAAGATATGAAAGACCTTCGACCGTCAAACGATTGCGGTCCCTTTCGCCTTCGACATATTTTTTCAGCAGAAATTTTGTCAGTCGCTCGCGGGTTCCCGATGCTTCTGATCGGTGAGCGAGCGTGGCGTAAATGCGCATAGCGCGATTGACTGGCAAAGTGACCATGGGGCATGTCTCGCGATTATGATGATTGCACAGGGCTAAGCCTTGGTAGCTTCGTTTGTTCCCGGCCGCCTGTGAAAGGTGTGCGTCGGTCCCGACTAGCTATTGGAAAATGTCGGTTGTGGTGGTCTCGGAAGTTTTGCCCGTTACATCGACGATCGGCGGACCAATTTGGCCTGATCTCGCGCTTTCAATCCGGAAGTCGCGTCAGCCGCGGTCGCCAAATGCCGAGGATCACATTCGCGATTGCTACCGTCAGCATGATCCAGAGTGAATTCCATTCCGCGTTCAGCGAGGTGCCCAGACCGGCGGCGTCTATTTCATGCGCCATGACCCGGGCGCTCAGTTCCGCCTCCTGTTGCATGGGAGCCTGGATCGACGCCAAGCCCCATTCGAAAACCAGAAGTCCGGAAAAAAGCTTCACCCACGCCCAGCCTGCGTTGTGATAGCCGCGGTTGACGGCCATCGCCAGCAAGCCGGCGATCAATGTGAGTGCCAGCGACGGCAGGAATATGAGGTTTGCGATCGCGCCCATCGCCGCGCGCATCACTGCGTATTCCGAAATCGATGCGGGGGCTGGGGTCACGCCGAGCAATACGAGCAGGCAGGCCATCGCGCCCATCAGCCCGATCGCACCCATGGTGTGCAGGAACTTGATCAATCGCCGCATGGTCTAATTGCTCAAGCAGTGATGACGGACGAATCTCTGAGACCGATCGGCGGCGGGGTGGCCGAAGTAACGTTGTCTTGCAGCCCAGCCCGTACCTCCAGCAATGCGCGTCTAAGCCAGGTTTTGATGGTGTTCACCGGTACGCCGTAGTGCTTCGAAAGCCGGTCCCGGCTTTCTCCATAGAGATAAGCCGCAACGACCAGATGGCGCTTGGTCGGATCGAGCGCATGTAGGGCTGCGAAGATGCCTCGCTGATGATTGATCGCATCGGTCTGCGCTTCGCGGATCTCGATGATTTCAAGCGCCGTGGGACTTTCATCCACGGCCGCAGCCAGAACCGAATCGTCGGCATACACTTCCCGCCTCGACCTTCTCGCGATGTCGATTGCAAGGTTTCGAGCAATCGTGATCATCCAGACCATCGGCGTCCCCAGGGATGGGCGATAGGAACCAGCGTTCAGCCAGATGCGCACATAGGCTTCCTGCACGATCTCTTCCGCGAGATGACGCCGCTTGACCAGAAGACGAACGGTGGAGAACAGCTTGCGCCGCGTAGCCACATAGAGTTGCTCAAAGGCCGCTTCGTCCTTGTCGGACATCCGCAGCAACAGTTGCCCAAGCTCATCAGACGTCAGCCCTACGGCTGCAATGGGTGTCATGACCGGTGACCCGCTCTGGTCGGAAACCATGCTAAGTTTTATCAGGACACTCGATGTGTCAACTATTGTTTACACACTTGGCGTGATTGGTTTCGGTGTTGATCGATGAACCTGGGTAGCTTCTGTGAATGCTGACGCGAGGTGTTCCGGAGATATCCCAGCAATTCTGGCTATTTGCGTCAAATCTTAGCCGGGATCGACACTCCCCCCTCCAATTAGGAACAATCTTTCGGCGGCTCGATTGTCATGTGAGTTGTACAATCGGAGGCTCACATGCAAGGCGATAATCCCATCAGTTGGCTGATGTTCTTCACACTCGCAGCAACGACTTTCATCATTGCCGGCGCGTTCATCTTCTTCCTACGGTCGCGAACCAATCGGGAGATCGCCGCCGAAGCATTGGAAGGCAATAATTCCCGAATTGGCTCAACACCGAATGGCGCAGGCCCGGAATTGATCGGTTTCGCCGTTATCGCGCTTGCGGTGATGGGTTTGCTGGCGACTGGATATGCCGGCAAGTCGCGGGTCGAGACTGCTCAGATGACAACGCCGGTTGGCCAGACCACCGGCATGTCGCAGGGCATGGCCCAGCCCGCCGGAACGGCCAACGCGCCGAAGCCGTATCAGCCCGTCAATCCCGCGCCCGATCCTCGGGCGGCACCGACCTCGACCGACACCGGTGTCGGCGCCGACAACGGCTCGAATACGCAGCCGAAGTAGAGCCTGATCTCGGCACGATGTGTTCGTCCCGTACGATATATCGGAGTTGCGGCGCCCACACCAATGGTGTGGTGCCGCCGTTCACCATCCTTGGGTTCCGGCGGCGCCTTTGAAGGGGCCGACGATGCGCGAAGTAATCCAGCCACCGTAGAAGTCGCCCTGCTGTGGCTGGACGCGCTCGTCATCGACCCAGCATTCGTCGACGCGTGACGCGTAAAACGCGAGATGACCCGCGATGGCGGCAAATGCGGGGGACGGGTTCGGATAGCTCCACGCCGCGTTCTCAGCTTGTCGGCCGTCGACATCAAGCGACCAGTATTTTGCAAGGCCCTTGAACTCGCACCATGAAGTGCCCGATGCAGCCCGCAGATATCGTTGATCGATATCGACAGGCTGTATGTAATAGACCGGGGGGTGACTGGTCTCCAGCACACGATGGCCTGAAGTCGTGTCGGCAATCGTTTGGCGGTTAAGGATCACACGCAGGCGGATCCCAACCTTTTCCAGCCGCGGCGGGCGCGGATAGTCCCAGACCGATTCCTGTCCCGGTAACGTTTCCAAGCGTCTCGGATTATTCATTGCCGAATCAAATCAGCAAAAAATCAGGCGCGCAATCATGATCGCACGATCATCGCAATCCTTGGGGCGGTCGCCCCGCTTTCAGCCGGCCGTGAAACCTTCCAAGGTTCGCTCGTATATCTGACGTGCCGGTGCGTCAGGCATGCGATGTTTGCACCGCACACACGCGTCCGTTTGCGCGGGGCGGTGGCAAATTCTACCCTCCGCTCGCTTCTTTCGCACGTTAAGCTTTTGCGGGGTAAGACTTTTGGCCACAGCATTTCCATTCTCCGCCATCGTCGGCCAGGACGAGATGAAGCTCGCGCTGTTGATCGCCGCCGTCGATCCCAAGGTCGGCGGCGTGCTGGCGTTCGGCGATCGCGGCTCCGGAAAATCCACCGCTGTCCGCGCCTTGGCGGCGATTGCTGCCGAAGATGAAAGTCGTCGCCGGCTGCCGCTACAATTGCGATCCGGACAGACCGGCAGAATTCTGCGACGAGTGCCGCGCGCGCGCCGCGAAGGGCGCGTTGAAATCGACGCAAGTCCCGGTGCCGGTGGTCGATCTGCCGCTTGGCGCAACCGAAGATCGCGTGGTCGGCGCGCTCGATCTGGAACGCGCGCTGGCGCGTGGCGAGAAGGCATTCGAGCCCGGCCTGCTGGCGCGGGCGCATCGCGGCTTTCTTTACATCGACGAAGCCAATCTGCTGGAAGATCATCTGGTCGATCTCCTGCTCGATGTCGCGGCGTCAGGCGAAAATGTCGTCGAGCGCGAAGGCTTGAGCATCCGGCATCCCGCGCGGTTCGTGCTGGTCGGCACCGGCAATCCGGAGGAAGGCGAGTTGCGCCCGCAATTGCTGGATCGGTTCGGCCTGTCGGTCGAGGTCAAGACGCCCGACGATCTGCCTAGCCGGCATCGAGGTGGTGCGCCGCCGCGATGAGTTCGAGAACGATCCCGCCGCCTTTGTCGCGAAATGGGCCAAGGACGAGACCAAGCTGCGCAAGAAGATCATCGTCGGCGCGCGAGAAGCTGCCCGTCGGTCTCGGTATCCGACGCCGCGCTGGAGCGTGCGGCGAAGCTCTGCATGGCGCTGGGCACCGACGGCCTGCGCGGCGAGTTGACCCTGATGCGCGCGGCGCGGGCGCTGGCGGCGCTCGAATCGGCCAAGGCCGTCACCGACGATCATTTGCGCCGGATTGCGCCGCCGGCGCTGCGCCATCGTTTGCGTCGCAATCCGCTCGACGATGCCGGCTCCTCGGTGCGGGTCGATCGCGCGATATCGGAAGTGCTGGGATGACCGGCGCGTCCGCCTGGCTGGATGCGATCGTGGCGGCGCAATTATTCGCCGTCGATCCGTTCGGCACCGGCGGCATTCTTATTGCGGTCGCGCGCCGGGCCCGGTGCGGGATCGCTGGCTGGCGATGCTTCGCGCGGCATTACCGGCGTCGCAATCCATGAAGCATCTGCCGCTGCATATCGCCGATGGCCGGCTGCTCGGCGGCCTCGATCTCAACGCGACGTTGCTTGCGGGCCGGCCGGTCGCCGAGCGCGGGCTGCTCGCGGAAGCCGATGGCGGCGTCTTGATGCTGGCGATGGCGGAGCGATTGTCGTCGGCAACCACAGTGCATGTCACCGCCGCGATGGATGCGCGGGAAACCATCGTCGAGCGCGATGGGCTTTCGCTGCGGATGCCGGCGCGTTTCGGCGTGGTCGCGCTGGATGAAGGGCTGGAAGATGAGTTCGCGCCGGCGTCGCTGCGCGATCGCCTGGCATTTTATCTCGATCTCAACGAGATCTCGATCGCGGGATGCCGAAGAGTTCGTATCGAGGCCCGCGAGATCGCTGTCGGCGCGCGATCGGTTGCCATCCCTGAAAGCCGAAGCCGACCAGATCGAGGCGCTGTGCACCGCGGCGGCGGCGCTCGGCATCGTCTCGTTGCGCGCGCCGCTGCTGGCGATCCGCGTTGCCTGCGCCAGTGCCGCGCTCGCGGAACATGCTGTGGTCGAGCAGGAAGACATTGCGATGGCCGCGCGTCTGGTGCTGGCGCCGCGCGCGCTTGAGTCTTCCGCAAGCGCCTGAACCGGCGACCAGCCGCCGCCGGAACCGGCCGAAAATGAGGCGGATAGCGAAGGCGCTCGACGAACAGATGCCAGATATCGATCGTGCGCTGGACGAAGTGATCCTGGCCGCCGTGCAGGCCGCGATTCCGCCCGACGTCCTGGCGGCGATGCGCGCGGGATCACTGGTCCGGATGCGCGTAGCCGTTCGTCGGGCAAGGCCGGCGCGCTGCAGAAGCACGGCACACGCGGCCGTCCCAACGGCGTGCTGCGCGGCGAATTGCGTGCGGGCGCCAAGCTCAATCGTGATCGAAACCCTGCGCGCGGCGGCGCCATGGCAGCCGCTGCGGCGGCGCGAAGCGGCCAATGCGTCGCTTCTGCGCAGCCGCGCATTCTCATTCGCAAGGATGATTTCCGGATCGCACGCTTCAAGCAGCGCAGCGAGACCACCACGATCTTCGTGGTCGATGCGTCCGGTTCGGCGGCGCTGCATCGGCTCGCCGAGGCCAAGGGCGCGGTCGAATTGCTGTTGGCCGATTGTTACATCCGCCGCGATCAGGTGGCGCTGATCGCGTTTCGCGGCAATGCCGCGGAATTGCTGTTGCCGCCGACGCGCTCGCTGGCGCGCGCCAAGCGCAGCCTCGCGGGCTTGCCCGGCGGCGGCGGCACGCCGCTGGCGGCCGGGCTCGATGCGGCGTTTGCGCTGGCTGATCTCATTCGGCGCAAGGGGCAGACGCCGACCGTGATCTTGCTGACCGATGGCCGCGCCAATATCGCGCGCGACGGCGCGCAGGGGCGGCCGCGTGCGGAGGAGGATGCGATGAGCGCCGCGCGGCAATTGCGCGCCGCCGGGATCGCGGCGGTGCTGGTCGATACGTCGCCGCGGCCGGGTCCGCTCGGCCGAACAATTCGCCAGGGAAATGGGCGCGCGCTATCTGCCGCTGCCGCATGCCGATGCCGCGGCGTTGTCGAACGCGGTGCGCGCGAGCATCGGACTAGCTCAGCCGCTGATAGGCCCGTACCCGTTTCACCATCTGCTCGACATGCGCGATCGGGGTTTCCGGCTGAATGCCGTGGCCGAGGTTGAAGATCAGCCGTCCCGCGGCGTAGTTCGCCAGCACGTCGTCGATCGACTCGATCGAGCGCGGCGCCGCCGGCGATCAGCGCCAGCGGATCGAGATTGCCCTGCACCGCGACGCGGTTTTGTACCTTCTCGCGGATCAGCGACGGTTCGGTCGCCCAGTCGATGCTGACGGCATCGACGCCGGTTGCCTCGACATAGGCCGGCAGCAGCGCGCCGGCGCCGCGCGGAAAGCCGATGATCTTTGCGTCGGGCACCTGCTTGCGCACGCCTTCGACAATGCGCTTGGTCGGCTCGATCGACCAGCGCTGGAATTCGCGCGGCGGCAATACGCCGGCCCAGGTGTCGAAGATCTGCAGCACGTCGGCGCCGGCTTTGAGCTGTCCGAGCAGATAGGTGAATCGAGTTCTCGACGATCGACGTCGATGATTTTCGCGAAGGCTTCGGGATGGCGATAGGCCATCATGCCGCGCCGGCGCCTGATCCGGCGTGCCTTGTCCGGCCACCATATAGGTCGCAACCGTCCATGGCGCGCCGCAGAATCCGATCAAGCGCGATCTTCGGATCGAGTTCGCGCCGCACCCGGCGCAAGCGCCTCGAACACCGGTTCGAGCTTGCGAATGTCGGCTTTTGCCGACAAGCGTGCCGACCTTGTCGGGCGTATCCAGCGGATCGAGCCGCGGGCCTTCGCCGACCTCGAACCGCACCGAGCGGCCGAGCGCGTAGGGGATTACCAGAATGTCGGAGAAGATGATCGCGGCGTCGAAGTTGAAGCGGCGGATCGGCTGCAGCGTCACTTCGGCGGCGAATTCGGGCGTGAAGCACAGATCGAGGAAGCCGCCGGCCTTGGCGCGGACTTCGCGATACTCCGGCAAATAGCGCCCGGCCTGCCGCATCATCCAGAGCGGCGGCACCGGCTGCCGGTGGCCGGACAGCACTTCAAGAAAGGGTTTGACGGTCGGATTCTGTGTCAAGCGTCGTTTCCATTGTTGATCGACAAGTATCATTGTCGTTCCTGATACACTGCTGCTACGGTCTTGGCCACGGCGGGATGCGGATTGGGTGCGAAAAAGGATGTTGCGATGAATGCTGCTGCCCCGGCCGCCAGCGCGTTGCAATGCGCAATGCCGATGAGTTGCCCGCGCCGGTGTCCGGTCAGCGACACGAGATCGCGAGCGCGGTCGGCCGGCTGACCTACTATTCGGCCGGTCCCGCAGGCCGAAAGCAAATTGCCGCCGCTGCTGTTGATTCACAGCATCAACGCCGCCGGCTCGGCCTACGAAATCCAGCCGCTCTATGAGCACTATCGCCAGAGCCGCACGGTCTATGCGCTGGAACTTCCCGGGCTTCGGCCACTCCGAGCGCAGCCAAGCGCGAATACAGCGTGCGCATGATGACGGATGCGATCCTGATCGTGGTGCGCGAAATCCAGAATGTCCATGGCCGCGGCCCGATCGATGCGCTGGCGGTGTCGCTGTCGTCGGAATTTCTCGCCCGCGCGGTCACCGAAATGCCGCTGGCGTTTCGCAGCGCTGCGCTGGTCAGTCCCACCGGCTTTCGCAGCCGCGACGCGAACCACGAAATGGCGCGACGGCACGCGCGGCATGCCGTGGTTGCACGCGTTTCTGGAATTTCCGCTCTGGAGCGAAGGCTTTTTCCGGCTGCTCACCAGCCGCAGGAGCATCCGCTATTTTCTCAACAAGACCTGGGGCTCGCGCGATATCGACGAGGGCCTGCTGGAATACGACTATCTGACCACGCACCAGCCCGGCGCCCAGCACGCGCCGTATTATTTCGTTTCCGGATTTCTGTTCAGCGAAGGCATCTCCGAAGATCTATCATTCGCTGACCTTGCCGGTGTGGATGAGCCACGGCGTGCGCGGCGATTTTGTCGACTACTCCAACAAGACGCAGGTCGAGGGCCGCGCCAACTGGACCATCCAGGTGTTTCCGACCGGCGCGATGCCGCATTTCGAGGTGCCAGGCCGATTTCATCGCGGCTTATGATGCCTTCCTTGCCGGCGTTCCATCGCCATCGCCCGCATAGACGATGTCCGATCTCGTCTGGAGCAGGGATGGTTCGGACTGGCCCAACCGTGAACGCCAGCCGGTTCGTCGAGGCCGCCGGCATTCGCTGGCATGTGCAGCGGATGGGCGAGGGGCCGCCGCTGCTGCTGATTCACGGTACCGGCGCGGCGACCCATTCATGGCGCGCGTTATTGCCGCTGCTGGCGCAGCATTTCGACGTGATCGCGCCTGATTTGCCCGGGCACGGCTTCACGCAATCGCCGCCGTCGCACCGTCTGTCGTTGCCGGGCATGGCGGCGGATGTCAGCCGGCTTACTCGACGCGATCGGCGTCAAGCCGGAGATCGCCGTCGGGCATTCGGCGGGCGCGGCGATCCTGGCGCGCATGTGCCTCGACGGCAAAATCGCGCCGCGGCTGCTGGTCAGCCTCAACGGCGCCTTCATGCCGTTCGGCGGCGTCGCCAATCATCTGCTGTCGCCGCTGGCGAAATTGCTGGTGCGTCAATCCGCTGGTGCCGCGGCTGTTTGCCTGGCAGGCCTCGAACCCCGGCGCGGTCGAGCGGTTGATCGCCAACACCGGATCGACCATCGATGACCAGGGGCATCGCGCACTATCGCAAGCTGGTGCGCAGCCCGGCGCATGTCGCTGCGGCGCTGCGCATGATGGCGAACTGGAAGCTCGAGCCGCTGCTGCACGATCTGCCGCGATTGGCGCCGACGCTGGTGCTGGTGGCTGCCGCCAACGACCGGTCGATCTCGCCCGTCGTCGCGCAACAGGTTCAGGGAGATTTTGCCGCGAAGCGATCATCGAGCGCGTGCCGTCGCTCGGCCATCTCGCGCATGAAGAGCAGCCGCAACTGATCGCGGATCTCATCCTGAGATACGCGCGCGCGAACAGCATGCCGACCAAGCGGCGCAAAATATGTAAATTGAAATGTACACCGATGGGCTAGGCAACTGTCAATAAATAATTACAGTGACGCCCATGCTCGATCCCAGACCCGACGAGATCAACGGCGGCGAATGCCGCATGATCGCCAGCCGCATGCGGTGGTGATCGGCAGCGGCTTTGGCGGATTGGCCGCCGCGGTTCGGCTCGGCGCCAAAGGCTATCGCGTCACCGTGCTGGAAAAACTCGATGCGCCCGGTGGCCGCGCTTACGTCTACCGCCAGGACGGCTTCACGTTCGATGCCGGGCCGACCATCGTCACCGCGCCGTTTCTGTTCGAGGAATTGTGGAAACTGTGCGGACGCAAGATGTCCGACGACGTGACGCTGGTGCCGGTGTCGCCGTTCTATCGCATCCGTTTTCAGGACGGCTCGCATTTCGATTACTCCGGCGACGCCGGCGCGATGCGCGCGGAGATCGCGCGGTTTTCGCCCGGGGACGTCGGCGGCTACGACGCCTACATGAAAGCCAGCGAGGCGATTTTCAAGGTCGGCTTCGAGCAGCTGGGCGACGTTGCCGTTCAGCAAATGGACCGACATGGCGAAGATCGCGCCGGAAATGATCCGGCTGTCGAGCTATCGCAGCGTTTTCGGTCTGGTATCGAAATTCTTTCGCGATCCGCGCCTGCGCATTGTGTTCAGCTTCCATCCGCTCTTGATCGGCGGCAATCCCTTCACCGCCAGTTCGATCTATTGCCTGATCGCGTTTCTGGAGCGGCGCTGGGGCGTGCATTTTGCGCTCGGTGGCACCGGGCGGCTGGTCGAAGGGCTGGTCAAGTTGATCGAAGGGCAGGGCGGCCGAGTCCGTTGCAATCAGGAGGTCCGCGAGATCCTCGTCAAGGACGGCGCGGCGCGCGGCGTACGGCTGGCCTCCGGAGAGATCGTTGCGGCCGATCTCGTGGTGTCCAATGCCGACTCCGGCCTGGACCTATCGCCATCTGCTGCCGCCGGCGACGCGATCGCGCTGGACCGACAAGCGCATCGAGCGTGCGCGATATTCGATGAGCCTGTTCGTCTGGTATTTCGGCACGAGCCGCAAATATCCTGACGTGCCGCACCACACCATTTTGCTCGGGCCGCGCTACAAGGAACTGCTGACGGATATCTTCGAACGCAAGATTCTGGCGGACGATTTCAGCCTGTATCTGCATCGTCCGACCGCGACAGATCCTTCGCTCGCGCCCGACGGCTGCGACGCGTTTTATGTGCTGTCGCCGGTGCCGCATCTGCAAAGCGGCACCGATTGGAGCGTGACCGCTGAAAGATATCGGCGCGCGATCGCGCATGAACTCGGCAAGACCCTTTTGCCCGGTCTGGACAAGCATATCGTCAGTTCGCGCATCCTGACGCCGCAGGATTTTCAGGATCGGCTGTTGTCGTTCCGCGGCGCCGCATTCGGGTTGGAGCCGATCCTGACCCAAAGCGCCTGGTTTCGTCCGCACAACAAGAGTGAAGACATCGCCGATTTGTATCTGGTCGGTGCCGGAACCCATCCGGGGGCGGGCCTGCCTGGTGTGCTGTCTTCAGCGCGCGTGCTCGATTCGCTGGTGCCCGATGCTCGACATCATTCACGTCCTGATTTGGAGACCGCATGACGATACGCCTCGATGCCAAAGACATCGCTGCCTGCCGCGCGCTGCTTAAAGGAGGCTCGCGCACCTTTCATGCGGCATCAAAAGTCTTGCCAAGAAGCGTGGCGGACCCGGCCATCGCTTTGTATGCGTTCTGCCGGCTGGCCGATGATGCAGTCGATCTTGGCGATGATCGCAAGGCCGCGGTGGCGCGACTGCGCGACCGGCTCGATCGCGCCTATCGCGGCCAGCCGATCGACCAGGCCGCCGACCGCGCCTTCGCCGATGTTGTGGCAAAATTCGCCATTCCGCGCCAGCTGCCGGAAGCCTTGCTGGAGGGCCTTGCCTGGGATGCCGACGCGCGTCGCTACGAAACCTTGCAAGAGCTGACTGCCTATGCAGCGCGGGTAGCGGGCAGTGTCGGTGCGATGATGACATTGGTGATGGGCCAACGTGCGCCGGATATCGTGGCGCGCGCCTGCGATCTCGGCGTGGCCATGCAATTGACCAACATCGCCCGCGACGTCGGCGAAGACGCCCGTGCCGGGCGGCTGTACCTGCCGCTGGGATGGCTGCGCGAAGCCGGTATCGATCCGGACCGATGGCTGGAGAAGCCGATCTTTATGCCGGCAATCGCCACGATCGTGCGGAGTTTGCTGGATACCGCCGATGCCTTGTATGACCGCGCCACGTTTGGCATCGTGCATTTGCCGCTGGCGTGCCGGCCTGGAATTTATGCGGCGCGCGCGCTTTACGCCGAGATCGGCCGCGAACTGGAGCGCGGCAGGCTTGATTCCATTTCAAAACGCGCGGTGGTGTCGAAGAACCGCAAGTTTGCCGTTCTGGCGCGAATGCTGCTCTTACTGGAAACCGAATGGACGCCTGCCAGAAAGCTAAGCCCGGTCGGCCAGCTCGACGAGACCCGATTCCTTGTCGATGCCGTGGCCGAGACGCCGCTTCGCGATCTTCGGCCACCCAAGGTGAGGACGCGGCCCATTGAAGACCGGGTCGTCTGGGTCATCGATCTCTTTGCGCGACTGGAGCGTCGCGACCAGTTGCAGCGCACTGGATCTCGATGAGGGGCCGAAATGCCTGCAGCCGACGCGATCACCGGGGATATCGCGGAGCTTGCCGAAGCCCGGCGGGCGCAGGCCAGGGCCTGGTTCGAATCCCTGCGTGATCGGATTTGCGCTGAGGTCGAGGTGCTCGAGCGGGAAGCGCCGGCTGATTTGTTTCCCGGTGACCCAGCCGCGTTCACCTACAAGCCGTGGAAGAGGGCGACCGGCAGTGGCGGGGGCACCGGGGGTTTTCTCAGTGGCGGCCGGCTGTTTGAAAAGATCGGAATCCATACGTCCTCGGCGAACGGCCGGCTGACGCCGGAGATGGCGAAGACGCTGCCGGGTGATGGCGTGCAGCTCGACTACGTCTCGACCAGCATCAGCCTGATCATGCATCCGCGCAGCCCGCGTGTGCCAACGGTGCATATGAATACCCGCTTTTTGTCGACCGCGCAGGGGTGGTTCGGCGGCGGCGCCGACCTGACTCCGATGCTGCCGGAACAGCGCCATCAGGATGCGCCTGATGCGGTGACTTTTCACGCGGCGATGCGACGCGCCTGCGACGCGCAAGACCCAGCCTATTACGATAAATTCAAAGCCTGGGCCGATGACTATTTCTTTCTTCCCCATCGCGGAACGGCCCGCGGGGTCGGCGGCATCTTCTACGACCACCTCAACACCGGCGACTTTGCCAGGGATTTTTCCTTCACCCGTGATGTCGGACTGGCGCTGCTCGACGTCTATCCGAGGATCGTGCGCAAACGGATGATGGAGCCCTGGACCGAAGCCGAGCGTGCGCAGCAGCTCGCCTGCCGCGGGCTCTACGTCGAGTTCAATCTGCTCTACGACCGCGGCACCATGTTCGGATTGCAGACCGGCGGCAACATCGAGACCATCCTGAGCTCGATGCCGCCAGTGGTGAGCTGGGCATAACCGAGGCGGCGAGGGAGTTTCGGTCATGGATAACTATCTCGGCCTCATCGAGTTCTTCGTCGTCGCGATGTTCGCGGCGTGCTGGGGGATCCTCGAACTGGTCGGGCGCCGGCTCGACCGGAAAAAGGAGGCGGAGCGGGCGAAAGAGGCGGGACCTGATTGATGACTCGTCATTCCGGGGCGCGCTCTTCTGCAAGCCCGGAATCCAAAACCCCCGCAAGGAGTAGGATTTCGGGCCTGCCCCAAGTGGCGCATCCTGGAATGACCATCACTTCCACGCCCGCGGCATCCGGAACGGGAGCATCGCCTGCACGACGGGCGTCTTGAAGCGATTGAGCGACAGGCTTTCGTGCATCAGGGCCACGGGTTCGCCGAGCAACTTCGCCGATACGACCGAGCGCGCGTAGAACGGAGCGTCCTCCAGGCTTTTGACGACGGCAGCCGGCCCCTCGCTGCGGACGCTGCGCCCGACGCGCCATCCCGTCCTTTTCAATGAAACCTCGGGCGGAGGCTCGAATGTCCGCATCCGGCCTTGCGGATCGAAGCTCATGGCCAAGCCGATCCGGCTGCCGTCGCGGCGCTGCGCTTCGTACAGGATCGCCGTTCCGTCGCGCACCGTGCCGCGCGCCCATTGCCAATCGACAAAGCCCTGTTCGAGCGGGGCGTCTCCACGGTTCATGTCGAAATAGCCGTCGCCTTGCCAGCGCAGATGCGGGTGGTCGAGCGCAACCTGGACCCGGGCGCAGGGCGCGATCGGCCACCAGCAATGATTGCCGTTTTCGTTCAGCACGAAGTCTCTTTGCGTAATCGCGGTGGGAACGACACGCACGGTGCCACGCAGCCGTCCGGGGACCGGCACCGTGATCTCGTCGATATGGATGATGAGCGAACCGCCGTCCCACGATAGACGGCTCGGGCCAACGTTGAAGGAATTGACGGTGCGGCTGATTGCGCCGCGCGGCCGCTCGGTCATCGCCCAACGATGGCCATTCTTGCGATAGACGGCGACATTGACGGCGCAATGATTGAGCGGATCGGCGGCGCCGTTCCGGCGCGCAAACGCGTAATAGGGCGAGAACACGCTGCCGATGAACGCGATGATGGTGATGCCGTTCTGGCCATCGTCGCTCAGCGCGTCGACATACCACCACGCATAGCCGTTGGGAGGGACGACCCGCGCGAAGTCAGGTCCGCGAGCAGGCTCGAAGCCGCTGCGCGGCCCGACAGCGCCGCCATCGGCACGCCCGGCCCCGGATGGATGCTGCCCCCCGCCAGATACAGGCCCGGTATCGGCGTTCGCGGTCCCGGCCGTTGAAACGACGCGGTCCAGCCGTGCGAGTGGCGGCCGTAGAGGGCGCCGCCCGTCGCTGGAAACATCTGGTTGAAATCCGCCGGGGTCGTGACCTGCATTGCCTCCGGTCGCCGCGTAACCCGCAGCCCGCACCGCTCCAGATTCTGGAATGTCCGCTCCGCGCATTGCTCTACCTCCGTTTCATCGTAGGAGTGCCGGTCGCCATTCGCGGGCGCGTTGATGAGCACCAGAAGCCGCTCTTCGCTGCCGTTCGCCGGCCCGTCGCTGCCGCGATCCTGGGCGCAGACATAGACCGTCGGCTCATAGGGCAACTCGTCATGCTGAAAGATGTCGTCGAACTCGGCGCGGTAGTCGCGCGAAAAAAACACATTGTGGCGGCTGAGCGGGAAGCCGGTGGCCTGTCCGGCCAGGCTCCATGTCATGGCCGAGAGCGAGCGGGCACGCGGCGAAATCGCCGAGGCAGTTCGGCTCGCGGCCGAGCCGAATAACCCGCCTGCGATTGCCGAAATGTCCGCATTCACGATGACCGCATCAGCCGCGATCCGTTCGCCACTGGCTAGTCGGACGCCTCTGGCGCGGCCGCAATCGACGCTCACTTCGCTGACGTGCTGTCCATAACTGATCGCGGCGCCAAAGGATTTCGCTGCATTCGCCAGTGCCTGGGCGAGGCTCTGCATGCCTCCTTCGATGCTCCAGACACCCTCACGCTCGACATGCGCGACCAGCATCAAGGTGGCGGGTGCGAGGTAGGGCGACGAACCGCAATAGGTCGCGTAGCGGCCGAACAATTGCTGCAGCCGTGGATCCCGAAAATATTGCCCGAGCGCGGACCACATCGACGAGAACGGCTTTATCTGCGGCAATTGCATCAGGCCACGAAGGCCGCCGGCGCCGAGCAATCCGGTCATGCTAGGCCGTGGCGCGCGCAGGAACGGTTTTTCGAGGATGTCGTAGATCCGCCGGGTGTCGCGGCAGAAGGCGCGATAGCCATCAGCGTCCGCCGCGCCCGCGAATCCGCCGATCGCATCGATGGTGCGCTCTTCGTCGGCGAACAGGTCCAGCCTGCTGTGGTCGTCCCAGGCGTGGCGCGCAAGAATTTCCAGGGGCGTCAGCCGAACATGATCGGAGAAAGTTTTGCCCGCCGCGGCAAACAACTCGTCGAACACCCACCGCATGGTGAAAACGGTCGGCCCGCTGTCGATCCGCGACGAACCGATCGAGACCTGCCGCATCTTGCCGCCGGGGGCGGCGGCACGTTCCAGCACGGTGACATCGAGGCCCCGTGCTGCAAGTGCGAAAGCGGACACCAGCCCCGCAACGCCTGCGCCAACGATAACGACACGATCTCTGGGCATGCGCGGCACAAGCTCCGCCGTTGTCGATTGACACCTGTCTATAATTATTTACACTCGATATGACAAGTCAACTTGACGTCAAGTTGGCGCAGCCTGGAGCCTGCCATGGATGTCACCAGCCGCATCGAGCGTAGCTTGGACGAGGCGATCGGGCGTGCAGAGGTTCCGGGATGCCCGCCGAAACTGGCAGCCGCAATGCGCTATGCGGTGTTTCCTCGGGGAGCGCGGGTGCGGCCCCGGCTGTGCCATAGCGTGGCTGCCGCGTGCGGCGAGGACCATCCGAGGGCAACCGAAGCTGCCGCAGCCGCGCTCGAGTTGTTGCATTGTGCTTCGCTGGTGCACGACGACCTGCCGTGTTTCGACGCCGCCGAAACTCGGCGAGGGCGGCCGTCCGTTCACAAGGCCTTTGGCGAACCGCTCGCGGTGTTAGCCGGCGATGCGCTGATCGTGTTGGCGTTTCAGACCCTGGCACGGGTGCAATGCGCGCCGGAACGTTTGGCCACGTTGACCTTGACTGTCGCGCAGTCGGTCGGTGTGCCGTTCGGCATTGTCGCGGGCCAGGCTTGGGAATGCGAATCTCAAATCGATCTTGCGCACTATCATCGCGCCAAGACCGGCGCATTGTTTGCCGCGGCGACCGTGGCGGGTGCGGCATCGGCCGGCGCCGACGCCGAGCCGTGGCGAATGGTGGGCGAGAAACTCGGCGAGGCCTATCAGGTGGCGGACGATATTCGCGATGCCGCGGCGGACGAGGAAGAGATCGGCAAGCCGGTCGGACGGGATCTCGTGCTGGGGCGTCCAAGTGCGGTGATCGAACTCGGTCTCGATGGTGCGCTCTGCCGGCTGCATGAACTGGTGCGCGGCGCGATCGATGCGATGCCGCCTTGCCCCAATGGCGCCGAACTACGATCGCTGATGCTATCGGAGGCCAAGCGGCTGGTGCCGGCCAAACTCGCGCAATTCGCGGCGTAGCGATCATGGCTGCGGTCGCGCATGGCGATGCGGAGACCGGCCAATCAGATACGGCTGCCGAACCCGTATCGCCAGCCCTGTCGCTGGCCGACCGGTTGCTGTCGCTGCGCGACTCGATCCTGAAAAATCCGGGTTTCCAGCGGTTTGCCGGCACTTTTGCCCTGACACGGCCGATTGCGCGGCGTCGCGCCGGTGCACTGTTCGATCTCTGCGCCGGCTTTGTCTATTCCCAGATACTGCTGGCCTGCGTGCGATTGAGGCTGTTCGATCTGCTGGCGGAGCGGCCGGCCAGCGCGATCGATCTCTCGTCGCGATTGTCGTTGCCGGTGGAGTCGACGACGCTGCTGCTCGATGCTGCGGTGTCGTTGAAGCTGGCGCAGCGCCGGAGCCGTGATCGTTACGGCCTCGGCCCGCTCGGTGCGGCACTGCTGGGCAATCCTGGCGTGATCGCCATGATTGAACATCACGCCATGCTGTATGGCGATCTCCGGGATCCGGTGTGCGCTGCTGCGTGGCGAACAGGAAGCAGGGGAACTTGGCGTCGTACTGGCCCTACGCCCGAGGCCCCAAACCGGCCGCCCTGGCCCACGACGCGATCGCTCCATACACCGCGTTGATGTCGGCTTCGCAGCCGATGATCGCGCAGCAGGTACTCCACGCCTATTCGTTCCGCACTCATCGCTGCCTGCTCGACGTCGGCGGTGGCGATGGCGCGTTTCTCAGTGCTGTCGCGGCTCAGGCGCCAAATTTACGTTGCGTGTTGTTCGATTTGCCCGCAGTTGCGGATGAGGCCAGCAAGCGCTTTCGCGGCGAGGGGCTGTCTTCGCGCGCGGTGGCAATCGGCGGCAGTTTTTTCACTGACCGGCTGCCCGAAGGCGCCGACATCATCTCGCTGATACGCGTGATCCATGACCATGACGATGCCGATGTGATGACGCTGCTGCGTGCGATTCGCAGCGCGCTGCCGGACAAGGGGACCTTGCTGATCGCCGAGCCGATGTCGGGCGTCGGCGGCGCCGAGCCGATCGGCGATGCCTATTTCGCCTTTTATCTCCTGGCGATGGGCAGCGGCCGGCCGCGCAGTTTCGCGCGCTTGCAGCGAATGCTCGGGGACGCCGGCTTTGCCGATATCGCGCTGCACCGAACGGCAATGCCAATGCTGACGAGCGTCGTGACAGCTCGTGTTGGCGGATAAATATGTTAATCATGCTTGACACTCTTAAACGTAAGGATAGCATGACAGTCGGAGTGTAAAGCTCCGCCGTTCAGAATCGGAGTGCGCGATGGAGACCATCGCAGTCGTCCTGAAGCAGCCAGAGCATGTCGAGCTAAACCGGCTTGCCTTGACCGCGCCGAGCGCAGACGACGTCGTGGTTGATGTCGATTGGAGCGGCGTCAGCACAGGCACCGAGCGGCTGTTGTGGTCGGGTCGAATGCCGACTTTCCCGGGCATGGGCTATCCGCTGGTGCCCGGCTATGAGTCGGCTGGCCGCGTGGTCGAGGCCGGATCCTCCAGCGACCTTCGTCCGGGCCAGCATGTTTTCGTTCCCGGCGCGAAATGTTTCGGCGAAGTGCGCGGGCTGTTCGGCGCCTCCGCGTCGCGACTGGTGGTGGCGGCCAAACGCGTCGTGCCGATCGATGCAGCAACTCGGCGAGCGCGGCATATCTGCTGGCATTGGCCGCGACCGCTTATCACGCCATTGCCGCGAAAGGCGCGTCGGCGCCGGACTGCATCGTCGGTCACGGCGTGCTTGGGCGCTTGCTGGCCCGCATATCGATCGCGCTCCAGAACGAGCCGCCAACGGTGTGGGAGAAAAATCCGCTGCGCGTCGGCGGGGCCATCGGCTATGGCGTGCTCGATCCCGAACACGACACCCGCCGCGATTACAAGAACATCTACGACGTCAGCGGCGATGCGAGCCTTCTGGACTCGCTGATCGGACGGATCGCGCCCGGCGGCGAGATCGTCCTCGCCGGCTTTTACAGCGATCGGCTGTCGTTTGCGTTTCCGCCCGCTTTCATGCGCGAAGCCCGGTTTCGCGTTGCCGCCGAATGGCAGCCGGCCGATCTGGTCGCGACCAGGGCGCTGATTGAATCCGGACGCCTGTCGCTGGATGGCCTCATCACCCATCGCCAGGACGCCGGCGAAGCGCCCGGTGCCTATCGCGTCGCTTTCGACGATCCGTCGTGTCTCAAAATGATTCTGGACTGGAGTTCGATCTCATGAATGCCGTGCCGCAAATCAGCATGAAAGACGCACTGCGGGCTGAAGCCGCGATCGAACCGGATGCGCCGGTGACGACGCCCGTCACCAAGGAAACCCAGATCATCGCGATCTACGGCAAGGGCGGCATCGGCAAGAGTTTCACCCTCGCCAACCTGTCCTACATGATGGCGCAGCAGGGCAAGAAGGTGCTGCTGATCGGCTGCGATCCCAAGAGCGACACCACCTCGCTGCTGTTCGGTGGCCGCGCTTGTCCGACCATCATCGAGACGTCGTCGAAGAAAAAGCTCGCCGGCGAGGAAGTGAAGATCGGCGACGTCTGCTTCAAGCGCGACGGCGTGTTCGCGATGGAACTCGGCGGTCCCGAAGTCGGGCGCGGCTGCGGCGGCCGCGGCATCATCCATGGCTTCGAGCTGCTGGAAAAGCTCGGCTTCCATGAATGGGGCTTCGACTACGTGCTGCTCGATTTCCTCGGCGACGTCGTCTGCGGCGGCTTCGGCCTGCCGATCGCGCGCGACATGTGCCAGAAGGTGATCGTCGTCGGATCGAACGACCTGCAGTCGCTCTACGTCGCCAACAATGTCTGCTCGGCGGTGGAGTATTTCCGCAAGCTCGGCGGCAATGTCGGCGTCGCCGGCATGGTCATCAACAAGGATGACGGCACCGGCGAGGCGGCGGCATTCGCAAAGACCGTCGGCATTCCCGTGCTCGCGGCGATCCCGGCCGACGACGACATCCGCAAGAAGAGCGCGAATTACGAGATCATCGGTCTGCCGGGCGGGCAGTGGTCGCAGTTGTTCGAAGAGCTTGCCGAGAATGTCGGCCTGGCGCCGCCGGTTCGTCCGACGCCGCTGACGCAGGATGGCCTGCTCGGCCTGTTCAAGGGCGAGGTGGTCGGCCGCGGCGTCGTGCTCGAGCCCGCCACGATGGAAGACATGTGCGGCAAGTCCGTCATCGACAAGCCGTCGCTCGAAGTCGTCTACGACGCAGCGTGAGAGCAGCCATGATGCGGAGCGCGACATGAACGTCATCCTGCCCCGATACGCCGGCGCGATAGCCGAGTCTGTCGTCAACGAGCCCGTCGAGGTGGATGTCGCGATCGACGAGAGATCGGCGATCGCCGCGGCTGCACCCGGCGATCAACGCCGCCGCAACCAAGAGCGACGGTCTCGGCTGTCACGCCGGCGCCGGCGAACTCAAGGCCGCCGCCGAAGCTGCCGGCAAGAGCGACATTCTCGATCGTTATGCCGCCGACTATCCGAAGGGGCCGCACGACCAGCCGCAAAGCATGTGTCCGGCATTCGGTTCGTTGCGGGTCGGCCTGCGAATGCGCCGCACCGCGACGATCCTTTCCGGCTCGGCCTGCTGCGTCTATGGCCTGACCTTCACGTCGCACTTCTACGGCGCGCGGCGCACCGTCGGTTACGTCCCCTTCAATTCGGAGACGCTGGTCACCGGCAAGCTGTTCGAGGATATCCGCGAGGCCGTCTTCAAGCTCGCCGATCCGGCGCTGTACGACACCATCATCATCACCAATCTGTGCGTGCCGACGGCGTCGGGCGTGCCGCTCGATCTGCTGCCCGACGAAATCAATGGCGTGCGGATCATCGGCATCGACGTGCCCGGCTTCGGGGTGCCGACCCATGCCGAGGCCAAGGACGTGCTGGCGGCCGCGATGCTCGAATACGCCCGCAAGGAAGTCGAGCAGGGGCCGGTGCAGGCGCCGCGCGGCGGCAAGGAGCGAGCGGCCGACGGTGACGTTGGTCGGCGAGATGTTCCCGGCGGATCCGGTCGGCATCGGCATGATGCTGGAGCCGCTCGGGCTGGCGGCCGGTCCGGTGGTGCCGACCCGGGAATGGCGCGAACTCTATGCCGCGCTGGATTGTTCCGTCGTGGCGGCGATCCATCCGTTCTACACCGCAAGCTTCCGCCAGTTCGATCTCGCCGGGCGCAAGATCGTGGGCTCCGCTCCGGTCGGGCATGACGGCACCGAAGCCTGGCTCGAATCGATCGGCGTCGCCTGCAACGTCGCGCGCGACAAGATCGATGCCGCGAAAAATCGTTTCCTGCCGATGATCAAGGCGGCGCTGGCGGCCAAGCCCGTCGATGCCCGCATCACGGTGTCCGGCTACGAGGGCTCGGAACTGCTGGTGGCGCGGCTTCTGATCGAGAGCGGCGCCCGCGTGCCTTATGTCGGCACCGCCTGCCCACGCACGCCATGGTCGGATGCCGACCGCGAATGGCTCGAAGCCAAGGGTACCCGCGTGCAGTATCGCGCCTCGCTTGAGATGGATTTGGCGGCGGTCGATGAGTTCAAGCCGAATCTGGCGATCGGCACCACGCCGGTGGTGCAAAAGGCCAAAGCCAAAGGCGATCCCGTCGCTTTATTTCACCAATCTTATTTCGGCCCGTCCGCTGTTCGGCGTCGCCGGCGCCGGGTCGTTGGCGCAGGTCGTCAACGCCGCGCTGGCCAATCAGTCTCGCTTCGACGAGATGAAGGAATTCTTCGGCGATGTCGGCGAAGGCCATGCCGCCGGCGTCTGGGAGGATACGCCCCAGCGACAACATCGCATTCCGGGAGAAGTACAAGAAGCAGATCGAAGCCCAGGCCAAGAAGCGCAAAGCCGAGGAGATGATCTGATGCTCGTCCTCGACCACGATCGCGCCGGCGGCTATTGGGGCGCGGTGTATGCCTTCACCGCGGTGAAAGGCATGCAGGTCATCATCGATGGTCCGGTCGGCTGCGAGAACCTGCCGGTCACGTCGGTGCTGCATTATACCGATGCGCTGCCGCCGCATGAACTGCCGATCGTGGTCACCGGCCTTGGCGAGGAAGAACTCGGCCAGACCGGCACCGAGGGCGCGATGAAGCGCGCGCACCGGGTGCTCGATCCCTATCTGCCGGCGGTGGTGGTGACCGGTTCGATCGCGGAGATGATCGGCGGCGGTGTGACGCCGGAGGGGACCAACATCAAGCGGTTCCTTCCGCGCACCATCGACGAGGACCAGTGGCAAAGCGCCGACCGCGCCATCGTCTGGCTGTGGAAGGAATACGGCGTCCAGAAAATCCCGGAGCGCAAGCCGCGCGCGGAGGGCGTCAAGCCCCGGGTCAACATCATCGGGCCGATCTACGGCACTTTCAACATGCCGTCCGATCTCGCCGAAATTCGCCGGCTGATCGAAGGCATCGGCGCCGAAGTCAACATGGTGTTCCCACTCGGAAGCCATCTCGCCGATATTCCCAAACTGGTGAATGCCGACGTCAATGTCTGCCTGTACCGCGAATTCGGCCGGATGCTGTGCGAGGCGCTGGAGCGCCCGTATCTGCAGGCGCCGATCGGACTGCATTCGACCACCAAATTCCTGCGCAAGCTCGGCGAACTGCTCGGCCTCGATCCCGAGCCGTTCATCGAGCGCGAGAAGCACACCACGATCAAGCCGCTGTGGGATCTCTGGCGCTCGGTGACGCAGGACTTCTTCGGAACCGCCAGCTTCGCGATCGTCGCCAACGAAACCTACGCGCGCGGCGTGCAGGAATTTCCTCGAAACCGAAATGGGCTTGCCGTGCACGTTCTCGTTTGCGCGCAAGGCCGGCGTCAAGCCTGACAATGAGGCCGTCCGCAATGCCGTGCGCGAGACGCCGCCGCTGATTCTGTTCGGCAGCTACAACGAGCGCATGTATCTGGCCGAAGCCGGCGGTCGCGCGATCTATGTGCCGGCCTCGTTCCCGGGCGCCGTGATTCGGCGCCATACCGGCACGCCGTTCATGGGGTATTCCGGAGCGACCTATCTGGTCCAGGAAGTCTGCAACGCGCTGTTCGACGCGCTGTTCAACATCCTTCCGCTCGCCGCCGATCTCGATCGTGTCGATCCGACACCGGCACGCCTGCATGAGGAAATTCTCTGGAGCGACGAAGCCAAGGCGCTGCTCGACGAGGTGCTGGAAGCCCATCCGGTGCTGGTGCGGATCAGTGCGGCCAAACGTTTGCGCGATGCGGCCGAAAGCGGGGCGCGTCGCGCCGGCGAAGGGCGCGTCACCACCGATTTTGTCGTGAAGGCGCGGGTCGCTCTGATGGAAGGGCAGCCCGCATGAGAATGATCGAAGCAAATCTGTTTCCGGTGATGCCGCACTTTTATGCGCAGCACCACAATTCGGAGGTGACGTCGATGTCCGATCTTGTCGATACCGGCCGTCGTTCCAAAGGGCTCGTCGCGAACTGGAACGTCGAATCGCGGCTGATGTTCGGCGCCTGTTATCTGCTGTTTCTGGTCCGCGCGGTGCTGGCGCGGGTGGTGCCATGGCATCGAACGCGCGGCTTTCGAATCATCGGGCCGTCGCGAGTCGATATTCAAGGAGGCCAGCAGTGCGGCGCGGCGTGCTCGTAGCCTCGTCATTCATGGGTTTGTGATCGCAGGGTTTCGTCCGGCGGTGCCGGGCGGAAACTGCCGTATCTCAGGAGATCCGGTCATTCGCTGTCGCCCACGCTCGGGCGGCGAACGGCCGCAAGGCCATTACTAGGAGGAATACCAAATGAAGGACGGTTCCATCTCGGGGCTATCCGAAGCCGAAGCCAAGGAATTCCACTCGATATTCATGACGAGCTTCTTTCTCTTCGTGGCTGTCGCGGTGGTGGCTCACATCCTCGCCTGGATGTGGCGTCCGTGGCTGCCTGGCCCCGGCGGTTACAAAGCGGCGATGGACGGCATCCAGCACTTCGCCAGTGCTTCCCTCTCGTTATTTACATAAGGAGAGAAAAACATGTGGCGAATTTGGCTTCTGTTCGATCCGCGGCGTGCGTTGATCATGCTCTTCACGTTCCTGTTCGGACTGGCGATCGTGATCCACTTCATTCTGCTCAGCACCGACCGGTTCAACTGGTTGGACGGCCCGCGCAAGGGCCCGGCAAAAACGGGAGAGATCACTCTGCCGTACACACCACCAGTCATGCCGTCCTGATGGCATGATCGACTGCGTACCGGAACGGACGAGGCTCGGATGAGCGGCCGGACTCGTCCGCTTCCGGTAGCTACCCGAGATAACGATGCGGTGATTTCCAAATTCGCACGCGGAGGAACGATCGATGGCGATGCTCAGCTTTGAAAGAAAATACCGCGTTCGCGGCGGAACGCTGATCGGCGGCGACCTGTTCGATTTCTGGGTCGGTCCGTTCTATGTCGGATTCTTCGGCATGACGACCGTGTTCTTTGCGCTGGTCGGGATCGCGATGATCCTGTGGAACACCGCGCTCGGCCCAACCTGGAATCTCTGGCAGATCAGCGTCAATCCGCCCGACGTCAAATACGGGCTGTCGTTTGCGCCGCTGCAGGAGGGCGGCATCTGGCAGATCGTCACCATTTGCGCATTGGGCGCGTTCGTCTCCTGGGCGCTGCGCGAGGTCGAAATCTGCCGCAAGCTCGGCATCGGCTATCACGTGCCGTTCGCGTTCAGCTTCGCGATCTTCGCCTATTTCACGCTGGTGGTGATCCGGCCGGTGCTGATGGGATCATGGAGCTACGGCTTCCCCTACGGCATCATCAGCCATCTCGATTGGGTGTCGAACACCGGCTACACCTACGGCAATTTCCACTACAATCCCGCGCATATGATCGCCATCACGTTCTTCTTCACGACGTGCCTGGCGCTGGCGCTGCATGGCGGCCTGATCCTGTCATCGACCAATCCCGACAAGGGCGAGCCGGTCAAATCGCCCGAACATGAGAACACGATCTTCCGCGACCTGATCGGCTATTCCGTCGGCACCATCGGCATCCATCGCCTCGGACTGTTCGTGGCGCTGTCGGCGGTGGCGTTCAGCGCGATCTGCATCGTCATCAGCGGTCCGTTGTGGTCGGAAGGCAATGCCTGGTCCGAATGGTGGAACTGGTGGCGCAATCTCCCGATCTGGTCTTCCAACTAATACCGGTCATCAGAAAGAGACCTTGCCATGGCCCAATATCAGAACTTCTTCACGCAGGTGCAGGTGCGCAGCACCGTCTATCCGGGCATTCCCGCTGCAACCCGGAACCTGGGTTCGCAGCGGGGAGGGCCGGTTCAACTACTGGCTCGGAAAAATCGGCGACGCCCAGGTCGGCCCGATCTATCTCGGCTTCCTCGGTCTGACCTCGATCATGTGCGGCATCGTCGCGATCGAGATCATCGGCCTCAACATGATGGCGTCGGTGAACTGGAGCCCGATCGAATTCGTCCGGCAGTTGCCCTGGCTTTCGCTCGATCCGCCCAAGCCCGAATACGGCATCAGCTTTCCGCCACTGCAGGAGGGCGGCTGGTGGCTGATGGCCGGCTTCTTCCTGACCACATCGATCCTGCTGTGGTGGACCCGCACCTATCGGCGCGCGCGCGCGCTCGGCATGGGTACCCATGTGTCGTGGGCGTTCGCTCCGGCGATCTGGCTCTATCTGGTGCTGGGCTTCATTCGTCCGCTGCTGATGGGGCATTTCAGCGAAGCCGTTCCGTTCGGAATTTTCCCGCATCTCGACTGGACCAACAACTTCTCGATCACCCACGGCAACCTGTTCTACAATCCGTTCCACATGCTCTCGATCGCGTTCCTGTATGGCTCGGCGCTGCTGTTCGCCATGCACGGCGCGACCATCCTGGCGGTGAGCCGCTACGGCGGCGAGCGCGAGATCGAGCAGATCGTCGATCGCGGAACGGCGCTGGAGCGGGCCGCACTGTTCTGGCGCTGGACCATGGGCTTCAACGCAACGGCGGAATCGATCCATCGCTGGGCCTGGTGGTTTGCGGTGCTGTGTCCGCTGTGCGGCGGCATCGGAATTCTGCTGTCCGGCACCGTGGTCGACAATTGGTTCGACTGGGGCGTCAAGCACGGTCTGGCGTTGCCGAGATAGGGAGCGGGCAGACCGCTCTCGAACTCCGAACGCGCGCGCCTGCGAAGGCACGAAGGCCAGGCGTGCGCGAAGTTTCCTGTCTTGCCGGTTCAGTCCGTCTGATTTGATGCGGAGCGATGCAGCGGCGAGCGGACGAATCGATCAATTCCGCGCGGTACGCGTCCGCGACCAATAAGAAGACTGACCGGGAAGGGCGCCGCAGTGGAGGACCATTGGTTGTTGGAGGATATTTGCCCTGGTGCAGGTGTTCAAATCTCCGAAGGAGTCGCTGGGGGATCTCGGTGCACAGTCCGCCGCGAAGTTGATCGCGGCCGCGACCGACGTCGCGGTCGTGGTCGACGCGGCAGGGCGTTATCCGCGACGTCGCGTTCAACAAGGAGGAGCTGTCGCTCGAACTGGACGGCCATGGGCGGTGGCTGGGTTCGAAGCTCCAGGAGATCGTGACCTCCGAGACCCGGGCCAAGGTCGGCGAATTGCTTCGCGACGCCGCGGCGCGCAAATCATCCGGCTGGCGTCAGGTCAATCATGCCTCGCCGCGCGGCGAGGATATTCCGGTGCTTTATTCGGCGATCGATATCGGGCGCGAGGACCGCTTTGTGGTGGTTGGCCGCGATCTGCGGCCGCTTGCGGCGATGCAGCAGCGGCTGATCAACGCGCAGCAATCGATGGAGCGGGATTATGTCCGGCTGCGGCACGCCGAAACGCGCTATCGGCTGTTGTTCCAGGTCTCGTCGGAGGCGGTCATGATCGTTGACGCCTCCAGCAATACGATCCTCGACGCCAATCCGGCCGCGCTGGCGCTGCTCGACGAGAGCGCGCCGCAGCTTCTCAAATCGAACTTTCTCGGCCATTTCGATGCCGCCGGCGTCGCCGGCGGTCGAGCGCTTCTGGCCGATGTCCGCGCCACCGGTCGCGACCATAGCGCGCGGGTGCATCTTGCCGACGGGCAGCGCGAATGCGGTCGTGGCCGCGTCGCTGTTTCGCCAGGAGAATGCGTCGCTGTTCCTGGTCCGGCTGTCGTCGCAGGCGTCGCTCGGAAGCAGTGCGCTGAAGGCAACCTCGATGCTGTTGCAGCTATTTCGACGCTGCGCCGGATGGCCTGGTCATTACCCAATACGACGGTCGCGTGGTCAAGGCCAACCTGGCATTTCTCGAGATGGCGCAGCTCAACAGCGCCGAGCAGTCGCGCGGCGAATTGCTGGATCGATGGCTCGGCCGCGCCGGCGTCGATTTCAGCGTGGCGCTGGCCAATCTGCGCCAGAACGGCTCGATCAAACTGTTCGCGACCGGGTTGCGCGGCGAATATGGCGCGATGGCCGAGGTCGAAGTCTCGGCGGTGTCGCTGGCCGACAGCGAGGACAAGCCCGGCTTTGGTTTTGCGATCCGGAATGTCGAGAAGCGGCTGTCGGCGGCGGCATCGTCGCAGCGCGAACTGCCGCGCTCGGTGGCGCAACTGACCGAACTGATCGGCCGCGTGCCGTTGCGCGATCTGGTGCGCGAGACCACCGACGTGATCGAAAAGCTGTCGATCGAAGCGGCGCTGGAACTGACCGGCGACAATCGTGCGTCGGCGGCCGAGATGCTCGGCCTCAGCCGCCAGAGCCTTTACGTCAAGCTGCGGCGGTTTGGGCTTGCCGAGCAGGCCACGGATAGATGAGGCCGAAGATGAATAGTGCCGTCGTCACGCGTCCGACGCCGTCGGTGGTGCTGGAGTTGCTGAAGCCGATCACCTGGTTTCCGCCGATGTGGGCGCTGGGTTGCGGCATCGTTTCGTCGGGCGTTTCGCCCGGCCAGCGCTGGCCGCTGATCGTCGCCGGCGTGCTGCTGGCGGGTCCGATGGTGTGCGGCACCAGCCAGGCCGTGAACGACTGGTACGACCGGCATGTCGACGCCATCAACGAGCCCGATCGTCCGATTCCGTCGGGGCGCATTCCCGGCCGCTGGGGTCTTTATATCGCCGTCGGCGTGGACCGCGTTGTCGCTGCTGCTGGCGACGGCGCTTGGCACCTGGGGATTTGTCGCGGCGATCGTCGGCCTGGTGCTGGCCTGGGCCTATAGCGCGCCGCCGATCCGGCTGAAGCAGAACGGCTGGTGGGGCAACGCGGCGTGCGGGCTCTGTTACGAAGGATTGCCGTGGTTCACCGGCGCTGCGGTGATGAGCGCAGTCGGCGCCCGACTGGCGCATCGTCGCTGATCGCGTTGCTCTATAGCGTCGGCGCCCACGGCATCATGACCCTGAACGATTTCAAGTCCGTCGAGGGCGACAAGCGGATGGGAATCGATTCGCTGCCGGTGCTGCTCGGCGTCGGCAATGCCGCACGATTTGCCTGCCTGGTGATGGCGGTGCCGCAGGTCGTGGTGGTCGCGTTGTTGCTGACAATGGCAGCGGCCGTTCTATGCGGCGGCCGTCGGCGCCTTGCTGGTCGCGCAATTCTTCCTGATGGCGCATTTTCTCAAGAGCCCGCGTGAGCGCGCGCCCTGGTACAACGGCACCGGGATCAGTTGTTACGTGGTCGGCATGCTGATCAGCGCGTTCGCGCTGGCTGCGATCAGGGCGGGTGTGATCATGAACAATCCCGTCGCTCTCCTGGTTCGGCATCGTCCGGCTCGGTCTGGTTCAGACCGGCCTCGGCGCGATCGTGGTGCTGACCACCTCGACGCTGAACCGGGTGATGGTGGTCGAACTGGCGATGCCCGCGATCCTGCCGGGCGCGCTGGTCGCGATTCACTATGCGCTTCAGGTGTTCCGCCCGGCATGGGGCCACGGTTCCGATCTCGGTGCGCGGCGAACGCCGTGGATCGTCGGCGGCATGGCGGTTCTGGCGACCGGCGGGCTGCTGGCGTCGGTCGCGACCGCATGGATGGCGACGCATCCGCTGTTCGGCATTGCGCTCGCGGTTGTCGCGTTTTGCCTGATCGGCGCCGGGGTCGGCGCCGCCGGCACGTCGCTGTTGGTGCTTGCTGGCCAAGCGGACCGACGAGAAGCGCCGCGCGGCGGCGGCCACGATCGTCTGGGTGATGATGATCGCCGGCTTTATCATGACGACCGGCGTGGCCGGTCAAATGCTCGATCCGTTCTCGCCGCTGCGGCTGGTCGTGGTCTCCGGATGCGTCTCCGTCGCGGCGATGGTTCTGACCATTGATCGGGGTCTGGGGCATCGAGCCGCGCACGGCGGCCACGCCGTCGACCATTCGCGCCAAACGGTCGCCGCCGCAATCGTCGTTCCGCGATGCCTTCATGGAAGTCTGGGCCGAACCGAAAGCGCGGCGGTTTGCGATTTTCGTGTTCGTCTCGATGCTGGCCTACAGCGCGCAGGACCTGATCCTCGAACCGTTCGCCGGCGGGGTGTTCGGATTCACGCCGGGCGAGACCACAAAACTTTCCGGCGTGCAGCATGGCGGCACCTTGATCGGGATGGCGCTGGTGCCGCTGATCGGCGCGATCTTATCCGCGGTTCGCGCGGAAATCTGCAGATATGGACCATCGGCGGCTGCCTGGCATCGGCGGTCGCGTTGCTGTGCCTCGCGGCCGCGGCGATCGTCGGTCCATCGTGGCCGCTGCGCGAAACGGTCTTCATGCTCGGCGTCACCAACGGCGCCTACGCGGTGGCGGCGATCGGTTCGATGATGGCGCTGGTCGGCGCAGGCGGCGAGAAACGCGAAGGCGTGCGGATGGGTCTGTGGGGCGCGGCGCAGGCGTTTGCGTTCGGCATCGGCGGCTTCCTCGGAACCCTCGCCAGCGATGTCGCGCGCTATCTGCTGACGTCGCCGGCACTGTCCTATGCCGTGGTTTTTGCATCCGAGGCCGGCTTGTTTGTCGTTGCCGCGGCGATGGCGGTCTGGGTTCATCGCGCGCCGGCGCATGCCGACAGACGTGAGACGATGGCGATCTTGCCGACCGATGCAATCGCGGGAGGAGCGAGATGATGCCGTCTTCCGAAATCATTCGATGTCGTGGTCGTCGGCGGCGGACCGTCCGGCGCCACTGCGGCGCATGACCTCGCCAAGCTCGGGCGAAGCGTCCTGTTGCTCGACCGGGCCGGTCGCATCAAGCCCTGCGGCGGCGCCATTCCGCCGCGGCTGATCCGTGATTTCGACATTCCCGATCATCTGCTGGTCGCCCGCGTCAATTCCGCGCGCATGGTGTCGCCGTCGGACAAGCAGGTCGACATGCCGATCGACGGCGGCTTTGTCGGCATGGTCGATCGCGAGGTGTTCGACGAGTGGCTGCGGCAGCGCGCGGCGTGAGCCGGTGCGATGCGGCGGACCGGGCTGTTCAAGCGCTTCGAGCGTGACGAGGCCGGCCGCACCATCGTGCATTACGAGGAACGCGCGGCGCGGACGGCCAATGACGGCGAAGACCGTTCAGCGCCCGCGCGCTGATCGGTGCCGACGGCGCGTTGTCGGCGGTGGCGCGCCAGTGTCTGCCCGGCGCCGATCGGTTGCCTTATGTGTTCGCCTATCACGAAATCGTTCGTTCGCCGCCGGCCGATTCCAATTTCGACGGCACGCGTTGCGACGTTTATTATCGCGGCACCGTGTCGCCGGATTTTTATGGCTGGGTATTTCCCCATGGCGACACCGTCAGCGTCGGCACCGGCTCGGCGCGCAAGGGATTTTCCTTGCGCGAATTCGGTTGGCGGCCTGCGCGACGCGGCGGGGCTCGGAAACTCCGAAACCATTCGCCGCGAAGGCGCGCCGATCCCGCTGCATCCGTTGCCGCGCTGGGATGACGGCCATAGCGTACTGCTCGCCGGCGATGCCGCCGGCGTGGTCGCGCCGGCGTCGGGCGAGGGGATTTACTACGCGATGATCGGCGGCCGGCTGTCGGCGGAGGCCGTCGATGAGTTTCTGGAAACCGGCAACGCCAAAGCGTTGCGTACGCGCGCGAAAGCGCTTCATGCGGATGCACGGCATCGTGTTCTGGATCCTCGGCGTGATGCAGTGGTACTGGTATTCCAACGACCGCCGCCGCGAGCGCTTTGTCAGCATCTGCCGGGATCGCGACGTCCAGAAACTGACCTGGGATGCCTACATGAACAAGGAACTGGTCCGCGCCAAGCCGATCGCGCATGTCAGGATCTTCTTCAAGAACCTTGCCCACATGGCCGGGCTGGCGTCGGCGTAATGGTGGCGCGCGGCAGTTTCTGGAAGCCTGTCTTGACCGCGGCTGCGGTTGCGATCTTCATCGGCGTGCTCGGGGGAACGCTGACGGATACCGGGTCTGGTATCAAAGCCTGCATCAAGCCGTCATGGCAGCCGCCGGATTGGCTGTTCGGTCCAGCGTGGACATTGATCTTCGCGCTGGCGACGGTGTCCGCGGTCTATGCCTGGCGCGACGCCGACAGCCGCGCTCAACGCGAATGGGTGATCGGGCTGTTTGCGCTGAACGGATTTTTCAACGTGCTCTGGAGCCTGTTGTTCTTTGCGCTGAAACGCCCGGATTGGGCGTTGATCGAGGTCGTGTTTCTTTGGCTGTCGATCCTGCTGCCGATCATCGTGTTCTGGCGGTTTGCGAAACCGGCCAGCCTTTATCTGGTGCCGTATCTGTTATGGGTGTCGTTTGCCGCGTTTCTCAATCTGACGGTCGTTCGCCTCAACGGACCGTTTTCATAGAGCCGCGTCGTTGCTCCGATGCCGCCGGCATGTGATGGTTGCCGATGGCCGAATTGTTCGCGAGCGGACGCCTTGTCGATCTGATTCTGATCATCGTGGCGATCGAGGCCGCCTGTCTCTGTGCTCTATTGGCGATCCGCGCCGACGCGGGGTCTCGCCGGGCGATCTCTTGCCCAATCTATGCGCCGGCGCGTTTCTGTTGCTTGCGCTGCGTCTATCGCTCGGGGGCGCCGGCTGGCAGCTGTGCTGCGCCAGTCTTGCGCGCCGCGGGCATGGCGCATCTGGTCGATCTGAACCGGCGCTGGCGCCGATAGCGCCAGCGGTGAATGCGAGACGCCTTGGCGACGATCTAGTTCTTCTTTTCCGAGAACGTATCGATATAGGCGATCACGTCCTTGCGCTGTTGCTCGTCCGCAAGATGGAACGTCATCTTGGTGAGCCGGTGGCGAGGTCGGGCTTGCCCTTGTCGGTCAGGAATTTCTTCAGGAACGCATTGGGATCGGGCAGGTACTGCATGATCAGATCGTTCGACCACACCAGTCCGTTCTCGCCGGCGGCCTTGTTGAGCGCCGAATAGGCAAAGCCGGGCGCCGTGCCCGATTGCCGGCCGATCACGCCGGTCAGCACCGGCCCGATCAGGTTCTTGGCATCGGGCCCGATGCGGTGGCAGGTCATGCATTGTTTGAAGATTTGCTCGCCCTTGGCGGCGTCCTGGGCGGAGGCGCTCGACACCGTCACCGCTGTCGCAAGACAAGCTAAAATTAACGAATGTTTGGTCACCACGTCGATCTCTCCCTGACTGCTACCTTGACGGCTTGAGTTGTGGTATCGTCAAGATAATTGGACAGTTATGAATATCAAATATTCTTGTCGATTTTTGCCGCGTTTCAGCGTAAAATTTAATCATGCCGACTTAAGAGCGGTCGAGTTTAAACCCTACAACCGGGCATGGGGTAATTTGGTTCCGGTAATTGTAAAGTATATTTGACGATCAAATCCTTCAAAACAAAGACATTTCTTGACTTTGGCGGTGGCTCTGCGCAATCCTGTCAGGAGCCAGTTGAGAAAGTGTCAGGTTCCGTTGGCGCATTGCTTGCATTATCAATGACAGGTCATCACCTATTGGACTGGGCTGTCTTTCCGTCAGTCGACCGCAGATAGAAGGCTGAAATGGCCGCCGCACCGACAATGCAACCTGACATTACGCTGCTTCTGGACATGGATGGCGTGATCCGCGAGGCGACCCTGTCTCCGGCAATGAATGGCGAGAGCGTCGATGGCTGGCTCGGCCGGTCCTGGGTCGAAATCGCCGGCGATGTGGGCGGCGACAAGGTCAAGCGCATGGTGGACGATGCGCGCGCCAGCGGCATTTCCGCGTTCCGCCAGATCAATCAGCGATTTCCGAGCGGCCTCGAAATCCCGATGGAATTCACGACCGTGCTGCTTGGTGGCAGGGCCGGGATGCTCGCGATCGGCAAGAACCTGCAGGCGGTCGCCGAATTGCAGTCGCGCCTGATCGCGGCGCAGCAGACCATGGAGCGCGACTACTGGAAGCTCCGCGAAATCGAGACCCGCTATCGCCTGGTGTTCGACGCTTCCGACGAAGCCGTGGTGATCGTGTCTCCGGCCAACCTGCGTATCATCGAGGCCAATCGCTCCGCGGTCGAGGCGCTGAATTCGTCGCGGCGGCGCAACGAAGATCTTGCCGGCCGCGAATTTCTGCACGACGTGGCGTCGGAGGACCGCGAAGCCGTCCGCGAAATGCTCAATCGCGTGCGCGAGCGCGGCAAGGCGCTCAGCATTCTCGTGCATCTCGGACCGAACGCGAAATCCTGGATGCTTCGCGGCTCGTTGATCGCTTCCGATCCCGGCCACGTGTTTCTGCTGCAGTTCACCGCGGCGGCCAACTGCGCCGGTCGAAGCGCGAACCAGTCGACCGGATTCGACGGTCGAGAAGCTGATCGATCGGTCTGCCCGACGGCTTTGTGGCGCTGGACGAGACCGGTATCATCCAGCATGCCAACCAGGCCTTTCTCGATCTGGTGCAGATCGGCTCGAAGGGCTCGGCGATCGGCGAGTCGCTCGGGCGATGGCTTTGGCAGCCGGGCGCGGATTTGAACGCGCTGCTCGCCAATATCCAGCGGCACGGAACGGTCAGGCTGTTCACCACCACGATTCGCGGCGAACTCGGCACCGATACCGAAATTGAGATTTCGGCCGCCGACAGCAACGACGATGAGAGCCAAGCACATCGGCGTGCTGCTTCGCAACGTGGCCCGCCGGCTTCCCGTCTACGGGGAAGGCGACATGCTGCGGATCGGCGCTGGGCTCGATCAGCGAGCAGATCGGCAAATCGTCGCTGCGCAAGCTGGTCAAGAACACGGTCGGCATCGTCGAGCAGCATTATGTGAAAGCAGGCGCTCGAACTGGCCGGCGGCAACCGCACTGCAACCGCCGAACTATTGGGATTGAGCCGGCAAAGCCTTTATGCAAAGCTGAATCTATACGGTCTCGACGACAAGGGGCCGGACTCCGAGGAAACCACCGAGGACTGATTTGGCGTCCCATTCCCTCGCTACCCCAGCGTTCGGAAAAGCCGATCTTTCGAACTGCGAACGGGAAGAGATTCATCTCGCGGGCTCCATTCAGCCGCATGGCGCGCTGTTGGTTATCAGCGAGCCCGATCATCGGGTTATTCAGGCCAGCGCCAACGCTGCCGACATTTCTGAATCTCAAGCAGGTCGTCGGCATGCAGCTGGCCGATCTCGACGGCGATCTGTTGCTTCGGATTCTGCCGCATCTCGATCCGACGTCGCAGGGCATGCCGATCGCCGTGCGATGCCGTATCGGCAAGCCCATCGTCGGAATTCGACGGATTACTGCATCGGCCGCCGGAAGGCGGCCTGGTGATCGAACTGGAGCGCGCCGGGCCTTCGGTCGATCTGTCGCGGCAGATCGCCAGCGCGCTGGACAAGATCCGCAGCGCATCCACGCTTCGCGCGCTGTGCGACGACACCGCAACCCTGTTTCAGGATCGCACCGGCTACGATCGGGTGATGGTGTATCGGTTCGACGATGAAGGCCACGGCGAGGTCTTTTCCGAGCGGCGCAAGCCCGATCTCGAGGCGTATCTCGGCAACTGGTATCCGGCGTCCGATATTCCGCAGATGGCGCGCCGGCTGTACGAGCGCACCCGCGTCCGCGTGCTGGTCGATGTCGGCTATGAACCGGTGCCGCTGCAGCCGCGGCTTTCGCCGCTGACCGGGCGCGATCTCGACATGTCGCTCTGTTTCCTGCGCAGCATGTCGCCGATCCATCTGCAATATCTGAAGAACATGGGCGTCGGCGCGACGCTGGTGGTCTCGCTGGTGGTCGGCGGCAAGCTGTGGGGGTTGGTCGCCTGCCACCATTACGAGCCGCGCTTCATCCATTTCGAGCTGCGGGCGGTCTGCGAGTTGCTGGCGGAGGCGATCGCAACCCGGATCGCCGCGCTCGAAAGTTTTGCGCAAAGCCAGTCGGAACTGTTCGTGCAGCGGCTCGAACAGCGCATGATCGAGGCGATCTCGCGCGAGGGCGATTGGCGCGCGGCGATCTTCGACAGCTCGCAATCGATCCTGCAGCCGCTCGGCGCCAGCGGAAGCGCGCTGATCTACGAAGGGCAGGTCATCACGACCGGCGAAGTTCCGGGCACGCAGGAAATCCGCGAGATCGGCGCCTGGCTCGACGCGCAGCCGCGGCTGCCGGTGTTTGCCACGGCGTCGCTCGGCAATCGATACGCCCGAATTCGCCGGAATCATCAAGGAGGCCAGCGGGATCGTCGTCGACGCCGATCTCGGACAATCCCGGCGAGTTCCTGATCTGGTTTCGTCCGGAACGTATTCGCACCGTGACCTGGGGCGGCGATCCGCTGGCGCCGGTCGTGATCGGCGATAACCCGGCCGATCTGTCGCCGCGCCGGTCCTTTGCGCAATGGCATCAACTGGTGGAAGGCACCTCCGAGCCTTGGACGCCGGCGGATCTCGCCGCGGCCCGCCTGATCGGCCAGTCGGTCGCCGATATCGTGCTGCAGTCGCGCGCGGTCCGTACCTTGATCGCGCAGGATCAGCTCGAAAAATTCAGCAGCCAGCTCAGGATTTCGGAACAGCCGGTCATCATCGCCGATATCGAAGGCAAGATCCTGCTGATGAACGAGGCCTTCAGGATCCATGCTGCCGAAGGACGATCGCGGCTGGCTGCGGCTGCAGGATCTGGCGGAGGCTTTTCGTCAGCCCGACGATTTCATCTGGAATGTCGGCGAACTGCTCAACCATCGCCGCGCCTGGCGCGGCGAGCTGTTGTTGCGCAGCGAAGGCAACCGGGAAAAGCCGCTGATGATCCGCGCCGAGCCGGTCGAGCCTTCGCGCGATCGCGTGCTCGGTTTCGTGCTGATCTTTTCCGATATCACCGATCGCAAGGCCGCCGAGGCGGCGCGCAGCCGGTTTCAGGAAGGGATCATCAAGAGCCATCGCATCAACAGCGTGCGGCTCGATTCCAAGACCGACCTTGTCTATCAGAACCTGCTGTCGTCGGTGGTCGAGAATGCCCAGCTCGCGGCGCTTGAAATCACCTATGGCGTCGAGACCGGTCGTATCGCCGAAATGCTCGAAAGCGTGCGCAATTCGACGCTTCGAACCGCCGAGGTGCTGGAGCATTTGATCTGGCATTCGTCGCGCACGTCCGGCGGCGGCGATTCCAAAAGCTGAATGGATCAATAGTCGAGCCTGGTGGCGCCGCGGTCTATTCCGCCGCGGTGGCGGCCGGCTGCAATGCCGCCTTGCACGGCGCAGGACAGATCGATATTGAGCGTAAAGGCGAGGGCGCCTTCCTCGACCACAGCTGCTGGATCGCGTCGCGCGGCTGCCGGCCCGGTCGAGCGCCTCGCGATAATCCGGCCTTGAGCGCCGCCAGATCGGCATATCGCGGAAAATCATAGAACGACAATTCGGCGGGCCGCAGTTCCAGCGAACGTGCCAGCAGCCGTTGCAGGATCTGGCCGCCGCTGAGATCGCCGAGATAGCGCGTATAGGCATGCGCGATCAGCCGCGCGCCGTTGCCCTCCGCCGCCTCGGCGATGCGGCGCGCGTAATTGTCTCCAGCCGGCAGCAGCGGGATATCACGCTGCCAGCTCTTGCCGCACAGCGCGCCCAGATCGGCTTCGATCGCAGGGGCGCGATCGAGCCGGTAATTTGCCAACGCGCCGAAGCCGGGCGTCTTGCGATGCCGCGCGAGGCCCCGTTCCATCGCCTGATAGGCAGGCAGCAGGTTCCGCAGCAGAAGGATGTAGCCGTCGCGACTGGCACTCGCCGCGCAGAAGATCGCGGATGATGCCGGTGCGTTCGGCCTCGACATGAAGCGTCTTGGTGCGGAGATAGAGGGCGGTGACGACGCTGTCCGGCAACGAGCCGTCCGCCATGGCAACCGTCATTCTGCGCCTCCCAAACGTTTTCCAGGTCGATTCGCGGCCTTCAGCCGTCATTGTCGGCATCATCGCCGCGCCATGCCCGAAAGCCAAGCGGATAACAAACGGCTGCCGGCTATCTTTTCATCTGTTCGATCAGCTCGCGAGCCTGTTGCGGTGCGGTCGTGGCGTCCACCGACATCATATCGGCGCCCATCGACGCCACCAGATCGGGCTGGCGGGCCATCATCGGGCCGCCCAGCATGATGCCGACGTGCCTGTTGCGCGAGTCGCGGCGGATGTCGTGAATGTCCTGCTTCAGCTCGTCAAGCCGGCGGTCGCTGCTGACGGAAAATCCGACGACGTCGAACCAGTGGTTATGCACAAGAGATGTCAGTTCCTGGTGCGATGAAAACGGCCCGGTGCATAAATTCCAGCCGGCGCGGCGGAAGAATTCGGCGACCATCGACAATCCGAAACTGTGCTGCTCGCCGGGAATGGTGGTCAGCAGCGCCGATTCGCCGCCGTCGGACTCGGCTTCCCTGTTCGAAAAACGTCTCGCCAAGCCGCCGCATGATCAGCTGCAGGCGGCCGACGCCGAGCGTCACATTGGCAAAATCGGTGGCGTCGGATTCCCAGAGTTCGCCGAGATGCTGCGCGGTCGGCGCCAGCAAATCGAGAAACACCGCTTCCACCGAAGTGCCCTGGGCGATGCATCATCTTGACAAACGCGAATGCCGCGTCGTCCTGTTCGCCCAGCACAAGTGCGGCGAATTGCGCGATCGCATCGGGCTTTTCCTGTTCGGCGGGTTCTGGCGCTTTCGGCGTGCTGCGAAGCGCGAGCACGATCTTCGGAATGATCCGCGTCCTGATGGTGCGAACCACGCCGACCGGCTGCAGCGTCGGCCGAAATCGCCAGATCGGCGCGGGAATTCGGCTGCGTTGCGGACGGGCGGCGTGCGCTACGGCGCTGTCCGTATTGATGCCGGCTGAGAAGGATTGCTCGTTCACATCGGTCATTTTTCACTCCCCCGAACATTAAGTCCCCGCGCTCTCAAGACCGTCAAGTTTAATTTACGTATGGTTTAGTTGACAGTTCTTCAGAACGAAGTTTAGCCTTCTTGTCATCAGGCCCGCACATAGGGAGTGGCGCGGTGCATCTTCGAGCAGTCGCAAATCGGGATTTTCCCCAATCATGGCGCGCAATCGCCGGCAGCTGCTCGTTTTCCCCGGCCGATATCGCATCACTGCGACGAAAGACTGTCAAATAATCTTTACAGTTCGAGCCGATAAATCCGTCGCTGCGGCTGCGAACGGCGATTTCGGCAGACGGTCGCGGTAAATTCCCGGTCCGTTCGACGGCGCAACCACTTAAGACGCTGTACACGCCCGAACAGCGCCGCCGCCGCGACGCAACAAAGTGGACGCTGGTGCAGGGCATCCTCGCGCCGGTTCAGTTCGCGGTCTTCCTGATCAGCCTGTTCCTGGTCGTCCGCTATCTCGTCAACCGGCGACGGATTTGCCGTCGCGACGGCGTCGATCGTCGTCAAGACGCTGTTGCTTTACGCGATCATGATCACCGGCTCGATCTGGGAGCGCGAAGTTTTCGGCTGCTATTTGTTCGCGCCGGCGTTCTTCTGGGAAGACGTTTTCAGCTTCCTGGTGCTGGCGCTGCACACCGCCTATCTGGTCGGCGTTGTTCGCCGGCTTCGGCAATCCGCGCCAGCAGATGCTGCTCGCGCTGGCGGCCTACGCCTCGTACTTCGTCAACGCCACCCAGTTCATCCTGAAGCTTCGCGCGGCACGCCGCGACGAGCGCATCGCATTGTCGGTGGTTTCCTCCGATGCCGGGAGGCCGGCATGAACGCGCATGTGCAGGGCTGCGCGGTCAGCGCGGAGATTGCGCCGAAGCCGGTTCGCCGCGAGAGCGGCCAGCGCGAGGTGTTCTGCGGCCTGACCGGGATCGTCTGGCTGCATCGCAAAATCCAGGATGCGTTCTTCCTGGTGGTGGGATCGCGCACCTGCGCGCATCTGATCCAGTCCGCCGCCGGCGTCATGATCTTCGCCGAGCCGCGATTTGCGACCGCGATCATGGAAGAAAAGGATCTCGCCGGACTGACCGACGCCAACGACGAACTCGATCGCATCGTGACGCAGTTGATCGCGCGGCGACCGGATATCCGTCTGCTGTTCCTGGTCGGCTCCTGTCCGTCGGAGGTGATCAAGCTGGATCTGTCGCGCGCGGCGCTGCGGCTGTCGCAGAAATTTTCGCCTGGCGGTGCGCATCCTCAACTACTCCGGCAGTGGAATCGAGACAACATTCACGCAAGGCGAGGATGCCTGTCTCGCCTCGCTCGTTCCTGCGCTACCCCCGCTCGGGAACGGGCGAGGACCAGCTTCTGGTGGTGGGCGCGCTGGCCGATGTGGTCGAGGACCAGTTCGTCCGGATGTTCGAGGCGCTTGGGCATCGGCCCGGTGCAATTCCTGCCGCCGCGCCGATTCGACGGCGCTGCCGGCGGTTGGACCGAACACCAAATTTCTGCTGGCGCAGCCATTTCTCGCCGACACCGCGCGCGCGCTGGAAGACCGCGGCGCAACGCGACTGGCCGCGCCGTTCCCGCTGGGCGTCGAGGGAACGACCGCATGGTTGCGGGCGGCGGCCGATGCGTTCGGCGTCGAACGGTCGATGTTCGAGAGCGTGACGCAGCCCTATCGCGCCCGCGCCGAGCGCGCGCTGATGCGCTATCGCGATCAACTCGCCGGCCGCCGGGTTTTCCTGTTCCCGGATTCGCAGCTCGAAATTCCGCTGGCGCGGTTTCTGTCGCGCGAATTGTCGATGCAATTGGTCGAAGTCGGAACGCCCTATCTGCATCGCGAGCATCTTGCCGAGGAACTCAAGTTGCTGCCGTCGGATGTCGCGCTGACCGAAGGGCAGGATGTCGATCTGCAGCTCGATCGCTGCCGCGCCGCGCGGCCCGATCTCGTGGTGTGCGGGCTCGGCCTCGCCAATCCGCTGGAAGCCGAGGGCATCACCACCAAATGGTCGATCGAACTCGTGTTCACGCCGATCCAGGGCTACGAGCAGGCCGCCGATCTGGCCGAATTGTTCGCGCGCCCGCTCGTGCGCCGCGCGAAACTGGTGGCCTGACCATGCAGCTCACGGTGTGGACATATGAAGGACCTCCCCATGTCGGCGCGATGCGCGTCGCGACGGGGATGCAGGGCCTGCATTACGTGCTGCATGCGCCGCAGGGCGACACCTACGCGGATCTGCTGTTCACGATGATCGAGCGCCGCGACCGGCGGCCGCCGGTGACCTACACGACCTTCTCCGCGCGCGATCTCGGCGGCGATACCGCCGAACTGTTCAAGACCGCGGCGCAAAACGCCTATGACCGGTTCCAGCCGCAGGCGATGATCGTCGGCGCGTCCTGCACCGGCTCGCTGATCCAGGACGATCCCGGCGGTCTGGCGCGCGCGCTCAATCTGCCGATTCCGGTGGTGACCGTCGATCTGCCGGCCTATCAGCGCAAGGAGAACTGGGGCGCGGCCGAGACGTTCTATCAGCTGGTGCGCGCGCTGGCCGGACCGTCGGCGCCGGCGCCGGGCACCAAGCGCGCCGCAGCGCGCCGCCGGTGCGCGGCCACGCTGCAATCTGCTGGGTCCGACGGCGCTCGGTTTTCGCCATCGCGACGATGTCACCGAGATCACCGCGCTGCTTGCCAAGCTCGGCATCGACGTCAACGTCACCGCGCCGATGGGCGCGACGCCGGCCGATCTGGCCAGGCTCGGCGACGCCGATTTCAACGTCGTGCTGTATCCCGAGATCGCCGGGCAGGCGGCGTCCTGGCTGCAGCGGACGTTTGGCCAGCCCTTCACCAGGACGATTCCGATCGGCGTCTCGGCGACGCGCGAATTCATCGAAGAAGTCGCGAGGCTTGCCGGCGTCGATGCGGCGCGCGATGCTGGCGGCATCCTCGACGCGGCTGCCCTGGTATTCGCGCTCGGTCGACTCGACCTATCTCACCGGCAAGCGCGTCTTCATCTTCGGCGATGCGACCCATGCCGTCGCCGCCGCCCGGATCGCGTCCGATGAACTCGGCTTCAAGGTGGTCGGGCTCGGCACCTACAGCCGCGAATTCGGCCGCGAAATCCGCGAAGCCGCCAAGCGCTACGACGTCGAGCCGCTGATCACGGACGATTATCTCGAAGTCGAAGCCAAGGTCGCGGAGCTGCAGCCCGAACTGGTGCTGGGCACGCAGATGGAGCGCCACATCGCCAAGCGCCTCGGCATTCCCTGCGCGGTGATCTCGGCGCCGGTGCATGTGCAGGATTTTCCGGCGCGCTACGCCCCGCAGATGGGTTTCGAAGGCGCCAATGTGATCTTCGATACCTGGGTCCATCCGCTGATGATGGGCCTCGAGGAACATCTGCTGGCGATGTTCAAGGACGATTTCGAATTCAAGGACGGCGCGGTGCCGTCGCATCTCGGCGCCGGGCATGCCGCGCCGCGTCGACGCAGCCGCCGAGACCGGTTCAGGCGCGCGGTCGCAGCGTCCGGAGATCGCGGTCGTCTGGGCCGCCGACGCCGAAAAAGAGCTGCACAAAATTCCGTTCTTCGTTCGCGGCAAGGCCCGCCGCAACACCGAACGCTTCGCCAATGAAAACGGCGTTGCCACCATAACCGTCGAGACGCTTTACGATGCCAAAGCGCACTTCGCCCGCTGACGCGACACCGGTTCGGGTCGTCGTCGTGACCATGGACAGCCATCTGTCCGGCGCGGCCGCGCGTGCGCAGAAGCTGTTGCAGCGCGATTTCCCGGGGCTGGAACTGTCGGTCCACGCCGCCGACGAATGGGGCACCGATGACGCCGCGCTGATGCGCTGCAACGCGGCGATCGCGCGCGGCGACATCGTGATCGCCACCATGCTGTTTCTCGACGATCACGTCCGCGCCGTGATGCCGGCGCTCGTCGCCCGTCGCGACGATTGCGACGCGATGATCTGCTGCATGTCGGCGAGCGAAGTCGTAAAGCTGACGCGGGTCGGCAAATTCGACATGAGCGGCGAGGCGCTCGGCGCCATCGCCTGGCTCAAGAAGCTGCGCGGCAACCGCAACGGCAAAAGCCCTGGCGGCAAGGGCGAGATGAAGATGCTGCGGCAGCTGCCGAAGCTGCTGCGCTTCATTCCCGGCACCGCGCAGGACATGCGCGCCTATTTCCTGACGCTGCAATATTGGCTGGCCGGCTCCGAACAGAACATCGCCAACATGGTTCGGCTGCTGGTGGACCGCTATGCCGACGGGCCGCGCCGCGGCTTGCGCGGTCGCATCAAGGCCGAGCCGCCGGTCGAATATGCCGATATCGGCGTCTATCATCCGCGCATGAAGGGACGCATCGCCGAGACCGGCCGACAGGCTGCCGGCGATCGCGAACGAGAAGGGCACGGTCGGGCTGCTGCTGCTGCGCTCCTATCTGCTGGCCGGAAATTCCGGCCACTATGACGGCGTGATCGCGGCTTTCGAAGCCAGGGGATTGCGTGTCATCCCGGTGTTCGCCAGCGGCCTCGACCAGCGGCCGGCGATCGAGCGCTTTTTCATGAAGGACGGCCGCAGCACGGTCGATGCCGTGGTGTCGCTCACCGGCTTCTCGCTGGTCGGCGGCCCCGCCTACAACGACTCGAAGGCCGCCGAAGAAATTCTGGCCCGGCTCGACGTGCCGTATCTCTCGGCGCATCCGGTCGAATTCCAGACCCTGGAGCAGTGGGGCGCCTCGGATCGCGGGCTGATGCCGGTGGAAAGCACCATCATGGTCGCGATCCCCGAACTCGATGGCGCGGCCGGGCCGATGGTCTATGGCGGCCGCTCCGATGGCGCGGGCATCGCCTGCACCGGCTGCGAGCGTGCCTGCATGTTTTGCCCGCTCCGAGATCGGCGGCGAGATGCATGTCTGCAGCGAGCGCGCCGACATGCTGGCGTCGCGGACCGCGCGGCTGGTCGCGATGCGCCGCGCCGAGCGCCGGGATCGCAAGGTCGCGATCGTGCTGTTCAATTTCCCGCCCAATGCCGGCAATACCGGCACCGCGGCGTTTCTCTCGGTGTTCGAGTCGCTGCATCGGACGCTGAGCGCGATGAAGCGCGAGGGCTATCAGGTCGATGTTCCCGCCGACGCCGATGCGCTGCGCGAGCGGATCGTCGTCGGCAATGCCGCGCGCTTCGGCGCCGATGCCAATGTTCACGTCCGAATTCCGGCCGGCGATCATGTTCGCGGCGAAAAATGGCTGCGTCAGATCGAGGCGCAATGGGGGCCGGCGCCCGGCAAGCAACAGAGCGACGGCAGTTCGATTTTCGTGCTCGGCGAGCGCTTCGGAAATGTCTTCGTCGGCATTCAGCCCGCCTTCGGCTACGAAGGCGATCCGATGCGGCTGCTGTTCGAGAAGGGCTTTGCGCCGACGCATGCCTTCTCGGCGTTCTATCGCTGGCTGCGCGAGGATTTCGGCGCCAGCGCGGTGCTGCACTTCGGCACCCATGGCGCGCTCGAATTCATGCCGGGCAAGCAGGCCGGCCTGTCCGGCGCGTGCTGGCCGGATCGCATGATCGGCGATCTGCCGAACATCTATCTCTATGCGTCGAACAATCCGTCCGAAGGCACCATCGCCAAGCGCCGCTCGGCGGCGACGCTTGATCAGCTATCTGACGCCGCCGGTCGCGCATGCCGGTCTTTACAAGGGCCTGGTCGAACTCAAGGCGTCGATCGCGCGCTGGCGCGGCCTGCCGCCGCGATGACGCCTGCGGAGCGCGACGGCCTTGCTAGCACTGATCCAGGCGCAGGCGAGCGCGCTGGAACTGGCGGAAGCCGAACCGGCCTGGATCGATCAGGCCGAAGCGATCGGCAAGCTTTCCGAAGCCGTGCTGGAACTCGAATACACGCTGATCCCGCATGGCCTCCACGTCGTCGGCGAGACGCCGTCCGTCGAACAGCGCGTCGAGATGCTGCAGGCGGTGGCAGATGCCTCGCATGGCGTGCGTCCCGACAAGGCGGTGCTTGAGGCGATCGTGCATGGCGATGCGCCGGAAACGATTGACGGCGAAGGACGACGCCGCGCTGCCGCTTCTACGAGGAACTCGCCGGCATCGATCGTCATGCTGGCAGCAGGATCACGAAATCCCGGCCATCCTGCGCGCGCTCGACGGCAAGTTCGTCCGCCCGGCGCCCGGCGGCGATCTGTTGCGGACGCCGGCGATCCTGCCGACCGGGCGCAATCTGCACGGCTTCGATCCGTTCCGGATCCCCAGCGCCTTTGCGGTGCAGGACGGCGCGCAGCAGGCGCAACGGCTGATCGACAAGCATGTCGCCGAAGGACACGGCTTTCCGGAGTCGGTCGCGATCGTGCTGTGGGGCACCGACAATCTCAAGAACGAAGGCGCGCCGATCGGGCAGGCGCTGGCGCTGCTCGGTGCGCGGCCGCGCTTCGACGGCTACGGCCGCCTGACCGGCGCGGAACTGATCCCGCTCGACCAGCTCGACGCGGCCGCGGATCGACGTCATCATCACCATGTCCGGCATTTTCCGCGATCTGCTGCCGCTGCAGATCAAGCTGCTGGCCGAAGCCTGCTTCCTGGCGGCGTCCGCCGACGAGCCGGTCGAGCAGAATTTCGTCCGCAAGCATGCGCTGGCCTATCAGGCCGCGCATGGCTGCGATCTGGAAACCGCGTCGCTGCGCGTGTTCGGCAATGCCGACGGCGCCTATGGCTCCAACGTCAACCATCTGGTCGAGAACGGCCGCTGGGACGACGAGGACGAACTCGCGGAGACCTATACGCGCCGCAAGAGCTTTGCCTACGGCCTCAAGGGCCAGCCGGTGCAGCAGACCGCGCTGCTCAAGAACGCGCTCGCCACGGTCGATCTCGCCTACCAAAATCTCGAACTCGGTCGAACTCGGCGTCACCACCGTCGATCATTACTTCGACACGCTCGGCGGCATCAGCCGCGCGGTGCGCATGCGCCAAGGGCGGCGCATCGGCGCCGGTCTATATCGGCGATCAGACCCGCGGCGCCGGCACGGTGCGCACGCTGTCGGAGCAGGTCGCGCTGGAAACCCGCACGCGGATGCTCAATCCGAAATGGTACGAGGGCATGCTCAAGCACGGCTATGAGGGCGTGCGCCAGATCGAGGAGCACGTCACCAACACCATGGGCTGGTCGGCGACCACGGGCGAAGTCGCGCCCTGGGTGTATCGGCAACTGACCGAGACCTTCGTGCTCGATCCCGAAATGCGCGAGCGGCTGGCGTCGCTCAATCCGGTGGCGTCGGCGAAGGTCGCGAACCGGCTGATCGAAGCCCACGAGCGCAAATACTGGTCACCCGATCCGGAAATGCTCGAAGTCCTGCGCAGGGCAGGCGAAGAGCTCGAAGACCGCCTTGAAGGCGTGGGAGTTGCCGCATGAACATCCAGACCAAACCATCGTCGCTCAAGAGCCCGTCCTGTTGCGGCGACGGCGAGGGCAGCGTTCAGGTCCAGCTCGATCCCAAGCTGAAGATCGGCACCGCCAAGGTGTTCTCGGTCTACGGCAAGGGCGGCATCGGCAAGAGCACGACATCGTCGAACCTGTCGGTGGCGTTTTCGAAGCTCGGCAAGCGCGTGCTGCAGATCGGCTGCGATCCCAAGCACGATTCGACCTTCACGCTGACCAAGCGTCTGGTGCCGACCGTGATCGACGTGCTGGAGTCGGTGAACTTCCACGCCGAGGAATTGCGGCCGGAGGATTTCGTGTTCGAAGGCTACAACGGCGTGATGTGCCTGGAGGCCGGCGGGCCGCCGGCGGGTACCGGCTGCGGCGGCTACGTGGTCGGCCAGACCGTCAAGCTGCTGAAGGAGCATCATCTGCTCGAAGATACCGACGTGGTGATCTTCGACGTGCTCGGCGACGTCGTCTGCGGCGGCTTTGCCGCGCCGCTGCAGCATTCGGATCGGGCGCTGATCGTCGCCGCCAACGATTTCGACTCGATCTTCGCGATGAACCGCATCGTCGCGGCGATCGAAGCCAAGTCGAAGAATTACGGCGTGCGGCTCGGCGGCGTGATCGCCAACCGCAGCAAGGACACCGACCAGATCGACCGCTACAACGAACAGGCCGGACTGAAGCGCGTCGCGCATTTCCCGGATCTCGACATCATCCGCAAGAGCCGGCTGAAGAAATCGACGCTTGTTCGAGATGGATCCGACGCCGGAACTGGTGGCGGTCCAGAACGAATACATGCGGCTCGCGACCGAACTGTGGGAAGGCAAGATCGCGCCTTCGCCGGGCAAGTCGCTCAAGGACCGTGAAATCTTCGATTCTGTTGGGGTTCGACTGATGTCTGTCGCCACCTATCTCGAACGGCGAGGCGAGCTTGAGACCTATTTCGATCGCACCGCGGTCGATGCCTGGGCCCGGCTGACCTCCGATGCGCCGGTGGGGCGGATTCGCGCCACGGTGCGCGCCGGCCGCGACGAGATGCGCAACACGCTGTTGTCGTGGTTGCCGGCGAACATGAGCGGCGCGCGGCTGCTCGATGCCGGTTGCGGCACCGGCGCGCTGTCGATCGAGGCGGCGCGGCGCGGCGCCCGCGTGGTCGCGATCGATCTGTCGCCGACGCTGGTGTCGGTGGCGCGCGAGCGCATCCCGTCCGATCTCGACTCATCGGCCATCGATTTCAGGTCGGGCGATATGCTCGATCCCAAGCTCGGCCGGTTCGATTTCGTCGTCGCGATGGATTCGCTGATCCATTATCGCTCCGCCGATATCTGCCGGATCATGGCTGGGCTTGGCCGGCGCGAACCAGCGAGGCGTTGCTGGTGACATTCGCGCCGAAGACGCCGGCGCTGGCGGTGATGCATGCGGTCGGCCGGCTGTTTCCGCGCGGCGATCGCGCGCCGGCGATCGAGCCGGTCGGCGGAACAGAAGCTGCGGCGGCTTGCTGATGTCGGATGACGGCCTCGAGCGCTGGCAGCTCGGCCGCACGCCATCGCGTCGCCAGCGGCTTCTACAAATCGCAGGCGTTGGAGATGATTCCCCGATGAGCCGGATTTCCATCGACATTTGCCAAAGGCTGGATGCGGCTCGGGACGCGTTTCCTTCCTTTTGCCGACGCGGCGACCAAGGAGCTTCCGCTCGGACGCCTGTTGCGATTGTCGCTGTTCCAGGTATCGACCGGCATTTCCATCGTGCTGCTGAACGGCACGCTCAACCGCGTGATGATCGTCGAACTCGGCGTTTCGACCTTGCTGGTGTCGCTGATGGTTTCGCTGCCGCTGGTGTTCGCGCCGTTCCGCGTCCTGATCGGATTCAAGTCCGACAATCATCGTTCGGTGCTGGGCTGGCGGCGGGTGCCCTATATCTGGATGGGCACGCTGGTGCAGTTCGGCGGCTTCGCGATCCTGCCGTTCGCGCTGCTGGTGCTCTCCGGCACCGGAGAATATCCGGCCGTCTACGGCCAGTTCGGTGCCGCGCTGGCGTTCCTGCTGGTCGGTGCCGGCATGCACACCGCGCAGACCGCCGGTCTGGCGCTGGCGACCGATCTTGCGCCTGTGGATTCGCGGCCGCGCGTCGTCGCGTTTCTGTATGTGATGCTGCTGTTCGGGATGGCCGGCAGCGCGCTGATCTTCAGCGAGCTGCTGCGCAACTTCAACGAAATCCGCCTGATCCAGGTGATCCAGGGCGTCGCCGTCACGCAGTTACTGCTCAACATCGCCGCGCTCTGGAAGCAGGAAGCCCGCAATCCCGCGCTGACGTCGGCGGCGCGCGAGCGGCCGGAATTTCAGCATTCCTGGGCCAAGTTCCGCAATGCCGGCGGTTCGGTGCGTGTCCTGGTCGCGCTGGCGCTCGGCACCTCGGCATTCTCGATGCAGGATATTCTGCTGGAGCCCTATGGCGCCGAAATCCTCAAACTGACGGTCGGCCAGACCACCGCGCTGACCGCGTTCTTCGCGCTGGGCACCTTGGCGGGCTTTGGGATTGCCGCAAGGACGCTGGGACGTAACGCCGATCCCTACCGTATTGCGGGCTTCGGTGCGGTCGCCGGTGTGTTCGCCTTCGCCGCGGTGATTTTCTCGGCGCCGCTTGAATTCGGTGCTGCTGTTCCGGATCGGCACCGCGCTGATCGGTTTCGGCGGCGGCCTGTTCGCAGCGGGAACGCTGACCGCCGCGATGGCGATGGCGCGCGACGGCGAGAGCGGATTGGCGCTCGGCACCTGGGGCGCCGTACAGGCGACCGCGGCCGGCAGCGGCATCGCGCTCGGCGGCGGCATGCGCGATGCGGTTTCGTCGCTCGCCGACGAGCGGCGTGCTTGGCCGCGCGACTGACCGATCCGTCGATCGGCTACAGCGTCGTCTATCACATCGAAATCGCCTTGTTGTTCGCCACTCTGGTTGCGATCGGTCCGCTCGTGCGTTCGGCACGGACGGGGTTCTCGCAGCCTTCATCCAAATTCGGCCTGGCCGAATTTCCAGGTTAGTCAACGAGAGGGAGGTCTCTCATGCAAGACGGTGCATATTTGGACGTAGCACAGGTCACGCTTTACGTTTTCTGGATATTCTTCGCGATGCCTGATCTATCTATCTTCGCCGCGAGGACAAGCGCGAAGGTTATCCGCTCGATTCGACCGGCGCTCGGCGGCGGTGTCGTGCACGGCTTCCCGCGCATGCCGGATCCCGAAGACCTATCTGCTGCGCGACGGCCACATTGCGACGCTTGCCGAACCACAAGAACGATCGTCGCGATGTCGCGCTGGCGCCGATCGCGCCTTGGCCGGGAGCACCGCATGGAACCGACCGGCAATCCGATGCTCGATGGCGTCGGTCCGGGCTCCTACGCCGATCGCGAGGACGTTCCCGAACTCAACATCGACAACGTGCCCTGCATCGTGCCGATGCGGCTGGCCGAAGGGACCTATCTCGAAGCCCGCGATCCGGATCCGCGCGGCATGAAGGTGCTCGGCGCCGACAACGAAACCGGCGGGTCGTGACCGACGTCTGGGTCGATCGCGCCGAGGCCTTGATCCGCTATCTCGAAGTCGAGGTGACCATCGCAGGGGGCACAAGCGAAGGCGGCACAAGGCGCGTGCTGTTGCCGATGCCGTTCGCCAAGGTCGACGGCCGTCGCGATCGGGTCTGGGTCAAGGCGATCCTCGGCAGCCAGTTCGCCGATGTCCCGGCGACCAAGAGCCTCGATCAGGTGACCAAGCTCGAGGAAGACCGCATCGTCGGCTATTACGGCGCCGGTACGCTGTATGCCACGCCCGCACGCCAGGAGCCGCTGCTGTGAAACAGGATTTCAACCAGTTCAAGGAGTTGCCGGCGCCTTTGCCGGTCAGGCGAGCGCGTGATCTGGCAGGGCAAGCCCTCATTCAAGGGGCTGGCGCTGCGCTCGTTCCACATCCGCGAGGTCGCGATCTATTTCGGCGCCCTGATGCTGTGGAGGTTGTGGTCGAATTGGTCGCATGGCGGGTCGGCGGGAGAGGGCGTGATATCCGCGCTTTGGCTGATCGCGCCGGCCATCAGCGCCATCGCGGTGCTCGCGGCCTCGCCTGGCTGTTCCGCCGCGCGGCCTGCTACACCATCACCAGCAAGCGGGTGCTGTTCCAGTTCGGCGTCGCGTTGCCGATGACCATGAACATCCCGCTCGAGCAAGATCGCCAATGCGGCGTTGAAAACCTATCGCGATGGCTCGGGCGATATTCCGCTCAGGCTCAACGACAGCCAAGCGCGTTTCCTATGTGCTGCTGTGGCCGCATATCCGTCCGTGGCGCTTACGGATGCCCGAGCCGATGCTGCGTGCGGTGCCGGATGCCGCGATTCGCCGCGGCAAAGCTGTCGGAAGCGCTGACCGGACAACCAGGTCCGGCTGCGGTCGCACTGCCGCAATCGGCCGGCCGCGAGTTGGTCGCCGGTGCGGCTGCGCACATACCCCTCAACCGTGGCGGCCTGATCGGAGCAACGTCATGAGCGAAGCGCATCCAGGAGCCGGTCGTCCCCAAGGGCGGCATCATCGCCGCCGCGGCACTGGTGCTGTTCTCGCTCGCGACGGTGACCACGGTGCGTCTGACCGGGATGGGCGAGCGTGCACATGACGCTTCCGGCCGCGGTGCAGAGCCGCGATCTGCAGTTCGAGGATGGCCAGAACGGTGCCGTGCTGGTGTACGACGCGACCGCGATCATCAATTGGTGGATACGCTGGCGCCGGGCAGCAACGGCTTCGTTCGCGTGGTGCTGCGGGGCCTGGCGCGCGAGCGCGGCTTGGCGACATCGGCGCGCAACCGCCGTTCCGGCTGACGCGTTATGCCGGCGGCCAGATCACGCTGACCGATACGTCCGACCGGCAAGCAGATCGACCTCGGCGCTTTCGGGTCGACCAACACCGAAGCTTTTGCCCGGCTGATGAACCTGCATGGCGGTGCGACATGAACATGACCTGGACCGGCTCGCCAAGATCCTTCGAGGTGCCTTGCACCGTGGAGATCGAGCAGACTTCCGAGACCCTGCACGCCCATGTCGTGCTCGACGGCGACATCCAGATCCGGCCGGGCGACGAGGTCCGATGGTCCACGATGCGCCGACGCCATGTCGCCTTCGGCGAGCGGCTGGTGGTGCGGCGGACTGCGACGGTGGTTCGCGCCGGGCCGCTGGAGCGGCTCCGCGCCCGTTTCGAAGGCTACCTCGAATTGACCGAGCTTTACGAAGTCAGTTTCTCGGATGGGAGGGCATCATGATCCCGATGGAAGGTGGCACCCAGGGTAATTTGCAGCCAGCCGCGCGCGCGTCAAAGGCAACGCCGAGAGCACCGAACTGGCGCGCGAGGACACCATCCTCAGCCCGCGCTTCTACACCACCGATTTCGACGCGATGGATCGGCTCGATGTCGGGCTGGTGCGCTCGGAATGGAACGCGGTGATCAGGGAATTGCGCGCCGATCACAACAAGGCGCATTTCGTCAAGACCGACGAATTCAAGAACGATCTCGAAAGTCTGCCGCCCGAGCTGCGCAAGGAGTTCAAGGATTTCCTGGTCAGTTCGCTCACCGCCGAATTTTCCGGCTGCGTGCTCTATGCGGAAATCAAGAAGCGGATCAAGAACAAGGATATCCAGGAGCTGTTCAGCTACATGAGCCGCGACGAGGCGCGCCATGCCGGCTTCATCAACGAAATCCTGAAAGATCACGGCATCGGCGTCGATCTCAGTCTTTCTGACCAGGGCTAAAGAAATACACCTACTTCCGGCCGAAATTCATCTTCTACGCGACCTATCTGTCGGAGAAGATCGGCTACGCGCGCTACATCACGATCTTCCGGCAGATGGAGCGCCATCCCGAGCGTCAGTTCCATCCGATCTTCCGCTGGTTCGAACTGTGGTGCAACGACGAGTTCCGCCATGGCGAGGCCTTTGCGCTGCTGATGCGCGCCGATCCGTCGCTGCTGCGCGGGGTCAACAAGCTCTGGATCCGGTTTTTCCTGCTGGCGGTATTCGCCACGATGTATGTGCGCGACCACATGCGGCCGGCATTTCACGAGGCGTTGGGCATGGATCCGACCGACTACGACATGCAGGTGTTCCGGATCACCTCGGAAATCTCCAAGCAGGTCTTTCCGGTGGTGCTGAATCTCGACGATCCGCGCTTCCTCGCGGGCCTCGAACGGCTGCGGCGGATTTCCGAAGCCATCGCCGATGCGCGTGCCAGCGGCGGCGTGGTGTCGAAGGTGAAACGTGCCGGGCTCGCGGCCGCGGCGGCGCTGACGTTCGCGCGGCTGTTCCTGTTGCCGGCACGGCCGAACGCGCTGCCGCGCGATATCTGCCTGCAGCCGGCGTGGTGAGGAGCGGGCGCCATGGCCTCCTACGCGTTCCCTCCAGTCTACGCAGCATTCGTCTGGTGGTTCAGCACCGGCGCTGTGTTGCTGCTGGTCGGGCGCGCGGGGCGCATTGAGCCGCTGACGGTCGTCGATCGCGGCTGGCGCTGGTGGCTGGCATCGCTGTGCGGTCTGGCGTTCAGCGCCGGCGATACCAGCGTCGGCGGCGCCTATATCGCGTTCACCAGCACGATCCTGTTGTGGGGCGCGCAGGAGATCGCGTTTCTGTCGGGCTGGGTGACCGGTCCGCGGCCGCGGCCTTGCCCGGCCGGCGTCACGGGCTGGAAACGCCTTGGTCCGGCGCTTGCAGGCAATTCTCTATCACGAGCTGACATTGCTGGCCTGTGGTGCGGCGATCGTCGCGCTGACCTGGAGCGCAACCGAACCAGGTCGGCGCTCTGGACCTTTGCCGCGCTGTGGGTGCTCCGGCAAAGCGCCAAGATCAATCTGTTTCTCGGCGTGCCCGTCACCAACGACGAGTTGATGCCGGCACGCGGTGCGGTTCCTGAAAACCTACTTCGCCCGCAAACCGATCGGCGCCTTCTTTCCGGTCTCGGTAACGCTGGCAACCGCCGTTCTCGTCATCCTGATCCAGCGCATCGTCGAGGTTGCCGTCACGCCTTTCGACATCGTCGGCCTGACGCTGGTGTCGACCTTGTTTGCGCTCGGCGTTGTCGAGCATTGGTTCATGCTGCTGCCGCTGCCGGCGATCACGCTGTGGGGCTGGGGCATGCGCTCGGGTTTCCCGCCGGAGGACGCCACCATGAAACAAGAACCAGACGTCAAACTCGTCCGCTACGCCGCCCAATCTCGTCGTGCTCGCCGATGTGCGTCCCGACGCCGCGCATGCGCAAAGCCGCCGCAGGCGCGTCTGCGCGCGGCAGCGGCTGGAAGATCAATTTCGCCAGAGTTTTCGCGAGCAGCACGCACGCGAAGGTCTGGCGACAGCGCTCAGCATCGGCACTGAGCCGGCGGCAACGGTCAACGGGAGGACGTCATGAACTACGAAGCCTATTTTCGCCGGCAACTTGAAGGCCTTCATCGCGAAGGACGCTATCGCGTATTTGCCGATCTGGAACGCAAGGCCGGCGCCTTTCCCCGCGCCAAGCATCATCAGCCAAGCGGCGCCGGCGAGGTGACGGTGTGGTGCTCCAACGATTATCTCGGCATGGGCCAGCACCCTGCGGTGCTCGCGGCGATGCACGAGGCGCTCGACAGTTGCGGCGCCGGCGCGGGCGGCACCCGCAACATCGCCGGCACCAACCACTATCATGTGCTGCTGGAGCAGGAACTGGCCAGCCTGCACGGCAAGGAAGCCGCGTTGCTGTTCACGTCGGGCTATGTCTCCAATATGGCCTCCCTGAGCACGCTGGCGTCGCGGATGCCGGGCTGCACCATCCTGTCGGACGAACTCAATCATGCCTCGATGATCGAGGGCATCCGCCACAGCCGCAGCGAAACCCGGATCTTCGCGCATAACGATCCGCGCGATCTCGAACGCAAATTGGCCGATCTCGACCCGCATGCGCCGAAACTGGTCGCGTTCGAGTCGGTCTATTCGATGGATGGCGATATCGCGCCGATCGCGGAACTCTGCGACGTCGCCGACGCCTACAATGCCATGACGTATCTCGACGAAGTCCACGGCGTCGGCCTTTACGGCCCGAACGGCGGCGGCATCGCCGACCGGGAAGGAGTCAGCCATCGTCTGACCGTGATCGAGGGTACGCTGGCGAAGGCGTTCGGCGTGATCGGCGGCTATGTCGCGGCTTCGGCCACGATCTGCGATTTCATCCGCAGTTTCGCCTCCGGCTTCATCTTCACGACCTCGCTGCCGCCGGCGGTGGCGGCCGGCGCCTTGACCAGCATCCGGCATCTGAAAGCGAGTTCGGTGGAACGCGAGCGGCATCAGGACCGGGTCGCGCGGCTGCGCCGGCGGCTCGATCGAGGCCGGCGTGGCGCATCTCGACAACCCCAGCCATATCGTGCCGGTGATGGTCTGCGATCCCGTGCTGTGCAAGCAGATCAGCGACGTGCTGATCGATCGCTACGGCATCTATGTGCAGCCGATCAATTATCCGACCGTGCCGCGCGGCACCGAGCGCCTGCGCATCACGCCGTCGCCGCATCACACCGACGCGGATATCGAGCATCTGGTGCAGGCGCTGGCGGAGATCTGGGCGGAGGTCGGCCTCGCCAAGGCGGCTTGACCAGATCGCCTGATTATTTCTGCCTGGTCTCTTCGGCGCGCGTCACTTCTTCCCGGCGCGCGCCGGCGATCGGGTTAGTCGAAGCCTGCCGTGGGTGCGCGGCAGGAACTGGGCGCCACGGGCGCTGAGAAACTCCAGCATCGCGCGCGCCGGGGGCAGCAGCACCTTGTCCTTGCGGGCGAGGACGAACCATTGCCGGATCACGGGAAGGCCGACCACATCGAGCGTCACCAGCCTCCGTTCATCGAGTTCGGTGGCTACCGTATGCGCGGAGATGAACGCGATCCCGAGGCCGGCGATCACCGCTTGCTTGATGGTCTCGTTGCTGCTCATCGCCATGCCGATGGTCGGGCTGACTCGGGCGGTCTCGAACAATTGCTCCATCAGCCCGCGGGTGCCGGAGCCGGGCTCGCGGGTCAGGAAGGTCTCCTTGACCAGATCGGCCAGCGCCAGCCGCGATTTTCGCGCCAGCGCGATGCGCGGTCGGCGCGATGATGACATGCGGATGATCGCCGATCAGGTGCGACGTCCATGTCGATATCGACCGGCGGCCGGCCCATGATCGCGATATCGAGATCGTAGCCGTGCAGCGCCTTGCCGATTTCCTGCCGGTTTCCGATCGACAGCGTGATCTCGACTTTCGGATGCAGCTTGGAAAATCCCGAGATCATGAACGGCACGAAATATTTCGCGGTGCTGACGGCGCCGATCGAAATCCGGCCGGCGGTTTTTCCCGCCATCATCTCGATCGAGGTTTCGCAGTCGCGGATCGCGGCCTCGATCCGTTCGGACAGCGCCAGCACATCGCGGCCGGCATCGGTCAGCAGCATTCCGTCGCTGGTGCGCTGGATCAGCGGCAAGCCTGCCAGCGTCTGCAGGTTCTGGATCTGCAGCGTGACCGCGGGCTGCGTCAGATGAAGCTGCTTGGCCGCGGCGGTGACCGAGCCGTGTCTGGCGACCGCCGCCAGCGCGCGCAATTGGCGAAGCGTCAATTCCCGCACGAACCGGCTGGCCATCGCAATCTCCATTATAAGAAAAACTTTGGTCTGACTCAAAGATAAGAAAATTTCCCTAATTTGGCAAACTGCGCTGTTGTGAGTGGCGGCCCGCCGATCGGCGGTTCGCGTCGAAGGAGCCCCGAAGAGGGCTGCGACAGGGGGACGGCCATGGACGAGCGCGTCAGTCTGCGTTCGCATCTCGACCAGGTCGGGATCGCGGACGCCGAACGGCCCTGCGGTCGCCGAGGTGATCGAAGCGATTGGCCACCGCTTCGATCGAGCTTGCGGATCTGATTGCCGACGGTCCGCTGGCCGGGATCACCGGCCGATCGGGTGGCATCAATTCCGACGGCGACCAGCAGAAGGATATCGATCTTGCCGCCGACGAGATGATGCGCGGCGCGCTTCGCTCGGCGCCGGTCGCGGCGATCCTGTCGGAAGAATCCGAACTGCCCGAAACGCTCGACGCGGCGGCGCCGCTTTGCGTGGCGATTGATCCGCTCGACGGCTCGGCCAATCTCGAGAACAATATCTCGGTCGGGACCATCTTCTCGATCCGGCCGCGCGGCAACGACATGATGTCCACCTTCTTCGAGCCAGGCACCGCGCAATGCGCCGCGGGGTTCGTGGTCTACGGTCCGCAGACCATGCTGGTGCTGGCGCTCGACAACGGCGTCGATATCTTCATTCTCGACCGGCGTCCGCACGCGAATTCCTGCATGGTCGCGAGCGCGGTCAGGATCGCGGCCAACACGCCGGAATTCGCCATCAACGCTTCCAACCGGCGACACTGGCACGGTCCGGTCCGCGCCTATATCGACGAATGCCTTGCCGGCACCAATGGCAACGGCGAGGCGGATTTCAACATGCGCTGGATCGGTTCGCTGGTCGCGGAGGCGCTTCGCATCCTGGTGCGCGGCGGCGTGTTTCTCTATCCGGCCGATGCGCGCCCCGGCTATCGCGAAGGACGGCTGCGCCTGCTGTACGAGGCGCATCCGATGGCGCTGGTGATGGAATGGGCGGGAGGTGCGGCGACCACCGGTCGGCGGCGCATCCTCGAGCTCTCGGCGCGGACTCCGCACCAGCGGGTGCCGCTGATCATGGGATCGCTGCGCGGCGTCCGCGACGTCGCCGCCATTCATGAAGGCATCGAGCCGATGTTCGACAACAGCGACGCGCCGTTATTCGCGCGGCGCGGCCTGTTTCGCTAGATCGGGAAAGAACAGATGTCGCGCAGCTATCCCATCATATCGATCACGGGCTCCTCGGGCGCCGGCACCACTTCGGTCAAGAAGACGTTCGAGAACATCTTCCGCCGTGAACAGGTGACCGCGGCCTATATCGAGGGCGACGCCTTCCATCGTTACGACCGCGCCGAGATGCGGACCAAGATGATCGAGGAGGCCGAACGAGGCAACAGGCATCTCAGTCATTTCAGCCCCGAGACCAATCTGTTCGAGGAACTGGAGAAGGTGTTTCGCGACTACGGCGAATCCGGCACCGGCACCACCCGGCACTATGTTCATGACGACGCGGAGGCCAAATTATACGGTGCGGCGCCCGGCACGTTCACCGAATGGGGACCGCTGCCGGAAAAATCGGACCTGCTGTTCTATGAAGGCCTGCACGGCGCGGTCGTCACCGACAAGGTCAACGTCGCGCAATATGCCGACCTCAAGATCGGCGTCGTGCCGGTCATCAATCTGGAATGGATCCAGAAGCTGCATCGTGACCGTAACGACCGCGGCTACACCGCGGAGGCGGTGACCGACACCATCCTGCGCCGGATGCCGGATTACGTGAATTACATCTGCCCGCAATTCACCGATACCGACATCAACTTCCAGCGCGTCCCGACCGTCGACACGTCCAATCCGTTCATCGCGCGCTGGATCCCGACTCCGGATGAATCGATGGTGGTGATCCGGCTGAAAAATCCGCGCGGCATCGATTTTCCCTATCTGCTGTCGATGATCCCCAACAGCTTCATGTCGCGCGCCAATTCGATCGTGATCCACGGTTCGAAGCTCGACCTCGCGATGCAGCTGATCCTCACCCCGCTGATCCTGCAATTGATGGAACGCAAGAGGCGTACGGTATGACCGCTCGATCCCTGTCTGTGGCCCAATCGCCCGAAGTCGCGCATGCGGAGATGGCCAACGCGATCCGCTTTCTGGCGATCGATGCCGTCGAGAAAGCAAAATCCGGCCATCCCGGCATGCCGATGGGCATGGCGGACGTCGCGACCGTGCTGTTTTCGCAATTCCTGAAATTCGATGCGGCCGACCCGTCCTGGCCGGATCGCGACCGCTTCGTGCTCTCCGCCGGCCACGGCTCGATGTTGCTTTACGCGCTGCTGCATCTGACCGGAGTACGAGGGCGTCACCATCGGACGAGCTCAAGGCGTTCCGACAGTGGGGTTCGAAGACACCCGGTCACCCGGAATACGGACACACGCCGGGCGTGGAGACCACCACCGGTCCGCTCGGGCAGGGCATCGCCACGGCGGTCGGCATGGCGCTGGCGGAGCGGCTGATGAACGCCCGCTTCGGCGACCAGCTGGTCGATCACCGTACCTATGTGATCGCGGGCGACGGTTGCCTGATGGAGGGCCTCAGCCACGAGGCGATCTCGCTGGCCGGGCATCTGAAGCTCAACCGGCTGATCGTGCTGTTCGATGACAACCGGATTTCGATCGACGGCGCGACATCGCTGTCCTGCTCGGACGACCAACTGGCGCGCTTTACGGCGTCGGGATGGGCGGCTGAACGGATCGACGGCCATGATCCCGCGGCCATCGCGGCGGCGATCGAGCGCGCCCGGAATGGCGATCGTCCATCGCTGATCGCCTGCCGCACGATCATCGGCTTTGGATCGCCGAACCGGCAGGGCAGCGAGAAAACCCACGGCGCACCGCTCGGCGCTGAAGAAGTCGCACAAACCCGGAAGGCGCTGGGCTGGCCACATCAGCCATTCGAGGTTCCGGAAATGGTACGCGAGGCATGGCGCGAGATCGGTGCGCGCGGGCAGGCGGCGCGCCGGGCCTGGATCGAGCACAGCCGGCGGCTTGCTCCGGGTGAACGGTCGCCCTTCCATGATGCGCTCAACCGAAAACTTCCTGGCACCTATCTCGCTGCGATGGCGCAGCTGCGCGAGCGTTTTGCGTCGGAGCGGCCCAACATCGCGACCCGGCAAGCTTCGCAGCTTGTGATCGACGCGATCGCGGAGGCGCTGCCCAATCTGCTCGGCGGATCGGCCGATCTGACCCATTCCAATCTCACCCGCGCCAAGACCCAGCGGCCGGTCCGGCACGACGATCTCGAAGGCAATTACATCCACTACGGTATCCGCGAACACGCGATGGCCGCGGCCATGAACGGCATCGCGCTGCATGGCGGGTTCATCCCCTATGGCGGCACCTTCCTGACGTTTGCCGATTACAGCCGGCCCGCGATCCGGCTCGCGGCACTGATGGGCGTGCGCGTCATCCACGTGATGACCCACGATTCCATCGGACTGGGCGAGGACGGTCCGACCCATCAACCGGTGGAGCATCTGGCCGCGTTGCGCGCGATCCCGAATCTGCTGGTGTTTCGACCCGCTGACGCGGTCGAGACCGCCGAAGCCTGGGACTGCGCGTTGCATGCGCTGTCCAGTCCGTCGGTGTTGTGCCTGTCGCGGCAGGCGCTGCCGGCGTTCCGGACCGATGCCGGCGACAACCTCGTGGCACGCGGAGCCTATGTGGTGGTCGAACCGGATGGCGGGCGCGATGTCACGCTGATCGCGACGGGGTCGGAGGTTTCGATCGCGCTGGCCGCTGCGAAACGGCTGGCGAACGACAATGTTCGCGCCGCCGTGGTTTCGGCGCCGTGCTTCGAACTGTTTCGAAACCAGCCGCTTGAGTACCGGCTGAAGGTCCTCGGCCGCGCTCCCCGAATTGGCGTCGAAGCCGCCGTCGAGGGCGAATGGGCGCGCTGGCTTGGCGATAGCGGCGAATTTGTCGGCATGACCGGCTTCGGCGCCTCCGCGCCGGCGGAAACGCTTTACCGCGAGTTCGGCATTACCTCCGAAGCGGTTGCGAGCGCCGCGATGGCTTGCCTTGCCCGTATGCGGATGGCGGCCACCCATGCCTGACACATCAAACGTGACTGACCGAAATCAGAGGGAATATCGATGGCACGCATAACACTTCGGCAATTGCTGGATCACGCCGCCGAACACGGCTACGGCGTGCCGGCCTTCAATATCAACAACATGGAGCAGGGGCTCGCGATCATGGACGCGGCGGCAGCCGTCGATGCGCCCGTCATCATCCAGGCCTCGCGCGGCGCGCGCACCTATGCCGGCGACATCATGCTGGCGAAGATGATCGACGCACTGGAGCAGATGTATCCGCAGATTCCGCTCTGCATCCATCAGGACCACGGCAACGAGGAATCGACCTGCGCCACCGCGCTCCAGCACGGCTTTACCTCGGTCATGATGGACGGCTCGCTGAAGGCCGACGCCAAGACCGCAGCCGACTATGACTACAATGTCGACATCACCCGGCGGGTGGTCGAGATGGCGCACTGGATCGGCGCCTCGGTAGAGGGCGAACTCGGTGTCCTTGGCTCGCTTGAACATGGCGGCGGCGAGCAGGAAGACGGCCACGGCGTGGAAGGCAAGGTCAGCCACGATCAACTGCTGACCGATCCCGATCAGGCGGTCGATTTTGTCAGGGCGACGAAGGTCGATGCGCTGGCGATCGCGATGGGCACCTCGCATGGGGCCTACAAATTCTCGCGCCAGCCGGATGGCGACATCCTGGCCATGAAGGTGGTCGAGGAGATCCACCGCCGATTGCCCAATACGCATCTGGTGATGCACGGTTCCTCGTCGGTGCCGCAGGCTTTGCAGGACATGTTCAATGCGTTCGGCGGCGAGATGCCGCAGACCTGGGGCGTGCCGGTCGAGGAAATCGCGCGCGGCATTCGCCACGGCGTCCGCAAGGTCAATATCGACACCGATTGCCGGCTGGCAATGACCGCGGCGTTCCGCAAGGTCGCGACGACAGGCAAAAGCGAGTTCGATCCGCGTAAATTCCTGAAACCGGCGATGGATGCGCTGCGCGATCTGTGCCGCGAACGCTTTGAGCAGTTCGGGACCGCCGGCCACGCCGCGCAAATCAAGGTGATCCCGCTGGCGGACATGGCCAAACGCTACCGCAGCGGCGCGCTCGATCCGCGCATCGGTGCAATGGCTGACGCAGCCGAATGATCAACGCCCATCTTGCCGGACAGACCGGTTAACCCGTGAGGAGATTGCCATGAATGACCAATCGATGACCGTCCGCGGCAAGGAACGCTACAAGTCCGGCGTGATGCAATACAAGAAGATGGGCTATTGGGAGCCGGACTACGAGCCGAAGGATACCGACGTCATCGCGCTGTTTCGGGTCACGCCGCAGGAGGGCGTCGATCCGATCGAGGCGTCGGCGGCGGTGGCCGGTAAATCCTCGACCGCGACGTGGACCGTGGTGTGGACAGATCGTCTGACGGCCGCGGAAAAATATCGCGCCAAATGTTTTCGCGTCGATCCCGTGCCCAATTCGCCGGGCAGCTATTTCGCCTATATCGCCTACGACCTCGATTTGTTCGAGCCGGGTTCGATCGCCAATCTCACGGCCTCGATCATCGGCAACGTGTTCGGATTCAAGCCGCTGAAAGCGCTGCGGCTGGAGGACATGCGACTGCCGGTGGCCTACGTGAAGACATTCCAGGGTCCCGCGACCGGCATCGTGGTCGAGCGCGAACGTCTCGACAAGTTCGGGCGTCCGCTGCTCGGCGCTACCGTCAAGCCGAAGCTCGGCCTGTCCGGCCGCAACTACGGCCGCGTGGTCTATGAGGCGCTGAAAGGCGGGCTCGATTTCTGCAAAGACGACGAAAACATCAACTCGCAGCCGTTCATGCATTGGCGTGATCGCTTCCTCTATTGCATGGAGGCGGTCAACCGCGCCCAGGCGGCAACCGGCGAGGTCAAGGGTACATACCTCAACGTCACGGCCGCGACGATGGAGGACATGTACGAGCGTGCCGAATTCGCAAGGGATCTCGGCTCGGTCATCATCATGATCGATCTGGTGATCGGCTACACGGCGATCCAGTCGATGGCGAAGTGGGCGCGCCGCAACGACATGATCCTGCATCTGCATCGGGCAGGGCACTCGACCTACACGCGGCAGCGGCTGCATGGCGTCTCGTTCCGCGTCATCGCCAAGTGGATGCGGCTTGCCGGCGTCGACCATATCCACGCCGGGACCGTGGTCGGCAAACTCGAAGGCGATCCCGCGACGACGCGCGGCTATTACGATATCTGCCGCCAGGATTTCAATCCGACGAAGCTCGAGCACGGGGTGTTCTTCGACCAGAACTGGGCGAGCCTCAACCAGATGATGCCGGTGGCGTCGGGCGGCATTCACGCCGGTCAGATGCATCAGCTGCTCGACCATCTCGGCGAGGACGTCGTGCTGCAGTTCGGCGGCGGAACCATCGGTCATCCCAAGGGCATCCAGGCTGGCGCGACCGCCAACCGCGTCGCACTCGAGGCGATGATCCTCGCGCGCAACGAGGGGCGCGACTACGTCCAGGAGGGACCGGAGATTCTCGCCAAGGCGGCCCAAACCTGTACGCCGCTGCGCGACGCGCTGGAGGTCTGGAAGGACATCACCTTCAACTACGAGTCCACGGACTCGCCCGATTTCGTTCCGACCGCCACGCCGGCAATGTGAGGAGAACCGACATGCGAGTGACCCAGGGATGCTTTTCGTTTCTGCCCGATCTCACCGACGAGCAGATCACGGCGCAGGTGCAGTACTGCCTCGGCAATAATTGGGCCGTGAATATCGAGTTCACCGACGATCCTCACCCGCGAAACACCTATTGGGAGATGTGGGGATTGCCGATGTTCGATCTCCGCGACGCCGCGGGCGTTCTGATGGAGTTGAACGAGTGCCGCAAGGTGTATGGCGACCGTTACATCAGGATGTCGGCGTTCGATTCCAGCCATGGCTGGGAGTCCGTGCGGTTGTCCTTCATCGTCAACCGGCCCAAGGACGAGCCGGGTTTCCGCCTCGAACGTCACGAGGGCGCCGGCCGCAACATCCGCTACACCACAAAATCCTACGCCACAAACCGTCCCGAGGGCGAACGTTACGGTGTCAAATGAGCGCGGCAGCAGCATCGCCGGCGGTTGCCGAGGCGCCGCCGTTGGAACAGGTGGACCTGCGCCGCGAATTCACGGAGGTCGGCATCGGCGAGGTGCTGGATCAACTCGATCGCGAACTGATCGGCCTGAAGCCGGTCAAGACCCGGATCCGCGAGATCGCGTCGCTGCTGCTGATCGAGCGCATCCGGAAGCGTATGAACCTGACGTCCGATGTTCCGACGCTGCATATGTCCTTCACCGGCAATCCCGGAACCGGCAAGACCACCGTTGCGTTGCGGATGGCCAACATTCTCCACAAGCTCGGCTTCGTGCGCCGCGGTCATGTGGTGTCGGTCACCCGCGACGAACTGGTCGGGCAATATATCGGCCACACCGCGCCGAAGACCAAGGAAATCCTGAAGAAGGCGATGGGCGGCGTGCTGTTCATCGACGAGGCCTATTATCTGCACCGGCCGGACAACGAGCGCGATTACGGCCAGGAGGCGATCGAGATCCTGCTGCAGGTGATGGAGTCGCAGCGGGAGGATCTGGTGGTGATCCTGGCCGGTTATGGTGACCGCATGGACAAGTTCTTCGGCAGCAACCCGGGCTTTCGCTCCCGCATCGCGCATCACATCGACTTTCCCGATTATGCCGACGACGAGTTGCTCGCGATATCCGAACTGATGCTGCACGACATGAACTACAAGTTCAGCCCCGACGCGCGGCAGGCGTTCGTTCGTTACATCGCGCTACGTAAGGCGCAGCCGCTGTTCTCCAATGCCCGCTCGATCCGCAACGCCCTCGACCGCATGCGGCTGCGCCAGGCCAACCGCCTGGTCGCCGATCTCGACCGCGTGTTGACGGCGGACGACATCATGTCGCTGGAAGCCGTGGACGTGCTGGCGAGCCGGGTGTTTTCCTCTGGTAGCGGCGGCTAGGTTTACCTGGGAATTACCGGAACGCCGTACCCGCTTGCGCGGGCGAAGGGGTCCGAAACCATATGGGTGCCAAAGGAGCGGCACATTCGGTCGCCGGTTGTATCAAAAGCATCGATCCTCAACGCTGCGATCGCGCCAGCATTCGCGGTGTTTTTCACGGAAGCTATTGCGGGATGGCTGGGCATTGCCGATGACTGGTGGCACGGGAATGATAGACGATATGGTCGGCTGCACCTTCGAAGGGCCAGTTGCAGCTGAAATCAACAGAGGATGCAATGCTTTGCGCATGGGCCCCGTTCGGCTGAAAAGCTTGCGCAAATGTCCAGGCCGCGAACGCGGCTAGCCCAATACAGCAAACCGCGAAGCTGGACAGCGCGATCAGCTCTCCGGGAACGCGAACAAGATCGAACTTCGACGGAGCTCGTTCTTGCTGCAACCGCTCGACCTCACCCTCGAGTACCTTCACGCGTTGAGATTTGACGACTAGCGCCTGGCGTAGCCGCTCGAGTTCGTCGGCGCTGGGTCGCCGAACTTGAAGCGCCGTGATGATCTGGCCAAAAGTTAGGCCGCAACTCCGCATCATCCGTCTTGCTCCCAACAAGGCGCTTTCAAACTCTTGCAGGAGATCGCTATCCATCAACTGGATCGCCGCGCTGATTTTGAGTGGCACCAGGAGATGCTGCGTCTCCATCCGTTGGACCAGCAGGCGAAAGGATAGCTCACGCTTGCGCAGAAGGGCGGCGGCGCCTCGCATGGCGGTGACAGCGCCCGCATCATCCGCAACGTCCATGCCGCTAAATTGCCGTTGCACGTCGACAATCCAGTCAGATGCGTCGCTGCCGGGCTCCATGATTAGTCACCAACAAGAGTGATAGGACGCAAACGCGCGAGATCAGACGGGTGCACCACGGCTCCACGATGATCAGAAAGTCTTAATCGGCATTTACCGAAACAAGGCGGGTCAGGGTTCACATTGCGGCTCAATAACGACGCATCAGGCGTCGTGTTGGCCCATGCGATGCTCAACAAGGTGAGGGGGATAGCGTGAGTTGCGCGCGTCAGCCCGATTTGCAGGCCGGCCGTGTCATCCGCCGGCAACCAGAAGCCGAACTCGCCAATGGTCGCTGCAATGCAATATGGAAAATGAAGAGGCCAATTACGATCCGCATGGCGTCGCAACCAAGCCGTGCTAACATGAACAAAACATAAAAAACTCGGGGAGAGCGCATGTTGGGCAAGGTCCGTTGGCAGCTCGTCGCGCTGCTTTTCATCGCAGGCATCATCAACTACCTTGATCGTGCTGCGTTGTCGGTCGCCGCACCGTTGATCACCAAGGACTTGAATCTTGATCCGGCACAGCTCGGTGTCGTGTTCTCGAGCTTCTTCTTCGGCTACGCGCTCTTCTGCTTCATCGGCGGCTACGCGGCGGATCGATATGGGCCTCGCCTGGTACTGATCGTTTCGATGACCATCTGGTCGATTTTCTGCGGCTTGACGGCCTCTGCCTTCAGCATCGCGAGCTTGGTACTGCTGCGCATCATTTTCGGCATGGGTGAGGGACCTTTCTGCACGACGATGGCCAAATTCGTCAGCAACTGGTTTCCGAAGGCGGAACAGGCAAGAGCCATCGGCCTTGCCAATGCAGGCACGCCGCTGGGCGGGGCCATTGCCGGCCCAGTCGTTGGATTTGTGGCGCTGTCGTACGGCTGGAGGGCATCGTTCATACTGATTGCGGTCATAGGGCTTGCCTGGGTGTTGCTTTGGGCCCGCCGTTCTGCCGATTGGCCCGCGCAGCATGGTGACGTCAGCGAAGCTGAGCTCCGAGAAATTGGCCAGGAGACGGGTGGCGAGACTGCCATCGTGACGGCGCAGTTACCGCTGTCATACTATCTTCGACAACCGGCGGTGATCGCGACCGGTATCGCCTTCTTCGGCTACGCCTACATTCTCTATTTCTTCCTGTCGTGGTTCCCGAGCTATTTGACGATGGCGCTGCACCTCAGCATTCAAAAGATGGCAGTCGTCAGCGTCATCCCATGGGCGCTTGGCTTCGTAGGACTCGTGTCCGGTGGCTTTATCTGCGATGCGCTCGGCAAAAAGATAGGCGACCCGATCGCGGCGCCTAAGCGGGTGATGGTCGCTTGCCTTCTCATGGCCGCGCTTTCGGTGGCGCTGGCAGGTCTGGTGTCGAGCCTGGAGGCCGTTGTCGCCTTGATCGCGATCGCGGTGTTTTTCATGTATGTCAGCGGCTCGACTTATTGGATGATTGTTTTGGGTTTCGTTGAGCCAGCCCGGGTGGGCGGAGCCGCCGGCTTCGTCCATCTCATCGCCAATACGGCAGGTATCGTTGCGCCATTCGTCACCGGATTGATCGTGGAGAAGACCGGCAGCTTCGTGAGCGCGTTCGTCTTGGCAGGGCTTATCGCAACTGCCGGCGCTCTGCTTGTCGCCGTTCTCGTACGTAGCCGTTCGTCCGCGGTATCGACGCGCGCGCTGACCGCGCATTAGCCCGCCGGAGCCGTACAGTGAGCCCTGACGGGACGCTTCTTGACAGCCGGAAAACGCGCCGTCAGTCTACGAACGACGCTGCGGCTTACTGATGGCACAAGACGGCGAAACGAATTTTCGGAGATTGGAAATGACCAAGACGCTCACGGATGAACAGGTTTCGAAGTACCGCGAGCGAGGATTCCACTTTCCGCTCGATGTCTTGAGTCAGGCTGAGGTGGCGGACTTTCGCGGCAAGCTCGAGGACTACGAAGCGCGCACCGGAGGTCCAATCAAGGCCGAGATACGCCATCGAAGCCATGTCTTGTTTCCCTGGATCAACGATATGATCCGCCATCCCAGGATTCTCGATGCTGTCGAAGGCGTTTTAGGGCCGAACATTCTGTGCTGGAACACCAGCTTTTTCATTAAGGAAGCACACGACCCGGGATTTGTATCCTGGCATCAGGACGCAACCTATTGGGGGCTAAGCTCCTCCGATGTGGTCACGGCTTGGGTGGCGATGTCACCGGCGAACAAGACCTCCGGCTGCATGAAGTTTGTACCAGGTACCCACCTCAAGCAGGTGGAACACGAAGACACCTTTGATCAAAATAACCTGTTAACGCGCGGTCAAGAGATTGCCGTTCAGGTCGACGAGAAGGACGCTGTGCTCGCCGAACTCAAGCCTGGCCAAGCGTCGCTGCATCATGTGCTCCTGTTTCACGGATCGGAGCCAAACCGCTCCGATGACCGGCGCATCGGGCTCGCCATCCGCTACATTCCAACTCATCTCAAACAAGCCGTTGGTCAACGCGACTGGGCAACGCTGGTGCGAGGAAAGGACGACCATCGGAATTTCGATCCCGAATACGTGCCGACTAGGGAACTTGAGCCAGAGGCATTGGCATTCCACAAAGCCGTGACGGAAGAGCAAGTTCGGGTGCTTTATCGAGGTACAGGAAAAACGGGATATCGCGCTTAGGCTGATGGCTTCGACATCTGAAGAGTAGGGCGCCAGCGGGCCGTTAGAGACCGCGGCGGGCAGGGAGAAAGTTAAATGACGATCGACGGGATAGCCGTCAGCAGACGCCTGCTGCCGGCAATTGTTTGTCTTGGATTTGCTCTGCATATCTCGGCAGCGCACGCGCAATCAGCGACTCCGCCACTCAAGCTCGGTGTCTTGACGGACATGTCAAGCCTTTACGCGGACGCCACCGGTCCGGGTTCGGTGCTGGCGGCAAAAATGGCGGTGGAGGATTTTCTTTCCACTCCTCACCGAATGACTCGGTCGATCGAGGTCGTGAGCGGCGATCACCTCAACAAGGCGGACGTCGCCGCCAACCTCACCCGCGAATGGATCGATACTGCCGGCGTTGACGCCATTATTGACGCCCCGAATTCCGCGGTGGCCCTGGCCGCCCGCAATGTGGTGCAGCAGAAGAACAAGGTATTTCTCGTCTCCGGCGCTTCGTCGTCGGATTTGACGGGAAAATCATGCTCGCCCAACCTCGTGCATTGGACCTACGACACCTATGCACTGGCAACAGCCACATCCGGTGCCGTCCTCGCTGCCGGGGGCAAGACATGGTTTACGCTGACGGCGGACTACGCTTTCGGCCACACGATGGAAAATGACGTGCGGCATGTCGTCGAAAAAGGTGGCGGCACCATCGTCGGAGGAGTTCGTGCACCTATCAATTCGCAGGACTTTTCGTCGTTTCTGCTCCAGGCGCAGGCCTCTAAAGCGCAAGTCGTCGCCTTGATTAACGCGGGCGGCGACACGATCAATTCGATCAAGCAGTCTGTCGAATTTGGGATCGGTGCGCGCGGCCAGCGGGTCGTGGCAATGGTTCTTTATCTCACGGACGTTAATTCGCTTGGGTTGAAAATCGCGCAAGGTTTGCAGTTCACTGAATCATTTTATTGGGATCTTAACGAGGGAACACGGGCATGGACCAAGCGCTTTGCTCCCCGTAACAACGAGCATTACCCGACCGCGTTGCAGGCGGGAGTTTACGGTGCAACGTTGCATTATCTCAAAGCCGTCGACGCGCTCGACGGCGTTTCTAGCGATGGTAAGGCTGTCGTCGATAAGATGAAGCAACTCCCCACCGACGATCCGCTTTTCGGCAAAGGCACAATTCGCGCTGACGGTCGAAAGCTTCAAAATATGTATCTGTTCGAAGTTAAGCGACCCGAAGAGTCAAAGTATCCTTGGGACTATTACAGGCTGATCAAAACCATACCGGCAGAGCAGGCATGGCGTCCTCTGAGCGAAGGGGGATGCGATTTTGTTAAGTCATAGCCTCCGTCCTCCGGCCGTGCAGGGGCATCGATCGGTTTCACCGAGCGTTCTCTTTGATTTCGCGTCGTACGGTATCTAGAGAAGCTCCGGGACCACCCAGAGGGCCGATTCGCCGCGCGCGACTCTCTGGACATTGTCAAAGCCGTTGCGCAGCCGCGTAATGTTACTCTCGAACGTCGGTCCGGCGAGATGCGCCGTCAGGACTACGTTGTCGAGCTTGAGCAGCGGATTGTCGGCTGGCGTTGGTTCTTCGTCGAACACGTCAAGGCCGGCGCCGAACAGATCGCCGGCACTCAGGGCAGCTGTCATCGCCTGCTCGTCGATGACGGGTCCACGCGAGGTATTTATGATGATCGCTGACTTCTTCATCGACGCGAACTCCCCGGCGCCAATCAGGTGGCGTGTCGAGTCGTTCAAAGGTACGTGCAGCGAGAGAATGTCGGAATGGCGCAGGATTTCGGGCAAAAGGCGGAAGCGCACGCCGAGCGTATCTTCCTCGTCTTCCTTCAATCGTGCAATATCGTAGTAGTGCACGGTCATGCCGAAGGCCTGCGCCAGGCGCGCCACCTTCTTTCCGATCGTTCCGAGCCCCACGATCCCCAGAACCTTGCCGCGCAGTTCATGGACAGTCGGGGCAGCATTTCCGTGCCAGCGGCCCGCGGTGACGTTGGCATGCTGGCTAATAAGCCGCCGCGAAACCGAGAGCATCAATAGCAGCGCGTGCTCTGAAACGGCGACGGAATTGGCGCCGCCGTTGTTACACAGCGGAATTTTGCTCCGGCGGGCCGCGTCGAGATCGGCCCGGTCGTAGCCGGCAGACAGGCATTGCACGAGCCTCAGATGAGGCGCGGTCTTATAAAGCTTCTCCGACACCATCTGTTGTACGAAACCCACAAGATAATGCGCGTCAGGCAGTGCCGAATTGGCCTCCGGAGAATTGAAGAGAGCCTTGATGATCTCGAAGCCTTTCGGGGCGAGGTCGTCGACCATCGCCAGACAGTCCTTCGGACCCACCACAAGAATACGCTCAACCATCATAAGCCCTCCGGCACAAAACGATAACTTCAAAATCAGAACGCCGAAGGTGATATAGGACGAAAAATAGGCCAAGGTCGATCCGAACCTGGGGCGAGATCGCCTGCGCCGAATTGTCGAGCAATACCTGGTAACTACCGCCGACCACCGATCCCCGGCGGAACCGGCGCCGCCCGGGCCGATCATTTGGGCGCCTATAGACGCTGGACCTCGACCTGGGCATAAACCGCGACGGTTAATCGGACCATGCAGCGCATTGGAATTTCTGAGATAATTCAACGATGACAGGACAATATTCGCAACACCGCTTCTGCGTCGCCCCGATGATGGACTGGACCGATCGGCATTGTCGCGTGTTCCATCGGCTGATGTCGCGGCGGGCGCGGCTTTATACGGAGATGCTGACCACCGGCGCCATCATCCATGGCGACCGGCTCAGGTTGCTTGGCTTCGATGCCAGCGAGCATCCGGTGGCGTTGCAACTCGGCGGCTCCGATCCGCGCGATCTCGCGACGGCCGCCAAGATCGGCGAGGATTTCGGTTACGACGAAATCAATCTCAACGTCGGCTGCCCGTCGGACCGGGTCAAGGACGGTCGCTTCGGCGCCTGCCTGATGGCGGAGCCAGAGCTGGTCGCTGAAGGCGTCGCCGCGATGAAGCGCGCGGTGCGGGTGCCGGTGACCGTCAAATGCCGGATCGGCATCGACGATCAGGATCCCGAACTGGCGCTCGATACGCTGGCGCGCAACGTCGTTGCGGCCGGCGCCGACGCGCTGATCGTGCATGCCCGCAAGGCCTGGCTCAACGGCCTTTCGCCCAAGGAAAATCGCGACATCCCGCCGCTCGATTACGACAGGGTGTATCGGCTTAGAGCCGCGATGCCCGGCGTGCCGATCATCATCAACGGCGGCATCGCCGATCTGGCCGAGGCGAAGGCGCATCTGGACCACGTCGATGGCGTGATGCTCGGCCGCGCCGCCTATCACGATCCCTGGCGGCTGCTGGCGGTGGATTCCGAACTGTTCGGCGAGACGCCGCCGCATGCGGCGATGAAGGACGTGTTCGAGGCGATGGTGCCGTATATCGAGAGCCAGCTGGCGCAAGGCGTTCGCCTGCACTCGATCACGCGGCATTTTGTCGGCGCGTTTCACGGTGTGCCTGGCGCCCGCGCGTTCCGCCGCCATCTTGCCGAGAATGGCGCCAGGGCCAACGCCGGTGTCGACGTGCTGCGCGATGCGATCGCAAAAGTCGGCGAGCGAGCCGTGGCGCCGATCGCGGCGTAACACTGACTTGTGTCCCGGGCGCGGTGCAGCGTGGAACGCTGCTCCGCAGAACCGGGACCCATGCCACGCGGCTGATGGGTCCCGGCTCAGCGAAGCAGCGCAAGGGCGCTGCATCGCGTCCGGGACACGAGTCCGCTTTTTTGGCGCTTCAATCCCTCACGGATACCCGTGCAGCATCAGCCGGTCGGCACGGACCTCCCAGCTTTCCAGCCGGTCCAGATAACTCATTCCGAGCAGGTTGGTTTTCATCTGGCCGCGCGGCACCACCAGCGCCGGCACCGAGCGCTCGACCAGCTTGCCGATCGCGAGGCGATCGAGCGTCAGCCGCGCTGCCTTGGTGTGGCCGCCGGCGGTTTCGACGTCGACGTCGTAGTCCAGAAGCTCCAGCGGCAGGCCGGCGGCCTTCGCGGTTTCATAGGTCAGCACGACTTGCGTGGCGCCGGTGTCGATCACCATCGGCGCGTTGACGCCATTGATCTTGGCCTGCAGCGCGAACTCGCCGGCCTGTCCACGCGGGATCTGCACCGCGCGCGTCTCGCGGCTCATCGAGGCGGCGCGCTTGTGCAGCAGGCTCGAGACGGTGTTACCGGCCTGCGCGATCCGGTTCGGATCGCCGTAGGCCACCACGGCGCCCGCGGTGCCGACCAGCACGAGGAGAACCAGCAGGATGCGGCTCATGATGCGCCTCCCGCGGACGAGAGGCGTTGGCTCAGACCGCTTTCGGCGTCCTGGCCGGCATCGGCTCCAGCCCGGCGTCGACCATCCGCGCCGGCAACAGCGCCATCACGGCATGCCGCTCGGCGCTGTCCATGCGGTGCCAGCGCGCGATCTCCGGCAAGGTGCGTCCGCAGCCCAGGCAAAGGCTGGTCTTGGGATCCATCATGCAGACGGCGATACACGGCGTTTCTTTGCTCATGAACGAAGTTAGAAACGGTTTGGTTCACGGGCGCAAGCACCTGACACACCGGCATTTGCGACGTGGCGATCTCGGGCATCTCGGTCAAAGTCCGGTTCCTGCGCTCATGATCGGCTTGTGGCGGGCACGGCGCTTGTCGTCGCTCACGGGGGCCTCCGGTTGCAGCGGCGGCGCGCTGTCCTCGGACATCGGCGCCAGCGCCGACATCACTCGCTCCGGCGGGAACGTCACGATCACCTCGGTGCCGATCCGCAGTTTCGATTTCAGCGTGAAGGTGCCGCCATGCATGTCGATCAGGCTCTTGGCGATCGGCAGCCCGAGCCCGGCGCCTTGCTCGGCCGATTTAATGGAGTTGGAGCCCTGGCCGAACGACGCCAGCACGATCGGGATCTCGTCCTCGGCAATGCCGGAGCCGGTGTCCTTGACGCTGAGATATTGGCCGCCCGACGCGGTCCAGCCGACCTTGAGCCAGATTTCGCCGGCCTGCGGCGTGAACTTGATCGAGTTCGACAGCAGGTTGAGCACGATCTGGCGGGTGGCGCGCTCGTCGCCCCAGACTCGCGGCATGCCCTGCTCGAAGACCTCGTGAATGGTGATGCCGCGGCTGCTCGCCCGCAGCTTCAGAAGATGATGGCAATCGGCAACGACGTGGACCAACGAGACCGCCTCTTCATTGAGTTCGTAGCGACCGGCCTCGATTCGCGACAGATCGAGGATTTCATTGATCAGGTTGAGCAAATGTACGCCGGAATTGTGGATGTCGGCGGAATATTCCTTGTAGACCGGCACCGCATGGGCGCCGAAGATTTCGCTCTTCATCACTTCGGAGAATCCGAGGATCGCATTCAGCGGCGTGCGCAGTTCATGACTCATTTGCGCCAGAAAGCGCGACTTGGCGACGTTGGCGGATTCGGCGCGGTGGCGCGCTTCGTCCGAAATCGCCTTGGCTTGTTCGAGTTCGCCGATCAGCGCGTCCTTTTCGGCGCGCGCCTCCAGCGTATCGAGCGTGGTCGAATGCAGCCGCCGCGCCAGCAGCGCGAAATAACCTTCGGCGGCGAGCGCCAGCAGCGCCAATACGTATTTGTCGAATGTGCCGGACAGGCCGAAATTGACCGCGATCGCCGCGGTCACCGGCGCGGTGGCGACCAGCGCGGCGATCGGCAGGTTGGCCGCCAGCATGCTCGACACCGCGATCACCAGCAGCATCAGGAACATCATCAGCGTGCTGGAGGCCATGTCCGGATTGGCCGGATGGATCAGGATCGCGGTCCAGCACAGGCCATAGAGCAGATCGAGCACGATGAAACGGGTGCGCCATTTGCGGGTCGAGGCGAGCGAGGCCGGCTCGGTCAGAAAGCGGACGCAGCTGCGGATCATCACCGCGTGGATGCAGAGCATGCCGCAGGTCCACGCGCCCGCCGTCAAGCGGCTGCATCCAGAAACCGAACAGCAGCCCGGTTGCCACCACCAGCAGCATGATGACGTAGGACGCCGACAGCCTGGTCTGGGCGTATTGCCGGAGCAGTTCGCGATCGAACGCCGGCCTGGTCCCGCTGGTCGACGTTAACCGATCGCGCGCCTCGCGAACCCGCTGGGCAGCCGCACGGCGGGTGCTGGCCGGCACCGCGACCGGCGTTTCAGCCGGAAGCTGCACCACTTCGGGCTTTTCAGCGGAATCACTCATCAAACAACACAATCCTGCCCGCGAACGGCGGGGTCTTTTGCATTGTCTATCTGTCGCGCCAAATCATTAAGAGGGGCCTTAAGAAGCGCGGGATTTGGCTTAATGCGAGATTAAATTAACGTTTAGCGGAGGCAGTGTTGCCGATCTGAGGGTCACCTCTGCGGCAGGTCCCGGCTCAGCGGAGCGGCACTTCGCGCCGCACCGCGTCCGGGACACGAGTTCGTATTTGAACTCCGTCGCCCGAACTTTGAAAACTCTCGTGCCCCGGACGCAGCGCGTTACGTAGTACTGCGCTGCAGAGCCGGGGCCCACCATTTGAGGCTCGGAGGTCGCAACGCAAAATCAGCGCTGCAACCGTGCCAGCAGGCTCGACGTATCCCAGCGCTTGCCGCCCATCTTTTCGACTTCGGAGTAGAAATTGTCGACCAGCGCGGTGACGGGGAGGCTGGCGCCGTTGCGGCGGGCTTCGGCGAGGCAGATCGACAGGTCCTTGCGCATCCATTCGACCGCGAAACCGAAGTCGAACTTGCCGTCGTTCATGGTTTTGTAACGGTTTTCCATCTGCCACGACTGGGCCGCGCCCTTGGAGATGGTTTCGATCACGGCCTCGATGTCGAGCCCGGCCTTCTTGGCGAAGTGAATGCCCTCGGACAGACCTTCGACCAGACCGGCGATGCAGATCTGGTTGACCATCTTGGTGAGCTGGCCGGAACCGGCCGGCCCGAGCAGCTTGCACATCCGCGCATAGGCCGCGATGACCGGCTCCGCGCCTTTATAGGCATCGGCACTGCCGCCGCACATCACGGTCAAGACGCCGTTCTCGGCGCCGGCCTGTCCGCCGGACACCGGGCCGTCGATGAACTTGAAGCCGGCCTTGGTGGCAGCGGCGTCGAGTTCGCGGGCGACTTCGGCCGACGCGGTGGTGTGGTCGACGAAGGTGGCGCCTTTCTTGACGCCGGCGAAGGCGCCGTCGGCGCCCAGGGTGACCGAGCGCAGGTCGTTGTCGTTGCCGACGCAGCACATCACGAAATCCTGGCCCTCGGCGGCAGCCTTTGGCGTCGCGGCGGTCTTGCCGCCGAATTTGTCGGCCCATTCCTTGGCTTTGGCGGCGGTCCGATTGTAAACGGTGACCTCATGGCCGCCTTTTTTCACCAGATGTCCGGCCATCGGAAAACCCATGACGCCGAGACCGAGGAAAGCAACTTTAGCCATGTGAACAACCCTTGGGGTTTGCCGGCGCCGTTGTTTGAGCCGGACGATATGCTGCAGATGAGGGGCGAAATCGGCCGGTTCGATGCTCGATACGGCCTCTGCCGAGGTGGAATAACGGACAATAAACCCCCGCGGCAGGAAGGGCAAAGCCCTTCATTTTGCACGCCAAGGGACCTGGTTAAGGCTTTGGACGGGTATCATTTTTGGCCGGAGCGCACTATCTGTGGCTATCACAAGTAAGGTCCGAGGAGATCCGCATTGAGCGTGACGCAGCAGCAGGTTCTCGACACCCTGGCCCGGGTGAAATCGCCGCGCGGCGTTGCCTTGACCCAGGCGGGCGTGCTCTCGGCGATTTCGGTCAGCGACGGCAAGGTGTTTTTTTCGGTCAATGTCGAGGCGTCGGAAGCGCGCGGCTGGGAAACCACCCGCGCCGAGGCCGAGGCCGCCGTGCGCGCTATTCCGGGCGTCACCACGGTGATGGTCGCGTTGACCGCCGAACGCAAGGCCGGCGCGGCGCCGGCGCCATCGCCGCAACCGCATCGGCATAATCATGGCCCAGCCGCGGGGCAGGGCGTGCAACCGGCCTCGGCCCATCGGCCGCCGCAGAGCCCGGGATCGCCGATGGCCAAGCAGGCGGAGATCCCCGGCATCTCGGCGGTCATCGCGGTGGCCTCCGGCAAGGGCGGCGTCGGCAAATCCACCACCGCGGTCAATCTCGCGCTCGGCCTGCGCGATCTCGGTTTGCGGGTCGGCCTGCTCGATGCGGATATCTACGGACCCTCGGTGCCGCGGCTGACCGGCATTCGCGAGAAGCCGACCCTGGACGCCGACAAGAAGATGATCCCGATCACCCGCTTCGGCCTTGCGATCATGTCGATCGGATTTCTGGTCGAGGAGGAGACCGCGATGATCTGGCGCGGGCCGATGGTGATGTCGGCGATCACCCAGATGCTGCGCGACGTCGCCTGGGGCACGCTCGATGTGCTGGTGGTCGACATGCCGCCCGGCACCGGCGATGCGCAACTGACATTGGCGCAAAATGTCCCGCTCAAGGGCGCGGTGATCATCTCGACCCCGCAGGATCTTTCGCTGATCGACGCGCGGCGCGGGCTGGCGATGTTCCGCAAGGTCAACGTGCCGGTGCTCGGGATCGTCGAAAATATGAGCTATTTCCAATGTCCGCAGTGCGGCACCCGCTCGGACATTTTCGGCCATGGCGGCGCGCGGCATGAGGCGGATCGGCTCGGGGTACCATTCCTCGGCGAGATTCCGCTGCATATGTCGATTCGCAGCACCTCCGATTCGGGCACGCCGGTGGTGGAAAGCGAGCAGGACGGTCCGCACGCGGCGATCTATCGCGCGATCGGCGCCAAGGTCCGCGACCAGCTCCAGGGCGTCATCGCCGCGGCCTGAGCCTGTTCCCGGTTTCGTTTGAAACTCGTTTAATCAGTGCCGTCATGCCTTTGTAGCGTTTTCGCCGCCAAAGTTCCGTGATAAAGCCGCGCCGGAATCGGCCGATGCGCCGGATCGCACCGCCGGACGAAAGACTCCAGAAAACCTGGGAAAGCCCACCAAGGAGATGGCTGAATGAAGCGTCGTGATTTCCTGAAAGTTTCCGCAGCCGGTGCCGCCGCGAGCGCGGCCGTGGCTTCGCCCGCGATCGCGCAGTCGATGCCCGAGCTCAAATGGCGCATGACGTCGAGCTTCCCGAAATCTCTCGATACGCTGTACGGCGCCTCGCTGGAGTTTTCGAAATACGTCGCGGAGATGACCGACAACAAATTCCAGATCCAGGTGTTTTCGGCCGGTGAGATCGTGCCGGGCCTGCAGGCGCTCGACGCCACTTCCAACGGCACCATCGAGATGAGCCACACCGTGGCCTATTATTACGTCGGCAAGGATCCGACCTTCGCGATCTACGCCTCGGTGCCGTTCGGCCTCAACGCGCGGATGCAGAATTCCTGGTGGTACCAGGGCGGCGGCCAGGAACTCGGCAACGAGTTCTTCAAGAAATACGGCGTGATCGGTTTCCCCTGCGGCAACACCGGCACTCAGATGGGCGGCTGGTTCCGCAAGGAGATCAAGACCGTTGCCGATCTCTCCGGCCTGAAATTCCGCATCGGCGGCATCGCGGGGCAGGTGCTGCAGAAGGTCGGCGTGGTGCCGCAGCAGCTCGCCGGCGGCGATATCTATCCGGCGCTGGAAAAGGGCACCATCGACGCCGCCGAGTGGGTCGGTCCCTATGACGACGAGAAGCTCGGCTTCCAGAAGGTCGCGAAATATTACTACTACCCGGGCTTCTGGGAAGGCGGTCCGACCGTCCACGCGTTCTGCAATCTGGAAAAGTGGAATTCGCTGCCGAAGAACTATCAGGCCATCATCAACAACGCCTGCGCCAACGCCAACACCTGGATGGCGGCGCGCTACGATATGCAGAACCCGTCGGCGCTGAAGCGGCTGGTCGCCGGCGGCACCCAGCTTCGTCCCTTCACCAACGAAGTCCTCGAAGCCTGCCTGAAGGCGACCAACGAATTGTGGGGCGAAATCTCCGCGCAGAACGCCGACTTCAAGAAATCGATCGACGCGATGCAGGCCTATCGCTCCGACGAGTATCTGTGGTGGCAGGTTGCCGAATACACCTTCGACAGCTTCATGATCCGCTCGCGCACGCGCGGCTGATCTTTTCACGTAAGCGAGCAAAGCCCGGTCTCCGCGTGGAGGCCGGGCTTTTTGCCTGGCGCGAACAGCCTCATCTTGCCAAGGCCCGCACGAGGTGCGCGCTTTCACCACGGTAAGGCCAGGGTTTGTTGCGCTGCACTGTCTTAGTTCGCGATGGCAATCCAGCTTTGGATGTTCCATTCTTGGCTCAAGCCTCGACACGAAGGCTAACAACACATCATCAGGGGGTTACACCATGAAGCGGAGAGACTTCATCAAGGTCACGGGAATTGGCGCCGCGGGCGCTGTCACCATGGCCGCGCCGGCGATCGCGCAGTCGATGCCGGAGTTGAAGTGGCGTATGACCACGAGCTGGCCGAAATCGCTCGACACGTTGCACGGCGCTGCGGAGCAAATGGCCAAGGCGGTCGGCGAAATGACCGACAACAAATTCCAGATCCAGACCTTTGCGGCCGGTGAGATCGTCCCGGGACTGCAGGTGCTCGACGCGGTGCAGAACGGCACCGTCGAAATGGGCCACACCGCGTCGTATTATTATTTCGGCAAGGATCCGACCTTTACCTTCGGCTCATGCATACCGTTCGGCCCCAACGCGCGGCTTAGCCAGGCCTGGTACATGATGGGCGGCGGCAAGGAACTGCTGAACGAGTTTTACAAGGGCTATAACGTCACCTCGCTGCTCGCCGGCAACACCACCTGTCAGATGGGGGGCTGGTTCCGCAAGGAGATCAACACCGTCGAGGATCTGCAGGGATTGAAATTCCGCATCGGCGGCTATGCCGGCCGGATCATGGCGAAGCTCGGTTGCGTGCCGCAGCAATTGGCGGGCGGCGATATCTATCCGGCGCTGGAAAAAGGCACCATCGACGCGGCCGAATGGGTCGGACCCTATGACGACGAAAAGCTCGGCCTCTACAAGGTCGCGCCGCATTATTACTATCCCGGCTGGTGGGAAGGCGGCCCGATGCTGCTGGCGATGGTCAATGTCGACAAGTGGAACACGCTCCCGAAATATTACCAGAGCGTGCTCGAACAGGCCGGCCACTACGCCAACAACTGGATGATGGCCAAATACGACACGGTCAATCCGCTGGCGCTGAAGAAGTTGTTGGCCGGCGGCACCAAGCTGCACGGCTTCTCGCCGGCGATCATGGAAGCGTGCTTCAAGGCGACCAAGGAACTCAACGCCGAAGTCGCCGCCGGCAATCCCAACTTCAAGAAGCTTTATGAATCGGTGTCGGCCTATTCGAGCACTGGCTACCAATGGTTCCAGGTCGCCGAAGTCGGCTACGACAACTTCATGGCGCGCCACGCCTTTAGTTGAGAGGGCCCGTGTAGTTGAGAGGGACGTGCCCCGGATGCTGCGCAGCGCGCCGCTTTTGCGGCGTGGTGCGCTGCTGATCCGGGGCCCATCGTGTAACAAGATGGGTCCCGGCTCAGCGGAGCAGCACTTCGTGCCGCGCCGCGTCCGGGACACTCAAGCGTGACGCCGGATTATTCCTTCGCGCCCGCCTGCGCCTGCAAAATCCTGTTTCGCGCGGATTGCCTGGCGCCGACGGCATCCTTCAATACGCCGGCGGCGCCGAGGCCGAACGGCGGCATGTTGTTATAGACGTTCTCGTAGCTGCCGGCGCGAATGACATAGGTCTCGTGCCAGATGCCGACGTCGCCGTTCGAGCCGACCATCTTGTTGAAGCTCTGCCACGCCGGCAGATGCGCGGCATTGCGGTTGGTGGCGTAGGCTTCGAGCGCGTCGAAGCTGCGCCAATACTGCACCACCATGACGTCCGGGAAATCCGAAATGGCTGCGGGCGTGAAGCAGCCCAAGCTCCGGTTGCTTCGCCAGTTCGATCAGCATCCGCGGCATCGCCCTGCGCGACCGGCAGCCATTGCCAGAACTTCCAGAACTTGTTGATCCGCATCCCGATCAGGAACACCACGAACTCGCCGTCGAGCTCGGCGCATAGTCGCTTGGGAATGATGTCGGCCATTGATTGATCCCTCGGAAAAGCGCGAAGCTTAGGTGGACCATGCGACGCAATCGTGTCGGCGACGCACGCGGCCATCCTTCGAGCCGGCCGCTTCGCGGCCTCCTCAGGATGAGGGCTCTCGGTGGAGCAAGAGTAAGGATGGGGCAACAACACCACAACACCTCATGGTGAGGAGGCGCGAAGCGCCGTCTCGAACCATGGGTCACAACGCTACCGTAGCCAAGATCAGCGAAGTGGCGCCGGCTACAATGCTCCCGTCAATTCTTCGCCGGCGGCCCGAAATCCAGCGGTGGCAGATCCATTTGCGGAACGTCGATCTTGACCTTGTTGAGATCGACATTGACGGGCTTGTCGAGCAGGCCGGTCACAGTGATCGGGAACGCGATCACCAGGATCACCATCAATGCCTGCAGGCCGACCCAGGGCAGGGCACCCCAATAGATGTCGGAGCTTTTGACTTCCTTGGGCGCAACGCCGCGCAGGTAGAACAGCGCGAAGCCGAACGGCGGATGCATGAACGAGGTCTGCATGTTGACGCAGAGCATGACGCCGAACCAGATCAAGGCCGGGCCGTCGCCGACCACCGGACCCAGGATCTTCTGCGCGATCGGCGCGATCATCGGCAGGATGATGAACGCGATCTCGAAGAAATCGAGGAAGAACGCCAGGAAGAAGATGAACAGGTTGATGAAGATCAGAAAACCCCAGACCCCGCCGGGCAGCGAGGTCAGCAGGTTCTCCAGCCAGACGCCGCCGGAGACACCGAGAAACACCACCGAGAAACAGGTCGAGCCGATCAGGATGAACGTCACCATGGTGGTGATGCGCATCGTGGTCTCGTAGCCCTGCTTGATCAGGTCGCGCAGTTCGGGGATCCGCACCGCCTCGAGGCAGATCCAGACCACGGCCAGATAGGTGACCGCGAAGGCGAGCTTGAAGAACAGGCCTTCGGTGACGAACATCCCGATGATGGTGCCGATGCCGCCGGCGATCACGCCGGTGATCAGCACCTTGCGGCCGGTGCTGGAAAAGTCCTTGGAGTGGATCGCCGCCAGCACGATGGCGCCGACCGCGCCCATGGCGCCGGCTTCGGTCGGCGTCGCCAGGCCCATCATCATGGTGCCGAGCACGACGAAGATCAGCACCGCCGACGGGATGATGCCGATCAGGCATTTGCGCCATAGCGGCCATCCGGTCAGCGTCAGTTCGGTCTTCGGCACCGGCGGCAGATAGTCCGGCTTGAAGATGCCGAGCACGAAAGTGTAGCCGGCGAACAGGAAGATCTGGAAGATCGAGGGACCCCAGGCGCCGAGATACATGTCGCCGACCGATTTGCCGAGCTGGTCGGCCAGCACGATCAGCACCAGCGACGGCGGCACCAATTGGGTGATGGTGCCGGATGCCGCCAGCACGCCGGTGATGTAGCGGATGTTGTAGCCGTAGCGGATCATGATCGGCATCGAGATCAGCGCCATCGCGATCACCTGTGCCGCCACCGTGCCGGTGATGGCGCCGAGGATGAAGCCGACCAGAATGACCGAATAGCCGAGGCCGCCCCGGATCGGGCCGAACAGCTGGCCCATCGAATCCAGCATGTCTTCGGCCAAGCCCGCAGCGCTCGAGGATGGCGCCCATGAAGGTGAAAAAGGGGATCGCCAGCAGCAGTTCGTTGGACAGCACGCTGCCGAACACGCGGCCCGGGATCGCCTGCAGGAAATTGAGGTCGAAGAAGCCGAGATGGATGGCGAGGAATCCGAACGACAGTCCGACCGCGGCGAGCGTGAACGCGACCGGAAAGCCGATCAGCATCGCGATCACCAGGCCGCCGAACATCATCGGCGGCATCGTCTGCAGCGTAATCATTGCGTCGGCCTCTCGTACTTCGCGTCGATCGTGACCTGGCCCTGCAGCGCGGCGATCCGCTTGATCACCTCGGAGACGCCTTGCAACGCCAGCATCACGAAGCCGGACGGAATCACGAATTTGATCGGCCAGCGAATCAGCCCGCCGGCGTTGCCGGACATTTCGTCGACCGCATAGGACTGGATAGAAGAACGGCCACGACAGATAGGCCAGCAGCAGGCAGGACGGGATCAGGAAGAACAGCGTGCCGATCAGATCGAGCCAGAGCTGGCCGCGCTCGGACAGAAACAGATAGAAGATCTCGACCCGGACATGCTCGTTGCGCTTGAAGGTGTAGGCGGCGCCGAACATCACCAGGATCGCGAACATGTACCATTGCAGTTCGAGCCAGCCGTTCGAGCTGTAGCCGAAGGCGTAGCGGATCATGGCGTTGCCGGCGCTGACGAGACAGGCGGCCAGCACCAGCAAATTGCAGACATAGCCGATCTTCTCGTTGATCTGGTCGATCGCCGCGCTGAGGGCCAACAATGGGCGCATCGTTTTCTCCCCGGCGCCGGCCATCAGGCCACGCCGATCGTTTCAACAGGCATTGCTTCGCCGGCTGCGCGCGCGGGCGCGCGGAGCCACGGCTCGACATTTGACAGAGCGATTGCAACTGGTCTTCCCCCACGGCGCATTCTGCTGTGTTGTTGGCTGCGCATCGGGTGCAGCGGCTGATCCAGCCGGGCCGGCATGAAGCCGCCGCACCAAACCAGCGTGTCACACCGCCGTCAATTGGAAGTTTGTTGATTTCGCGGGGGAATTTTCGCTTTACGGCGATGCCGGTTAACGCGGCCGGCCGGGCACTGTCTAGCCGCCGGTGACGCTCATATGCCGGCTGACGCTCGGGCGGTTGTGGCGGCGATCGATAATGAAGTCGTGGCCCTTGGGCTTGAGGCCGATGGCGCGATCGATCGCGGCGCTGAGCAGTTCGTTGTCGGCGGAGGCCCGCAGCGGCTTGCGCAAATCGGAGGCATCCTCATGGCCGAGGCAGGTGTGCAGGGTGCCGGTGCAGGTGATCCGCACCCGGTTGCAGGCCTCGCAGAAATTATGCGTCATCGGCGTGATGAAGCCGAGCTTGCCGCCGGTCTCGCCGACATGGACATAGCGCGCCGGGCCGCCGGTATCGTCGGCGAGATCGGTCAGGGTGAATTCGCTGGGCGAGGCGGGCGCGCAGCAGCGACAGCGGCACATACTGGTCGATACGGCCTTCGCCGATATCGCCCATCGGCATCACCTCGATCAGGGTCAGCGCCATGCCCTTGCCGTGCGCCCATTGCATCAGCGCGGGGATTTCGTCCTCGTTCATGTTCTTCAGCGCGACCGCGTTGATCTTGACCGCGAGGCCCGCGGATCGCGCCGCCTCGATGCCGGCCAGCACCTTGTCGAGATCGCCCCAGCGGGTGATGGCGCGGAATTTCTGCGGGTCGAGCGTGTCCAGCGAGACGTTGATGCGGCGCACGCCGCAGTCGCGCAATTCATCGGCGAAGCGCGCCAGCTGCGAGCCGTTGGTGGTCAGCGTCAATTCGTCGAGCGCGCCGGTGTCGAGATGCCGCGACAGCGAGCGCACCAGCGACATCACATTGCGCCGGACCAGCGGCTCGCCGCCGGTCAGCCGCAATTTGCGCACGCCCTTGGCGATGAACGCCGAACACAGCCGGTCGAGTTCCTCGAGCGTCAGCAGATCGGCCTTGGGCAGGAATGTCATGTCTTCCGACATGCAATAAAAGCAGCGCAGATCGCAGCGATCGGTGACCGATACGCGCAGATAGCTGATGGTCCGGCCGAACGGGTCGGTCATCGGACGCGACAACGTTGCGGGGGAATCAGAGTGCAGTCGGTTCATTCACGTCGGCCTTGTCACCGCGGCAGCCGCAGTCCTGCGACGCCACGCGGCCTAATGTATGCGTCAAGTGCATCGGCATACAATTAGGACGTTGCAATAGGCCGATTGCGCTTATCAATCGACCGTCGCGTGGTGCAGCGCAAACAATCAGCGCTGCGGCGCCGGTGCAGCGCCGGGTGCCGGGGCCGGGAAGGACGGATCAGCCGGTTCCGCCGTGCCGGCCGCGGCCTTCGGCGCTTTCGGCTTCTTCGGCCGCATCACCCGCTTGGCCTTGGGCGGCGGGGCCTGCGGATTGCAATGTCGCGACCACCGGATTGGGATCGACCGTGATCGAGCCGGGGTTGGAGAAATCGCCGGGGACCCGGGTGATCATGGCCTGGACGGTCGCGGGCAGGAACTTGTTCAGATTGTAGTTGACCGTGAAGCCGGTGGTCTCGGTGAGATCGGCAGGGTGACCGAGCAGGGGGTCTTGCAGCCCGGCCCGATCGAGGTGCGGGCATCGGCGCCGGGCGGTGTTGAATTCAGCTGCACCTGCACCGTCGGCGGCGTCGATTTGAAGTAGTCCCCCATGGAAAACGAGGAGCAGCCGGCCAGGCTCAGGCCCGCTGCGGCAATCACGATGACACGACGCATGATCAATCCGTCTCTCGATGCGGCGATCTGCCACAATCCCGGCGACCATAAGAGCGTCCGCACAGTCGCGCAACCGTACGGAGGCTGGATCGTTAAGTAATGGTTAACGCGGTGCAGATAAAGTATAAGATACAGGTTTGATTTCAATATCTTAAGCGAGGCTTTCGAGCCGGCATCAGGCCTCGACGGCAGCCGGCAGATCCCGCATATGCCCGATCAGCCGGTCGGGTTTGAGGTCCGCGATCGGGACCTCGGTGTAGCCGAATGTCACCCCGATCACCGGGACCCCGGCGCGGCGCGACACTCCGACGTCGGGGCCGGCATCGCCGACCATCACGGTCGACCCGATATGGCCGCCGGCGCGCGCCACGGTCTGCTGCAGGATGACCGGATCGGGCTTTGAGACGCCGAACGTGTCGGCGCCGCAGATCGCGGCAAATCGCGGCGTCAGGCCCAGCTCGTCCAGCAGCTTCTTCGACAGCCATTCCAGCTTGTTGGTGCAGACCGCGAAGTGATAGCCGCGCGCCGCCAGGTCATCGAGCGCGGCTTCCAGTCCCTCGAACGGGCGCGAGGCTTCGGCGATATGGGCGGCGTAGTATTCGATGAAATCGCCGGTCAGCCGGCTGATGTCGTCCGGCGTGGCGACGCGGCCTTCCAGTTCCAGGCCGCGCTCGATCAGCTTGCGGGCGCCGGCGCCGATCATGGTGCGGGCCGACTTCAGCGGAACCGGCGGCAGGCCCTCGCGGTAGAGGATGAAGTTGAGCGCGCTGATCAGGTCGGGCGCGGTATCCACCAGCGTGCCGTCGAGATCGAAGACAACAGTGCGGACTGAGCTCATGGGGAATCGCTAGCGGTCCCCGCGCGATCCTGCAAGGGGAATGCGGCGTACGGCGGGTCAAATTCGCTGCCATATCGCTCGCTTGGCGCTGTCCCTTCCGGGCAAACGACGCTAGATATGCCCCCGAAATCGACCCCGGGAAGGCGGCCCGCGCGTGAATATGGACGATCTGAAACGGCAGGCGGCGGCCCGCGCGCTGGAGCATGTGCGGGACGGCATGAAGCTCGGGCTCGGCACCGGCTCGACCGCGAAGCATTTCGTCGATCTGCTCGGCGAGAAGGTGCGCGCCGGGCTCGACGTGATCGGCGTGCCGACCTCGGAAGCGACCCGCGCGCAGGCGCTGCAATGCGGCATTCGCCTGACCACGCTGGACGAGATCGACCGGCTCGACCTGACGGTCGACGGCGCCGACGAGATCGAACCCAGCCTCAATGTCATCAAGGGCGGCGGCGGCGCGCTGCTGCGCGAGAAGATCGTGGCGGCGGCGTCCGATCGCATGATCGTCATCGCCGATGAGTCCAAATGGGTCCGAGAAGCTCGGCCGCTTTCCGTTGCCGGTCGAGGTGATTCCGTTCGGGCTGGCGGCGACCCGGCGCGCGATGGCGCAGGCATTTGCCGAGGCCGGTGTTTCCGGGCAAATGGTGGTCCGGAACGGCAAGGACGGTCACGTTTTCGTCACCGATGGCGGCCACTGGATTGTCGATGCCCATCTGGAACGCATAAACGATGCGCCGCGTCTGGCAGGATTGCTGAGCGCGATCCCGGGCGTGGTCGAGCATGGGCTGTTCATCGGACTTGCCAGCATGGCGATACTGGCGGGCGCCCAGGGAATTCGCGTTGTTGAACGGCGGTAATGCCGCAATCGAGGAGATCAGGAATGAAGAGCCTTTCGAGAATGTTGTCGGCCGCTGCCCTCGTGATGGGGCTGGCGCTGGCCGGCGCGCCGGCGGGAGCTCAGACCCCGGACAAGCCGCCGTCGCCGGCGCGCCATCGCCGCGGCCAAGGAAATTCTGGCGATGAAAAACGCCAGCGCGATGTATGCCGCCGCGGTGCCCAACATCGTGCAGCAGACCAAGGACCAGCTGCTGCAGAGCAACCTCAACTACCAGAAGGACCTCAACGAGGTCGCGGTGATCGTGGCCCAGAAGCTCGCCGGCCGCGAAAAGGAAATCGGCGACGGCATGGCCAAGATCTACGCCACCGCGTTCACCGAGCAGGAATTGAAGGATCTCGTGACCTTCTACAAATCGCCGCTCGGCGCCGAAGCTGCTGACCACCGAGCCGCGGGCAATCCAGGCGAGCATGGGCTATATGAACCAGTGGGCGCAGCAGTTTGCCGAGACCGTCAACGGCGAATTCCGCGCCGAGATGCGCAAGCGCGGCAAGCAGATCTGATCCATGGATCCAGCACGAGTTGGACAGGCACAGTGAATGATGGCTGAGTTCGACGTCGATCTTTTCGTGATCGGAGGAGGTTCGGGCGGCGTGCGCGCCGCCCGCATCGCCGCCGGCTATGGCGCGCGGGTGATGATCGCCGAAGAGTATCGGATGGGCGGCACCTGCGTGATCCGCGGCTGCGTTCCGAAGAAGCTGTTCGTGATCGGCTCGCAGGTCCGCCACGAGATCGAGGACGCCGCCGGCTTCGGCTGGACCATTCCGTCCGCGACCTTCGACTGGCCGACCCTGGTCGCCAACAAGGACAAGGAGATCGGCCGGCTCGAGGGCATCTACACCTCCAACGCGGAAAAAGCCGGCGCGCGGATCGTCAAGGCCCGCGCGGTGATCGAGGACGCCCACACGCTGCGGCTCGCCAACGGCAAGACCGTCACCGCCAAATACATCCTGATCGCCACCGGCGGCACGCCGAACCATGGCCCGGCGATTCCCGGCATCGAGCACGTGATCTCCTCCAACGAGGCGTTTCATCTGCCGGAACTGCCGAAGCGCGTCGTGATCCAGGGCGGCGGCTATATCGCGCTGGAATTCGCCGGCATCTTCGCCGGCTTCGGCTCCGACGTCACCGTGGTCTATCGCGGCGACAATATCCTGCGCGGCTTCGACGAGGATGTTCGCGTCCATGTCCGCAAGGAGATGGAGATGGCCGGCATCACCATTCTCACCGGCTGCACCGTCGACAAGATCGAACAGCACGGCAAGAGTTTCTCGACCCATCTGTCGAACGGATCCAGCATCGCCGCCGAGCAGGTGATGTTCGCGATCGGACGGCATCCGAATATCGCGGGACTTGGCCTGGAGAAGGCCGGCGTCGCCGTCAATCCGCACCATGGCGGCATCGTCGTCGACAGCTTTTCCCGCACCTCGGTGCCGAGCATCTATGCGGTCGGCGACGTCACCAACCGCATCAATCTGACCCCGGTCGCGATCCGCGAGGGCCACGCCTTCGCCGACACCGTGTTCGGCAAGCGTTCGGTCGAGGTCGACCATGCCACGATTCCGACGGCGGTGTTCTCGCAGCCCGAAGTCGGCACGGTCGGTTTGACCGAAGCCGAGGCGCGCGCGCAGTTCAGCCACGTCGATATCTACAAGACCGATTTCCGCCCGATCAAGTCGACCATGTCGGGCCGCGACACCCGCATCCTGATGAAGCTGGTGGTCGACGGCGTCGAGCGATCGCGTGGTCGGCTGCCACATCGTCGGCGATGCCGCCGCCGAAACCATCCAGGCCATCGCCATCGCGGTCAAGATGAAGGCGACCAAGGCCGATTTCGACTCGACCTTCGCGCTGCATCCGACCGCCGCCGAAGAACTCGTGACCATGCGCACGCCCACTGCGCGCTACGTCCGCGAAGCTGCTGAGTAGGGGCGCGCGGTCTCGTGTCCCGGACGCGGTGCAGCGTTTAACGCTGCACCGCAGAGCCGGGACCAGGCCAGGATCGGCAACGCACGCCGAAGACGGCGCGCAGCGCCGCCGTCCAGGGAACGCCGCTCGGTTTTGCTCCCGCCGCCGTGCTCTGCTAACGATACGCTCCAGGTTCGATTAGGGAGCTTAGCCAGACAATGATTCAATCGATCGGTATCGTGGGCGCGGGCACGATGGGCAACGGCATCGCGCAGGTCTGCGCGGCGGCCGGACTTGACGTCATCATGGCCGACATTTCCGATGCGGCGCTGGCCCGGGGCATGTTGGTGGTGACGTCGAGCCTGGAGCGGCTGGTCAACAAGCAGAAGATGACCGATGCCGATCGTCAGGCTGCATTGGCGCGGATCGCCACCACCACCGACACCGCGAAGTTTTCCAATTGCGATCTGGTGATCGAGGCTGCGACCGAAAACGAAGAGCTGAAGATCAAGATCCTGAAGGATCTCTGCACCAAGCTTCGTCCGTCGACCCTGGTCGCGACCAACACCTCGTCGATCTCGATCACAAAACTCGCCACTGCGACCGACCGCCCGGATCGCTTCATCGGCCTGCATTTCTTCAATCCGGTGCCGCTGATGGCGCTTCTGGAATTGATCCGCGGCCTGCAGACCTCGGACGACACCCATGCCAAGGCCGAGGAATTCGCCAAGCGGATCGGCAAGGTCTCGATCACCGCGAAAAACAGCCCGGGCTTCGCGGTCAACCGCATCCTGTGCCCGATGATCAACGAGGCGATCTTCGCGCTGGCCGAGGGCCTGGCCACTGCCGAGGACATCGACGCCGGCATGAAACTCGGCTGCAACCACCCGATCGGTCCGCTGGCCTTGGCCGACATGATCGGCCTCGACACCATGCTGTCGGTGATGGAAGTGTTTTATAACGGCTTCAACGATCCGAAATACCGCCCGGCGCCACTGCTCAAGGAAATGGTCGCCGCCGGCCATCTCGGCCGCAAGACCGGCATCGGATTTTATTCGTACGGCAAGCCGGCGTAGCGCCGACGGGGCTTCATGGTGAGGAGGCGCGAAGCGCCGTCTCGAACCATGACTGTTTCGGAGCGGCGGAAGCTAGCAGCCATCCTTCGAGACGGCCGCTGCGCGGCCTCCTCAGGATGAGGTCGGCTTCTGTTGCACAGCCTTTCGGGATGACGGTCTCGTGTACGCCCCGCGACGGGCGGCGTGCCTACCCCGCCGCCCGTCGCGGCAACGCGTTGGCCGGAGTTTCCGCCGCCACCTCCGGCGGCGCCGGAATCTGCATCAAAATCGTCTGGCCCGCCGATGCGATCTCGATGCCGCATTCCTGGAAGCGGCGCTTCATGCGGCGGTTGAACTCGCGTTGTACCGACCAGCGGCCCGAGTCGGTGCAGCGGATCTGGCCGACGATCGAGGCCATCGAGCCGTCGACCTTGTCGACGCCCCACAATTCGAGATCGCTGCGGATCGCCGAGCGGAATTCCGGCTCCTTGCGCATGTCGGCGACGATTTCCTTGAGCACCTCGCCGGCACGGTCGGTGTCTTCCTTGTAGGCGACGCTGACGCTGACCGCGGCGTTGCCCTGGCCGCGGCTCGAATTGGTGATGGTGGTCACCGCGCTGAACGGCACGATATGCACCGCGCCGTCGCCGGCACGGAGCCGGATGGTGCGGATCGAGACGTTCTCGACCACGCCCGAAAGCCCCGACACGCTGACGACGTCGCCGACCTGCACGGTATTTTCCAGCAGCAGGAACAGACCGGTGATCAAATCCTGCACCAGCTTCTGCGAACCGAAACCGATCGCGATGCCGACGATGCCGGCACCGGCCAGCAGCGGCGCGACATTGACGCCGATTTCGCTCAGCGCGGTCAAGCCGACCACGGTCAGGATCACGCATAGCAGCACCGTGCGTAGCATCGGCTGGAAGGTGCGCAGCCGCGCCGCGCGGGCGTAATGGCCCTCGCGCGACAGCACGTTGAGCTGGCGATCCAGCAGCGCATTGCTGGCCTCCCAGATCACCGCCGCCGCGAGGGCGGCGATCCCGATCGTCACCACGGCGGACAGCAGGCGGCTGCCGATCTGGCCGCCATAGAACCAGACGATGGCGTCGACGCCCCAGACTTCGAGCAGCGCGACAAAGCCGATCACGCCGATCGTGGTCGAGACGATCCGGCGCAGCAGCGGCAGATAACGGTTGGCGCGGACTTCCAGGCCGGGAAAACGATGCAGCAGCTCCGGACTGATGCGAAACCCGCGGTCGATCAGGCTCAGCACCAGCATGGTCGCCAGACGGGTCACCAGCACGACCGCGACCGTTCCGACGAAATATTGCAGCAGTAGCGAATAGCCGTTGCGAATGTTCAAGGCCCACACCGCCCACAACGCGATGTCGACCGCGATTGCGAGGTAGTGCCACAGCCCGGCGATACGGTTCCGGGCCATCGCCGCCACGCCGGTGCGCCCGGCCGGCGCGCGGATCGCGGCGGCGACCTGCCGGCGGCACTGCAGGATGATCACGACGATAAACAGGTGCACGACCAGCATCACCAGCCGCAGCAGCGCCAGATACCCGCCGCGGTGCAGCCCGAGGAGATGCGCCACATTGGCCAATGCGACGCCGGTCACGCCGACCATGACGATGCGGCGCGCCCATATTTCGATATAGGCGCCGGTCTCGGCGCGCACGCGGATCAGGCCGAACGGCCCCGCCAGGGCCCGTGCGATGCAGATCATCCCGCGCGCGATCGCGTAGGCGTTCACCACCGCGAAGATCACCGACCGGGTGGTCTGGACGTCGCTGAGTTGGGTGCCGAGCTCGTTGCCGAGTTCGGCCGCGACCGCGGTAGCGACACCGACGAACACCAGAACCGGCAACAGCTCGAGCACCAGCCGTCCGATCACGAACGGCAATCGCAGCAACGACTGCCAGGTCCGCGCCAGGCTGAGCCGCCGCTGGCGCATTTCCGGTTCGGCGCTGACGTCGGCCGCGGAAGAGGGAGGATCTGTGACGTCACGGGCCGGAGCCGACACTCTCACGGGCAGCTGTTCGGCTCGCGAAAGGTGCGACTCCAGAAACGCCACCGGCCGCTGCACGATCCGGAACAGCAGCCATTCGGCAACGAACGCGCAACCGAACACCAGCGCCAGCTTCCACGCGATGTCGAGCAACTGATCGGTGGTGGTGGGATCGTTGGCCGTGCGTACGATCCAGTAATAGAACGCCGGGAAATGCGTCAGCGTCCGTGCGACATCGGCGACCTGATGCGAGAAGTCGCTGATCTGGGCAGATACCGTCACCAATAATTCCGCGCCGAGGCTGTCTGCGCTTAACGGACTCGCGGCGGTGTCAGCCGCGGGCGCCGCCGCTGCCGGGGCCGGGGTTGCGGCGGTCGCGGGAGCGGCGTTGGCGTTAGACGGCGGCGCACCGGCGTTCGCGGGCGTCGCACCGGCGATCGCGCGCAACGTATCGATCATCTGCGCACGCTTGGTGTCGTCCTGCAACGTATCGAGCGCGCGTTTGGCCTGCTCCGGCGTGAGCGTGTTGGCATGCGCGGCGGCATTGGTCGCGGGCGGCGCGGCGGCGGGTGCGGAATTGTTCTGCGCAACGGCAGGCGACGCCAATAGGACGAATGCAAGCACGATCGATCGGAAGATGATGTTTTGCGACACGAGGGGCCTCTTCAAAATAATTGCGCGACGGCAACACCGAGCGGTATCGGCCGTCGCGACGCGTCATGTCGGATACTCCTTTTCGCCGAGATCGTGTGTCGGAAGTTTGCCATTGAGACGGCAATGTTTCGACAATTTGCGCTTCACAAAAATGTCGCATCGATTAACCCGTGCTCTCACCCGCGCTTTCGACATGGCAGCGATCTCTTGCTGCAACGCGCGGCTTCGTGTGTTGACCGCGGTTCCATCATGACGCGACAAGACAGCGCATCATGGGGAGACTTCCAATGAATTGTTCTTTCGACAAGCGCGCGCTCGCGGCCATCATGTTGTCCGCGGCTCTATCTGTACCGACACTTAATTCACCGCTGCTTGCCGCCGACGGCATCGCGGCTTCATCCGCTTCGACGATCCATAACGGAGTCGATGAATTCTCTTCGCAAGACCGCGATCATGGCGGTCCCGGCCGGGGTGGTGGCAGGCCCGCGCCCGGCAGGCCGGGCCCGGGCCGGCCCGGGTTCGCTCCGGGCCGACCAGGTCCCGGCGGTCCCAATTTCGGTGGCCGCCCCGGAATGGGAATGAGGGGACCCGGCTTCAGAGTCGGGGGTGGGCGTCCGTTCCGCGGTTGGGTTCGCCGTCCTTATTACGGGACCATCCTCGGCGGCATCGCGCTCGGCACCGTGATTGCCGTCGCGGTCGCCGGCACGCCACCTGAAGCGCCGGCGCCGAACATGTGCTGGTTCTGGGCCGATCAGAGCTACAGCCAGGGCTATTGGGATTATTGCGTCCCGCAGTGAGGCGGGACGTAGCGTCGAGACCGGAAAATCGGGGGCGCTCCGCTCAGGCGGGCGCCCCCATGATGTAAGGCTTCAGCATCGCGTACAGCGTGGCGTGAGTCGGCGTCGGCACGCCAAGCTGCGCGTCCGAGTTCGACCACCTTGCCGCCGAGCCAGGGCAATTCGAGCCGGTTGCCGCGATCGAGATCGAGCGCCATCGAAGCCTTCATGGTCGGGGGCGCGTGGGCATTGAACTCAAGCACCTTTTCAAGCGCGTTGGCGGGCAGGGCGATTCCCTTGGCGCGACCGACATCGATGGTCTCCCGATAGGCCGCGATAAACATCGGCCGGATGTCGGGATCGTCGCGCAGTTTGCCGATCTGCTGGCGGGTCGCCGCGGTGATGCTGGCGTTGGTGGCGAGCAGAATGAACTTCATCCACAGCTCGGTCAGGATCTGCTCGCTCAGGGTAACTTCAAGCCGGCTTTCTGGCACAACGACAGAAACGCCTCGGCGCGTTCGCTGCGCCGGCCGTCGAGCTCTCCGAAGATCATGCGCATGAAGGTGCCGACCTGCTGGATCACGCCGGGCGCGATGATCGATGCGCTGATTTGCGCCACGCCGCCCATCACGGCCTTGTCACCGAGGATCGGAATCAGCCGTTCGGCCGCGTCGATGCCGTTCTGCAGCGGGATCACGGCGGTATCCGTGCCGATCAGCGGCTTGATGTGCTCGCCGGCGCTTTCGACGTCCCAGAGCTTGACGCAGAACAGCACGATATCGACCGCGCCGATATCGGCGGGATTGTCGGTGGCCCTGGTCGGCACCAGATGGCTCTCGCCGCGACCGCCCTGGATTTTCAGGCCATTGCTTTTCATCGCGGCCAGATGCGCGCCGCGTGCCACGAACGTGACATCGGCCCCCGCTTTGGCCAGCGCCACTCCGAACGCGCCTCCGACACCGCCCGCACCGATAACCGCAATACGCATGAAGCTCTCCTCAATTACAAGACTCTGTGGGATATATTAGGGAAGCGTCATCCGCTGTCTTGATCAAGATCGCGGTTTCGCTTCGCTCATTCGCCCAGCCCGCTGGTCCAGCCGGCCCTTGGGGTAGCTCGGAAGGTCCGCTGGAATTCGGGACCATGGGACCGACGAACTTACCCAGCTTTGATAGGCAGGCGTAATCAGGTGTCCATCATCAAGCAACCCGGCTTTAACATAAACACGGTCGGAGTGCCGTGGCGAAGAAGTAAAAAGCGGTGAGCCGCAGTCCGGACAAAAATGCCTCGTCAATTCGTTTCCACTCTCTGCATTCGTCACGTAGCCTTTCGGCTTTCCGGACAGTAATTGAAAGTCTTGTACTGCGACGGGGACGCTGACGTTAAATGCGCTCCCGGTGCATTTCCGGCAATCCGAGCAATGACAATAAGCAGCCTTGGCGATGCTTCCGGTCATACGAAAACGGATGCCGCCACAAAGGCATCCACCTGACATTGTCTCCACGTCATGCCCCTTTCGGTTCGGATGTTGCGAGGGTCGGTGCCGATCTTCCAACCGACCAATCCGTCCTGCGCGCTAATTCGTCATTCCGGGCTCGCGCAAGAACGCAGCCTGGATGACGAAATGTGGTCACAAAAGTGCCCGACGGGCAAATCACCTGAATCCTGTCCAGCCCATCCGCGAAAAATTTCCTGCTTCACTTTATTCGCAAATCATCTGCGTATTGCCAGCCATCCTGTTCCGGAGGAGGGACGTTGGCCATCGTCACGAACGTTGGGACGGGATGCGGTGGACGCGGATGCGCTTTTGACGAATGGCGTTGATGCGGACGGCGAAGTCGTGTGGTCCTGACGCCCCGACGCTGGCGTCAAGTCGTGTGGTTTCTTTCCATGCGGCGATGGTGGCAAACAAGCCCGGTCACCAGGGAGAGCGCGAAGGAAACCGTAAAACCATCGCGCAGGAAATGCCGGGTGTTCCGGTGAGCCTGTAGTGACTACCCCCGTGTGCTTTCTACCTTTGCACGCGGGACTGCGGGTGCACCGCGCACCCGGCGTTTCCTGCGCCCTCTTCATCTTTCGAGGGTAAGCGACCAGCAAACCTCGGGCGCATCGTGCCGCGAGAAGGCGGACCGGTGTCCGCGGCGCATCCTTCGAGACGGAGCCAAACGGCCGCTCCTCGGGATGAGGTCGGTGGCGTGGCGGCTCCGATGGCGTTTGCCCCCAATCGAGGCCTCATGGTGAGGAGGCGCGAAGCGCCGTCTCGAACCATGGCCACGGATTGTCACGGCGACCAGCGTAACCTCAATTTTCGGCTTTTTTCGCAACGGTTTGCTCTGACGCTGCGAAATCCGATAGCGGTTCGGGCTTAGCCTGTGTATATAGCGCGCTCCGCTTCAGCCCATAAGTAGCGGTTTTTGCTCAGGAGTTAACGCCATGTCCGAGCGGTGGACACCAGATAGCTGGCGCGCCAGGCCGGTGCTGCAGGTACCCGATTATCCCGACGCCAAGGCTTTGGCCGATGTCGAGGCGCAGCTGGCGACATTTCCGCCGCTAGTATTCGCCGGCGAGGCCCGTAACCTGAAAAAGGCGCTCGGCCGGGTCGCCAAGGGCGAGGCGTTTTTGCTGCAGGGCGGCGACTGCGCCGAGAGCTTTGCCGAGCACGGCGCCAACAACATCCGCGACTTCTTCCGGGTGCTGCTGCAGATGGCGGTGGTCATGACCTACGCCGGCGCGCTGCCGGTCGTAAAGGTCGGTCGTATCGCCGGGCAATTCGCAAAGCCGCGTTCGTCACCGATGGAAAAAATCGACGGCGTCGAACTGCCGAGCTATCGCGGCGACATCGTCAATGACATCGCTTTCACCGCGGAAGCGCGCATCCCCGATCCGCAGCGCCAGTTGATGGCCTATCGCCAGTCGGCGGCGACGCTCAATCTGCTGCGCGCCTTCGCGACCGGCGGCTTTGCCAATCTCGGCAGCGTGCATCAATGGATGCTCGGCTTCCTGAAGGATTTGCCGCAGTCGCGGCGCTACCGCGAATTGGCCGACCGCATCTCCGATGCGCTGAACTTCATGCGCGCCTGTGGACTGGACCTGGAAAGCCATCCGGAGCTGCGCGCCACCGATTTCTACACCAGCCATGAAGCGCTGCTGCTCGGCTACGAGCAGGCGTTCACGCGAGTCGATTCCACCACAGGGGACTGGTACGCGACCTCAGGCCACATGATCTGGATCGGCGACCGCACCCGCCAGCTCGATCACGGCCATGTCGAATATTTCCGCGGCATCAAGAACCCGATCGGCCTGAAATGCGGCCCGTCGCTGAAGCCCGACGAACTGTTGAAGCTGATCGACGTGCTCAATCCCGACAACGAGCCGGGCCGGCTGACCCTGATCAGCCGGTTCGGCGCCGACAAGGTCGGCGACCACCTGCCGGGCTTTATCCGCGCGGTGCAGCGCGAGGGCCGGTCGGTGGTGTGGTCGTGCGATCCGATGCACGGCAACACCATCGCCTCCAACTCCGGCTACAAGACCCGGCCGTTCGACCGCATTCTCTCGGAAGTGAAGACGTTCTTCACCGTCCACGCGGCCGAAGGCACCCATGCCGGCGGCGTGCATCTGGAGATGACCGGCCAGGACGTCACCGAATGCGTCGGCGGCGCACGCGCGATCAGCCACGAGGATCTCAGCGACCGCTATCACACGGTGTGCGATCCCCGGCTGAACGCCGAGCAGTCGATCGACATGGCGTTCCTGATCGCCGAATTGCTCAAGCAGGACCGCGCGGGCAAGGTCCAGCCGATGCCGGCCGCGGCGGGTCTGTGAGTTGCTGAGGTTCTGGCGAGCGACGGTCAATTCGCGCAACGGCCTGGCGTTCGCGATCAGGTCGGAGCAGGCCATCCGCGAGGAATTGGTGGCGCTGGTCTTGGCGCTGCCGCTGGCCTGGCTGGTCGGCGTCACCCTGATGCGGCGGCTCGAACTGATCGCCGCCGTCGTGCTGGTGCTGATCGTCGAGTTGCTCAACACCGCGATCGAAAAGCTCGCTGACCGCCTGACCACCGAGCACGACACCCAGATCGGGCGCGTCAAGGACATGGGCTCGGCGGCCGTCGGCGTCACCCTGATCATGGCAGGGCTGTTCTGGATTTTTGCCATCGTCGAACGCCTGGGAGCACTGTAAGCATGCAGTTGGCACCTAGCCGAGGTTGGGCGGGCATGCTATATTTGATTTGCTCATTAGGAGCATAAGGTTTGCCGATGACCGAACCCGCCAATCAGTTCAAGATCACACTGGCCCAGCTCAATCCGACGGTGGGCGACGTCACCGGCAACGCCGCCAAGGCGAGGGCGGCGCGGGTCAAGGCTGCCGCTGACGGCGCCGACCTGATGGTGCTGTCCGAACTTTTCATCGCGGGCTATCCGCCTGAAGACCTCGTGCTCAAGCCGGCGTTCCAGTCGGCCTGCCGGAGCGCGATCGAGGAACTGGCGCGCGAAACCGCCGACGGCGGCCCGGCGGTCCTGATCGGCACGCCCTGGGTCGACGACGGCAAGCTTTATAATGCGGCGGCCCTGCTCGATGGCGGCCGCGTCGCCGCGCTTCGCTTCAAGGCCAATTTGCCGAACTACGGCGTGTTCGACGAGAAGCGGCTGTTCGCGCGCGGACCGGCCGCCGGACCGGTGACGATCCGCGGTATCCGTGTCGGGGTGCCGATCTGCGAGGACATTTGGGTCGAGGAGTCGGTCGAGTATGAGAACGTGGTCGAGTGCCAGGCGGAAACCGGCGCCGAAATCCTGATCGTGCCGAACGGTTCGCCCTACGCCCGCGACAAGAACGATATCAGGCTGTCGGTCGCGGTGGCGCGGGTCACCGAGAGTGGGCTGCCGCTGATCTACCTCAACGAAGTCGGCGGCCAGGACGAACTGGTGTTCGACGGCGCCTCGTTCGCGCTCAACGGCGATCTGTCGGTCGCGGCGCAATTGCCGGCGTTCGAGGAGAACATCACGACGCTGGTGTGGAATCGGACCGACGCCGGATGGCGCTGCGACGGGCCCGTGGTGCCGCTTCCGGAAGGCGACAAGGGCGATTACGCCGCCTGCGTGCTCGGCCTGCGCGACTATGTCGGCAAGACCGGATTCCCGGGCGTGCTGCTCGGCGTTTCCGGCGGCATCGACTCGGCGCTGTGCGCGGCGATCGCGGTCGATGCGCTCGGCGCCGACAAGGTGCGCGGCGTGATGCTGCCGTTTCGCTATACCGCGCAGGTCTCGCTCGATGATGCCGCCAGGCTCGCGGGCGCGCTCGGCATCCGCTACGAGGTGTTGCCGATCGCGCAGGCGGTGAACGGGTTCGAGGAGATCCTTTCCGATACTTTTGCCGGCCTGCCGCGTGACATCACCGAAGAGAATTTGCAGGCCCGCACCCGCGGCACGCTGTTGATGGCGATCTCCAACAAGACCGGCGCGATGGTGGTCACCACCGGCAACAAGTCGGAGATGTCGGTCGGCTATGCCACGCTCTATGGCGACATGAACGGCGGCTTCAATCCGATCAAGGACATCTACAAGACCGAAGTGTTTCGGTTGTCGTCGCTGCGCAATTCATGGAAGCCGGACGGCGCCCTCGGTCCGTCGGGCGAGGTAATCCCGGTCAACATCATCACCCGGCCACCGACCGCCGAGTTGCGTGAAAACCAGACCGACCAGGATTCGCTGCCGCCCTACGACGTGCTGGATGCGATCCTGGAGCGGCTGGTGGAGCGCGAGCAGCCGCTGGCGTCGATCGTCGCGGAAGGGTTTGATCGCGAAGTGGTGGCGCGGATCGATCGGCTGCTCAACATCGCCGAATACAAGCGGCGGCAGGCTGCGCCTGGGGTCAAGGTCACGCAGAAGAATTTCGGCCGCGACCGCCGCTATCCGATCACCAACCGGTTTCGCGATGCCGGCAAGCCGTTGCCCGAGCCTGACCACGCGCTGGTGTCGCGCGCAAGCCGCGGATCGGCGGAGGCGTTCGACGGCTAGATTGAAACAGGCGGCTCTGAAATCAGCGCGCGGGCACGAAGGTCGGGCCGACCGAGCGGATCTGCTTGTCGCCGCCGGGCGCGCGTGGTTGCCGCGGGGGCGTCGGGCGGCGGCGGGGCGGCGGCCTGGGTTGCCGGTGGCGCAGCACCCTTCTTGCCGGTCGTCTTCGGCGCCTGGGACAGTTTCTTGGCGTTCTCTTCAGTGACGATGATGTCGCCCTGCTGCGTCGCCGCAGCCTTGTCGTCGACACCCTGCAGCGCCTCGGACCAGGTCTGGCCGGCAGCCTTGCAGGCGCACGACGGATTGAACTCGTTGCGGTAATGGAACGCGTTGGGCAGCGCCGTATAGGGCTGGCCGTTGATCGACACCGCCGCGTTGATGTCTTCGCCGGGGTTACGGTAGGTGAACAGCGACGCCTCGGCGGCCGGGCAGAGCGCCTTGCAGGTCTTCTCGTCGTCCGGAAAACGCTGCGGCACGGTGGCGAACGAGATCGGGAAATAACCGCCGTCGCAGGTACGGACGCACACGGTGCGATAGGTGCCGGATTGCGCCCCGAGGTCGCCGGGCACGCCCGGCGCGATGGTCGGGTTGGGATTGTTGCTGTTGCCGCCGCCGAACAGATTGTTGAAGAACGCGCCGGGGCCGCTTTGTTGCGCCGCCGCCGCATATTGCGGTCCGCAATTGTTCTGCGCCAGCGCGAGCAGCACCGAGCGGCGCTGGCTGTCCTGGCCGCCGCCACCGCCACCGCTGCGCAGCTGCGCGAGGCTCGAATTGATCTGGTCGAGGTTCGATCGCATCTGCTGGATCTGGTTGTTGACCGGTCCGCATTGCGCCGACTGGCCCGAGAACAGCGAGAAGAATCCGGAACTGTCGCAGCCCATCCGCTTGGCCTGCGCCGTGACGCGATCGAGTTCGCCTTGCTGCCTCGACGCTGCATCCTGGTAGCGGCGCAGTTGATCGTCCCTGGCCGGATCGCCGGTCGACGAGCCTCGATCGATGCTGGCGAGCTGCGCCTCCAGCCGCGGGCACATCGGATTGCCCGGCGCGAATTGTCCCGACGCCGGCTCGTTGGGATTCATCTGGGCCATGGCGCTGGTGCCCGGCGCCATGGCGCCGAAGAAAACCGCGCTGACGAGCAGCCATTTTGGGAACGAAAGGGTCAGTGTTTCAGGCATATCCCGCCATTAGCACAGTTGCGCGCGGGCCCGAAACCCGAGCGCGCCAACGCGGCTTCAAATAGTCGCGTCTCGGGGCGGCGTCACGTCATTTCCGGGGCGCCGGTGTGGCGGCGCGACCGTCCGGTCTCATACCTTTGCAACGGATCAGCGCTGGCAAGTGATCGCGACATATTCCGCGCAACCGGCATGGCTGCAGGTCGCTCCGGATTTTGGAACCGAGCCGGTGACTTCGTCCGGTTCGATGCGGCGATAGGCGGAAGCCTGCGAGAAATCCCGCGACTGGCAATAGGATGCCGCAGCGTGCGCGCCGCATTTTTCACCATTGGCGAGGCACTGATCGACGCCATAGCCGTCGGCCTGGTTTTCAACGATGAAAATCCGGCTGTCCGCCCGCGCCGCCGGGGCGGCAAGCAGGGACGCGCAGGCCAAAAGCATTGGCAAGAGCGCTGGATAAAATCGCATGCGTCACCGATGAGTGAGAGGACTGTCCGCATCGGATAAGCCCAAATCGTTAACAATGATTAACCACGGGCCAGTTGAAGGCGGTTGATGGCCGAAATCGGGCACGGCCCTTGACGAAACAGGCGAGGCTGGCCCATGGTACCGCCCATGAACGGTTTCCTCGCCATGTGTGGCATTTGCGTCATTTGCCGCAAGATTACGAGCTAGCGATTCGCTGGCTGAGGCCGTCTTTTCTCACATGAGATCACTGGACGCCCGGCCGCAAGGGGACGGGATATCCATGGAACTACGTCTTTACGATACGTTGACCCGCGAAAAGCGCGCCTTCGTGCCGCTCGATCCCAACAATGTCCGCATGTATGTGTGCGGACCGACGGTTTACGATTTCGCGCACATCGGCAACGCGCGGCCGGTGATCGTGTTCGACGTGCTGTTCCGGCTGCTGCGGCATCTCTACGGCGCCGATCACGTCACCTACGTTCGCAACATCACCGACGTCGACGACAAGATCAACGATCGTGCCGCGCGGGATTTTCCGGGGCTGCCGTTGAACGAGGCGATCCGCAAGGTCACGGAAAAGACCGCCGATCAGTTTCATGCCGATGTCAATGCGCTTGGCTGCCTGCCGCCGACGTTCGAGCCGCGCGCGACCGAGTTCGTATTGCCGCGCCCCGACGGCAAGGCCGACATGGTCAGCCTGATAAAACAGTTGATCGCACGCGGCCATGCCTATGAAGCCGCAGGCGAAGTGCTGTTCGATACGCAATCAATGGCCGGATTACGGCGCACTGTCCGGCCGCAAACTCGAGGATCAACTGGCCGGCGCCCGCATCGCCGTCGACGCGCACAAGAAGAATCCCGCCGACTTCGTGCTGTGGAAGCAATCGTCCGAGAACGAGCCCGGCTGGGAAAGTCCGTGGGGCAGGGGACGGCCGGGCTGGCACATCGAGTGCTCGGCGATGAGCGCGGCTTACCTCGGCGACGTGTTCGACATTCATGGCGGCGGGCTCGACCTGATCTTTCCGCATCATGAGAACGAATTGGCTCAATCGCGCTGCGCGCACGGCACGCACGCGATGGCGAATTACTGGATGCACAACGGCTTCCTGCAGGTCGAAGGCGAGAAGATGTCGAAGAGCCTCGGCAATTTCTTCACCATCAACGAGGTGCTGGCGGACTGGCCCGGCGAAGTGCTGCGTCTCAACATGCTCAAGACGCATTATCGCTCGCCGATCGACTGGACCTTGAAGAGCCTCGAAGAGAGCGCCAAGACGCTCGACGATTGGTATTGGATTGCGGCAGATCAAAAAGGCGAGCAACCAGCCGGTGTCGTGATCGAGGCGCTTGCGGACGATCTGAACACACCGCAGATGGTTGCCGCGCTGCACGGCCTGCGCAATTCAGCGGCGTCCGGCAATGAGCGCGACCGCGGCGCGTTCGCAGCTTCGCTGCGGCTGCTCGGCTTCTTGTCCGAAACCGTGGCCGCCTGGAACGAGCGTAAACAGAAAGCCAGCGGCGTCGACGCGAGCCAGATCGAAGGCCTGATCGCGGACCGCACCGCCGCCCGCGCCCGCAAGGACTTCAAGGAAAGCGACCGCATCCGAGACCAACTCGCCGCGATGGGAATCGTCATCAAGGATTCCAAGGAAGGCACCACCTGGGAGGTCGCGCGATGAACTCGCGACGGGAGAATCCCTCTCCCCTTGCGGGAGAAGGTGCCGCGCGCCGAAGGTGCGGGGCGGATGAGGGGGCGCAGAGTCTCACGAAAGCAGCGCGTTCATTGCGTTCGCGAATGACGGACGCGGAGCGCAAGCTTTGGTTCGCGCTGAAGGGGCGGAGATTCGACGCGTTCAAATTCCGCCGGCAGGTTCCGACCGGACCTTATATCGCTGATTTTCCCTGCTTTGAATCGCGATTGATCGTCGAAGTTGATGGCGGCCAGCACGCTGAATCAGCCCGGGATGCCGAGCGCGACGCCTGGCTTGGACAAAATTCATTTCGCGTCGTGCGTTATTTGGAATAACGACGTGCTTCAGAATTTGGAAGGCGTTTTGACGGATTTGGCGGCGGTGCTGAACACTACCCCTTACCCGTCGTCGAGCTTGCGCTCGACGCCACCCTCTCCCGCAAGGGGAGAGGGAAGCAAGAGGGAGGCCGCGCGATAATGGGACAGGGAATGCCTAAACCTGCGTTGCGGCCGTTTCTGGCGGCGGATACGGCCGTGCTGGCGGCAATTTTTGTCGCCGCGATCGAGGAGTTGACCGGCGAGGATTACGGCGAGGCGCAGCGGGAGGCTTGGGCGAGCGCTGCCGACGACGAGGAAACATTCGGCAAAAAGCTTGCGGGTGAGCTGACGTTGATCGCGACCTTGCAGAATTCGCCGGTGGGCTTTGCCTCCTTGAGGGGGGCTGACCACATCGACATGCTCTATGTGCATCCGAGCGCGGCCGGGCAGGGCGTCGGCGCAATGCTGTGCGATGCGCTGGAGAAACTCGCGGGCGCGCGCGGCGCCAAGAGCCTCACGGTCGATGCCAGCGACAACGCGGAAGGCTTTTTCGCCAAGCGCGGATATTTCGGCAAGCAGCGCAACACCGTCACCATCAACGGCGAATGGCTTGCCAACACCACGATGCAGAAGAACTTGGGCGAGGGCGCTTCGCCCGGAGATGCACCATGAGCCGCGAACGCCTCTATCTGTTCGACACCACGCTGCGCGACGGCGCCCAGACCAACGGGGTCGACTTCACGCTGAGCGACAAGCAATTGATCGCCGGCATGCTCGACGGCCTCGGGATCGATTACATCGAGGGCGGCTATCCCGGCGCCAATCCGACCGACACCGAGTTCTTTGCCGCAAAGCCGAAACTCGATCATGCCCGCTTCACCGCGTTCGGCATGACCCGGCGCGCCGGCCGCTCGGCGTCGAACGATCCCGGTCTGGCATTGTTGCTGGAAGCCAAGGCCGACGCGATCTGCTTCGTCGCCAAATCCTCGGCCTACCAGGTACGCGTGGCGCTGGAGACTACCAACGAGGAAAATCTCGCGTCGATCCGCGACAGCGTCACCGCGGCCAAGGCGGCGGGTCGCGAAGTGATGCTGGACTGCGAGCATTTTTTCGACGGCTACAAGGAGAACCCGCAATTCGCGCTGGCCTGCGCCAAGGCGGCCTATGATTCGGGCGCGCGCTGGGTGGTGCTGTGCGACACCAATGGCGGCACCATGCCGCACGAGGTCGAGGCCATCGTCGGCGCGGTGACAAAGCAGATCCCCGGCGATCATGTCGGCATCCACGCCCATAATGATACCGAGCAGGCGGTCGCCAATTCGCTGGCCGCCGTGCGTGCCGGCGCGCGCCAGATCCAGGGCACCCTCAACGGCCTCGGCGAGCGCTGCGGCAACGCCAATCTGTGCTCGCTGATTCCGACCTTGCGGCTGAAGAGCGAATTTGCCGATGCCTTCGAGATCGGCGTGTCGGCGGACAAGATGGCGACCTTGATGAAGGTGTCGCGGACTTTGGACGACATGCTCAATCGCGCGCCCAATCGCCACGCGCCTTATGTCGGCGAAAGCGCGTTCGTCACCAAGACCGGCATTCATGCCTCGGCGGTGATGAAGGATCCGCACACCTATGAGCACGTGTTGCCGGAGTCGGTCGGCAATCACCGCAAGGTGCTGGTCTCCGATCAGGCCGGCCGATCCAACGTGATCGCCGAACTCGACCGCGCCGGCATCCCCTATGACAAGGCCGACCGGAAACTGGCGCGGCTGGTCGAGGAAATGAAGGAGCGCGAGGCCGCCGGCTACGCCTATGAAGTCGGCGAACGCGTCATTCGATCTGCTGGCGCGGCGTACGCTCGGCCGGGTGCCGGAATATTTCCAGGTCGAGCAGTTCGACGTCAATGTCGAGCAGCGCTACAACATCAACGGTCAGCGCGTCACGGTGGCGATGGCGGTGGTCAAGGTCGATGTCGGCGGCGAGAAATTGATTTCGGCGGCCGAAGGCAACGGCCCGGTCAACGCGCTCGACGTGGCGCTGCGCAAGGACCTCGGCAAATACCAGAAATACATCGAAGGCCTGAAACTGGTCGACTATCGCGTCCGCATTCTCAACGGCGGCACCGAAGCGGTGACGCGGGTATTGATCGAGAGCGAAGACGAGAAAGGCGAGCGCTGGACCACCATCGGCGTGTCGCCGAACATCATCGACGCGTCGTTCCAGGCGCTGATGGATTCGGTGATCTACAAGCTCGTGAAATCAGGCGCGCCGGCGTGAGATTCAACTCGTCATTGCGAGGAGCGAAGCGACGAAGCAATCCAGGCGTCCAGCACGCGGAGACCCTGGATTGCTTCGCTTCGCTCGCAATGACGAGAACCCTACAGCCGTCGCGCGACTTCGGGCGCCAACTGCTTGCTTTCGTCCGAGGCTTGCGCCGCGGCGGCCCGCAGTCGGGGCAGCATGTCGGAGACCTTTTCGGCCTTGAGGATTTCGATGCTCAGGGTCGGACGAATGAACGCAGTGGTCCGCATGTGCGCCAGCAGGGTCAGCAGCGGTTCCCAGAACCCGTCGATGTTGGCCAGCAACACCGGCTTGGTGTGGCGACCGAGTTGCTGCCAGGTCAATTGCTCGACCAGCTCCTCGAGGGTGCCGATGCCGCCGGGCAGCGCGATGAAGGCGTCGGAACGTTCGAACATCAGCCGCTTGCGCTCATGCATGTCGGGCGTGACGATCATTTCCTGAACCTGCGCCGTGGGTTTTTCCTTGGCGCGAAGAAACTCCGGAATGATGCCGGTGACCTGGCCGCCATGATCGAGGGTCGATTTGGCGACGGCGCCCATCAGGCCGACCGAACCACCACCATAGACCAGGCGGATACCGTTTTCGGCAAAGGTCTTGCCCAATTCAACGGCAGCCTCCACGAATTTTGGATTGGTGCCGGCGCCGGAGCCGCAATAGACGCATACGGTTTTGATATTGCTCATGTTCACCATGTGGCACTGCAGCGCAAACCGCGTCAAGACCGGGCGATGCCCGAGAACGGTTGATTCTTCGCTCTAAACGCCGGGAATATCGAAACAAATACCCCCAAGCGACTGTTCGGCGGGTCGAAACGCTCTATATGACTTGCCAATGGATATGACCCGAAAAACGCCCTCGCAACCGTACCGGCGCATTCTTCCAGCTTTATCAGACGCCGGGGCGTGCGCTGATGTCTGAGCCTGATTCGCCGCCGAATTCGGGCAGGGTGCCTGCGACCTCCGACCGATCGATCGACCAAGCGACCCTGGCCGGGACCTTGGCGCATCTGTGGCCCTACATCTGGCCTGGCGACCGCGCCGACCTGAAAATGCGCGTGGTCTGGTCGGTGGTGCTGCTGCTGATCGCCAAAGTTGCGACCATGGCGGTGCCGTTCACCTTCAAATGGGCCATCGACGCGCTCACCGGTGCGGATAGCGCGCCGGTTGAATCGTCGAACTGGCAGATGTGGCTGATCGCGTCGCCTTTGATTATGACCCTGAGCTACGGCGCGCTGCGGGTGCTGATGGCGGTCCTGACGCAATGGCGCGACGGTATCTTCGCCCGGGTCGCGATGCATGCGGTGCGCAAGCTCGCTTTTCTGACCTTCGTCCACATGCATGAACTGTCTTTGCGCTTTCATCTCGAGCGCAAGACCGGTGGATTGACGCGGGTGCTGGAGCGCGGTCGCACCGGCATCGAGACCATCGTGCGGATGGTGATTTTGCAACTGGTCCCGACCATCGTCGAGGTCGTGCTGCTGATGGTGGTGCTGCTGTGGAAGTTCGACTGGCGCTATCTGGTCGCGACGCTGATCACGGTCGTGGCCTTCATGTATTACACCTACATCGCGACCGAGTGGCGGATCGGGATTCGCCGCAAGATGAACGAATCCGACAGCGAGGCCAACACCAAGGCGATCGACTCGCTGTTGAACTACGAGACCGTCAAATATTTCGGCTCCGAGCAGCGCGAGGCCGAGCGCTACGATCGTTCGATGGAACGCTATGAGCGCGCCAGCGTGAAAACCTATACGTCGCTCGCCGTGCTCAACACCGGCCAGGCGGTCATCTTCACCGTGGGCCTGACCGCGACCATGCTGCTCTGCGCCAACGGCGTTCGTTCGGGCCACAACACGGTCGGTGATTTCGTCATGGTCAATGCCATGATGATCCAGCTCTATACGCCTTTGAATTTCATGGGCCTGGTCTATCGCGAGATCAAGCAGGCGGTCATCGACATCGAAAAGATGTTTGCGGTGCTGGCGCAGAAGCCCGAGGTCACGGACGTCGCCGGCGCCATGCCGTTGGTCGTGACATCAGGCAATGTGCGCTTCGACGACGTGCGTTTTTCCTATGATTCCGATCGGCCGATCCTCAAGGGAGTTAGTTTCGAGGTGCCGGCCGGCAAGACGGTTGCGATTGTCGGTCCGTCGGGGGCCGGCAAATCGACCATCTCCCGATTATTGTTCCGGCTCTACGACGTTTCCGCCGGTAGGATCCTGATCGACGGCCAGGACATCCGCGACGTGACCCAGGACTCGCTGCGCGCCGCGATCGGCATGGTGCCGCAGGACACCGTGCTGTTCAACGACACCATCCGCTACAACATCCGTTACGGGCGCTGGAGCGCCGACGATGCCGAGGTCGAGCAGGCCGCTCAACTGGCGCAGATCGACAGTTTCATCAAGATGTCCCCGCAAGGGTATGAGACCCAGGTCGGCGAGCGCGGGCTGAAATTATCCGGCGGCGAAAAACAGCGTGTGGCGATCGCGCGCACGGTGTTGAAGGCGCCGCCCATCCTTGTGCTCGACGAAGCGACCTCGGCGCTCGACAGCCACACCGAGCACGAGATTCAGGGTGCGCTGGAGCGGGTTTCGCGCAATCGTACTTCCCTGGTGATCGCGCATCGGCTCTCGACCATCGTCGGCGCCGATGAAATCATCGTGCTGGAGCAAGGCCGGATCGCCGAACGTGGCACGCATGCCCAGCTTCTGTCGACAGGCGGGCTATATGCGAGTATGTGGAACCGGCAACGCGAAGCCGAGGAAGTGCGGGAGCGACTGGCGCGGATCGACGACGACAAGGACGCGCTGAACCGCACACCTCCGCCGGTCAAGGACACGCTGGTGACGCCGGCCGCGGCCGAATGATTTAAACCACCGCTCTCCCACGAGGAGAGAGGGGACGAAAGAATAATACTCGATGTCGATTACTGATTCCATACGCGCGCAGATTCCGCCGATCCATCGGGAAGGCTATCCGTTCATCGGCGGCTTCGCGCTGGCGAGCCTGATCCTGTTCTGGCTGTGGACGCCGCTGGGTTGGATCGGCACGGCGCTGACGATCTGGTGTGCCCTGTTCTTTCGCGATCCGGTGCGGGTGACGCCGATACGCGAAGGCATCGTGGTGGCGCCGGCCGATGGCCGGGTCTCGCTGATCATGCAGGCGCTGCCGCCGGCCGAGCTCGGCCTTGGCGACCGGCCGTTGCCGCGGATTTCGATCTTCATGAACGTGTTCAACTGCCATGTGAACCGCGCTCCGGTGGCGGGGCGGATCGACCGCATCGCGTACCGTCCGGGCAAATTCATCAACGCCGAACTCGACAAGGCCAGCGAAGACAATGAGCGCAACTCGCTGGTGATCTCGACGCAGAACTACGGCCGCATCGGCGTGATCCAGATCGCAGGCCTGGTGGCGCGGCGTATCGTGTCGTTCGTTCGCGAAGGACAGCAGATCGGCGCCGGCGAGCGGTTCGGCCTGATCCGGTTTGGCTCGCGGCTCGACGTGTATCTGCCTGAGGGCACCAGGGCGCTGGTCTCGGAGGGGCAGACCGCGGTCGCCGGCGAAACCATTCTGGCTGATTTCAGGCTCGAGGACGCCGGCCGGACCTACCGGGTCGATTAACCATCGCGGCTGCAACATCGATGGTTTCCCGCCACGATGGCGGGAGCAGGCGGCATTTGCTATATGAGTGCGATCATGATGATGCCCAGCGATCCCAGATATCCCGAACTGCGCCGTCGCCGGTTTCGCCCGGTTCCGGTGCGAATGCTGGTGCCCAACGTCATCACGCTGCTGGCGATCTGCGCCGGCCTGACCGCGATTCGCTTGTCGACCGAAGGGCGGATGGAACTGGCGGTCGCCGCGATCGTGTTCGCGGCAGTGCTCGACGGCCTCGACGGCCGGGTGGCGCGAATGATCAAGGGCCAGTCGAAATTCGGCGCCGAGCTCGACAGCCTTGCGGACTTCGTCAATTTCGGCGTTGCCCCCGGACTGATCCTGTATTTCTGGCAACTCCATGAACTCGGCAATGGCGGCTGGATCGCGGCGATGGTGTTCGCGATCAGCGGCGGCCTGCGGCTGGCGCGCTTCAACGCCACCATGGACGACCCGAACAAGCCGCCCTTCGCCGCGAACTATTTTACCGGCGTGCCGGCCCCGGCCGGGGCGATCACGGTCTTGCTGCCGATCTATCTGGCGTTTCTGGCTATCCCACGGCCGCCGGCGGCGTTGACCGCGGTCTATACGCTCGTGATCGCATTCCTGATGGTGTCGCGGCTGCCGGTGTTCTCCGGTAAGCAGGTGAAGATGCGGGTGCCGCCGGAAATGGTGCTGCCGTCATTCGTCGGAGTGGTGCTCTTCGTCGCGCTGTTGATCGGCTATCCCTGGTACATTCTGTCGATCTGCACGGTGGCTTATCTGTTCAGTCTGCCGGCGGGATGGAAATCCTATCGCGATCATGAGCGCCGGCTCGCGGCGCAAGAGGCCACGGCGTCCGCCGGCGTGGCTCCGGCCAGCCCCGCCGCGCCGTTCACGACGCCGGCGCCTGCGCCCGATACCGAGCGGGACGATCGGCCGACCCACCTGAACTGAGATACCTGGCTCCTGACGCTTCTTGCAGCACCTCCCGGCCTTTTGCCGGGCGCGCTTTGTCGGCTATATGGGCGGGCAAACATGTGGCCGTGGGCACAATGGCCGCCTCAAATCATCAGGAGAGAACGCCATGACCAATTCCGCATCCGCACCGCTGCCCGCGTCCCTGCTCGAAGCGCTGGGCCGCTATGACACGCCGACCATCTGCAACGCGATGGAAGTGGTGGCGCCGGAGCGCCGGCTGATCGGCTACACCACCAAGCCGCTGGTGTGCCCGTTCCCCGAGCTGCCGCCGATGGTCGGTTACGCCCGGACTGTGACCATTCGTTCGGTCCTGAAATCCGGCCTGCCGCCCGCCGAACAGGCCAAGCGGCGGATCGAGTATTACGAATATATGGGCACCGGGCAGGGGCCGCGGATTACCGTGATCCAGGACATCGACGGCCCGGACGTCGGCTACGGCGCGTTCTGGGGCGAGGTCCAGAGCAACGTCCACAAGGCGCTGGGCTGCCTCGGCGTCATCACCGACGGCTCGATCCGCGACATTCCGCAATGGGCGCCGGGCTTTCAGGCGCTGGCGGGCTCGATCGGTCCGTCGCATGCCTGGGTGCATGCCGAGAGCTTTGGCGGCGAGGTCCGCGTCGCCGGCATGACCGTGCGCAACGACGATCTGATCCACGCCGACAGCCACGGCGCTATCGTGATCCCGCACGATATCGCTGCGAAGATTCCCGAAGCTTGCGAGCTGTGCGGCCGCCGCGAAACGCCGATCCTCGAGATCGCGCGCAGCCCGGACTTCACTCTTGAGAAGCTGAAGGCAGCGCTGAAGAAGTCGGCCGAGATCCACTGACGCAGGCCGAAGGGAGACCTGTGATGAAGATGGACGGCAAGACAGTCTTGATCACGGGTTCTACCGACGGTGTCGGCCGTTACGTCGCCGCCAAACTGGCGGCGGCGGGCGCCAAGGTCCTGATCCATGGCCGCGATCGTGCGCGTGCCCAAATCCTGGCCGACGAGATCAAGCGGGCAGGGCACGGCGAGCCGACGTTCTATCAGGCCGACCTGTCGTCACTGGCCGAAACCCGGCTGCTTGCGGAAAGAATTCTGGCCGATCACGCGCGTCTCGATTTGTTCATCAGCAATGCCGGGATCGGATCACGCACCCTCGGCGCCGAGCGCCGCACCAGCGCCGACGGTCATGAATTGCGTTTCGCGGTGAATTACCTGTCCGGCTTCCTGCTGGCGCATCTGTTGCTGCCCACCATCAAGGCAAGCGCGCCGGCGCGGATCGTCAACGTCGCCTCGATCGGCCAGCAACCGGTCGATTTCGACGACGTGATGATCACCAAGGGCTACAGCGGGACCCGCGCTTATGCGCAGAGCAAGCTGTCGCAGATCATGTTCACGATCGATCTCGCCGATGAACTGAAGGGATCGGGCGTGACCGTGAATTCGTTGCATCCGGCGACCTACATGAACACGACCATGGTGCGCGAGGGCGGCATCACGCCGATCAGTACGGTCGAGCAGGGTGGCGACGCGATCCTTCATCTGGCCATCGGAGACGACATGGCCGGGCAAAGCGGGCTGTTCTTCAACGGCATGCACGAGGCGCAAGCCAATCCGCAGGCTTACGATCCCGCCGCGCGCCAGCGGCTGCGCAAGCTCAGCCTCGAATTGACGGGTTTGCCGGGCTAATAGATAGGCAACCCTAGGTGGTTACACGTTTGCAGTGCACAATATGCCACCAGACGTGTGTGTCGCCCGGCGAATTAACGCGTTAACCGCTTGGTTTCGACGAAAGTGACATTGACAGATGCATATCTCGTGAAGCGATATGCCGCGCGAGCAACTCACGCAACGGACCCCTAAACGAGGCCGCCCGCGTTGGCGCTGCACCGTCCGAACGTCCGGCCTGGTCGGACGCATAATAATCTTCAGGGAGGATCGATCGTGAAAAAGAACAACGCCGGAAAGCCGTCCGGTCTCGTCGTATCTCGTCGCAAGCTGCTGCAATCGGCCGCCGGACTGGCCGGCGGAGCGATCCTGCCCGCCGGGATGGCGCTCCCGGCCTTCGCCGAAGACAAGCCGGCGATCGGAACCTATCCGGCCGGTTCTTCCGGCTCGTCGGTTTTCATCGGCATCTCGGTGCCGCGCACCGGCACCTATGCGGTGCAGGGCGAGGACGAACTCAAGGGCTATGAGCTCGCGATCGAGCACATCAATAGCGGCCATGAGCTGATCAAGAAGATTTCGCCCAAGACCACCAAGGGCGTGCTCGGCAAGGAATTGAAGTACGGCGTCGCGGACTCCGCCGCCAAGCCGAACGAAGCGGTGCAGGCGCAGCAGCGCTTCATCAGCGAGAACAAGGCGATGATGATCACCGGCGGCACCTCCAGCGCCGTCGCGGTTGCGCTCAACAAGCTGGCGCAGCGTGAAAAGGTGCTGTTCGTGTGCGGCATCTCCGGCTCCAACGACACCACCGGCAAGGATTGCGTGCGCTACGGCTTCCGCCAGGGCTTTTACGGCCAGACCGCGGCCGCGGCGATCAGCCCGCTGCTGGTCAAGACTTTCGGCAAGGACAAGAAGGTCGCCTACCTGACGCCGGACTACACCTACGGTCACACCGTGACCAAATCGATGCAGGACAACACTGCAGCCGCCGGATGGACCACGGTCACCAACCAGGTCTCGCCGCTCGGCGCGCCCGACTTCTCGTCCTATCTGCTCAACGTCGCCAACTCCGGCGCCGACATCCTGATCAACGTCAATTGGGGTCACGACGCGGTGCTGTCGATCCAGCAGGCCAAGCAGTTCGGCGTGCTCGACAAGATGAAGCTGGTGGTGCCGTATCAGGTGCCGTTCCTGGCGCGCGAAACCGGCGGCCTGATGCAGGGCGTCTATTCGGCGACCGACTACTGGTGGACCGTCGAGGACAAGTATCCGCTCGCCAAGATGTTCAACGAGGCGTTCGAGAAGAAGTACGGCTACAAGCCGGAGTGGGGCGCCGAGAACTCCTATGTCAGCTTCGCGCATTGGGCGCGCATGGTCGAGGAGACCGGCAGCTTCTATCCGCCCGACGTGATCAAGACCTACGAAAAGGAGGAGACCATTCCGTCACTGCTCGGCGACGTGCACTACCGCAAGGAAGATCACCAGTGCGTTCGCCCTGTGATCATCGTCAAGGGCAAGACGGAAAAGGACATGAAGGGCAAGGAAGACTTCTACGACGTGGTCGAAATCGTGCCCGGTGAAGGCCTGATGCAGAAGCCGGACGCCTTCGGGTGCCAGCTTGGCGACTACACCTGATCGAAACCCGAGCTACGGCGTCGCAGGCCACTTCCTGCGGCGCCATTTTTACGTTAGCACCGAACAGGTCGCGGTCCGCCGCGCCACGAAACCTCAGAACGAGTTCTCCGGCACCATGCAGTCCTGCGATCGTCAATGATTAATTGGCCCAATTTCATCTCGCAGGTATTCAATGGCCTGGCGCTGGGCGCGCTGCTGGCGTTGATCAGCTCCGGGCTGACCATCATTTACGGCACGCTCGGCGTGCTCAACCTCGCGCACGGCGCGATGTTCATGCTCGGCGGCTACGCCGGCTATGTCGCGTTCCAGTACACCGGCTCATTCATCGTCGCGGTGATCGCCGGATCGCTGTTCGTGATGATTGTCGGCGTGGTGATGGAGCGCGTCATCATCCGGCACTTCTACCACCGTCCGCACGAGGACCAGTTGCTGGTCACCTTCGGCATCGGCATCTGCATGGTCGAACTGGTGCGGCTGATCTTCTCCAGCGATTCCAAGCTGGTGCCGCCGCCGTCGCTGTTCCAGGGCATCACCTCGCTCGGCTTCATGTTCTATCCGACCTACCGGCTCGCGGTGGTCGGCATCGTCGCGGCCGCGCTCGCCGCGCTGTTCGTGGTGCTGTACCGGACCCGGCTCGGCATGATCGTGCGCGCCGGCATCGAGGATTCGGTGATGGTCAATTCGCTCGGCATCAACGTCTACCGCGTCTTCATGATCGTGTTCGGGATCGGCGCGATGGCGGCGGGCTTTGCCGGCATCGTCAACGCGCCTGTCGTGTCGCTGACGCCCGGGGTCGGCGACGACATCCTGGTCGAAACCTTCGTGGTGGTGGTGATCGGCGGCGTCGGCTCGTTTCCGGGCGCCATTCTCGGCGGCCTGATCGCCGGCGAGATCATCAGCATCACCGCCATGTTCAATCCCGGCTACGCCTACGTCATGCTGTTCGCGGCCATGGTGCTGGTGCTCGTGGTCCGGCCGCACGGCCTGCTCGGCACCCAGGGTCGCGAATGAAGCTGGTCATCTGATGCTCAAGCAACGCCCCTTTCTCATCGAGATATTGACCCTGATCGGCCTGGCTCTGGCGCCGTTCGTGCTGCCGTATCTCGGCTTTGCCCCCAACACCGTGAACCGGATTCTGGTCTGGGGCCTGTTCGGCCTCGGCTTCGATATCCTGTTCGGCTTCACCGGGTTGCTGTCGTTCGGCCAGTCGGCGTTCTACGGTACCGGCGGTTTCGTCGCGGCCTACCTGCTGACCCGCGCCGGTTTCCCCAACGTGGTGCTGGCGCTGATCATCGGCATGATCGCGGCCGCCGCGGTCGGTTATCTGGTCGGCCTGATCGCGCTGCGCCGCACCGGCATCTATTTCTCGATGATCACGGTGGCGATCGCCGAAGTGTTTTTCTTCGTCGAATTCAATCCGCTGTCGGCGTGGACCGGCGGCGAGAACGGTCTGCCCGGCGTGCCGACCCCGAGCTTCGATCTCGGATTCGTCAATATCCACTTCACCACCGGCTGGTCGCTCTACCAGTTTCTGGCGCTCTGCTACTTCATCGGCGTGGTGATCGCTTTGCGCATCGTGCGTTCGCCAGTGGGCGCGATCCTGAGTGCAATCCGCGACAACCCGTTGCGCGCCACCGCCGTCGGCCACAACATCCACGCCTACAAGCTGACCGCCTTCGTGATCGCGGCGGCCTATGCCGGTTTCGCCGGCGGACTGCTCGGCGTGCTGCAGGCGTTCATGCCGCCGGACGCCTTTACGTTCGATACATCAGGGCAATTGGTGATGCAGACCGCGATCGGCGGCCGCGGCACGCTGTTCGGCCCGCTGGTCGGCGCCGCCGTGTGGTTGTTTCTGCAGGACTTCCTGCAGGCGGCGCTGGGGCTCGGCGCGGCGTGGAAGCTGGTGCTCGGCGTCATCTTCGTGCTGCTGGTCTGCTTCCTGCGCCGCGGCATCATCGGCGGCATCGAGGATCTGGTGGCGCGGATGACCGGGAAGGGCGCCAAGCACGCCGAGCCAGAGGAATCCTCGCCGGCGCCGGTCGCCGGCGCGGCACAAGCCATGGAAGCGCTGGTCCACGAGGCTCCGCCGAAACGGGCGGCGGTAGGCGAGGGCCGCACCGGGCCGATCCTGAAAGCCAGCGGGCTGACCAAGCGCTATGGCGGCCTGACCGCCAACAGCGACATCGATTTCTCGGTCAATTACGGCGAACTGCGCGGCATCATCGGCCCCAACGGCGCCGGCAAGTCGACCTTCTTCAAGATGCTGACCTGCGAGATCCCGCCGACCTCGGGCACCATCGTGTTCGAGGGCCGCGACATCACCGGCACCGGTGTCACCGATGTCTGCCAGCACGGCCTGACCAAGAGCTACCAGGTCAACCAGTTGTTCAGCGGCCTGACGGTGCGCGAGAACGTCGTGATCGCGGCGCTGGCAAAATTGCGCGGCAAGTTCCGGCTCGATCTGTTCCGCAGCCTCGACAGCATTCCCGGCCTGAATGCGCAGGTGCAGCGCACGCTTGAACTGGTCAATCTGACTTCGCGGCCCGGATACGCCGGTATCGGAACTCGCCTATGGCGAAAAGCGCCGACTGGAAATCGGTCTGGCGCTGGCGACCTCGCCGAGCCTGTTGCTGCTGGATGAGCCGCTGGCCGGCATGAGCCCGCGCGAGCGCGTCGAAACCGTGAAGCTTTTGAAATCGATCAGCCAGGATCGCACCATGATCATCATCGATCATGACATGGACGCGCTGTTCGAACTCGCCGAGCGGGTTACCGTGCTGCAGGAAGGCCGCGTGCTGGTCGAGGGCACGCCGGACGAAATCAAGCAAAGCACGGCGGTTCAGGAAGCCTATCTCGGCGGCGTTCACGGAGTGATCGACGCATGAGCCTGCTCGAGGTCAACGGCCTGAACTCCTATTATGGGGATTCCCATATCCTGTTCGACGTCGCGCTGCGGGTCGAGCGTAACGAGGTCGTCGCGCTGCTGGGCCGTAACGGTGCCGGCAAGAGCACGACCCTGAAAAGCCTGATGGGTGTGGTGACGCCGCGTTCCGGCACCGTGATGTTTGACGGGGTCAACATCGCCGGCAAAAAGAGCCATTCGATCGCGCTGGCGGGCATGCAGCTGGTGCACGAGGACCGCCGCATTTTCGGTAGCCTCAATGTCGAGGAAAACCTCGTCATCGCCGGGCTGACGGCGTCGAAGCGCTGGCCGCTGGATCGGGTCTGGGAGATGTTTCCGCGGCTCAAGGAGCGGCGCGGCAATCGCGGCACCGATCTGTCCGGTGGTGAGCAGCAGATGCTGGCGATCGCCCGCGCGCTGGTGCGCGATCCGAAGATCATCCTGCTCGATGAGCCGTTCGAGGGACTGGCGCCGATCATCGTCCGCGACCTGATGAAGGCCTGCAGCGATCTCGCCGCGGCCGGCCAGACCATCGTGCTGGTCGAGCAAAACCTCGCCGCGACGTTGTCGCTGGCGCAGCGGATCTACATCGTCAACAACGGTCACATCGTGCACGAAGGCCCGGCGCAGGAAATCAAGGCGCAGCCGGAAGTGCTGCAGCGCTATCTCGGCGTCTGATCGCCGGCCGTAAGGCGTCAGTCGTTTTCTCGATCATACAACAGTCTGCCAGACCTTCTGGAACAAACCGAGGCCGGTGGGGTTCGTCTTGGAATCCACTCTAAAAACCCGCCCGCGGAGGTCACATGGCTGACGAACAGGCACCTCCGGCCGGCCCGGATCTGACGCAGGGCGTTGGCGCTGAGGATTTCACTGGCCAGACTTTGCTGGGTCACGTCGGTGACCAGGATGTGCTGTTGGTCAAATCCGGCTCCGAGATCTTCGCGATCGATGCCCAATGCAGTCACTATCACGGCCCGCTCGCCGAGGGGCTCGTCGTCGGACAGACCATCCGCTGCCCCTGGCACCACGCCTGCTTCGATCTGCGCACCGGAGAGGCCACCCGCGCGCCGGCTCTGAATCCGCTGTCGGTCTGGCAGGTCGAACAGGACAAGGACCGCATCTTCGTTCGCAACAAGCGCGAGGCTCCGAAGCCGCAGCGAAAGGCCGCGTCGGGCGCGCCCGGCAAAATCGTCATCGTCGGCGGTGGCGCGGCCGGGTTTGCCGCCGCGCAGATGCTGCGGCGGCAGGACTTTCAGGGCGACATCACGATGCTGAGCAACGATGCCGCGGCGCCGGTCGACCGGCCCAACCTGTCGAAGGATTATCTCGCCGGCAGCGCGCCGGAGGATTGGCTGCCGCTGCAGCCGGACGATTTCTACAAAGAGGCGCACATCGACCTTCGGCTCAACAGCGACGTCACCGCGATCGACGTGCAGGCGCGGCATGTCACGCTCGCGGGCGGCGGCAATGTACCCTATGACCGTCTGCTGCTGGCGACCGGAGCTGAGCCGGTCCGGCTGCCGATCCCGGGGGCCGACCTGCCGCATGTTCATACACTTCGGTCGCTGGCCGACAGCCGCTCAATCATCGACAACACGAAAAACGCGCGCCGGGCGATCGTGATCGGCGCCAGCTTTATCGGATTGGAAGCCGCGGCGGCGCTGCGCGCGCGCGACATCGAGGTGCACGTGGTGGCGCCGGAGGCGCGGCCGATGGAGCGCGTCCTTGGGCCCGGGATGGGCGATTTCGTCCGCGCGCTGCACGAGGAACATGGCGTCGTCTTTCATCTCGGCGACACCGTCACCGCGATCGATGGTAAGCGCGCAACGCTTAAGAACGGCGGCGTGCTGGAAGCGGATCTGGTGGTCGTCGGCGTCGGCGTGCGTCCGCGGCTGATCTTGGCCGAGCAAGGCCGGTCTCACGCTCGATCGTGGCGTCGTCGTCAATGAGTTTCTTGAGAGCAGCGCGCCGGGAATTTTCGCCGCCGGCGATATCGCGCGCTGGCCCGATCCGCATTCCAGGGAAAACATCCGCGTCGAACACTGGGTGGTCGCGGAGCGCCAGGGCCACACCGCCGCGTGCAACATGCTGGGTCAGCACAAGGCGTTCGATGCCGTGCCGTTCTTCTGGAGTCAGCATTACGACGTGCCGATCAATTATGTCGGTCACGCCGAGAAATGGGACGAAATCGCAATCGATGGCGACATCGCAAAACGCGATTGTCTGCTGCGATACAAAAGCGGCGGTCGCGTGCTGGCCGTCGCCTCGATCTATCGCGATCTCCAGAGCCTGCAGGCCGAACTTGCGATGGAGCAGGGCAAAACACCTTAGCGTCTGATCTTGGTCAGGCGTGGTCCGGCACGATGCCCAACAGGCCTGCCAGCCGCGCCCGCGGCTGGACCAGATCGTCCAAGCGTATACCCGTCCAGCACCTCTACAAACGCGTCGCGGGCTTTCTTCAACGCCCGTTTCAGCACGCAGGCGGGTTTGATGGTGCAAGGCCCATCCAGCGGCTCGAAGCAGACGACGATCGCCATGTCGGGCTCGGTGCGGCGCACCACATCCCCTAACCCGATCGATCCGCTCGGCTTGGCTAGTCGCAATCCGCCGCCGCGGCCACGAACGGTTTCGACATAGCCGGCGATGCCCAACTGATGCGCCACCTTCATCAAATGGTTTTTTGAAATGTCGTAGCTCTCGGCGATCTCCGCGATCGTCGCCAACTGATCCTGCTTCAACGCCAGATACATCAGCATGCGCAACGCGTAGTCGGTATAGACGGTCAGGCGCACGAAGGATTCCTCACGGCGATAATCAACGATAAAGATATATAACGAATATTGCTTTATCGCAAACGGGGCCGTATAAGAAGCATATAAAATGCATCTTATGGAGATGCCGCGATGACTACGTTCGCGTCGACCGGCAGCCCGGGGGTCGTTATGGATAACGTCGAAAAAGAAGTGAGCAGGCAAGCCAGGCTCGACCATGTCTCGGAGGACGGCATCCGCCGACTTGTCGACGCGTTTTATGCCAAAGTCCGGCAAGATGCCGAGTTGGCACCGATATTTGCCCGTGCGATTCCCGGCGATTGGGGTCCGCATCTGGACAAGATGTACGCGTTCTGGTCGTCGGTGATGCTGACCAGCGGCCGCTACAAGGGCAATCCGGTCGCCAAACACTCCACCTTGCCGGACATGCATCCCGCTTTGTTCGAGCGCTGGCTGGCGTTGTTCAAACAAACGGCGGAGGCACTGTTCGAAGAGCGCATCAGTACCGAGTTTTGCGCCAAGGCAATGCGCATTGCCGAGAGCCTGAAGCTTGCGCTGTTTTATCGACCGGACCGGCCATGGCCGGTGGAAGATGCGCGATGACCTCAGCGCGCTAACGGGGAACATCTCCCTTTTGCCGATGTTACCCCGGCCTGAGGGAGTGGGCGCGTGGATAACCAATCATCATCGTCGAGCAGCGCGGCCATCAAGACCGATATCCCGGCGCGGCTGGACCGGTTGCCATGGAGCCGATTTCATCTGTTGATCGTCGTCGGCTTGGGGGTGACGTGGATTCTCGACGGCCTTGAGGTGACCATCGTCGGCGCGCTCGGGCCCGCTTTGCAAAATCCCGCGACGCTGCATTTGTCGAGCGCCGATCTCGGCGCGGTGGCTTCGTTCTACGTGGTAGGGGCGGTGACCGGCGCCCTGATCTCAGGCTGGGTCACTGATCGATACGGCCGCCGGCTGGTGTTTTACGCCACGCTGCTGGTCTACCTAGCGGGCGTTTTGCTGAGCGCCTGTGCCTGGGATTTCCTGAGTTTCGCTCTGTTCCGGATGCTGACTGGCATGGGCATCGGCGGCGAGTATGCCGCGGTCAATTCGGCGATCGATGAACTCATCCCCGCGAAATATCGCGGCCGTATCGACCTCATCGTCAACGGCAGCTTCTGGGTCGGCGCTGCCGCGGGCGCCGCCATTACGCCACTGCTGCTGGACCAAAGCCTATTTTCCGTCAACGTCGGCTGGCGCCTCGGATTTGGCATCGGCGGCGTGCTCGGCTTGTCGATCCTGCTGCTTCGGCGCTTCGTGCCGGAAAGCCCGCGATGGCTGGTGACGCATTGCCGGAAAGAGGACGCCGATCGAACGGTGCAGGAGATCGAAGCCGATGTGACGTCGTCATCCGGCGGCGCGCTGGAGCCGGTCACGGAAACCATCACGGTGCACCCCAGGAAGTCCTTCGGGCTCGGCATCATCTTCGCATCGATGTTGGGTGAGCATCGGATGAGAAGCGTGCTGGCGCTCACCTTGATGATCGCTCAGTCGTTTCTCTATAATTCGGTATTCTTCAGTTACGGATTGATCCTGGCGCGTTTTTATAAGGTTCCGGATCAGCACGTCGGCTACTATCTGCTGCCATTGGCGCTCGGGAATTTCTGCGGTCCGCTGTTGCTGGGCAACTTCTTCGATACCGTCGGGCGCCGCAAGATGATAACCGGCACGTTCGCGATCAGTGGTATTTTGCTGCTGATCACCGCGGCGCTGTTCGGCGCCGGCGTGCTGTCGGCGGTTACTCAAACCATCGCATGGCTGGTGATCTTCTTCTTTGCTTCGGCGGCAGCGAGTTCGGCCTATCTGACGGCGAGCGAGATCTTTCCGCTGGAAACCCGGGCGTTGGCGATCGCGTGCTTCTATGCGCTGGGCACCCTGATCGGCGGCAGCCTGTCGCCGCTGCTGTTCGGCTCGTTGATCGGTTCCGGATCGAGTTGGTCGGTCAGCGCCGGCTACGCGCTGGCGGCGCTGTTGCTGCTGATTGCCGCGGTCACCGAGTGGAAACTCGGCATCGACGCCGAGGGCAAATCGCTGGAAAGCATCGCCAGCCCACTTTCCAGTCAAAACTGAAAGGCCCGAACGTTCCGGCCGGTCCAGCCGATTGTGCGGTCGGCCGAGCCCGGTTTTGCGGTTTTTGTTTACTAATTATTATGCCTACCAAATTCGGTAACCCGTCTTTAATGGCGGGGACCGTAGGGTTGCCCCGCGCGGTTCGGGATGAGCCGTGTTTTCCGCCAGGACGGCCGGAAATTCGCGTTCGCGTTGGGGTTTCCCATGGATATCATGACGCTGGTCGGGCTGTTGTGCGGTATCGCCGTCATCACCGTCATCATGCTGTTGGGTGGCAGCCTGGAGATGTTCTGGAGCGAGCACGCCGTCATCATCATCTTCGGCGGATCGATCGCGGCGACCATGATCCGTTTTCCGCTCAGCGCCATCCTGCACGGCCTGCCGCTCGGCGCCAAATTCGCCTTCACGATGAGCCGGCTTGCCGCGCGCGACCTGGTCGACGAACTCGCCCGCATCGCCGAGATCGCCCGCAAGCAGGGCCCGGTCGGGCTGGAAAAGGTCGAAACCAACGAGCCGTTTCTGGCCAAGGGCATCCGCTACGTCGCCGACGGCTACGATCTCGAATTCATCCGCGACAATCTGGAGCGCGACCGCGACAACTTCCTGATGCATCTCGACGAAGGCGGCAAGATCTACCGCGCCATCGGCGACTGCGCCCCGGCGTTCGGCATGGTCGGAACGCTGATCGGCATGGTGCAGATGTTCGCCAACATGACCGATCCGTCGAAGCTCGGCCCGTTCATGGCGACCGCGCTGCTGGCGACGCTGTACGGCGCGCTGGTCTCCAACCTGTTCTGTCTGCCGCTCGCCGACAAGCTTCACGTCAAGCTGCTCGACGAGGAAACCAACCGCACGCTGATCATCGACGGCATCCTGATGATCCGCGACTCCAAGAGCCCGGCGCTGGTCCGTGAAATGCTGCTGGCCTATCTGCCGGAAAAACATCGTCACGAGGAAGCCGAGCCGGTCCCGGCGTAAGGCGGCCGATCCCGGTCCGGAACAACCAGCATGGCCAAGAAGAAACGTGGCGACGCGCACGGAGGAGGGCACGGCTGGTTCGTGACCTTCGCCGACCTGATGGGTCTGATGATGAGCTTCTTCGTGATGCTCGTCGCGTTCTCCACCATGGACAACAACAAGCTGAAGATCGTCGCCGGCTCGATGCGCGACGCCTTCGGCGTGCAGACCGAAAAGCGCTATTCCGGCATCATCGAATCCGACGGCCTGCCGACGCGGCCGAAATTGAAAAATTCGGCGCACATCAACCCCGAGGATGCGTCCAACACGCCGACCCCGGATCAAAGCGATAACGCCAAGACCACCGGCGCCAAGCTGAAGGTCGACCGCGAATTTGCGCTGGCGTCGGCGTCGCTGCGCCAGGCGTTGCAGGACATGCCGGAACTGACCGAGATTTCGAAGCACATCATGTTCGAGGAGACCAAAGAGGGTCTCAACCTCGAGATCGTCGACCAGGACGGCCGTTCGATGTTCGCGGACGGCTCCAAGGTGCCTTACGACCGCACCCGCCGGCTGATCGAGAAACTGGCTGCACCGCTGAAGGCGACGCCGCTGCGGGTCTCGATCGTCGGCCACACCGCGGCCGGCTTCGTGCCGACGCAAAGCGACTATGGCGCCTTCGATCTGTCCGCCGATCGCGCCAACGCCGTGCGCCAGATCCTGGAGCGGGAAGGGCTGCCGCCCAGCGCATATCTTCGCGGTCTCGGGCAAGGCCGACACCCAGCCGCTGTTTCCGGACGATCCCTCGCTGGCCGCCAACCGCCGCGTGACCATTACCCTGATGCGGGAAGACCCGGCGCTGCCGCCCGATCTGAAGCCGTAAATCGATTCGCGCTACTATCCTACCCATGCAGCGCGTGTATAGTCCCGGGATTGCCTGATCCAGCCCGTAGGGCGATGCGGCGGGCAACGCTTTTGTCAATCGGTTGACAGGTTTTCAGGAAGCGTCGATAGCCGGGCCGGATCAAATCAACCGATAGAGCGTTTTTCCTGCGCATGACCGCCAGCGTCACATCCACCGAAGCCGCTCAGGAGGGCACCGCCCACGACCGGCTTCTGGGCCCTGACGCTCGGCAGCATCGGCGTGGTGTTCGGCGACATCGGCACCTCGCCGCTTTACGCGTTTCGCGAGGCCGCTCTGGCCGCGGCGCAGGGCGGGCCGATCTCGCGGACCATCGTGCTCGGGGTGCTCTCGCTGATCCTGTGGGCGCTGTTCATCGTCGTCACCGCCAAATACGTGCTGCTGCTGCTGCGCGCCGACAATAATGGCGAGGGCGGCACGCTGTCGCTGATGGCGCTGGGCCAGCGCGCGTTCGGACGCCGAAGCTGGCCGCTGCTGGCGCTGGGCGTGATCGGCGCGTCGATGTTCATCGGCAATTCCATGATCACGCCGGCGATTTCGGTGCTGTCGGCGGTCGAAGGCCTCAAGCTCGCGACCCCGGCGCTGGAACATTATGTGGTGCCGCTGACGGTCTTCATCCTGGTCGTGCTGTTCTCGGTGCAACGCAGCGGCACCGCGCGGGTCGCCTCGGCGTTCGGGCCGGTGATGGTGGTCTGGTTCTCCTGCCTCGCGGTGATGGGCCTCGTCCACATCAGCGACGATCCGTCGGTGCTGGCCGCGATCAATCCGCTGTATGGCATCGAGTTCCTGCTGTCGCACGGCACGATCGGGCTGGTGACGCTGGGCGCGGTGTTTCTGGCCGTCACCGGCGGCGAGGCGCTCTATGCGGATCTCGGCCATTTCGGCCGCAAGCCGATCCAGGCCGGATGGCTTTATTTCGTGCTGCCGTCGCTGCTGATCAATTATTTCGGGCAGGGCGCGCTGGTGCTGTCGCATCCGGCCGCGATCGAAAACTCGTTCTACCGGATGGTGCCGGAAATACTGCTGCTGCCGCTGGTGGTGCTGGCGACCGCCGCCACGGTGATCGCGAGCCAGGCGGTGATCACCGGCGCCTATTCGCTGACCCGGCAGGCGGTGCAGCTCGGCCTGTTGCCGCGCTTCGAGGTCCGCTACACCTCGGAGACCCATGCCGGGCAGATCTATCTGCCGCGCGTCAACCGGCTGCTGCTGATCGGCGTGCTGCTGCTGGTGCTGCTGTTCCGGACCTCGAGCGACCTGGCCTCGGCCTATGGCATCGCGGTTTCCACCACCATGGTCGCCGACGGCATCATGGGTTTTGTGGTGATCTGGAAGCTGTGGAATTGGCAGCGCGGCGACCGCGGCGGCGCTGATCATGCCGTTTGTGGTGGTCGACACCACGTTCTTCAGCGCCAATCTGCTCAAACTGTTCGAGGGCGCCTGGGTGCCGCTGCTGTTCGGCGTGGCAATGGCGGTCACGATCTGGACCTGGCGCCGCGGCGCCGCGATCCTGGTCGCCAAGACCCGGCGTACCGAAGTGCCGCTGAAGGACCTGATCAAGAGCCTCGAAAAGCGGCCGCCGCACATCGTCAAGGGCACCGCGGTATTCCTCACCAGCGATCCCAATTTCGTGCCGACCGCGCTGCTGCATAATCTCAAGCACAACAAGGTGCTGCACGAACACAACGTGATCCTGACCATCGAGACCGGGCAGACGCCCGCGGGTCGACCTGGCCGAGCGCGTCCGGATGGAAACGATCAGCGACAAATTCGCGATCGTGCGGCTGCGCTTCGGCTTCATGGAATCGCCGAACGTGCCGAAGGCGCTGGTGATCGCGCGCAAGCTCGGCTGGCAGTTCGACATCATGTCGACCTCGTTCTTCGTGTCGCGGCGCTCGCTGAAACCTTCGGCGCAGTCGGGCATGCCGCAATGGCAGGATCATCTGTTCATCGCGCTCAGCCGCTCGGCCAACGATGCCACCGACTATTTCCAGATTCCGACCGGGCGGGTGGTTGAGGTTGGCACCCAGGTCACTATCTGAGGCCTATTCCAGACTGCGTTTAACTTGCAATTGAACTTGCAACCTGAATAGCTATGCGTTTTAGCATGCCAATGGCCCAAATTCGGGCTAGGCTATGCTTTGTGCGCAGAGCTATAAGCCGCGGCGCTTTGCTATTGTGCAGTGAAGCATTTTGAGGCCACCACACTTCCATGACCACTGAAGTCATCCTCCCCGCCGCGGAAACGCCGGCGGCCAACGGCCATGCCCATGCGCACTCGACCGCGGGCTTCAAGGCGCTGATGCTGGGCAGCATCGGCGTGGTCTATGGCGACATCGGCACCAGCCCGTTATACGCGCTGCGCGAAGCCGTGATCGCCGCCAGCGGTGGTGTCACGACGGGCGCCGTCGATCCCGGCGCGGTGCTCGGCGTGCTCTCGCTGATCCTGTGGGCGCTGATCGTGGTGGTGACGCTGAAATACGTCGTGATCCTGCTGCGCGCCGACAACCATGGCGAGGGCGGAACGCTGGCGCTGATGGCGCTGGCGCAACGCGCGGTCGTCAGGGGCGGCAGTACCATCGTGCTGCTCGGCATCATCAGCGGGGCGCTGTTCTATGGCGATGCGGTGATCACGCCGGCGCTGTCGGTGCTGTCGGCGATCGAAGGCATCAAGCTCGTCGACCTCGACCTTCGATCCCTATGTGGTGCCGTTGACGGTGGTGATCCTGTTCGTGCTGTTCGCGGTGCAGTCGCGCGGCACTGCCAAGGTGGCGGCATTCTTCGGTCCGGTCATGGCGGTCTGGTTCGCCGTGATCGCGATCGCTGCGATCACCCCGATCATGCGACATCCCGAAGTGCTGTTTGCGCTCAATCCGATTCATGCCGTGCTGTTCATGCTGCATCACGGCGTCATCGGGTTCGTCACCTTGGGCGCGGTATTCCTCGCGGTCACCGGCGCCGAGGCGCTTTACGCGGATCTCGGCCATTTCGGCAAAAAGCCGATCCAGACCGCCTGGCTTTCCATCGTGCTGCCGTCGCTGGCGCTGAATTACCTCGGGCAGGGCGCGCTGCTGATCTCCAACCCCCACGCCGTCGATAACCCGTTCTTCCTGATGTTTCCGAAATGGGCGCTGTTGCCGATGGTCTGCCTTGCCACCGTCGCCACCGTCATCGCCAGCCAGGCCGTGATCACCGGCGCCTATTCGCTGACCCGGCAGGCCATTCAGCTCGGGCTGCTGCCGCGATTTGAAATTCGCCATACCTCCGAATCCCATTCGGGCCAGATCTACATCCCCCGCATCAACATGCTGCTGCTGGTCGCCGTGGTGCTGCTGGTGCTGATGTTCCGTTCCTCGAGCGCGCTGGCGTCGGCCTATGGCATCTCCGTGACCGGAACCATGGTGGTGACGGCGATGATGGGCTTCGTGGTGATCTGGAAGGTCTGGAAATGGTCGCCGGTCGCGGCAGCGGCACTGATCGCGCCGTTCCTGTTCCTCGACCTGACGTTCCTGTCCGCAAACCTTTTGAAGGTGTTCGAGGGCGGCTGGGTGCCGCTGGCGCTGGGCGCGGTGGTGATGCTGCTGATGTATACGTGGCGGCGCGGCAGCCGCCTGCTGTTCGAGAAATCGCGCAAACTGGAGTTCCCGCTGGCCGATCTGGTCGCGATGCTGGAGAAGCGGCCGCCGCAGCGGGTGCCCGGCACCGCGGTGTTCCTGACCAGCGATCCGGTCAGCGCGCCGACCGCGCTGATGCACAGCCTCAAGCACTACAAGGTGCTGCACGAGAAGAACGTCATTCTCACCATCGAGACCGCGCCGACGCCGCGAATCGACCCGTCGGAACGGGTCCGGATGGAGGAGATCAGCGAGACCTTCTCCAAGGTGACCTTGCGATTTGGTTTCATGGAATCGCCCAACGTGCCGAAAACACTGGCGATTGCGCGCAAGCTCGGCTGGCATTTCGACATCATGTCGACCTCCTTCTTCCTGTCGCGCCGGGCGCTGAAGCCGGCCGCGCACTCCGGCATGCCGCGCTGGCAGGACCATCTCTTCATCGCGCTAAGCCGCACCGCCAACGACGCCACCGACTATTTCCAGATTCCGACCGGCCGGGTGGTCGAGGTCGGAACGCAGGTTACGGTTTAACCAGCGCGATTTGGCGTTTCCGAACAGGGTGTTCTGGCGCTTGATTTTCACCGCGCAAGAGGCGAGTTTGGCCGCCGAAATGCGGGCAGCCGCCCGCCAGAAGCGTTTCGTTGGGAGGAAGAATTGGCCGATCATCAGGTGCACGATCTAACGCCGGACGAGGTCTCGAAAGGCATCGACGAAGGGCGCTATCTGCTGGTCGACGTGCGCGAGCCCAATGAGGTCGCGGTCGAGGCCTATCCGGCCGGGGTGGTCGTGCCGCTGTCGACCTTTGATCCCGCGTCCATTCCCGACCCGCAGGGCAAGCAGGTGGTGTTCGCCTGCCGCTCCGGCAAGCGCTCGGTGACGGCGTCGCTGGCCGCCCAGGCTGCCGGGCTGCCCTACGACAAGCATCTGGCCGGCGGCATCATCGGCTGGAAGGCGGCGGGCATGCCGACCAGGACGGGCGGCTGATCGTTCCATGACGTCGATGAACAAGGTCTTCGCCGACCTTCCCGTCACCATTTTCGAGGCGATGTCGCAGCTCGCGCGCGACAACAACGCGATCAATCTCGGCCAGGGTTTTCCCGACGATCCAGGGCCGGAAGACATAAGGCGCGCGGCGTCGGACGCGACCATGGACGGCTACAACCAATATCCGTCGATGATGGGCATCCCGGAACTGCGGCAGGCGATCGCGGCGCATTACGGCCGCTGGCACGGGCTTGAGCTCGATCCGATGACGGAGGTGATGGTGACCTCCGGCGGCACCGAGGCGCTGACCAGCGCCATTCTGGCGATGGTCGAGCCCGGCGACGAGGTGATCGTGTTCCAGCCGGTTTACGATTCCTATCTGCCGATCATCCGGCAGGCCGGCGGCATCCCGCGCCTGGTGCGGCTCGAGCCGCCGCATTGGCGCTTGAGCGAGGAGGCGCTGCGCAGCGTCTTCAACCACAAGACCAAGGCGGTGCTATTCAACAATCCGCTCAACCCGGCCGCGGTGGTGTATCCGCGCGAGGACCTCGAATTGCTGGCGCGGTTCTGCCAGGAGTTCGACACGGTCGCGATCTGCGACGAGGTCTGGGAGCATGTGGTGTTCGACGGCCGCGAGCATATTCCGCTGATGGCGATCCCCGGGATGCGCGACCGCACCATCAAGGTCGGCTCCGCCGGCAAGATCTTTTCGCTGACCGGCTGGAAGATCGGCTTTGTCTGCGCCGCGCCGCCCTTGCTGCGCGTCGCTGCCAAGGTGCATCAGTTCCTGACCTTTACCACCGCGCCCAATCTGCAGGCCGCGGTGGCCTACGGCCTCGGCAAGCCGGCGGAATATTTCCACGACATGCGCAAGGATCTGGCGCGCAGCCGTGACCGGCTTACCAAGGGGCTGGAGAGCCTGGGGTTTCCGGTGCTGCGCTCGCAGGGAACGTATTTCCTCACGGTCGATCTGTCGCCGCTGGGCCTGAACGAAACCGATGAGGCGTTCTGCCGGCGGATCGTGACCGATTACAAGGTCGCGGCAATTCCGGTGTCGGCGTTCTATGAGCAGGATCCCGTGACTTCGGTGGTGCGGTTTTGCTTCGCCAAGAAAGACGCCACGCTCGATACCGCGCTCGAGCGGCTGTCGGACGCGATTCATCGCCGCTGAGGGATTGGCCGATAAGGGATTGCAGATGATCGATTGCTTCCGGGCCGCGCGTATCGGGTTTGTAGCCGCGCTCGCTCTGGCGTTCGCGGTCACGGCGCGCCCGGCTGGAGCACAGGAGCGCACCGTCAATTTCTACAATTGGTCGAACTATATTGCGCCGGGAGTGCTGGAAGACTTCACGAAGGAAACCGGCATCAAGGTGGTCTACGACACCTTCGATGCCAACGAGACGCTGGAGACGCGGTTGTTGGCCGGAAAATCCGGCTACGACGTCGTGGTGCCCACCGCCTATTTCCTGCAGCGGCAGATCACGGCGCATATCTTTCAGCCGCTCGACAAGTCGAAGCTGCCCAATCTCGCCAATGCCTGGCCGGTGGTGACCGCGCATCTGGCGACCTACGATCCCGGCAATCTCTACGCCGCCAACTACATGTGGGGCACGACGGGCATCGGCTACAACGTCAAGGCCGTGCAGAAAATCCTCGGGCCCGATGCCAGGATCGACAGCTGGGACATGGTGTTCAAGCCGGAAAATCTCGCAAAATTCAAGGACTGCGGCATCCACATGCTGGATTCCGCCGACGATATCTTTCCGGCGGCGTTGGGCTATCTCGGCCTCGATCCGAATTCGACCAAGCAGGCCGACCTGGAAAAGGCCGCCGATCTCGTCTCCAGGATCCGGCCCTATGTTCGCAAGTTTCATTCCTCCGAATATCTGAGCGCGCTGGCGACCGGCGAGATCTGTCTGGTGGTCGGCTGGTCCGGCGACATCATGCAGGCCCGCAGCCGCGCCGCCGAGGCCAAGAGCGATGTCGAGATCGGCTACTGCGATCCCGAAGGAGGGCGCGCAGATGTTCTTCGACAATCTGGCGATCCCGGCCGATGCGAAGAATGTCGCCGAAGCCTATGAGCTGATCAACTATCTCTACCGGCCGGAAGTCGCGGCCAAGAATTCGGACTTCTTGTCGTATGCCAACGGCAATCTGGCCAGCCAGAAGCTGGTCGATCCGAAGATCCTCAACGACAGGAACATCTATCCTGATGACGCGACGCTGCAAAAGCTGTTCGTGATCACCGCGCGCGACCCCGCCACCCAGCGCATCATCAATCGGCTCTGGACCAAGGTGAAGACGGGGCGGTGAGGGGATCGAAGATGTCTCGATCTCGTGACGCATGGTTCGAGATGGCGCTTAGCGCCTCCTCACCATGAGGCCTTGTGCACGGGAAAGCCTGAAAACTTCACTTTCTTAACTAGCAACCGCACCCGCCGACCTCATCCTGAGGAGCCGCGAAGCGGCGTCTCGAAGGATGGCTCAGTCGCGCTACCGCCAGCGGCGGTGCAGCCACAGCCATTGCTCCGGATATTCGCGGACCCAGCCTTCGACCACTGACGTGACCGCCTGCATCGTTCCCTGAATGTCGATCTGTCCCGACGCATCCAGTACCGGTTTGACCTCTTCGGAGACTTCGGCGCGGAACCGGTTGTTCGGCAGACGAATGATCCGCGTGCCGTGGATCGGGCATTCGACCTGACGCCGAAGCCGGGCCAGCATCGGATTGGCCGTGGTCTTGCGGCCGAAGAACGTGACCTCGACGCCGTTGGTGAGATACTGATCGACCAGCATGGCCACGTGCTGGTTTTTCTGCAGCGCTTCGGCCAGTTTGAGCGGAGCGTTGCGGCCGGCCGGGATCAGCGTCCCCATGTTGACCGAGCGTATTCGCTCGATTGCCCGATCGGCGGATTCGATATTCAATCGCCGGTAAAGAATCGCTGCATCGAGACCGTGAGCGACGGCGCCCAATGCCGGCAGTTCCCAACTGCCGAGATGGCAGGCAAAAAACAGGGCGGGTTTGCCGTCGTCCCTGAGCTGGTCGAACAGCTCGCTTGGTTCGCGGCAGAAAATTCGATGCGGCTCGGCTTCTCCGGATGGTTGAGATCGTAATCCCAGATGTGGTCGAGATGGGCGAACTCGGCGCCCATGCGGCCGAGATTGTCCCAGACACCTGCCAGAATGGCTTCGATCTCCTCCGGCGATTTTTCCGGGAAGGCGGCGGTCAGATTTGCGCGGGCGATCCGGTGTTCGCGCAGCCGCGGCCCGATCCAGCCGGTGATGCGGCCGAATAAATTGGCGGTCTTGATCGGATCGAAATAGCGCGTGGTGCGCAGCAGGCCGATGGTCAGCGCGCCCGACTGCGGCGCCGCCGAACGACTTGCTCCGGGCACGGAAGCGAGCCTTGGTGCGGGCGAGCAGGGGCTGCATCAGGGACCGACGATGATCTTGCGCATGGTGGCGCGGAATGTGGCTCGTATCGCCGTCAGATCGGCTCGCGGGTCAAGATCAGCGAGGCGTTCTGGCCGCCGAAGCCGAACGAATTCGACATCACGGCGGTGACACGCGCGTCGCGGGCCTGGTTGGGCACGACGTCGAACGGGATCGCGGGATCCGGAACATCGTAATTGATGGTCGGCGGAATCCGCTGGTGCTCCAGCGTCAACAACGAAAATACCGCCTCGACCGCGCCGGCGGCCGACAGCGTGTGGCCGACCATCGATTTGTTCGAGGATACCGGCACCCGGCCGGTCTGTTCGCCGAAAACGGTGGAAATGCCGAGATATTCCATCTTGTCGTTTTCCGGCGTGCCGGTGCCGTGGGCGTTGATGTAGTCGATCTGGTCCGGGACCATGCCGGCGTCCGACAACGCGTTGCGCACGCAGCCGATGATCGGCTTGCCGTCCGGGCTGGAACGGGTGCGATGGAATGAGTTCGGCGAGTTCGCCGCAGCCGGCCAGCACGCCCAGGATCTTGGCGCCGCGCGCGGTCGCGGCTTCATAGCTCTCCAGCACCAGCGCGCCGGCGCCCTCGGCCATGACGAAGCCGTCGCGGTTCTTGGCGAATGGCCGGGCGGCCGAATGCGGGGTATCGTTGCGGGTCGACAGCGCCGACAGCAGCGAAAACCGGATCAGCGCTTCCGGATTGACCGAACCGTCGGTCGCGACGCAGAGCGCGGCATCGGTCTCGCCGCGGCGAATGGCCTCGACGCCGAGCTGGATCGCGCTGGCGCCGGACGCGCATGCGGTCGACAGCGAGATCGGCGAACCCTTGGTGCCGAACTTGTCGGCCAGATAGTCCGACACCGAGCCGAACAGAAAGCGCCGGTGGTAGCGGGTGTATTTGCCGCCGCCGCTGACGCGCAGCAGATCGTCGTAATCGAATTCGGTCTTGTGGGTGTCGGCTCCGAGCTCCAGCCGCTGCGGCCATTCGATCTCGACCGGCGCCACCGCCAAAAACAGCGGTCCCGGGAAATCGCCCGAAGTACCGATCGCGGACTGCGCGATAGCCTCCTCGGTGACGAGATCGGCAAGCCGCTCCGAAAGATCGGTCGAGCAGGGCGGCTCGAACGGCAGGAAATCGATCGTGCCGGCCATTGACGTTTTCAGGCCATCGGTGGGAAACCGGGTGATGGTCCGGATCCCGGACTTGCCCGCGGTCAATTTCGCCCAATTGTCGGATTTGCCGGCGCCGAGCGATGTCACCACGCCCATGCCGGTGACGACGACGATCGGCCTGCCGAATTTATCGCGCGTAGCTGTCATGTTTTCCCCGCCAATTCCGCGCCCAGGTCACTTCACCGCTTCGACCAGCGCCATGCCTTCACCCCGCCAGTGACCGGCACCAATCACCACAATCTGGGTCGGCGGCCTGGACATTTCAACCTCCAGCGCGGTCGTATCGTTGGGCGCGAACAGGGCACCCTTCGAGATCGACAGCGCGGCCAGTGCAAGTCCGATCGGGAATTGGGTTTCCATGGTGTGGCCGAATGAGGTGCCGGTGGCCCGCACCGCAAAGTCGGCGTGGCTCCGAAGAAACGCCAGTTCCTCCGACGTCACCGGCTCGGCGCCGGTCGCGCCGGTGATGATCGCGCCCTTGTCGTCCATCTTGCCGAGCTTCGACCACAGAGATTTCGAGCGTTGCCGTCACGTCGCCCGCCTTCTTGCGACGGGTCTGATCGGCCACCACGTTGGTCAGCCGCGCGTAGGGCTTCGCCCCTCGCGCCTCTGCATGCGCGCGCGAACTCGATCACGAGGAAAGCACCGGCCGATCCGAGCGCAAAACCCGGTTTTCCGCCGCGCGCCCACACCGGTTCGAACTTGCCCTTGAGATTGAAATCGTCGAACTCGTAGAGCACCAGCAGGTCCTTGCGCTCGCCGTTTTGCGAGCCGCCGATCAGAGCGATGTCGCTCTGGCCCGCCGCGATCCGCGCCAGTGCAATCCGCGCCGCGTCGACGCCGGCAGCTTCTTCGCCCATGAAGGTGCGGGACGATCCGGTCACGCCATGCACGATCGCGATATTGCCGGCCAGCAGGTTCGAGAGTTGAGCCAGGAACAGCGTCGGCCGCAGATCGTTCATCAGCCGTTCGTTGAGAAAGCCGGGAGCCGAGTTGCCCTTGGCTTCCAAACTCAGGATGTTGCTGTCCACCGCGAGATCGCGTTCGCCGCCGCCGGCCGCGACGATCATGTCCATCCGTGACAGGATTTCCTTGTTGCCCTTGATGCCAGCCGATTCCAGCGCCAGGCCGGCCGCATAGGTGCCGATCCGCTGCCAGGCTTCCATTTGGCGCTGATCGCCCTTCTTGGGAATTTGGGTGTCGAGGTTCACCGGCGTGAAGGGATGCACGACATAGGGCGCAAAACCCTTCTCGTCGACATTGACGCGGCGCTGATTGAGCGCGTCCCAGTTGGCGTCGAGCCCTTCGCCGAGCGAGGTCGCAAGACCTATGCCGGTGATCCAGACTTCGGCGGGTTTGGTGGATTTCGTGTCAGTCATTAGCCAGGGCCTGTTGCGGACATAGCCGCCTTCGGAAAACCGACGCGTTCTGCCTCCGCGTACATGTGTCCACGCAATTCCGGATTGGGGAAGGCGACGACGCCGAACGTGATGGTGGCGTTGGCCCGCAGATCGCCGTTCACCCTGATCTTGGCTTCGGTGATCGCGTAACCCGAACCTTCGTGCACGACGTTGACAGCGATGTTGAGGATATCGCCGGGTTTGACGAAGCTGCGCATCTTGGCTTCCTTGACCGCTGCCAGAAACGGCATGCGCTCGAACTTGTTCAGTGCGATCAGCAGCCAGCCCGAGCTTTGCGCCATTGCCTCGATCAGCAGCACGCCGGGCATGATCGGATGCCCCGGAAAATGCCCCTCGAAGATGGTGTTGGTGACGGGGACCCGAGCCTCGACCGTGATCGTCCGTTCCTCGACATTGAGGTCGACGATGCGATCAATCAGCTTGAAATATTCGAGGTGCATGGCGCGCGACTACGCGCTTGCGCTCTTGGCGGCAACGAGTTCGTCGATGCGGGCGCAGAGGTTTTTCAGCACAAAATACTGCTCGGTAGTGGCCTTGCCGTCGTTGACTTCCTGGGTCCACTTTTCCAGCGGCAGCTTGATCCCGAAGGCCTTGTCGATCGCAAACGCGATATCGAGGAAATCGAGGCTGTCGATCCCCAGATCGTCGATGGCATGGCTCTCCGGCGTGATCGTGTCGCGCGGGATGTCGCAGGTTTCAGCGATAATCGTGGCGACCTGATCGAATGTGGATGACATCACTAAGCCTTTGATATATTGGAGGTAAATTCCATGGCGGCCAAGCACCCTGGCTCCGGGTCCCGGAATGCCCCTGTCCACCACCCGGAGTTGACAGCCCGTATAACGGAGCGCCGTCCTGAGTTCAATGGAGGTAGGCGAGGGCGCTGGCCGGCCCGGTTTCACCCGGATAGGCCCTGTCGCCCCGAAATGCCGTCCCGTATGGCGGCGCGCTGTCTGGCAACCACGGCAGGAGTGCCCCGAGAAGGCGCGTTTCAGAATTTTGTCGGCACGTACATTTCGGGCGGAATCGGCCCGCGATGATATTCGGGATTGCGTACTCTGGGCGGCAGCACCACCGGAGCGTGCTGCACCTCCTGATAGGGAATCTGCTCCAGCAGATGCGAAATGCAATTGAGCCGGGCGCGCTTCTTGTCGACGGCATCGACGATCCACCACGGCGAGTCCGGCAGATGCGTGTGCTCCAGCATCGTCTCCTTGGCCTTGGTGTAGTCTTCCCAGCGGCTGCGCGCCTGGACGTCCATCGGGCTCAGCTTCCACTGCTTCAGCGGATCCTGAATTCGCATCGTGAAACGGAATTGCTGCTCTTCGTCGGTGATCGAGAACCAGTATTTGATCAGGATGATGCCGGAACGCATCAGCAGGCGTTCGAACTCCGGCACCGACTGGAAGAACTCCTGATACTGATCTTCAGTACAAAATCCCATTACGCGTTCGACGCCGGCACGATTGTACCAGCTGCGGTCGAATAGCACGATCTCGCCGCCGGCCGGCAGGTGGCTGACATAGCGCTGGAAATACCATTGCGTCCGTTCGCGCTCGCTCGGCGCCGGCAGCGCGGCGACCCGGCAGACGCGTGGGTTGAGGCGCTGGGTGATGCGCTTGATGGCACCGCCTTTGCCGGCGGAGTCGCGACCCTCGAACAGCACCACGATCTTTTTCTTCTCGTGCTGCACCCAATCCTGCAGCTTGACCAGTTCGCCCTGCAGCCTGAACAACTCCTTGAAGTAGACCCTGCGGTCGAGCTGGGGCGGGCCGTCATGGCTCGGCGCATCGTCGATAGAGCCATCGAGCCGGTGATCGTCCAGCTCCAGCTCCAACTCTTCATCGAGGCTGTCGGCCATTTCCTGGCGAATGCGTTGGCGGAGCGCGGCTTCGGCGTTCAACTCGGTGGCAGTCATCTCGGAGGCGGTCATGCGGGCGTCCCTTGTGGTGCCATGCGTACCCTGGCGTGTCGTGCGGCTTCGCGGATGCGAGCATTGCAAAACTTGTATTGCAGTGATGTGACAGCAACCTCCGGCACCTGCTGCAACCTTGCTTCAACTAAGTCTTGGCAATCCGGTCTGGCGCCTCAAGGGCAATCCGTCATAATCCTTTCGTAAGCTCGCGAGCGGCGCAGCCAAGGGGTTACCGCTTGCAGCAAGGCCACGAAATTACGTCAGATTCTAAATCGAGGCCCGCGTATCACTGGCGCCAGCGCCTTAGCCATGTGTTCGACGATGACGCGTCCCACAACTCTGTCACGCGCTGGTTCAATCTGCTGCTGGCGCTGTTGATCATCTTTAACGTCGCCGCCGTAATCCTTGAAACCGTTGAGACAATCCGGGCGCGTTACGAGGTGTTTTTCTTCACCGCGGAGCACATCGCGACCGCGATCTTCATGGTGGAATATCTGCTTCGGGTCTGGACCGCGGTCGATCTGCACGGCGGCCGTTTTGCGCATCCGGTCTGGGGCAGGCTGCGCTATATGCGCGGCTTCTTTCCGCTGATCGATCTGGTATCGGTGCTGCCGGCCGTGCTCGGCGTGTTGGGCGCCGGCGATTTGCGGGTGCTGCGGTTGCTTCGGCTGTTGCGAATGCTCAAGCTGACGCGTCACTCCCAGGTATTCAGTTTGCTGTGGTCGGTGTTCAGGGAGGAGTCGCGCTCGATCGGCGCGTTGATCTTCATCCTTTGTCTGACGCTGACGATCAGCGGCGCGCTCGCCTACATGATTGAGGGTGACGAGCAGCCCGCCGTCTTCAATTCCATTCCCGCGTGCATGTGGTGGGCGATCGAAACCCTGACCACGGTCGGGTACGGCGACATGGTGCCCGTGACCGCCGTTGGCAAACTGCTTGGCGGCCTGGTGTCGATCGTCGGTATCGGCACACTGGCGCTGTTTTCCGGCGTCATCACGGTCGGATTTCTCGACCAGCTCAAGCATCGCAGGGAGCATACTGTAACCGCAGAGTCTCTCACGCTCGAACGTACCGTCGAGGCCGCCAAGCCGTCGGCCGAATTGCTCGATCTGCGGCGATGGCGGATAACCAATGTCCAGCATGCAGGCCGATGCGGCGGAGCAGTCACGCGACGTCTGTCCGCATTGTGGACATCGACTGACGATCGGCTCGCGCGAGCCCGGGCAGGCCTAGAACCAACCTCCCGATACCGATCATTCATGCGGGGCGATCATTCGCATTACCGGCTTGTAATCTCACATGAATAAGACGTCACGTCATTGTCACATGGCTTTTTTAATCGGCCGATAAACACGAAGGGCTTGGCTCCGCACCGATTGCGCTTTTACGCGGGTTTGGCTGTCTCTTTGAAACAAGGACTTATGTGATGAACCCCGCCAACGGACACGACACTTCCGAAGCCGGCCACACCGCTGCGACCGACCATGACGAACAGCACGAAGGTGGCTTGAATAAAACCGTCGCGACCGTTGTCGTCGTTGCAGCCGGCGCGGCCTTGTTCGAGGCGGCTTTGTTGCCCGGCCTCGTGCTCGGCGTGGCTGCGATGGCGGCGCCGAAATATCTGCCCAAGGTCGCCGGCGCGCTCAACCCGCTGTTCAAGTCGACGGTGCGTGGCACTTATAAATTGGCGCAGAAATCGAAAGAGATGTTCGCCGAGGCGCATGAGCAGGTGCACGACATCGTCGCCGAAGTGAAGGCCGAGAAGGACGGTGCCGGCAGCGCGACGTCGACTCCGGCAGCCTGAAGCTGCGATAGCGCGTGGGCGTCGGATCGGCGCCGCGGCGATCGGTTCAATGGCCGCGGTAAAATCGTAACCGCGGCCAGAATTCGTTCTGTCGACGCGTGGCGCGAACAGGCGCTTTCACCTGACTTCGAGATCGGTCATGACCAAGATGAAGTTGCAGATCGCGCACCAGGTACCGGGTCGTATCCGGATGAAGGTCGGCGCGGCCAAGGCCAACCCTGAACTGCTGGAGCAGATCAAGGAGACCTTCATGGTCATCCCCGGGGTCGAGCAGGTCACGGTCAACCCGGCTACCGGCAGCGTGGTGCTGCATTATGATGTCGACCGCCATGACGAATTTCACGGCGGTTTGGAGCATCACACCGGCGGTCATCATCGGCCGCCCCCGACCAACGAGATCGACGCGCTCGCCAGCAAGATTCAGCAAGAGGCGGAGTTTCTCGCTGAGAATTCCCACACCGCCAGGGTGATCGTCGATTTCTTCAAGGCTGCCGACAAGCAGATCAAAGGCGCGACCAGCAACACCATCGATCTCAAGATCGTGCTCGCCACCGCCATCGCCGGTTTCACGATCCTAGAGGTCGGCGCCAACGCCGCGACCCCGGTCTGGGTCACGCTATCGATGTTCGGATTGAATCATTTGATTGAAGCCAACAGCCCTGAGGCTCGCGAGGAGGCCGAGGAAGCTGAGGCTGCGGCCGCCGCAACGACGTGAACTCGCAGATCCCCGGGGGATGTGCATTGTGTTCTGGATAGTCTGAATGAATTTTTCCATCCGTCACGCGATGCCGGGCCGATTGCGGCTCAATGTCCCCGAACTGTGCCGAAAGCAGCCGCTCGCCGAAACCGTGTTGCTCTGGCTCAGCGCGCAATCCGGCGTCAAGACCGCGCGCATCAATTACGACTGCGCCAGCCTCGTGCTCGAATATGATCCGGCACAAGAGAGCACGTTGCGTCTGTTGCTGGAGCGCTTCCGCAACGCGACCATCGAGGACATCAAGACGCTGGCTTACAGCGTAACCGCCGGCGCAGCGGCTACGGCTGCGCCCAAGCCGCCCGCGGTATCCAGGAACATGCCGTTGGCGTTGCCGACGCTGTCGCTGGCGATGGCGTTCAGCGCCAATCCGGCCGTGTTCGCCGTCAACATGCCGTTGATGCTGTGGAACGCTTGGCCGATCGCCAAGCGCGCCTGGAAGGTCTGGGCGAACGAGAGCCGGCTCAATATCGACGTGCTCGATACCCTGGCGATCAGCGCTTCGGTGCTGCAGGGCAATCCGCTGGCCGGGTGCATCGTCACCTGGCTGATCAAGCTCGGCGACTGGATCCGCGACCTGACCGCGGCGGGCCAGAAGCGTGCGATCAGCGAACTGCTAGAATTCCAGACCAAGAGCGCCTGGGTGCTGCGGGACGGCGAGGTGGTGTCGATCCCGGCAGCCGACCTCGCCGAGGGCGATCTGGTCGTGGTCTATCCGGGCGAGATGATCCCGGTCGACGGCGAGATCACGGACGGTCACGCCACCATCGACCAGAAGACCATCACCGGCGAGGGTCTGCCGGTCAGCCGCGGGGTAGGGGATACGGCGTTTGCCGCCACCGTGATCCGCGAGGGCCAGATCACCATCCGCGCGCTGCGGGTCGGGTCGGCGACCACCGCCGGCCAGATCGTACATCTGGTCGAGTCCGCGCCGATCGGCGATACCAGGATGCAGAACCACGCCGAGCGCTTTGCCGATCGTCTCGTGACCCCGACGCTCGGGCTCGCGGTCGGGACTGCCGCCATCACCGGCGACTTCAATCGCTTTCTTTCACTGGTGATCGTCGATTACGGCACCGGCATCCGGGTCGCGGCGCCGACCTCGGTGCTGTCGTCGATGACCCATGCCGCCCGTGCCGGCATCATCATCAAGAGCGGCGGCCACATGGAAAAGCTCGCCGACATCGACACCGTAGTGTTCGACAAGACGGGCACGCTGACCCGCGGCACCCCGGCGGTGATCGACGTGCTGTCATACCAGAACAACATCACGCCGAACCATTTGCTCGGGCTTGCCGCCGCCGCCGAGACCCGGCTGACGCATCCGGTCGCCCAGGCGCTGCGCGACCGCGCGCACCAACTCGCGGTCAATGTTCCGCCGTGCGACGAAACTACCTATCGGCTCGGGCTGGGCGTTGAAGGGCAGGTCAACGGTTATTACATGCATGTCGGCAATTCACGCTTCATGCGCCAAAGTGAGATCAAGATCGATGCGTCGGTTTCGGATCGCGCGGCGTTGGACGAGAAGGGCTATTCGTGCCTGTACATCGCGGTCGATGGCCAGCTCGCCGGCCTCGTGCCATATTCCGACGAGATTCGCGCCGAGAGCAAACCGGTGATCCAGAAACTGCATGCGCTGGGGATCAAGGACACCATCATGCTGACCGGCGACAATGCCGTGGTCGCGCGCGCGGTGTGCCGCAACATCGGCCTGACCCGGCACTTCGCCGACATGCTGCCGGCCGACAAGGCCGACGTGATCCAGCAATTGCAGCGCGAGGGCCGCCGTGTCGCGATGGTTGGCGACGGCATCAACAACTCGCCGGCGCTGAGCTTCGCCGATGTCGGCATCGCGATGAAGCACGGCGCCGAAGTCACGCACGAGTCCGCCGACATCATTTTGATGGAAGATTCGCTGTGGCGGCTGGTGAAAGCGGTCGAGATCTCGCAGGGCGCGGTTCGCCTGATCAAGCAGAACTACGCGATCGTCGCCGGCCTCAACACGCTGGCGCTCGGTCTGGCGCTGCCCGGAGGCTTGATCACGCCCGAGGTCACGGCGCTGATCAGCAACGGCTCGGCGATTCTGGCCAGCATGAACGGCATCCGGCCGATCCTGCGCTACCAATGATCGCGGACCTCACCAGCGTCCTTTCCGAACCCGATCGCAGGGCGTTGCAGCTCGCGGTCAACAATCTCGAAAATCCGAATTTTGCCGCGCGGCTGGCCGACTATGCCGGCGTTCCGGTCAACCGGGTGCTCGGCATCCTGCCCACATTCGCCAACAGCCAGTTGAGCGCGATGGTGCGCTCGGCTGTGATGAAGGGCCTCGATGTCGCGATCGATACCCTCGACGAGGACGATGATCCGAAGCAGCCGCCACTGACGGGCTTCTCGTCATTCCTGGCTGGCGTTACCGGCGGGGTCAGCGGGCTATTCGGTTTCGCCGCGCTGCCGATAGAGCTGCCGCTGACCACCACCTTCATGCTGCGGGCGATCGCCGCAATCGCGCGGCACGAAGGCGAGGACCTGTCGCAGATCGAGGCCCGGCTTGCCTGTCTTGAAGTGTTCGCGTTCGGAGCCAAGCGGCCGAACGGGCAGATCGATGTCGGCTACTACGCGGCGCGCGCGTTGCTCTCGAAATACACCAATGAGGTCGCCGCCTTCGTCGCCGAGCGCGGCGCGGTTGACGTATCGGCGCCTGTGGTGACCAGTCTGGTCAGCGAGATCGTGTCGCGGTTCGGCCTCGTGGTGTCGGACAAGGCTGCTGCAGGTGCGCTGCCCATTCTGGGCGCGGTGGGTGGCGCCACCGTCAACGTGATTTTCATGGACCATTTCCAGCGCATCGCAAAAGGCCACTTTGCGCTGCGCCGGCTGGAGCGCAGCTATGGCGGAGCCACGGTGCGCCAGCTCTATGCCGAGCTCGCCGCCAAGCCGCCGGCCCGGGCCATTGTCTGACGTGTCCGGTTCAGATCAGGCGCCCGCGACCGCACCGAAGCTGCCCCGCGCCCCGGTGCTCAATCCATTTCCCGACACCAGGCTACGCGACCTCAGGCGGATGCGCACGATTGCGACGTCGCTGCTGGTGCTGATGTTCGCAATTTTCATCGCGACTTCGTTTGCTCCGGTGAAATGGCCCTGGCTGCCTTATCTGCAAGCTTTTGCCGAGGCCGGCATGATCGGGGCCTGCGCCGACTGGTTCGCGGTCGTGGCCTTGTTCCGCCATCCTCTCGGCATTCCGATCCCGCATACCGCGATCGTGCCGCACAACAAGGGCCGGATCGGCGGCGCACTCGGCCGCTTTGTTTCCAACAACTTCCTGTCGCCGCTGGTGCTCAAAGCCAAGCTGCGGGAGATTGACAGCGCCGGCTGGGTCGCGCGCTGGCTGTCGCAGCCCGACAACGCCCGCCGCATCGCCCGGCGCGCAACCATGGCGTTGCCGCAGATCATGCGGGCGCTGCCGCGCGATCAACTGGCTGCGTTGCTGACCCGCGGTATCCGGCATGGCATCGAGGCCGTTCCGGCGTCGCCGCTGGCGTCTGAATTGCTGGCGCTGTTTTGGGCGCAGGGCGAGACCCAGGCGCTGGTCGAGAAAGCGATCTCGATCGCGGCCGCCGCGCTCAACGACAACCGCGACACGATCAAGGCCAAGGTGTCGAAGAAATCCTCGCGATTCATTCCGAAATGGGTCGACGGCATCGTCGCCGACAAGATCGTCAGCGGAGTGTCGCAGCTGCTCGACGAAATGCGCAGCCCCGGCCATCCGTGGCGGGTCGAGCTTGGCGCTGCCATCGAGCGTTTGATCATGGACCTGGCTGAAAACCCCGACATGATCGCGCGAGGCGAGGAATTGAAGGCCCAGATGCTGCGCAATCCACAAGTCGCCGAGCAGGTTGCCAAGCTCTGGACCCGGATCGAAAGCCGGGTCGGCTCCGAACCGAAGTCCTGGATCGCGCCGCTTTCCGACACGCTCGAAAGTGGGCTGGTCGCGCTCGGCGGCTGGATCAGCGGCAATCAGCGCGCCAGCACTGCAATCAACCAGTGGATCGGCGTGTTCGTCCTGCGCACGGTTGCGCCGCGCCGTGCCGAGATCGGCAGTTTCATCTCCCAGGTGGTGGAGCGTTGGGACAGCGAGACGCTGGTCAACCGGCTGGAGCTGCAGGTCGGGCGCGACCTGCAATACATCCGGATCAATGGCACCCTGGTTGGTGGATTGGTCGGCCTGATTATCTTCTCGGCCAAGCAATTCTTTTGACGTGGGCGGTTGTCAAAGCCGCGGCGAGAAAATGATGCCGTCGGCCGCGGTCATCCGGTCGATGGCGTCGTCGAACGACATCCGGTCCGCATTTTCCAGCGATTGCCGGCGCAACGTTTCGGTGAGCTCATCCTGCTCGAGCAGAAAACTGGTGCCGTCCTTGAGCTTGATATAGGCCGCCCAGGGGATGAATTTGGTCAGCGGAAACGGCAGCCCCTCGGGCGGCGAAATGTCGATGTTCAGCCCGGAGATGAACAGCAGGTTTTTGCCGCGATAGGCCGGCTCGTGCAGGATGCTGCGGTAGGTGCGGTCGAATTCGAGCTGGGTGTGGTAGCGCGCCGCATCGAGCGCGGGCTCCGACGACGTCACCAGGGTCGGCATCGCCGGCGCCAATGCGGCTTCGAGGATATCGTGGCCTTCGAGCCCTTCGGTCGGGGTGCGGAGGAAGTGGAACATGTCGGGCGTCAGGCGGGAGCCGATCGGCTGCGGCTTGTCACTCCAGGTGTCAGGGGATTGGCTTGCCGCAAAGGAGGGCGCGGCAGGGAAGGCCTTGGACGTGCTCAGCACCCGGAGCGGTTCTTCGCTGCGATCGACCAGCCGGTCCATGTTCAGGAACAGGCCCTCATGCCGCCGCTCGTCCAGGAATTGGTTGTCGATGAACACAGTCGGCACACCATCGATGTTGCCGCATAGCACATGATCGCGAGCCTGCTGGTATTCGTGCTGGTACCAATGCAGTACCGCGCACATCTTGCCGCAACTGTCGCCGAACTCGTGGCTGGCGGTGCGCGGGCGCTGATAGATTCCGAAGCGGCCGGTGCTGGGACAATAGCCGACATGGCTGGCCTGGACGATGACCAGATCCTCGCCGTGATGCGAATGCGGTCCGTGCCGGTTGATCGCAACCTTGCCGCCGACCCGGCCGTGATCGAATGGAAACGTACCGAAATGTTGCGCCAGCAGAATAACGGGATAGCCTTGGCTTTCGTCCGAACAGAATGCCCGCGACGGCATCATCCGCTGCCGCTCGAACCCCAATGAGAGGCAGTAATTATACAGCCTGGGTACGAAATGGCTGTATCGCATGGCGCGGTCGCCAATCCCGAGGTTTTCGATAATGCGTCGCATGAAATAAAATCGCTGAAATGAGAGGCGCCAAGTCACGCCTGACAGCGATACGAGCTATTTCCGACACCTGCGTGACAGCGATGACGAGGTCGCTTGATTGCGACCGGATCGGCAGAGCTAGATGGACGGCGTGGCAATGCGCACGCAATCGCGCCGGCCCATCAGGACGCAATCCTGGGTCCGGCGCAGGTCGGCGATGCTCATGGCGAGCCAGATCCCGATCGCGGTCAGAGCCACGGTAAAGGCAAAGGCGGCGATATTGGCGAGCATGCGATGACGGAAATCATCCGGTTCCTCGCGTGGCCGATGATGACGCGACAGGTCGTAGGGTTCGGGCTGAGCGGGCTCGGAACGGATACGTTCCGGCTGGACGGTTTGCGGCCGCGTACGTGCATCCGGATTTTGCTGCCAGCCGGGTTTCTGACCGGGTTCGCGTGGCCGAAACTGCAGCACACGATGTTCTTCTTCCGCCGCAATGGGCCGCTGGTTCTTCACTGCTGGCAGCTCCGGTGAATCCGCAAATTTAAATTATCACGCTCGCGGTGCGTGTCACGGCAAATGTTGTGCAGGATCGTGGATCGTTGGCCGCGTGGTCAGGCAGTGTCGGGAACAGATATCGCGATCTGACTTTCTTCCACGGTTTCGTGAAACAGGCCGTAGTTCAGCCTCAGCCGACCGTCCTTCGCGGTGCCCAGGATATCGGCATAGGTGCGGCCGAATAGAATGTCTTCGTGATCGTAGGTCGTGCCGGCGTGCACGGTTTGCGCTGCAATAACATCGTGTCCGGATACCGCCACTGCCAACGAGACGCTGTCCTTGTCGAGGTCCTCAGCGGTTTTTCCGTACAGCGGGCTGTCTTCATTGATGACATGATAGAGTGTCCAGCTCAGCGCCAGCGCCGGATGCTCGCTTCGCACCAACGGCAGTTCGTAAAATCGCCGAAACGTACCGCCTTCCGCACTCACGACGTTCTTGAGTAGCCAGAATTTGGCGGTGGCATTGCCGATGATGTTGTGACGCTCGTTGGCCAGCCGCACCATCAATGTCCGCTTGCCGTCATGGTTCGCGATCACCGGATTGTCCGCGAACAGCAGCCGCGCACTGGGACGCGAGAAGCGGGCAAAGATCAGGCCGGTCATCAACGACATCGAGAAGATGCCCGTGAACAATTCGACCGCGGCAACGAAATGACCGTAATGGCTTTGCGGGTGCATGTCGCCATAGCCCGCGGTTGAGAGGGTCTCGATGCTGAAATAGAGATAATCGATATAGGCGCCCCCGGGCACGTTGGAGATCGGCTGATCGCCGATCCAGTAAAACGCCGCGAAAATCGCATTGAAGCCGATGAACACCGCCATGGCGCCGCCGATGAAACTCGGCCATTTGGCGGTCATGCAGCGGTGACTGATGTCGGCCCAGAAACTGAGGCGAGGGCCTTCGCTGATGATGATCTCGCGGCCGGCGAAGTTGATAACCTGTTCTTTTACTGTTTGCCGGCCCTGGATCATCTTTCCCAATCTCTGCAATACATCGTGTAAAGGTATTTTGTTGCCATTGCCATCATGGCATAGTCGGGCGGATTTGAGCTAGATTTTTGCCCGTTTCAGATTAGCGATAGGAATTCAGCCGATGGCAAATACCCGTGAACCGCTGCTCCAGCCCGTGCCCATTCTCTCGCTGCGGCCCACGCAGATGACGGTCGGCATGCGCGAGGTCAAGGAAAAGCGCAAGCGCTGGCGGGAACACAAATCCGAGAAAAAGCGGGCGGAATTGCTTGGCAAGCATATGATCCCGGTCGTTCTCGGACCGGACAAACGCTATTACGTGGTGGACCATCATCACCTGGCGCGTGCGCTTCACGACGAAGGCGTCAAAGACATCCTCGTCACCGTGATCGGCGATCTCAACATGGTCGATCGCGACGCGTTCTGGGGCGTAATGGACAATAAACGCTGGGTCTATCCGTACGACGCCAAGGGCGAGCGCCGGCACTTCAAGGATTTGCCGAAGGCGGTCACCGATCTCAAGGACGATCCGTTCCGAAGCCTTGCGGGCGAATTGCGACGTGCCGGCGGCTTTGCCAAGGACACCACGCCGTTCAGCGAATTCCTGTGGGCTGATTTCCTGCGCCGCAAGATGTCGACCAAAGTCGTCAATGACGACTTCGACAAGGCGATGGAGAAGTCGCTGGCATTCGCCAAGAGCAAGGATGCGATCTATCTGCCGGGCTGGTGCGGGCCGGCCTCGGACGACTAGGCATGGAGCGCGGCTGTCGTTCTATTTCGGCAGCCGGCCCATCAGATAGAATTCGTCGTTCGGCCGCATCGCGGTGACATTGGCCATCCGGTTCGACAGCGCGAAGAAAGCCGAGATCGCGGCGATGTCCCAGGCGTCGTCGTTGCTGAAGCCGTGGCCGGCAAGATCGGCGAAATCCTGCTCCGAGATTTTGCCGGCTTCCAGGCTGACCTTCATCGCGAAATCGAGCATGGCTCGCTGCCGCGGCGTGATGTCGGCCTTACGGTAGTTGACCGCGATCTGGTCGGCGATCAGCGGGTTCTTGGCCCGGATCCTCAAGATAGCGCCATGCGCGATCACGCAATACTGGCACTGGTTGGCGCTCGACGTGGCAACCACGATCATCTCGCGTTCGGCCTTGGTAAGGCCGCCGTCCTTGTCCATCAGCGCATCGTGATAGGCAAAGAACGCCCGAAACTCGTCCGGCCGGTAGGCCAGGGTCAGGAACACGTTCGGCACGAAGCCGGACTTTTCCTGGACCGCCAGCAGGCGGGTACGGATGTCCTCCGGGAGACTGTCGATCGCGGGGACGGGAAAACGCTGCGTGGTTTGGGTCATAGAACTATCCGGGGTTGGCCGCGTGATGCGGCTAATCCGGAGCATAGTTGATGACGACGCCGCCGCAAAGCAGGCTCGAACGGGTCAGCTCAAGCGCAACCGCGCCGTCTGGACGGTCAGCGGAGCGGCTTTTTCAGCAGCGAAAAGCGATCGGGATCGAGTCCCATCGAGGGCTGCAGCATCGGCGCTTCCACCGTGCGGGCCGCGGGCTGGTTGATCCCGGGATCGTTGGGTACATCGCGATTAGAGGTAGCGCCGCGCCAGCGTTCGAGCACGGCGCTGACGAAGTGCATGTCGTGGCCGGCGTTAGCCGATTGCACCGATGCGATCGTGGCCTCGCTGCGCGGCAATTGGTGCACCGGCACCTCCTTGAAGCGCAACCGGGTCGGCAGCGCGACGCCTTCGCCGAACGCCAGCACTTCACGGGTGCCGAGCGAAGGCACGAACGACAACAGGTTGGCCGCGGCGTCCGAAACCGCCGAACGCAGCAGCGCCTGGTCGCGGTCGTTGGCGAGGCGCATCGCGAACAGCGTGTTGCATTGCGAAATGATCGTGGCGTCGAGTTCGGCCGGGCGCTGGGTGACGAGCCCGAGATAGACGCCGTATTTGCGGCCTTCCTTGGCGATCCGGGACACCGCCTTGCGGGTCGGTCCGAAGCCGATATTGCGGTCGGCGGCGGCGTAACGATGGGCCTCTTCGCAGACGAACAGCAGCGGCGAGACGCCGTCGCTCCACAGTCCGAAATCGAACGCCATCCGGCACAGCACCGAGACCACGGAGTCGACGACTTCCGCCGGGAAGCCGGCGAGTTGCATCACCGTCATCGGCCGGCCATTGGCCGGCAGCCGGAACAGATGGCTGATGACTTCCGCCATGGTGTCGCCGCCGACATTGGCGTTGTCGAACATGAATGCGTAGCGCGGATCGTTGCGCACGGTTTCGATGCGCGAGATCAGCTTGTGATAGATGATGCGCGAGGAGCGGTTCTCGAGCTTGCCCATCCGTTCGTCGATCAGCGAAATCATATCGACCAGGCGGTACGGCACTGGGGTGTCGACGGTATAGCCGACGGATTTGGGGTCGGCGCGCTTCAATCCGACGCGGTCGGTGTTCTGATATTGAGTGTAGACGCCCTTCGCCATCGGAATGATTTCGGCGAGGATGTCGAGCTCTTCGGGCACGCCGGGACGGCCGGCGAACAGGACGTCGACGATCTCTTCGAAATTGAACAGCCAGAACGGCAGTTTCAGGTTTCGCGGATTGAGCACCAGCGAGCGGTCGCCAAAGCAGCGGCCGTATTCGTTGTGGACGTCGAGCATGAACACGCGCAGGTTCGGCCGCGACTTCAGAATCTCGTTCAGCAGCAGCGACACGCCCGTCGATTTACCGACGCCGGTCGAGCCGAGCACCGCGAAATGCTTGGACAGCATTTCCTCGATATCGACATAGGCGATGACGGACGGGTCCTGTTGCAGGGTGCCGACGTTGATCTGGTCGGAGCCGCTCGGCGCGTACACGGTGCGCAGCTCCTGATTGGTGATCAGTTCGACATTATCGCCGATAGTCGGATAGTTGGTGACGCCGCGCTGGAATTTCGGGCGCTCCGCGGTTCCAAGGATTTCGCCGAGCAGATCGACCGAGGCGCTGGCAATATACTCATCCGTGTTCTTCATATCCTCGCATGATACCTCGGTGATCATCGCGACGATGGTGGAGTTGGCGCAGCGGATCGAGATGAAGCGACCGACGGTCGCTCTCATTTCCGGCACGCTCAGCCGATGCCCGGCCAGCAGGCCAACCCGGGCCAGGGAGCCGCGCACGGAAATCACACGTCCGAAGGATGTCACTGCTGCCAAATCCGTCATTTGGTACCGAAATAATTTGGGAACTATGCGGTCTGGGATTGGAGAAACGGTTAAGCCGGCCATGCCGCCAGCTTGGAAAATCCACGGTATTTAGGTCGGAATTGAATTTGATGAGGCGATCAGATCGCAATCATTGCTGGATATTGCTGAAAAATCGGCGGTTTGGGTCGGGCCTTGGGTGATAGTCCGGGATTCGGCCCTAACGTTTGGTTTACCAAGAGCCGAGGTGTTCTGTCCGATAGTGAACACAAATCGTAAACGGATACCTGAACAGCCGAGGAAAAAAGGAGGTGCCTTGGCTTGGGTCGGGCGCGCCGCGGCGGTACGTTGTTACGTGCCATTGAACGACGCGCTTCGAAAGGACACGATCATGCGCAAGCTGCTGCCCGCTTGTCTTATGCTTTTTGCCGCGTGGCCGGCGATGGTCTTAACGGCGCGTGCCGACGATAGATGGCTGACCTTACCGCCGACACCGGCGCCGATCGTCTCCGACCATGCGGGCGATGCCGAGATCAACGGCATCCGCATTCATTACGCGGTCTACGGTCATGGCTCGCCGGTGATCTTTCTGCACGGCGGCCTGGCCAACACCGATTATTGGGGCCAGCAGGTGCCGGCAGTCGCGGCATTTCACACCGTGATCCTGATGGACAGCCGGGGGCACGGCCGGAGCACGCGCGATGCGCGCCCCTACGGCTATGATCTGATGGCCGATGACGTCGTCGGGCTGATGGACCATTTGAAGATCGCCAAAGCCGATATCGTGGGCTGGAGCGACGGCGCCATTCTCGGGCTGGATCTGGCGATCCGCCACAAGGACAGGGTCGACAAGGTGTTCGCGTTTGCCGCCAATACCGTGACATCGGGCGTCAAGGACGGCGTCGAAAAGAACCCGACATTCGCAGCGTTCATCGAACGCGCCGGCGGCGAATATCGCAAGCTCTCGGCGACGCCGGCCGAATACGACGCCTTCGTCGAGCAGATCAGCCGGATGTGGGCGGAGCAGCCGAACTGGAGCGACGCGCAGCTCAAGGCGATCGACACGCCGGTGCTGGTGGTCGACGGCGATCATGACGAGGCCATCAAGCGCGAGCATACCGAATACATCGCCGCCACAATTCCGCATGCCGGACTGTTGATCCTGCCGAACGCCAGTCATTTCGCGTTTCTGCAGGATCCCGGCCAATTCAACTTTGCCATCCTGCATTTTCTCGGTGACCGGTAGCAGGAGGTCTTGACTGCAACCCGGATCGCACTCAGATTTCCTCGGGCGGATCGATCGAGGGGGAATTGCGATGTGCGTCAGATGCCGAACCGATGAGACGATCGGGATCGAAGCATTGTCGAGACGGCATTTTCTGCGATCGGCAGGCACCGCCGCTGCAATGCTCGCGGTTGGCTCCGCGGCTCATTCGCCAAGGACACAAAATCGTCGCCGAAGCCGCAGAACGACATTCCGCCGGATGCGGCGCTGGATCGGCTGATGAAGGGCAATGCCCGCTATGTCGGCGGCATTGACCGCCGCCATGATTTCAAGAGCGAGCGCGAGGCCCTGGTCGGCGGCCAGAACCCGTTTGCGGGGATCCTGAGTTGCGCCGACTCGCGCATCGCCCCCGAATATGCCTTCGATAGCGGCCGTGGTGACCTCTTCGTCTGCCGGGTCGCCGGCAATTTCGCCAATGACGAATCGGTCGCGAGCCTGGAATATGCCGCTGCGATCCTGCACGTGCCGCTATTCATGGTGCTCGGCCATGAGAGCTGCGGCGCGGTCGATGCGACGATCAAATCGCTCAAGGACAACACCACGTTGCCGGGCCATCTGCCGTCGCTGGTCGCCGCTATCGCACCGGCGGTGAAGTCCAGCATGGATCAGTCGGGCGATCTCCTGACGAACGCCACCAGACGTAACGTCATCGACAATGTCGCCAAGCTCAAATCGGCGACGCCGATCCTCAGCGCCGCGGTCGAGCAGGGCAGGCTGAAGATCGTCGGCGGCATCTACCGCCTGTCCGACGGCAAGGTCGAATTGATCTCCTGAAGGCCAGGCCGTCAGGAGTGGCGATGACCGCCGCGCTTGGCGGCTCCGGCCTTTTTCGGCGCGTCGGTCGGGATCATCACGACGCGGCCATACTTGACGCCGCGCTCGGCGATGATGTGATCGGCGAGATGCTGAACGTCGGCGCCAGGGCCGCGCAGCGCCGTGACCTCCATGCAATTGTCGTCGTCGAGGTGGACATGCAAGGTCGCCAGCGAGAGATCGTGGTGACCGTGATAGCTCTCGACCAGCCGTCGCGACAATTCGCGCGCGGCATGGTCGTAGACATAGACCAGCGCGGCGACGCATTCGCCTGAATTGCCTTTTTCCTGCACCGCCTGCTGCATGCCGGCGCGGGTAAAATCGCGGATCGCTTCCGAACGGTTCTGATAGCCGCGTTCGGCGATGACAGCGTCGAGTTCCTCCATCAGTTCATCGTCGAGCGTAATGGTGATGCGTTGCATGGCGTCCTCTGGTCCGGCGAAAAGTATGATGATTTATTGACATCATCATACCGCGTGTGTCAGTTTTATCCCATGTTGGAGCGCAACATAGCCTGCCGGACAGCCGGGCGGGATTTCTTCGTATCACGTACCGCTGGGGGGTGGTGCCGTGCACCGATCCTTCGCGCGCGTCGTGGTTTGCGGTGTGATCTGGTTTGCGGTGCATTCCGCCACGCTGGCGCAGCAGGTAGGGCCGACGGCACTGCCGCCGGTTGAGGTCGATACGCCGCATCCGCGAAAGCACGCCGACGCCAAGCCGAAAAGCAGCCTGAGAAGCGGAGACCCGCGGCGCACGGCACGGAAGCCGGCACAAGGCGATCGTGCCGCGATCGCGGGCAACGTCGCAGCGACCTATACCGCTTCGGCCCCGGTGGCCTCGTCGAGCGAAAAAATCGTCAGTGGCGCCGACGTCAATGCCCGGCCGTTTTCTCGGCCCGGCGAGGCGCTTGAAGTGACGCCCGGCCTGATCGTCACCCAGCACAGCGGCGAAGGCAAAGCCAACCAGTATTTTCTGCGCGGCTTCAATCTGGATCACGGCACCGATCTGGCCATTTCGGTCGACGACATGCCGGTCAACATGCGAACCCATGCGCATGGTCAAGGCTATGCCGACCTCAATTTCCTGATTCCGGAGTTGATCGGATCGGTCGATGTCCGCAAGGGGCCGTACTTCGCGGACGAGGGCGATTTCTCCTCGGTCGGGTCGATCCATGTCGGTCTGCTCGACACCATCAACAAAACCATGGCGTCGATCACGACAGGCAGTTTCGGCTATCACCGCACTCTCGACATCACGCCGGCCAAGCTCGGCGAGGGCACGCTGCTGTTGGCGGGCGAGGTCAACACCTATGACGGGCCGTGGGACAATCCCGACGCCTTGCGCAAGTTCAACGGCGTGGCGCGCTATAGCCAGGGCACCGCCGAGGATGGCTTTTCGCTGACCGGCATGGCCTACGTGAACCAATGGAATTCGTCCGACCAGATTCCGGCGCGCGCGATCGCCTCGGGCGAGGTCGGACTTTACGGCGAACTCGATCCCAGCGACGGCGGCAATTCGAACCGGTTCTCGCTGTCAGGGCGCTGGGCACAGACCGACGAGGGAGGTTCGTCGAAGGCGAGCTTCTATGTCATCAAGAGCTCGCTCAACCTGTGGAACAATTTCACCTTCTTCCTCACCGATCCCGTCCACGGCGACCAGTTTCACCAGCATGACGATCGCGTGCTCGGCGGCATCAACATTTCGCACACCTTCAACGGCCGGTTCGACGGGCTGCCGATGGAAACCGAAATCGGCGTGCAGAGCCGCTATGATGATATCCGGCTCGACCTCGACAACACCGTACAGCGCCAATTCCTGTCGCCGATCCGCAGCGACGCGGTGCAGGAAGGCAGCGTCGGCATCTTCGCGCAAAACACGTTGCACTGGACCGATTGGCTGCGCACCAATGTCGGCTGGCGTGGCGATTTCTACCAGGCCTCGGTGGATTCGTTTTTGACGCCGGCCAATTCCGGCAACGCCAACGCGTTCATCGGCAGCCCCAAATTCGGCGTGGTGCTCGGTCCGTTTGCCAGGACCGAATTCTTCGTCAATGCCGGCGAGGGATTCCACAGCAACGACGCGCGCGGCGTCACGATCACGGAATCGCCGACCGACGGTTCGCCGCTGCAGGCCTCGCCGTTCCTGGTCAAGACCCGGGGCGCCGAGGTCGGCTTTCGAACCGGGATCATTCCGAAGCTGACAAGCTCGCTCAGCCTGTTTCTGTTGGACTCCGCCTCCGAGATCGTGTTCTCGGGCGATGCCGGCGATACCGAGGCTAGTCGGCCGAGCCGACGCTACGGTGTCGAATGGACCAATGACTATCGACCGCTGTCCTGGCTCAGGCTCGAGGGCGACCTTGCCGTCACCCATGCCCGGTTTCGCGGCGACGATCCCGAGCAGGCGGCGCTTTACGCCTCGCTGGCCGGTTTTCCGCAGGCCCAGATCGGCAACGCTCCGGGCAATTACATCCCTGGCGCGCCTAGTATGATCGCCTCGGCCGGAATCCGGTTCGGCGAGAACACCGGCTGGTTCTCGGGCCTGCGCTATCGCTATTTCGGCCCGCGCCCGCTGACCGAGGACGACGCTTTCGTCTCGCCCGCGACCGGCCTCTTGAACGGACAGCTCGGCTACCGCTTCGACGATGGTTGGCGGGTTCAGCTCGACGCCTTCAACCTGTTGAATAGCCATTCCGACCAGATCAGTTACGCCTATGGGTCGCTGTTGAAATCGGACTCGCTGTTTGCGATGTGCTTTCCGGCTTCCGGCGCCCCGACCGCACCAGCCGCGGTGTGCCAGAATGGCGTGATGGACCAGGTGCTGCATCCGGTTGAACCGCTGGCGATCCGGCTGACGGTCGCGGGTCAATTCTGAGCGCCATCCGCTCCGGAACAGTTTTGCCTGAAACAACGCGAAACACTTCGCCACGTTGTCCATGCGCCCGATCAGATTTTGCCTTTGAGGCCGGGCTGGCCTAGGTTCGGCCGCCAAAAGCAAGTGATGCGGAAGGGAATAGGATGGCAAAAACGGGTTTGGTGGTTTCGGCGCATCCGGGCGATTTCGTCTGGCGCGCCGGCGGGGCAATCGCGCTGCACGCCAAAAAGGGCTACCGGGTCAAGATCGTCTGCCTGGCGTTCGGCGAGCGTGGGGAATCCCAGTTCGCCTGGAAGGTGCCGGGCATGACGCTGGAGAAGGTCAAGGCCGGCCGCCGCGACGAGGCCGAACGGGCGGCTGCCGCACTCGGCGCCGAGATCGAGTTCTTCGATGCCGGCGATTATCCGCTGCATCTGACCCCCGCCCATATGGAGCGGCTGATCGATATCTACCGCGAGCTCAATCCGAGTTTCGTACTGACCCATTCGCTGGAAGACCCCTACAATGTCGACCATCCCGCCGCCACCGCCTATGCGCAGGAAGCGCGCATCGTGGCGCAGGCGATGGGCCACAAGCCGCAGGCCGACTACAATTACGCGGCTCCGCCGGTGTTTCTGTTCGAGCCGCATCAGCCCGAAATGTGCAATTTCAAGCCGCAGGTGATCCTCAACATCGACGAGGTCTGGGACATCAAGCGCAAGACCTTCGAGATCCTGGCGGCGCAGAAGCATCTGTGGGCCTATTACGAGCGGGTCGCGCTGCAGCGGGGCATGCAGGGCGGCCGCAATTCGGGCAAGGCCATGACCTATGGCGAGGCCTATCAGCGATTATTCCCGATGGCGTTGGAGGAACTGGTATGAAGACGGTCGTTGTCCGAAACATCGAGCGGGCCGATGCGGCCGTGGTCAAGCGGCTTGGCGCGCTCGGCGCCTCAACGGTGCATGAGGCCTATGGCCGGATCGGGCTGATGAAGCCCTATATGCGGCCGGCCTGGGCCGGCGGCGAGGCCGCGGGTACCGCTGTCACGGTGCTGGCGCAGCCCGGCGACAACTGGATGATCCATGTCGCGGTCGAGCAGTGCAAGCCCGGCGACATTCTGGTGGTCGGCTGTACCGCCGACAATACCGACGGCATGTTCGGCGATCTGCTCGCGACCTCGTTGAAGGCGCGCGGCGTGGTCGGACTCATTATCGATGCCGGCTGCCGCGATGTGAAGTCGCTGCGCGAGATGGGCTTTCCGGTGTGGTCGAAGGCGATCTCGGCCAAGGGCACCGTCAAGGCCACGTTGGGCGCGGTCAACATTCCCGTGGTCTGCGCCGGCGTCAATGTCGTGCCTGGTGACGCCGTGATCGCCGATGATGACGGCGTGGTGGTGGTTGCCCGCAAAGACATCGGCGAAGTGGTCGCCAAGGGCGAAAAGCGCCATGCCGACGAGGAGGGCAAGCGCAAGAAACTCGCCGCCGGCGAACTCGGGCTCGACATGTACAACATGCGCGAGGCGCTGACCAAAGCCGGCCTCGTCTATGTCGACAAGCTGGATCAGGATTGATGACGACGCGGCTGCGCACATTGCTTGGCACGCATCCCGTGCACGGCCGCGCTGAAGGACGGCTCGATCACATCGGATCTGGTCGCGTTCGATTTCGTCGATTATTCGCCCGCCCACAAAGGCTTCAAGCCGATGGTGCGCGAAGGCGCCTTCGACGTCTCGGAGATGGCCATCGTCACCTACATGATGGCGAAAAGTGTCGGCAAGCCGATGGTGCTGCTGCCGAACGTGGTGGTGTCGCGGTTTCAGCATGGCTACGCGCTCTACAATGAGAAACAAGGCACGCTGAAGCCCGGTGACCTCAATGGCAAGCGCGTCGGGATTCGTTCCTTCACGACCACCACCGGCGCGTGGCTGCGCGGCATTCTCGCCAACGACTACGGCGTCGATCTCAATTCGATCGAATGGGTGACGTTCGAGGATGCGCATGTCGCCGAATACAAGGATACGACCAAGCGCGCGCCGGCCGGCAAGGAAATCGTCCAAATGCTGGTCGACGGCGAACTCGATGCGGTGTTGGGCGAGAAGGTCGAACGATCAGGCCTGAAGCCGCTGTTTCCCGACGCGGCTGCGGAAGAGAAATCCTGGTTTGCAAAGCATCATGTGAAACCGATCAACCATATGGTGGTGGTCAGCGAAAATCTGGCACGAACCAATCCGGACGCGGTCAGGGAGGTTTCCCGGATGTTGCGGGAGAGTGCCGCGCGGGCGCCGGCCGGCTCCCCCAATTCGATCGCGACGAATTGTTCCGCTCGCTGGCGCTGCTTAGCGAATATGCCGCGCAGCAGAAACTGATTCCGCGAACCTTCGCGGTCGACGAATTGTTTGACGATCTGACGCGCTCGCTGCTTTAGGGAGAGGCCCATGCATCCGGAGCCGATTTTCGATCTCGCGCATCTCGGCCACATGGAACTGCTGACGCCGAAGCCGGACGAGAGCCTGAAGTTCTTTGTCGACGTGATGGGCATGACCATCAGCGGCCGCAAGGGCGAGTCGGTTTACTTGCGCGGCTGGGACGATTACGAGCGTTATTCGCTCAAGCTCACGGCTTCCAAGACCTCCGGCATGGAGCATATGGCGTTGCGCGCGCGCAGCCCACAGGCGCTGGAGCGCCGGGTCGCGGCCCTGAAGGGCTCGGAGTTCGAGATCGGCTGGACCGACGGCGATATGGGGCATGGACCGGCGTTTCGCTGCCGGGATCCCGACGGCCATGTCATCGAGCTCTACTACGAGACCGAATGGTATCAGGCACCCCCTGAACTCAAACCCGCACTGAAGAACCAGGCCCAGCGGTTTCCGGCGCGGGGCGTCAACGTCCGCCGCCTCGATCACCTCAACTGTCTCGCGGTCGACATCAAGGCCAACCGGATTTTCTTCGAGGATTATCTCGGCTGCCGGCTGACCGAGCAGATCGTGCTCAACGACGGTACCGAGGCTGCGATGTGGATGACGATGTCGAACAAGAGCTACGACTTCGCCTATTCACGTGATCATTCCGGCACATCGGGCCGCTTTCATCACGTCACCTACGCTCTCGACAGCCGTGAGGACATCCTCCGCGCGGCCGATATCTTTCTTGAAAACGGCGTCTATATCGAAACCGGGCCGCACAAGCACGCGATCCAGCAGACGTTCTTTCTTTATGTCTACGAGCCCGGCGGCAACCGGGTCGAAGTCGCCAATGCCGGTGCGCGGCTGATCCTGGCGCCGGACTGGAAGCCGATCGTCTGGACCGAGGAAGAACGCAAAAAGGGCCAGGCGTGGGGTCTCAAGACCATCGAGTCCTTCCATACCCACGGCACCCCGCCGGTTGCGCATAAGTGACACCCTTCCAAGATACGGCGAGTGGCTAACGAAAAGCCGTGACAACGGCTTTTGCCTGAGCTAGAGAGCTCGCGTCATGATCAACGCCTCGAACCTGTTTTATAGCTGGTTTTATTTCCAAAGCCCCGGGCAGCGGAAGGGACGCGTTTGATCTGACATCAAGCCAATCTCGTTCAACAAGCTGCCAGTCTCCTGGCGGCTTTTTTTGTGCCTCCAGAAGACTCCCATCCAAGGAGACTTCTCGTGACACCTTCGACCGACGACGTTCGCATTCGCGAAATCAAGGCGCTGATCACCCCAAGACGCGTGATCGGTGAATTCCCGCCAACCCAACATGCCGCCGAGACGGTCGCCAACGCGCGGTCCGGGCTGAGCGATATCCTCCATCATAGAGACGACCGGCTCGCCGTCGTGATCGGCCCGTGCTCGATCCATGATCCGGTGGCGGCGATGGACTACGCGACGCGGCTGCGCGCGGTGAGGGAGCGCCTTGACGGCGAACTCGAGATCGTGATGCGGGTCTACTTCGCCAAGCCGCGCACGACCGTCGGCTGGAAGGGCCTGATCAACGATCCCGATCTCGACGGCAGTTTCAGGATCGATGACGGCTTGCGGATTGCGCGCAAGCTGCTGCTGGACGTCAACGAACTCGGCCTGCCGGTCGGCTCCGAATTCCTCGATATCGTCGCCCCACAATATCTGTCCGATCTGGTCGCCTGGGGCGCGATCGGCGCACGCACCACGGAGAGCCAGGTTCACCGCGAACTGGCGTCTGGATTGTCCTGTCCGATCGGCTTCAAGAACGGCACTGACGGCAAGGTCAAGATTGCGGTCGATGCGGTGAAGGCGGCGGCGCAGCCGCATCACTTCCTGGCCGTGACCAAGGACGGTCAATCCGCGATCGCGGCTACCACCGGCAATGACGATTGCCACGTCATCCTGCGCGGCGGCGATGCGCCGAACTACGATGCCGCGCACGTGGAAAGCGCCTGCCGCGCGATGGAGGCTTCAGGATTGCAGCGGGCCGTGATGATCGACGCCAGCCACGCCAATAGCGGCTACGTCCCGGACAACCAGCCCCACGTGGTCGAGGCGGTGGCCGATCAGATCGCGGCCGGCAATCGCTGCATCATCGGCATGCTGATCGAGAGCAACCTGGTTGGAGGCAAGCAGACCCATGTGCCGGGTCAACCGCTCCGCTACGGTCAGAGCATCACCGACGGCTGCATCGATTGGGATACGAGCGTCGAGGTGCTGGAGACGCTGGCGCGGGCAGTCAAGTTGCGAAGAAAAAGCGCTCGGTTCGTGGCCTGATGGGAAGGCTCAGTGCGGGATATGGCCGACCAGCGCGAGGCACGCCGTCAGTGAGATCACGGATGCGACCGTGGTGAACAGGATCGTGCCCGAGGTCACGACGGCCTCGCGCTGGTAGAATTCGGCGACCATGAACGGGCCGGTCCCGGTCGGGAGTGCCGACAGCAGCACCACCACCGCCGCCGGCACCGGCGGCAGGTGGAACACAAAGTAGGCGCAGACCGCGACGATCGCGGGCTGGATGATGAGCTTCAGCGTCGTGAAGGCGATCGCGGCCGGACGGCTCGAACGGCTGCCGCTGTGCTTTGCCGCCAGGAACAGTCCGAGCGACACCAGCGCGCACGGGCTTGCGGCGGAGCCGAGCATATGCAGAACGTTCTGGGCCGCTTCCGGCACGGTGATGCCGGTCGTCGACCAAGCCGCGCCGAGCGCCGGCGCGGCGAGCAACGGGTTGCACACCAGCGATCGTCCGATTTTCATCAGCAGGCGATGCGTGCGCCGCTCGGTCTGCAGGCCGATCTCGACCAGGATGATGGCGATCGCGAACAGGATGCTGATCGTGATGATGGTGGCGATCGTCACCAGTGCAAGACTCTGGTGTCCGAAGATCAATTCGCAAAGCGGAAAGCCGATATAGCCGACATTGGCGTAGCCGGCGTTCAGGCCGTCGATCGAGGCGTCGGTCAAATGATGGCCGGTCAGCACGCGGTAGATCAACGTACCGCCGAACACGACGAACACGCCGATGCCGAATGAGGCGATGAAGCCCGGCTGCCACAGCGACGACCATTTAGCGTCCGCCATCACGCCGAACAGCAGCGCGGGCAGGCCGAGATAAACCACGAAGCGGTTGAGTTCAGAGCCGGCGGTCGGGCCGAGCAGGCCAAAACGTCCGCAGGCAAAGCCGGCGGCGATCACCGCGAAGATCGGGCACACGACGGAGAGAGCAGTCAACATTGGCAGGGAATTCCGGTTCGATGGCCATTTGACTAGCGGGTTCCATCATTCCATTCCAATTCCGATTGGGTTATTCTTGATACCTTTATGGTATCATTGTTCTTTGCAGATGGAGCGACCTTGGCGCCCTCATTCAATCAACTGCGGTATTTCTGCGAACTGGCTGCGGTCGGCCATTTTGGCCGTGCAGCGCAGCGGCTGCATATGTCGCAACCACCGCTGTCGCGGCAGATCGCGGCGCTGGAAGCCGACCTCGGCGCTGAATTGTTGGTGCGATCGCCCAAGGGGGTAAGCCTGACCGCGGCCGGCCGGCAGTTTCTGTCCGATGCCACCGAGATCCTGAGATTGACCGCCCAGGCCGCGCGCAACGCCACCGCCGCCAATAGCGGCGAGACCGGTACGCTCAGCGTCGGCTTCACCATGTGCGCGGCCTACAGTGTGGTTCCCGATCTGGCCCGGCGCTATCAACAGGCGTTTCCGAAAGTCGATCTGAGGGTGCGCGAGATGCTGCCGAGCGCGCTGGAGAGCGGATTGAAGGACGGTTCGATCGACGCCGCGATCAATTTTCCCGGCGGCGAGGTCGCGGGCGTCAACGCGCATCGGCTGCTTCGCGAACCGTTGAAGCTGGTGGTCTCGCGCGGTCATCTAATGGCCAAGGCCCGGAAAGTCAGGATCGAGGATCTCGCCGACGAGCGCTTTCTGATCGTGCCGCGGCAGCAGGTGCCGGTGCTCTATGACAGCATCGTGCAGCGCTGCAGGGCCGCCGGCTTCGATCCGGTAATCGGGCTCGAGGTCTATCTGCAACAGACCATCGTCAATTTCGTCGCCGGCGGATTGGGCGTCGCCCTGGTCCCAGCCTCGATGGAAAGCTCGCAGATCAAGGGCGCGGTGTTCCGCGATATCGCCAATCCCCCGATGATCGACCAATTTCTGTATTGGTCGCCGGCCAACAAGAATCCCTGCCTGGCTCAGTTTCTCGCGATTTCGAAAAACGAAGCGGCGCGGCTAGGCGTCGGCCGACACAGCCATTTCTGCATTGGGAACGGCGAGGTAGCCCCCTAGCTCTCGATCTCGTCCTGTGGGAAATGGATGCTGCATTTGTGTCTTGATCCAGAGAGCCGCCCCGATGACGAAACTGTGCCTTGCGCCCGCTCCAAATTCACCCGCGCCATCGTTCGTGCTGCCGGAAGGGGCCACCGATTGCCACATGCATCTGTTCGGAACGGCGCCGACATTCCCCTATGTCGCCGACCGTGACTACACGCCGGCAGAGGCCAGCGCGGCGTCGGCGCGGGCGCTGTATGACAAGCTCGGCATCAAGAGGTTTGTCGCTATCCAACCCAGCGTCTATGGCCTGGATAACAGGTGCCAGCTTGAATTCGCCGCTGCGGTCGGGTTGCCGTATCGCGCCATCGTGGTGCTGCCGCCGGAGGTTTCGGATCAGGAGATGACCAGGCTGCATCACCAAGGCGTCCGTGGCCTGCGCTACATTCTCGCCCATCCCGGCGGACTGGACCTCGACAATCTCGAGCGTTCGGCGGACCGCGCGCAAGCGTTCGGCTGGCATCTCGAATTCCTGCTCAAACCCGAGCAATTGATCGAACTCGCGCCACGGCTGATGAAATTGTCCTGCCCGGTGTCGTGCGATCACATCGCGTTCATCAAGCCCGATCTGGGCACAGCTCAGCCGGCGTTCGAGGCGCTCAAGGGCCTGCTCGGCAGCGGTCACGGCTGGGTGAAATTTTCCGGCGCCTACCGCATCTCCGGCAAGGCCGAGCAATATGACGCGGTGCGCCCCTTCGCGCGCCAGCTCGCGGAAAATTTTCCGGACCGCATTGTCTGGGGCAGCGACTGGCCCCATGTCGGGCAGATGCAAACCATGCCGGGCACCACGCCGCTTTTGAATCTGCTGGAAGACTGGGTGCCGGATGCGCAACTGCGGCGAGGGATCCTGGTCGACAACCCGGACGTTCTATACGGATTTGCCACATAACCGGTAAATTGCAGGAGACGAGCCATGAAGCTTTCGGATTTCGACGCGCTGACATTCGATTGCTACGGCACCCTGATCGATTGGGAGAGCGGAATGGTCGAGGCGCTCCGGCGTCTGACCGACCGCGCGTCCCAGCCGTTGACCCGCGACCAGATCCTGCAGGCGCATGCGCGTCATGAATCAAGCCAGCAACTCACCACGCCTTCGAAGCGCTATCGCGACCTGCTGGCGATCGTCTACAAGCGTCTGGCGGAAGAATGGGGCATTTACGCCAGCCACGAGGAATGCGTCGACTACGGCCGATCGATCGCGAACTGGCCGGCGTTCGAGGATTCCGCGGAGGCGCTGCAATATCTAAAGCAGCATTTCAAACTAGTGATCCTCTCCAATGTCGACAATAAATCGTTCGCGGCCAGCAACCGGAAGCTTCAGGTGCAGTTCGACGCGGTCTACACCGCCGAGGACATCGGGTCGTACAAGCCGGCGCCGCGCAATTTCGACTACATGATCGAGAACCTGGCCGGGCTCGGCGTGAACAAGCAAAAAATCCTGCACACCGCCGAGAGCCTGTTTCACGATCACAAACCCGCCAACGACATCGGGCTGACATCTTGCTGGATCTTTCGGCGACACGGTCAGGAGGGATTTGGCGCGACCATGAACCCGGGCCAAATGCCGAAGATCGACTTTACCTTCCACAGCATGGGCGAACTGGCAAAGGCGCATCGGGAGCAGTTGCGGGGCAGATAGGTGACACGCGTTGCCGACATTGCGCGCAACCGGGCTTGCGGGCTATCAAGGGAAGCGTTGCAATAACTCCGCGGCCTCGCTCATCAATATGACCGGACCCTAACCGGCACATCCAGGGAAGCCATCATGCTCAAGGAAGTCATCGCCCAACTCGCTCCGACCGGCGTTCTTCGCGCGGGGATCAATCTCGGCAACATCCTGCTGGTCACCGGACGCAGCGCTACCGGCGATCCCGAGGGCGTGTCTCCCGATATGGCGCGGGCGGTGGCGGAGCGCCTCGGCGTTCCCGTGGTCTACGTTCCGTTTCCGCGGCCCGGCGAACTCGCCGACGCGGTCGGTACCAATGTCTGGGACATCGGCCTGATCGGCGCCGAACCGTCGCGCGCGGAAAAGATCGCCTTCACGGCCGCCTACGCCGAGATCGAGGCGACCTATCTGGTGCCGGCCGGTTCGCCGATCAAAACCATCGCCGATGTCGACCGTCCCGGTGTCCGCATCTCGGTCAGCGCCCGAAGCGCTTATGATCTATGGCTGACGCGTAACATCAAGCATGCCGAACTGGTTCGCGCCGACGGCCTCGACGGCTCCTATGAGCTGTTCGCCAGCCAGAAGCTGGAAGTGCTGTCGGGCCTGCGGACGCGTCTGATGGAAGACGCCGAGAAATTGCCGGGCTCCCGCGTCCTCGACGGACAGTTCACCGCGGTTCAACAGGCGATCGGCACCGCGCGATCGAACGAAGCCGCCGCCAAGTTTCTGCGCGAATTCGTCGAGGAGGCCAAAGCGAGCGGTCTGGTGGCGCGGCTGATCGAGCGTCACAAGGTGCGTGGACTGTCGGTGGCGCCGGCGGCGTAGCTGCGGCCATTTATTAGGCGGGGCCGCCGCCTTATCTGGAAGCGGCGACCCCTGATCGAACGGTACGCATGGCGTAGTGGGATTAAGCCAATCCGCGCGACTGCGGGGGACGATAAAGTGCGACGCCGTATCGGCAACGGAATCCGTGGCTTAACCTAAGTGCTCAAGGTTACCGGGGGTACGCGCGCGGCCGTCCTTCGAATATCGGGCGAAAATAATCGCGGCTTAAGCTTGATCCCTCGGCCGCGGGTTAATTCTGGAACGCTACGGTCATGGTCAATGCTATTTCGGCGCCGGCGGGAGGCTCCTGAAATCCACGTCCGATGCCGCGGCGAGATAGCTGAAGACCGACCACACCGCGACAGCCTGATCGAGTTGCTTCGGGTCGATCTTGTCCAGCGTATCGTCTGCGGTGTGATGGGTGTCGAAGTAATCCAGTCCATCCTGGCGCAGTGCCGCGACCGGCACGCCGGCTTTCTGCAATCCTCTGATGTCGTCGCCACCGGACGCGGCCGGCCGGCTGTCGAGGATGGCGCCGAGCGGCGCGATGGCGCGTTGCAAGGCGCGGCCAAAATCGCTGCCGGCCGCGCCGGGCGGCAGCTGCACCGAAAGCACTTTTCGCGCGCCGAAATCCGCTTCGCCGGCCACCACGATCTTGCCGGCGTCACCTTCGTGGGCGCGGGCGATAGGCGGCGCCGCTGAAATCCATCTCCTCGGCGCCGAACAGCACGACACGGATGGTGCGGCTTGGGCGTTGCGGCAGGCCGGCAATCAGCCGGGCCGCGCCAAACGCAATGGCGACGCCGGCGCCGTCGTCGGTGGCGCCGGTGCCGAGATCCCAGGAATCGAGATGCCCGCCGATGAGAACGATCTCGTCCGGATGCTCGCTCCCCTTGATGTCGCCGACAACGTTCCAGGACGGCGCGTTGTCCTGGAAGGTCGGCGTCAGTTTCAGCCGGATCTTGACCGGGCCGAGCGCAGCCAACCGCTCGAGCTGCTCGGCGTCGGGAACGGACAGCGCCGCGGCGGGTATCTCCGGCGCGCCGTCCTGATAATCGAGCGCGCCGGTGTGGGGCAGGCGGCGATTGTCGGTGCCGAGCGAGCGCAGCAGATAGGCGACCGCGCCTCGCCTGGCCGCTTCGGAAGGGCCGGAACGCCGGATCCGGCTGGCGGCGCCGTAGCCGCTGCCGTCCTGCATTCGCACCATACGCTGCGTGACGACGGCAATCTTGCCGTTGAGCGATCCCGGAGCCGCCGCCAGCAGCTCTTCGTAGGTGTGGAAGAGAGCGACCTCGGCCTCGATGCCGTCGGGATCCGTTGCGACCGACCCGCCCAGCGTGGTGATGGCGAGGTGTTGCGGCACCGGACCGACGATGTCGGCGCTCTCCGCGCCGCGAATCCAGGCGCGCAGGGTGAAGGGCTCGGTGTGCACGTTTTCGAAGCCGGCCGCTTTCAGTCGGGCCTCGGCCCATGCGACCGCGCGTTGATGCGCCGCGGTTCCGGCCAGGCGCTGCCCGATCTCGGTGGTCAGCGATTGCACGAAATCGAACGCGGCGGGATCGTTCAGCGCTTTCTGCCCGAGGCTCGATGCGGTGGCGACCAAGGGATCCAGAGGTTGTGTTTCGGCCGCGCCGACCGCTGCGCCAGGGCCCGCTGCGAGGGCGATTGCCATTACGATGAACGCGACGTTGCGTCTCATTCCAATTTGCTCCATGGCCGTGTCCTCGACCGTCGAGCGCTCGATCCGATCGTTCGAGAAAAGTACGATGGTTTTCAGCAAGTTAGCCGTGGCTGGGGAACTAGGATTCGAACCTAGACAAACAGAGTCAGAGTCTGTTGTGCTACCGTTACACCATTCCCCATCGAAGTAGCTGATTTAACAGCGTTTTCGAGAGCTTGCAATTGGGCCGGAAGTCCTCCCGAAGCGGGCGCTCGGCACGGCCCGTATAGCCGCGCGCGGGTGCGCGGTCCAGCCCTTACCGCGCATGATCTCGGTCGGTGACGATCGTAACGCAGGAGATGTCTTTTGTTTTGGCGCAACGAAGGATTTACCACTCATCTCTAAGGTGTGCTCAACCATGGGGCGCGGATAAATTGTTATGAGTAACGAGGCGACGGCACTCGCCGGTTCGGGCGTGACGATCAAGCGCGGCGGATGGCAGGCATTGCGGTCATGGGCGGGGTCGCCCGACATGCTGCTGCTGGCCGGCGGATTGCTGCTTCCGAACCTGTTGTCGTTCGCGACGCTGATCTCGTTGCTCGACATCGGGCTGCCGCCGCGAACCGGTCCGATCCTCGCATACGCCACGCTGGCCCTGCTGGCGCGCCGCATCCCGTTTGCGCTCACCGCCGCATTGTTTCTCTGCCTGCTGGCCTTCGACATGGTGAAAACACTGTCGTTGATGTTCGGTTTGGCGCCCACCGAATTGATGGGAGCGCTGGACCAGGCCCGCCGGCTGCATTTCTTTGCGTCGCCACTGTATCTCTCGCTGATCGCCGCCATGCTCACGACGACGCTGGCGGCTCTGGCGTGCCTCAGCCAGCGTCACACGCTGGCTCGCGCCCGATATTCGCTCTTCGTCGTGCTGGCGGTGGGTTTTGCGGCGCTCGACTTCGCCAACAATGTTTCGGCGCATTATGATTTCGGTTCGACATTCGGCCGCGACAAACCGGTGCGGTCGGCCGCCGAAGTATCTGGGTTCAGTCTGGCGGCGGGTGCTCACGGCAACAACACGGTCGTCGTGATCGTCGAAAGCCTTGGCTACCTGATCGACCAGACTGCCCGCGAACGGATCTCCGCGCCATTGTACGATCCGGCCGTTACCAAGGACTACGTGGTCACATCCGGTCACACCGTCTATTACGGATCGACGACGTCCGGTGAGATGCGCGAGCTGTGCAACACGCGAACGTTCTATACCGACTACGTGAAAGATCGCGGATCGTCCTGTCTGCCCAATCAGCTCAAATCGAATGGCTACACCACCATCGCGTTGCATGACTTTCTGGGTGGCATGTTCGAACGCGAGGAATGGTATCCGAAAGTCGGGTTCGACCGGGAGCTGTTCGGCGATGAGATCATCAAGACGACCCATCGCTCCTGCGGCGCGGTGTTTCGTGGTGCCTGCGATGCAGATCTCGCTCCCGTCATCGCAGACGTCTCGCGGCAGGCGGCACGGACCGGAAAGCCTCGCTTCATCTACTGGTTGACGCTGAATACCCACATTCCGGTCGCGCCCAACGAAGCCATGATCGACTTCCACTGCACGCTCGAGAATAACGGTTTCGGCGTGCCCAGAGTTTGTCGCATGGCCGAGCTTTGGCACGACGTATTCACTGTCGTCGCCAAGATCGCACGCGACCCGGCGATCGGTCCGGCCGATATCCTGGTGGTCGGCGATCACGCACCGCCCTTGTGGTCGAAGCGCGGGCGCGCGGAGTTTGAACCGGGCCAGGTCGCCTGGTTCCGCCTGCAGCCGCGTAAGGATGTTGCGGGTGGTCCGGCTCAGGAAGCGCTCAGCGAGACCAACTAGGCCGCGCAGGGCAGCGCTTCCTGATTCTTCGAAAGACTTCATAAAATCAACTATTTGCATTGTCGGTACGTCGCCGCCTGGAACTGGGGACTGATCCGGGCGTGTGGGTACGCGGGACGCCTGCGGGGAGAGGTGCCGCTGCTGGCGACTGCGCGGCGGCCGGGCCGCCGACGTCACCGCCAGCATGGCTTTGGCGGTAACGCCGGGGTACGCCGTCCGCAATTGATCGAGCGATAAGCCGATTCCGGCGATGCCGCGATGATTTGCCCTGTCCGTCTCAACGGCTGCAACTTGCTCCAGCGAAAACGGCATGCGATGCTGACGGCTCAATAATAAAAGGGACCGGGCAGGGCGGCGACGTCCGGCGTGTCTCTGATCAAAGTGGATTGGCGCAAGGCCGATCTGAATGGAAACGCTTCGGAGACGATCAACATGAGATTCAAGCATGTCCTCGGGCTGGTTTGCGCTGCCTCGATCGCTATGGCGATGGCGCGGTGCTGCCTCGGCGCAGGACAAGACCGTCAAGATCGGCGCGGTGTTTCCGCTGAGCGGCGGCGCCGCCAGCGCCGGCGTCCACGCCAAGGTCGCGATCGAGACCGCGATGGACATCATCAACAACGCCGCATCCCGAACTCGGCAATTTCCCGCTGGCCAAGAACGCCGGCCTCGCCGGCCTCGGCGGCGCCAAGGTCGAGGTGGTGTTCGCCGACAACCAGGGCAGCCCCGCCACCGGCCAGAACCAGACGCTGCGCCTGATCACCGAGGAGAAGGTGGTCGCGCTCACCGGCGCCTATCAGTCGGGCATCACGCTGACCGCGAGCGCGATCGCCGAGAAATACGGCATTCCCTTCGTCAACGGCGAGTCGGTCGCGGCCAATCTCACCGAGCGCGGCTTCAAATGGTTCTTCCGCACCACGCCGGTCGCGTCCGACTTCGCCAAGATCTACTACGATTTCCTCAAGGACATGAAGGCCGCCGGCGCCAAGACCGACAATGTCGCGCTGGTGCATGACAACACCGAATACGGCACCTCGGTCGCGAGCGTGATCACCAGCGTCTTCAAGGACAACGGCGCCAGCATCGCGCAGGACATCGCCTATGCGCGTCAACGCCACCGACGTGCAGAGCCAGGTGCTGCAGCTCAAGGAGAAGAAGCCCGACGTCGTGATCATGATCGCCTACACGTCGGACGCGATCCTCTACGCCAAGACGATGCAGGCGCTCGACTACAAGCCGCCGATGATGATCGCCGACGATTCCGGCTATTCCGATCCGTCCTTCATCAAGGCGGTCGGCAAGATTTCGCAGGGCGTGTTCAACCGTTCGTCGTGGAGCGTCGGGCCCCCGGGTTCGCCGACCGCGATCATCGCCGACATGTACAAGAAGAAGAGCGGCGACGACATGGACGACACCGCGGCGCGGCAGATGCAGGGCTTCTTCGTGCTGTGCGAGGCGATCGACCGCGCCGGCTCGACCGATCCGGCCAAGATCCAGGCGGCGCTGAAGGCGACCGACCTCAAGCCCGACCAGTTGATGATGGGCTACAAGGGCGTCAAGTTCGACGACAAGGGCCAGAACATCCTGGCCTCGGGCCTGATGATCCAGTTGCAGGACGGCGAGAACTACGTCGCGGTCTGGCCGAAGGCCAGCGCCGAAAAGCCGCCGGTGACTGCCCTACAAAGGCTGGTGACGACAATGCGGGGCGGGGACACAGCTCCGCCTTGTTCTGAGATTGCAGTGCCGATGCCCGCGTGGGCGATTGGCTTTGCTGCTTGATCGCGTCGATCACGCGTCAGTACTCCTGGCTAGCCATCGCTCAATCGAAAGACGCGCCGCTGCATGTCTTCCATTCTCGTTCAGGTCATCGTCGGCGGGCTGCTGCTGGGCGCGGTCTATGCGCTGTTCTCCTCCGGCCTCACGCTGATCTGGGGCATGATGAACATCGTCAATTTCGCCCATGGCGATTTCGTCATGCTCGGCATGTACGTCGCCTTCGTGGTCTGGACGCTGTTCGGCGCCGGTCCCCTGATCGGCGCGCCGGTCGCGGCGCTGGTGCTGGCGACGCTCGGCATCGTCGTCTATTTCGCGCTGATCCGCAGCATCATGAAGGGGCCGATGCTGGCGCAGATCCTCGGCACCTTCGGGCTGGCGCTGTTGCTGCGCTATTCGGTGTTCTGGTGGTTCGGCGCCAATTTCCTGTCGCTGCCGGAAAACATCGTCGGCGGCACCTTCGACTGTCTCGGGCATGCGCATCGAGGCCTCGCGGCTGCTGGCCGGCGTGGTCGCGCTGGTGGTGACCGGCGGCTGCATCTGCTGCTGACGCGGACCTCGCTCGGTTCGAAGATGCTGGCGGTGGCGGAAGATTCCGCCGCGGCGCAGCTGATGGGCATCCGGCCCGACAGCATGCAGGCGATCGCCTGGGCGATCGCGGCCGGGGCCACCGGCATCGCCGGCGCGCTGATCGCGACCTTCTTCTACGTCGTGCCGACGGTCGGCGAGACCCTGGGCATCGTCGCCTTCGTCACGGTCTCGCTCGGCGGCTTCGGCAGCGTGCCCGGCGCGCTGGTCGCGGGGCTGCTGATCGGCGTGATCGAGTCGCTGTCGGCGTACTGGATCGGCGCGGTCTACAAGGACATCGTGGTCTATTCGCTGTTCCTGTGCTTCCTCTGGTTCCGGCCGCAGGGCCTGATGGGCAAATCCTGATGGGCAAGCTGATGCGGCGCTTGTTATGGCCCTCGGTGGCGCTCGCGCTGGTGATCGCCTATCCGCTGCTGTTCTCGACGCCGTTCCAGCAGCGGCTCGGCGCGCTGGTGCTGCTCTATGCGATCGCGGCATCGGCCTGGAACATCGTCGGCGGCTATGCCGGCCAGGTCTCGGTCGGCCATGTCGTGTTCTTCGGCTGCGGCGCCTATGCCGCGATGGCAGCCTATTCGCATTTCGCGTTGTCGCCGCTGGTCGGCATTCCCGTCGGCATCGTCGTCAGCGTCGCGATCGCCGCCGTGATCGGCGTGCCGACGCTGCGGCTGTCCGGGCATTATTTCAGCATGGCGACGATCGCGGTCGCCGAACTGGTGCGGCTGGTCGTCGACCAATACCGATTATCTCGGCGCCGGCGTCGGCCTGAGCGGTCCGACCGTGCCGCGCAACGTGTTCGATCTCTCCTTCATCTCGGCGCTGCCGTATTATTATCTGTTCCTGGCGGTGCTGGTGCTGACGCTCGGCATCACCTGGTGGATGGCCGACAGCCGGATGGGATTTTACCTGCGCGCCATCCGGGATTCCGAACGCGCGGCGCGCTCGCTCGGCGCGCCGGCCAGCCGCGTCAAGCTCTATGCCTTCATGCTGAGCGCCGGCCTCACCAGCGTCGCCGGCGCGCTCTATGCGATGCATGTTCGGCTTCGTCGATCCCGAATCCGGATTCGGCATCCTGATCTCGGTGAAGATGCTGATCATGGCGGCGCTCGGCGGCGCCGGCCTGCTGTTCGGTCCGCTGGTCGGCGCTGCGATCCTGGTGCCGCTGGAGGAAATCTCCAACAACCTGCTGGGCGGCAAGGGCGCCGGCCTCACCTTCGTGCGTCTACGGCGCCATCATCGTGCTGATCGCGCGCTTCCAGCCCGGCGGCATCCTGATCGCTGATCAAGCGGCTCTGGAGCAAACGCAGCAAGACGCCGGACGCATCGGCCGCGGCGGGAGCGTCCCATGCTCCTTGAGGCCCGCGACGTCACCAAGGCCTTCGGCAGCTTCAAGGCGGTCGATGGCGCCTCGGTGACGCTGGAGCAGGGCGACATTCTCGGCCTGATCGGCCCGAACGGCGCCGGCAAATCGACCTTCTTCAATTGCCTGACCGGCGATCTGCAGATCGACGTCGGGCAAGGTGCTGTTCGAGGGCCACGACATCACCGACCATGACGCCGGAAGGCGCGGGCGCGGCTCGGGCTGGCGCGCACCTTCCAGGTGCCGCAGACCTTCGAAGGCATGTCGGTGCTGGAGAACGTGATGATCGGCGCGTTCCTGCGCACCTCGCATCGCGCGGAGGCCGAAACCAAAGCGCGCGCGGTGCTGCGAGCGGGTCGGCCTGAGCCGGCTCGCCGATGCGCCGGCGCGCTCGCTCGGCACGCCCGGCCGCAAGCGGCTCGAGATCGCGCGCGCGCTGGCGACCGAGCCCAAGGTGCTGCTGCTCGACGAGGCGATGGCCGGTCTGACCCAGCGCGAGGTGCAACTGGCGATCGATCTGGTGCGCGACATCCATCGTTCCGGCATCACCCTCGTGATCGTCGAGCACATCATGGAAGTCATCATGTCGCTGGCGACGCCGCGTGGTGGTGTTTCACCAGGGCAGGGAGATCGCGCGCGGCAGCCCGCGCGAGGTCACCAGCAACCCGGCCGTGATCGAAGCCTATCTCGGCAAGCGCGCCGCCAAGGCCGCCGCAGGCCACACGCCGGTCGAATTGATGGGCGGGCCCGCGACATGACGCGCGACGCCGCTCTGCTCAAGATCGAGCATCTCGAAGTGCATTACGGCGACCTGATCGGCGTGTCCGACGTCTCGCTGGAGGTGCCCGAGGGCAGCGTGGTGGCGCTGCTCGGCTCCAATGGCGGCGGCAAGACCACGACGCTCAACGCCATCGCCGGGCTGATCCCGCTGCATTCCGGATCGATCGTATTTCGACGGCGAGGAGATCGGCGGCCAGCCCGCGTTTGCGATCGTGCGCAAGGGTCTGGCGCTGTCGCCGGAAGGCTGGCGGCTGTTCGTGCAGCAAAGCGTCGAGAACAATCTGCTGCTCGGCGCCACGCCGCTGCGCGACAAGGCGCGCAGACCAAGCCGCTGCTCGAGCGGGTCTACGAAATCTTTCCGCGGCTGGCCGAGCGGCGCAGCCAGCGCGCCGGCACCATGTCCGGCGGCGAGCGGCAGATGCTGGCGGTCGGCCGCGCGCTGATGAGCGACCCGAAACTGCTGATGCTGGACGAGCCGTCGCTCGGCCTCGCGCCGGCGGTGGTCGAGTCGATGTACGAGACCTTCGGGCGGCTGCACAAGGAAGGGCTGACCATCCTGCTCGCCGAGCAGTCGATCGAACTGGCGCTGGAAGTCTCGGATTTCGCCACCGTGCTGCAGGTCGGCAAGAGCGTGCTGTCGGGCACCGCCGCGGAGCTCGCCAACGATCCGCAGGTGCAGAAGGTCTATCTCGGCACGGGGTGAGCGCGCTTTGCCCATCCTGTTGAACTCTCGAAGACAGCATCAAAAAACATCGTCATTCCGGGATGCGCCTCCTGGCGCAGGCCCGGAATCGATACGCCCTGTGTCGACGGTTGGTGTTGAACTTGACCACAGGGGTTATGGATTCCGGGCTCGCGCTGCGCACGCCCCGGAATGACAGAGATAAGCGTTCTCGCGACATGATGCGCCCGAGCTTTGCCAATCGTTTCGCCCAAATTGAGGGCGTGGGGAATGCCGGGTGCCCGATGCACCCGCAGCCGCGCGTGTAGAATAGATAGCACGCGCGTTAGTCACCACGGTCGCACCGGAATCACCCGGCATTCCCGCACGCGATGGTGTTACGGTTTCCTTCGCGCTCTCCCTGGTGACCGGGCTTGTTTGCCACCATCATCCCCGAGAAGCTTGCTTCTCAAGAACTTGACGCCAGCGTCGGGGCGTCAGGACCACACGACTTCTCCGTCCGCGCCCGCGCCCTTCGTCAAAAGCGCATCTGCGTCCACCGCATCCCATGCCCAACGTCCGTGACGATCGCGAAACGCCCCTCTGATGGGGCACGGGATGGCGGCCATACGCAGCTGATTTGCGGTGGAAGAAAAGCGAAAAGTTTTTACCGGATGGACTGGACAGGCCGAAACAGATTGAAATTATTGAATAATTTCGTCTCCGTCGGAAACCAACCATGATGACATGCACGGCAACCGATAGCCGTGTCGCGTCAAATGCGCGAACCGGAATGCCGATTTCCGGATGGTCCTTTTCGGCCAACCTCAATAACATCGGCGAAAGCCTGGCATCCCACCTGATCTTGAGGCGCCGAAAGGTCGCGCTATGGAGAAGCGGATTTAAGGATATTCCGAAACGCGCGACAACCGGGACAAAGCGCGCTTTGCTCAATTCACGCGTTCGATCGTCAGAGTTGTCGGTCTCGTTTTCGGTTTCCTGGTTGCGTTCTTGCAGATCAAGGACATCAAACCGGATGCGTTACTGACGCCTTCGAGCGCGGACATCATTTGGCGAGTTGCGCTCATCATTTATTATTGGTCGTGGGTTGGAGGGTTCAACTTCGATCTCAATGTTCAGGAATTGGCCTACATCGCATTTCCCGGTCAGGGCCGGTGGTCGCAACAGCTCTATTTCATCCTGGCTGTCTTCATCGTCATGGCGGCCACGCTTCTCACGTCATTTGGGAATATCGCTTATTTCTCTCTGGCCTTGACGTGTTTTCTGATCGTCGACTACGCGTCCTGGTTCTGCATGCGCTTGTATTTTCGAAAATCGATCGATCACTCGCGCATCCACTACACCCTGCGGTTGGTCTGGAGTTGATTCGGGTGGGCGCGATAGGCGATCGTCTCTTTCATCTCTGCTTGCAGAGCAGCAGCAACAGGCGCCGCTCAGCCGCAGCTCCATTTCCTTGTCGTGCAGCGACAGCGGGCCAGGGTCGTTGAGGATGGCGTTGACGACGGTGCCGAGCACCATTTGATAGCCGAAGGCCACGGCGCGGGTTTTGGCGGCCTTGCGGTTCTTGCCCATGGCGCGGAGCAGGGGAGACGTGGCCTGCGCGGTGGTGGCGCGGGCGAGGCCTTTGAAGGGGCTCCAGCGATCCGGCCTGGTACCGCCATGCTGTAACGCCGCGCGCAATACGCCTTCGTGTTGTCGCGCCCAGCGGATCAGGCCGCCGACCAGCAGTTTGCAAAGCTCGGTCAGATCCGCCGTGGCCATTCGCTCATTCTGGGCGATCCGCGACAGGCCACGCTGGCCGTCGCGCGCGGCAAGTTCGATCAGTGCGTTGAAATAGGATTCCTTGCTGTCGAACCGGCTGTAGAACGCGCCGACGGTAGCATCGACCTTGGCGCACAGCGTCTCGATCGACAGTTCCGTCAGGCTGCGGGTGCGCAGCATCTCGGCTCCGGTCTGCAACAGCGCAGCGGTCATTTCGCGGCTACGCTGCTGCCGGGCCGGCGCTACGCCGGGAAAATCCAGATGTTCAGACGATGAAGCCATCCGGCGCCTCCGGCCGGCTTGCAACTCCCGGCGATCTATCCATAATCATAATTCGGATTATGGTTTTACGCAACGCAGATCGGCGGATCGCGCTGCGATCGGATCGGGGACGAACCCGGCCGCGGCGAGAGGGAGTAAACCGATGAGCACCAACAACACGCCGTTCGGCGGCAAGATCGACAAGACCTTGTCGGGCTCAAAGCCATGGTGGCCGCCGACGCCGAAGGCGCCGCCCGGTGCACCCAACATCCTGGTGGTGCTGTTCGACGACGTCGGCTTTTCCGATTTCGGCTGCTACGGCTCGCCGATCGAGACCCCGACCATCGACCGGCTGGCCGCCGGAGGGGCTGCGCTACACCGGCTTCCACACCACCGCGATGTGCTCGACCACCCGCGCGGCGCTGCTGACCGGGCGCAACCACCATTCGGTCGGCGTCGGCTGCCTCGCCAATTTCGACAGCGGCTATCCCGGCTATCGCGGCAAGATCGCGCAACGAGGCCGGCACGCTGGCGGAAATGCTGCGGCCGCACGGCTATCGCAACTACATGGTCGGCAAGTGGCACGTCACGCCGCTGACCGAGAGCGGCGCCACCGGGCCGTTCGACGGCTGGCCGCTCGGCCGCGGCTTCGACCGCTTCTACGGCTTCATGGATGCCGAGACCGACCAGTACGCGCCGGAGCTGGTGCGCGACAACACCCATATCGATCCGCCCGGCACCTACGCCGACGGCTATCATCTGACCTCGGACCTGGTCGACCAGTCGATCCGCTTCATCGCCGATCACATCGCCGACCGGCCCGATATGCCGTGGCTGACCTGGCTGGCGTTCGGCGCCTGCCATGCGCCGCATCAGGCGCCGGCCGACCTGATCATCGAAGATACGACGCGATGTTCGCCGCATGGCTGGGACGTCGAGCGCGAGCGGCGGCTGGCGCGGCAGAAGGCGATGGGCATCGTGCCGCCGGACACCCGAATGCCGCCGCGCAATGACGGCGTGAAGGCCGTGGGCCGAGCATTCGCGCCGACGAGCAGCGCGCTGTTCACGCGGCTGCAGTCGGCGTTTGCCGGCATGCTCGACCACGCCGACCGGCATCTGGCGCGGCTGGTCGACGTTCCTCGAAACGGCCGGCATTCGCGACAACACGCTGATCCTGGTGCTGTCGGACAATGGCGCCAGCCAGGAGGGCGGTCCGCTCGGCTTCGTCAACGCGATGGGGCCCTACAATTTCCGGCCGCGAGCCGATCGCGGAGAAGATCGCGGCGCATCGACGATATCGGCGGCCCGGACTCGCACACCAATTTTCCGCATGGCTGGGCGATGGCGTCCAACACGCCGCTGCGCCGCTACAAGCAGAACACCCATGGCGGCGGCATCCGCGATCCGCTTGGTGATGTCGTGGCCGAAGCGGATCGCGGCGCAAGGGCGAGCTGCGCCACCAGTTCGTCCACGCCAGCGATCTGGTGCCGACCTTGCTCGAGCTGGTCGGCGTCGAGCGCGCCGGCGGCGATCGCGGGCGTCGCGCAGATGCCGATCGAGGGCGAGAGCTTCGCGCAGCTTCGATCGCGACGCCGCGGCGCCGTCGAAGACCGTCGCCGCAATATTTCGAGATGTTCGGCCATCGCGGCCTGTGGCATGACGGCTGGAAGGCGGTGGCCTACCATCCGCCGGGCACGCCGTTCGAGAACGACAAATGGGAGCTGTTCCATCTCGACCGGGATTTCTCCGAGGTCGACGATCTCGCGGCGCAGGAGCCGGAGCGGCTGGCGGAGCTGATCAAGCTGTGGTGGAGCGAGGCCGAGAAGCACAACGTGCTGCCGCTCGACGACCGCTTCGGGCCGCGCTTTGCCGAGAATGCCGCGCGCTTCCAGGGCGCGCGCAGCAACTTCGTGTTCCACGCCGGCATGGGGCATGTGCCGACCGACGTCGCGCCCGATGTGCGCAGCCGCAGCTACACCATCGAGGCGCATGTCGAGATCGGCGAGGCTGGCGCCGAGGGCGTGCTGATCGCGCATGGCGACGCGACCTCGGGCTACAGCCTCTACATCAAGGACGGCCTGCTGGTGCACGACCTCAATATCGGCGGCGGCCACGAGATCGTCACCTCCGATCGCAAGGTGCCGCCGGGCGCGCACCGGCTCGGCGTCGATGTCGAGCGCCTGGTGCGCGAGGCGCCGCCGGCCAAGGGCTCGCGCACCGGGGTCAGCGCCTACACGCTGCTGATCGACGGCGAAGCCGGCGGGGTCGCTGCGAGACCCAGCTCGGCTTCCACAACCTGATCTCGTGGTCCGGCCTCGACATCGGCCGCGACCGCTGCAGCCCGGTGTCGCATTACGCGGCGCCGTTCGAATTCACCGGGCGGCTGCTGCGGGTGACGGTCGACGATGCACAGCGACCAGAAGCTCGACGGCGACGGCGTCGGCGCAGCGGAGATGGCGCGGCAGTAATAAGTTCCAATTGCGCCTGGCGCCATTCTTGCGAAGCTCTGCGCGCTACGAATTATTCGGCGGCTTCCTTGATCGAGCCATGGGCTCGCCGTGGGGATCGCGGCCGGCCTTGCCGGAGCGGCCCCAGCCGGCGAACGCGTTCGAGAGCCTGGTCGAGATAGAGATAGATCACCGGCGTCGTGAACAGCGTCAGCGCCTGGCTGACGATCAGGCCGCCGACCATGGCGTAGCCGAGCGGCTGGCGGATTTCCGAGCCGGTGCCGGTGCCGAGCATCAGCGGCACGCCGCCGAGCATCGCCGCCATCGTCGTCATCATGATCGGGCGGAAGCGCAGCAGCGCCGCCTTGCGGATCGATTCCTCCGGCGACAGATGCTCGTCGCGCTCGGCCGCGATCGCGAAGTCGACCATCATGATGCCGTTCTTCTTGACGATGCCGATCAGCAGGATGATGCCGATCAGCGCGATCAGGCTGAAATCGTAGCCGAACACCATCAGGATCGCGAGCGCGCCGACGCCGGCCGACGGCAGCGTCGACAGGATCGTGATCGGGTGGATGTAGCTCTCGTAGAGAATGCCGAGGATCAGATAGACCACGACCAGCGCCGCCAGGATCAGCAGCGGCACGGTGCCGAGCGATTGCTGGAACGCCTGCGCGTTGCCCTGGAAGCTCGACTTGAGCGTCGGCGGGCGCGCCGAGGTCGGCCATCGCCTTCTGCACGGCGTCGGTCGCCTGGCCGAGCGCCACGCCCTGCGCCAGGTTGAAGCTGATGGTGATGGCCGGGAACTGGCCCTGGTGGCTGATCGACAGCGGGCGGACCGGCACGCTGGTCCAGGTCGCGAACGTCGACAGCGGCACCTGCTCGCCGGTCAGTCGGCGACTTGATGTAGATCTTGTTCAGCGTGTCGAGGCTGCCCTGCAGCTCCGGCAGGATTTCCAGGATCACGTGGTAGCTGTTGAGCTGGGTGAAATACTGCGTGACCTGGCGCTGGCCGAAGGCGTCGTACAGCGTGTCGTCGATCAGCTGCGGCGGGATGCCGTAGCGCGAGGCGGTGTCGCGATCGATCGTTCAGCTGCAGCGTCGTGCCCTCGGTCTGCTGGTCGGTGGCGACGTCGCGCAGCTCGGGCAGGGTCTGCATCTTGGCCAGGATCTTCGGCGCCCACTCGTTCAGCTCGTCGAGATTGGCATCCTGCAAGCGTGTATTCGAACTGGGTGCGGGCGGCGCGGCCGCCGAGGCGCACGTCCTGCGCCGCCTGCATGAACAGCCGCGCGCCCTCGACCTTGTCGAGCTTCGGACGCAGCCGGGCGATGATCTGCTGGGCGCTGGCGCGTGCGCTCGTCGCGCGGCTTCAGCGTGATGAACATGTTGCCGTTGTTGCCGGCGCGGCCGCTGCCGCCGATCGCCATCGCGACGCGTGGCGACGTCGGGATCGGCCTGCACGATCTTGCCGAGCGCTTCCTGCCGCTGCTTCATCGTCGGCGAAGGAGATGTCCTGCGCGGCTTCCGAGGTGGCGGTGATCAGGCCGGTGTCCTGCTGCGGGAAGAAGCCCTTCGGGATGATGACGAACAGGTAGACCGACAGGCCGAGCGTCGCGAAGAACACCATCAGCGTCGACGAAGCGCCAGCGCAGGCGAGATCGAGGCCGCGCTCGTAGCCGTGCAGCAGCGCGTCGAAGCCGCGCTCGCTCCATTCGTAGAACTTGCCGTGCTTGGTTTCGTCGATGCGCGCGCAGGAAGCGCGAGGCCATCATCGGCGTCAGCGTCAGCGACACGACCACCGAGACGAAGATCGTCATCGTCAGCGTGACCGCGAATTCGCGGAACAGGCGGCCGATGATGCCGCCCATCAGCAGCAGCGGAATCAGCACCGCGACCAGCGAGATGCTGATCGACACGATGGTGAAGCCGATCTCGCCGGCGCCCTTGAAGGCCGCGGCGAGCGGCTTCTCGCCTTCCTCGATGTAGCGCGTGATGTTTTCCAGCATCACGATGGCGTCGTCGACCACGAAGCCGACCGCGATGGTCAGCGCCATCAGCGACAGGTTGTCGAGGCTGTAGCCGAACACCCACATCAGCGCGCAGGCGCCGAGCAGCGCCAGCGGCACCGTGATGGTCGGGATGACCGTCGCCCAGAAGCTGCGCAGGAAGACGAAGATCACCATCACGACGAGCGCGATGGTCAGCAGCAGCGTGAACTGCACGTCCTCGACCGCGGCGCGGATGGTCTGGGTGCGGTCGCTGATGACGTCGATCTTGATCGCCGGCGGGATCGCGGCCACCAGCCGCGGCAGCAGCGACTTGATCTTGTCGACGGTGTCGATGACGTTGGCGCCGGGCTGCTTGAAGATGACCAGGAACACGCCGCGCTTGCCGTTGGCCCAGGCCGCCTGCTTGGCGTCTTCCGGCCCGGTGACGGCCTTGCCGATGTCGCGGATCCGCAACGGGCCGCCGTTGCGATAGGCGACGATGACGTCGTTCCAGTCCTTGGACTCGCAGCAACTGGTCGTTGGCGTAGATCGTGTAGGCGCGCGTCTGCGCCGTCGATATTGCCCTTCGGGCTGTCGACCGTGGTGATCGCGATCTGGCTGCGGACGTCTTCGAGCGACAGGCCCTTGGCGACCAGCTTGGCCGGATCGATCTGGATGCGGATCGAGGGCTTCTGCTGGCCGCCGATCGATGACCTGCGCGACGCCGGAGATCTGGCTGATCTGCTGGGCGAGCTTGGTGTCGACCGCGTCGTCGACGTCGGTCAGCGGCAGCGTGTCCGAGGTCGCCGACAGCAGCAGGATCGGCGAGTCCGCCGGGTTGACCTTGCGGTAGGTCGGCGGCGAGGGCAGGTTCTTCGGCAACTGGCCGCTGGCGGCGTTGATCGCGGCCTGCACGTCGTTGGCGGCGCCGTCGATGTTGCGGTCGAGGTCGAACTGGATGGTGACGGCGGCGGTTCCGAGGTAGCTCGTCGAGGTCATCTGGGCGACGCCGGGGATCTGCGCGAACTGCCGCTCCAGCGGCTGCGCCACCGAGGAGGCCATGGTTTCCGGGCTGCCGCCCGGCAGGGTCGCGGTGACCTGGATGGTCGGGAAGTCGACCTGCGGCAGCGGCGCGACGGGCAGCAGCGGATAGGCGACGAGGCCGACGAACAGAATGCCCGCCATCATCAGCGAGGTGCCGATGGGATAGCGGATGAACGGTGCTGAAATCCCGTCGCTCATTCTGGCTTGACCTTGGCTTGCGCCGGATCCGAGCTTGCCACCGCCGTAGCTGACCAGCGTGCCCGGCTGAAACCTTGTACTGGCCCGCCGTGATCACCTGTTGTCCCGGCGTCAGGCCTTCCTCGATCACCGAGCGTCCGTCGATCGACTGGCTGACCTTGACCTTGTGCAGTTCGGCCTTGTTGTCCGCGTTGACCGCATAAACGTAGAGGCCGTTGGTGCCGTGCTGGATCGCGTCGTCGGGAACCACGGTGGCGTCCTTCAGCGTCTTGACCAGCAGCCGGGTCGAGACCGACTGGCCCGGCCACAGCGCGTGGTCCTTGTTGTCGAACACCGCCTTGAGGCGGATGGTGCCGCTGGTCGATGTCGACCTGGTTGTTGACCACCGCCAGCGTGCCCTCGGCCAGCGGCTTCTTGCCGTCGGTGGTGATCGCGATCACCTTGAGCGCGCCGGCCGCCTGCCCTCGTTGATGTAGGGCAGCTGCTCTTCGGGCGCGGTGAAGATCACCGCGATCGGCTCGATCTGGGCGATCGTGACGATGCCGGTCTGGGTGGAGGCGTTGACGATGTTGCCGATGTCGACCTGGCGCAGGCCGGCGACGCCCGTGATCGGCGATTTGACCTGGGTGTAGTCGAGCTGGGTCTGGGCGTTGGAGATCGCCGCATCGTCGGCTGCGATCTGCGCCGTCAGCTCTGGACGGTGGAGCGCTGGGTATCGGTCTGCTGCTTGGTGGCGAACTCGCCGAGCTTGGTGTAGCGCTGCAGATCGAGATTGGCGTTGGCGAGGTTGGCCTCGTCCTGGGCCTTCTTGGCCTTGGCCTGATCGAGCGCCGCCTGGATAGGGCCGGGGATCGATCTCGACCAGCAGGTCGCCCTGCGTTGACGATCTGGCCTTCCTTGAAGGCGACCTTGTCGATCTGGCCGTCGACCCGGGTGCGCACCAGTACGGTGTTGAAGCCCTGAACGGTGCCGAGCCCGGTCAGATAGACCGGAAAGTCCGCCTTCTGGACCGGAGCGATACTGACCTGAACCGCAGGAGCCGCCTTCTTGGCGCCAGCCGCGGCTGCCGTCTGCTGCCCGCTGTGGTAGCGGGTCCAGCCGTAATAACCTCCCGCAGCAACCGCCGCGATCAACACAACCGAAACGAAAGTGCGCGATTTTGTCATGACAGCCCGTCGTTACCCCATAAAGCACGCTTGGCTCACCATAAAGTATGAGCAGGGGTCTTCAAGCGGTTCCATTTCGGCCAGCTATACCCAGATATAATGTGCGTGCACTTAATGTGTAAACACATTACCCTTTGAGCAATCGTTAACATTTGGACAGGTTGTGGAGACCTGCCCAGCCCGGACAAGCCCAAACCAGCCCGGACAAGCCGATGTCTTCCGACGCTCGCGACCTGAAGCGGCAACTCGTTTCACAACTTGTGGAGAGTTCGCGGCTGCTGCGCAACTACATCGACCATCGCGCCAAGGGCAGGGGCACCACCCGGGCGCAGTGGATCGTGCTGTTCCGGCTGCGCGAACAGGAGGGGCTGTCGCAGGTCGACCTGGCCGACGTGCTGGAGTTGCAGCCGATTTCGCTGGTGCGGTTGCTCGACCGGCTGGTGGAGCACGGCCTGCTCGAGCGGCAGCACGATCCCCGCGACCGCCGCGCCAACCGGCTGTTTCTCACCGCGACCGGACGTCAACTGGTGGACGATCTCGACAGCTTGCGCGACCAGATCGCGGAGACGTGCTGCAGCGACGTCCCGTCCAGTTCGATCCAGACCAGTCTCGAAACGCTTCGGACGATCAAGGAGCGCATCAAGGGTCTCGGCGAACCCGACGACGTCGCCGCCAAATGACACCGGTCGAGTGACCGTACGCAATCGCTCGCCGGCGATCGCTCTTTAAAATGATTCCAGATCGCGCGTTCGGCATCCCGATTGGCAGCGCCGCGGGCGTCGTTCATATCACCGCGCAACATTCGCCTGACGTCGATCGGAAAACACATCATGGAAGAATTGAACGGGCGCATGCTCGCCAGTCAGATCTTGCTCACCGGCCTGATTGCCCGCGTCGCCAATGAACAGCGCGATCCCTTGCGCTTCCTCACCGACTTTCGCGACGAAATCAAAGCGGTGGTCAAGGGCGTCAACATCGCCGGGATGGAAAACACCGATCGCGTGCGGCAGATCGCGCAGCAAACCGTCGACGAATTGTTTTCGCTGATGAAACCGCCGAGCGACGATTGAGTGGTATCGTCAACCGGGTGGTATCATCGACAACGCCACGAAAGACCTTCCGGCAGGTCTTTGTCGCGCGCAGTTTAGAACGTTTCGAATTCTGATTTAGAACGATTTAAAACTACTTTTTTAGAATCGTTTTTAACTGGACAGATTCAAGCGCTCCGTTGCCTCAATCGCATTGACCGGATTTTTCCTGCTCGGTAACCAACATGTGGGGCTCATCGCAAATGCATTGCGTTGAGTAGTTGTCAATTTTGGTTTTATGGGGCGAGTGGGATGCAAAAGGCAAAGACGCCGAGGTCGCTGCGTGCAAGCGCGGTGATCAACTCGGTCGGCGAAACATCTGAAAATCAATCCGGCCGCGCCGTCTCGGCGGTGGTCGGTCTGATGGCGGTGGCGTCATTTTCGGGCGCCGCCGAAGCGCAGCAATCCAACCTGCCGCCGGTGACGGTCGATGCCTCCCGTCGCGCGTCCGCATCCCGCCGCATCGAAGCCGACGGCGGATCAGGTCCGCGCCCGCAATGCCCTGCGGCGCGCGGCGCAGCGGTCGCAGCCGGTGGCGATCGCCCCGGTGCCGTTTCCGAATGCCGGCGCGCTCAGCCCGGACCGCAATCCCTATGCGGATGCGGCGGCGCCCTACAAGGTCGATCACCTGCAGGCGTCGGGCAAGTTTCCCGAACCGATCCTGAACACGCCGAAGACCATCACGGTGCTCAGCAAGGAAGTGCTGGAGGACAAGAACGCCACCACGCTGAAGCAGGCGATCCTGAGCACCGCCGGCGTGACCTTGGGCACGGGCGAGGGCGGCAACGCCTTCGGCGACCGCTTCTTCATTCGCGGCTTCGATGCCCGCAACGACATCTTCATCGACGGCGTCCGCGATTCCGGCGTCAGCGTCCGCGAAAACTTCTTCACCGAGCAGGTCGAAATCCTGCGCGGACCCGGCTCGTCCTTTGCCGGCCGCGGCACCACCGGCGGCGCGATCAACATCGTCACCAAGCAGGCGACCACCGAGAAGTCGTTCTACAACATGGATACGACGTTCGCGACCGATTCAGACCAAGCGGGTGCAGCTCGACGTCAACCAGGTGATCAGCCCGACGCTGGCGATCCGCGCCGGCGGTCTGTTCCAGGACGCCAACGTTGCCGGCCGCAACTTCGTGACCGACGACCGCAATGGCGGTTTCGTGGCCGCAACCTACAAGCCGGTCGATGCGGTCAAGATCACCGGCAACTACATCCACACCGAACTGACCGGCATTCCCGATTTCGGCGTGCCTTACTACCGGCCGAGCACCGCGACCACCGCCGGCGGCCCGTTCCCCGAGTTCGGCGTCAATCGCAATAATTTCTACGGCTTCGTCAATCGCGACTTCTTCCGCACCGGACAGGATATCGGCACCATCAACGCCGAGGTGCAGATCACGCCCGATCTGATGCTCAGCAACAAGACCCGGGAATCGCGCTCGACCCAGAACTATGTCGGCACGTTGCCGGAATCGCCGACCCTCGCGGCCGGTGCTCCGTTCGGCGCCTATACGCTGACGGCCAATCCGCAGAGCCGCCTGCAGGTCACCGACGTGTTCGCCAACCAGACCGAGGCGACCTACAAATTCGGCGATGCCGCGGGCTTCAATCACACGCTGCTCGGCGGCGTCGAGATCGACCGCGAAAGCTCGTCGATCGACAGCTACACCGGGCTTCGCTCCGAGCTGACGACGGGCCCGGTCGCCTTCAACGGCACCGGGTCGCTGGCCGGCGTCAGCGTGTTCGGTCCGCAGTACACGGAAACGCCGTTCCCGAACGGGCTCGCGTTGAACGGGCGGCCGACCAACATCAAGATCGACACCAACAGCGGATATCTGATCGATACCGCCAACTACCATGATTTGCTGATCCTCAACGGCGGCATCCGTTACGACGACTACACGGTCCGCACCGCCGGATTCGGCACCGTCGGCGGCGTCAGCACCTATGGCTCGCAGAGCGCGGATTTCGGGCTTCCCAACTACAATCTCGGCGTGACCTTGAAACCGCAGCCCAACGGCAGCGTCTACGTGGCTTACGCGACCTCGGCCAACCCGGTCGGCGCCGAGTTCGACGGCACCAGCACCGCCTATGGCGGCCTCTCGCCGGTCCTCAACGGCGCCAACACCCAGATCTACGGACCGGAAAAGAACAAGGCGATCGAAATCGGCACCAAATGGGAACTGTTCGACCGTCATTTGTTGGTGATCGGGTGCGCTGTTCCAGACCAACAAGGACAACGCGCGCGAGGCGCAGAATGTCGCCACCCCCGCCGCGGCGGCCCTGGTTCCCGGATGTTCGTATCCTGCCGGCACGACGGGCAATGCGTCCTGCATCACCGCGGGCGCGGCCTATCGGATCCGCGGCATCGACCTCGGCGTCACCGGCAAGATCACCGACCGATGGAGCGTGTTCGGCGGCCTGGTGCTGATGGAGTCGGAAGTCACGAAGTCGCTGGCGCCTTCGGCCGACCCGATCCTCTATCCGACCAATATCGGACGTCCGCTTGCCAACGTCGCGCATCAGTCGTTCAGCATGCTCAGCAAATATCAGCTGACCGATATGTGGGAGCTTGGCGGGCAGGCGGTGTACCGCTCCAAGATCTATGGCGGCACGCTGCTGGCGGCCAACCAGGGCACCGAACTGCCGAGCTACTGGCGCTTCGATGCCTTCGCGGAAGCCAAGCTGAACCAGAACTGGCGCGTGAAGCTGTTCGTCAACAACATCTTCAACAAGCTCTATTACGACGCCCTGTATCAAAGCGCGGCACCGTTCGTGCTGGAAGCACCTGGCCGCACCGCGGCGCTGGTGGTCTCGGCAAGGTTCTGATTGCGATGCGATGCTGATATGCGTTCCCGAAGTTCTGAGCAAAAGCGATGTGGCGGATTTCCGCCGCATCATGGACGAGTGTAGCTGGGAAGACGGTCGCTCCACCGCCGGTGCGCAGTCGGCGCTGGTGAAGAAGAACGAGCAACTGCCGCCGGACAGCGAGACGGCGCGCAGGCTCGGCAAGCGGGTGGTGTCGGCGCTGACCGCCAACCCGCGATTCATCTCGGCGGCGGTGCCGCTGCAGATCTTTCCGCCGCTGTTCAACCGTTACGCGGCGGCCGACGGCCACCATTTCGGCATCCATGTCGATAATGCAGTGCGGGGCGATCATCTGACCGGCCTTCGCATCCGCACTGACCTGTCGGTCACGTTATTTTTATCGGAGCCGGACGAGTACGATGGCGGCGAACTGGTGGTCGAGGACCTCTACGGATCGCACGAAATCAAGCTGCCGGCCGGCGATCTCGTAGTTTATCCTGCGTCTAGTTTGCATATGGTCACCCCGGTAACCCGGGGCACCCGGGTTGCATCTTTTTTCTGGCTACAGAGCATGATACGGGATGCCCATGCTCGCAGTCTGATCTTCGACCTCGATACGGCGATCCAGGCTCTGGTGGAGCGCCTCGGGCGCGACGATCCCGAAACGGTCAAATTGACCGGCATCTATCACAACCTGATCCGCTACTGGGCCGAAGTATGAAGACGTCACTTCCTCAAGAGACTCGGTTTAACCCTCGTGCTGCGTTGATGGCATTGGCGATGCTGTGGCCGGCGTCGTCCGTTCTCGCGCAGCAGAGCCCGGCGCCGCAGGCCCAGGCTGCGCAGCAGGCTCAAATCGCGCCGCAGGCCAGGCCCGTGCCGCAAGCGGCCCAAGCCGCGTCCCAGTCTCCCGCGACGGTCGCGCCAGCCGTGCCGGCGCCGGACGCCGCCGGCCAATCGCCCGCTGCGGCGACTTCCCCGGCAGCGGCGGCGCCCGCACCGACGGCCGCCGATGCGACCGGCCAACCCGCGGAAGGCAACAACGTCAGGGCCGTGAAGGCTGCCCTGCATGAACTGTCGCCGTGGTCGATGTTCATGTCGGCCGACATCATCGTCAAGGCGGTCATGATCGGGCTGGCTTTCGCCTCTCTGGTCACCTGGACCTGCTTCATCGCCAAAATGGTCGAGTTGTCGGTGGTGCAGACCAAATTGCGCGGTGCGTTACGCAAGATCGCCGATGCGCGATCGCTGGCGGAGGCGCAGTTCACGCTGGGCTCGAAGGGAACAGTGGTTTCGGCGCTGCTGGCGGCGGCAATGGGCGAGGCACGGCTGTCGGCCGGGATTTCCAGCGACGACGGTATCAAGGAACGTGCGGCGTCGAGCTTTTCCGAAATCGTGCGCGCCGAAGGCCGCCGCATCCGGGTCGGCATGGGACTGCTTGCCACCATCGGCGCGACATCGCCGTTCGTCGGCCTGTTCGGCACCGTCTGGGGCATCATGAACAGCTTCATCGGCATCTCGAAATCGCAGACCACCAATCTGGCCGTGGTGGCTCCGGGTATCGCCGAGGCTCTGCTCGCCACCGCGTGCGGTCTGGTCGCGGCGATTCCGGCGGTCATCATCTACAATCATTTCTCGCGCGTCACCAAAGGCTACCTGGAGCTGGTCAGCCGCGCCTCCGGCGCTGCGGCGCGTCTGCTGTCGCGCGACCTCGACCGCACCCATGTCAGCGCGGCCGGCAATCCGCGTTCGCGCGCGTCAGCGGCGGAGTAGGCGATGGCGATCTCGCTCTCCGAAAGCGAAATCGAAGACGATGATTTCGGGGAAACCCATGAGATCAACGTCACGCCGTTTATCGACGTCATCCTGGTTCTGCTGATCATCTTCATGGTGGCGGCGCCGTTGTCGACCGTCGACCTTCCGATCGACCTGCCGTCGTCGACCGCGACCCCGCAGAAGAAGCCGGACAAGCCGGTCTATGTCAGCATCAAGCCGGACCTGACCCTGGCCATCGGCGAAAATCCGGTGCGACGGACCGACCTGATCAACACGCTCGATGCCGCGGCCGCGAATAATTCGGAGCGACTGGTGTTCGTGCGTGCCGACCGGCAGGTACCTTACGGCGAACTGATGGATGTGCTCGAAATCCTGCGCAAGGGTAATTATCGTATGAAGCTGGTGGCGCTCGAGGGTGTCCCCGACGACGCCGCGCAAACCCCGCCGGCCGAAGCCCCAAAGCCTTGAGCCCAGAGACTTTTAGCCGATGTCTGACCTGACGCTGTCAGCGCTAACGATCGACCGGAAGCCGTCGCGGGCGCTTTGGGTCTGCGCGGCGGTGGGTGCACTCGTGCTGCATCTGGCCTGCGCCGCTTTGGTGCTGGAGCGGATGAGGGTCGACGGCGGCGACGATGCGCTCGGCGCCAACGCGGTCGAGGTCGGGGTCGAATGGACCTCGCCGCATACCGACGACACCGATCTGCCGCCGGGCCCGGATGCCGACGAGCAGGCCGCTTCGCCGCCGATGCCGGATCAGAAGGCGGAGACCAAGCCGACCGATCTGCCCCAGGACAAGCCGACCGAAACCGAGGATCCGGACCGGGTGGTGACGGAGACTAAGTCAGAGAAGCCGACCGAAGACGATCCGAAGGTCCAGACCCAGCAGAGTGTGGCTTCGCCTGAGTCGGCGGCGCAGGTGGCGACCGCACAGCAGCGGCTCGAAAACGCCCAGGAAGGCGCGACCACGACCGCGCCGAATATCGGGCTGGGCAAGGACAAGGAAAGGCTGACCGCCGATTGGGGCCGCAAGGTCAGTGCTTATTTTGAACTGCACAAACGCTTCCCGGTGGTCGAGAAGAGCAAGACCGCCAAGGTGAAGATCAGCCTGGTGCTCAATCGTCTCGGTCATGTGCTTTCGGTTGCGGTCGCGGAATCATCCGGCGATCCGCTGTATGACGAGGCCGCCCTGGCGATGGTCCGCCGCTCCGATCCCGTGCCGCCGCCGCCGGCCAAGCTGACGGACGATCAATTCCCGTTCAGTCTCGAAGTGCATTTCAAGAACGGGAAGTAGAAATACCTACTAATTCATTTTTATACTTAGATATTTTCTTCCAATCGGGTTCGTGTTCATCGTGATGCCGACTCCAATATCGCCGCGCCAATACCGCGGACGCTAAGCACCAGCGCCTGGACAGGAACTGCAGTCAATCCAGATTTATCAATTATCTCAACCGTCTACCTACCTACTTGTCGTTGAGTAGGCAGATAGGCAAATCGGTTTTGACTCCTGATGAGTGCAACGCTTCGATGGTGCGATGACGAAGACCGAGAACCGCGCCGCCGCGAGAGCGTCGCATCAAGAGCGCTTGCAGAAGATGCGTGAAGAGATGCGCGCCCAGGCCGTTGCCGCTGACCTAGAGGAGCTGCGCCGGCTACGTCGTTATCTCATCTTCGACAAGAAGGCCGGCGTTCCCGCCGAGGATCTGATCGACGGCATCGACGATTATGCCGGGCGACTGACCGGCGACAGGCGAACGTTGCACGGCCGGCGCCATAGCATCGGTGGTAAATAACGATGCCGCCAATGTCGGGCAGCGGACCGACAGCCGCATCTGCCCGTGCTAACGCAGCACCATCACCGACCCGTCCGTGGCTTTTTTCGGTGACTGGTGGCCGCCGTGCTCCCGCCCTCGCTGGGAGCATCTATGCCGGACTACCGTGCTTTTATCGTCAGTCCTGATGGGCACTTCGACAGATTTGTTCCCATAGATTGTGCCGACGACGACGCCGCTATTGAGCAAGCGAGGCAACTTGTCGATGGCCACGACGTTGAGCTTTGGCATCGCGACCGGCTTGTCGTTCATCTCAAGCGTCGGCAGGATTGAGGAAGCATGCTCGCAGACATTGACCGTAAAGAACTCGAGCGCCGGCTTGCGCAAGCGCGCCGGATGGCGAAAGAACCAACTGATCCGCTGACGCAGGAACGGCTGACGGTGCTGGTGCTCGATATCGAAGATCAGTTGAAGCTGTAGCAGCGCGTGACAGAACGTCGACGTCGTTTCAAGCAGACCTTTTCCCTGGATGAGCGGCTCGCGGCTGAGTCAGAGCGGCTACGCCTTGAGGCGAAGCCCTGCCTCCTGGTCCCGAACGCGATCAGTTGCTGCAGCAGGCAAGGGACACGGATGCGGCAGCGCACATGAACGACTGGCTCAACTCGCCTGGCTTGCGGCAGCCGCCTTAGCGCATCTACCAAACGGTAGACCCAGCATTGCTGGACACATTCACGTCCCGCCATCCCGCTACGCCGAAAGTTCCCGGCCGCCCCGGAAACAAATAGGTTGTCGACTCCTTGGGCGGGGCGCAGCCTTCCGCGATGACTTACCTTGTCAAATGTGGCGCTCTGACTGTGGTGGCTCGCACAGCGGTGGACGCCCAGAAGCTAGTTGAGCAGCTCCAGAGAGATGACATCGTGAAAGTCACGGATCTCAACCATCGTGAAGTAGATCTCAAAGCTATCTTGTCGGATAAGCGCATGACGGAATAATGAGCATCTCTCGTTAGTGATCTAACGTTTCATCTTGATAGCCACCTTGCCGATATTTTGCCTGTCGCTGTGCGGACATCGACGCATCGCGGATTGGTCGGCGGTGCGTCCTGACCATTCTTGACGTCGAAATAGTAGTTCCGATCCGGTTGCCTTGCGGTAGTTGATGCCCGGTCGGGTGTCACAGTTTCGTGCGGTTCGTTTACTTTGGAACATTAAGTGCGACGCGCTACCGCCTTCATAAATGGTTAACCATGTTCTGTTGGTCTCTGCCGAATGATGAGATCAAAACGATCGACCCTGTATGCGGGGCGCAAGCAACTCGCCAGGCTCGTTGCCGCCAATGATGCTGACGGCGAGTTGATGAGGCTTTGGTTTGCGGCCCATCGATCTCAGCGCGTCGAGATGGTTGGCGAACGTGCTGCAGACACTGACGCGGATTGAGTTGGTCCGATCCCTTCGAAGACCCCGTACCCGGCTGCCTGACGCAGCGTGATGCGGCTAACCTGATTACCAAGTACCGAAGGCTCAACAGTCGCTGCCCCACCGTCAGGTCGCGGTCGAAGCGCTGATCATGGCCGCCGAAGGTCGAGGGCCGTAGCTTCATGCCCGCGTCGCAATGCTGCGGGCAATAAATCATGGAAAGCCGAAGGTGCTCTCGGATCGTAAGGAAACGCATTGGGGCAGGCGGAAGCTGAAAAGGGATCAGTGACTGCACCGATCCCAGTTCAACAAAACTATTTCTGCTTCTTCATCTTGGCTGGCTTGGCCGTCTTTTCTTTAGCGGCCTGGTCGTAACCCTTCGACCCGTAGTCAGACTTCCCGCTCATCGCGCCGGGTGCTGCAGCCTTGGCATTCGTCGTGATCGACAGAGCTAAAAATGCAAACAAAACAGTTAAGGCAACTATCTTCATCGTTGTCCTCCCCAGTTTGAAAGTCTGAGAATGGTACACCGCTTACGGCAATTTGGAAGCTGTACCGGAAGCACCAACAAAATCATCCGGCTTGAGTAAGGGCAGGGCGGAGCGTGGCGAAACAAGGCGATATATAAGCCCTCGAATTATGGGGGATTACTGCAGTCAGGATGTATCGCGATCTTTCGGCGGTACCGTCAAAAGCCACAGTGCATTTCAAGAACGGGAAGTAAGATCCAAAGTTAGAATTGAGGCGCCAAGTTTAGCGAATTGGCGGCCGAGGCCGGTGAGCGCTTATGGTTCACGCGCCCCGGAGCAACAGGTCCGGATCGACCTGCGCCCCCTCGATGTCCCGTACCGCAATGCCCGTGAAGCCGTCCTCGCGATATTCCGCGATCTTGACCAGCGCCGCTTCGGCGGTCTCGACGATGACCGAGACGGCCGAGCCTTTGCCCGTCACGGCGCTGATCCTGTAAGCCATTTCCGTTCCCCTGATTCGGGAATCAGAGCACGGCACCGTGATTTCGGGAAAGCCGAAAGTTTAGCTGTTTACCTCGGCTTGCATACAGTTCGGCAGCGGAGTGCCGGCAGTCATCCGAAGACGGCAAACGGCCGTGGTCAGCCGGGCTGATTTCAGCGCCAGTAATACCGGAACCCGACATAAACAACGCAAAGGCAGGCGAAGATCAGCGCGACCGGGAGGCGGGGCTTGCCGTCGGGGCCGGTCTTGGCCTTGGCCTTCTGCGGCACCGGGCGCTTGAATGCGGTGACATTGTCGGTGACGGGTTGGCTCGGCTGGGTCCGCACGTCGGGCGCGATGCCCTTGCCGCCCATCTCGGCATAATAGGCCCGGTACATCAGGTTGATGGTGGCGTCGCTCGCTTCCGCGTCCGGCAACTGCTTGAGCAATTCCCGGTAGCTGGTCAGGAAAGTCTGGGCCTCGGCAGGGAGGGCCGACGCACCGTTGAGCTTGGCCATCATCTTCCAGGTCGCAAAATCGGCGCGCGCCTTGGTGTCGGCACGGCGTGCGATCATCATGTCGGCGGCTTTGATCAAGATGGCCTCGGGCGGATCGTTGAACTACGGGCAGCTAATTAAGAGAGCTCCGACAGCACTACGCGTTGCCGGTCACGAGCAGAAGTAGCTGGATCACATAGCCGGTCACTGTACGCAATATGGTGGAAATAACATCAAGATTTAGACCGAGCTGGTTGCCCAGCATCGGGAGCAGGATCAGAAAGCCGATCAGGATCAGCATGCCGTAGGGTTCCAGCCGGGACAACGGGACCGCGAGCACATTGGGCAGCAACCCGACCGCGACCCGGCCGCCATCCAGAGGCGGGATCGGCAGCATGTTGAAAACGGCCAGCACGACGTTGATAACAAGTGCGTTTTTCAAATTGTCGGAAAACCATTGCGCCGATTTTTCCGGCGCGAGACCGAGCAGATGGAACCCGGCCGCCGCGATCAGCGCCAGCGCGATATTGGTCACGGGGCCGGCCAGCGCCACCCAGACCATATCGAGCCGGGGATGATTGAGCGCGCGGAAATTGACCGGAACCGGTTTGGCGTAGCCGAACAGGAACGGCGAATGCGAGATCAGAAGGATCGCCGGCAGCAGCAGGGTGCCGAACGGATCGATGTGCTTGAGCGGGTTGAGGGTGACGCGGCCGCGCTCCCAGGCGGTATTGTCGCCGAAATGATGCGCGACATAGCCATGCGCCGCCTCGTGCAAGGTGATCGCGAGCACCAGCGGGATCACCCAGATCGAGATCGAATAAAGGGTGGTGTTGGAGAGCAAGCCAGGGTCCTGTCCGATTGAGGTGACCGTCAGGCTTAACACGCAATCGCCTCAAGCCGGAACCGCCTGCGGGTATTGTGGTAAACCATCGTCCAGCGTCACCCAGTGCATCTTTTCGCTGACCCAGATGTGTTCGGTCGGCGCGAAGGCGTCGCGGTCGTCGAACGTCGCCAACGCGACACCGGCCGCTGTGCCGTTGCTGCGCCACGAAAACAACCGTGTGCCGCATGCCTTGCAAAACACCCGGCCGAGCGTCTTCGACGAGGGATAGTTGACGGTTTCACCCTCGATCGCGAGCGCGCTCTGCGGATACAGCGCGCGGGCATAGAACGGAGATCCCATCGCCTTCTGGCAATTGCGGCAATGGCAGATCCGGACATTGATCGGTTCGCCCTCGGCCTTGAAGCGCACCGCGCCGCACAGGCATCCGCCTTCCCTGATCACGTGATCCTCTCAATAGGTCGCGCGGCCGCCGGAAATGTCGAACACCGCGCCGGTCGAGAACGCGCAATCCTCCGAGGCCAGCCAGGCCACCATCGCCGCCAGTTCTTCCACCAGCACAAAGCGGCCTTTTGGAATCTTCGACAGCATGAAGTCGATGTGCTGCTGGGTCATCTGGTCGAAGATCGCGGTTTTGGCGGCGGCCGGGGTCACCGCATTGACCGCGATGTTGTGGCCGGCGAGTTCCTTGCCGAGCGATTTGGTCAGCGCGATCACGCCGGCCTTGGACGCCGAATAATGCGATGCGTTCGGATTGCCTTCCTTGCCGGCGATCGAGGCGATGTTGATGATGCGGCCGTAACCATGCTTGAGCATCTCGGGCACGATCGCCTTGCAGCAGATGAAGGGACCGTCGAGGTTGATGCGCAGCACCTTGCGCCATTCCTCCAGGTCGGTCTCCCACACGGTCTTGTTGACGCCGGCGATGCCGGCGTTGTTGACCAGGATGTCGATCTTGCCGAGCGCCTTCACCGTCGCGTCGCGCGCGGCTTCGACCGCGCCGAGATCGGAGACGTCGACCTTGATGGCGGTCACGCCGGCGCCGATTTCCTTGGCCGTGCGTTCGGCGAACGGCTGGTCATGATCCCAGATCGCGACCTTGGCGCCGGATGCCACGAAGCGCTCGGTGATTGCGCGTCCGAATCCCTGCGCCCCACCGGTAACGACGGCGCAGCGGCCGTTCAGATCGATCTTGTTCATGGGTGTGTTTCCTCTGCTGTCAAAGTCCTCATGGTGAGGAGCGCGCTGTTGCGCGCGTCTCGAACCATGGCGGCACGTGTTGCTCATCCTTCGAGACGCGCGAAGACGCGCTCCTCAGGATGAGGCTTCGTCTTGTTGCCGGGCCTGTCCAGACTGGCAAATTCACAACGTCCAGCCGCCATCGATGACATGTGCGACGCCGGTCGTGAACGCGCTCTCGTCGCTGGCCAGATATACCGCCAGCATCGCGATTTCGTCGGCGGTGCCGAGGCGGCCCATCGGCTGCCGGGCCACGAACATCTCGCGGCCGTTGGGGCCGGCCGCGGCGGCGCGGTCGAGCATCGAGGGTGTTTCGATGGTGCCGGGGCAAATGCAGTTGCAGCGGATGCCCTTGGTGATGAAATCGGTGGCGACCGCGCGGGTCAGCGCCGCGACGGCGGCCTTGGTGGCGCCGTAGACGTAACGGTTGGGCGCGGCCTTGAACACGCCGGCGGCCGAGGAGATGTTGACGATCGAGCCGCCGCCGCCTTCCAGCATTGCCGGCAGGAACGCCCTGATGGTGCGGTGCTGCGATTTGACATTGAGGTCGAACGAAAAATCCCAGTCGGCGTCGGAGCATTCCAGCACGGTGCCGTGATGCACGAAGCCGGCGGCGTTGAGCAGGATGTCGACCTTGCCGACGCGCTTGGCCATTTCGGTCACCGCCTCGGTGTCGCGCGCATCGAGCCGCGCCACTTCGGCGATGCCTTCCTTGGTCAGCAGCGCCAGTTTGGTCTCGTCGATGTCGGTCGCGAAAACCGTGGCGCCCTCGCGCGCAAAGGCCAGCGCGCAGGCGCGGCCGATGCCGACCGCAGCGGCGGTCACGAATGCGCGTTTGCCTTTCAGGCGGTCGGTCATGGTGTTCTCCTTTGAAATTCCCGTCATTGCGTGGAGCGAAGCGACAAAGCAATCCAGGGCTCCGGTACGCGAGGCCCCTGGATTGCTTCGCTACGCTCGCAATGACGGGTGCTGCCTAATGATTATCCCTGGCCACGCCGACCTTGCCGGCGATGTCGTGGTAACGCGTGGCGAATTCCATGCAGGCGCCAGTGGCCTGCTGGCCGACGGTCGAGCGATACAGCTCCTGCCACGGGGTCTGGTGCGCCGGAATCGGAAAGCCGCCATTGGCCTTCAGTTCGGCGCGCCGGCGCTTCAGCTCCTCGTCCGATATCAGGATGTTGGCGCTGCCCTTGTTGAGGTCGATCCGAACCTTGTCGCCGGTTTTCAGGATCGCCAGCCCGCCATCCGCGGCGGCTTCCGGCGTGGCGTTGAGGATCGAGGGCGACCCCGAGGTGCCGGACTGGCGGCCGTCGCCGATGCAGGGCAGGGCGAGGATGCCGCGTTTGATCAGGGCGGCGGGAGGCTGCATGTTCACGACTTCGGCGCCGCCGGGATAGCCGATCGGGCCGGTGCCGCGCACGAACAGGATGCAGTGCTCGTCGATCTCGAGCGCGGGATCCTCGATCCGGTGGTGATAATCCTCCGGACCCTCGAACACGATGGCGCGGCCCTCGAAGGCGTTCAGGTCCTTCGGATTGGCCAGATAGCGCTCGCGGAATTCCTTCGAAATCACGCTGGTCTTCATGATCGCCGAATTCGAACAGATTGCCGCTCAGCACCAGGAAGCCGGCGTCCTTGACCAGCGGCTTGTCGTAATTCCAGATCACGTCACTGTCGGGCTTCGGCGCGGCGCGACAATTGTCGCCCATGGTGCGACCGTTGACGGTGAGGGCGCCCTCGTGGATGCGCTTGTGCGCCATCAATTCGCGCACCACCGAGGGCACGCCGCCGGCGCGGTGGAATTCCTCGCCGAGATAGAAGCCGGCCGGCTGCATGTTCACGAGCAGCGGGATTTCGTGGCCGACTTTCTGCCAATCCTTGATCGACAGCTCGACGCCGATGTGGCGGGCCAGCGCGTTGATGTGGATCGGGGCGTTGGTCGAGCCGCCGATCGCCGAATTGACCACGATGCAGTTCTCGAATGCCTCGCGGGTCAGGATGTCGGACGGCTTCAGATCCTCCCACACCATCTCGACGATCCGGGTGCCGGTCTCATAGGCGATCTGGCCGCGCTCGCGATAGGGCGCCGGAATCGCCGCGCAGCCGGGCAGCGACATGCCGAGCGCCTCGGCCAAGCGAGTTCATGGTCGAGGCGGTGCCCATGGTGTTGCAATGGCCGACTGAGGGCGCCGAGGACGCCACGATGTTCATGAATTCCTCATAGTCGATCTCGCCGGCGGCGAGCTGCTCGCGCGCCTTCCAGACCACGGTGCCGGATCCGGTGCGCTGGCCGTTGAACCAGCCGTTGAGCATCGGGCCGCCCGACAGCACGATGGCCGGCATGTTGACGGTCGCCGCCGCCATCATGCAGGCTGGCGTCGTCTTGTCGCAGCCGGTGGTCAGCACCACGCCGTCGAGCGGATAGCCGAACAAAATTTCGACCAGGCCGAGATAGGCGAGGTTGCGGTCCAGCGCCGCGGTCGGGCGCTTGCCGGTCTCCTGGATCGGATGCACGGGGAATTCCATCGCCAGACCGCCGGCCGCGCGGATGCCTTCACGCACCCGATTCGCCAGCTCGAGGTGATGGCGATTACACGGCGAGAGATCATTGCCGGTCTGGGCAATGCCGATGATCGGCTTGCCGGACTGCAATTCGTGCCGGGTCAGGCCATAATTGAGGTAGCGCTCCAGATAGAGCGCGGTCATGCCGGGGTTATGCGGGTTGTTGAACCACTCGCTGGAGCGGAGCTTGCGTTTGGTCCCGTTAAGCGGCTTGTCCATGATTTCTCCCGCAGCGCACGCGCCTTATTTTTGTGCGAAATGTTCGTATCGGCCGACGATGTTTGCACGCCGCCACCCTGATCGCAATGTTGACGACCTGGACGCGGCTTCAATACGACTTTGATCCAACGACATCGCCGGAAAAGTCTGATAAGACCCCCGGCTAACAAGAGCAAGAACGCGACAATCGCGAAAACAGGTATTTTGGGAGGGCTAGAAGTATGTCGTCGGTGCAGATTCGCGACGTCCGCAAATCGTTTGGTGGCTTTGAGGTTTTGCACGGCGTCTCGATTCCGATCGAAGACGGCGCTTTCGTGGTTCTGGTCGGGCCGTCCGGCTGCGGCAAGTCGACCCTGCTGCGGATGCTGGCGGGGCTGGAAAACATCACGTCAGGGACGATTTCGATCGGCGACCGCGTCGTCAATAACGTCCAGCCCAAAGAGCGCGACATCGCGATGGTGTTCCAGAATTATGCGCTCTATCCGCATATGACGGTCGCCGACAATATGGGTTTTTCCCTGAAGCTGCGCGGCGCCAAGCCCGAGGAAATCAAGAGTGGCGTCAAGCGCGCCGCCGAGATCCTCGACCTGACCCCGCTGCTGGATCGTTATCCCCGGCAATTGTCCGGCGGCCAGCGCCAGCGCGTCGCGATGGGCCGCGCCATCGTGCGCGATCCGCAGGTGTTCCTGTTCGACGAGCCGCTTGTCCAACCTCGACGCCAAGCTGCGGGTGGCGATGCGCACCGAAATCAAGGAACTGCATCAGCGGCTGAAGACCACCACGGTCTACGTCACCCACGACCAGATCGAGGCCATGACCATGGCCGACAAGATCGTGGTGATGCATGACGGCATCGTCGAGCAGATCGGCTCGCCGCTCGAGCTCTACGACCGGCCCGACAACCAGTTCGTCGCCAGCTTCATCGGCTCGCCGGCGATGAATTTCCTCAAGGGCAACGTGAAGGTCAACGGCAGCGCCACGTTCGAAGGTCCCAACGGCCTCAAGCTGCCGTTGCGATCCGCGCCGGCCAATTCCGACGGCCTGCCGGTGGTCTATGGCGTGCGGCCCGAACATTTCACCATCGCCGATGACGGCGCCGAAGCCGAGATCGTGGTGGTCGAGCCGACCGGATCGGAGACCCAGGTGTTCGCCAAGCTCGGCGGCGAGCAGGTAGTGGCCGTGTTCCGCGAGCGCCATCAATTCAGCCCGGGAGACAGGGTCCGACTCAAGCCCGATCCGTCGCTGGTGCATCTGTTCGATGGCGGCACCGGCAAGCGGCTCTCGAACTAGACGAACTGATCAGACTTCAGCAATTCCAGCGCATCTAAAGTTCAAAACAGCAATTGGTCGATCAACGAACCAATAACACAAGGGAGAATACGAGAGATGACCATCCTTACACCGGACCGGCGGTCTCTGCTCAAGGGCGGCGCCACCCTCCTGGCCGCGGCGGCGACCATGTCGAGTGAGCAGCTTCTGGGCTACGCCAAGGCCTGGGCGCAGGACGCGCAGTGGAAACCGGAGCCGGGCGCCAAGATCAATCTGCTGCGCTGGAAGCGCTTCGTCGAAGCCGAAGACGTCGCCTTCATGAAGATCGTCGATGCCTTCCAGAAGGCCACCAGCGTCACGATCAACGTCTCCAACGAATCCTACGACGACATCCAGCCCAAGGCCTCGGTCGCGGCCAATACCGGGCAGGGCCTCGACATGGTCTGGGGCCTTTACACGCTGCCGTTCCTGTTCCCGAACAAATGCGTCGATATGACCGACGTGGCCGACTATCTCGGCAAGAAATGCGGCGGCTGGTCGGCCTCGGGTGAGGCCTACGGCAAGTTCGAAGGCAAATGGATCGGCATTCCCGTCGCCGCTACCGGCGGCCTGGTCAACTACCGAATCTCCGCGATGGAAAAGGCCGGCCACAAGCAAGTTTCCCAAGGACCTCGGCGGCTTTGCCGATCTGGTCAAGGGCCTGAACAAGAACGGCACCCCGGCCGGCTTCGCGCTCGGCCACGCCTCGGGCGACGCCAATGGCTGGCTGCACTGGGCGCTGTGGGCCCATGGCGGCAATCTGATCGACAAGGACAACAAGGTCGTCATCAACTCGCCGGAGACCGCCAAGGCGCTGGAATACGTCAAGGGGCTTTACGACAATTTCGTCCCGGGCACCGCGTCCTGGAACGACAGCTCCAACAACAAGGCGTTCCTGGCCGGGCAGCTCTACCTGACCAGCCAACGGCATCTCGATCTACGTCACGGCGAAGAAGGAAAATCCGCAGATCGCCGAGGACATGAACCACGCCCATCTGCCGGCGGGTGTCGACGGCAAGACGCGCGAACTGCATCTCGGCTTCCCGATCCTGGTCTACAACTTCACCAAGTTCCCGCAGGCCTGCAAGGCGTTCACCGCCTTCATGATGGAACCGACGCAGTTCGATCCCTGGGTCGAGGCGGCGCAGGGCTATCTGTCGCCGTTCCTGCTCGGCTACGAGAAGAACCCGATCTGGACTGCCGACCCCAAGAACGACGCCTTACCGCAACGTGGCCGAGACCGCGCGTGACGCCGGCCGGCATCGGCAAGATGGGCGAGAACGCCGCATCCGCGATCGCCGACTTCGTGGTGGTCGACATGTTCGCCAACTACTGCACCGGCCGTGAAGACGTGAAGACCGCGATGGCCTCGGCGGAGCGTTCCGCCAAGCGCATCTTCCGGTAGCCGACAAACGCCGGCGCGGTCCGCCGCGCCGGCGCATTTTTAATCAAATCATTGGCGCGTCGTCTTTCGACCTGGAACTGGAACGGAATGAGCACCCTTCAAACATCGGCGCCGATGCAGGCCGCCAGCGTTGAGACGCCTTCCTGTGGGAGCGGCTGAAAATCAACCAGAACTGGATGGCGCTATGGTTCATGCTGCCGGCGGCGGCGTTCCTGATCCTGTTCCTGGCCTATCCGCTGGGGCTCGGGCGTCTGGATGAGCTTCACCGACGAGCGCATCGGCCGCACCGGCGTTTTCGTCGGTCTGGAGAACTACGAATGGCTCTGGGACGACTCGATCTTCTGGCTCTCGGTGTTCAACACGCTGCTCTATACGGTCATCGCCAGCGCCATCAAATTCGCGATCGGGCTTTATCTGGCGCTGCTGCTGAACCGGCACATGCCGTTCAAGGCGATCATCCGCTCGATCGTGCTGATCCCGTTCATCGTGCCGACGGTGCTGTCGGCGATCGCGTTCTGGTGGATCTACGACGCCAGTTCTCGATCATCTCGTGGTCGCTGATCAAGCTCGGCCTGATCGACCACAACATCAACTTCCTCGGCGATGCCAACTGGGCGCGCGGCAGCGTGATCTTCGCCAATATCTGGCGCGGCGTGCCGTTCGTCGCGATCACGCTGCTGGCCGGCCTGCAGACGGTGTCGCCGTCGCTCTATGAAGCCGCGACGCTCGACGGCGCCACCAACTGGCAGCGCTTCTCGCTACATCACCTATCCGCTGCTGACGCCGATCATCGCGGTGGTGATGACCTTCTCGGTGCTGTTCACGTTCACCGATTTCCAGCTGGTCTGGGCGATGACCCGCGGCGGCCCGGTGAACGCCACGCATCTGATGGCGACGCTGTAGCTATCAGCGCGGCATCATCTCCGGCCGGCTCGGCGAGGGCGCCGCGATCGCCACCGCGATGATCCCGTTCCTGCTCGGCGGCGATCGCGATCTCCTGGTTCGGCATGCAGCGCCGGAAATGGCAGCAAGGATCCGAACAATGACTGACCGCCGGCCCATGCCGATCCAAAGCTCGCCCGGCCGCCGCCGGCAGAGCGACGACAGCGAGGGCATGAGCTATCTGGAGTCGCTGCCGCGCCGGCTGGTGACGCTCTATCTGCCGCTGTTCATCATTCTGGTGGTGCTGCTGTTCCCGTTCTACTGGATGGGCCTGACCTCGATCAAACCGGACGAGCAGCTGATCGACATGGAGAAGTACAACCCGTTCTGGGTGGTGCATCCGACCTTCAAGCACATCCAGCAAGCTGCTGTTCGAGACGCAGTATCCGCGCTGGCTCTGGAACACGATGTATGTGGCGGTCGGCGCCACCACGTTGTCGATCTTCGCCAGCGTGCTGGCCGCCTATGCCATCGTGCGGCTGCGCTTCAAGGGCGCGGAACTGGTCGGCGGCCTGATCTTCTTCGCCTATCTGGTGCCGCCGTCGATCCTGTTCATTCCGCTGGCGTCGGTGATCCAGGCCTACGGCCTGTTCGATTCGCCGCTGTCGCTGATCCTGGTCTATCCGACCCTGCTGATCCCGTTCTCGACCTGGCTGCTCATGGGTTACTTCAAGACCATCCCGTACGAGCTGGAGGAGTGCGCCTGATCGACGGCGCCATCCGCTGGCAGATCCTGATCAAGATCGTGCTGCCGCTGGCGTTCCCGGGCCTGATCTCGGCGTTCATCTTCTCGTTCACGCTGTGCTGGAACGAGTTCATCTACGCGCTGACCTTCCTGCAATCGACCCCGAACAAGACGGTGCCGGTGGCGATCGTCAACGAGTTCGTCGACGGCGATATCTACAAATGGGGATCGCTGATGGCGGGCGCGCTGGTCGGCTCGCTGCCGCTGGTCATCCTCTACGCGTTCTTCGTCGAGCACTACGTGTCGGCGATGACTGGCGCGGTGAAGGAATAGGTGATCCTCGCAGCCGACACTTGATCTGTTGCCGGCGGTCTTTATCAAGTGAGGTTCACACCTCACGCCAACATATTCTAGAACAAGAACAAACGGAGTTGGGCCTTGCATATTCTGGTTCTGGGCGCCGCCGGTATGGTCGGCCGCAAACTGATCGAGCGGCTGCTGCGCGACGGACGGCTCGGCAAAACCGACATCACCGCGATGACCTTGCAGGACGTGGTGGCCCCGGCGACCCCCGATAAGCCCGGTTTCCCGATTCATGTCGTCACCGGCGATTTCGCGATGCCGGGCTTCGCCGACCAAGCTGGTCGAAGGCAAGCCCGACGTGATCTTCCATCTCGCCGCGATCGTTTCCGGCGAGGCCGAGCTCGATTTCGACAAGGGCTACCGGATCAATCTCGACGGCACCCGGATGCTGTTCGACGCGATCAGGCTGGTCGGCGGCGGCTACAAGCCGCGCGTGGTGTTCACCTCGTCGATCGCGGTGTTCGGCGCGCCGTTCCCCGACGCGATCGGCGACGAATTCTTCCATACCCCGCTGTCGAGCTACGGCACCCAAAAGGCGATCGGCGAATTGCTGCTGGCGGACTATTCACGCCGCGGCTTCATGGAAGGCATCGGCATCCGACTGCCGACCATCTGCATCCGGCCCGGCCTGCCCAACAAGGCCGCGTCCGGCTTTTTCTCCAACATCCTGCGCGAGCCTCTGGCCGGCAAGGAAGCGATCCTGCCGGTATCGGACGACGTGCGGCACTGGCACGCGACGCCGCGCTCGGCGGTCGGCTTCCTGCTCCACGCCGCGACCATGGATCACCGCGATCGTCGGACCGCGCCGCAGCCTGTCGATGCCCGGCCTGTCGGCCACGGTCGGCGAGCAGATCGCGGCCTTGAAGCGGGTCGCCGGCGACAAGGTCGCGGCCCGGATCAAGCGCGAGCCGGACGCGTTCATCATCGGCATTGTCGATGGCTGGCCGCGCAACTTCGACGCCAAGCGGGCCGGCCAACTCGGCTTCACCACCGCCGAGAAGACCTTCGACGATATCATCCGGATTCACATCGAAGACGAACTGGGTGGCAAGTTCGTCGACTAGCGTGCTCCGGCACCAAAGCGTGCGGATATGTCGATGACCGCGGCGGCCTGCATCGGCGAGTGCATGATCGAATTGCGTGAGGCCCAGGGAGGCCTCACCTCGCGGGGCTATGGCGGCGATACCCTCAACACCGCCGTCTATCTGGCGCGACTGGGACTTGGGGTCGATTACATCACCGCGCTTGGCGACGATCCCCTGAGCGATCAGATGATCGCGGCGTGGACCGCCGAAGGTGTCGGCACCGGGCAGGTGGCGCGGCTGCCGGGACGATTGCCGGGCCTCTACATGATCCGCACCGACAGCCGAGGCGAGCGCCAGTTCTTTCACTGGCGAGACAATTCGGCGGCGCGCAGCCTGATGGATCTGCCGCAAACCGCCGCCATCCTGCAATCGCTGGCCGGTTACCGGCTGATCTATTTCTCGGCCATTACACTGTCGATCTATGCCGCGCCCGCCCGCGCGCGCCTGATCGCGGCGCTGCAACTGGCCCGGCGGCAGGGCGCGCGCATCGCGTTCGATACCAATTTTCGCGCGCGCGGCTGGCCCGAGCTCGGTGTGGCGCGGGCGGCCTTTCGCGACGCCTTCGAGATCGCCGACATCACGCTGGCCTCCACCGAGGATTTGCTGCCGTTGTATCCCGGCGACCGTCCGCAAGATCTGATGGCGCGCATGGCCAGCCCCGAGATGGTGCTGAAACTGGATCAGCCCCGAAGCATCGTCCGATCTGAAGGTCTGGTGAGCGAAGTGGCGGCCGAACCGGTCGCGGGCACCGTCGTGGACACCACGGCAGCCGGCGACAGCTTTGCCGCGGCCTATATTGCGGCCCGGCATGCGGGCGCCACCGCGGTCGAGGCCGCGCAAGCCGGCCATCGCCTTGCCGGTGTCGTGGTATGCTATCCCGGCGCCATCATCCCGCGCGAGGCGATGCCGGTACAGGATTCGTCGACGCCGTCAGATCAGCGAAAGGCATCCCCATGAACGCCGCATCCCGGCCTGCCTCCGAACCTGCCCGCGGCGAGTTCGCGGCGCTACTGAGTTCGGCCCGCGTCATTCCCGTTCTCACCATCGAACGGCGCGAGGATGCGGTGCCGCTGGCGAAGGCGCTGGTCGCCGGCGGCGTGCGGGTGCTGGAAGTCACGCTGCGCACGCCGGTCGCGATCGAGGCGGCAAAGGCCATTCTCGCGGAGGTCCCCGATGCCGTCGTCGGGATCGGCACTATCCTGAACCCGCGCGACCTCGAACGCGCGCAGGCGCTCGGAGCCAAATTCGGCATCAGTCCGGGCGGTACACCTGACCTTATGAAGGCCGCGGCCGCCAGCGGATTGCCGTTCGCACCGGGTATCACGACCTCGTCCGAGTTGATGCTGGCGCTGGCTCACGGGTTTGACCTCGTGAAATTCTTTCCCGGCCGAGCAGTCCGGCGGCATCAAGGCGCTGCGGGCGCTGGCAGGCCCGTTTCCCGATATGCGATTTTGCCCGACCGGGGGCATCGGCGAAGCCAATGCGGGACAATGGCTCGCAGAGCCGAACGTGATCGCGGTCGGCGGCTCCTGGCTATGCCCGGCGTCCGACGTCAACACGGGCAACTGGAACGGCATCACCGCTATCTGCAACCGAGCCATGAATTTGCTGAAACCGGCGTGAAGTATCCGGTGCGATAGGCTACATCTAGCGAAGCAAGACAGGGAGAATGACCATGACCGCCAGCATCGTCGGATGGGCGCATACGCCGTTCGGCAAGTTCGACACCGAGACCGTGGAAAGCCTTGTGGTCAAGGTCGCCAATGAGGCGCTGACCGACGCCGGCATTTCGGCCGGCGATGTCGACGAAATCGTGCTCGGGCATTTCAACGCCGGCTTCTCGCCGCAGGATTTTACCGCCTCGCTGGTGCTGCAGGCCGACCCGAAGTTCCGCTTCAAGCCGGCGACCCGGGTCGAGAATGCCTGCGCCACCGGATCGGCGGCGGTGCAGCAGGGCGTCCGCGCCATCGCTTCGGGCAATGCCAAGATCGTGCTGGTGGTCGGCGTCGAGCAGATGACCCGCACACCCGGACCCGAGATCGGCAAGAACCTGTTGAAGGCGTCGTATCTGCCTGAGGATGGCGACACCCCCGGCGGTTTTGCCGGCGTGTTCGGCAAGATCGCGCAGTCGTATTTCCAGAAATACGGCGACCAGTCCGATGCGCTGGCGATGATCGCCGCCAAGAACCACAAGAACGGCGTCGCCAATCCCTATGCGCAGATGCGCAAGGATTTCGGCTTCGAGTTCTGCCGCGCCGAGAGCGAGAAGAATCCGTTCGTCGCCGGTCCCTTGAAGCGCACCGATTGCTCGCTGGTGTCCGACGGCGCGGCGGCCCTGGTGCTGACCGATTCCGAGACCGCGAAGACGATGGGCAAGGCGGTCAACTTCCGCGCCACCGCGCATGCGCAGGATTTCCTGCCGATGTCGAAGCGCGACATTCTGCAGTTCGAAGGCTGCACCGTGGCCTGGCAGCAGGCGCTGCAAAAGGCCGGCGTCGAGCTGTCCGATCTGTCCTTCGTCGAAACCCACGACTGCTTCACCGTCGCCGAACTGATCGAATATGAAGCGATGGGCCTGACGCCGCGCGGGCAGGGCGCCCGCGCCATCAAGGAAGGCTGGACCCAGAAGGACGGCAAGCTGCCGGTCAATCCGTCCGGCGGCCTCAAGGCCAAAGGCCATCCGATCGGCGCCACCGGCGTGTCCATGCACGTGCTGAGCGCGATGCAGCTGATCGGCCAGGCGCCCGAGGGCATGCAGATCAAGAACGCCAAGCTCGCCGGCATCTTCAACATGGGCGGCGCCGCGGTCGCGAATTACGTCTCGGTGCTGGAGCCGGCGAAGTAATTACGAAGAGTCGTAGGGTGGGCAAAGGCGCGTTTGCGCCGTGCCCACCGGTCGCAGCATGATGCTTGGTGGTGCGGCACGCTTCCGCCTTCGCTCGTTGAGCTACGCAGTACGGGGTCGCTTTGCCCACCCTACGCGAGTCCAGCCCGCGCATACGGCCATACCCCGGCAACGCTTGATCTTACGTCCGCGCTGACGTTACCTGACCGGGACATGGCGTCTTGAAAACGCGCCGCATTTTGGGAGCGCAGCGCAGCATGGGACCGTTGGAAGGCATCAAGGTCATCGACATGACCACCGTGCTGATGGGGCCCTATGCGACCCAGATGCTCGGCGATTACGGCGCCGACGTCATCAAGGTGGAATCGCCCGACGGCGACATTACGCGGCACATCGGGCCGACTCGCCATCCCGGCATGGGCCCGGTGTTCCTCAACACCAACCGGAGCAAACGCAGCATCGCGCTCGACCTGAAAAAGCCGGCCGGCCGCGATGCCGTGCTGCGGCTGATCGAGACCGCCGACGTGCTGATGTACAACGTGCGGCCGCAGGCGATGGCGCGGCTGCAGCTCGGCTACGACGTCATTTCAGAACTCAATCCGCGGCTGATCTATGCCGGCGTGTTCGGCTTCGGCCAGGACGGCCCCTACGCTGCCAAACCCGCTTATGACGATTTGATCCAGGGCGGCTCGGCGCTGGCGCATCTGATGGCGATCGGCGGCGACGGCACGCCGCGCTATGTGCCGAACGCGCTGGTCGACCGCATCGTCGGCACCCACGCCGTCGGCGCCATTCTGGCCAGTCTGGTTCACCGCGAGCGCACCGGCCGGGGCCAGCGCGTCGATATTCCGATGCTGGAAACGATGACCAGCTTCGTGATGGGCGACCACATGGGCGGCCTGACCTACGAGCCGCCGCTCGACAAGGGAGGCTATGCCCGGCATTTGTCGCCGGATCGCCGGCCCTACAAGACATCCGACGGCTATATCTGCGTGATCGTCTACAACGACAAGCAATGGGCCAGTTTCTTCGAGGCGACCGGTCGCGACGATCTCCGCACCAATCCCAAATTCGCGACCTTCGCCGCCCGCGCGCAAAATATCGACGTGGTCTATGCCGAACTGGCGCGAATGCTGCTGGAGCGCACCACCGCGGAATGGGCTGAACTGCTCGACAAGGCCGATATCCCGACCTTGCCGATGCACAATCTCGAAAGCATCCTGAGCGACCCGCATCTGCAGGCGACGAATTTCTTTCCGGTGGTCGAGCATCCGACCGAAGGCGCGATCCGCAGCATGCGCGTTCCCGCCACTTTCGTCGGATACGCCGGTCAAACCAGAACGGCTGGCGCCGCGGCTGAGCGAGCACGGCGCGGAAGTGCTGCGCGAGGCCGGATTTTCGGCGGATGAAATCGCCGCGCTGATCCGCGACGGCGTCACCAAGACCGCGCCTGAAGCATAGGAAACCGACACCGATGGATTTCGCGCTCTCCGCCAATCAGGAATCGATCCGCGACGCGATCGGCAAGATCTGCACGCGGTTCGACGATGCCTATTGGCTGAAGAAAGACAAGGAGGGCGGCTTCCCGGCCGACTTCCACAAGGCGCTGGCCGATGCCGGCTGGCTCGGCATCTGCATCCCCGAGGAATATGGCGGCTCCGGGCTCGGCATCACCGACGCCGCGATCATGATGCGGACCATCGCGGAATCCGGCGCCGGCATGTCCGGCGCATCTGCCGTCCACATGAACGTGTTCGGGCTCAATCCGGTGGTGGTGTTCGGCAGCAAGGAGCAATGCGCGCGGATGCTGCCGCCGATCATTTCCGGCGCCGACAAATCCTGCTTCGCGGTGACCGAGCCGAACACCGGCCTCAACACCACGCAACTCAAGACCCGCGCGGTGCGCAGCGGCGACAAATATGTCGTCAACGGCCAGAAGGTCTGGATCTCGACCGCCCAGGTCGCCAACAAGATCCTGCTGCTGGCGCGCACCACGCCGCTGGAAGAGGTGCGGACGCCGACGCAGGGCTTGAGCCTGTTCTACACGGATTTCGACCGCAAGCGCGTCACGGTGCATGAGATCGAGAAGATGGGCCGCAAGCCCGTCGATTCCAACGAGTTGTTCTTCGAGAATTTCGAGATTCCGGTCGAGGATCGCCTCGGCGAGGAGGGCCGCGGCTTCGAATATATCCTGCACGGGATGAACCCGGAGCGGATTTTGATCGCCGCCGAAGCGGTCGGGCTCGGCCAGGTCGCGCTGTCGCGGGCCTCGGCCTATGCCAAGAGCCGGATCGTGTTCAACCGCCCGATCGGCATGAACCAGGGCATCCAGCATCCGCTGGCCAAGAACTGGATGGAGCTGGAGGCCGCCTGGCTGATGGTCGCTGTCGGCCGGCTGGCAATACGACCAGGGCCTGCCATGCGGGCCCGCCGCCAACGCCGCGAAATATCTCGCCGCCGAGGCCGGCTTTCATGCCTGCGAGCAGGCGGTCATGACCCATGGCGGCTTCGGCTACGCCAAGGAATATCACGTCGAGCGCTATCTGCGGGAATCCCTGATCCCGCGCATCGCGCCGATCAGTCCGCAGCTTATTCTCAGTTTCATCGCCGAGAAGGTGCTTGGGTTGCCGAAGTCGTATTGAGGGGATGATGAGAGGAAAAATCTCAACTCGTCATTCCGGGGCGCGCACTTGCGCGAGCCCGGAATCCATAACCCCTGCAGGGAGTATGGATTCCGGGCCCACGCCAAGAGGCGCGTCCCGGAATGACCAAGGAGCAGCACCCATGAGCTTCATCACCGGCGTCGGTCTGACCTCCTACGGCAAGCACGAAGGCTCGTCCTCGCTCGACCTGATGAGCCAGGCGGCGGAGCTGGCCATCGCCGACGCCGGGCTGAAGCGATCCGAGATCGACGGCATCCTGTGCGGCTACAGCACGGTGTCGCCGCATATCATGCTGGCGACGGTGTTCGCCGAGCATTTCGGAATCCGGCCTTCCTATGCCCACGCCGTGCAGGTCGGCGGCGCCACGGGCCTCGCGATGACCATGCTGGCGCATCATCTGGTCGATGCCGGGGTCGCAAAACATGTGCTGGTGGTCGGCGGCGAGAACCGGCTGACCGGGCAGAGCCGGGACGCCTCGATTCTGGCGCTGGCCCAGGTCGGCCATCCCGCCTACGAGGTGCCGCTGGGGCCGACGATCCCGGCCTATTACGGCCTGGTCGCGACCCGCTACATGCACGAATACGGCGTGACCGAAGAAGATCTCGCCGAATTCGCGGTACTGATGCGCAAGCATGCTTTGACCCATCCCGGCGCGCAGTTTCACGACCCCATCAGCGTCGCCGACGTCATGAATTCCAAGCCGGTGGCGCTGCCGCTGAAACTGCTGGATTGCTGCCCGGTGTCGGACGGCGGCGCGGCTTTTGTGATCAGCCGCGAACGCACCCATGAGGCCGGCGTGCGGGTGATGGGCTGCGCCCAGGCCCACACCCATCAGCATGTCACCGCGGCGCCGGCCCTGAGCGAACTCGGCGCCGAAATCGCAATCGCCAAGGCCAAGTCGGCTGCCGGGGTGGCCATTTCGGACGTTCGCTATGCCGCGGTCTACGACAGTTTCACGATCACGCTGGCGATGCTGCTGGAGGATCTCGGGCTGGCCAGGCGCGGCGAGGCGGCGGCGCGGGTCCGCTCAGGCCATTTCGACCGCGACGGCGCCATGCCGCTCAACACCCATGGCGGCCTGCTGAGCTACGGCCATTGCGGCGTCGGCGGCGCGATGGCGCATCTGGTCGAAACCCATCTGCAGATGACGGGCAGGGCCGGCAATCGCCAGGTGCGCGATGCCTCGATAGCGCTGCTGCATGGCGACGGCGGCGTGTTGTCGTCGCATGTCAGCATGTTTTTGGAGCGGGTGCGATGAGCGGCGAATCAAAATTGCTGGACTGGACCGCAGGCGAGGAGGCGATCGTCTATCAATCCTGCGCCGCTTGCGGGAATCAGCAATATTTTCGCCGCAGCTTTTGCGCGGCCTGCGGTGCGCCGGATCCGGTGGACCACCGCGCCAGCGGCGAGGGCGTCGTTTACGCCACCTCGCTGGTGTGCCGCGCGGCGACGCCGGAGACACGCGCCCATGTGCCCTACAACATCTTGCTGGTCGATGCGGCCGAAGGCTTTCGGATGATGGCCCATGGCGACAAAAACCTCGCGATTGGTGACAATGTCATCGCGAGGTTTGAGCGCTTTGTCGGCCATGTGGTTCCTTATTTCGCCAAGGCGAAATAAGGAGTTTCTACGCTAACGCAACACAACTAATACTCTACACAACGCTTACTAAGTTACACTTGCCAGGTTACTCGGACGCAACGCTTACTTTGGGACGCAGCTTACTCGGTACGCAACACTTACTGGGTACGCTTGACGCAACTAACTACGAGCAGGACGAAGCAATTCGGAGACGCAGAACCAACACCGAATTGCTTCGTCTTATTCGTGCAACGCCATGACAGATACGCCGTCATCGCGAGTAGAGAACTATTCCGGCGATGACCAACATGGCCGTCACCGTCAACATCTGGGCGAGCGCATCCGAGGCTGCCCTTTTGGTGGCTTCCTTCACGTCTATCTCCCTAGACTTGGGCATGATCCGTCGTTGCCCGCGAAGGCTAAACAGTTCACTTTTTGCTCTACTCGGAACGCCCCACGACGAGTATCCGCCTTAACGAGTCCCCACTCAGCGAATATCGACAGTTGCAAAATCGAACAGTATTGCGGCGGCAATTTGGCTCGGATGCAGCCGGTTTGTGCACAACACAGGGAGTTTTTGGAGCGCGGTTGAGTCCTGAACTTTTTACGTGCACTGCTTGAACTAATCTGTTGTCGCGCTGTCACACGGCCTTGTTGGCCGCCGAGCCGATCAAGTTTTCGGCTCAAAAGGTCCGGTTTTCGCGGCCATCCGGTTGGTTGATCCCGGCCTTGCCGCGGTGCATGATTGCGTCCGTAAAAACCAGAAAAGCCAACAACCCCAAGGTGAAAAATGGCCCGAATTGACTACAGCGAACCCGCCAAAGCCAGCGATCGCACCCGCGAGATCCTCGGCAAGAACCGCAACGCCAACATCTTCCGCATGATGGCGCATTCGCCCAGCTATTTCGAGCAATATTGCCGGCTCGGCGGCGCCATTCGTCACAAGGGCGAACTTGATCCGGTGGTGCGCGAACTGGCGATCACGCGCACCGGAATCCTGTGCGAAGCGCCGTACGAGATCGTGGCCCACAAGCGGATCGGCAAGGGCGTCGGCGTCACCGATGAGCAGAACGAGGCGCTGGAGAACTGGCAGGCCGCCAGCTGCTTCAACGACGTGCAGCGCGCCGCGCTCGCCTTCACCGACGAGATCGTGAAATTGCGCCGCCCGACCGACGCCACCTTCAACGCGATCGCTGCCAAGCTGACGCCGGGGGCGCTGGTGGAATTGCAGCTCTCGGTCGGCTTTTACATCATGACGTCGAAGTTTCTGGAAACGTTTGCCATCGACCTTCAGCCTGTCACGGAAGTGATCGCGTAAGGTTCGATTTGTTTGATGTGTTGCGTGTCCCAGAGGCGGTGCAGCGTGAAACGCTGCGCCGCATCCGGGGAACGCGCTGCGCCTCGATCCGAAAAAACTAAAGGCCTCCCGCAAAGGTGCGGAACGTGGGACTCGCGCGCAGCGCGTCCTGACCGGCGGCGATCACGGCGTCGACCTGCTCGGGCGGCAGCCGAAAGCGGGTCGGGATGGTTTCCAGTTCGGCCGCCCGCGCCGGCTCCAGTTGATCGAAGCCGAGCCGTCCGACATAGAATTTCAGATCGTGACAGTTCCAGCCCGCGCGCGCGCCGAATTTGACGCGGTCCGCTGCTGACAGACCGCAGCGCCATTTGATCAGGGACGACTGCCAATCGCTCATGGTGCCATTGAAGGCGGTGAAGCTGGCGCCGACACTGGCGTCGATCGCCGTGTCGGCCGCCGCGCGGACCAGTTCGACGCCGTTCGGTCCTTCCACGGTATTGATCCAGTCGCCGGCCACGCCGGTCTTGGCGTCGACCACCAGAAACAGCGCCCGCCGTAGCCTCACCGCCTGCTGTGGCGACAGCGGCCCGTAAGGCGTGTCCGCCGACAGCCGGGCGATGGTGAAGCCGGACAGGCCGTAATTATCGACCAGCCCGCCGTCGAGCAGCTTGATGTAGGGCATCTGGCCGTCGTGATACCGGTTGATCGCCTTGGCGAACGCGTTGAGCATCGGCGCCGCCCGGCTGTTGTCGCGCGCGCGGACGATCCAGGGTGGCAACGGATCGTTGCATTGCCCCGGAAAGGTCTGGATCACCACCGGCGCGAACGCGACCGGCACCGCGGCGGAGGCGGCGACCGCATTGGCCAGCGGATATTTCGACAGGTCGCTGCACATCGCGTTGAAGGCGGTAGCGCCGAATACGAACGGCGTGCGGTTGTAGATGTCGGAGGCGTTGATCCAGACTCGCGGCCGGCCGACCTCGCGGAAATCGCCGAAGGTCGCGCCATGGAACAGGTTGGCGTCGAGCCAGCGCGGAAAACCCTGGGAATCGTTGATGCCGCCGGCCAGCGCCTTGCCGATGGTGCCGAGGGTGAGATCGGTCTGCAGCCCTTCTTCGGCGTTGCGCAGCAGGAAGCGCTCGCGGAAGTCCTCCAGTGCGGCGTGCTTTTTCAGGCCGTAATAGGCGGCGGTGACCGAGCCGCCGGATACGCCGGAGATGAAGTCGATGCGGTCCAGCATCGAACCGCCGGCCCCGTGCGCCGGGGTGCGTTCCATTTCCTTCAGGACGCCGAACGAGAACGCCGCAGCACGGGTACCGCCGCCCGAGAACGACAGCCCGACCAGATCGTCGTCTTCCTCGGTGTGTTCCTCGAAATTGAGACGAATCCGGCCGGCCAGCCCGGCGTTACTGCCGGGCTCGTTGACCGGTGCATTCTGGATCGACGCGCAGCCGAGCAGGGTGGCGCAAAGCGCGATGATGAGGAATCCAGAACGCATACGCCTACGGGGTCAATGGCTGCGGGATGTCGGCACCTGTCCGGATCGCGCCGGATGGTGACGATCCAGTAGCGCAGCGGGCTGATAACATCGTTAAAGCCTGATGTCGCATGCGGATATGGCGTGGCGGGCACACCCGGATACCAAAGCGCATGCCGCCGGATCGGCGACATGCGCAAAAGTGGCCACAGTCCGGGTTGTGCGTTCCGGTCAGTGCGCCAAAGCGGCTCCCTGCGGCACCTGCTCGCGCTTGGCGTCGATGCGCAAACTGAGCGCCACGGCGGCGCCGACCACGGCGCAGCCCGCCAGCAACAGCAAGCCCGCCGTGAAGTTACCTGTCATGTCTTTCAGATAACCCATCACGAACGGACCTGCGAAGCCGGAGAGGTTGCCGAGCGAGTTGATGGCGGCGATTCCGGCGGCGGCCGAGGCGCCGGTCAGGAAGCTCGCCGGCAGCGGCCAGAACATCGGCGGGACCGCGGAAACGCCGATCTGGGCGAAGCACAACAACGCCATGATGAGGAAGGGGCTGGACACCAGGGTGGACAACCCGATCCCGACAGCGGCCATCAGCAACGCCGCGGCGACATGGCCCTTGCGCTCCATGGTGCGGTCGGAGTGCCGGCCCAGCACCACCATGCCGATGGCGCCGAACACGAACGGCAACGCGGCGATCAGGCCGGTCTGGGTGTCGCTGACCCCAAACCCCTTGATGATGGTCGGCAGAAAGAACGCCACGCCGTAGCCCGCCGCATTCAGGCAGAAATACACCAGCGCGCAGGCCAGGATGCGGATGTCCGTGAGCGCCTGGAACAAGGACAGATGCTCGACCTTCTCCTTGTTTCTTTTTTCGGTGGCCTGCACGTTCTCCAGCCAGGCAATCTCATCCTGCTGCAGCCAGCCGGCCTGGCGCGGGAAATCGGTCAGATAAACCAGCACGCCGATGCCAACCAGAACGGAGGGCAGCGCCTCCAGGATGAACAGCCACTGCCAGCCGACCAGTCCGAAGCCGTTGAGGTTCAGCAGCATGCCGGAGATCGGCGCGCCCACGATGTTGGAGATCGGGATCGCCAGCATGAAGAAGCTGATGACGCGGGCGCGGTACACCGCCGGAAACCATAGCGTCAGGTAAAAGATGATGCCGGGGAAGAAGCCGGCCTCGCAGGCCCCGAGCAGCATGCGAAGTGTGTAGAACACCGTCTCATGCGAGGTGCCGGTGGCGCTGGAAATCTGCGGGATGAAGGCGAACGCGGCCGAGACGATGCCCCAGGAGATCATGATCCGCGCGATCCAGACCCGGGCGCCGACCCGCTCCAGAAACAGATTGGACGGCACCTCGAACAGGAAATACGCAATGAAGAACAGCCCGGCGCCCAGACCGAAAGATGCCTCGCTGAAGCCCAGCGCCTGGTCCATGTGCAGCTTGGCGAAGCTGACATTGACGCGGTCGAGATAGGCCACGAAATAGCACATGATCAAAAACGGAATCAGTCGTCGCATCACTTTGCCGATGACGCGCTTTTCTACGTCGTCCATTGCGTTGCACTCCCGTTGCTAGTTGTGCCGCTCTTGTACCGAGCCGGTCATGCCCAACTATGATCCTTGGCGCCTCGACGCGGCAATGCATTTTTCCGCCGGCGCGCGAAGAATGATTGATGCGCTGCGGCAAGTTGCGGCTCGCGTGAAATGAGCCTCCGATCCCGACTTGTCGAACCGGCCGCGTGGGCGCGGCGCGTTGTTGCGATGCAGGAATTCGGCCAACCGTCGCCACGCCCGCGAAGCACCGCCGCCACCCTCACGAATAATAGTGGACGGCCTGGGGCGATTTGCGATCAAACTTGTTGTGCTCAAGATCGATTTTCTCGGGCAACATCGGCGCGGGCGACAGAAACGAATTTGGAATAGGGCAGGAGGCATCATGCGCGCTGAAGGAAACGAACCATTGGCGCGTCACGCGCTGGCGTTTGTGCTTGCCGGTGGCCGCGGCAGCCGGCTGTTGGAACTGACCGACCGGCGCGCCAAGCCGGCGGTCTATTTCGGCGGCAAGTCGCGCATCATCGATTTCGCGCTGTCCAATGCCATGAACTCAGGCATTCGCCGGATCGCGGTCGCAACCCAGTACAAGGCCCACAGCCTGATCCGGCATTTGCAAATGGGCTGGAACTTCTTCCGTCCCGAACGCAACGAAAGCTTCGATATCCTGCCCGCCAGCCAGCGCGTTTCGGAAACCAACTGGTATCTCGGCACGGCCGACGCGATCTACCAGAACATCGACATCATCGAGAGTTATGCGGCGAAGTTCATCGTCGTGCTGGCCGGCGACCATGTCTACAAGATGGACTACGAGTTCATGCTGCAGCAGCATGTCGAGCAGCGCGCCGATGTCACCATCGGATGTCTCGAAATGCCGCGCGCGGAGTCGAGCGGCTTCGGCATCATGCATGTCGACGACAACGACCTGATCCTGAGCTTTCTGGAGAAGCCGGCTGATCCGCCGCCGATGCCCGGCAAACCCGATCAGTCGCTGGCCAGCATGGGAATTTATGTCTTCGAGACCAAGTTCCTGTTCGAGGAATTGCGGCGCGACGCCGGCGATCCGAACTCGAGCCATGATTTCGGCAAGGATATCATCCCGCACATCGTCAAGCACGGCCGCGCGGTGGCGCATCAGTTCAGCCGATCCTGCGTGCGCTCCGGCAACGATCCGCGCAGCTACTGGCGCGACGTCGGCACGGTCGATGCCTATTGGGCGTCCAATATCGACCTCACGGACATTCTGCCCGAGCTCGATCTCTATGACCGGTCGTGGCCGATCTGGACCCACGCCGAGATTACCCCGCCGGCGAAATTCGTTCACGACGAGGAAGGCCGTCGCGGCGAGGCCGTGACGTCGCTGGTATCGGGCGGCTGCATCATCTCGGGCGCATCGCTGCGCCGCTCGCTGCTGTTCACCGGCGTGCATTTGCATTCCTTTGCCAAGGTCGAGAACGCGGTGATCCTGCCTTACGTCGATGTCGGCCAGGGCGCTCAATTGGCCAATGTCGTGATCGACCGCGGCGTCAAGATTCCGAATGGGCTGGTGGTCGGCGAGGACCCCGAGTTGGATGCCAAGCGGTTTCGCGTCACCGAAGCGGGCATCTGCCTGATCACGCAGGCGATGATCGACCGGCTGGCGGCATGAGCGTGACGCGTGTCCTGGCAGTCGCTTCCGAGATCTATCCGGTTATCAAGACCGGCGGCCTCGCCGATGTGGTCGGCGCGCTTCCGGCAGCCCTGAAGGCGGAAGGCGTCCAGACCCGGACTCTGGTGCCCGGCTATCCCGCCGTGCTGAACGCGCTGCAATCGGTTCAGGTCGCGCTCGATCTGCCGCATTTTCACGGCGGGGCTGTTCGGGTGCTCAGCGGATCCTGCGCCGGCATCGACCTGTTCGTGCTGGACGCGGCGTATCTTTTCGGTCGTCCGGGCAATCCGTACACGGCGCCCGATGGCGCCGACTGGCCTGATAACGCCTTGCGTTACGCGGCCCTCGGGCGGGTCGCTGCCGCGATCGGGCAGGGGGCGATCGCGGCCTTCGTACCGGACATCGTCCATGCCCACGATTGGCAGGCGGGACTGACGCACGCTTATCTCGCCTATAGCGGCCGGTCGCGACCGGGAACGGTGATGACGGTCCACAATCTGGCCTATCAGGGGCAGTTTCCGCAGGCGTTGCTGGGCGAGATTGGATTGCCGCCCGAGTCCTTTACCGTCGAGGGCATCGAATATTACGGGGCGATCGGCTACCTCAAGGCCGGCCTGCGATTTGCGGATCGCATCACCACGGTTTCGCCGACCTATGCGCGCGAAATCCAGCAGCCGGCCGAGGGGATGGGGCTGGACGGCCTGCTGCGCGGACGCTCGGACGTGCTGAGCGGCATCCTCAACGGCATTGATATTTCGGTGTGGGATCCGGCGACCGATCCCTCCATCGCGTCCGATTTCGACGCGGACCGCATCGAGCGACGCGCGCCCAACAAGGCGGCGCTGCAACGGCAATTCGGCCTGCGGGAGTCGCCTGAACCGTTGCTGCTGGGTGTGATCAGCCGCCTGTCGTGGCAGAAAGGTCTCGACCTGTTGCTGCAGGCGTTGCCGGAAGTACTCAGCGGCGATGTGCAGATCGCGGTGCTTGGGAGCGGTGACGCCGATCTTCAAGACGGTTACCGGGCGATTGCGGCCGCCAACCCGGATCGCGATCGGCGTGCGCATCGGGTACGACGAGAACCTGGCGCACCTGATCCAGGCCGGCGCGGATGCCCTGGTGGTGCCGTCGCGGTTCGAGCCGTGCGGGCTCACCCAGCTCTGCGCCCTGCGATACGGCGCGGTCCCGATCGTCTCCGATGTCGGCGGACTGGCGGACACCGTGCTCAACGTCGACGCGCCGGACGTTCCTGCTGCGACCGGAATCAAATTCGGGCCGGTGACGCCCGAAAATTTGAGCAGCGCGCTTCGGCGGGCCAACGGGCTGTTTCAAAGCAAATCCAATTGGCTAAAATTGCAGCGCAACGGCATGGCGGTGGATGTGTCGTGGCGTAACCGCGCCGGCCGCTACGCCGAACTTTATCGCGACATCATCGAAGCGCGCCGGGGCAGTTGACCCGACAAAGAAGTTAGGTCGCCGTCAGCAAACTCACCTTGGCGTTGGCGGCGATCAGACGGTCGGCGAGCAGCTGCGCCAGGTTGCGCATGATGCGTTCGCCGATCCGCGGGTGCTGCTCGCGAAAGCGCTGAAAGTCGGCCAACGGCACTTCCAGTGCGGTGACGGATTTGTCCGCGACCACGTCGGCGGAGCGGTGCGCTTCCAGCAGCGCCATTTCACCGAACGCGGTTCCGGCCGTCAGCGTCGCGATCCGGGTACCATCCGGCAATCGGACATGAACTGCGCCGCTTTTAAGAAAGAACAGCGAAGCCGGCGGCGCGGTGGCGGCAATGATGAGGGTGCCGGCTTCGAACCTCCGAACCGCGCCCAATGCTGCGAGATCGATGAGGTCCTGCGCGTTCACCCCTGCGAGCAGCGGCTGTTCGGCGAGGTCGGTCATCTCGTAGAAGTCGATCGCGCCGCCATGGCGGTACACGATCTGGTCCTCGGCCCATTCGATGGCGTCGTCGAGCAAGCGGTAGTTTCGCAAATTCGAAATCCCGTCGGTCCATTCGCCGATCGGCTGCCAGGCCGGCGAGGATCGCTCGATGCCGGATAGGATCACGGTGACATTGAAGGCGGCAAGCTCGCGAATGCCCTCGGCGAGCAGGCGGCCGGCCGGGCGGGTGATCGCCGCGACGCGACGGAGATCGAAAATCACGAAGGCCGGCCGCGTGCGGGTCGCGAGCTGGCGTGCGACATAATCGATATTGGCGAATGTCAGCGTGCCCATCAGTTCGATGATGCGGACGTCGTGATGATGCTTGGCGAGCAATCGCTGATCATGCGGCCGGCGGCTGCGGCGCGAGGTGCTCAGGCCGAGATCGTAATCGGCGATGATGCTGTTGCGGGCATTGTCGCTGCGATTCATCATATGCAGGTCGTAATGCGACGACAGCGCCTCGCAGACCTTGATGCCGCGCACGCTGTTGCCGTGCTTGTCGAGTTTGGGCGAATAGCTGCCGAGCCCGAGCCGCGCCGGCAATGACGCCAGGATGCCGCCGCCGACGCCGCTCTTGGCGGGGATGCCGACCCGGTAGATCCATTCGCCGGCATAGTCGTACATGCCCGAACTCGTCATCACCGACAGCGTCCGCGAGATCGCGTAGGGGGTCATGACCTGCTCGCCGGTCACTGGATTGATGCCGCGATTGGAAAGCGTCGCCGCCATCACCGCGATGTCGCGGGCCGTCACCAGCAGCGCGCATTGCCGGAAATAGACATCGAGTGCGCCGCCGACATCGGCGGACAGCACACCGGAATTGCGCAAGAGATAGCCGATCGCGCGATTGCGGTCGCCGGTCATGCTTTCGGATGAATAGACCGTGATGGTCCAGATCGAGTTCGCGGCCGGCGAAACGTCCCAGCGCCCGGCGGATATGTTCGAAGGCGTCGTCGCCCTTGGCCTCATAGATCAATCCGGTGCAGGCGATCGCGCCGGCATTGACCATGGGGTTGAACGGGTGGTTGTCGGCGTTGAGCCGGATCGAATTGAACGGATCGCCCGAGGGTTCGACACCGATCGCACGCTCGACCCGTTCGGCGCCCAAGGTATCCAGCGCGAGCGCGAACACGAACGGCTTCGACATCGACTGGATCGTGAAGGGAATCCGGCTATCGCCGACTTCATAGACATGGCCGTCGATGGTGGCGAGGCTGATGCCGAAATGCGCGGGGTCGGCCTTGCCGAGTTCCGGAATGTAGTCGGCGACGGCGCCGCCGTTTTCCGGCACGAATTCCTGGTAGCAGCGATCGAGGAACCGCAGCAGCGGCGTCTTGGCATCGGCCCAATGAGGATGGCTGTTCCGGATTTTGGCCGATGGCACGATATTCATGACTTGTCCCGCATGCGCAGCTGGCGCAGGCGGATTTTACGTTGCATCGCGCGCGGCCGAAACCGGCCGCACCGCCTTTATTCACGGCAGCGACGGGATTGCGGGAGGATTTTGCCTGGAAATGAGGCGTTCAGGTCTCGAGGACAGCGACAACCTGTCCCTCGGCGATCACATCGTCGAGTTTGACCAGGATCGTTTTGATCTTGCCAGCCGCGGGCGCGGTCACCGGAATCTCCATCTTCATGGCTTCGACGAAAGCGATCTCGTCGCCGTCACCGACACTTGCATTTAGTTCGACCGGAAGCGCGCACACGCGTCCCGCCACTTCGGTGACGATCTTGATTTCTGGCATCTCACTCCCCGACGAAGCCACCGTGCATGTTGGCATACGAGATACATGCATCGCGAAGGGCTGATGCCCCAGGCTTACTGTTGTGGCGCCAGATTGCCTGAGGTAGCTTCGTTCGCAAGTGGAATATTATTCCGCATAGCGAAAATTGGACAGGGCATGGGAAGACGTTCGGAGCGGTTAAGTAAACAGGCGATGCTTGCCAGCGATCTGGCGGGCGAGGGAGATGTGATCCAGGTGGTGTCGCGCGCGTTCGACGTGCTGCGCTGCTTCGAGGGACACGAAGCGCGGTTGGGCAATCTGGAGATTTCCAACCGCTGCGGATTGCCGCGATCGACGGTATCGCGACTGACGCACACGCTGACCCGGATGGGCCAGCTGGTCTATCTGCCGCACGATCAGAAATACCGCATCGGTCCGAGCGCGGTGGCGATGAGCACCTCGATGATGCGCGGTCTGCAGCTGCGCAATCTGATCCGGCAGCGGCTGCAGGATGTCGCCGATCAATTGCCGGGCACATTGGGCTTTGTGATCCCGGATCGGTTTCATCTGGTCTATCTCGAACATGCCCGTGCCGCCAACGCGCTCGGCCTGCACGAGGGCACCGGCAGCCGGATCGCCATGGCGACCACGGCCGCCGGCCACGCCTATACCGCGGCGCTCGACGTCGATGTCGGCGACGCATTGATCGCCGACATCGAACGTGAGATTCCGCAAGCCGCCAAACTCCTGCTGCCACGGATCGAGGCCAACAGGCGTTCGCTGCGCGAGCACGGCTATGTCGTGGCCTGCGGTTTGTGGAGCCCGCATATCAACGGCCTCGCGGTGCCGGTGTGGTCGCCGCAATATCAGACCTTCGTGGTGGTCACGATCGGCCTGCTGGCGGCGATGTATGACGAACCGCGGCTGCATCGGGAGGTCGCACCGCGGCTGCTCCAACTCGGCGTCGCGATCGGCGCGCTGCTGGAGGGCACCGACGGCGATATCTTCAGCAACCGGATCCAAAGCAAGCCGGTTCCGGGACCGGCCCATAAAAACAAAATCATCAAGACGGAGGATACGAATGAACTGGAAGCCGGAGCTCGACGATCTCGCGCGGCGCGAAGCGTTCGCGCGCGAGATGGGCGGCGCTGACAAGGTCAAACGCCAGCGCGACCAGGGCCGGCTTACCGTCCGCGAACGTATCGACGGACTGATCGATCCCAAGACCTTCCACGAACTCGGCGCCGTTTCCGGCGTCGGCGAATATGACGACAGCGGCGAACTGAAGCATCTGACGCCGGCCAATTGCGTTTTCGGCCGCGGCAAGATCGACGGCCGGACGGTGGTCGTGGTCGGCGACGATTTCACCGTGCGCGGCGGTTCGGCCGACGCCTCGATTTCGGCGAAGCCGCTGATGGCCGAGGAGATGGCGCATGATTTCCGGCTGCCGATCATCCGGGTGATCGAAGGCTCCGGCGGCGGCGGCTCGGTCAAGACCATCGAGACCAAGGGCGCCGCCAATCTGCCCGGCGGCATCGGCGGCACCCGCTGGTACTGGTACACGACCGCCAACATGGCGCGGGTACCGGTGGTGGGGCTCGGGCTCGGCTCGGTCGCCGGCCTCGGCGCGGCGCGGCTGGCGGCCAGCCATTATTCGGTCATGACCAAGAACTCCGCGATGTTCGTCGCCGGCCCGCCGGTGGTGAAGCGCCTGGGGCAGGATCTGACCAAGCAGGAACTCGGCGGCGCCGATATCCAGACCCGCGCCGGCGGCGTCGATCATGCCGTCGACACCGAGGAAGAGGCGTTCGCCTGCGCGCGGCGCTTCCTGTCGTATCTGCCGTCGTCGGTTTATGAACTGCCGCCGACCTTGCCATGCGACGACGATCCGGAACGGTCAGAGGAGAGCCTGATCAAGGCGGTGCCGCGCAACCGCCGCCAGGTCTACAAGATGCGGCCGATCATCGACGCGGTGGTCGACAAGGGGTCGTTCTTCGAGATGAACGCCAATTTCGGTCGATCGATGATCGTCGGTCTGGCGCGGCTCGAAGGCCGCGCGGTGCTGCTGCTGGCCAGCGATTCCTTTCATTACGGCGGCTCATGGACCGCGGAGGCGTGCCAGAAGGTGGTGCGCTGGGTCGACTTTGCCGAGACCTTCCATCTGCCGGTGGTCTATCTGATGGATTGCCCGGGCTTCATGATCGGGCTGGAGGCCGAGAAGGCCGCCACCATCCGCCACGGTGTGCGCGCGATGGCCGCGGTGAACCAGTCCACCGTGCCCTGGTGCACCATCATCGTGCGCAATTCCTTCGGCGTCGCCGGTGTGGTGCATCAGCCCGCCAACCGGTTCTCGATGCGCTACGCGTGGCCGTCCGCCTATTGGGGCTCGCTGCCGCTCGAAGGCGGTATCGAGGCGGCCTACCGCGCCGATATCGATGCGGCGGAAGATCCCGCGGCCAAGCTGAAGGAGATCGAGGACCGGCTCAACAAACTGCGCTCGCCGTTCCGTTCGGCCGAAAAGTTCTGGGTCGAGGAAATCATCGATCCGCGCAAGACACGCTCGCTATTGTGCGAGTTCGCTCGCCTGGCCGAACCGGTCCGGACGGCGGGTCCGGCAACGAACATGAAGATCAGGCCGTAGGGCCACGGTCCCTCATGGTGAGGAGCGCGTCTTCGCGCGTCTCGAACCATGAGGTGCCACGAATTCATCCTTCGAGACGCGGCCAAAAGGCCGCTCCTCAGGATGAGGTACTGCTTTTGGTTTACGTCCTCTAAGCCGTCACCGGCTTCGGCGCCCTTGCGATCCCCAGTGTGATCAGCGACGCCACGATGCACAGCGCGCCGGCGACGAAGAATGCCGGCAGATAGCTCTGAAGCAAGGTGCGCGACAGTCCGGCGCCGAATGCGGCGGTGGCGGCGCCGAGCTGATGGCCCGCGAAGATCCAGCCGAACACCAGGTTGGCGCGCTCGGGTCCGAAACGCTGCGCGGTCAGGCGCACCGTCGGCGGCACCGTGGCGATCCAGTCCAGCCCATAGAACATCGCGAACAGCGACAGGCCGTAGAACGAGAAGTCGGTAAACGGCAGCGACACCAGCGACAGCCCACGCAGGCCGTAATACCAGAACAGCAGATAACGATTGTCGAAACGATCGGACAAATAGCCCGACGCGATGGTGCCGACAAAGTCGAAGATACCCATCGCTGCCAAGAGGCTCGCGGCCTGCACCTGCGGGATGCCGAAATCGAGGCACATCGGGATCAGATGCACCTGGACCAGTCCATTGGTGCTGGCGCCGCAGATGAAGAAGGTGGCGAACAGAATCCAGAAGGTGCGGGTCTGGGACGCGTCGCGCAACGTGCCGAGCGCGGCCGCCATGATCGGCGCGTTGTTCGGCGGCGGTGCCGGCAGCGGCGCGGTGCCCGCATCACCGAACGGCCGCAGCCCGACATCTCCAGGGCGGTCGCGCATCAGCATCAGCACCGCGAACGCGGTGACGCCGAGCATGCCGCACATCAGCCCAAGCGCCGTACGCCAGCCCATCACATCGGTGAGGTGCGCCAATAGCGGCAGGAACACCAATTGCCCGGTCGCCGCGCTGGCCGTGAGGATACCGACCACAAGACCGCGCCGTGCGCCGAACCAGCGCGCCGCGACGGTAGCGCCGAGCACCAGCGCCGTCATCCCGGTGCCGATGCCGACCACCACGCCCCACAGCAGGATCAGTTGCCATACCTTTGTCATGCCCAGCGAGATCACCAGCGCGGTGACCACGGTCGACAGCGCGGCGAGCGTGACATTACGCAGGCCGTAGCGGTTCATCAGGGCCGCGGCGAACGGCGCCATCAGTCCGAACAGAATGAAGCGGATCGACAGCGCCGATGAAATCTGCGCGGTGCTCCAGCCGAATTCCTTTTGCAGCGGCACGATGAAGACGCCGGGCGCGCCGACCGCGCCGGCGGAGACCAGCGCGGTGAGAAAGGTAACGCCGACCATCACCCAGCCGTAATGGATGTTGCGGCGGGCGAGGGCGGCGGACAACCAGTTCGAGATCATTGAGCCTCAGAGGATTGAAGGTGTTTCGACGTCTGCATCATGCCGGAATAGCGGCTTGGCTAAAAGGCCATAGTTCCCTCATTTTCAGCCAAGCCGCAATCCTATGTTCAGTGGGTGACGCGCTCGACCGCGATCGCGGTAGCCTCGCCGCCGCCGATGCACAGCGCCGCGACGCCGCGCTTGAGGCCTCGCGCCTCCAACGCGTGCAGCAGGGTCACGATCAGCCGCGCGCCGGTGGCGCCGATCGGATGGCCGAGGGCGCAGGCGCCGCCATTGATGTTGAGTTTTTCCCTGTCAATGCCGAGGTCGCGCGCCGCCGCCATCGGCACCACCGCGAACGCCTCGTTGATCTCGAACAGGTCGACGTCGCCGACGCTCCAGCCGACTTTTTCCAGCAGCTTGCGGATCGCCGGGATCGGCGCGGTGGTGAACCATTGCGGTTCCTGGCTGTGGGTGGCGTGCCCCTTGATTTCGGCCAGCACCGGAAGTCCGTCGCGATCGGTCAGTGAACGCCGTGCCAGCACCAGCGCCGCGGCGCCGTCGGCGTTGGCGGAAGAGGCCGCCGGCGTAATGGTGCCGTTGGCGCGGAACGCGGGTTTCAATCCAGGAATCTTGGCCGGATCGACCTTCAGCGGAATTTCATCATTGCCGATGATGCGCGGGCCGGCTTTCTCGGTGACCGTCAGCGGCACGATCTCGGCCTTGAACGCACCGCTCTCCACGGCCTTGCGGGCGCGGGTCAGCGTCTCCATCGCGTAAACGTCCTGATCCTTGCGGCTGAACTGATAGGCCTCGGCGGTCTGCTCGCCGAAATCGCCCATCGAGCGGCCGACCTCATAGGCGTCTTCGAGCCCATCCATCATCATGTGGTCGATGATGCGGTCATGGCCGGCGCGGTAGCCGCCTCGAGCCTTGGCCAGCAGATAGGGCGCGTTGCTCATGCTCTCCATGCCGCCCGACACCACGATTTCGGCCGAGCCCGCCTTGATAAGGTCGTGCGCCAGCATGGTGGCCTTCATGCCGGAGCCGCAGACCTTGTTGATCGTGGTGGCGCCGGTCGCATCGGGTAGTTTGGCGCCACGCGCGGCCTGCCGCGCCGGAGCCTGGCCTTGCCCCGCCGGCAGCACGTTGCCCATGAACACTTCGTCGACCCGTTCCGGCGCCAGCCCGGCGCGTTCGACGGCGGCGCCGATCACGTGGGAACCCAGGGTGTGGGCGCTGAACGGCGTCAGTTCGCCCATGAACTTGCCCAGCGGGGTGCGGGCGGCGGAAACGATGACGACCGGATCGGATGCTGTAGCCATGACCAATCTCCCAGGATAGCGCGATGATTTAAGATTATGGTCATCATATGATGCGCTGCAAAAAATGCAACGGCGGAGGAGGGCTAAATTTGTCGTGAGCGTAGCTGTCATTCCGGGATGCGCCTCTTGGCGCAGGCCCGGAATCCATACGCCCGGTATCGGCGTCTTGGTGATGAACTCGAATACAGGGGGTATGGATTCCGGGTTCGCGCAAGAGCGCGCCCCCGAAATGACGGCCGTTGGTTATCGCGCTCGTGCGATCAACTCACCGCTTCCGGTCAACAAACCCCTGCATCAGCCGCTGCGGTTCGCCGCCGACAAAGGACTGCCCGAACACGCCGACGCTGAGGTCGACGGATTCCTTCAGCGGCAGTTCTTCCCATTGCCGGAGCAGGTACTTTTGCGAACGCAGCGCTTCGGCGCTGCATTCCAGCAGCATTTCGACGGTGCGTTCGACCGCGGCGTCGAGGCCGCCTTGCGCCGCCATCACGTCGATCAGGCCCCAGGCCAGGGCGGTCGGCGCGTCGATGTTTTCCGCGGTCATCAACAGCCAGCGGGCGCGGCCCCAGCCGATCAGGCGCGGCAACAACGCGGCGTGAATCACGCTGGGTATGCCGACCTTGACCTCGGGCATGCCGAATTTGGCGTCATGGGCGGCGACGCGAAAATCGCACGCTGCCGCGACTTCGAGCCCGCCGCCGAGGCACCAGCCGGGCATCCGCGCGATCACGGGTGCGGGAAACGCGCGCACCGCCTCGCAGAGGTCGCGCAATCCCATGATGAACTTTTCCGCCGATTTCTGATCGAGCTTCGCCATTTCCTTGATGTCGGCGCCGCCGATCATGCTTTTTTCGCTTTGGCCCGACAGCACCAGCACGCGGATCTCCGGATCCCTGGCCAGCGTTTCCAGTCCTTCGCGAACGCCTTCGATAACAGGAGTTCCGAGGATGTTGAGGGATCCGGCGTTGCAGATCGCCAGGCGAACGACGCCGCGCGGATCGCGGGTCACGCCGCAATAGGGATTAAGCATTTGCATCGATCATTCTCACACTGGCTGGGCAAAGTCGCTCGCGCACCTTCCCGGCCAATACGGAATGTTGTCAAGGATGCAGCCCGTCCGGCGCCGATCGCAGTGCAATACCGGCGCAACCGCTTGTTCCGTCCAACGAAATAAAAAATGGAGCTTTTGGCGGCCAAGGCTGTTAGTAAAGGGCTGCCATTATATGACTGCAAACATCCAATAGGACACCCGATGCGCTACTCCCGGGAACACAAGCTCGAAACCCACGCCCGCATCGTCAAGCGGGCTTCGGTGCGGCTGCGCGAAAAGGGCGCCCATGGCATCGGCGTCGCCGATCTGATGAAAGACGCCGGCCTGACCCATGGCGGCTTTTATGCCCATTTCGATTCGCGCGAGGCGCTGGTCATCGAGGCGTTCGCTCACGCGATGGATCGCGCCACCGAGCGCTGGCGCAAGGCCGCCGAGGCGATGCCGGCCGAAAAGCGCTTGACGACCATCGTCGATAACTATCTGTCGCCGGCGCATCGCGACGATCCCGGTCATGGTTGCGCGGTGCCGACCCTGGCCGCGGAAATCGCCCGCGAAAGTCCGAAGACCCGCAAGGCGTTCGCGTCCAAGCTGGAAGAGATGATCGACATGCTGGCCGCGCAGGTCCCGGGCGGCTCGCCCAAGGCCGCACGTAAGCAGGCGATGTCGACTCTTGCGACCATGATGGGGACGCTGGTGATGGCCCGCGTCGCCGGCACCGGGGAGTTTTCCGAAGAAATCCTGGCTGCCGGACGCGAGGCCGTGCTGGGTGCCCATGCACCGAAACGCGTCACGAAAAAGCCCGCTTCAAAAAAGCCCGTCGGCAAAAAGTCGTAGGGTCCGCGGTGACGGACGCCAGCCGCGCGCGAGGGTATCCGCTTACGCCATAGGTGGTTGCGCTGACACGCGGCGTATTGCCGAACAGGAATTCCAAGCGGTCTTCGCCCGCGGCTTTTCGCAATAGCGGTGCGCGGGAGGACCCCCTTTCCAAATGGCGGAAAGCCTGCAAGATGCCGCCGAAATCGGCGCTTCGGCCACCCGTTTGGCTACAGGAGGACTACATGCGTTCCATCGGACATTTCATCGGCGGCAAAGAGGTCAAGGGGACATCGGGGCGAACCGCCGACGTCTTTGAACCCATGACCGGCGACGTCCAGGGCAAGGTGGCGCTGGCCTCCAAGGCCGAGCTTCGCGCCGCAGTCGAGAACGCCAAGGCGGCGCAGCCCGCCTGGGCCAATACCAATCCGCAGCGCCGCGCCCGCGTGATGATGAAATTCCTCGAACTGGCCCAGCGCGATTACGACAAGCTCGCCGAATTGCTGGCGCGCGAGCACGGCAAGACCGTGCCCGACGCCAAAGGCGACATCCAGCGCGGCCTCGAAGTGGTCGAATTCGCCTGCGGTATTCCGCACTTGATGAAGGGCGAATATACCGAGGGCGCCGGCCCCGGCATCGACATCTATTCGATGCGGCAGCCGCTTGGCGTGGTCGCCGGCATCACCCCGTTCAATTTTCCGGCCATGATCCCGATGTGGAAATTCGCGCCGGCGATCGCCTGCGGCAACGCGTTCATCCTCAAGCCCTCGGAGCGCGATCCCGGCGTGCCGATGATGCTGGCGGAACTGATGATCGAGGCGGGGCTTCCGGCCGGTATCCTCAATGTCGTCAATGGCGACAAGGAAGCGGTCGACGCGATCCTCGACGACCCCGATATCAAGGCGGTGGGCTTCGTCGGTTCGTCGCCGATCGCGCAATACATCTATGAGCGCTCGGCGGCGACCGGCAAGCGCTGCCAGTGCTTTGGCGGCGCCAAGAACCACGCCATCATCATGCCGGACGCCGACATGGACCAGGCGGTCGATGCTCTGATCGGCGCCGGCTACGGCTCGGCCGGCGAGCGCTGCATGGCGGTCTCGGTCGCGGTGCCCGTCGGCAAGACCACCGCCGACCGGCTGATGGAAAAGCTGATCCCGCGGGTTGAGGGCCTCAAGATCGGTACCTCGATCGATCCGTCGGCCGATTACGGTCCGCTGGTCACCGCCGAGGCGGTCGCCAAGGTGCGCAACTACATCGATATCGGCGTCAAGGAAGGCGCGACCCTGGCGGTCGACGGCCGCGGCTTCAAGATGCAGGGCTACGAGAAGGGCTTCTATCTCGGCGGTTGCCTGTTCGACAACGTCACCAAGGACATGCGGATCTACAAGGAAGAGATCTTCGGCCCGGTGCTCTCGGTGGTGCGCGCCAAGGATTATTCCGAGGCGCTGGCGCTGCCGTCGGACCATGACTACGGCAACGGCGTTGCGATCTTCACCCGCGACGGCGACGCGGCGCGCGATTTCGCCGCCAAGGTCAATGTCGGCATGGTCGGCGTCAACGTGCCGATCCCGGTGCCGATCGCCTATTACACCTTCGGTGGCTGGAAGAAGTCCGGCTTCGGCGATCTCAACCAGCACGGCCCGGATTCGATCCGCTTCTACACCAAGACCAAGACGGTGACCTCGCGGTGGCCCTCCGGTGTCAAGGAAGGCGCGGAGTTCTCGATCCCGACCATGAACTAAGGAGCACGCCTGCTCAATTCGCCATGCCCGGGCTTGACCCGGGCATCCACGACTGGAGGGTTGCAGCAGGCAAGACGTGGATGGCCGGGACGAGCCCGGCCATGACGGCAACATCCCGGGGACAGACGCGGATAACGGATGCAGTTCGCTCTCAGCGACGACCAGCTTGCGGTTCGCGATATGGCGCGGGACTTTGCCGCGGAAAAGATCGCGCCGCATGCGGTGCGCTGGGACGAGGAAAAGCATTTTCCGGTCGACGTGATGCGGGAAGCCGCCACGCTCGGGATGGGCGGCATCTACATCCGCGACGACGTCGGCGGCTCGGCGCTGACGCGGTTTGACGCGGCGCTGATCTTCGAGGCGCTGGCGACCGGCTGTCCGACCGTGTCGGCATTCATCTCGATCCACAACATGGCCTCCTGGATGATCGACGCCTATGGCGACGATACCCAGCGCCGCAAATGGCTGCCGAAGCTCTGCACCATGGAGCTTTTGGCGAGCTATTGCCTGACCGAGCCCGGCTCGGGTTCGGACGCGGCGGCGTTGCGCACCCGCGCGGTGCGCGACGGCGACCACTACGTGCTCAACGGCCAGAAGCAATTCATCTCCGGCGCCGGCAAGAGCGATCTCTATGTCGTGATGGTGCGCACCGGCGGCGACGGACCGGGCGGCGTCTCGACCCTGGTGATCGATGGCGACACGCCGGGGCTGTCGGTCGGCGCCAATGAGCGCAAGATGGGCTGGAACGCGCAGCCGACCCGCGCGGTGATCTTCGAGAACGCCCGGGTGCCCGTCGCCAACCGGCTCGGCGACGAAGGCATCGGCTTCAAGATCGCGATGGCCGGGCTCGACGGTGGCCGTCTCAATATCGCGGCCTGTTCGCTCGGCGGCGCGCAATCCGCGCTCGACAAGTCGCTGGCCTATATGAAAGAGCGCAAGGCGTTCGGAAAACGCCTCGACGAATTCCAGGCGCTGCAGTTCAGGCTCGCCGACATGGCGACCGAACTGGAGGCGGCGCGGACGTTTCGTCTGGCGCGCCGCCGCGGCGCTCGACCGCAAGGACCCCGACGCCACCATGCTGTGCGCGATGGCCAAGCGGTTCGGCACCGACGCCGGTTTCGAGGTCGCCAATCAGGCGCTGCAACTGCATGGCGGCTACGGCTATCTCAGCGAATACGGCATCGAGAAAATCGTGCGCGACCTGCGCGTGCACCAGATCCTCGAAGGCACCAATGAAATCATGCGGCTGATCATCTCGCGAAAAATGATCGAGGGCGCGCGATGACGGGGCCGATCGCGGCGCCCGCGGATGGCGAAGGTGATCTGATCGTCCGCCGCGAGGGCTCGGCCGGGATCATCCGGCTCAATCGCCCCAGGGCGATCAATGCGATGACCCTGGAAATGTCCGAGGGCATCGACGCGGCGCTCGATCAATTCGAAGCCGATCCTGATGTCGCGGCGGTGGTGCTGGAAGGCGCCGGGGAGCGCGGCCTGTGCGCCGGCGGCGATATCCGCGGGCTCTATGAAAGCTCGTGCGCCGGCGGCGATCTCGGCAAGCGGTTCTGGCGCCAAGAATACATCATGAACGCGCGGATCGCCAAATATCCGAAACCCTATGTGGCGTTCATGGACGGCCTGGTGATGGGCGGCGGTGTCGGCTTGTCCGGCCACGCACGGCATCGGGTCGTGACCGAGAAGACGAAGCTTGCGATGCCTGAGGTGGGACTCGGCTTTTTCCCTGATGTCGGCGGCACCTGGCTGTTGTCGCGCTCGCCCGGCGAGATCGGCAGCTATTTTGGATTGACCGGGCAGACCATGAACGGTCCCGACGCGATTTATGCGCGATTCGCCGACGCGGTGGTGCGGTCCGCCAAATTGCCGGCCCTGCGCGAGGTGCTGACGAAACTGCGGCCGGGCACGTCCTCGACCGAGGTCAAGCTCCTGATCGATGGGTTTGCGACCGGCGAGGTATCGGGGCCCGTGGCGGCGATGCAGTCGACGATCGATGGCTGGTTCGCCCATGACCGCATGGAAGATATTGTCGCCGCCCTACAGCGCGACGGTTCCGAGCAGGCACTGACGACGCTGAAGACGCTGGGCGAAAAGTCGCCGCGCGGAATGGTGGTCACCTTGAAGCTGCTGCGGCTGGCGCGGAATTCGTCGTCGCTTGAAGAATGCCTGGTGCGGGAATATCGCGCGGCGCTGCAAGTGTTCGCCAGCGACGATTTCCGCGAGGGCGTCCGCGCCGCTGTCATCGACAAGGATCGCAATCCGAAATGGTCGCCACCCCGGATCGAGGAGGTGACGCCCGAAATGGTTGCGCCTTATTTTGCCGAAATCGGTGGCGATGAGCTAAGGTTCAGCTAAGCATATAGAAACGACGCAAGCGGAGGAAACTGGAGATGGCCAATATCGCATTCATCGGCCTTGGTAACATGGGCGGACCGATGGCCGCCAATCTGGTCAAGGCCGGTCACAAGGTGACCGCGTTCGATCTGGTGGAAGCCTCGCGCGCCCAGGCCAAGAACGACGGCGCGGCGATTGCCGAAAGCGCGGCGGGCTCCGTGAAGGGCGCCGATGTCGTGATCACGATGCTGCCGGCCGGCAAGCACGTGCTGACGGTGTGGGGCGACGTGATCGGGTCGATGGCCAAGGGCGCGTTGATCATCGATTGCTCGACCATCGACGTCGAAAGCGCCAAGCAGGCGCATGCGCTGGCGGCAAAGCATGCCATCGCGTCGGTCGACGCGCCGGTTTCCGGCGGCACCGGCGGCGCCAAGGGCGCGACCCTGACCTTCATGTGCGGCGGCGAGGATAAGGCCTTCGCGACGGCCAAGCCGGTGCTGGAAAAGATGGGCAAGAAGATCGTGCATTGCGGCGGCACGGGCGCCGGGCAGGCCGCCAAGATCTGCAACAACATGATCCTCGGTATCTCCATGATCGCGGTCAGCGAGGCGTTCGCGCTCGGCGAGAAGTTGGGCCTGTCGCATCAGGCGCTGTTCGACGTCGCCTCGACCTCGTCAGGGCAATGCTGGTCGTTGACGACCTATTGTCCGGTGCCGGGTCCGGTGCCGACCTCACCCGCCAACAACGATTACAAGCCCGGCTTTGCCTCGGCCTTGATGGTAAAGGATCTTACCCTGGCGCAGGACGCTGCGAACGCGGCCGGTGCGGCGACCCCGCTCGGCAAGCACGCGCAGGAGATTTACAAGGCGTTCGACGCCGCTGGCCATGGCGGCGTGGATTTTTCAGGCATCGTGCAGCACGTGCGTGAGTTGGCGAAGAAGTAATGCATAAGCGGCACCGTCATCCTGAGGTGCGAGCGCTTGCGAGCCTCGAAGGATGATGTTCAGCACGCGTAGCCATCCTTCGAGACGGCGCTTCGCGCCTCCTCAGGATGACGTTGAGGGTGGAGCGATTGGCGAGGGCCTAACATGACCACATTCCAGGACGCACGCGCATTTCTGCTCAAACATCGCAGCGACTACGACACCGCGATCAAGGGATTTCGTTGGCCCGATCCGGTGCCGTTCAACTGGGCGCTGGACTGGTTCGACGCTGAGCTGGCGCGCAACGCCGACAGCAAGGACCGCGCGGCGCTGTGGATCGTCGATGCCGCCGGCAACAAGGAGACCAAGCTCTCGTTCGCGGCGTTGTCGAAGCGCTCCAATCAAGTGGCGAATTTCCTGCGCAAGCAGGGTCTGAAGCGTGGCGATCATCTGCTGCTGCTGCTCGGCAATGTGGTGCCGCTGTGGGAGACCATGCTGGCGGCGATGAAGCTCGGCGTGGTGGTGATCCCGGCGACCACGCTGCTGACGCCCGACGAATTGCGCGACCGGCTCGATCGCGGCCGCGCCAAGGCGGTGGTGGCGTCGCAGGATCAGGTGGCCAAATTCAAGGGTCTCGGCAGCGAAAATCTGGCGCGCATCGTGGTCGGCGCTACCTCGAGCCACGAAGGCTGGCTGCCGTTCGAGCAGTCGGCGATCCTTGCCGGACGACTTCAAGCCTGACGGTCCGACCCAGGCCGAAGACCCGATGCTGCTGTATTTTACGTCGGGCACGACGGCCAAGCCGAAACTGGTGCGGCATAGCCAGCGCAGCTATCCGGTCGGCGCGCTCTCGACGATGTACTGGCTCGGCCTGCAGCCCGGCGATGTGCATCTGAATATTTCCTCGCCGGGCTGGGCCAAGCACGCCTGGAGTTGCCTGTTCGCGCCCTGGAATGCCGGCGCCACCGTGTTCGTGGTCAACCAGCCGCGCTTCGACGCCAAGGGCCTGCTCGCGACCATCGGCCGCTGCGGCGTCACCACGCTATGCGCGCCGCCGACGGTGTGGCGGCTGTTCATCCAGGAGAAGCTGGCCGATTTCAAGGTGTCGTTGCGCGAGGTCTGCGGCGCCGGCGAACCGCTCAATCCCGAAGTGATCGATCAGGTGCAGGCCGCCTGGGGCCTGACCATCCGCGACGGCTACGGCCAGACCGAGACCACGGCGCTGGCCGGCAATTCGCCGGGACAGCCGGTTAAAATCGGCTCGATGGGCCGGCCGCTGCCGGGCTATCGCGTTCAGATCACCGACGCCGACGGCCATCCCACCAGGGAAGGCGAGGTCACCTTGTTGCTCGGCGCCGACCGCCCGGCCGGACTGATGCAAGGCTATCAGGGTGATGACGGCTAAACTGAGCGGCGCCGAGGGCGAGATCTATCGCAGCGGCGACGTGGTGTTCGCCGACGACGACGGCTACCTGACTTTCGTCGGCCGCTCCGACGACGTGTTCAAATCATCGGATTACCGCATCAGCCCGTTCGAACTGGAGAGTATCCTGCTCGAGCACGAATGCGTGGCCGAAGCCGCCGTGGTGCCGTGCCCCGATCCGATAAGGCTGGCGATCCCGAAAGCCTATGTGCTGCTGGTGTCGGGCGTCGAGCGCTCGCCGGCGACCGCGCTGTCGATTTACCAGCATTTGCACGTCCGGTTGGCGCCGTTCAAGCGCATCCGCCGGATCGAACTGGTGACGGAACTGCCGAAGACGATTTCCGGCAAAATCCGCCGCGTGCAATTGCGACGGCTGGAGCACGATGACGACCGCGACGATCCGCTGCGCGGGCTTGAATTCCGCGAGGAAGAGTTTCCGGAACTGCAAAAGATCCGCGCCGCCGGATCGACGGAGAATGGCTGAATGAATGAAGTGTGGAAGAAGCCGCCGGTTTCGCTCGAGACCTATCAAGGCATGGTCGGGCAGGAGATCGGCGTCTCGTCCTGGCACGTGGTCGATCAGAAGCGGATCGATACCTATGCCGACGTGATCGAGGATCACCAGTTCATCCATGTCGATCCGGTGCGCGCCAGGGCCGAGACCGCGTTCGGCACGACGATCGCCCACGGCTTCCTGACCATGTCGCTGCTCAGCATCATGTCCTATGAGGTGATGCCTGTGATCGCGGGGACTACCATGGGCGTCAATTACGGGTTTGAAAAACTGCGCTTTATCTCGCCGGTGCGCTCGGGCTCGCGGGTCCGCGGCCGCTTTGTGCTGACGGAAGCCAAACTGCGCAAGCCCAGGGAATTGCAGTCGCTGACCCATGTCACCGTTGAGATCGAGGGTGAGGAGAAGCCGGCACTGGTCGCGGATTGGCTCGGGCTCATCTATTTTGATTAGCCTGCGCGGTCATCGCCGGACTTGACCCGGCAATCCATCACTGCTCAAAAATCCTCAACCTTGTGATGGCTGCCCGGGTGATCTGCGAAAGACGGCTTCGCACTTTGGCCCGGCGCGACCACTGGAAAACGGGAATCCACACGCATGACAATCAGATTTGACGGACGTGTCGCTATCGTCACCGGCGCGGGCAATGGCCTCGGACGCGCGCATGCGCTGGGTTTGGCCAGCCGCGGCGCCAAGGTCGTGGTCAACGATTTCGGCGGTGGCCGCGACGGCTCCGGCGGATCGCTGACCCCGGCCGAAGCGGTGGTCGAGGAAATCCGCAAGGCCGGCGGCACCGCGATGGCGGATGGCGCAGACGTTTCGAATTTCGAGCAGGTCACCGCGATGGTGGCGCGCGCCACCAAGGAGTGGGGCAGCGTCGATCTGCTGTGCGCCAATGCCGGCATCCTGCGCGACAAGTCGTTTGGCAAGATGGAGGTCGCGGATTTTGCCAAGGTGCTCGACGTGCATCTGGTCGGCACTTTCTACTGCTGCAAGGCGGTATGGGACGGCATGCGCGCGCGCAACTATGGCCGCATCGTCGTCACCACCTCGTCGTCGGGCCTGTACGGCAATTTCGGACAGGCCAATTACGGCGCGGCCAAGTCGGGCATGGTCGGCCTGATGAATGTGCTGGCCGAGGAAGGCCGCAAGAACAACATTCGCGTCAACACCATTTCGCCGACCGCCGCGACTCGCATGACCGAGGAATTGCTGCCACCGCAGGCGTTGGCACTGATGAAGCCGGAGGCGATCACCCCCGCGGTGGAATTCCTGCTCAGCGAGGACGCCCCGACCCGTACCATCATGGGCGCCGGCGCCGGCTCGTTCGCGGTCATCAAGATTTCTGGAGACCGAAGGCGTCAATCTGCCGGCCTCGGAATGGACCCCGGACGCCATCGCGGCGCATTTCGCGGAGATCAGCGATATGTCGAAGGCGAAAGCGCTGCAGGGCGCGTTCGAGCAGACACAGAAATATGTGGCGCAGGCGGCCGAGAAGGCCGGCGTGAAGCTGTAAGAGGACGGCGGCTCCAGCAACGGCCTCATGGTGAGGAGCGACGCGTCGCGGCGCGTCTCGAACCATGTGCCCCGAAGCATCCTTCGAGACGCGCGCGAGAGCGCGCGCCTCAGGATGAGGATATCGCATGGTAACTCAACAAAACGTCGCCATCATCGGCGCAGGCCCCGCCGGGCTGATGGCGGCCGAGGTGCTTGCGGACGGCGGCGCGCATGTCACCGTCTACGATGCGATGCCATCGGCCGGGCGCAAGTTTCTGATGGCGGGCCGCGGCGGGCTCAATCTCACGCACAGCGAAGAGCTGTCCGCGTTTCTCGCGCGCTATGGCGATGCAACGCCCCATCTGGCCGACGCGATCGAGTCGTTCCCACCAAATGCATTGCGCGACTGGAGCGCGGCGCTGGGGCAGCCGACTTTCGTCGGCTCCAGCGGCCGGGTGTTTCCGCAAGCCTTCAAGGCCTCGCCGCTGTTGCGCGCCTGGCTCCGGCGGCTCGACTCGCGCGGCATCCATTTCGCGCTGCGCCATCGCTGGGCAGGCTGGGATGAGCAGGGGAATCTGGTTTTCGATACGCCCGGCGGCAAACGCACGGTTGACGCGCGGGCTACGGTGCTCGCGCTTGGCGGCGCGAGCTGGCCGCGATTGGGCTCTGATGGTGCGTGGGCCGAAACGTTGATCGACAAGGGCGTGGCGGTGTCGGGACTTCGGCCTGCGAATTGCGGCTTCACTGTCGCCTGGTCCGACATTTTTCGCGACCGCTTTGAGGGACAGCCGCTCAAGAGCGTTGAATTGTCGTTCGGCGGACGAACCGTGCGCGGCGAAGCCATGGTCACGGCGGCGGGTGTCGAAGGCGGCGCGATTTATGCCCTGTCGGCACCGTTGAGGAACGCGATTATGGCGAACGGGCAGGCGACCTTGCAGGTCGCGTTGCGGCCCGATCTTGACGCGCATGATCTGGCCGCGCGGTTGGCCGTGCCGAAGGCCAAGCAGTCATTCTCGAACTGGCTGCGCAAGGCTGCACATCTCCCACCGGTCGGCATCGGCCTGTTGCAGGAGGCGGCGATCGCGGACGGAGTGTCGCTTACATCGTTATCGGCTGGCGATCTCGCCGAGCGGATCAACGCAGTGCCGATCCATCTCAACGGCGTTGCTCCGATCGCCCGCGCGATCTCGACCGCCGGCGGCATCGCGTTCGATGAACTCGATGCTGATTTCATGCTCCGCCGTTTGTCCGGCGTGTTCGCCGCAGGCGAGATGCTCGACTGGGAAGCACCGACCGGCGGCTACCTGCTGCAGGCGTCTTTCGCGACAGGCGCGGCGGCGGGCAGGGGTGTATTGAAGTGGCTTAGTTCGTGACCTCATGGTGAGAAGCGCAGCGCAGTTGCGCGTCTCGAACCATGTGCCACGAAGCATCCTTCGAGACGCGCGCCAAAGCGCGCTCCTCAGGATGAGGGCGGTGAGTTGAGCTACCTCAACTTTCCCCGCGCTGCCACCGGCAGCATCCCGATGATTTCGTCGCCGCGCACCATCAGCACCTCGTCCATCATGTTGACCACGACGCAGACGTGGTTGGGCACAATCCGCACCACATCGCCGATGTTGGGGCGGGTGTTGCTGCGGGCAAGATCGAGAAAGCCGTGCTCTTCGGCGAAGCGTGCGATCTTGGCCTCGGGATGTTCGAGGATCAGGCCGTGGCCGTCGAGGCCGCCGGTGTCCGAGGTCAGCGTCTTCGAGCCGGCATCGAGAATGCCGCGATCCGGACCGGCGCGGCTCACCACTGTCGAATAAACGTTGAGGGCGCAGTCGTCCCAACCGGCAGAGCCGGCCGCGACCTGCATGCGGTCGTTGTAGATATAGGTGCCGAACCGATGCTCGGTCCCGCCTTTGAGCTTGCCGATATTTTTCAGGTTCGGCGTTCCGCCGGTCGAGACGATCGTCGCATCGAGACCATGCGCGCGAACGCCGGCCAGCGCCTCGTCGAAAAATTTCTGCGCCTCGGCCCAGCCGGTCTCGGTCGGGTACAGCATGAAACCGGCGAATGTCAGCCCTTTCGAGGCCGCGATTTCCTTGGCGAGCGCGATCGCCTCGGCAGGCGTTTCGACCCCGGCGCGCTTGCGACCGGTGTCGCATTCGACCACCACCGACAGCGGCCGGCCTGAAGCAGCGGCGGCCTGCGGCAGGCCCGCGATCACGATCGAATTGTCGGCGGCCACCGTCATATTGGCTTTGCCTTGCAGCGCGCCGAGCCGCGCCATCTTCTCGTCGCCGATCAGATTGTAGCTGATCAGGATGTTGTCGATGCCGGCGTCCGCCATCACTTCGGCCTCGCCGAGCTTCTGGCAGGTGATTCCCCTGGCGCCGGCCGCGATCTGCAGCTTGGCCAGCATCGGATTCTTGTGGGTCTTGATATGGGGACGGTTGGCGACGCCGGCGGCATCGCAAGCGGCCTGGATCCGCGCGATGTTGCGCTCGACCTTGTCCATGTCGATCACGGCGATCGGCGTGCCATATTCGCGGGCGATTTTTGCGGCGAGGGGCGTGGTCATGTCAGGCGCTCTCGATTTCTTCGCGGAGCACTTCAAGCTCCAGCCATTTGTCTTCGGCTTCCTGCAGCTCCTTCTGCGCGGTCGTCAGCGCAGCGGTAGCCTGATCGAACTTCTTGCGATCTTTCTTATACAAATTCGGATCGTCGAGAAACCGTTGTTGCTTGGCGATCTCGGCCTGAAGTTTCGTCATCGTCTTCGGCAAGGTTTCCAGCGCGTGTTTTTCGTTGAAGTTCAGCTTGCGCTTCGGCCCGCCTGACGGCGCGGCCGGCTTGCCGCCTTTGGTGGCTTCCGCCGTGGCCGCGGCGCTCGTCTTGGCCGCCGCGCGCTTCAGATCGGCGCCGCGCTGCTTGAGCATGTCGCTGTAGCCGCCGGCATATTCGATCCAGACGCCGTTGCCCTCCGGCACGATCACCGAGGTCACCACGCGGTCCAGAAAATCGCGGTCATGGCTGATCAGGATCACGGTGCCTTCGTAGTCGCCGAGCATTTCCTCGAGCACGTCGAGGGTTTCGAGATCGAGGTCGTTGGTCGGTTCGTCCAGCACCAGCAGGTTCGATGGCTTTGCCAATGCGCGCGCCAGCATCAGTCGGCCGCGCTCCCCGCCGGACAACACTTCCAGTGGCGTTCGCATCTGCTCCTGTGCGAACAGAAAGTCCTTCATGTAGCTGACGACGTGTTTCGGCTTGCCGCCGACCATCACATTGTCACTGCCGCCGCCGGTCAGCGCGTCCGCCAAGGTCGATTTCGGATCGAGGCTTTCGCGGTGCTGGTCCAGCGTCGCCATTTCGATGTTGGCGCCAAACCGGATGGTACCGCTGTCGGGCGTCTTGCCGCCGGTCAGCATCTCGATCAGCGTGGTCTTGCCCGCGCCGTTCGGGCCGACGATGCCGATGCGGTCGCCGCGATTCACCCGGATCGAGAAATCATCGACGATCTTGCGCTCGCCGTAGCTGCGGCCGATCCCCTTGGCCTCGATGATCAGCTTGCCGGATTTGTCCGCCTCGGAGGCGGTGAGATTGGCATTGCCCGAGGCGCCGCGATAGTCGCGGCGCTGTTCGCGCAGCGCAAAGAGATTGCCGAGCCGTTTCACATTGCGCTTGCGGCGGCCGGAGACGCCGTAGCGCAGCCAATGCTCCTCGTTGACGATCTTGCGGTCGAGCTTGTGCTGCTCGCGCTCTTCCTCCGCCAGCACCTCGTCGCGCCAGGATTCGAATGCGCTGAAACCGCGGTCGATCTGGCGTATCTGGCCGCGATCGAGCCACGCGGTCGCGCGCGACAGATTGGACAGGAAGCGGCGGTCATGGCTGATGATGACAAGCGCGCTGCGGCGGCTAGCGAGTTCGCCTTCCAGCCATTCGATGGTGGTGAGATCGAGATGGTTGGTCGGCTCGTCCAGCAGCAGGATGTCGGGCTCCGGCGCCAGCACCCGCGCCAGCGCGGCGCGACGGGCCTCGCCGCCGGAGACATGCGCGGGATCTTCGTCGCCGTGCAGGCCGAGTTGTTCCAGCACGTAACGGGCCTGGTAATGGTCGTCGCCCGGCGCCAGCCCGGCCTCGACATAAGCGAGCGTGGTGGCGAAGCCGGCAAAATCCGGCTCCTGCGGCAAATAGCGTACGGTGGCGCCGGGCTGCACGAAGCGGCTGCCGCTGTCGGGCTCGACCAGCCCGGCTGCGATCTTGAGCAGGGTCGATTTGCCGGAGCCGTTGCGGCCGATCAGGCAGACGCGCTCGGCGGTCGAGACCGACAATTCGACGCCCGACAAGAGCGGCGTACCGCCGAAGGTCAGCTTGATGTCTTTCAACTGGATGAGCGGTGGCGCCATGAAATCTGCTTCAACCTTGTTTTGCGGCGGGCTGGGTCGCCCGCTGGCGCTGGATGCGGCGAATGGTCTGATCGAGCGCCGACAGGAATGTCGAGCGATCGCGCGGCGCGAAGGATTTTGGTCCGCCGGTCACTTCCCCCGATGAGCGTAGATCGGTCATCAGATTACGCACCGCCAGGGTCATGCCGATCGATGCTTCCGTGAATGGCTTGCCGTTGGGCGCGATCACCTCGGCGCCGGCCTTGACGCAGCGGCTGGCCAACGGGATGTCCGAGGTAATCACGATATCGCCCCTGGTGGCGCGTTCCGCAATCCAGTCGTCGGCGGCATCCATTCCGGAACCGGCGGCGATGCGCTCGATCATGGGATCCTGCGGCACCCGGATGAAATTGCCCGCGACCACGCTGACCGGCAACCCATGTCGGGCGGCGACGCGGTAGATCTCGTCTTTGACCGGGCAGGCGTCGGCGTCGACATAGATGCGGGTGGTGTTCAAATCAGGCGTCATGTGGGCCGGGTGGTACTCCATCAAGGGCGGAAATGCGAGGAAAACACCGGCTTGAACCGCTTGCCACGGCGTTTTGCGGGCGTAGGATTACCCCAAGAAAAGCGCCAAAATCAGGGAACAGGCATGGCCAGTCAGCTCGAATCCTACCGCGTGTCGGCCTACAACACCTCGAAGCATTCGGAGAACAAGATCCACGACGACACCGTGGCGCGGAAGTATGGCTTCAGCGGCGGGCTGGTCCCGGGCGTCGATGTCCTCGCCTATATGATCCACATGCCGGTCGCGAAATGGGGGCGGGCGTTTCTGGAGCGCGGCGTGATCGAGGCCCGCTTCGTCAAGCCGGTCTATGACGGCGAATTCGCAGACGTGACGGCGCAGGACAGTGATGGCGGTATCATGATCGAGGTCGAAAGCCGCGCCGAACAATGCGCCACCGGCACGGCATCGCTGCCGGCCCGGGTGCCGGCATTCTCGCTGGCGGATTACATCGACACCCCGGCGGTGAGCGAACGCAAGCCGGTCAGTTCGGCTTCCTATCCGGTCGGCAAATGGCTCGGCACGGTTCCGCGCAACTGGGCGGGCGACGCCTCGGCCGAATATCTGCGCCGATATCCGTGAGACCGACGCAATCTATGCCAGCGAAGGGCTCGCACATCCCGGCGTGTTTCAGAAGGTGATGAACAAGCTACTGGTCGACAACGCAATCCTCGGACCCTGGATTCATGTCGGCAGCCGCATGCAGATGCTGTCGGCCGGTAAATCAGGCGATGAAATCACCGCGCGGGCGAAAGTCACCGGCAATTACGAGAAAAAGGGCCATTTGTTCGTCGAACTCGATGCGCTGGTGGTGGCCAACGGCAAGACCCCGCTGGCGCATTGCCACCACATCGCGATCTACCAGCCCCGCGAGCGCGCGGCGGCGTAGGGGCGGCGGATAGAGCGAAGCGTTGTCGCAGTGTGAGCCGTCATACCCGCGCAGGCGGGTATCCAGTACTCCGCGAAGTTTCGTTTCCACCACTGGCGCCCCGGAATACTGGATCACCCGCCTTCGCGGGTGATGACGGTGTGTGTGCGGCGGCTGCGGCGTCTCACGCCGCCTTGGTCTTGGTCTTGCCGTCCTGGATCGCGCGCCACACCCGCTCGGGGGTCAGCGGCATGTCGATGTGCGTCGATGCCGTATTCCGACAGCGCGTCGACCACGGCGTTGACGATGCAGACCAGGCTGCCGGCGCAGCCGGCTTCGCCGCAGCCCTTGGTGCCCAGCGGATTGGACTTCGCCGGCGACGGATGATCGCCGACTTCCATCAGCGGAATGTCGCCGGCGCGCGGCAGCGCGTAGTCCATGAACGAGCCGGTGATCGGCTGACCGCTCTCGTCGTAGCTGACCTCTTCCATCAGCGCCTGGCCGATGCCCTGTGCGACGCCGCCATGCAACTGGCCGGCGACGATCATCGGATTGACCACGGTGCCGAAATCATTGACCGCGCTGTACCGCACGATCTGGATGATGCCGGTATCCGGATCGATCTCGACTTCCGCGACATGGCAGCCGTTGGGGAAGGTCGACGGCGTTTCCTTGCTGTTGTGATCGACATCTAGTGAGTTAGGGCACGCCTTCCGGCATGTTGTCTTCGCGGGCGCGGCGCGCCAGCTCCATGATGTCGATGCTGCGGTCGGTGCCGGCGATGGTGAAGCGGCCGTTGGCGAACTCGATGTCGGCCTCGGAGGCCTCCATCAGATGCGCCGCGGTCTGCTTGCCCTTGGCGATCACCAGCGCCGAGGATTCGACGATCGCCTGGCCGGTCGCGGTGATCGAGCGCGAGCCGCCGGTGCCGTTGCCGAACCGCACCAGATCGCTGTCGTTCTGCTCCAGCGTGATCTTGTCGAAGGGCACGCCGAGTTGCGCCGACAGCACCTGCGCGAACGGGGTGGCGTGGCCCTGGCCGTAATCCAGCGTGCCGGTGGTCAGCTTGACCGAGCCATCCGGCTCGAAGGTGATCTTGCCGAGTTCGCCGCTTGGTGGCGCGGTGACTTCGAGATAGGAGCCCACGGCGATGCCGCGCAGCTTGCCGTTCTTGCGGCTCACCTTCTTGCGCTTGGCGAAATTGGCATGGTCGGAGATCTCCAGCGCCTTGTTGAACACGCCGAGGAAGTCGCCGCTGTCATAGGTGACGCCGGAGGCCGCCGCGAACGGAAACTGCGCGGGCTTGATGAAATTGCGTTTGCGCAGGCTCAGCCGGTCGATGCCCATCTCGTCGGCGGCGCGATCGATCAGGCGTTCCATGTAATAATTCGCTTCGGGCCGCCCGGCGCCGCGATAGGCGCCCAGCACGGTGGTGTTGGTCACCACCGCCTTGATATCGACGCCGAGCACCGGCGTGCGATAGACGCTGGCGAGATTCTTGCTGACATTGGCGGTCAACGGACCCGGCGCGACGCCGCTGATATAGCCGCCGAGATTGCCGTGGCCGTTGAGGCGCACGGCCAGAAACTTGCCTTCGGCATCGAGCGCGAGTTCCGCATGAATGGTCTGGGCGCGACCCTGGCTGTCCGACAGGAAGCTGGTGGAACGTTCGTCGGTCCATTTCACCGGCCGGCCGAGCGCCTTCGAGGCATGCAGCAGGCAGATATATTCGGGATAGCTGACGTTCTTCATCCCGAACGAACCGCCGACATTGCCGGTCAGGATGCGAACCTTGTCAGCCGGAACGTTCAGTACCTTGGCAAGGGTTGCCCGATTGCCCGCCACGCCCTGGGTCGGAACCTGCAACGTGTAACGCTCACTGGTCTTGTCATAAACGCCGATCGCGACCCGCGGCTCCATCGAGACGACCGCGACGCGGGTGTTGACGATATCGAGCTTGGTCACATGCGCGGCACTGGCGAAAGCCGCGTCGACTTTGGCGGTGTCGCCGAAATGATAGTCCAGCGCCACATTGTTGGGAATGTGGTCATAGAGCTGCGGCGCGCCCGGTTGAGCGGCTTCCTCGGCACTCGTCACGGCGGGCAGGGCATCGATGTCGAGTTCGACCGCCTCGGCGGCGTCCCGCGCCTGGGCCAGGGTTTCCGCTACGACGAACGCCACGGCATCGCCGACGAAGCGCACCCTGTCGGTCGCCAAAGTGGTGCGGTTGGTCTGTAGCAACGGCGTACCGTCGCGATTCTTCAGCGGCAGGCCGCAGGTGAACGGTCCATAGTTCGAGGCCGCGAGGTCCGCGCCGGTCCAGGCGCCAAGCACGCCCGGCATGGCCTTGGCGGCGGAAACATCGATCTTGCGGATGGTGCCGTGGGCGTGGCTGGAGCGCACGATCCAGGCGTAGGCCTGCCCGGGCAGGCTGAAATCGTCGGTGTACCGGCCCTTGCCGCGCACCAGGGTGTCGTCTTCCTTGCGCCGGACCGGCTGGCCGACGCCGTATTTTTGCAGCGCAATAGCATTGTCGAGCGACGCCGGAGAAGTGTGATCTTGCATGTAAGGAACCTGAAATGCCGGCATTTTGCGCAAATTCGCGGGCGGCACGGTCAAAATAGCCTCGCGAGCCGCCGGCGACAACGCCTGATTGGGCATGGTCCCATGACGGCCGCTGTTGCGCCGCCTGCGGGCGCTGCTAAAGTTTACGTGACCATAAATCCTCGCCGGCCAGATATTGCCGCGGAAAGACATTTTGATGAAGGACGACACGCGGCTTCGCGACGGGGTTGGGCCGTTCGCAAGCCCGCCAGAGCCGGTTGCGGCGACCGGCAGGCTGGATCCGGGTGGCCTTGATCTTGGTGCAGCCCTGATCAACGGGCACGCGCCGGGCGCGTCCGCCGGTGTCTATGCCGCGCTCGATCTCGGCACCAATAATTGCCGGTTGCTGATCGCTACGCCGTCCGGTGACGGCTTTCGCGTGGTCGATTCCTTCTCGCGGATCATTCGGCTCGGCGAGGGCATTTCCACCACCGGCAGCATCAGCGACGCCGCGATCGAACGCGCGGTCGGCGCGCTCAGCATTTGCCGCGACAAGATCCATGCCCGCAAGGCCAAGCGGCTGCGGCTGATCGCGACCGAGGCCTGCCGCGCGGCCTCCAACGCCACCAAATTCCGCGAACGCATCGCCGCCGAGACCGGTATTCGGCTCGAGGTGATCGACCGCGAAACCGAGGCGGGGCTCGCCGTGATCGGCTGTTCGCCGTTGCTCGATCCGAACGGGCGCGGCGCTATCCTGTTCGATATCGGCGGTGGTTCGACCGAACTGGTCCGGATCGCGCACGATCCGGCCGAGCCCAACGCCGTGCCGCGAATCAGGGCGTGGATGTCGATCCCGCTCGGGGTCGTCACCCTGGCCGAGCGTTTCGGCGGCCGCGATGTCACCTCGCAATCCTACGCGCTGATGGTGCAGGATGTCGCAAAACACGTGGCGCCGTTCGCGGCCCAGCATGGCGGCGATCTCGACGGCATGCATCTGCTGGGCACCTCGGGCACGGTGACGACCCTGGCGGGCGTGCATCTCAATTTGGCGCGTTACGACCGCCGTCGCATCGACGGCGTCTGGATGAACAACTCGGAAATATCGGCGACGATCGCGCGTCTGCTCGGCATGAGCTATCAGCAGCGCGCCGACAATCATTGCGTCAGCGTCGAGCGCGCCGATCTGGTGCTGGCGGGCTGCGCCATCCTCGACGCGATCCGCGATTCGTTTCCGTTGCCGCGGCTGCGGGTCGCCGATCGGGGCCTGCGCGAGGGCATGCTGGTCGAGATGATGCGCGAGGACGGCGTGCTCAGCGCGTGCCGGTAGGCGTTTGGCCGCGCCATATGCTAGAGCCGCCCCGAACAACCAGGCAAGCAAGACGTCATGGCAAAAGACACCACCGGCCGGCTCCACGTCACGGTCAAGACCGGTGGCAAGCGCAAGCTGTCATCGAAATTATGGCTGGAGCGGCAGCTCAACGATCCCTACGTCGCGCAAGCCAAGCGCGACGGCTATCGCTCGCGCGCGGCCTACAAGCTGCTCGAGATCGACGACAAGCACCGTTTCCTGAAACAGGGCCTGGTAGTCGTGGATCTCGGCGCCGCGCCGGGCGGCTGGAGCCAGATCGCGGCCAAACGGGTCGGCGCGGTCGAGGGCCGCGGCAAGGTGATCGCGATCGATCTATTGGAAATGCCGGAGATTCCGGGGGTCAGCTTCGCGCAGCTTGATTTTCTCGCCAATGACGCACCGGAAAAACTGCTCGCGATGATCGGTGGCCGCGCCGACGTGGTGCTGTCCGACATGGCCGCCAACACCACCGGTCACCGCAAGACCGACCAGTTGCGCATCATCGGTCTGGTCGAAAGCGCTGCCGCCTTCGCCGCCGACGTGCTCAATCCCGGCGGCACGTTCGTCGCAAAAGTTTTTCAGAGCGGCGCCGACGCCGAGCTGTTGGCCCAGCTCAAGCGCGATTTTGCCACCGTCAAGCACGTCAAGCCGGCGTCGAGCCGGCAGGACTTCGTCGGAGCGCTACGTGCTGGCGATCGGATTTCGCGGTGGGGCGCCACGCGAAACGTAGGGTGGGCAAAGGCGCGCAGCGTCGTGCCCACCATCTTCCCGCAATCGTTGCTATCGGTGGGCACGCTGCGCTTTGCCCACCCTACGGCGGTACAGCGCTCGCCACTTACCCCAGCCGCTGATCTCTGGCATTCGCGGTTTCGGTCGCCGCGGTTTCCTCCGGCTCGGCGTCGCGCTCGGGCGACGGGATCACGATGACGCCGCGGCCCGAGACCTGATGACCGGCGTCAGCTGGCATTTCCCAGAAGAAATACGCCGAGAGCGTCGAGATGATCGCCACCACGATGAAGGCCGGCGCGAACAGGCCCGCGCTCAGTTCGGTGACGTGGTGAAACCACATGGTCGTTTCCACCGAAGCGGCGCCGACCGCGACCCCGGCGGACACCGCCAGTTGCTGGTTGACGCTGACCAGCGTGGTGGCGCGGCTCATGTAGTCGGGCTCGACTTCCGCATAGGCGAGGGTGTTGATCGCGGTGAATTGCAGCGAACGGAAGAAGCCGCCGACCACCAGCAGGATCATGATCAGCAACAGCGGCGTCGTGATCGTGAACAGCGCGCAGCTCGCCAGGAAGACCGAACTGACCACCGCGTTGATGGTCATGATCTTGCGAAAGCCGAAGGTGCGGATGATGCGCGCCGCCAGCGTTTTCATGCCCATCGCGCCGGCCGCCGAGGCAAATGTCACCAGACCGGAATTCAGCGGCGACAGGCCGAAGCCGATCTGCAGCAACAGCGGCAGCAGGAACGGCAGCGAGCCGATGCCGAGCCGGAACATGAAGCCGCCGATGATGCTGGCGCGCATGGTCGGCAGCCGCAACAGCGTGAAATCCAGCACCGGCGACGAGGTGCGGCGGGCATGGATCACATAAAGCGTCATCGAAATGCTGCCGATCGCGACCAGCGCGATGACGATCGACCAGGGCAGCAGATTGAGGCCCGCGACCGACAGGCCGAACGCGATGCCGGCGAGGCCGATGCCGGCCAGCACCATCCCGTAGAGATCGAAGCGCTCGGGATTCTCGCTGCGGATCGGATCGATGTAGCGCAGCGCCAGGATGATGCCGAGCAGCCCGATCGGAATGTTGATCAGGAAGATCCAGTGCCACGTCAGGTAGGTGGTGATGAAGCCGCCGAGCGGCGGGCCGATCACCGGCCCGACCAGCGCCGGCACCGTGACCCATGCCATCGCGTTGACCAGTGCGCTCTTGTCGACCGAGCGCAGCAGCACCAGCCGCCCGACCGGCGTCATCATCGCGCCGCCAAATCCCTGCACGATGCGCGCGATGACGAAATCGGTGACCGACGACGACAGCGCGCAGCCGATCGATCCCACCATGAACACCGCGACCGCAACGCTGAACACCGTGCGCGCGCCGAACCGGTCGGCGGTCCAGCCGGAGGCCGGAATGAACACCGCGAGCGACAGCAGATACGAGGTGATGGCGAGTTTCAATGTCAGCGGGCTGGTGCCGATATCGGCCGCGATCGCCGGCAGCGAGGTCGCGATCACGGTCGAGTCCATGTTTTCCATGAACAGGGCCGTAGCCACGATCAGTGGGATGATGCGTTCTTTGTTCATTGAAATTTCAAGGTGAAAAAAGCGGCGGGTGCACGGGCTGTATCATCCCGATGTCACGCAGGCTATTGCGGAACCGGGTATACCACTTAAATCATAGGTGACCCTCGCCAGAGGCGGGCAAAATGGTGGGGCCGGGGACATGAAAACCCTGTGAATGGCCGTCAAACCCTTTGATTTGGCGCGCCGCCATGCTATCGACCACCGCCAACCCTACCGATGGGCTCGATTCGCCGGCGATGCCAGTTGCTTCGCCGCTGGACGCGTTCATCCCGAGATTTAACGCGGCGCTGGAGCCGCCGAATGGAGTTGGTAATGGCGAAGGTGCACGAATCTAACGGGATACGCGAAGCCTTCACGTTCGACGATGTACTGCTGCGGCCCGGCCTTTCGGATATCCTGCCCTCGGAGGCCGATATCCGCTCCCATGTCACTCGCGCGATCCCGCTCAACATTCCGATCATCGCGTCCGCGATGGACACCGTCACCGAAGCCAAGATGGCGATCGCGATGGCGCAGGCCGGCGGCATCGGCGTCATCCACCGCAACTTTGAAGGTGACGGTCAGGCCGCCCAGGTGCGGCAGGTCAAGAAGTTCGAATCCGGCATGGTGGTCAATCCGTTGACCATCGGTCCCGACGCGATGCTGTCGGATGCGCTGGCGCTGATGAACGATCATGGCTTCTCCGGCATTCCTGTCGTCACCGGCGGCGGCAACGGCGTGCCCGGCAAGCTGGTCGGCATCCTCACCAACCGCGATGTGCGGTTCGCGACCGATCCGCGCCAGAAGATCTCGGAATTGATGACCCACGAAAACCTGGTGACGGTGCGCCAAGGCGTCAGCCAGGACGAGGCGAAGCGGATGCTGCATCAGCATCGCATCGAGAAGCTGCTGGTGGTCGACGATCAGTATCGCTGCGTCGGCCTGATCACCGTCAAGGACATGGAAAAGGCGGTCGCGCATCCGCTGGCCTGCAAGGACGCGCAGGGCCGGCTGCGGGTCGCGGCCGCGACCACGGTCGGCGAGGGCGGTCATGAGCGCACCGAGCGGCTGATCGACGCCGGCGTCGATGTGATCGTGGTCGATACCGCGCACGGCCATTCGGCGCGGGTGCTGGAAGCCGTCAACCGCATCAAGCGGCTTTCCAACGCGGTGCAGGTGATCGCCGGCAATATCGCCACCAAAGAAGGCGCGCAGGCGCTGATCGATGCCGGCGCGGATTCGATCAAGGTCGGGATCGGACCGGGCTCGATCTGCACCACGCGGATCGTCGCCGGCGTCGGCGTGCCGCAACTGACCGCGATCATGGATGCGGTCGAAGCCGCCAAGAAGGCCGGCATTCCCGTGATCGCCGATGGCGGCATCAAATATTCGGGCGATCTCGCCAAGGCGCTCGCCGCCGGCGCCGACATCGCAATGGTCGGCTCGCTGCTGGCCGGCACCGACGAAACCCCGGGCGAAGTGTTTCTGTGGCAGGGCCGTTCCTACAAGGCCTATCGCGGCATGGGGTCGGTCGGCGCGATGGCGCGCGGCTCGGCCGATCGCTATTTTCAGCAGGACATCAAGGATACCTTGAAGCTGGTGCCGGAAGGCATCGAGGGCCAGGTGCCCTACAAGGGGCCGGTCGCCAATGTGATGCACCAGCTCGCCGGGGGCTTGCGCGCGGCGATGGGCTATGTCGGCGCCCGAAACCTCGCCGAGTTTCACGACAAGGCGCAGTTCGTGCGCATCACCGGCGCGGGCCTGCGCGAAAGCCATGTCCACGACGTCACCATCACCCGCGAAGCGCCGAACTATCCAGGCGGCGGCTAGGGCGGCGGGCTGAACCGGCCAGGCCAAGACTGGACAGCGCCGGCTGGCGCGGTCGATGCGCGAGCCTGATCGACGCGCGGCGATGCTGCCGCGTTTTGGAATTCTTATCGACCCTCATTCGAAGCGAGAAACAGGTCATCATGGTTGACTGGACAGACGACAGGATTGCGGCGCTCGCGGACAAGGACCTCAAGACGCTGCTCGCCAATGCCGAGCGCAAGGCCGCCGCCGATCTGGTCGCCAAATGCACCGCCGAACTGGAGAAGCGCGACGCCGCCAAGCCGCGCAAGGGCCCCAAGCCCCGCACCGAACTGAAAGAGTTCGAGCACACGATTTCAGGCGAGATTGCCGCGGTCGGCAAGCAGATGGCGGAAAAATACGATCTGTCGGAAGAGACGGCCAAGGCCAAGTCGGCCGGCATCAAGGGCTTTCGCTCGCACAAGCTTTTGGATGCGCAAGGCCATGCCAAGCTCGGCGGCAGCCAGCGCGACGGCACCGTGGCGGTCGATCGCTATATTTCCTACCGGCTCGGCAACGACATCGTCACCCTCGGGGTCTGGCTGCCGAAAGACGCCCCGATCGATGCCCACGAATTTCATGTCTCCGGCCCGGCCGCGATGATCGAGGGCGGACAGTCGTTTGCCGAAGTGCGGCCCGGCAGTTCGGAAAAAGACGACACCAAGCTGATCCGCAGCTTCAAGGATCTGCCGAGCGCCGCGGTCGCGTTCGATGCGGCACTGGCGAAGATCACGGCTTAAGCGAACACCGTCATTGCAAGCACCTCCTGCGACGAAGCGATCTCCAGTCCTTCCTTGAAGCTTCTGGTTTGCTTCGCTACGCTCGCAACGACGAAATAATAAACTTCAGAGGAAACCATCATGCCGCAGGCCAAGCGCGTCATTCTCGCATCCCGTCCGGTCGGCGAGCCCCAGGCATCCGATTTCCGCATCGAGGAATTCGCGCCGCCCACACCCGGCGAAAAGCAGATGCTGCTGCGCACCATCTGGCTGTCGCTCGATCCCTATATGCGCGGGCGCATGAGCGACGGGCCTTCCTATGCTACGCCGGTACCAATCGGCGGCGTGATGGAGGGCGGCACGGTTTCGGAAGTAATGTCGTCACACAATCCTGATTTCGCCAAGGGCGACATCGTGCTGTCGCGCGCGGGCTGGCAGACCCACGCGTTGTCCGACGGCACCGGCCTGCGCAAGATCGATCCAAACATTGCCCCGATTTCGACCGCGATCGGCGTGCTCGGGATGCCGGGCATGACCGCCTATACCGGCCTGCTCGATATCGGCAAGCCGCAAGCCGGCGAGACCGTCGTGGTCGCCGCGGCCTCCGGCGCGGTCGGTTCGGCGGTGGGACAGATCGCGAGGATCAAGGGCGCCCGCGCGGTCGGCATCGCCGGCGGCAAGGACAAATGCGATTACGTCACCAACGAACTCGGCTTCGACGCCTGCCTCGACCACCGCGATCCGGATCTGGCGGCCAAGCTCAAGGAAGCCTGCCCCAAGGGGATCGACGTCTATTTCGAGAATGTCGGCGGCGCGGTGTTCGAGGCGGTGTTTCCGCTGCTCAACGCGTTCGCGCGGATGCCGGTCTGCGGTCTGATCGCGCATTACAACGACACCCAAAATCACAATCCGAAATGGGCCGGTGCGCTGATGCGCGCGGTGCTGACCAAGCGCCTGACCATCCGCGGCTTCATCGTCAGCGATTTCGCCGCGCGCCATGGCGATTTCCTGCGCGACATGTCGCAATGGGTGCGCGAGGGCAAGGTCGGCCATCGCGAGTGCATCACCGAGGGCCTCGACAATGCGCCCGAAGCTTTCATGGGGCTGCTGAAGGGCGCCAATTTCGGCAAGCAATTGGTTCGCGTCGGGCCCGACCATTCGTAGGCCGGGCCGAACGGGAAGATGGCGATGAACCAACCCGTCGATGTTCTGATCATCGGCGCCGGCGCCTCCGGCGCCGCGGTGGCGTGGAGCCTGGCCGACACCAAGATGCACATCCTTTGCCTGGAGCAGGGCGACTGGATGAACCCCGCCAAATATCCAAGCACGGGGCGGGACTGGGAGGCGCGGTTCTACGGCGATTATTCGCCGAGCCCCAACATCCGCGCCCGGCCCGAGGACTATCCGGTCAACGACGACAATTCGCCGATCAAGGTGCGTGAATTTCAACGGCGTCGGCGGATCGACCATCATGTACACCGCGCATTTTCCGCGCCTGCATCCGTCGGATTTCCGGGTGCGCACGCTGGACGGCGTCGCCGACGACTGGCCGATCGATTACGACACGCTGGCGCCGTTCTTCGCCGAGAACGACCGCATGATGGGCGTCTCCGGCCTCGCGGGCGATCCCGGCCTCGCCGCCGGCACGAACCGCCGATGCCGCCATTGCCGCTGGGCCGTTCCGGCGCGCGGCTCGCGCACGGCGATGAACAAGCTCGGCTGGCATTGGTGGCCGTCGGACACCACGGTCGCGACCACGGATTATGAAGGCCGCGCGCGCTGCATCAATCTCGGCCATTGCACGCCGGCCTGCGCGCAGGGCGCCAAGGCCTCGACCGACATCACCTACTGGCCGGCGGCGCTGCGCGCCGGCGTCGAATTGCGCACCCATTGCCGGGTGCGCGAGATCGTCACCAATGACGACGGCATGGCCACCGGCGTGATCTATTACGACAAGGACGGCGTCGAACAATTCCAGGCCGCCGAAGTCGTGGTGATCGCCTGCAACGGCGTCGGCACGCCGCGACTGCTGCTGAACTCCGCGTCGAAACACTTTCCGGACGGGCTTGCCAATTCCAGCGGACTGGTCGGCAAGAACCTGATGTTTCATCCCTATGCGCAGCTCTACGGCTATGTCGACTGAGCCGACCGACAGCAACCGCGCGCCGCCGACCTGCTTGTGGAGCAAGGAGTTCTACGAGACCGATCCGTCGCGCGGCTTTGTGCGCGGCTACGCTTTTCAGTTCGGCCGCGGCATCGGACCCGTCATGGAAGCCGTCACCAGCGAGGCCAAGGGGCTGCTGCCGTGGGGCGAGGGCCATCACGCCGCATTCCGCAAGCTCAACGGCCACCGGCTCGGCCTCGCGGCGATCTGCGAGGATCTGCCGGAGGAACATAACCGGGTCACGCTCGATCCGGTCCTGAAAGACAGTGACGGCATTCCGTCGCCGCGGATCGACTACACCATCAGCGACAACAGCAACAAGATGCTTGACCACGGCATCGCGCGCGCCAAGGAGATCCTGGCCGCCGCCGGCGCCACCGATATCTGCGTCAACAAGCCGATCATGTACGGTGGGTGGCATCTGCTCGGCACCGCGCGAATGGGCGCCGATCCGAAGACATCGGTGGTCAATGAATGGGGCCGCGCGCACGACGTCAAAAATCTCTTCATCGTCGACGGCAGCGTGTTCGTCACCTCGGGCGGCGTCAATCCGACCTCCACCATCCAGGCCATCGCGCTCTACATCGCCGACCAGATGAAGCAGCGCCTCGCCAATTTGTTCGATTGAGGGCGGCATGTCCGTGGAACTAACGCTCACCCCAAGACAGCGCGACGATCTCAGATCGATCGCGGCGATGATCATTCCGGCCAGCCGTGACTACGATGTGCCGGGCGCCGATGATGCCGCCATTCAGGCCGACATGCTGGCGACACTCGGTCGCGACGCGGCGCCGGTGCGGCGACGCGCTGGATCTGTTGGCGCGGCTTGCGGGCCGGCCGTTGTCCGAACTCGATTCCGAGCGCCGCGACGCGGTGGCTAGGGAATTCCGTGCCTCGGGCGGCGCCGCGGCCGCCGCGCTCGTCCGCGTGGTGCTGCAATGCTATTACCGCGACGATCGCGTGCTGCGCTCGCTCGGCCTTGAACTGCGGCCGCCATTTCCAAAGGGCTATCCGCTGGAGCAGGGCGACTGGTCGCTGCTCGATCCCGTGAAGGCGCGGCCCTCGTCATTGCGGCGAGTGGGTAGGGCGGATTAGCAAGCGTAGTCCGCCGATGCGCGCAGCACGAATGGCGGATTACGCCGTCGGGACCCACATCCGCCCAGCGGAATCACCTGAATCCCGAATTCTGCTGCATCTGGGTGAAGCCGACGCTGCCTTCGATCGAGATTTGCGGCGTGATTTGCAGGCCGAGACCGGCGCGCGCGGTCACCGCGGTGGCATCGGTGGTGAAGCCGGGCAGGCCGGAGAAACCTGAGGGGTTGGCGCTGATGTTGGTCATGCCAAAGCTCGCCGTCGTATAGAGGCCGTTGTACATCGCAGGGTCGGATTTGTAGCTGCCGACGACCGACGAGCCCGAGAATCCGCTACCCAGCCCCGTGAACCAATTCGATTGCATCGGAAGCGGGGAGGCCAGCGAGCCGAACAGATTGTTCGAGAGGCCGAATCCGCCGGTAATGTGGTCGCTGGAGGAGACGTAGACCCCTACGGTTCCGCCGGAACTGAGTTTGGCCTGATAGGCGGGCTGATAGATCCCGGAAGCATCATTGAAACCGGCGAAACCGGAATACATCGACGAACCGGCCTGGGCCCATTGCGGATCATAGGCGTTGAACCCCTCGACCTGCTGCATGGCTTGCGCATGCCCCGGTGCGATCCGCGCGCCGGTCGCCAGCGCTACCGTCAGCAAGAGGCCACCGATCGCAATCGACCGCACGCCAGATCCCGAAACCATCACCGCCCTCATCGAAACCGAACACGACACTTTTATCACAAATTCGCTGCCGTGCCGAGAGGGAGACACCGCCCTCGATGCGCTTATTTGTCCGTCGCCGCTTTCAGGATCGGCATCAACCGGGCGGATTCGCTTCGCACCAGATCGGCCAGCGGCTTGGGGCCGCGGCGCTCCGGTTCCACGATATTGGCGCCGAGATCGGTGAGTTTCTTCTGCACGGCCTCCTCGCTGAGCCCCTTGTTGAGGGCGTCTGCAAGCTTGTCGACGATCTCCCTGGGCGTACCTGCTGGCACGAAGGCCGCGTAGAACGGCGCGCAGTCGAATTCGGGCAAGCCCTGTTCGTGGGAGGTCGGCACGTCAGGCAGCATCGGGCTGCGTTTGCTGGCGGCGATCGCCAGCGCCTTGACGCCGCCGGCCTGGATCTGGGCCAACGAGCCCAGTACCGGATCGCATTCATAATCGACCGAGCCCGCGAGCATCGCGTTCAGCACCGGCGCGGTGCCCGTGAACGGCACCAACGTCGGTTTGATCCCGATCGCGGAGTCCAGCAGCAGGCAGCCGATATAGGACACCGAGCCGACGCCGGCATGCCCGACATTGAGCTTGCTGGCATTGGCGCGGGCATAGGCGATGAATTCCTTCAGATTGTTGGCGGGGAGATCTTTGCGGACCACCAGCAATTCCGGATATTCCGCGCTCAATCCGATCGGCTCGAAATCCTTTTGCGGGTCGTAGCCAAGATCGGGATAGAACGCCGCCGCCAGCGCGTTGGTGCCCATATGACCGGACAGGATGGTGTAGCCGTCGGGGGCAGCGCGCGCGGCGCGCAGCGTGCCGATGGTGCCGCCGGCGCCGCCGACATTTTCCACCACGACCCGCTGGCCGAGATGACGGCTGAAGATGTCAGCGACAATTCGCGCGGTGATGTCGGCCGGCCCGCCGGCGGCGAACGGCACGATCACCGTGATCGTCTTCGCCGGATAGGTCTCGGCGCGCGCGCCATTCCACCCGGCGGCCATCCAGACGATGGCCGCCACCACCCAAAACCTTGTCATCATCGCCTCCCGGGCGTTTATTCTTATGTGCAACCATAGGCGCTTTTCGCTGCCTCTGGTTGATCCTGTCCGCGCATGCCAGCCCGGCCATTTCGCATCAGGACGCGCCGTCGACAGTTTTATGCGGCGATGCTAATCACATCCACACGCTGCTTCAACGACAACGAAAAACGCCACGCCGACGCGCGCGGCGCATAAACCAGGGAGAGAAGCATGGCCAAGGCACCGCCTTCCGCCAAACGCGACCGCATCAAGGCGTTCACGCCCGCGCTGGTCGACTACACCAACGACGTTGTCTACGGCGACCTCTGGGAGCGCAAGGCGCTGTCGAAGCGCGACCGCAGCCTGATCACGGTAGCAGCGCTGGTCGCGACCTACCGGCCGGAGCAACTGGTGTCGCATCTGACGCGCGCGATCGACAACGGCGTCACGCAGGAAGAAATCACCGAAGTGATCACGCACATGGCGTTCTATGCGGGCTGGCCCGCGGCGATGTCGGCCGCGCAGGTCGCCTACACCGTGCTGGTCGAAGGCAAAGGGGAGTAAGAATGTCAAAGGATCTCGTGGTCGGATTCATCGGGCTCGGCACCATGGGTGGCAAGATGGCCACCAATATTCTCAAGGCGGGCTTCAAGGTCGTGGTGCACGATCTGCATCGGCAGTCGGCCAGCCATCATCTGCAGGCCGGCGCCGAGTGGGCGGACACGCCGCGAGCGCTGGCGGAAAAATCCGACGTGATCCTCACCTCGCTGCCGGAACCGGCCGATGTCGAGCGGGTGTCGCTGGGCGCCGATGGCCTGCTCGAGGGCGTCAAAAAAGGCGCGGTGTATTTCGATCTTTCGACCAACGCCCAGGGCGTCGTGAAAAAGCTCCACGATGCCTTCGCCGCCAAGGGGGCGCAGATGCTCGATGCGCCGGTCAGCGGCGGCCCGGCGGGCGCTGAATCGCGCAAGATGGCGATCTGGGTCGGCGGCGACAAGGCCGCGTTCGAGCGAGGCAAGCCGGTGCTCGACGCGATGGGCGATCGTCCGGCCTATATCGGCCCGATCGGCAGCGCGACGGTGGCCAAACTGGTGCACAACATGTCCAGCTATGCGATCACCTGCGCGCTGGCCGAGACGTTTTCGATGGGCGTCAAGGCCGGCATGGATCCGGTGGCGTTGTGGGAGGCGGTGCGCCAGGGCGTCAGCGGGCGGCGGCTGACCTTCGACGGACTGCTCGAGCAGTTCCTGCCCGGCAAATACGATCCGCCGAATTTTGCTCTGAAACTCGCCACCAAGGATGTCGCGCTGGCGACCGCGTTGGGCCGCGAGCTCGGCGTGCCGATGCGGATCTGCAATCTCACCTATGCCGAGATGACCGAAGCCTGCAATCGCGGCTGGGAAGGCCGCGACTCCCGCTCGGTGATGCTGCTGCAGGAGGAACGCGCCGGCGTGAAAGTCGCGTCCGATCCGGAAAAGGTCAAGCAGGCCGCGGCACGCGCGAAGTCGGCATGAGCGAGATCGAGTACGAACTGTTTGCGCTGCGTTACGCCACCCGCGACGCGCAGCGCAGCGCGCATTTCATCGGCGGCGATCCGCATGACGGGCCGATGCCGATGGATTACTTCGTCTGGGTCGCCAGGGGCGGCGGCCGGACGTTCGTCATCGATACCGGCTTCAACGCCGAGGTGTCGGCGAAGCGCAAGCGCACCTTCCTGCGTTGTCCGGTCGAAGGGCTGGCGGCGCTCGGCATCGACGCCGACACGATCGAGGACGTCATCCTCACCCATCTGCATTACGACCATGTCGGCAATTTCGACCGCTTCCCGAAAGCGCGGTTCCATCTGCAGGAGCCCGAACTGGCTATACGCGACCGGGCGCTACATGCGCTATCCGCGGCTGGCGCATTCGTTCGAGGTCGAGGACATCTGCGGCATCGTGCGGCTGAACTACGCGCGGCGCGTGATGTTCTATGACGGCGACGCCGAACTGGCGCCCGGCATGACCGTGCATGCGGTCGGCGGCCATTCGGCCGGACTGCAATTCGTGCGGGTCAAGACCCGCCGCGGCTATGTCGTGCTCGCCTCCGACGTCACGCATTTCTACGAGAACATGGCCAGCGAACGGCCGTTCACTACGGCCTTCCATATCGGCAAAATGCTGGAAGGCTTCGACCGGCTGCTCGCGCTGGCGCCGGACGAAAACCACATCGTGCCGGGGCACGATCCGCTGGTGATGAAGCTCTACCCGGCGCCAAGCCCCGAGCTGGAAGGCATCGCCGTGCGCCTCGACGTGCCGCCATCGGGCAGAGCGCCGACAAGAGCGGATTTTTTCGGGGAGACCTAAGCGATGCATCGTAGGGTGGGCAAAGGCGCCCTTGCGCCGTGCCCACCGTCTTGCGAGGAAGCCGGTGGGCACGCTTCGCCTATGCCCACCCTACATTAAGCGCGGGCTCATCCCCGCCGTACGCTGGAGCCGCCGTCGACCGGCAATGTTACGCCGGTGATGAAGCTCGCTTCGTCCGAGGCCAGGAACAACGCCGCGTTGGCGACGTCCCAGCCGGTGCCCATCTTCTTGCGCAGCGGCACATGGGAGTCGCGTTCGGCCTCGACCTCGGCGCGGGTCTTCTTGAACTCGCGGGCGCGGGTGTCGACCGCCATCGGGGTGTTCATCAAACCCGGCAGGATCACATTGGCGCGGATGCCGTAGGAGGCGTTCTGATAGGCGAGCTGTTCGGTGAACGACACCATCGCCGATTTGGTCGCCTTGTAGGCCACGTAGGGATAGCTTGTGATCACGGCCATCGAGGAGATGTTGATGATGGCGCCGCTTTTCTGCGCGCGCATGATCGGGATTACGTGCTTGGCGGCGAGGATGCAGCTCTTGAGGTTGATCGCGATGCAGCGATCGAGCGCTTCCTCCGAAATGTCGAGCAGCTCGGCGTCGCCGCCGGACAGGCTGACGCCGACATTGTTATGCAGGATGTCGACCCGGCCCCAGCGCTTGTGGGCGTCGTCGACCATGGCTTTGAGTTCGGCATTCTTGGTGACGTCGGCCTTGAACGCGATCGCGGTGCCGTCCTTGGCCGCCGATCATGTCGGCGGTCTCCTGCGCCGACGCGAGGTTATGATCGACGCACAGCACCTTGGCGCCTTCGCGCGCGAAGGTCAGCGCGGTGGCGCGGCCATTGCCGATGCCTTCGCCGGGCGACTGGCCGGCGCCGACCACGATGGCGATCCGATCTTTCAAGCGCATCTCATTTCACTCCCGGGATCGGGTACTGTTGCAGTACCTCTTTGTAATAGGGCTCGTTGTCCATCTTCATGGTGGCGAGCACGCGGACCACGGCGCAATAGAACGCGATGGTGACGACGAGATCCGTCATCTGCTCGTCGGTGAGGTCCTTCTTGATCTCGGCGAAGGTCGCGTCCGACATCGCCAGTTCGCGCACCATCTCGCGGGCGCCTTTCAGGATCGCCTTGGCCAGCGGTTCGAGTTTCGAGGGCTTGCCCTCGGTCTCCGCCATGATGGCTTCGATGTCGGCGTCGGTGACCCCGAATTCCTTGCCGATCTTCACATGGTGGGTGAATTCATATTCCGACTTCTCCATCCAGCCGACCTGCAGGATCGCAAGCTCGCGCAGCCGCGGATCAACCTTGCTCTTGAAGCGGATGTAGCCGCCCATGCCGCTGAAGGCGCGCGCCATGTCGGGCGAGTTGACCAGCAGCTTGTGCAGATTGGTGTTGCGCTTGAGCATGTCGCGATATTCGGGGGCGACCTGGTCGGGTTCGAGATAGGGCAGGCGGGCCATGTTGGTGGTTCTCCGTTGGTGTGACTAGCGAGGTTGCGATTCCCGTTCCGGGGCCTGCAGCGTGACGCCGCCATCGACCACCAGCGCCTGGCCGGTGATGTAGCGGGCGTAATTCGACAGCAGGAATTTGACGGCATGTCCGACGTCCCAGCCGGTGCCTTCGGTCTTCAGCACCGAAGCGTTGGCGCGCTGGGCGCGTGCGGCTTCGCTCATGCCGTTGCCGCGGGCATACACCATCGGGGTGTACACCGGCCCCGGACAGATGCAGTTGACGCGGATGTTGTCGCGGCCGTGGTCGACCGCCATGGCCTGGGTCAGCCCGATCACCGCGGCTTTCGAGGTGGTGTAGGTGGTGAGGCCGCGCGGCCGCAGCGCCGAGATCGAGGAGATGTTGACGATGGCGCCGCCCTTGGCGGTCCGGATCATCGCCGGGATCGCGTATTTCGACAGCAGGAACATGGTCTCGACATTGACCTGCATGACCCGGCGGTATTCGTCGGGCTTTTCGTCCACCACGCTGCCGCGGCTGCCGATGCCGACATTGTTGTCGAGAAAGTCCAGCCGCCCGAAGCGATCGAGCGCGGCCTCGACCAGCGCCTTGCACTCGGTCTCCTGGGTCACATCGCTGGCGATCGCCGCCGCGGTATTGCCTTCGGTGCGGATCATTTCGGCGGTGCGCTCGGCCAGCGCCAGTTCGCGATCGGCGACCAGCACCTTGACCCCGGCGCGCGCCAGCAGGATCGCCGCCGCGCGGCCGTTGCCGATGCCGTCACCGGCCGCCCCGCCGCCGCTGATCAGCACCACCTTGCCGGCCAGGCCGGCATCGTCCTCAGGCCCCGTCATCCGCGTTCTCCCCGTGTTTTTTTGGCTGGTTCGCGTCCCGGCATCAGCCGGAACGCGTCCGCCCCAGGGACATAGCAGAGAACACGCCGTCGTGTCGTCGGTAGGTTTGGATGGCAGCCCCGAGGTGGGCGCAGGCTGGAGGCAACCTGCGCCAAGCGCTTGCTGTGGTGGAAGCGATGCCCGGATGCTGCGCAGCGCGCCACCTCTTTGCGGTGCGGTCCGCTGCTGATCCGGGGCCCACAATGTAAGCCGCGACGCTCCCCAGGCGTTGATGGGTCCCGGCTCTGCTGAGCCGCGCTACCCCGCGAGGCATTGCATCGCCCAGGCCGCACCGCGTCCGGGACGCAAGGCCAACTACGTCGCGCCGGCCATCAGCTCGTCGAGATCGATATTTTCCTGGCCCGGCGCGCGGACATGCCGCACTTCGACGCTGTCGGGCTGGAAGCGATATTCGACCAGGCCGGTTTCCTTGAGCCCGATCACCTGCTGCCGGCTGTCCGGGACAATGAACGCCGCCGAGGGCGACCAGATGTGGCGGACGCGGGCGAACGTAAAATCCCGGCGCTGATGCACATGGCCGCTGGCGACCAGCCGCCAATCGACCGCGCTGAGCATATCGAGCAGGCGCGGGCGCGCCGGCATCGGAATGTAGCGGAACGAGGTTGCCGCCAGTTCGGGGTCGTCGGGCTGCTCCAGAAACAGCGGCTTGTGCAGAAACAACGCCAGTGGCCGGCCTTTGAGGTCGGCGAGCTGCGCCGCCAGCCAGTCGAACTGTTCGGCCTCGCGCGAAAGTCCGCTGTTCATGACCAGCGAATTGAGGCCGATGAAGCACCAGCCGGCGGCGTCGAAGCGCCAGCGGTCCTCGCCGACAATCGAAAGATACGATGCAAGATTAGGGTCGGTCACCGGATGGGCCAACTTGGCACCGACCTCTGTCGGATTGTCGCCGATGTCGTGATTACCGGGCAGATAGCGGCATTCCACCGGCAGCGCCTTGTGCAGCGACGCGGCGAGTTCGAGATCGCCGGGCGTGTTCGGTCCATCGAAGGCGAGGTCGCCGCTGTTGAGCACGAGGTCAGGGCGCCTGACGTCGATATGGTCGCTGACCCGGTGAAAATTGTCGGTCAGGCTCGGAAAGCGGCGCGACAGATGCGTATCGGAGATCTGGATCAGGCGAAATTCGGACATGCCATCGTCCTCCCGGCCCGATACTATGGCCGCGTGACGTCGGAAAAATGAAAAGAAAATTTCGCGGGAAGGAAATCCATGAAGATCATCGATGCCCAGGTGCACATCTGGTCGCAAACGATTACGCCGCCCGTCGGGCTCCATCGCAAGGTCGCGCAATTCACCGCCGAACAATTGCTGAAGGAAATGGACGAAGCCGGCGTCGACGCCGCGTTGCTTCATCCGCCGCTGAGCTGGGATCCCAATTCCAACGCCCAGTCGGTCGAGGCCGCGCAACGATATCCGGATCGGTTTGCCGTGATGGGACAGTTCGACCTCGACGCTTCGGGGAACCGCGAACTGATCCACGGCTGGCGCAACCAGCCGGGCATGATGGGGCTGCGCTGGGCGTTCATCAACGAGGCTCAGCAGAAGCGGATGCTGGAGGGCGCCTATGACTGGGTATGGCCGCTGGCCGAGCAGGAGGGGCTGCCGCTCGCAATGATGGGCGGACTATTCCTGGAGAAATTTCGCGAGATCGCCGAGCGCCACCCGAAGCTGCGACTGCTGATCGATCATTGCGGACTATATCGTCACGGCCAGGACGACGCGGCGTTCGTGCATCTCGATCAGTTGTTAGCGCTGGCAAAGCTGCCCAACGTTGCGGTCAAGGCGACCGGCGCGCCACATTATTCGACGCAGAGCTATCCGTTCCGCAATATTCAGGAAGGATTGCATCGAATTTTCGATGCGTTCGGTCCGAAGCGCATGTTCTGGGGCACGGATATTACGCGGATGCCGTGCAGCTATCGTCAGTGCGTCACATTTTTCACTGAGGAATTGACATGGCTCAAGGACCGCGACCTGGAAGACGTGATGGGTCGCGGTCTCGCCGAATGGATTGGATGGACCTATCAGTCCAACGAATGAATCGATCTATCGATCATTCTCTTGTGATATCCTTGCAGTGAGCAAGAATTCGGAGTTTGGTGCGCCGATGAACATCCTCGATCCGCAAGGTCCGATAGGCGCCGCCGAGAAGACCATTCTCATCAATTCAATCGCGATCATGCTGGCGATCGTGATCCCCACCATCATCGCCATTTTTGCCTTTGCGTGGTGGTTCCGGCAGTCCAATACCCGGGCGACCTATTTGCCGAATTGGGAATATTCCGGCCGGATCGAACTCGTGGTGTGGTCGATCCCGGCCTTGACCGTGATCCTGCTCGGCGGCGTTGCCTGGATCGGCGCGCACGAACTGGATCCGGCCAAGCCGGTTCAGGGCACCGGGGCGCCGATCACCATCCAGGTGGTCTCGCTCGACTGGAAATGGCTGTTCATCTATCCGGACCAGCGCATCGCCACTGTCAATACGCTGACCGTGCCGGTCGGCGCGCCACTGAACTTCCAACTGACATCAGGGAGCGTGATGAACGCGTTCTTCATCCCGCAACTGGGCGGCATGATCTACACCATGAACGGCATGACCACCCGGCTCGGATTGCGCGCCGACGAAGTCGGCAATTATCAGGGCCTGTCGTCGCATTTCAGCGGCGACGGCTTCCCGGACATGCTGTTCGACGTGCATGTCGTGCCGCAGACCGAGTTTTCCGACTGGGCGTCCAAGACCATCCATAGCGACCAGGCGCTGAATGCCGATACCTACAAGGAGTTGGCCAAGCAATCCGTGCCCAAGGACAAGACGCTCTACCGGCTCGAGGACCCCGAATTGTTCCTCGGCATCACCACCCACCGTATCGCGCCGGGGCCGGGGCCGGAATTGACGGCAAAGATCGGAGCGGCCGATGCTCGGTAAACTCTCCTGGGCCGCGATCCCGTTCGATCAACCGATTCCGCTCGTCACTGGCGCGGTGGTGCTGGTGGCGATCCTGGCGGTTCTGCTCTGGGTCGTGGTCCGCGGCCATCTGCCGTATCTATGGGAGGAATGGATCACCAGCGTCGACCACAAGCGGATCGGCGTGATGTACACGCTGCTCGCGATGGTGATGCTGCTGCGCGGCTTTGCCGACGCGCTGATGATGCGGGCGCAGCAGGCGCTGGCGTTTCATTCGCCGGGCTTCCTGCCGCCGGAACACTACAACCAGATCTTTTCCGCGCACGGCACCATCATGATCTTCTTTGTCGCGATGCCGTTCGTGATCGGGTTGATGAATCTCGTGGTGCCGCTGCAGCTCGGCGTCCGCGACGTCGCGTTTCCGACCCTGAACTCGGTTGGCTTCTGGCTCACCGCGACCGGCGCGCTGCTGGTCAACGTCTCGCTCGTGGTCGGCGAATTCGCGCGCACCGGCTGGCTGCCTTATCCGCCGCTGTCGGAACTGACCTACTCGCCCGGCGTCGGGGTCGATTATTATTTGTGGTCGCTGCAGATATCGGGTGTCGGCACCCTGGTGGCCGGCATCAATCTCGTTACCACGATCCTCAAGGTCCGCACCAAGGGCATGACCTATTTGCGCATGCCGATGTTCTGCTGGACGTCGCTGGCCTCCAATCTCCTGATCGTCGCCGCGTTCCCGATCCTGACCGCGACCCTGGCGATGCTGATCCTCGACCGCTATCTCGGCTTTCATTTCTTCACCAATGAAGCCGGCGGCAACATGATGATGTTCATGAACCTGATCTGGGCCTGGGGACATCCCGAGGTCTACATCCTGATCCTGCCGGCATTCGGAATCTTTTCCGAAGTGGTCTCGACCTTCTCCGGCAAGCCGCTGTTCGGCTACCGGTCGATGGTGCTGGCGACGATGGCGATCTGCATCCTGTCGTTCATGGTGTGGCTGCATCACTTCTTCACCATGGGCGCCGGCGCCGACGTCAACGCCATCTTCGGCATCGCCAGCATGATCATCGCGGTGCCGACCGGCGTGAAGATCTACAACTGGCTGTTCACGATGTATGGCGGCCGGGTCCGCTTCACGACGCCGATGCTGTGGTCGATCGGCTTCATGGTCACCTTCATCATCGGCGGCCTGACTGGCGTGCTGCTGGCGGTGCCGCCGGCGGACTTCCTGCTGCACAACAGCCTGTTCCTGATCGCGCACTTCCACAACGTCATCATCGGCGGCGTGCTGTTCGGCGCCTTTGCCGGCTACACCTACTGGTTCCCCAAGGCATTCGGGTTCAAGCTGCATGAGGGGCTGGGGCATGCGGCGTTCTGGTTCTGGCTGGTCGGCTTCTATGTCGCGTTCATGCCGCTCTATGCCGCAGGTTTTCTCGGCGCCACCCGGCGCATGCAGCACTACGACATCGCCGAATGGCGGCCGTGGCTGTTGATCGCCGCGTTCGGCGCCATCCTGATCGCGATCGGGATCGGATTCCAGATCGCCCAGCTGGTGGTCAGCATTCGGCACCGCGAGGCATTGCGCGACCTCACCGGCGATCCCTGGGATGGTCGTTCGCTGGAGTGGGCCACCGCGTCGCCGCCGCCGGTGTTCAATTTCGCGGTGCTGCCCGACGTGACGGGCGAGGACGCCTATTGGGCGATGAAGGCCCACGCCAAGCAGGCCAACGAGGAAAAGCACGAATTGAAGTACCAGCCGATCGAAATGCCGCGCAATTCGCCGACCGGATTCGTCTGCGCCTTCTTCGCGACCTTCATGGGATTTGCGTTGATCTGGCACATCTGGTGGATGGTGATCGCCAGCATGATCGGCGCGTTCGCGACCTTCGTGGCGTTCGCCTGGCGCGACCACGACGAATATGAAATTCCGGCCGATGAGGTCGAGCGGGTCGATCGCGCCAATATCGCCGAGCGGCGCGAAATGATCTCCGCCGCGGGGAGCCTGGCATGAGCAGCGCGACCATGACCCAGGGCGCGCACGCCGATCCGCACCACGTCGGCCCGCTGGACACGCTCGAGCATCCAGGTCCGGCGCCGAAGCGGATTGTGACCGGCTACGGCTTCTGGATCTTCATTCTCAGCGACATGGTGATGTTCTCCTGCTTCTTCGCGGCCTATGCCGTGCTGTCGGGAGAGACCGCCGGGGGCCCGAAGGGCGCGGAGATCTTCGATCTCCGGAACGTGGCGATCGAAACCGGCTGCCTGCTGATGTCGAGCTTTACCTGCGGCATGGCCAGTATCGCAGCCGATGAACGCAACAAGTTCTGGTTTCAGGTCTCGATGGCGGTGACCTGCGCGCTGGGCCTGGCGTTCCTGTTCATCGAATTCCGCGAATTCGCCGATCTGGTCGCGCGCGGGGCGGGGCCGTCGCGCAGCGCCTTCCTGTCGGCGTTCTTTACCCTGGTCGGTTGCCACGGCCTGCACGTCTCGGCCGGCGTGCTCTGGCTCCTGACCATGATGGCGCAGGTTTTCGCCAAAGGGTTTCGCGCCGACATCCAGCGCCGCATCCTGTGCTTTGCGCTGTTCTGGCACGCGCTGGACATCATCTGGATCGCGGTGTTTTCCGTGGTGTACTTGCTCGGGAGCGGCACATGAGCGGTCAAGTGAACGATCTTCCCCATCACGGCGATCTGGCGCCGGGCGACGAAGAAGAACATGGCATTGGACCCCGCCTGATCGGCTATTTCGTCGGCCTCGGGCTGGCGCTGCTGTTCACCGCGGTTTCGTTCTTCGTCGCCGGTACCGACCTGGTGTGGCAGCCCAGCATTCCCGTCGCCATCATCGTGCTGGCGATCGCGCAGATGGGCATCCATCTGGTGTTCTTCCTGCACATCACCACCGGCTCCGACAACACCAACAACGTGATGGCGCTGGCGTTCGGCGTGCTGATCGTGGTGCTGGTGATCGGCGGTTCGCTCTGGATCATGTCGAACCTGAACAACAACATGATGCCGATGGACCAGATCATGCAAATGCAGCGCTAGCTGCTGCATGGAAATGCAGCGCTAGCTGCCGCACGGTGATGCAACGTTAGCTGCCGCATCGATATACAGCGCTGACGTCCGCTGCTACTTGCTCGCGCGGCAATTGAAGGCGCGCCGGAAGCCGGCGGCCTGGGCGTCGTCCTCGGAACAGAACCAGCGATCCGGTTGGCTCAGCGCCGGATAGCTGCGGCAGCCCTGCAGGTGGTAGACCCCGACATTGCCGGTGAGCCGGGCGCGCACCGCGAATTTGCCCTTGATGCTGCAGCGGGGCGGCATCGCCAGGTCCGACGGGAATAACACGGCGCGGATTTCGCGATCCTTGTCCGCCCGGCAGGCGCCACCCAGCAGCGTGCCGTCCTTCTTGCCGGTCCGAAAATCTTGCGGCACCACGAAACAGCCTTTCCAGAGGCCCTTGCGACCGTCTTTCGCGCCGGCCTGATCGCCGTCGAAATGGCTTTTGGCCGACGAAGGCTGACCGATTGCGAAGCCCGAACCGACCATCGACTGGTTCAGCGTGGTGGCTTCGCCCTCGACGGTGCAGACGCCAAGGTGGCGTTTGCGGTGGGTTTTATCCGGCCCGAGGTCGTCGCAATGCACGGCCTTGCCGCCGACCAGTCTGGTCAATTGGTCGCGCGCCTCGACGCCGCAGGCCCAGGGATCGGCATGATCGTCGATACAGACCTGGTCCAGCTCCGGCGCGTCGATCCCGTCGAGCCGGTACGCGACTTCGCCGAGCTGGAGGGTGTTGGCGTCGCGGACGATCGGGGCGGCGGCGCGGCTGGGATTCGCCGACAGGACCATGGCGGCGACCAAGGTGACAAAAGCCAAAGACGATAAATTTGAATTGATAAAATTTCGGGACCGCATCAATTCTCTCGGGTGGGAAACCTGCTAATTACGATTTCCTAGCACAGCCCGATGACGCAACACCAACAGCTCCGTTGGCCCGGCCACGGGCAGTGCGTTCGCCGGATGCGCGCAGCACGCCGTCTCGACGTGATGCGCTGCTGATCCGGGGTCCACGGCCACGGTGCCCGGATCGTGGGTCCCGGCTCTGCGGAGCAGCGTTTCCCGGCGATGCTCTGCATCGCCTAGGCTGCACCGCGTCCGGGACACGAACCCGGGAACCGCTATGGGCCGTCGGGTCTTGTACAGGGCGTTTGGTTTTCCATTCATTGTCAGGGCGGGGCGCGGTCGCTATAGCGGGGTTCTCGCTCGATCGGGGAGGGTTTTCGATGCTTGTCACCTGGGTTTTGTTGCCGGTTTTCGTCCTGGTCGGCCTGACGTTCGCCGTTCTGCTGGGGACGGCCCGGGCCCGGTCCAGCGCCAAAACCGGCAGGACGCGGGACGCCGGCGGGCTGTTCGATCTGCCGATGCTGTTTTATGTACTGATCGCGATCGCGTTTCCGCTGCGGCACACCGATCTGGTGATCGTGATGCTGTCCTGGGTGTTCGTGATTACCTGCTTCGTCAACGCCGGCATGCTGGTCACTTCCGACAATGCCGAGCAGCGCGGCATGGCCTGGTATGCCGGGGCACTGGTGCTGTTCGCGATGTGGGTCTATTTCGCGCTCAAGATCCTCTTCCTGTTCTGAACCAGCGCGTCGCGGATCCCCTCGAACTGAAAGAACCGGATGACCCCCGCAGCGCGGCTTTCCGCGGCCATTGAACTGATCGACACCATCGACGCGCAGCGCATTCCGGCGGCGAAAGCGCTGAAGGAATGGGGTACCGCGCATCGCTACGCCGGCTCGGGCGACCGCGCCGCGATCTCGGGCCTGATCTGGGACGTGCTGCGGCGTCGCGCCTCCAGCGCCTGGCTGATGGACGAGGACACCCCGCGAGCGCGAGCGCTCGGCATGCTCAAGCTCGAGCGCGGCATGGATGTCGATGCCATCGCCGCGCTGTGCGACGGTGCTCGCTTCGCGCCGGAGCCGCTGACGGACGCCGAACGGTCGGCATTGACCTCGCGCGATCTGGCACAGGCGCCGCCGCACATCGCCGGCGATTACCCCGAATGGCTCGACGGCTACCTGGCGCAGGCCTTCGGTGACGACCGCGTGGCGGAGGCGACTGCGATGGCCAGCCGCGCGCCGCTCGATCTGCGGGTCAACACCTTGAAGGCCAAGCGCGAGAAAATTCTCGGCTCGATCGCGCATCTCGGCGCGCAGCCGACGCCGTGGTCGCCGATCGGGCTGCGGATCGAGCTCGGCGCCGACGCCCGCAATCCCGGCATCCATGCCGAGGAGGATTTCATCAAGGGCGCCATCGAAGTGCAGGACGAGGGCTCGCAGCTGGCGGCGCTGCTGTCGGCCGCCAAGCCGGGCGAGCAGGTGATCGACCTCTGCGCCGGCGCCGGCGGCAAGACCCTGGCGCTGGCGGCGATGATGCAGGGCAAGGGCCGCCTGATTGCGACCGACCACGACAAGCGGCAGCTGGCGCCGATCTACGAGCGGCTGTCCCGGGCCGGCGTCCACAATGCCGACATTCGTACCCCCAAGGGCGATGCCGACACCCTGGCCGACATTCACGCCTCGGCCGATCTGGTCCTGATCGACGCGCCCTGCACCGGAACCGGCGCCTGGCGCCGCAACCCCGACGCCAAATGGCGGATGCGCCCCGGCGCGCTGGAGGTGCGGCTCAAGGACCAGATCGAGGTGCTCGACCGCGCCGCCGCGCTGGTCAAACCGGGCGGCCGCATCGCCTACATCACCTGCTCGGTGCTGCCCCCGGAAAACGCCGAGCAGGTGAGGGCCTTCGTCGGCCGCCATCCGGAATTCGCTGTGGTGCCGCCGAACCAGACCGCGACGACACTCTGGGACAAGGCCGAGGAATTTGCCGCCGGCGCCCGTGAATTGCCCGAGGGCTGGCTGATGACCCCGCGCCGCACCGGCACCGACGGGTTTTTCGTGTCGGTGCTGAGGAAACAGCCGTCATCCTGAGTGTTTGACCAAAAAAGCTGTTTCATCTTTGTGGCGCATGGTTCGAGACGCCGCTGCGCGGCTCCTCACCATGAGGCTGTAAAAGAATACGAAGACCTCACCCTGAGGAGGCGCGAAGCGCCGTCTCGAAGGGTGGCTACACCGATCGAATCCGACAAAACCTGTGCAAATGCCGCGCAAAACTGGGCCCATGGCCCCGTTACCGCCGGCCCGGAGGGTTGCGACACCCCCTCCCGTCGCGTATTTGCTATCCATGACAGCAGCACAGCAAGCCCGCGAGTCGACGCCCTCGGTGGCCTCGGCGCATGACAAGATTCTGATCGTCGATTTCGGCAGCCAGGTGACGCAACTGATCGCGCGCCGGGTGCGCGAGGAGGGCGTCTACTCCGAGATCGTGCCGTTCCAGAAGGCCGAGGCCGCCTTTAAGGAGATGAAGCCCAAGGCGGTGATCCTGTCCGGCGGCCCGGCCTCCGTGCTCGACGACAACGCGCCGTCCGCGCCGATGTCGATCCTCACCGCCGGCGTGCCCGTGCTCGGCATCTGCTACGGCGAGCAGACCATGGCCCAGCAGCTCGGCGGCACCGTCGAGGCCGGCCATCACCGCGAGTTCGGCCGCGCCTCGATCGAAATCACCGACGACTGCACCTTGTTCGATGGCGTCTGGCAGAAGGGCGAAAAGTACGACGTCTGGATGAGCCATGGCGACCGCGTCACCAAACTGCCCGACGGCTTTCGCGCCGTGGCCAAAGCGCCGGGTTCGCCGATCTCGGTGATCGCCGACGACAAGCGCCGCTTCTACGCGATGCAATTCCACCCCGAAGTGGTGCACACGCCGGACGGCTCAAAACTGATCCGCAATTTCGTGCGCAAGGTGGCGGGCCTCACCGGCGACTGGACCATGCGCGCGTTCCGCGAGGAGGCGATCGAAAAGATCCGCGCCCAGGTCGGCCGCGGCAAGGTGATCTGCGGGCTTTCCGGCGGCGTCGATTCAGCCGTCGCGGCGGTGCTGATCCACGAGGCGATCGGCGACCAGCTGACCTGCGTGTTCGTCGATCACGGCATGCTGCGGCTGAACGAGGCCACCACCGTGGTCGACATGTTCCGCGGCCATTACAACATCCCGCTGGTGCACGTCGACGCGTCGAAGCAATTTTTGGCCGAGCTCGACGGCGTCACCGATCCGGAAGTGAAGCGCAAGACCATCGGCCGCCTGTTCATCGACATGTTCGACGCGGAGGCCAAGAAAACTCGGCGGCGCGGACTTCCTGGCGCAGGGCACGCTCTATCCCGACGTGATCGAGAGCGTGTCGTTCACCGGCGGCCCCTCGGTGACGATCAAGTCGCACCACAATGTCGGCGGCCTTCCTGATCGCATGAACATGAAGCTGGTCGAGCCTTTACGCGAACTGTTCAAGGACGAGGTCCGCGTGCTCGGCCGCGAACTCGGCCTGCCCGAAATTTTCGTGGGCCGTCATCCGTTCCCCGGACCCGGCCTCGCGATCCGCTGCCCCGGCGAGATTACGCAGGAAAAGCTCGACATCCTGCGCAACGCCGACGCGGTCTATATCGACCAAATTCGAAAGGCTGGCCTCTACGACGACATCTGGCAGGCTTTCGCCGTGCTGCTGCCGGTCAAGACCGTCGGCGTGATGGGCGACGGCCGCACCTACGAATACGTCGTCGGCCTCCGCGCCGTCACTTCGACCGACGGCATGACCGCCGACTTCTACGCGTTCGACATGAAATTCCTCGGCGCCACCGCGACGCGCATCATCAACGAGGTGAAGGGCGTCAACCGGGTGGTGTACGACGTGACGTCGAAGCCGCCGGGGACGATCGAGTGGGAGTGAGGGGCAGGGCGAGCGAAGAACAGTCATGGGATTTGGGGTATTCATCCATCGCTTTAACTCGATCTACTCCGACAGCCCATCTGAACACTATCAATTTCCCAGCCAATATCTGCGTCGCGTTCAGGCATGCCTCGGCGACTGGATCATCTACTATGAGCCACGCAAGATTGCATATACGAAAGGTTATTTCGCTTTAGCTAAGGTTCGCGAAGTTATTTCTGATCCCGATCTGCCCGGGATGTATCGGGCCTTGATTGAGGCCGGCAGTTATCTCGATTTTGCAAATCCAGTGCCCTTCAACGGACCAGCGGGACCGATCGAGCAAGGCATACTGAATGGGCAAGGACAAATTTCTGGACGCGCTCAATCGGCGGTACGACCAATCTCACCAACTGACTTCAGCCGAATAGTTGATCTCGGCCTCGCGGATGCTGCGCCGTTGTTGCCACGATCTGACGCCGACCTATCGTTTGGTGAGCGGGAGCAGGCTCCCTTTGAATTTGATCAACAGCGCGATCGCGTCAGCGTCACGATGTCGAGGATATTCCGCGATCGTGTTTTTCGTCGAATTGTGTTGCGCGCTTACGATGAGCGTTGTGCGATAACGGGTCTCAAGCTGATCAACGGGGGCGGGCGTGCAGAAGTTGCTGCGGCTCACATCAAGCCTGTTGAGGCAAACGGACCCGATATCATCAGCAACGGCATTGCCCTCTCGGGTACTGCCCATTGGATGTTTGATCGCGGTCTTATAAGCTTGACAGACGATCTGGAAATTTTGGTTTCGCGTCAGACGAACGATCTGGAAAGCGTGCGGTCTATCGTTAACAAAACCGGTAGCGCGCTTGCGCCGCAGCGCACGTCCGAGCGCCCGCATCCGCATTTTCTAAGATGGCATCGCGAGCATTGTTTTAAGCAGTAAAATTCGGCGGCAAATATGTTGGACTACTGGCACTCTTGCGGTAATCCGTGTAAGCATGTATATAACTACAGTAGTCATATTAGGGAGTTCCAATGAAGGAAATCCAGCTTCGTGATGCGAAAGCCAGTCTCTCGGCTGTCGTCGACGACGCGATGTCGGGCAAGCCGGCGGTGATCACCCGTCACGGTAAGAAGCAGGCCGTTGTCGTGAGCTACGAGGAATGGCAACGCCTGTCACACATTCCAAGTTTCGGTCGGCTGCTCATGGCGGCGCCAGTCGCGGCGGAGGATTTGCCCAAGCGTAGCCGCTCGGGTCTACGCAAGGCCGATCTCTGAAGGACCGTGTACCTCGTCGACACCAATGTGATTTCAACTGGAGCGCCAAACCGGCGCGTGCCATCGACATTGGTCGAATGGATGGACGTGCAATCGGCCTCTTTATTCTTGTCGGTGGTGACGGTGGCCGAAATTGAAGACGGCATTGCCAAATTGAGGCGCGAACGAGCGACCCGCAAGGGTTCCGATCTGGCCTCATGGCTTGAGACCGTTTTGCATCTGTACGGCCAACGTGTCCTGGTTTTTGACACACCGATCGCCCGATTGGCCGGTGCGATTGCAGACCGGGCGCGAGGAAGGGGTCATGCGCCTGGTTTTGCGGATATCGTTATCGCGGCGACCGCGCGGCAGCACAAGCTGACAATTCTGTCGCGGAACCTCAGGCATTTTGAGCCCTTGGGCGTCGCAGTGTTGGATCCGTTTGTAGCGTTGCCGCCCGTGTAGACGACGTCGCGCGATCTGTTGCGGTTGCCCGACGGGCAAATCACCAAATCCATGTCCAGCCCCCGGCACTCAAATTTTTCGCTTTTCTTCCGGCGCAAATCATCTGCGTATTCGTTTCCGTCCCGTGCCCATAAGGGGGGCGTTGGCCATCGTCACGAACGTTGGGCACAGGATGCGGTGGACGCGGAGGCGCTTTTGACGAACAGCGCCGAGGCGGACGGCGAAGTCGTGTGGTCCTGACGCCCCGACGCTGGCGTCAAGTCTCCGGGGCAATCTTCCCGGGGGCGATGGTGGCAAGAAAGCCCGGTCACCAGGGAGATCACGAAGTAAGCCGTAACACCATCGCGCAGGAAATGCCGGGTGTACCGGTGAGCCTGTGGTGACTACCCCGCGTGTTACTAACATCCACGCGGGACTGCGGGTGCACCGCGCACCCGGCGTTTCCTGCGCCCTCTCTCACTTTTGGGCGGAACCAAATTGCAATCCTCGGGCACATCGTGTGGCGAGAACAAGAACGCATGTTCGGCGCGGTAGTCCGTATGAGCGGCGCAATATCCGGGCTACCGATTACCGTTAACGCGCGCTTGCCTTGGATCGATCGAACTTGAAGTCGCTGGGAAGGCGGCCGCGAAAGTCGCGAAGGCGCTCTAACAACATGCGACGTTCAGCCTCCGAATTCCCGGGCTTTGCTATTTGGGTTTCGACCTCATCGCGTTCGCGCATTCGACGCTCTCCGCTGTATGTCTTTGTAAGCCAGTGTATACCGCCGCATTGTCGCCGTCGATGTGCCTTTTCCAGAGGGAAACGCTGTGCCCAACTATCTCGGTCTCGACGGCTTTCTTGGCGGTTGGGTCGCGGCGTGGATCGATGAAGGGGGCGGGCACGGTTTTGATTATTCGCCGGGACTGCATCGGTTGTTTGAGATGCCGTTTCGGCGGGCGATGATCGACATGCCGATCGGACTGAAGGAGACCGGCCACCGAATCTGCGATCTTCGCGCCCGCGCATTGGCCGGCGCTTCCGTGTTCACCGGTGCGCGGCGAAACCTGTGGGAGTTTCCCGATCTGAAGTCCGCCAATGAATATTATTGGGAGCACGAGGGCCCTCGGATGGGCGTATCGGCGCAGCTCTGGAACATCAGGGACAAGATCAGGGAGGTCGACGAGTTCATGACGCCGGAGCGGCAGCAGACAGTCCGCGAGGCGCATCCGGAATTGATCTTTCAGCGGCTGGCCGCATCGCGATCGCTCCAGGGAAAACAAACCGCGCGCGGGCGCGAGCAGCGCATCGCACTGCTGGAGCGATCCGGTTTTGTCAAATTGCAGAAATGGCTGACGCAGCGTTGGGGGACGGGGATCGGCCGCGACGATCTGATCGACGCGTGCGCCTGCGCGGTGGCCGCGCGCGACAGCGTGTCATGCCTCGGCGGGGACGAGGTCGATGACAGGGGATTGCGGATGGAGATCAATTATTGAGAGTGGGCTGTTCGGCTGTGGTGTGCGTGTCCCGGACGCGGTGCAGCCTAGGCGATGCGAAGCATCGTCCGGAAACGCTGCTCCGCAGAGCCGGGACCCACCATCGGTGCCTGTGGCGTGTGGGCCCCGGATCAGCAGCGCATCACGCCGCGAATAGCGGCGCGCTGCGCTGCATCCGGGGCACGCGAGCTGGCTATGGCGGCAATTCACCCCCGCGACATCTTCTCGAACCGCTTGATCAGCCGCTCGCGCTTGAGGCGGCTCAGTCGCCTGATCCAGAACAGGCCATTCGAGCTGGTCGATTTCATGCTGATGGCACACCGCGCGCAGGCCATCGGATTCCTCGGTTTGCAAACCGCCATCGAGATCGCGATAACAGATCCGCATCCGGGCATGACGCTCGACCTCGTCCTGGATGCCGGGCATCGAGACGCTGCCCTCGCGATGCAGGATCATGTCGGGCGAAGTCCAGACGATCTCGGGATTGACATAGGTCCGTGGACCGGCGGCGGGATCGAGTTCGAGCACGACCACCCGCTGCGACACGCCGATATGCGGCGCGGTGATCCCGATCCCGGGTGCGGCGCGCATGGTCTCGAGCAGGTCGCGCGCGAGATCGCGCAACGCGTCGTCGAATGCGGTCACCGGCTCTGCCGCAAGCGCGAGCCGGGGATCGGGGTAGCGAAGGATCGGGCGGATCGGCATGGAAAAAAGTCCGGGGCGTGTCGGCTCGGGGCGGCCAGGTTCGTCTACCATGCAGGACAGTCGCATTGGAGAGTTCCAGATGACCGAATCTCGATATCGCTGGGTGATCGTCGCCGCCGGCGGCCTGCTGGGCTGCGTTGCGATCGGCGGCATGTTTTCGCTGCCGGTGTTTCTGCAGCCGATCGCGCGCGACACCGGCTGGTCGGTAACCGGCATTTCGAGCGCCATGACCATCGGGTTCCTGGCGATGGCCTTCACCAGCATGATCTGGGGCACGCTGTCGGACCGGTTCGGGCCGCTGCCGGTGGTGCTGACGGGCTCGATCGTGATCGCGGCCAGCCTGGCGCTGGCGAGTTTCGCGACTTCGCTGCTGGCGTTCCAGTTGATCTTCGGACTGCTGATCGGCGGCGCCACCGCCGCGATCTTCGCGCCGATGATGGCGACGCGTCACCGGCTGGTTCGACACCCATCGCAGCCTCGCGGTGTCGCTGGTGTCGGCCGGCATGGGCATGGCGCCGATGACGATGTCGCCGCTCGCCGGCTGGCTGATCTCCAGCCATGACTGGCGCACCTCGATGCGGATCATCGCGCTGGTGGTCGCCGCGATCATGATCCCGGTGTCGCTGCTGGTGCGCCGCGCACCCGCGCTGGCGAGCGGGGCTTCCGCGCCGACCGGGGACGCCTCGCAGCCGGAGCTATCGCGGGCCGCAGCGCTGCGGTCGCCGCAATTCATCATTCTGCTGCTGACCAATTTCTTCTGCTGCGCCACCCATTCCGGGCCGATCATCCACACCGTCAGCTATGCGGTCAGTTGCGGCATCCCGATGATGGCGGCGGTCACCATCTACAGCGTCGAAGGTCTGGCCGGGATGGGCGGCCGCATCGCCTTCGGCCTGCTCGGCGACCGCTTCGGGGCCAAGCGGGTGCTGGTGCTGGGCCTATTGGCGCAGGCGTTCGGCGCGCTCGGGTATGTCTTTGTGCGCGAGCTTTCGGCGTTCTATGCGGTGGCGGCCTTGTTCGGCTTCATCTACGCCGGCACCATGCCGCTCTACGCGGTGCTGGTCCGCGAAAACTTTCCGTTGAAAATGATGGGCACCGTGATCGGCGGCACCGCGATGGCCGGCAGCCTGGGCATGGCGACCGGCCCGCTGGCCGGCGGGCTGATCTACGACACGTTTGCGAGCTACACGTGGCTTTATGTCGGCTCGTGGGCGTTCGGCGTCGGCGCGTTCCTGATCGCCATGACATTCAGGCCGTTCCCGAAGGCTGCGGTTGAGCCCACGCCGGTGCCGGCATGAGGCGTCAGGCCGTCTCGATTTCCCATTTGTCGATCTTGGTGTCGTGGGGGTAGGGCGCGCCCTGGCCGGTTTCGAGCAGCGATTTCAGGCTCATCAGGAACACGCCCCATTTGGTGCTGCAATGATGCATGAAATCCACCGGCTCCTTCCAGCCCTGGTGCTTGAACAGGATCACCGTGTAGTCGTCTTCCTGTTTCAGGTCCCAACTGATTTTGGTGCCGATCCATTCGTCGGGGCCATCGACGACCTGCCACAGCACGCGATGGGGCGAGGCGAGTTCGAGAACTTTCATGTCGAAGCCGCCGAGATCGCCGAAGCGGAACTGGATCACGCCGCCGATGCCGCCTTCGATGTGCGTGCTTTTGGTCCACCAGCCCGAAAGACCTTCGGGTGTGGTCAGCGTCTTGTAGGTCTGGTCCAGCGACGCCCGGATGCCGACCTTGTGCAGGATATCAACCATCTTCGGTCACTCCTTCTCGCCGGAAAGCTCGCCGATCCGCGGCACCACTTTCTTCCAGCCATTGCCCATGTTGGTGAACGCCGTTTCGTTGTCCGGCAGCATAAAGCCGGAATGCACCAGCCGAAGCCGCGTGCCGTTTTCCACTTTCGACAGCGTGAAGGTGACGACGGTATCCAGCTTCGAGCCGTAGCCGGTATTGCCCTCGTGTCCGCCCTTCCAGGTGTAGGAAAGTTTTTCGTTCGGCACGACTTCGAGCACCTCGCAATGAATCACCCCGTCCCACGCGCCGGCCGCTGTGGTCTGGTAGCTGAAGCGCGTGCCTTTGACCGCCGCGAACCCGGTCGGCGTCATCATCAGCCAGCGGCCCATCAACTCGCCCGAGGTCAGGGTTTTCCAGATCGTCGCGGGCGCGTGCGGAAACACCTCGTCGACCACGATCTGCTGCGCTTCGGATTGGGTCGCCGGCCGGCTCATGGATCGATCTCCTTCAACAGGGTACGCAAATTGCCAAAGCGCTGGCGCCAGAACAGGTCGTAGTGGCTCATCCAGTCGAACAGCGGCGCCAGCCCCTGCGGCGCACTGCGATAAAAGACGTTGCGGCCCTGCGCACGGTCGACGATCAGGCCGGCCTGCTTCAGCGCCTTGAGATGCTGCGAGATCGCGCCCTGGGTCACTCCGCTGCCGCGCGTCAACTCGCCGACGCTGATCTCGTCGGATCGCACGATCCGCTCGAACACCGCGCGCCGGGTGGGGTCGGCAAGGGTGCGCAGGACAAGGTCGATGGCGGCGGTTTCGATCATGAATATATATTAGTATTGGCTAATGCATTAGTCAACACTAATTCAATGGGCGTTGACGCCGGCGCTGCCGAGGACGATGGAGAGAGGGAGGCTTTGGCCACCAACCGACAACGATGGGAATTCCGATGGCACGCGTTCGCTGTATCACTGAGATGGGCATGGGCGTCGACGTTCACGGCAGCGACGCCACCAAGGCGGCCAAGCGTGCGGTGTCCGACGCGATCCGCCACTCCAGCATCAGTTTCTTCCGGCTGGTCGACAAGACCTCGAAGGACATGTTCGTCCATGTCACCATCGGCGTGCCGAACCCCGAAAGCGTCGATACCGCGGCAGTCGCCAAGGAACTGCCTTACGGCACCATCACCGTCACCGCCGTCCAGGGCGGCCTGGAAATTCCCGCCTCGGGCGGCAGCGACGCAATCATCATCGCCAATGCCGGCATTGTGGTTACGCTCGAAGACGGCAAGCCCGCGTGAGACGACGCGCGCGGGGCGCCGGCCTCGCGCGTTACATTTTCACCATCTCGGTGCGATATTTCGGCAGCAACTCCGCGATCAGTTTGCCCTTCTCGGCCTGCTGTTCCGGGGTCGGCTTCGGCGGCGCCGAGGTCCGGCCTTCGACCGGAAAGCCGACCGCCAGGAAAAACTCGTCCTGTCCGGCCGGCGTGCACATGCACAGCATGCGCGCGGTCTTGCCGGATACATTCTTGAAGGCATGCGGCGCGTTGGCCGGCACATTGACGGTCGATCCGGCGTGAACAATGGCGGTTTTGCCACGGAAGGTGAATTCAAGTTCGCCTTCGAGCAGCGTGAACATCTCCTCGAAATCATGCCGGTGCGGCGGTGGTCCGCCACCGGCCGGCACCAGCATGTCGACCAGGCAATAGCGCCCGGCGGTCTGCGCGCCCGACACCAGGATGGTGTAGGTGCCGCCCGCCACCGAGACATGGGGCAGGCCGGCGCCGTCGGGATCGGCAACGGTCAGGCTGCGGCCGGGATCGTCGGCCGGGATCGGCATGGGGGCGGCGTTGTCCATTCTGGTCTCCGTGATCGCTGCGGGGGTGCCGGTCGTCCAGCAACGACAAGCAGCTTGTACCCGGAGTGTTCCTGTTCAGTGCGGCAACAGATTGTCTTGCCGATTCAATTTGAACACTACCGCACGTTCGGCGCCGCTATTCGCAGATACGATCTGCGCAACCGGCGTGCCCAGGCACATCGCCAGCGATCCACAGCTGGAGGAGACGCACCCGGCTTGTGCGTCGGCGGTTCGATGTATGATCCCGGCATATCCAGGAATAAGGAGACCGCAAATTGCCCACCACGATCTACGGCATCAAGAATTGCGACACCATGAAAAAGGCGCGGGCCTGGCTCGATGATCATGGCGTCGCTTACGCGTTTCACGATTACAAAACCGCGGGCGTATCCGAGGACCAACTCAAAAGCTGGTCCGACCAGGTCGGCTGGGAAACGCTGCTCAACCGCGCCGGCACCACCTTCAAGAAATTGCCCGACGCCGACAAGGAAGGCCTCAACGAGCGCAAGGCCCTCGCGTTGATGCTGGCGCAGCCGTCGATGATCAAGCGGCCGGTGCTGGAAGCCGGCGCCAAATTGCTGGTCGGCTTCAAGCCGGATGTCTATGCCAAGGAGGTCGGCAAATCCGGCGCGCCAAAAAGCTAGTTGAAATCAGGTCAGTCGATCTCGATGACGTCGTCGGATGCGGCGTGCGTGTCGGCGTTATGGACGAAATCGAGATCGATGATGGCCTGGACAACGATGCCCGGCTCGATCCTCGGCTCGATGCTCATCAGGTTGGTGATCTTGAAGCCGCCATCGATGCTGATGGATTTGTAGGAGCCGATGATCTGCTCGACATGATCGCCGTTGCCGAACGGCAGCAGCAGCCGCTCATACGACACGTCCTTGCCGTCGGCATCCCGCAACATGGTCACCGAATAGGCCGGTCGTTTTCGCGTCACGCAGGCGAGATAGCAGGGCAGCGCACGGGCATAGCGCGCCGGGTCGATCGCATCGTCGAGATAGCGATTGGTGCGTCGTTCCGGCGCGATGTGCTCGTTGCCGTAGGTCGCGCTCAGCCGCGCACCTTCCTGGGTGATCAGGAAACGAACGCGGTCGCCGCTGCCGGTGACGTCGAATCCCATCATGTCGACGGTCTCGTCGCCCATGCGCTCGGGCTGGTAGTTGCGAAGCCCGGGCAGCGGCCGCGGTCGCGGCCAGTTTCTCGCCCGCAGCCACGCATTGAGCAGGTCGCGTTGCTTGACCGAGCGGATCACCGAGGGATTGGCGCTTTCGAATTGCATGTGAATCAGGTGAATTCGATCACATCGGCCGCCGGAATTCGTCCGGGGGCGCGATGAAACAGATCGCGATCGATGACGGCCCGAAGCCGCGGCGTGGGCAACGTATCGTTCGCGCGCATCAAATTCCTGATCTCAAAACCGCCATCCGCGCTGATGGTCTTCAGCGACGCGAGAATATGCGTGACGGCGCCGCCATCGGAAAAAGGCATCAGCAGCCGTTCGTATGCGACGATTCGGCCGCAGATGTCATCGATCTCGGCGATGGTGTAGACCGGCAATCCGCGCTGCAGACACACCGCATAGACCGGCATCACCACCGGCGCCAGTCTCGGCCCGAGATAGTCGTCGAGGTAGCGGCCCTTGCCGGTGTTGCCATAGGCTTTCGACATTCGCGTACCGTCGCTCTGGATCGTCAGGCGCGCCGGTGTCGTCGCGCTATCGACCGACATGTACACCAGATCCGGAAGTTCATCGGCGAGCCGGTCGGGATGATACGCGTCAAGACGCGGCAGCTGCCGCTCGCGGGCATAGAGCCGCAACCAGGTGTTGAGCAAATCGCGCTGCTTGATCGATTTGACGATCGTGGGATTCTCGCTGCGAAAATCCAGTGGAGCAATCTTCATGACGGCCGCGGCCCAATCTTCATGCAAAAAGCCAAACCATCGGCCAAACCCCGAAATTTTTGGTGAAGGAGCCGGAACGCGTCGAATTACCGTTAACGTCTGCTTGGCGCCGCCGGCTTGCCGAAAGTTCGGGCAACGCGGGCAATCCTGTCGGGCTATCCGACTATAGGCGAAGCCCGACAGGCCCCGGTGTGACGATGCCGCCGAGCTTTGCACCTTGCGTAAACCACGCCGTTGACGGCATATTCCGGCCCGGAGGCGGCGGTCCAGGACGATATTCCGATGACGTGCTGGGAAAACTGCCGATCGTAAAAAATCAGCCGCGCGCGACGGGACTCGCGATGATGGCCGAGGGGGAAATTTGATTGGCCGATGAGTTCATTCTCGAAACCCACGGATTGACCAAGGAATTCGCGGGTTTTTTTGCCGTTCGCGACGTCGACCTCAAGGTCCGCCGCGGCAGCATTCATGCGTTGATCGGGCCCAACGGCGCCGGCAAGACCACCTGTTTCAACCTGTTGACCAAGTTCCTGAAGCCTTCGGCGGGCCAGATCCTGTACAAGGGACAGGACATCACGTCGATGGCGCCGGCCGATGTGGCGCGCCTCGGCTTGGTTCGTTCGTTCCAGATTTCGGCGGTGTTTCCGCATCTGACCGCGCTGGAAAATGTCCGGGTCGCGCTGCAGCGCCAGCATGGTCATTCGTTCGATTTCTGGCGCTCCAAAACGGTGCTCGACCGCTTCAACGGCCGCGCCCGTGAATTGCTCGACGATGTCGGCCTGAGCGAATTCGCCAATACGCCGGCGGTCGAGATGCCCTATGGACGCAAGCGCGCGCTCGAGATCGCGACGACTTTGGCGCTCGATCCCGAGATGATGTTGCTCGACGAGCCGATGGCCGGCATGGGCCACGAGGACATCGACAAGATCGCCGCCCTGATCAAGCGGATCTCCGCGAAATACACCATCCTGATGGTCGAACATAATCTGAGCGTGGTCGCCAATCTGTCCGACATCATCACCGTGCTGACGCGCGGGCGCGTGCTGGCGGAAGGCAATTACGCCGACCTGACCAAAGACGAACGGGTCAAGGAAGCCTATCTGGGAGCCGGTCATGGCTAATCTGAACGTGGCCGAAGCAAGCACCGCGAAGCCCGCGCCCGGCGCCGCCGCGCAGGTTCTGTCGGTACAAAACCTGCAGGCGTGGTACGGCGAATCCCACATCCTGCACGGTATCGATTTCAACGTGAACGCCGGCGAGGTGGTGACCCTGCTGGGCCGCAACGGCGCCGGCAAGACCACCACGCTGAAATCGGTGATGGGGATCATCGGCAAGCGTACCGGCTCGATCCGCTTCGACAATAACGAACTGATCCGGGCTACTTCGGACAGGATCGCGCGTCTCGGCGTCGCGTTCTGCCCGGAGGAACGCGGGATTTTCGCCAGCCTCGATGTCCGCGAAAACCTGATGCTGCCACCGGTGGTGCGCAGCGGCGGGCTGTCGCTGGAGCAGATTTTCGATCTGTTTCCCAACCTGAAGGAGCGGCTCTACAGCCAGGGCACCAAATTGTCCGGCGGCGAACAGCAGATGCTGGCGATCGCGCGAATTTTGCGTACCGGCGCGCGCTTCCTGATGCTGGATGAACCGACCGAAGGGCTTGCGCCCGTCATCATCCAGCAGATCGGCCACACCATCGCGCGGCTCAAGTCGGAAGGCTTCACCATCCTTCTGGTCGAGCAGAATTTCCGTTTCGCCTCCACGGTCGCCGATCGCTACTACATCGTCGAGCATGGCAAGGTGATCGACGGTTTCGCCAATTCGGAGCTGTCCGCCAACATGGACAAGCTTCACACCTATCTCGGCGTCTAGAGATCTGCGGTCGAATTTCGGCCGTATGACAACAATGAAAAGAAGTGATCGAAGAGGAGACCAGCGTTATGAAGACCAAGATTTCGGCACTGCTGCTGGGCACGGCGCTGGCGTTAGCCAGTAGCAGCCTTGCCCTGGCGCAGGACAAGACCGTGAAGATCGGTTCGCTGAGCGACCAATCCGGCCTCTATGCCGACCTCGGCGGTCCGGGTTCGACCTTGGCTGCCCAGATGGCGGTCGAGGATTCCGGCCTGGTTGGGAAGGGATGGAAGATCGATGTCATTTCCGGTGACCATCTCAACAAACCCGACGTCGGGGTCAGCATTGCCAGGCAGTGGTTCGATGTCGAGAAAGTCGATGCAATCGTCGACGTGCCCAATTCGGGCGTCGCGCTGGCGGTCAACAACATCGTCAAGGAAAAGAACGGTGTCCTGATCAACTCGGCCGCCGGCACCTCCGACCTGACCAATGCGCAGTGTACGCCGAATACCGTTCACTGGACCTTCGATACCTACATGCTGGCGCACGGAACCGGTGCGGCCCTGACCAAGGCGGGCGGGGATAGCTGGTTCTTCCTCACGGCCGATTATGCCTTCGGCGCCGCGCTCGAGCGCGATACGACGACGGCCGTGCAGGCGGCGGGTGGCAAGGTGATCGGCGGCGTCAAACATCCGCTCAACACCGCGGACTTCTCCTCCTTCCTGCTGCAGGCGCAGGCTTCCAAGGCCAAGGTCATCGGCCTCGCGAATGCCGGTGGCGACACCACTAACGCGATCAAACAAGCCGCCGAATTCGGAATCACCGCGGGCGGGCAGAAGCTGGCTGGACTGTTGATGTTCATCTCGGACATCCATGCGCTCGGCCTTCCCACCGCCAAGGGCCTGAACCTCACCGAAACCTTCTATTGGGACATGAACGACCAGACCCGCGCCTTCTCCAAGCGTTTTCAGGCGCGGATGAAGACCCAGGCCATGCCGACCATGGCGCAAGCGGGCGTTTATGCAGGCACGCTGCATTATCTGAAGGCGCTGGAAGCGCTCGGCGGTAATTCCCATGACGGCGCCAAGGTGGTGGCCAAGATGAAGGAAATGCCGACCGACGATCCGCTGTTCGGAAAGGGCACGATCGAGCCCAACGGACGCGCCATCCATCCGGCCTATCTGTTCGAGGTGAAGGCGCCGGCGGAGTCCAAAGGCCCGTGGGATTACTACAAGCTGGTCGCGACCATTCCCGCGAACGAAGCCTTTACGCCGCTCGACAAGAGCACCTGTCCGTTGCTGAAGAAGTAACGATCAAACGCCCGGCGGCCGGTGCCGCCGGGCGTTCAAGTCCAAAAAGCTCGAGCGCGAGAATAATTCATGCAGGCCCTATACGCCCAACTGCTGGTCGGACTGATCAACGGCTCGTTCTACGCGCTGCTCAGTCTCGGGCTTGCCGTGATCTTCGGCATGCTCAACATCATCAATTTCGCCCATGGCGCGCTCTACATGATGGGTGCGTTCTGCGCTTATTTCCTGCTGAATCTGGCCAATATCGGCTATTGGCCGGCGCTGATCCTGGCGCCGCTCGCGGTCGGAATTTTCGGCATGATCCTGGAGCGGACCTTGCTGCAGTGGATCGCCGGCCTCGACCATCTCTACGGATTGCTGCTGACCTTCGGCATGGCGCTGATCATCCAGGGCGTGTTCCAGAACTATTTCGGTTCGTCCGGTCTGCCTTATTCGATCCCGGATGCGCTCAAGGGCGGCGTCAATCTCGGCTTCATGTATCTGCCGATCTACCGCGGGTGGGTCGTGATATTCTCGCTGGTGGTGTGTCTGGCCACCTGGTTCCTGATCGAGCGAACCCAACTCGGCGCTTATCTGCGCGCCGCCACCGAAAATCCGACCTTGGTGCGCGCCTTCGGCATCAACGTGCCGCGCATGATCACGCTGACCTACGGGCTTGGCGTCGGCCTTGCGGCGCTGGCGGGCGTGCTATCCGCGCCGATCAACCAGGTGCGGCCGCTGATGGGCGCCGATCTGATCATCGTGGTGTTCGCGGTGGTGGTGATCGGCGGCATGGGCTCCATCATGGGCTCGATCATCACCGGCTTTGCGCTCGGGGTGGTCGAGGGACTGACCAAATATTTCTATCCGGAAGCCTCCAACACCGTGGTGTTCGTGCTCATGGTGCTGGTGCTCCTGGTGAAACCTTCAGGATTGACGGGACGGGCAAGCTGACATGACAGCCATTACTGACGACACATTATCGGCCAGCCCGCGCGCGATCCGCGACGAGATGATCGCGTTCGGCATCATGACCTTGCTGCTGGCGGTGGTGCCGTTTACCGGCATCTATCCGTTCTTCGTGATGCAGGCGCTGTGTTTCGCGCTGCTGGCTTGTGCCTTCAACCTGTTGATCGGCTATGGCGGGCTGTTGTCGTTCGGGCACGCGATGTTCCTGGGTACCGCGGGCTATGTCACCGCTCACGCGCTGAAGGTCTGGGGCCTGCCGCCTGAGCTTGGCATCGTAGTCGGCACCGGGGCTGCGGCGCTGCTGGGCGTCGTTACCGGGCTGATCGCGATCCGCCGCCAGGGCATCTATTTCGCGATGATCACGCTGGCGCTGTCGCAGCTTCTGTATTTCATCTATCTGCAGACCCCGTTCACCCACGGCGAGGACGGCATCCAGGGCATTCCGCAGGGTAAATTGTTCGGGTTCCTTGATCTCACCAAGCCGACCATTCTTTATTACGTGGTGCTCGTCGGCTTCCTGCTCGGTTTCCTGCTGATCTTCCGCACCATCAACTCGCCATTCGGCGAGGTGTTGAAGTCGATCCGCGAGAACGAGCAGCGCGCGATTTCGCTCGGCTACAAGACCGACCAGTACAAGCTGCTGGCCTTTATCCTGTCCGGCACCCTGGCCGGGTTCGCCGGATCGCTGAAGGTGTTCGTGGCGCAGAACGCGTCGTTGACCGACGTGCACTGGAGCATGTCCGGCGAAATCGTGCTGATGACCCTGGTCGGCGGCCTCGGCACCATTTTCGGTCCGGTGGTCGGCGCCTTCGTGATCACGGCCATGCAGCAATATCTGGCCGGATACGGCCAGTGGGTGACGGTGATCCAGGGCGTGATCTTCGTGGCCTGCGTGATGGCGTTCCGCCGCGGCATCATCGGCGAAATCGCGCACTACCTGCGCCGCTCGCTCTAAGCGGGCAGGGCCACGCGCGGCGATCGCGACGCTACAAAGCGGTGGACGGAAGCGTATCGGGACCGCTTCGGTAGCCATGTCGCCGATAAATCGTCTATGACAGTTTTGTGACAGGTCGCGTCGCGGCCGTTTTTCCAGAACTGTGGATGCCTCGGATGCTGCGCTGGTTTCGTGCCTTTCTGCCCAAGGAAGAGCGGTTTTTCGACCTGTTTGCGCGGCACTCTCAGACCGTGGTGCAGGGAGCGCTGGCACTGCAAGAGATGTTGCGCGGCGGCGAAGAAACGCCGGCCTCCTGCCAGCGGGTCAACGCGCTGGAGAACGAGGCCGACAACATCACCCGCGAGGTGATGACCGCGGTGCGCCGCACCTTCATCACCCCGTTCGACCGGGTCGACATCAAGAATCTGATCACCGCGATGGACGACGCCATCGATCAGATGCAGCAGACCGCCAAGGCTGTGATGCTGTTCGAGGTCCGCAGCTTCGAACCGCAGATGCGCGAAATCGGTATGCTGCTGGTCGAATGTGCCAATCTGGTTGGCCGCGCGCTGCCGCTGATGCAGTCGATCAACTCGAACCTGTCGATGCTGAACGCGATTACCGACGAAGTGACCAAGCTGGAAGGCAGGGTCGACGACCTCCACGACATCGGGCTCAAGGAACTGTTCCTCAAGCATCGCGACGCCAACACGATGGATTTCATCGTCGGCGCCGAGATCTACAAGCATCTGGAGAAGGTCGCCGATCGCTTCGACGACGTCGCCAACGAGATCAATAGTATCGTGATCGAACAGGTATAGGGCAGGGCCGCGCCGTGGATGCCACGCTGGGTCTTCCCCTCCTGATCGGACTGATCGCGGTCGCGCTGCTGTTCGACTTTCTGAATGGCCTGCACGATGCCGCCAATTCGATCGCGACCATCGTCTCGACCCGGGTTCTGCGTCCGCAATATGCGGTGTTCTGGGCGGCGTTTTTCAACTTCGTCGCCTTCTCGGTGTTCGGACTGAACGTCGCGCACACTATCGGCACCGGGATCATCGAGCCCAGCGTGATCGATGCGCAGGTGATCTTCGCGGCGTTGATCGGCGCCATCGCCTGGAACCTGATCACCTGGAGGCTCGGGATTCCCTCATCGAGTTCGCACGCGCTGATCGGCGGACTGCTGGGCGGCGGCGTCGCCAAAGCAGGCATCTCGGCGGCGGTCTGGAGTGGCCTGTCGAAGGCGTTGCTGGCCATCGTATTGTCGCCACTGGTCGGATTTCTGCTGGCGCTGGTGCTGGTCGCGATCGTCTCCTGGGCCTCGGTCCGCTCGACGCCGTTCGCTGTCGACCGCGCGTTCCGGATACTGCAATTCGCGTCGGCTTCGCTGTATTCGCTGGGCCATGGCGGCAACGATGCGCAGAAGACCATGGGGATCATCGCAGTGCTGCTGTATTCGCAAGGTCACCTCGGCACGCATTTTTCGGTGCCGTTCTGGGTGGTGCTGGCGTGCCAGGCCTCGATGGCGCTGGGCACGCTGATGGGCGGCTGGCGGATCGTGCGCACCATGGGCCTGCGGATCACCAAACTGACGCCGATGCAGGGGTTTTGCGCCGAGACCGGCGGGGCGGCGACCCTGTTCATCGCCAACTATCTCGGGGTTCCGGTATCGACCACCCACACCATCACGGGCGCGATCGTCGGCGTCGGCGCAGCGCGGCGGCTTTCGGCGGTACGCTGGAACGTGGCCAGTTCGATCGTTTATGCCTGGGTCATCACCATTCCGGCCGCCGCGATCATCGCCGCGCTGACCTATTGGGCGGCGTCGCTGGTACGATAGCCTGACGGTACGATTGGAGTTCGGCCGCCCGATCCTTATATGGAGGGTTTGAAAACGCCTCAAACTCCTTGATCCGGCCGGGTTTCCCTGCCACAGGCACGCAGATGTCCGACCTTGCCCTTTCGACCAATTCCGCCACCCGTACGCCGCTGACCTCCGAGGTCGAGCGCCGGCGCACCTTTGCGATCATTTCCCATCCGGACGCCGGCAAGACCACCCTGACCGAAAAGCTGCTGCTGTTCGGCGGCGCCATCAATCTCGCCGGCCAGGTCAAGGCCAAGGGCGAACGCCGTAACACCCGTTCCGACTGGATGAAGATCGAACGCGAGCGCGGCATCTCGGTCGTTACCTCGGTGATGACCTTCGAATTCGAGAACCTGGTATTCAACCTGCTGGACACGCCGGGCCATGAAGACTTCTCCGAGGATACTTATCGCACGCTGACCGCGGTCAACTCCGCCGTCATGGTGATCGACGCCGCCAAGGGCATCGAGGCACGGACTCGAAAGCTGTTCGAGGTGTGTCGGCTGCGTGACATCCCGATCATCACTTTCATCAACAAGATGGACCGCGAAAGCCGCGACACCTTCGACCTGCTCGACGAAATCGAGAAGACGCTGGCGCTCGACACCACGCCGATGACCTGGCCGGTCGGTCGCGGGCGCGATTTCCTGGGCACCTACGACATCACCACCGGCGGGGTGCGGTTGCTCGAGGGCGGCGGCGCCAAGACCGGCGCGGCGCAGCAGATCGACATCGCCGATCTCGCCGGCCGTAACGCCAATCTCGACGTCGGCGCCGTCAAGGAGGAACTCGCGCTGGTGTCGGAAGCCTGCCAGCCGTTCGAACTCGAGGCGTTTCGCCAGGGCCATCTGACCCCGGTCTATTTCGGCAGCGCGCTGCGCAATTTCGGCGTCGGCGATCTCCTGGAAGGGCTCGGCCGGTTCGCGCCGCCGCCGCGCGCTACCGACAGTAATCTGCGCAAGGTCGAGGCCACCGAGCCGCGCATGAGCGCGTTCGTCTTCAAGATCCAGGCCAACATGGATCCGAACCATCGCGACCGTATCGCGTTCGCGCGGCTGTGCTCGGGCAAGCTAACTCGCGGCATGAAGGCCAAGCTGGTGCGCACCGGCAAGAACATGTCGCTGTCCAGCCCGCAATTCTTTTTTGCGCAGGACCGCGCGCTGGCGGATGAGGCCTTCGCCGGTGACGTCGTCGGCATTCCCAACCACGGCACCTTGCGGATCGGCGACACGCTGACCGAGGGCGAAGAACTTACCTTTGTCGGCGTGCCGAGTTTCGCGCCGGAAATCGTCCGCCGGGTTCGGCTCACCGACGCGATGAAGGCGAAGAAGCTGAAAGAAGCGCTGCAGCAGATGTCGGAGGAGGGCGTGGTGCAGGTGTTCCGCCCGCGCGACGGGGCGCCGGCGCTGGTCGGCGTGGTCGGCCCGCTGCAGCTCGACGTGCTCAAGGCACGGCTCGATGCCGAATATTCGCTGCCGGTGGAGTTCGAGGTCAGCGAGTTTCAGCTGGCGCGTTGGATTTCGTCCGACGATCGCAAGAAGCTCGATGCGTTCGTCGCGGCCAATAATTCCGGCGTCGCCGACGACGTCGATGGCGATCCGGTGTTCCTGGCCAAGAACGAGTTCTATCTCGGCTACACCAAGGAGCGTGCCGAGGGCATCGAGTTTTCCAGCATCAAGGACGTGAAGAAAAAGGACGTCAAATAGCGTTCGCCGGCTCGGTTCGCGGCATGGTTGCGATGAACGCAAGGTTGTGAACATCATCGAGCTTGATACCGTCGGCCGCTCGCATCATTTTAGGATCGCTTGTTCGAGGGCCTGACGATGCGCGAGCGTGGTGCGATCCTTCTCGTCGTTGCTGTCCTGGCGTCGGTTCTGACGATGGCCACGGGCCCGGTCGAGGCGCGGCAGCGCCATCAGATCGACGCGACGCCGTTCGCGCATGCGCCGTGCAGCGTCCTGAGCAACCGCCCCTGCACGCCGTCGTTCTGCAGCGTGCTCAGTCACGGGCCGTGCATTCCCGAAATCGATTATCCCTACGGCGAGAACCTGCAGCTAACCATTCAGACGGTGCCGTCGGATGACGACAAGGCCAGATATCAGCGGCCCGACCACGACCTCGACACCATCGGCGATCTCTTCGCGGCGTTACGATCGTGCTGGTCGCCGCCGCCAGCGGACGCGGCGCAACAGGGCATGCAGATGACGGTGCGCTTCAGCTTCAAACGGGACGGCGGCATCATCGCGTCGCCGCGTTTGACGTTTGCGACGGTGGGTGCCTCGGCGGATATTCGCGACACCTACCTCAAGGCGATCAACGCCTCGCTCGATGCCTGCATGCCGCTGAAGTTCACCGGCAACCTCGGCGGCGCCCTGGCCGGTCGCCCGATCGCGATCCGCTATGTCGACAATCGGGAACTAAAACACTCAAGTAACTGAGCGCGGGGCTTCCGCGCGCAGATAAGCCGCAGTCAGTGCTCCGCTTCGGCGTTCTTCTTGGATCGCGACTTTTTCTGCGATCCATTCTGATCGTCCGCCAATGTAATTTCCTGTGCCAAGCCAATGCCCCGCGCCATGTCTGGCCCGATCGTCGGCATCGGCGTCTTGCTGGGTTCGATTTCCCAGACAACTCCTGCCAGCCTGTCGATGACGGACTTTGCCTGATCGGTGCTCATGGCTACTCCCAAAGGTTGCGAACGCGAACTCAACTGACGAACAAATGGCCCCGGAAAAGGGATTTTTTTGCGTTAGATAATTGGCAGAACTATTTTACGGTATTCCGTCGCGCCAGCGCAAATAAGGCAAAATCCTGCCAGAATCGGCAAATCGACGGACTGGGGCGCGGGGGTACATTACGGCGAGGACGCTACCGAACGGCGCGAAATGGCACGACGACAGGCGGCGAGGCCGCCGTCCGAACCGACACCAGCAGCGAACCCTGGGTAATTAACTAATCGCCTTCAGGGCCTGTTTGATGGCGTCGACGGTGTCGGCTTTCGCGATGCCGTTGGCGGTCAGCCCGCTTTTGCTCTTCTGAAACGCGCGCAAGGCGGTCCGGGTCGCTGCGCCGAGGATGCCATCGACCACGAGGGGCGGCGTAGCGCCCAGCGGGTTGAGGGAGGTCTGCAGCCATCGCGCGTCGAGAACCTCTCCCGGTCCTGCCGCAGGAGCCGTTGAACCATCGAACGTAATGCTCGAGTCCAGGTTCATCATGGCAAGGATCAAGCCGGCGCAGCCGAGTTGCTTGTCCACGATCGGTTCGATGGGCCCGTGATCGACCACCACCTTGCCGATGGTGTATTGATCGGTCCCGGACCAGATATACGGGCTTGGACGATTGGCGTTGGCATAGGCGAGGCCGTTATATTGCTCCAAAAGTGTCAGCATCCCGCCGATCGACCAGTCAGTGTTTCGCGCGGCGTGAGGAGCGCATTTCACCAGCGCGTCGACAGCGGCGTCCTCGAAACTCGCGAACGGGCCCCGGCCCGTGGGAACGTGGGTCGAAATCTTGTTCCATGGATCGCCTTGCGCAAGGCTCCTGTTGAAGTTTTGCGTTGACTCACGGTAGTGCGAGACCGCGATGAAAACCCAGTTCACCGTGTTGCGCGCCTGGATTGATTGGTAGCGGGCTTTGTTGTCCACGGCCTTCTGCGCGGGTGCCTTGAATTCGGAGGCGCGCTTGGTGGTCAACTTCGCCGCGGCCCACCGTTTTTCGTTCGACGCTTTCAGGGCAGTCAAATCCAACATGGCGTACCTCCCGAATTATTAGTTTCAAAAATCTGTAATTGGGAAATACAGTCATGGGTAGTGAACCAGATCACGTTAATCCTGGGCGGGATAATGTGTCGCAGCGTTGCTCCGGATCGGGCTGCCTCAGTCGGGCGGGGCGGCGTGATCGCGCGGCGGCCGTGCGAATTCGCGTAGGCGGCCCGCCGATGCTGCATTGCGCTGTGAGGCCGTAAAATGATACGCGAGGCCGAAGAGCCTTTCAGGGGAGGGATGTCATGGGTTTGTCGGCGATGATCCTGGGCATCGTGCTGTTTTTCGGCGTCCACATTCTGACGACCCGGCGCGATCTGCGGGCGCGGTTGGTCGCCTCGATCGGGGAAGGCGCCTACAAGGGACTTTATTCGCTGGCCTCGTTGGCGGGGCTGGCGCTGATGGTGTGGGGTTTTGCCGCTTACCGGTCTGCCGGGATGATCGAGATCTGGTCTCCGCCGGCCGCGTTCAAGCACATTACCGAGGCGCTGATGCTGCCGGCGGTGATCCTGGTGTCGGCGTCCTATATCCGCGGCCGGATCTACACCACGCTCAAGCATCCGATGCTGGCCGGCATCAAATTGTGGGCGACCGCGCATCTGCTGGTCAATGGCGACCTCGGTTCGATGATCCTGTTCGGTTCGTTCCTGGCCTGGGCGGTGTTCGACCGGATCTCGTTGAAACGCCGCGCCGATGCCGGCGCGCCGCCGATCCCGGTCGGCGGCACCGGCAACGACCTGATCGCGGTCGCGGTCGGGGTCGTCGCCTATCTTGCGCTCGGCTTTGTCTTCCATCCCGTCGTGATCGGCGTTCCCGTATTCGGAGCTTGAACGTGTCCATTCAGTCGACCATCAAACGCAAGACCGCGCCTGACATCCTCGCCCGCAAGAACGGCGAGCCGATCGTGATGCTGACCTCGTACCACGCCCACACCGCGGCACTGGTCGATCGCTATTGCGACGTGATCCTGGTCGGGGATTCCCTCGGCAATGTGATGCATGGCTTTGAGACCACCGTGCCGGTGACCCTGGAAATGATGATCCTGCAGGGCCACGCGGTGATGCGCGGCTCGCAGCGCGCACTGGTCGTGGTCGACATGCCCTTCGGTTCGTATGAAGCTTCGAAAGATCAGGCGTTTCATTCCGCGGTGCGCATCCTGAAAGAAACCCATTGCGGCGCCGTCAAGCTCGAGGGCGGCGAACGGATGGCGGAGACCGTCGCGTTTCTGTCGGAGCGCGGCATTCCCGTGATGGGTCACATCGGTCTGACGCCGCAATCCATCAACACCCTCGGCTCGTTTCGCGCCCAGGGCCGCGAGGAGGGCAGCTGGGAGCCGATCGAGAACGATGCCCGCGCCATCGCGCAGGCCGGGGCGTTCTCGGTGGTGATCGAGGCCGTGGCCGAGCCATTGGCGCGCAAGATCACCGAGACCATCGCGATCCCGACCATCGGCATCGGCGCCAGCGCGGCCTGTGACGGCCAGGTGCTGGTGCTGGAGGATATGCTGGGATTGTCGGCGCGGACCCCGAAATTCGTCCGCCGTTACGGCGATCTCGGCCCGATGATCGAGGCCGCCATCGAAGGCTACGCCACCGACGTCCGCGCCCGCGCGTTTCCGGGGCCGGAGCATGTCTACGGCATGAAGAAGAGCTGAGGCGTCAACCGGAAAAGAACTGAGTCATGGACTGGTCGCGATTTCCAATTCCGCCGATGCAACGCCAGGCGCGCTTCGGCGATCGCGTGGTGCCGGTGTTTTGCGAACGGCCGCGGCACATCTGGGCGATGGTGCAGGAGGCGGCGGCGCGCGATCCGGACGGCGAGGCGCTGATCTGCGGCGATGTCAGGCTGAACTGGCGCGAAGTGGCGGCGCAATCCGCCCGCGTTGCGACAGGGCTGCGCGCGACCGGCGTGCAGCGTGGCGACCGCGTCGCACTGTTGCTCGGTAACCGCATCGAGTTCGTGCTGACGATGTTCGCCGCAGCGGCAGCTCGGCGCGGTGACCGTGTTGCTCAGCACGCGACAGCAGAAGCCAGAAGATCGCCTATGCGCTGCAGAACTGCGGTGCGGTCCTGATCGTTCATGAAGCCACGCTGGCCGACCGGCTGCCCGATGCCGGCGATGTGCCTGAGCTGAAACACCGGATCGCGGTCGACGACAGCGGCCGCTCGGCTTTCGCCGCGCTCGCCGGGCATGTCCCGCTTGAGGACCATGCCGATGTCGGTGAGGAAGACATCGCGATGATCCTTTACACGTCCGGCACCACCGGCCGGCCAAAGGGCGCGATGCTGGCGCATTGCAATGTCATCCATTCGGCGATGGTGTTCGAAGTCTGCATGGAGCTGTCGGCGGCGGATCGCTCGATCGCCGCGGTGCCGCTGGCGCATGTCACCGGCGTCATCGCCAACATCATGACCATGGTGCGCTGCGGCGGCGCGCTGATCATCATGCCCGAGTTCAAGGCGGCGGCCTATTTGAAGGTCGCGGCGCGCGAGCGTGTCACCTACACGGTGATGGTGCCGGCGATGTATAATCTCTGTCTGTTGCAGCCGGATTTCGACTGACTACGATCTATCGAGCTGGCGCGATCGGCGGCTTCGGCGGCGCGCCGATGCCGGTGGCCACCATCGAGAAACTGGATGCGACGATTCCGGGCCTTAAGCTGGTCAATTGCTATGGCTCGACCGAAACCACGTCGCCGTCGACCATCATGCCCGGCGAATTGACCGCCGCGCATATCGACAGCGTCGGTCTGCCCTGTCCGGGCGCCGACATCATCGCGGTGGACGCGACGGGCCGTCAGGTGCCGCGCGGCGAGATCGGCGAACTCTGGATTCACGGTGGTTCGGTGATACGCGGTTACTGGAATAATCCGGCCGCGACGGCGGAAAGTTTTACGGACGGCTACTGGCATTCCGGCGATCTCGGCTCGATCGACCAACACAATTTCGTGCGCGTGTTCGATCGCCAGAAGGACATGATCAATCGCGGCGGGCTGAAGATCTATTCCGCGGAAGTCGAATCCGTGCTCGCCGGTCACGCCGATGTGGTCGAGAGCGCGATCATCGCAAAGCCGTGTCCGGTGCTCGGCGAACGCGTTCACGCCGTGATCGTCACGCGCAACGACCACGTCAATGGCGAAGCGTTGCGTGCGTGGTGCGCGGAACGGTTGTCCGATTACAAAGTGCCCGAGACGATCAGACTTACCACCGGGCCTTTGCCGCGTAACGCCAATGGCAAGGTGATGAAGCGGCAATTGCGTGACGCATTGACGGCCGAATCCTAGCCGCCACGCCAAATCAAACGGCGATGCAGCACGTCTTGATGCACTCATGAATTTATTCAAACAAAGTAGCTGATTCGCGGCACGAACATTGCTTTAATCGGACTCGCTGGGAAAACTCAGGAGTGCGAGATGAAGCGCATTGTCCTCGGCCTGGTGTTTGGTTCGATGATTGGCGTTGTAAATGCACGCGACCTCGGACAATGGGACTCGGTCGATCCCGCCGTACGGGAGTGGTACCAAGCCTTGATGCAACCCGATGTTCCGACCGCCTCATGTTGCGGCGAAGCGGATGCTTATTGGGCGGACGAAGTTCACGTCAGAGACGGAAAGACTTACGCGACCATCACCGACGACAGGCCGGATGAACCGCGTCAGCGTCCGCATGTCGACGTGGGCACGGAGATCGAAATACCCAACAACAAACTCAAATGGGATCGATCGAATCCGACCGGACACGGCATCGTATTTCTAAGCCGCGCCGGATACGTGTTTTGCTACGTGCAGCCGGGCGGTGTTTGAGACCGCTCAGGCTCGGTCGCCGAGGGTGACACAAAGGTGCGAGGCCCGCTGACGGTTAGCCTGACCGCCAAAGCGCGTCGGTGCGCGCCCAGCCGTAGACTGGCTTTCGTCGGCTTTCGCGGCGCGCATCGCTTTGAATTAACGACGAAAATATTGCCGCCACGAGTTCGGCAACTTTGCCTTGCCGTCGCCATATCGCTAGGGTATCGCCGCCGGCAAGTCGGGGACGAGGGGCGCGCCGAATCGTGGGTTTGGCCGGGTCGAGCGGGGATTGGATAACCTTAAGTGTCTGAATTATTTGATGAAGTCGACGAGGACGTGCGTCGCGAGCAGCTCAAGAAGCTGTGGGACCGCTACTCGATTGTCATCATCGCCTTCGCCCTGTTGATCGTCGCCGGGGTCGCGGGCTGGCGCGGCTATCAGTATGTCGAGGGCAAAAAGGCCGCCGAGGCGGGCGTGGCCTTCGACAAGGCCGTGGAACTGTCCGAGCAGAACAAGCATGCCGAGGCGGAGGCGGCCTTCAACAGCCTGGCGGCGACCGCGCCGTCGGGCTACCGGCTGCTGGCGCGGATGCGTGCGGCAGCCGAGGTCGGGACCCACGATCCGCAGGCTGCGGTAAAACTTTACGACGACATTTCGAATGATCGCAGCGTAGCGGCGCTGGACCAGGATCTCGCCAGGGTTCGCGCCGCGCAATTGCTGGTGGAAACGGCGCCTTACTCCGAGATGCTGACCCGGCTCGAGCCGTCGGCGGCGCCGGGTGCGACGTTCCGGCACACCGCGCGCGAATTGCTGGCGTTGTCGGCCTGGCACGCCAACGATGCGACGTCGGCGCGCAAATGGCTGGACATGATTGCCAATGATGGCGAGACGCCGCCGGGCCTGCGCTCGCGCGCCGAGGCGCTGCAGGCCTTGCTGCCGCCGGTCGCAAAAAGCTGACGGCTGAACCAGGTGAGTGAGAAATCGACCATGCGCCTGTCGCAACGTCTGATCGCCGCTGCTGTCCTGATGTCGCTGTCCGGCGTGCTTGGCGGTTGCGGCAGCCTGGGCAACTGGGATCCAACCGATCTGCTGGATTTCCTCGACACCAAGAAAAAGCTGCCCGGCGATCGCAAGCCGGTATTCCCGGAAGGCGTGCCGGGCCTTGAGCAGGGCGTGCCGAAGGAACTCTACAAGGGTCGGCCCAGGGGCAGCTCGACCAGCAGAACGCCGATGCAGCGCAGCGCCGCCTCCGCCGCCGGCCGAGGAGCCGAAATCCAAGCGGGCCGCCAGGAAGAAGCCCAAGCCGCCCGCGAACGCCGCCGCCGACCGCCAACGCGGATCCCAATGCGCCGCCCTCCGAGGATGCCTCCGCCGCCGGGGTAGCCGCAGGATCCCAAGCCGAAGAAGATCGTCCGCAGGCGCACCACCGCGCCGCCGCCGGACGCCCCAGCCTGACGGCCAGCAACAATCCGCCGCGCCATTCCCGGCGCCGATGCCGAGCAACAGCTTCCAGCGCTGATCTGTTCAGCTGCCTTGCGTCCTGCGCCGGAGCGACATCCGGCGGGGACCGGCCGCAGAAACATCGTCACCATTGCTGCGATCGTCAGGGCGAATAAGACCGCCGCCGATTTTTGCGGTATACGCGCTGCAGAGCGCAGGAACCCTTATGTCTTTTACGATCGCCATTATCGGCCGGCCCAATGTCGGAAAATCGACGCTGTTCAACCGGCTGGTCGGGCAGAAGCTCGCGCTGGTCGACGACATGCCCGGGGTCACCCGCGACCGCCGCGAGGGCGATGGCACGGCTCGGCGATCTCGAATTCACGCTGATCGACACCGCAGGTCTGGACGAGGGCGCCAAGGGCTCGCTGACCGCGCGGATGCAGGAGCAGACCGAGGTCGCGATCGAACTCGCCGACGCGCTGATGTTCGTGATCGACGCCCGCGCGGGGCTGACGCCGAACGATCGCGCCTTTGCCGATTTCGCGCGCCGCGCCAACAAGCCGGTGGTGCTGGTCGCCAACAAGAGCGAGGGCAAGCACGGCGAAGTCGGCGCGATGGAATCCTACGCGCTGGGCCTCGGCGATCCCATCCAGATTTCAGCCGAACATGGCGAGGGCCTGAGCGATCTCTACGACGCGCTGCGCCCGCTGATGCCGGAGCCGGTGGAGGACCAGGAAGAATTCGATGATGACGACATCATCGAGACCGAGGAGGAGATCGCCAAGCGCCCGATTCGCGTCGCCATCGTCGGTCGCCCCAACGCCGGCAAGTCGACGCTGATCAATCATCTGCTCGGCGAGGAGCGGTTGCTGACCAGCCCCGAGGCCGGCACCACCCGCGATTCCATCGCGGTGGAGATCAATTGGCAGGGCCGCGATTTTCGCGTGTTCGATACCGCGGGGCTGCGGCGGCGCTCGCGCATCGAGGAGAAGCTGGAAAAACTCTCGGTGGCGGACGCGCTGCGCGCGGTGCGTTTCGCCGAAGTCGTCGTGCTGATGATGGATTCGCAGAACAAGTTCGAGGAGCAGGATCTGCGGATCGCCGACCTGATCGAACGCGAAGGCCGCGCGCTGGTGATCGCCGCCAACAAATGGGATTTGATGGGGCGGCAATCCAGCCTGATCGCGGGTTTGCGCACCGACGTCGATCATCTGCTGCCGCAGGTCAAGGGCGCGCCCGTGGTCGCGGTATCCGGCCTGATGGGCGAGGGCATCGACCGGCTGATGGGCGCGATCGAACAGGCCTATGCGGTCTGGAACAAGCGGGTGCCGACGGCCGCGCTCAATCGCTGGTTCGAGCAGGCGGTCGATGCCAACCCGCCGCCGGCGGTGTCGGGCCGCCGGCTGAAGCTGAATTACATCACCCAGGCCAAGGCGCGGCCGCCGAGTTTTATCCTGTTCTGCTCGCGCGCCGACGCCGTGCCGCAATCCTATCTGCGCTATCTCGTCAACTCGATGCGCGAATATTTCGAATTGCCGGGCACGCCGGTGCGGATTTCGCTGCGCGAGAAGGCCAATCCGTTCGCGCACAAGCGCAAGCGGCCGTCGTGAACGAAGCGGTCGAGGCCGAAAGTCTGGCCGGCGTACCGACCGCGCGTGGCGGTGCGGTGGCGTTCATCTTCGTCACCATCCTGCTGGACATGTTCGCGCTCGGCCTGATCATGCCGATCCTGCCGAAACTGGTGGAAAGTTTTGTCGATAACGACACCGCGAGTGCGGCGCGGATCTTCGGCCTGTTCGGCACCGCCTGGGCGCTGATGCAGTTTTTCTTCTCGCCGATCCTCGGCGCGGCTGTCGGACCGTTTCGGCCGCCGGCCGGTGGTGCTGCTGTCGAATTTCGGCCTGGGGCTGGATTACGTGCTGATGGCGCTGGCGCCGTCGCTGACCTGGCTGTTCGTCGGCCGGGTGATTTCGGGCATCACCTCGGCCAGCATCTCGACCGCATTCGCCTACATCGCCGACATCACGCCGCCGGAACGCCGCGCCGCGGTGTTCGGCAAGATCGGCGCGGCGTTCGGCGCCGGCTTTATCGTCGGGCCCGCGATCGGCGGCCTGCTCGGCGGCGCCGATCCGCGGCTGCCGTTCTGGGTCGCGGCGGGCTTGAGCTTTGCCAATACGCTCTATGGCCTGCTGATCCTGCCGGAATCGTTGCCGCGCGATCGGCGCTCGCCGTTTCGCTGGAAGAGCGCCAATCCGCTCGGCGCGCTGCGTCTGTTGGGCTCCGACCGCACTCTGGCGCGGCTGTCGCTGGTCAACTTTCATCGCCCAACTGGCGCATGTGGTGCTGCCGTCGACCTTCGTGCTCTACGCGACCTATCGCTATGGCTGGGATTCCAGGACGGTCGGCCTGACGCTGGCGATGGTCGGGATCTGCGCGATGGTGGTGCAGGGCGCCGGCATCGGTCCGATCGTCAAGCGGTTCGGCGAGCGGCGCGCGCTGTTGCTCGGGCTCGGCTCCGGCGCGCTCGGCTTCCTGATCTTTGGCGTGGCCCCACCGGGCCGTTGTTCTGGCTCGGCATTCCCGTGATGGCGTTGTGGGGCGTCGCGGGCGCGGCGATCCAGGCGTTGGCGACGCGACTGGTGGCGCCGGACCAGCAGGGCCAGTTGCAGGGCGCCACCAGCAGCGTGCAGAGCATGTCGCAACTGCTGGGGCCGTTTCTGTTCACGCTGACATTTGCTTATTTCATCGGCGCGCAGACGCCGCTGCATCTGCCGGGCGCGCCGTTCCTGCTGGCGTCGGCATTGCTGCTGCTGGCGCTCGTGCTGGCGGCACGCGCGACCGCGGCCGTGCAAGCCGAATAGCGCTATTTCAGCGCGTCCGTATTTGTCAGCCTGAATTTCTGGATGCGCTTTCCGGTGTCGACTTCGGCGGTGTAGACGTTGCCTTTCGCGTCGATCGCGATGGCGTGGACCCAGTGAAACTGACCGGCATTGCGGCCGTTATGGCCGAAGCTGCCGACCACGGCGCCGTCCTCGCGGTTGATAACCCGGATCTCGTTGTTCTCGCCGTCAGCGGTCAGCAGATAGCTCTGCTTCGGATCGGGCCAGATCGCGAGATCCCATACCGAGCCGTTGCCGAGCGTGTTCTTCTCATAGAACCACTCCTTGACGAAGGTGCCGTCCTTCTTGAACACCTGGATGCGATCGTTGATGCGGTCGCAGACATAAACCAGACCGTCATTGGCGATTTTCACGCAGTGAACGGGATTGCCGAATTGCTGCGACACCGCCGCTTTCGGATCGTACGCCGCCTGCTTGTCGTCATTCGGGGGGTGACCATAGGCGCCCCACATCCGCTTGAACGCGCCGGTCGCGGCGTCGAACACGATGACGCGGCGGTTGCCGTAACCGTCGGCGACGTAGAGTTCGTTGGCGTCCTTGTCGACCGCAGTCTCGGCCGGCTTGCCGAACTGCGTGGTATCGGCGCTGCCGGTCGGCGGCGCGATCTTGCCGATCTGCGACACGAATTTGCCGTCGATCGTGAATTTGAGGATGACGCTGTCGGTCTCGGCATTGCCGCCGATCCAGACAAAGCCGTTGTCGTCGACCTCGATGCCGTGCTCGCGGCCGACCCATTCATAGCCGGTGCCGGGACCGCCCCAGGAACGCAGCAGATTGCCGTCGGTATCGAACTCGAGCACCGGCGGCGCCGAGACGCAGCATTTCGAGCGCGGCGGCGTCAGGCTTGCGCCTTTCTCGTCGTCGGTCAGCGAGCGCGGACGATGGATGATCCAGATATGCCCTTCGTGGTCGACCGTGATGCCGCCGACCTGACCCAGGATCCAGTTGTTCGGTAACGGCTTCGGCCAGGAAGGATCGACGGCGAAGGTTGGAATGTCGCCGGCCGCTGCCGCGTCTGGAAAAAACGGGAGTTGCAAGCAGCGCCAGTGCCGCGATGCCGGCCAGACAGGCCTTGTGGAGAACCGAAGCCGCCGATTTTGAACGAGCGCGTAGCGGTGCCGGCCTCATGGTGTTCTCCCCTGAGTTTGCGGACGAGTTGTTCTCGCTTCGACCGCAGTCAATCGTTCGGGGGGATCGGAGTCAATGATCGCGCTTGCGGCGCGGCCGGATCATGCCGGCGCGCGGAAACTCAGCAGCGTGCGGGTCTTGTAGTCGTAGAACTTGCCGGTCTCGGTCCAGGACGGCGCGCACATCGGCACGATGAATTCCGCGGCCTGTTCCGGCGTCTCGAGCGTCATCGGATCTTCGCCGGGAAATACCGCGGCGCGCATCCGGGTGCGGATCGGGCCGGGGTTGAACAGATTGATCCGGATCGGGGTCGAGGCGACTTCGTTGGCCCATGCCCGCACCAGCGACTCCAATGCGGCCTTCGATGCCGAGTAGGGCCCGAGATAGGCCGATGCCTTGTTGGAGGCGCCCGAGGTGACGAACACGGCGCGGCCGGCGTCGGACTGCCTCAGCAGCGGCTCCATGCAGCGGATCAACTGGAAATTCGCGGTGACATTGATCGCCATCACGTCGTTCCACGGCTTCAGCTCGATATGGCCGAGCGGCGAGGACGGGCCCGAGGTACCGGCATTGCCGACCAGAATATCGAGCTTGCCGTGGCGTTCATGCAGCGCGGCGCCGAGCCGGGCGATGCCCTCGAAATCGGTGAGGTTGAGCGGCACCAGCGTGGCGCTGCCGCCAAGCTTGCGGATTTCGTCGTCGAGTTCTTCGAGGCCGCCTTGGGTGCGCGCCACCGCGACGACATGCGCGCCGGCCTTGGCCAGCGCCAGCGCGGTGGCATAGCCGATGCCGCGCGAGGCGCCGGTGACGAGCGCGATACGGGAAGCGAGGGGAGGGTCATGTGTTCAATTACTCTGGTCATGCCCGGCCTTGTGCCGGGCATCCACGTGTTCGCTGCGGGTTTTACAGACGTGGATGGCCGGGACAAGCCCGGCCGTGACGAAAATCAGCCGCGAAAATCAGGCGGCGAGGAAGCGCCTTGGCTTCAGCTCGCTTCCGCCAGCAGCGACAACTGCCGCGGGCCACTTTCGACCTGGGTCTGGTCGGTCAGGTGGGTCGGGTAGGCGCCGGTAAAGCAGTGATCCGAGAATTTCGGATTGGCGGGATCGCGGCCGGGCTCGCCCATCGCGCGGTACATGCCGTCGATCGACAGGAACGCCAGCGAATCCGCGCCGATGATGTCGCGCATCTCTTCCAGCGAATGGGTCGCCGCCAGCAGGCCGCCACGATCGGGCAGGTCGATGCCGTAATAATCGGGATACAGGATCGGCGGCGAGGCGAGGCGGAAATGCACTTCGCGGGCGCCGGCATCGCGCATCATGCGCACGATCTTTTTCGACGTGGTGCCGCGCACCAGCGAATCGTCGATCAGGATGATGCGCTTGCCTTCGATCGCGGCGCGGTTGGCCGAATGCTTCATGCGCACGCCGAGTTCGCGCACGCTCTGGGTCGGCTGAATGAAGGTGCGGCCGACATAATGGTTGCGGATGATGCCGAGTTCGAACGGCACGCCGGAATGCTGGCTGTAGCCGACCGCGGCGGGCACGCCGGAATCCGGCACCGGCACCACGACGTCGACCTCGACATGGCTTTCGCGCGCGAGCTGGGCGCCGAACGCCTTGCGGACTTCGTAGACCGAGCGGCCGCCGACGATCGAATCCGGCCGCGCGAAGTAGATGTATTCGAAGATGCAGGGCCGCGGCGGCTTCGGCGGGAACGGCTTGTGGCTGTGCGCGCCGTGCTCGTCGAACACGATGATTTCGCCGGGCTCGACGTCGCGGACATATTTGGCGCCGATGATGTCGAGCGCGCAGGTTTCCGACGCCAGGATCGGGCAGCCGTCGAGTTCGCCCAGCACCAGCGGGCGAATGCCGAGCGGGTCGCGGGCGCCGATCAGCTTCTTGTTGGTCATCGACACCAGCGAATAGGCGCCTTCGATGGCGCGCAGCGCCTCGATGAAGCGGTCGATGAAGCGGGTGCGCTTGGACTGCGCGACCAGATGCAGGATCACTTCGGTGTCGGTGGTGGACTGCATCATGGCGCCGTTGCGCACCAGTTCGCGGCGCAGGGTCAGGCCGTTGGTGAGGTTGCCGTTGTGGCCGACCGCGAAGCCGCCGGCATTGAGCTCGGCGAACAGCGGCTGCACGTTGCGCAGGATGGTCGCGCCGGTCGTGGAATAGCGGACATGGCCGACCGCGGCGTTGCCGGGCAGGCGCTCGATCACTTCGCGGCGGGAGAAGGTGTCGCCGACCAGACCGAGCCGGCGTTCGCTGTGGAAGCGGCTGCCGTCGAAGGAGACGATGCCGGCGGCTTCCTGGCCGCGATGCTGAAGCGCGTGCAGCCCGAGCGCGGTGATGGCGGCGGCTTCCGGGTGGCCGAAGATACCGAACACGCCGCATTCCTCGCGGAGCGTGTCGCCTTCCAGATCGTCCTGCAGCTCGATACCCAGATCGAGGTTGGGCGTCGGGTACCTAACGCGGCGTCATCGGAAGGGCTCTGTATCTCGTCCATCGCGCCTCTCTTTGGCCTGCTATCAACGACCCGTGGGTTTCTCGATCAGCTTTTTCAGGCTGTCACGGGCAGGTTTGCTATAGCCATCGGCACCGGGGGCCGGCGCCGCCGGGTCGGTGTCAGTTTGTTCGTCGTCAGGTTTATTCTTCTTGAATCTCTTCAAGATGGTGTTCTCGGGGTCATCCGGCAAGAGCGACATCAGCCAATCCCCGGTTCCCTGCAGCACCACCCGGGATTTGGCGCCGGTCACCCAGTCCGGCCGCTGCTTGTCCGGCACCAGCCAGGTGAAGAACATGAAGGCGACCACCACGATCAGGAGGCCGCGGGCCAGCCCGAACAGGAACCCGAGGGTGCGGTCGAGCGCGCCGATCCGGGAATCCAGGATCATGTCGGAAATCCGCACCGTGATGATGGAAACCACGATCAGGGTGCCGATGAACACGCCGGCGACCACCACGATGCTGGCGACGGTATCGTTGTTGAAATAGGTCTTGGCGGTCGGCAGCAGCTTGCCGAAGGCATACAGCGTGACCAGCGCGGCGGTGCCCCAGGCCGCGATCGACAGGATCTCGCGCATGAAGCCGCGCACCATCGCGAGCAGGCCGGAGATCAGCATCACTCCGAGCAGGACGAGATCGAGTATCGTTATGGGCATCGGCTGGTCAGGTCCGCTCGTAAATTCAAAATCGCAAATCGGCTTGCGTGAATTGGCTAATCTTTGCCGTCCTAAGTGACGGGCATATGGCATGTCCCGCAAGGCCGGAAATCACGCCGGTTCCGTCTCGCGCGGGTGGAGCGGGTTGTATAGCGGCGAGGCCCGACAAGGTCACGCCTGCTAGCGGCTCTCGCGCCGGAATCTGGCGGGTGTGGCATTTTTCTCAGAGCCATTTCCATCGTTCCCGTCGGAATTTACCTCCTGGTTACCTTTCCGGTTCGGGTTTCCTTTGGGCGAGCCGCGCGCGGCGATATCGGCGACCAGGCTGGTCAGTCCGCCGACGGTGTTGAGCGACAGGCCGGCATCGCCGCCAACGTCGCCGCGCGCCGATTCGGGCAGCACAGCGCGGCCGAATCCGAGCTTGGCGGCTTCCTTCAGCCGGGCCGAGGTCTGCGCCACCGGCCGCACCGCGCCCGACAGCGAAATCTCGCCGAAATAGACCGCATCGGTCGGCAGCGGCGCATTGACCAGCGACGACACCAAGCGCGGCGGCGGCGGCAAGGTCGGCGGCCGGTTCCTGGATCCGCAGGCCGCCGGCGACGTTCAGATAGACGTCGTAGCCGACGAGCTTGACCCCGCAATGGGCCTCCAGCACCGCCAGCACCATCGACAGCCGGCTCGGATCCCAGCCCACCACGGCGCGGCGCGGGGTGCCGAGCGTGGTCGGCGCCACCAGCGCCTGCAATTCCACCAGCACCGGCCGGGTGCCTTCGATGCCGGCGAACACCGCCGTGCCCGGGCTGCCGAGATCGCGCTCCGACAGGAACAGTTCGGACGGGTTGGAGACCTCGCGCAGGCCGAGGCCGGTCATCTCGAACACGCCGATCTCGTCGGTCGGCCCGAACCGGTTCTTCACCGCGCGCAGGATGCGGAACTGCTGCGAGCCTTCGCCCTCGAACGACAGCACCGCATCGACCATGTGCTCGACCACGCGGGGGCCGGCGATCTGGCCGTCCTTGGTGACGTGGCCGACCAGGATGATCGCGGCGCCGGACTTTCTTGGCGAAGCGGATCAGCGCCTGCGCCGAGGCGCGCACCTGCGTCACCGTGCCGGGCGCGGATTCCACCGTGTCGGTCCACATGGTCTGGATCGAATCGATCACGATCAGGCGCGGCACCGCGCCTTCCGACAGGGTCGAGACGATGTCCTCGACCGAGGTTTCGGCCGCGAGCTGCACCGGCGCGTCGGCGAGCCCGAGACGCTCGGCGCGCAGCCGCACCTGGGCGACGGCTTCTTCGCCCGAAATATAGACCGCGCGGTGGCCGGCCCGCGCCAGCAGCGAGGTCGCCTGGGTCAGCAGCGTCGATTTGCCGATGCCGGGATCGCCGCCGACCAGCAGCACCGAGCCGCGGACAAAGCCGCCGCCGGTGACGCGATCGAGTTCGGCCATGCCGGAGGGCAGGCGAGGGGCGTCCTGGCTCTTGCCGGTCAGGCTTTCCAGCGCGAACAGCCGGCCCTTGCGCTTGGAGCGGATCGAGACCGGCATCCGATCCGGTGGTGTCCTCCTCGGCCAGCGTGTTCCACTCGCCGCAGGATTCGCACTTGCCCTGCCAGCGGTTATAGGCCGCGCCGCAGTTCTGGCAGACAAAGGAGAGGGTGGATTTGGCCATGGGGGGTGAATCGCTGCCTAGGGAAAAGTCGGGTTCTGGATAGAATGTAAATCCCTAACGGTTCCTAGTTTGTTCTTTTGGTTATACTGGCTTGTTTCGACCTGAGGCGCCTCATTTCGAAGCTAGCGGTGGCTTAATTTCAAAACTGAGAACAGGATGCCTCCATCAATCGGAGGGTCTCAGTTTTGAAAACAGTTGTTGTTGTCATCATTGCCGCGATCCCGCTGGTATTCGGCGCAGCGGAAGTGAAAGCCCAGTACGGCAACGCCAGCGGTGGCGTTAATTGCCCGAATGGGACGTGCAACCCCGCAGGCGGCCACAGGGCGTCGGATGTGAAATTCTGCAAGCCATCGAACTGCAAAAAGGATCGGTCAAGTAAGGCGCCGCAAGTCGCCCCGAAGTCTTGAAGCTGGATCACCGTAGAGCGGATTAGCGACCTGTCCGCCGTAGCTTGCGAAGGCGGAAGCGTTATCCGCCGCATGTTGTCGTATGTCACGAGGTGGATTACGCCTTCGGCTAATCCACCCTACGGATCTACGGACGATCAAAACCAAAAAGGCCGCTGAGTGATGTCAGCGGCCTTCGGCAAATTTACAGGAGATGAAATCCCCCGCCCCGGGCAGTTCGATAGCCCAAAACCCGGTCGTTGTGGACTGCGTACTAATACCAGGTTGGCGCAGGGCGATCCCGTCGACGCCTACCAGCGCGAGGCGTTGTCATGTACGCGCACCAAACAGGCGACGACCCGCCGGTCGCAGGACCGCATGCATCTGCTGTCGTTCGTTCCGCCGCCGGGGTTGGTGCATCTGCCGACGCAATTGGCGGCTCGATCCTCACATCGTATCGCGTTTAGCTCGGCGCTTGCCGGCGAGTGGAGGAAGGCGATGCCGATGAAGCCGGCTCAGGAAGAAAAGGTGGCGTGCCATGTTCGAACCTCCTGAAAGGTGAGCGGGCACGCGCAATCCTAACCTCCCGATGAGGCCAAACCTACCTTTTTCCGATCACATGTCCTTGCGGCGGCTCGGCCTTGGCTCGATCGGCCATCGCACTAGATCGCTACCGGGCAACGGCAAAAACCCGCCCGCGGCAATGATCCGCGAACGGGTTTTGTCCGAAACGACTACCCCGCTGAAAACGGGCACACGAATACACATGAAACGAACGGACGTGAAGGTCCGTTCGCCAGCCAGGATCATGTGTGTGTGAGTTATTTCAGCGAGTTATTGATCGAGGTGAACTTGGTGTTGAGGGTCGTACCAAGTCCGTTCACGGCTGCGATGATCGCGAGGCTGATGCCGGCGGCAATCAGACCGTATTCGATGGCGGTGGCGCCCGCTTCGTCAGCCCAGAACTGTGAAAAAATGCGCTCAAGATAACCTCCTGGTTCACGCAGAGCCGGGCTTCTCCCGGTTCCATGGGCAGGAACTTGGAACCAAAAAGCTTAAAATTGGACGAATGAATGCAATAAACAATTTATGAAGGCTGGGGACCCCTCGACAAACTGGTCATCTCTTTCGGCCCCCGATAACCTCTCACACGACATCAAACCGGAAAACGAGGAAGGCCAACCGTGGCCAAAGGCAAACCATCCATCGCGATCGTCGGCGCCGGCATGGGCGGCCTCGCGGCGCGCGCGACACTGCGCCAGGCCGGCGTAGACGTCAAGGTCTACGAGCAGGCCGCGCGTTCGCGCGCGTCGGCGCCGGCATCCAGATGATGCCGAACTCGATGAAGGTGCTGCGCGGCATCGGCGTCGAAGACCGGCTGCAGGCGCGTCGCCTTCGAGCCGTACTCGCACCTCAACCGCGAGTGGGACACCGGCGAGCGTCAAGCGCGAGCTGCCGATGCCGGAAGAGCCTTTACGGCGCGCCCTACCTGTGCATGCACCGCGCCGACCTGCACGAGGCGCTGGCTGTCGGCGGTGCCGCCGACAGATCGTCCACCTGGGCAAGAAGCTCGTAGGGCTCGATCAGGCGGATGCGCGGCGTCACGCTGTCCTTCGCCGACGGCACGCACGGCCACGGCCGACGCGGTGATCGGCGCCGACGGCGTGCATTCGCGTCGTGCGCGAGATCTGATCGTCGGGCCCGACGAGCCGATCCATCGGGGCCGCATCGCCTACCGCGCCGTGTTCGCCGCCGACGCTGCATGAACGGCGGCGACATCGGCCCCTCGCGCACCAAGTGGTGGGGCCCCGACCGGCACATCGTGATCTACTACACCACCCGCGACCGCAGCGAGCTCTACTTCGTCACCAGCGTGCCGGAGCCGGCCGAATGGCTGACCGGGAGTCGTGGTCGGCGAAGGGCGACGTGCACGAGCTGCGCGCGGCCTACGAAGGCTTCCACGCCGACGTGCGCGACGGTGCTCGACGCCTGCCCGGACTGCCACAAGTGGGCGATCCTGGAGCGCGAGCCGCTGCCGCGCTGGAGCGACGGGCGGGTCGTGCTGCTGGGCGACGCGTGCCACCCGATGACGCCGTACATGGCCCAGGGCGCCGCAACCTCGATCGAGGACGCGGCGGTGCTCGGCGCGGTGTGTGGCCGGCGCGACGGTCGACGATCTCGCGGCTGCGTTCCGGGCGCTACGAGGCCCACCGCAAGCCGCGCACGTCGCGCATCCAGGCGATCTCCAGCGCCAACACTGGATGCGGCGGCGACGACGGACACCGCCTGGCTCTACGGCTACGACGCGTGGAACGCGCCGCTGGTGGAGGGCTCGAAGGGCCGTCTGACCCGCGGATACGGCCAGACGAAGAGCGCGATCTGATGAGAATCGCACCAAAGAGGTGATTCGAGACAGGGGAGGTTGCGGCTGCGACGGATGACGCCGTTGACGCGGCCGATCGCCGCCGAGTAACGGGCTCGACGAAGCGCTGCGGACAGGACCGCGTTGCATGTTATCGCGGATCGAGCGCGTGCCGTTCTCGACGCTGGCACATCCGCGCGCGCATCGTCATGGGCGCCGCGACGTTCCTCGATGCGTTCGACGCCTTGTCGCTGGCCTTCGTGCTGCCGGTCCTCATCGGGCTGTGGCAGATCTAGCTCGGTCGAGGTCGGCTGGATGATCGCGCGAGCTAATCGGTGAGCTCGCCGGCGCGATCGTTTTCAGCCGCCTCGCCGAAAGCTACGGCCGTGTGCCGAGTGCGGCCTTCGCGACCGCCTTTATGTCTGTGCTCAGTTTCGGCTGCGCGCTGTGTCGGGAATTTCCCGCTGCTGTTTATTTGCCCGGCTGGTGCAGGGCATCGGCGTCGGCGGCGAGATGCCGGTGGCGGCGGCCCTTATCTGGCGACTATCACGCTGGCAAGGGAGCACGTTCTTCATGCTCTACGAGATGATTTTTCCCGTCGGCCTGATGGCGACGCGGCCAGATCGGCGCCGTGCTGGTTCCGGTGTTCGGATGGAAAGTCCTGTTCCTGGTCGGCGGCATTCCCGGCCTCATCGTCGACGATGCTGCTCGTTGCGCCTGCCGGAATCGCCGCGTTGGCTGATCGGACGCGGCACGGTTCGACGAAGCCGAGGCGCATCATCGATGCAGGCCGAAGCCAGCGCGCGGCGCAAATATCCTGACGATGCCCGACGATGCCAGTCGCGCGTGAAGCGCCCGCTGCGGACGCCGGTCCGCGGCCGCGCTCGGTGCCGTCGACAAGCGCGCTGGAGCGAACTGCTGTCGCCGCTCTATCGCGCGCGCACGCTGATCGCCTGGACGCTATGGGCGACGCGCCTTCTTCGTCGCCAACGGCCTGAACAACTGGATGCCGACGCTCTACCACACGCGTCTACGCGCCTCGATCTGAAGGACGCGCTGCGCGCGGCGTCGCTGACCAATGTCGCGCAGGTCGCGATCCTTCTGGCCTGCGCGTTTTGCATCGACAAGATCGGCCGGCGCAGACTGGGCGGTCGCCTCGTTCCTGATCGGCGGCGCGCTGCTGGCCGCGCTCGACGGTCGTCGGTAACCGCAGGCCCTGGTGACGGATCATTGCGCTACGCCAGCCTACGGCCTGATCGGCGCCGTCGGTCGCCGTGTGCTCTATCTCTACACGCCCGAGGTCTATCCGACGCGGATGCGGGCGATCGGGACGGGCTCTGGTCGACATCGTGGCTGCGGCTTGCGTCGGCGGTGGGGCCGGCCGCTGGTCGGCGCTGCTGGTGACGCGCGCAGGGCGTTGCGTCGGTGTTTCTGATGTTTGCCATCGTCGCGATGCTGGGCGCGCTCGCGGCTTCACGCATGCTGGAAACGCGCGACCGGCAGTTGGAAGACATCGCGTCCTGACGCGCGTCATCGCGAAATTGCCGGTTCCGGACCCATCGCCAAGAAATCGTCGGAATGGCCCGCTTGAACCGTGGCATCTTCAAATCGGGTGCAATATGGAAATCAGCTTCAATTCGGTCGTCCCCATCCTGCGCATCTTTGACGTCGCCAAGGCAGACGAATTCTATCAAGGATTTCTCGGCTTTGCGGTTGACTGGGATCACCGCTTCGATGCGAAGGCGCCGCTGTACCGTCAGATTTCGCGTGGCAATCTGATCCTGCATTTAAGCGAGCATCATGGCGACGGCTGTCCCGGTGCCCGCCTTCGGGTGATGATGCACGGCGTCGAGAAGTTTCACCGCGAGATCAGCGCGAAGGGCTATGGTTACATGCGGCCCGGAATTGAAAAGACGGAGTGGGGAACGCTCGAGGTTGGCGCGATCGATCCTTTCGGCAATCCTCATCCGCTTCTGCGAACGGATCGAGGGCCCGGCCAAGGTCCAATGATCGAACGCGCGGCTCGCCCTGAAATTTGCAAGGTAGGCCGCGAAAAGCGCATTGACTGGCGGCGCGCGACAGCCCTTAGTTTCGCCAAAACGTCAGAGTGGGGGAGCGCAAGATGAACACGCGCAATTCGGGATCGCGAAGGCATTTCTCGGGCTGCATGTGCTGTGGCCCGTCATCGTCACGGCGCGGCTTCCTCGCCGGGCTCGGCGCCTTCGTCGCGGCGTTGGCCATCCCCGACCATCACGGCACATGCGCAAAGCCGAAGCCGGCGCTTGATCGATACTCACCAGCATTTTTATCCACCAATGTCGAGAAGGTCTGGCTACGGGTACCGAAGATGCGCACAAGCAGCCGCACTTCCCCGGCAGTTGTCGCATGGACCCGCGACAAGATGATCGAGGAAATGGATCGAAACGGCGTACGCACCGGCGTGCTGTCGATCGGCTCCACCCCCGGCGTGTGGTTCGACGTCGGGCGAAGGCCGGCCGGCTGGCCCGCGCCTGCAACGAGTACGCGGCCGGCATGATGCGCGACCATCCGGGCCGCTTCGGCCTGTTCGCGACGCTGTCGATGCTCGACATCGACGCGACCCTGAAAGAGATCGAATACGCCTTCGACACGCTGAAGGCCGACGGCATCGGCCTGCAGAGCAGTTACGGCGACAAGTGGCTCGGCGACCCGCATACAAGCCGGTGCTCGAGGAGCTCAACCGGCGCAAGGCCGTGGTCTACGTGCATCCGCTGGTCGCGAGCTGCTGCGCGCGCTCAGGGTCGGCGCCTTCCCGGCGGTGATCGAAGTGCCGCACGACACCACCCGGACCGTCACCAGCCTGCTGCTTCAGCGGCTCGTTCGCCCGATTCCGCGACATCAAGTGGCTGTTCTCGCACGCCGGCGGCACGATCCCGATGATGGCCGGGCCGGATCAACTCGTTCTACGGCACGCGGCCGAACCTAAGGAGTTCGCGCCGGAAGGCATCGAGGGCGAATTGCGCCGGCTGCACTACGACACCGCGAACGCGACCTTCGCGCCGTCGATGGCCGCGCTGATGAAGCTCGTGCCGGTCTCGCAGATCACCTACGGCACCGATTATCCCTATTTCGGGTTTGACCAGTTCGCCGAGTTGCAGAAGCTGGGACTATCGGCCGCCGATCTCGCCGCCATCGGCCACGACAATGCGACGCGGCTGATCCCGCGGTTGCGCGCCTGAGGTCCGTGTCGTCGCTATCGGGCAAATATAGCCAGCCGCCGCCAGCGTGGCTTTGCCGGAGGTGAATTGCGATGCGCCGGGCGGGCGCTGCTTTGGCCGATTTAAACCAGAAGTTTGCGGACGCCCGGTTCATCGAATTGCTGTGCCTCTTGCGCCAGCGCTGCCTGCCGTTCCATCTCACGCAGAAGCAATCGTGCGGCCGGAAGCAGGTGGCTCTTCGGGCGACGCACCACCACCAGTTCGCGGCGCCAGGAGGTGCCGGGAACGGGCAATATCAACCCGTGCTGTTCTTCGTAGGCGAATATGATGCGGGTCATCATCGTCAGATAGGCGTGCTGTCCGACGATGGTCTTCAACGTATGGACCGAATTGCTTAGGACCGTCGGTGTCGGTGGTTCCAGTCCGGCGCGCCGGAACAACTCATGAAATCCGTACCAGACGGCGTTGCCCTTTTCCGGCACATCGCCCAGGGGATAGGCGCATAAATCTCCCAGCGAGAGATCCGGCTTTTCAAATACCGGGTGAAATGCGCCTGCCGCCACGCAGACCTCTTCCGAGCCCAGCGGCGACGTCACCACATCCTGTTCGATTTCATGGTGTAGCCGGCCGACGACGGCGAAATCGGCTTCGCCTCGCGCCACCGCATCGACCATCCGGTCGCCCTTCGCCCGAGCCCTCGATCACCCGGATCTGGATCTGCGGGGACAGCTCATTCACCCTGGGCAAGGCAGAACGGAAAAGACCGCCGACGACGCTTGGCACGAGGCCAACGCGAACGAAGCCCGTGGTGGCTCCGTTGAGCATCCGGATTTCCTCGACCACGCGATTGGGTTTCCGGATCTTGAATTAATCGGCGTGCCGGCGCAGCGTCACGCCAAAGGGTGTCAGGTCCATGCCGGTGGAGTGGCGGGTGAAAAGCACGGTGCCGAGCTGATCCTCCAGCCGCCGCAGCGAGCGGCTCAGCGCCGGCTGGGTCATTCCAAGCGCCTGCGAGGCGGCGTTGACGCTGCCGGAACGGGCGATGGCGAGAAAGACGTTCAGTTCGCGATGGTTCAGCGACATTACCAAATGTTATAACCATGGGCCGCTTTTGCAATGGATTTCTGGCCCTCGATCTTCCTAACTCGGCTTGTTTGCAGCGCTGCAACTTCAGGAACGACGCTTGGTTATGGAGCCGGTCCCCGCCCAACATGTTTATCCCGGCTATACCCAGGCCGAGCTGGATCTGGCTTATTCGCAGCGCCACTGGGCCGGAAATGCCGAAGAGATCCTCGGGCGCTGGTCGTCCGGCGCGGAGGCGGTGTGAGCCGCTTTTCCCGGTTATCGGGAATTTCGCTATGGTCCGGAAGCCGATGAGCTGATCGATCTCTATCCGGCGCCGGATCGGCCGCGTCATGCCCATTTTCATATCCGTTCTGGCAGTCGAATCGGATTGCGCTTTTCTGGCTCCGCTGATGCGGGCTGCGGACGTCAACTTCGTGGTGCCGGGTAATCGGAGAGCTGCCAAAGCTGCGCCTGCCGCAGGTGCTGGACCAGCTCATCCGTGCGCTGCGGTGGACCTTTGACAACCAGATCAGAAGCGGCCGGGTCGAGAAGATCCTGGTCTCCGGTCATTCCTCCGGCGCCCATATGGCGGCGTTGCTGGCGATGCAGGACTGGGCGGCGCTGGGCGTCGATGCCGCCGCTTTCCTCGGCTTTGTTTGCATCAACGGTTCCTATGATCTCGAGCCGGTGCTGCTCAGTTCGCGCCGCCTCTATATCGACCTCAGTGAAGCCGAAGCGAGGCAGATGAGCCCGATCCTTCACGCCGGCAGGAGTTGCCTGCCGCTGCATCTTCTCGACGGCGCAAAGGAATGCCTGAATTCATTCGCCAGTCGCTGGCCTTCGCAAAGGCGCTTGAGCGCGAGAACAGGCTTGCGGCTTGTTGCGAAATCCCCGGTAAGAACCACTTTGAAATTCTTGATGGGCTTGCCGATCCGCACCAGGCGGTCGCTGAATATGTGCTGAAGCTCCTCAGTGAGCCGGATGCGGCGTGCCGTCCGTCGAACGAGATCTCGATATGATGTCTCTCGAAAATCGCGGGGATATTGCGGGAGGGCCGGTGCTGGAACCGAGGGCCTTTCGCAATGCGCTTGCGCTTTACGCCTCGGGCATTACCGTCATCGCCGGGCACGATAGCGATGTGCCCCTGGGCTTCACATGCCAGTCCTCTGTACAGCGTTTCCATCGCACCTCCGCTGATTTCATTTAGCGTGATTCTAAGCCGCTTGCAGATATCCGCGGATACGCGAAACAGGAAAATTCTCGGTCAACGTTCTCGCCGAAACGCAACAGGCGATCTCCGATCAGTTCGGGCGCAAGGGCAGGGACAGATGGGAAGGGATCGTCTGGAGAATGACATCTGGCCAAAACCCTGTGATCGCCGGTACGTTGATGTGGCTGGATTGCAAGATCGTTGCTGAGCATCAGGCGGGCGACCACGGCGACATCGTCATCGGCGAGGTTGTCACCATGAGTTCGAATGATCTCGGCATGACGGCGCGCCGCTGCTCTATTTCAAGGGCAAATACCGGTGTCTGCATGACGCGAGCGAGTTGGCAGGATGACTGAAAGACAATCGCTTCCACTCATGCGGAGGGATGCACGACGCCTATTGCAGGCATACTTTTTGCTTCTCGATATTGAACAGGATCGTGCCGCGTACAGCAGGCCCACGATTGCTCTCCGCCAAAGGAAAACATCGACATGACCGAAGCCAGTATCACGCGACGTGTTTTTGCAAAGGCGCTGGGCGCAACGGCTGCGGGAGTAGCGCTGCCGGCACTGCTGACCCGGCCGCGCCTCCGCCGCCGACACCTTTCGCGATGGACTCCAGATCGGCGCCATGGGTGCATTGCGCACTACGCTGCCCGCGGCCGGCAGCAAATACGATCTTGCCTTCGATGCAAAGGACTTTCGCGACAGCACCTCCGTCCTGCTCGCGATCGAGCAGGGCGAACTCGATATCGGCAACACCACCACGCAGCACCTGATCAGGGCCATCAGCGAGAACATCCCCGTCAGATGGGTGTGCGGGATGGGGCGGCGGGTCACAATGTCCTGGTTTGCCGCAAGGGGCTCGATCTCTAAACCGAACGATGCGGCTGGCGCTGAAATCGCTTGCGGCATCGCGCAAGCAATCGGGAAAGCCTGTCATCATCGGCGTGCCGACCGGATCGCTTCAGCATGCAAAATTGTCGATCTATCTGAAGTCTATTGAAATTGATCCTGGGACAAGGACGTTCAGATCGCCAATATCCCGTTTCCAAACCACCCGCGCGCGCTGGAGGCCTCCGAAGTCGATCTGGCGATGACGCTGTCCGCCTTCGGCGCGATTTCCATCGACAAGGGCGATGCCATCCTGTTCCTGCATCTGTTCGGCGGAAATTTCGGCAAGCAGGAAGTCGGCTTCATCGTCACGGAGAAGCTGATCAAGGAAAAGCCCGAGCTGGTGCAGCGGATCGTCAGGCGCCAATGTCGACGCGATCAACACCTTCATGGGGCAACCCGACAAGCAGATCGAGTTCGAACGAAAATATTCCAGGCTGCCTGAAGCGGTCATCGCGATGCAGGAGCGCGACTTCCTCAGGTACAACTTCCGGACCAATGTCGCCGATATCAGGACGATGGCCCACGAGCTTTTTCAACTCGGCTGGGTCAAAGAGGATTTCGGCCCCTAAGGTGGACGGTTTCGTCGACCTGTCATTTGCCAGCCAAGGCATCGGGTCTGACCCCGGCGGAACTGTCGACCTGGTGATGTCTGAACAGAACGCCGTCTGCCGAGACCCGGCTCTCCGCGGTCAGCAAATCCGGGGATCCCCCGCAGACGCGTGTCCGTCGTGTTGCAATACGCGATATTTCCGGTGGCGATTTTGGCGCTCTGGGAGATTTGTAGCGCGATCGGCTTCGTGCGGCGGAATGTATTTCCACCGCCGTCCGAAGTCCTTGCCGTCTGGTACGACCTGGTAACGGGCGCAACGGATGCGGCGGGCCGATATTCCGGCACCTGGCTGGATCACGCCTGGGCCAGCACGTGGCGCGTGTTCGCAGGTTTTGGTTGGGGCGTCACGCTTGGGATATTTCTCGGTCTGTTGATCGGGCTTTCGCGCGTGACCGAACGTGTGCTGGATCCGACGATCCAGATGATGCGCAACATACCGGTCACCGCCTGGGTTCCGCTGTCGCTGGTTTTTTTCGGTATTGGAAATGCGCCGGCCGTTTTCCTGATCGGCCTCGGTGCGTTCTTTCCGGCTGCGATCAACACCACGCATGGCGTTCGCCAGATCAACATCACGCTCTACAAGGCCGCGCGTTGGATGGGAGCCGAACGAGCGCGAGCTTCTTTCGCGCGTCATCCTCCCTGCCGCGTTGCCCTCGATCCTCAATGGCGTCCGCCAATCGATGGGGATCGCCTGGGTGCTTGTCGTGGTGGCGGAGATTTTCGCGGTGCGAAGCGGGCTGGGTTACCTCCTTGAACGACGCATACCTGTTTTACCGCAACGATGTCGTGATCGCCGCGATGCTCAGCATTGGACTATTGGGATTCCTGAAGCGACCAGCTCGTGGTTTTCTTCCGTGACCTTCTGCTCACCTGGAACAAGCGGGGAGACCTTCGATGGGCTAGAATTGATCCTGGAGGTCGGTGGACGAAGCATTCGAAACCGGTGGTTCCGTGGTCACCGCACTGGATCAAGGTCAACCTGGTCGTGCAGGAAAAGGAAATCGTCAACCCTGGTCGGTGCGAGCGGCTGCGGCAAATCCACTTTATTGAATCTCATTGCCGGTTTCGAGACGCCGACGGGCCGGACAGGTTCTGGTGGATGGCCAGACCATCGGCGGGCCGGGGCCCGACCGGGGCGTGGTCTTTCAGCAAACCGCTTTGTTTCCGTGGCTGTTCGGTCGAGGACAACATCGCCTTTGGCTTGTCGCTGCGCGCAAATCGCGGAAAGGCGGACCCGCAGCAGGTCGTCGAACGCATGCTGCAACGAACGGGGCTGTCGGCTTTTCGCGAACGGCGCCCGGCCGAACTGTCGGGCGGCATGCGTCAGCGCGCGGCGATCGCGAGCGTGCTGGCCATCAATCCATCCACGCTTTTGATGGATGAGCCGTTCGGCGCCCTGGATTTGCTCCACCCGCTCCATCATGCAGGACTTCCTGCTGGAGATCTGGAAAGAGCAGCGCAAGACGGTTGTGCTGGTGACGCACGATATCGATGAGGCGATCTATCTGGCGGACAAGACGGTGGTGATGACCGCTGATCCGGGCCGGATCTACGAAGTGATCGACGTCGATCTGCCGAGTGCTGGCGGCGATACGACATGCGAAGCGAAGCCTCCGTTCATTGCTTTGCGCGATCACGTCACGAAGATCGTTCGAACAGAGGCACTGGAAGGTGCCGCTATCCCGGCCTGAGTTCATGTGGAGGAAAAAGAAGGAATGACCAGGCCAGCAGGCTCCAAAATCGAACCCGATCCGCGAACTCCGAAAAATCGCATCAAAGGGGGGCGTTTTCGCCACCAACGGCAATGGCGCAGCGTTTACGTTTCATCCGGACCGATTAAAGTTCGACCTGGGACGCCAACGTGCGGCTGGCGCAAAAGGCCGACAAGCTCGGTTTCGAGGGCTTCGTCAGCGCGGCGCACTGGAAGTCGTTCGGGGGCGACGGCCACTACAGCGGCGACCTGATGGAGACGTTTACCTGGGCGGGAGCGGTCGCCGCTGTCACCCGCGAGCGCATCGGCATCATCTCTACGGTGCATGTCACGGTGAACCATCCGGTCTTCGTGGCAAAGGCGGAGGCGACCGTCGATCTCGTTTCCAACGGCCGGGCCGGCATGAACCTGGTGCTGGGAGGAATCCGCCGGATATGCAGCTCTTTGGCTACGAGGTGAAGGAGCATAGCGACCGGTTCGAACTCGCCGACGAGTGGATCTAGATTTGGGAACGGCTGTGGTCGGGGCGTGAAAGTTTTGATTACACCGGCAAGAATTACAATTTGAAAGCTCGCCTACAGCCAGCCCCACGGCGTGCAGGCGCGGCCGGTGTTGCTCAACGCGGGCCGCTCTCCGCGCGGCAGGGAATTCGCCGCGAAGAACTGCGACATTGCTTTTGTCTCCGCGCACAATCCCGATCCGAAAGCGCCCTGAAGAAGCAGGTTGAGGAATACCGAAACCGATGCCCAAACGAAATTCGGCAGGGAAATCCAGATCTGGATGTCCGCCTATGTCGTGCTGAAGGACACGATGGATGAAGCCAAGGCCTATGCGCATGATTACATCGTGACGCAAGGCGACGACGCGCCCGTTCAGAACATCATCGATAACAACGCCATCGACACCAAAACCTATGCCGCCCGAGGAGGTTTGCGAAACTGGCCTATGGGCCTCAAAGCCGGATTTGCCGGTTATCCGCTGGTCGGTGACGCCGACCATATCGCGGGACTTTTCGCGAGACTTTCTGAGGCGGGTGTCGATGGCTTCCTGTCTGACCTGGCTGGACTATGAAGGAGGTCTCATCTATTTGGCCGGGAAATGCTGCCGCGCCTGGAAAAACGTGGACTGCGCCTTCCCGCGTCGGCGGCATAGGCTGGTCCGAATATCCCGACACACGCTGCCAAGACGGAGGCTCCATGCCGAAGCAAATCATCACTTCATCGTCCGCGCCGACCACCGGCTTCACGCCGGGCAAGGCCGTGTCTCCGCTGGCGCAGGCCATCCGGTTCGGCAACATGCTGTTCGTATCGGGCCAGGGCTCGCTCGATCCCGTGACCGGCGCCGTCATTGAAGGCGACATCGTCGTGCAGACGCGCCAGACGCTCGACAATCTGATGACGAATCCTCGATGCCGCCGGCGCGACCGCGAAAAACATCGTCAACATGCGCGTCATTCTGCGGGACACGGCGGATTTTCCCCGCTTCAACGAAACCTTCCGCGATTATTTTGACGGCGAGAAGGTGACGCGCACGTGTTTCGGCGGCGCGCTGCACCGGGCCGGCATCAATGTCGAGATCGACTGTGTTGCGATGTTTGACTAGCGGCGCGACATGCCCGCGGAAATGACTGGAGCGCGCGAGTTGATCACGGCGGGCAAATATTCGGTCTGGTTCAAAACACCGATCGGCGAGGGTGCCGGGGTGGCTGACCTTGGCGCTGACGGCAAGCTTGGCGGCGGTGATACGACGTTCGCTTACACCGGCCGCTGGGAGCAAACCGGCGAGCGCTTCAAGGCCGCGATATCGGCGAGACGAATTGCGCCCGGCCCGCCCGGCGTGTTCGGAATGGATGAACTCGACATCACCCTGATCGGTCATTCCGACGCCGGAGCAGCCGTTTCGTGTACCGGCTTTGCAAAGCAGGTGCCGGGTTTGAAGCTGGAGGTCACGCTCATCCGCGTGGAAAAAGAAGCCAACTAACGGGAAGCAGGCGCGACGCTTGACAGACGCCCGATTTGTTATATAACAAGTTACATTATATAACTAAGGGCGCAATATGTCGAACCTTGACGCCGCTTTTTCGGCGATGGCCGATCCGACCCGCAGGGGCATTCTCGCCCGCCTCGCGCTGGGCGAGGCGACGGTGATGGAGCTTGCGGAGCCCTTCGCCATGACGCAGCCCGCGATCTCCCGGCACCTCAAGGTGCTCGAAGGGGCGGGGCTGATCGTACGGCGCGTGGAAGGCACCAAACGGCCATGCCGACTGGCGCCATCGGCGATTCCGAGATCGACCAGTGGCTCGACGTGCTGCGTCAGGCTCTCGCCAAGAATTACGACCGGCTGGACGACGTGTTGGCCGGGATGAATACCAAGGAGCGAAGGAACGCCGATGAGCAAGTTGACACTTAAAACTGAAGGCGACCGACATATCGTCGTTACGCGCCGCTTCAATGCCTCGCCTGAGGCGGTCTATCGCGCCCATATCGAGCCCAAACTTATCCAGCAATGGATGCTGGGCCCCGAAGGCTGGACGATGCCCGTCTGCATCAACGATCCTCGGCCGGGCGGCAAATTCCGCTACGAGTGGACGAAGGAAGGGGCGGAGCTTCCACATCACCGGCGAGTTCGTCGAGCTGGTTCCATTCAGCCGTATTGTTCATGTCGAGCGCATGCACCTGCCGGACCCGACGCCGGACAATCACGTCGTCACGACGTTTGAAAAAGACGGCACGGGGACGCTGATGACCATGCGCATGACTCTGCCGGATGCCGCCACCCGCGCCGCAATGCTCGCGACGGGAATGGAGCACGGCATGGAAGCCAGCTACGTCCGGCTGGACGCCATGGCCTGATCCCTATTCGTTTCCACGCGAACGAGGCGCACAACGATGCTCGCAACGCCACAGATGTCCAGACCACAGCACAGACGGCCGCCGTCATTCATCTCAGTTCCGCGCGGCGACATGATGAAGGTCTTTGGCCCTGCCGCCGGGGAATTGATGGCGGCGCTCGCCGCACAAGGCATCAAGCCCGAGGGGCATTTTCGCGCATCACCTGAAGATGAGCCCGGACATCTTCGATTTCGAATTGGGCGTGAGGGTCGCGACGCCGGTCAAAGCGGCCGGACGCGTGAAGCCGGGCGAACTGCCGGCGGCCAAGGTTGCGCGCACTGTCTACAGCGGGCCATACGAGGGCCTGCCCGCCGCGTGGGGCGAGTTCGGCAAATGGATCAAGGCCAATGGACATGACCAGGCCGATGACTTGTGGGAACTGTATTCTGTCGGGCCGCAATCGATGCCCGATCCGGCGGGATGGCGCACCGAACTGAACCGCCCTCTCAAGAGCTAGGTTGAGTACGCCGCATTCCACAGCATCGAAAGGCCCGGCGCATCATGATGCCGTCCATCACCAGCCGGAACACGTTGGCATCGAGCCGCAGCACAAAGCGCTTGGCGATGAAGGCGCCGAACATCAGCGACGAGCCGGCGATCAGGCCTTTCAGCGCGACATCGGGCGTCAGCGCGCCGAAGCGCTGAAAGGTCACGGACTTGCTGAAATAAAGCCCGAGCGAACTCGCCGCTTCGGTGGCGAGGAACGCGCCCTTGGTCGAGGCCGTAAAACAGAAACAGCGGCACGCTCAGCGGGCCGGTCGAAACCACGATGCCGGTGAGATAGCCGATCACGGCGCCGCCGATCGCCAGATGCCAGAGCGAAAGCTTTGAGGTCGTGCCGGGCCAGCCAGTGCCGCACCGGCACCATCGCGATCAGAAACAGGCCGATCGAAATATCGACGGCATGCGACGGCAGCGCCAGCAAGCGTGCGGGCGCCAAGCGCCGCGGCCGGAATGCCCGTGATCGAATAGGCGGCGCAGGCGCGCCAGTCGACCTCGCGCCACCAGGCGAGGATGCGCGACAGGTTGGCCATCACGGCGGCGACCGCCATGATCGGCACGGCTTGTTTCGGGCCGTATTGATAGACCAGCACCGGCATCAGCATGATCGACGAGCCGGTGCCGACGATGCCCGAGATGGTGCCGGCGACCAGCCCGACCGCGAGGACGAAGAGGAAGCTCAATGGTTTGGTTTCCGTGGATCGACGGGCGCCTAGAATCGTCATGAGCGAGCCAACGTTGGCGCAAAGCGTCTCGGGATGACGGCCGCGCCGTAGCAATCCATCGAGCAACAAGCTGCGCGATGTCCGGGATTCATCGCGGAGGCTCGCGAATGGCGACAATAGATGCCGCTAACATTGCCGCACCGTCGGTGATTATGGTTTTATCGGCGAGACGGATTTGTCGAAGCCGATCAATCTGATTTGGTCTTGTCCAGTCCCCTTTGCAAAAATATTCCGAATTCTCTTTTGACCCAAATCACCTCTATATCTCTCGCCATCCCCGCCCACACAAAGGGGCGTTTCGCGATCGTCACGAACGTAGGGCAGGGATGCGATGGACGCGGAGGCGCTTTTGACGAAGAGCGCTGATGCGGACGGCGAAGTCGTATGGTCCTGACGCCTCGACGCTGGCGTCAAGTTTGGCGGAGTTTGTCCGCCGGCGACGGTGACAAAAAAGCCCGATCACCGGGGAGAGCACGAAGGAAACCGTTAAAACCATCGCGTGCGGGAATGCCGGGTGATCCGGTGGACCGTGGTGACTAACTCGTGTGCTATTTATTTTACACGCGAGGCTGCGGGTGCAACGGGCACCCGGCATTCCCCGCGCCCTGTTGCTGGGCGGATCGTTTCATGCACAACTCGGGCGCATCGCGCCGCGGGAATGCGGAGTTATATCTTGCTCGTCGTCCCTGCGAAGCAGGAGCCCATAGCGCGTCGCGGTCTCTCTGATTCAACGACCCTGTTGCATGGCTTACGCGTCACTCCAAAGATACCTGCGATCTATGGGTCCCTGCATTCGCAGGGACGACGAAGTAGTGGCATTGCAATGCATGTCGCAACCTACCGCAACACGATCCACGCCGGCGCATGGTCGCTGGCGCCTTCTTCGCCGCGCACCTTGCGGTCGACGCCGGCCTTGATCAGGCGCGGCGCCAGCGCCGGGCTCAGCAGCAGATGATCGAGCCGCAATCCGGCGTCGCGCGGCCAGCGGTTGCGCTTGTAGTCCCAGAACGTGAACATCGGCTTTGACGGATGCAGTGTCGCGGATCGCATCGGTCCAGCCTTGCGCCATCAGCGACTTGAACGCGGCGCGGCTCTTCGGCTGGATCAGCGCATCCTTGTCCCACGATTGCGTCGGATAGATATCGAGCTCGGTCGGCGCGACGTTGTAGTCGCCGGCCAGCACCACCGGAATGTCCTGCTTCAGGAATTTCGCGGCGTGCAGCCGCAGCCGCTTGAACCATGTCGAGCTTGTAGTCGAATTTCGGGCCCGGCTGCGGATTGCCGTTCGGCAGATAGATGCTGGTGACGATGATGCCGTTGACGGCGGCTTCGATATAGCGCGCTTCGCGGTCGTCGCGATCGCCGGGCAGTTCGGTCCGGATCAGCACCGGCTCGGCCTTGCGCGCCAGGATGGCGACGCCGTTCCAGGTCTTCTGGCCGCGCCACACCGCGCCGTAGCCGGCCTTCTCGATGGCGCGACGCGGAAAGTCGCTGTCGGCCGCCTTCAGTTCCTGCAGGCAGACGACGTCGGGCTTTGCCTGCGCGCAGCCAGCGAGCAGGTTCGGCAGGCGCCGGTTGATATTGTTGATGTTGAACGTGGCGATCTTCATGCCCGGGCTGCAGATGTCAGGCCGGTATCGTTGGTGCGCGGCTTCGGTCGGCCGCCGCGCCGCCCTTGTAGACCCGCGCATAACGCGGCCCGAGGCTGGTCAGCACTTCGTAGCCGATGGTGCCGAAATGGTGCGCCAGTTCGTCGACGGTGATGCCTTCGCCGATCAGCGTCGCCATGTGGCCGCGCCGCGCGGCGTTGTTCGTCGAGGTCGGTGACATCGATGGCCATCAGGTCCATCGAGATGCGGCCGGCGATCGGGCAGCGCTTGCCCGCGACCACGACTTCGGCGCCGCGGGTGCCGTCATTGCTGCCGCCGGCGCGGAAATATCCGTCGGCATAGCCGGCCGAAACGATCGCGAGCCGGGTCGGCCGCCGCGCGGTCCAGGTTCCGCCATAGCCGACGCTTTCGCCGCGCTCGACATTGCGGATCTGCACGATGCGGGCCTTCAGTTCGACGACCGGCTGCATCGGATTGTCGGCTTCCGGCGTCGGATTGACGCCGTAGAGCGCCGCACCCGGCCGCACCAGGTCGAACTGGAACGGCGCGCCCAGAAAGATGCCGGACGAATTCGACAGCGAGGCCGGCACGCCGGAAAAAAGACTGGCGATCTCGCGGAAGGCTCGCGAGCTGCTTGGCGTTGAGCGGATGATTGAGGCTCTCGGCGCAGGCGAGGTGGCTCATGACCAGCGTGATGCCGTGATCGCCGGCATTGATCCGGGGAACGATGCCTTGCGCCTCCGCCAGCGGTCAGACCGAGCCGGTTCATGCCGGTGTCGATGTGAATGGCGGCGCCGCCGGCCCAGCCGGAGCGGCGGCAAAACACGTCCCATTCGGCAAGCTCGTTGAGATCGCCGATCACCGGCCTGGCGTCGATCTTGGCGTAGGCATCGCCGCAGTTCTGGAAAAAGCCGTCGAGCACATAGATCGCGGCCGTCGGCAGCGCGGCGCGGGCGGCGCGCGCTTCATCCAGCGTGGCGACGAAAAACGTCTTGCAGCCGGCGCCGGCGAGCGCGCGCGCGACCGGGTCGAGCGCCGCAGCCATAGGCGTCGGCCTTGATCACGCCGGCGCATTCGGCCGGCACCGCGGTTTTCTCGAGCTTGCGCCAGTTGGCGACGATGGCGTCGAGATCGACGGTCAGCACGCCGGTGGCGGTGGCAAGCGCCGCCGCCTGGTTGGCTTCGGGCGACAGCACGGTGCCGGCGGGACCGATTTCGGGTCGGAAACGATGTTCATGCCGCACTTTACGCGCGCGGCCAGCGGCGGTTCAACCGGCAGCAGCAGACCGGCGTCAGTAGGTCCGCGTCCGGCAGATGGCCTTCCTGCGCGAGATCGCTGAACCGCGTGAACTGGCCCTCGAACTGACAGTTCGACCGTGCCGGTCGGGCCGTGGCGCTGCTTGCCGATGATGACTTCGGCCTTGCCGTGCACCAGCGACATGTCGAGCTGCCATTTTTCGTATTCGGGCGTGCCGATGCGCGGCTCCTTGTTGGCGAGGTAATATTCCTCGCGGTACACGAACATCACGACGTCGGCGTCCTGTTCGATCGAGCCGGATTCACGCAGGTCGGACAATTGCGGGCGCTTGTCGTCGCGGCTTTCGACCTGACGCGACAGCTGCGACAGCGCGATCACGGGAACGTTGAGCTCCTTGGCCAGCGCCTTCAGGCTGGTGGTGATCTCGGTGACTTCCTGCACGCGGTTGTCGTTGCCACGCTTGCCCGATCCCTGCAGCAGCTGGATGTAGTCGACCACGATCAGATCGAGGCCCTTCTGCCGCTTCAGCCGGCGGGCGCGCGCGGTCAATTGCGAAATCGACAGGCCGCCGGTTTCGTCGACATAGAGCGGCAGCGACTGCAATTCGATCGAGTAGTCGCGGATCTTCTCGAAGTCGGCCTCGGTGATGCCGCCGCGGCGGATCGAGCTCGACGCGATGCTGGTCTGTTCGGCGAGAATACGGGTGGCGAGCTGTTCGGCGGACATTTCGCAGGAGAAGAAGCCGACGATGCCGCCATTGACCGACTTCATGGTGCCGTCGGCCTGGACTTCGGCGCGATGCGCCTTGGCGATGTTGTAGGCGATGTTGGTGGCAAGCGCGGTTTTGCCCATGCCGGGACGGCCGGCGATGATGATCGAGATCGGACGGCTGCAGGCCGCCCATCTTGATGTCGAGATCGCGCAGGCCGGTGGCGATGCCCGACAGCTTGCCGTCGCGCTGAAAGGCTTTGGCCGCCATGTCGACCGCGACGGTGAGGGCCTGCGCAAAGCGCTGGAAGCCGCCGTCGTAGCGGCCGGTTTCGGCCAGTTCGTAAAGCCTGCGCTCGGCATCCTCGATCTGCGCGCGCGGCGCAAAATCCACCGGCGCGTCGAACGCGACATTGACCATGTCGGTCGCCGATGCCGATCAGGTCGCGGCGCAGCGCCAGTTCGTAGATCGTGCGCCCATAATCCTGCGCATTGATGATGGTGGTCGCTTCGGCGGCGAGGCGGGCGAGGTATTGGCCGACCGTCATGCCGCCGATGTCGGTATCGGCCGGGACGAAGGTCTTCAGCGTGACCGGGGTCGCGACCTTGCCCATCCGGATCAGGCTGCCGGCGGTCTCGAAGATGGTCTGGTGGATCGGCTCGAAGAAGTGCTTCGGCTCCAGGAAGTCCGATACCCGATAGAACGCGTCATTGTTGACCAGGATCGCGCCCAGCAGGCTCTGCTCGGCCTCGATATTGTGCGGTGCGCTCCGATAGGCCGGGGTTCCCGCGTCGGGAGCGAGCTTGAGAACGTTCGAATCAAGTGGAGCCATGGTTCAGGATTGTTCTTCGGATTTTGTCGGATGCGGGGCGCGATAAAGCGCCACTCCCGCGCGAAGCGGAAGCAGCGAACGCGCCTTATGCCCGATTCACACAATGCGGTGTGTGAATCCTGAGCCGGCCGCGCATTGGCGCTTGACGGATTTTGGCTGTCGGCGGCGCGTCGCACGGCTGAAAGCGGAGGAAATTTGGGCGCGGACTGAACCTTATTCGCGCGCCGGCCATACTCATTCCAAGGGCAGCGAACGTCTCGAGCCGCCGATCTGGCGCTGAATCAAATCAGGATCAGATAGATCAGCGCGATCAGGGCGGCGCCGACGCCGGTGGCGATCAGGGCGTAGTCGGTGCCGAGGTCGCCCGGGAATCGAACGACGGTGGGTGTGTTTTCTCGGCCATTTCGGTGGTTTACGGCAAGGCCGGCGGAGTCTTTTGTGAAGCAGTCACATCTGGCAGGGTTTTCTTTACGGCATGGTCGCCCGGAACCAGTCGGCGACTTCCGGGTTGATAACGGCCGGCGGATGCCGGCTCAGGCAAGGACAGGCGATGGGTCAGCAACTTCAGCCTTGGCATTCCGGAAGTCTCGAGCGGGCAAGTCCTGGCGATCGGGAAACGGCGAAAGACGTGGCTGTCGATGCTGGTCGATACCATGGAAGAATTTTCCCGGCCCGAGATCCGCAGCTTGCCGTGCCATCCGTCCGCTGCTGGTTGCGGTACGGGCCCAACTGGCGCGTCCGGCGTCGCCTACGTGCACTTGGCGCATCCCGTTTCAGCCTGCGAAACTAGATCCGAAAAGCCGATCATGCCGTTTCATTCGCCGGCGATTTGCAGCCGCGGCCGCCTGCCGCGCTCGATCCCGCGCAGCTTGGCTTCCTCGCGCGCGATATAGTCGCGCGTCATCGGCACCACGCCCTGGCGCTTGGTGAGCTGGATCTGGAAGTTCATCAGGTTCTGCTTGCGGAACGACATTTCCGAGGACGCCAGATAGAACTCCCACATCCGCGCGAAGCGCTCGTCATAGAGCCGCACCGCTTCCTCCCGCCGCGCCATGAAACGCTCGCGCCAGGCCTTCAGCGTCTCGGCGTAATGCAGCCGCAGGATTTCGATGTCGCACACCAGAAGTCCGGCGCGCTCGATCGCGGGGATCACCTCGGAAAGCGCGGGGATGTAGCCGCCGGGGAAAATGTATTTCGCGATCCAGGGATTGGTGACGTCGGGCCCGTCCGAGCGGCCGATCGAGTGCAGCACCATGACGCCGTCATCGGTCAGAAGTTCGGCGCAGCGCCGGAAGTAGGTCTCGTAGAAATCGACGCCGACATGCTCGAACATCCCGACCGATACGATGCGGTCGAACGGGCCGGGAATGTCGCGATAGTCCTCGAGCAGGAATTTGGCCGATCGCGTCAGATTCTTCTCGGCGGCGCGGGCGTTCGATACCTGCAATTGTTCGGTCGACAGCGTGACGCCGGTGACATTGGCGCCGGTCATTTCGGCCAGATACAGGCCAAGGCCGCCCCAGCCGGAGCCGATGTCGAGCACGCGGTCGCCGCGCTCGATCAACAGCTTGGCGGCGAGATGCCGCTTCTTGGCGAGCTGGGCATCGTCGAGCGTTGCGTCCGGCGTTTCGAAATAGGCGCAGCTATATTGCTTGTCGGCATCGAGGAAGAGGGAATAGAGCCGCCCGTCGAGATCGTAGTGGCGCGCCACATTGTTCTTCGAACGCGGCGCGCGGATTGAACTGCTGGGCATGCCTGACCAGATAACGCAGCCACCATTGCAGCTTGGCCCAGCGCGGCAATATCTCGGGCTGATCGAGCAGGATCGCCAGCACATCGGCGATCGAGCCGTTCTCGACGACGAAGGTGCCGTCCATGTAGACTTCGCCGAGCGCCAGTTCCGGGTTGAGCAGGATCCGGCGTTCGGCGTCGGTGGTCAGGAACCGCACGGCGACCGGCGTGCCGGTGCCGTCGCCGCAGGTAAATTTTGCCCCGCTCGCGGTCGTAAACGTCATCGAGCCGCGGCGAATGAACTGCTTCAGGAAATAACGCAACAAACGATCCATCGAAACCACCAGATAAGCGATCCCGCAGAGGCTCAAGACTGCTCTGTCGTTATACCCGACGGAATGGTTCCCAAGCGCCTCACGCAAGATCATAATACGATGGTCCGCGGATGCGCTAGTGCGCTGTACACAAAGCGGATATTCCGAAATATCGACAGTTCACGCGGTTTGCGTCATAAGCGCGCTTCCATTCGCGGGATAATCGGCTAAAAGGTGACCGCCGCCATCCGCTGTCGCGATTAGGGCGCTGGAGCGGTTTCCGCATCTGGAGAATAAGAATGTTGAGCCGAGCGCTCATTTTAGCGACGGTGATGCTTCTGATCGGCTGTTTCGCGGCGGCTCTCAGGCGCAGGCGGAAAATCTCGACGCCGGCAAAAGCCCTTCCCAGATTTTCGCGGGCACCTGCACGGAATGCCACAAGAGCCCGCGCGGCCTGCTGAGGAAGCGTTCCGGCGGGGTCGCTGCCGGGCTTTCTGCGCCAGCATTACACCACCAGCGGCCGACATGGCCGCGGTGCTCAGCGCCTACCTGATCGCCAACGGGGCGACCGACACGCGCGCCCTGCCGGCAAGGACGCCCAAGCCCGGCACGGATGCGCCCGAACAGCTGAACAGCAGGGCATCGGATGCGAGCCGCGCGGATGCCAGACCCGCGAAGCCTGACGCCGACAGGCCGACCGCAGGGCCGCAGCCGGCTGGCGCGGCCGGCAGAGGCGCCGGACGCAGCCAGAGCCGCGGATGGCCAGACGCCGGCTCAGGCGACGACCGAGCGTGGCCCGGACGGCCGAAACCGGCTGGCAGGCTCAGAAGCGCGGCAGGCCGGGCAACGAAGAACTGCCCAAAACGGATGCCGCCAAGACGCGACACTTCCGAAGACGGATACGTCAAAGACCGACACGTCCAAGACCGATACTGCCAAGACCGACGCGGCCAAGACGGATGCCGCCAAGGATGAGCCCACCAAGGGCGAGCCGGCCAAGGACGTCAAGCCCCCGAGCGAAACCGCCAAAGGCGAGGACAGCAAACCTGAGGGCTCACCGTCGGGCGAGGCCAGGTCTGAAGCCGCCAAGCGAGAGCCAGTCAAGACTCCAAGACTGCGCCAAAGGCGACGGGCGGCGAGGCTCCGGCGTTGCGGGCCGATCCGGTTCCTCCCGTCACGCCTGCGCCGGCCGCTGCTCCAGCCCCGCCAGCGGCGGCTTCCAGTGCAGCTCCCGAACGGGCCTCGGCGCCAGCCGGCACCCGCAGCACCGGCTGCGCCGCCATCGGTGACGGCTTCGGCGCCGCCGCCAGCCCCGGCCGGACCGCCGGCGCCGCCGATCTCCCAATAGGTTCTTGCAAACGCCCATTCCCTCGCCGCAGAAGAACTTGACCTGATTAGAGTAATACTCTAGAGTGGTAATCTAGACTGGAGACGGATCATGGCCTCGGGGTTCGACAGGATTTACTGGCGGCGGGATTGGCGGTGTTTGATCGCGACGGCTTTGAAGGCGCGACGGTGGCGGCCATCCGCACCCGGGCGCGAGCCTCGAACGGCAGCTTCTTCCACTTGCTTCGGATCGAAGAAGGAACTGGCCGGCACGCTGTTTCTGGAAATGCTGCGGGCGCTATCACGCGGCGATGCTCGCGGCGATCGATCCCGAGCCCTGGGCGCGCAGGACGGCATCGGTCGCCTGATCCGCGCGCATCTCGACTGGGTCGTGAACAACCGGCGCGAGGCGCGCTATCTGTTCGAGATTTCGCGCAGCGAATGGACCGAACGAGGTTCGCGATGCGCAGCGCACGCAGAACTCGCGCCTCGCTGAAGGCATCGAGCGCTGGCGCGCGCCGCTGATCGCGCGCGGCGAATTGTGGCCGATGACGGCCACGCTGTTCTTCAGCCAGATCATCGGACCGGCGCAGATTTTCTGCCGCGCGTGGTTGTCGGGTCGCGACCGTTCCGATCCGACGGCTCAGGCCGACAGCTCTGATTGCCTGCGCCATCCGGGCGCTGGTCGCATCGGACGCCGTTGCGAAAGCCGGAGGCACGCCATGACCGCTGAACCGACTGAAACCCGATCTGGATTTCGCGCCGATCGCCAAACGAATCCGCGAGGGCGTCGGCCTGCAGGGATTCATGAGCCATCATCGGAGCAGAAATTTCAGAACTGGCGCGCGGGACATGCACGCTGGCGGTCGATCGGCGGCCGGAGCTGTTGCAGCAGCATGGCTTTTTCCACGGCGGCGTCACCGCCTTCCTGGTCGACAATGCGACGACGATCGCTGCGGCAACGTCGCGCGGTCAACCGGCGCTCACGGCGGAATACAAATTGAACTTGTTGTCGCCGGCGTCCGGGGAACGCCTGATCTGCCGTGCGCGCGTGATCAAGCCGGGACGTCAGGTCGCGGTCGTTGCCGCCGACGTCTTTTGCGTGATCGACGGAGTTGAGAAGCACACCGCGACCGCGTTGGCTCGATTGCGATGCTCGCAGAAAGCGTGCCGGCCAGAATCCCAAGCCCGGCCTGATCGGCCGGGCTTGAGCAGGTTCGATGCGGGACGCCCGTTACTTCTCGGAGGCGGCTTCTTCGGCTGCGGCTCACGTCGTCGTGGCGCGCTTCCGGATCGAAGAATTCGCCGGCGGCGGCGAGCGCTTCGGCGGCGGCGTCCTGATCTTCCTGACGGGTCGAGATGTCCTCGCCGCGGTTGATGCGCTCGGCCTCATCGGCGCTTCGCGCGACCGTCACGGTGACGCCGACTTCGACTTCCGGATGCACGGCGATCGCGATCGTGTGCTTGCCGATGGTCTTGATCGGCGCGTCCAGCATGATCTGGCTGCGGCTGATGGTGACGCCGTCGCTCTCAAACGACGCGATGATGTCGCGAACGCGTACACCGATCCGAACAGCTGGCCGGTTTCGGAGGCCTGACGCAGCACGACGACGTTGCGGCCGTCGATCTTTTCCGCGACCTTGGTCGCCTCGCCCTTGGCCTGCAGGTTGCGGGCTTCGAGTTCGGCCTTCATGCCCTCGAACTTGGCGCGATTGTCCGCGGTGGCGCGCAACGCCTTGCCGCGCTTCAACAGGAAATTGCGGGCAAATCCGTCCTTGACGCGGACGACTTCGCCCATCTGGCCGAGCTTGGCGACGCGTTCCAGCAAAATGACTTCCATATTCGTTCTCCTTTAAGGTGATGTGGGATTGTAGGGTTGGGTTGAAGCGATGAATTCAGGAGGCGGGCAACGGCGGCGGCCTGCCCTGCAGATAGCGCTGCGCGAAATCCGAAAACGGCGTCGGCAAGACCGAGCGCGGCCATGGCAAGAACGGGCCAGCTGAAACACGATGACGATGGCGTAGGCGCAACTCAGCCAGAGCGCGCGGCTTTTCAGCGCCAGCGTCAGCGTATGCAGGACGGCAAAGCCGGTGAGCGCGTAGGCCATGATCAGGGCCGTGGCGACGATCTGCGCCAGGATCGCGAGCAATCCGCCGATAAAGCAGAAGCGCGATCGCGGCGAACAACAGGCGCGAGCGTCATCGGCGGCAGCGCCGTGCTTTTCAGATCGGGCCAGGGCCGGTGCAACCGTCCCGAGGTCGCCGTGATTTTTGCGGCCAGCCAGAGATTGAGCGTCAGCGTCATCATCGCGACGATCGCGGCGGCGGCCGGCGCGATCGATCACCAGGGCATCGATCCATTGCTCGATCTCGCCGGTCGAAGCCGCGTCGCCGGGACCGAGCATCACGCAGCAGGCCGTCGCCGCAGCGTGCCGGTGATGGCGTCGGCGTCGGTGCCGAGCGTGAGCAGCGCCGCCATCGTGGTCAGCGCGGCAAAGCCGGCGATCCAGAGCAGGATGCGGCCGACCGGATACCATTCCAGCGTCGGGCGCCACGGGCGAAGCCCCGTTGCCCGACGAGGACGCCGCTCGGTCGCCGGCCGCCCCAGCAGGGCGAGATGCCCGAGCCACCAGGCGGGCAGCGCGACCGTGACGACAAAGGCGATGCAATAGGGAAGGCCGAAGATCGCGCCGAGGCCGATGGCCGCGGCGATGCCGCCGATGGTGGCGCTGAGCGGTCCCCATCCGAGCGCCGCCACCATCAGCGGCAGCGGCGCCAGATAGAACAGCAGCAGCGAGATCAGCGCGCCCGAGATGATCGAGGCGAACATCAGCGCCGACGCGCAGCCGGCCGCCAGGGCGATGAGAACGATCGCGATCATCAGCTGTCCCGCTCCTTTCGAGCGGTTAGAGGTTCTGCGAACCCCAACCATCGGCAACCGGACGACCCGGAAGCCTTATGAAGATTTTCACTCCGCGGCGCCAACGCCGCGGAGCGAAGGTTCTTTTAGCGAATAACGTAAGGCAGCAGACCGAGGAAACGCGAGCGCTTGATGGCGCGCGCGAGTTCACGCTGCTTCTTGGCGGAGACGGCGGTGATGCGGCTCGGCACGATCTTGCCGCGCTCGGACACGTAACGCATCAGCAGCTTGGAATCCTTGTAGTCGATCTTCGGCGCATTCGGACCCGTGAACGGGCAGGTCTTGCGGCGGCGGAAAAACGGACGGCGTGCACCAGCTTCAGCCATGATTCTTACTCCTCAACCGCTGCTTCGGCGTCGTCGCGCGGACGGCGCGGACCACGATCGCCGCGGTAACCGCCGCCGTCGCGATCGCCACGGAAGCCGCCTTCGCGGTCGCCACGGAAGCCGCCGCCACGATCATCGCGATCACGGTCGCGATCGGCCTTGCGCATCATCGCCGACGGGCCTTCCTCGTGCTCTTCGACGCGAACGCTGAGATAGCGGATCACGTCTTCGCTGATCCGCTCCTGCCGCTCGATCTCGGCGACCGCCGCCGACGGGCGCGTCGATGTTCAGCAGCACGAAATGCGCCTTGCGATTCTTGTTCATGCGATAGGTGAGGGAGCGTACGCCCCAGTTTTCCATCTTCACGACCTTGCCGCCGAGTTGCTCGACGATGCCGGTCATCTGGGTGGTCAATTCCTCGACCTGCTGGGTGCTCGCATCCTGACGCGCGAGAAAAACATGCTCATAAAGAGGCATGGGTGTCCTTTCCAATGTTGGCGCGGTTCCCGGCGGCAAGCCCTTCGAACCCTTCGGAAAGGACTCGATATGCTCAGAAGGCGGAAGCACGGGACGACGGACCGACTGGCCCTGCCACATCAACATCGCCGATAAGGTGAAATTGCTGAGACCGTCCGTTCAGCTCCCGGCCGGGATCCACGGATGGCGCGGTTTATACGGATTTTGGGCGCGATGGCAAGGGAAAGCAGGACGCCGGACAATTGCGGCGTACCTGCGCCGGCGAGGCCGGGAACCGGCGGCGGCTTGACATAACCGGCTCCCGCAGTGTCTTTCGGCTCAACTTTAGGGATTTTCAGCATTCAGGGGCGCCGATGACGGCAGCATTCACTTTTCCGGGGCAGGGTTCCCAGGCGGTCGGCATGGGCAAGGCGCTGGCCGAGGCTTTTCCGGCCGCCCGCGCGGTATTCGACGAGGTCGATGCGGCGCTCGGCGAAAAGCTGACGGCCATCATCTGGGACGGCCCGGCCGAGACCCTGCAGCTCACCGAAAACGCCCAGCCGGCCCTGATGGCGGTCTCGCTCGCCACCTTGCGGGTGCTGGAAACCGAGGCCGGCTTTTCGGTCGGACGGGACGCCGCCTTCGTGGCCGGACATTCGCTCGGCGAATATTCCGCGCTCGCCGCCGCCGGCAGCCTCAGCATCAGCGATACCGCGCGGCTGTTGCGCACCCGCGGCCTTGCCATGCAGAAGGCGGTGCCGGTCGGCGTCGGCGCCATGGCCGCGTTGCTCGGCCTCGATTATGAGGCCGCGGTGGCGGTCGCCGAAGAGGCCGCGCAGGGCCAGGTCTGCCAGGCCGCCAACGACAATGGCGGCGGCCAGGTCGTGGTCTCCGGCGACAAGGCCGCGGTCGAGCGCGCGCTCGAAATCGCCAAGACCAAGGGCGCCAAGCGCGCGATGCTGCTGCCGGTGTCGGCGCCGTTCCATTGCCGGCTGATGCAGCCCGCCGCCGACGCGATGGCCAAGGCGCTGGCCGATGTCACCATCAAGCAGCCGGCTTCGCCGCTGGTCTCGAACGTGCTGGCCGCGCCGATCACCGATCCCGACGAGATCCGCCGCCGCCTGATCGAGCAGGTCACGGGCACGGTGCGCTGGCGCGAGTCGGTGGCTTACATGGCGAGCCATGGCGTCACGCGGTTTTTCGAAATCGGCGCCGGCAAGGTGCTAAGCGGGCTGGTCAAGCGCATCGCCGACGGCGCGGTCGGCGTTTCGGTCGGCGGCCCGGACGATATTGCTGCGGCGAAAGACGCGCTCGCTGCCGCGCAGACGGCCTGAGCGAAGGGAGAACGAGGATGTTCGATCTGACTGGCAGGACGGCGCTCGTCACCGGCGCGACCGGCGGCATCGGCGGCGCGATCGCGCAGGCGCTTGCACGCGCAAGGCGCGACGGTGGCGATTTCCGGGACGCGGCGCGAGGTGCTGGACACGCTCGCCGGCAAACTCGGCGAGCGGGTTCATGTGCTGCCCTGCAATCTGTCCGACACCGCCGAGGTCGAGGCGCTGGTGCCCGGCGGCCGAAAAGGCCATGGGCCAGGTCGATATTCTCGTCGCCAATGCCGGCATCACCCGGGACAATCTGTTCGTGCAATTGCGCGACGAGGACTGGGACGAGGTCATCAAGGTCAATCTGACGGCGACCTTCCGTCTGGCCCGCGCCGCGACCAAACTGATGATGCGCAAGCGGTTCGGCCGCATCATCGCCATCACCTCGGTCGTCGGCGTCACCGGCAATCCGGGGCAGGGCAATTACACCGCCTCGAAGGCCGGACTGATCGGCATGATCAAGACGCTGGGCGCGGAATACGCCAAGCGCAACGTCACCGCCAATTGCATCGCGCCCGGATTTATCGCAACGCCGATGACGGACGCGCTCAACGACAAGCAGCGCGAAACCATCCTTTCGAAGGTTCCTGCGGCGCGGCTTGGAACGCCCGAGGATATCGCGGCGGCGGCGGTCTATCTCAGTTCGAACGAAGCGGCCTACGTCACCGGGCAGACGATTCACGTCAACGGCGGAATGGCCATGATTTGAGCCGGTTGGCCGGCCGTTCCGGCAAGGCCGAAAGGCCTGTTTCCGGACGGCCGATTGAGGCTTGTAGTCAAGGCTTGGGAAGTATGATAACCGAACCACACGGATGGGCAAAGAACGCCATTGCAGGATTTTGAAACCCTGTATATTGGCGGTGCGGAGCCTGCCGTCGTTCGCCGGCCCTTGTCGGCCACGACGGGGCCAAATCAAGACGATGCTGCGATCTGCGAAGAAAACTTAACGATCACGATGGCTCGTATCGTCTTGGGGTCGGGTCCAATGGAACAAGCACGAGGTTGAACGATGAGTGAGATTGGCGAGCGGGTTAAGAAGATCGTGGTCGAACACCTTGGTGTCGAACCCGAAAAAGTGGTCGACAACGCGAGCTTCATTGACGACCTCGGCGCCGACAGCCTCGATACCGTCGAGCTGGTGATGGCGTTTGAAGAAGAGTTCGGTTGCGAAATTCCCGACGATGCCGCGGAGACGATTTTGACCGTCGGCGACGCCACCAAATTTCTCGAAAAGAACGCGAAAAGCTGACGCCCCGCGCGGTACTGACGAAGCCGGACGGGCCGTGATCGACGCGGTCCACCGGCTTCTTGTTGTGGGCCGCGAATTCTGGGACTGGAGTGATGGATATGAGGCGGGTTGTCGTCACGGGCCTCGGCATGGTGTCGCCACTCGGCTGTGGCGTCGAACCGACCTGGAAGCGCATCCTCAACAGCGAGAGCGGCGCCAGGAAGATCGACACGTTCGACGTCTCCGATCTGACCAGCCGGATCGCCTGCGTGGTTCCGCGCGGCGACGGCAGCGACGGCACCTTCAATCCCGACCAGTGGATGGAGCCGAAGGACCAGCGCAAGGTCGACGACTTCATCATTTTCGCGATGTGCGCGGCGCGCCAGGCGCTCGACGACGCCGACTGGCATCCGTCCACCGAAGAGGACCGCTGCGCCACCGGCACCATGATCGGCTCCGGCATCGGCGGCCTGTCCGGCATTGCCGATACCGCGCTGCTGCTGAAGGAGCGCGGCCCGCGCAAGGTGTCGCCGTTCTTCATTCCCGGCCGCCTGATCAATCTGGCTTCCGGTTATGTCTCGATCGAGCACGGCCTCAAGGGCCCCAACCATGCGGTGGTGACCGCCTGCTCGACCGGCGCGCATGCGATCGGCGATGCCAGCCGGCTGATCGCGCTCGGCGATGCCGACGTGATGGTGGCGGGCGGCACCGAATCGCCGATCTGCCGGCTGGCGATGGCGCGCGCACGCGATCGGCGATGCCAGCCGGCTGATCGCGCTGGGCGATGCCGATGTGATGGTGGCGGGCGGAACCGAATCGCCGATCTGCCGGCTGTCGATGGCGGGCTTTTGCGCGGCGCGCGCGCTGTCGACCGGCTTCAACGAAACGCCGGAAAAGGCCTCGCGGCCCTACGACAAGGATCGCGACGGCTTCGTGATGGGCGAGGGCGCCGGCATCGTGGTGCTCGAGGAATACGAGCACGCCAAAAAGCGCGGCGCGCAAGATCTATGCCGAGGTGATCGGCTACGGCCTGTCCGGCGACGCCTATCACATCACCTCGCCGTCGCCCGACGGCGATGGCGCATTCCGCAGCATGAGCGCGGCGCATGAAGCGCGCCGGCATCACGGCTTCCGATATCGACTACATCAACGCGCATGGCACATCGACGCAGGTCGGCGACGAAATCGAACTCGGCGCGGTGGAGCGGCTGCTCGGCAACGCCGCTTCGAAGGTGTCGATGTCGTCGACCAAATCGTCGACCGGACATCTGCTCGGCGCCGCCGGCGCGATCGAGGCGATCTTCAGCATTCTGGCGATTCGCGACAACATCGCGCCGCCGACCATCAATCTCGACAATCCGTCGGTGGAAACCGCGATCGATCTCGTGCCGCAAACGCCGCGCAAACGCGAGATCAATGTCGCGCTGTCGAATTCGTTCGGTTTCGGGGGCACCAACGCATCCGTGATCGTGCAGCGCGTGGCCAACTGACGCGTCATATCCGAGAGAGTCCACCGTTTCGCCGCATTCGGTGATAAATCCTAGTTTTGGGCGTAGACTACCGGCCGACGCGGAAATTTCGCGAGGCCACGATTGAACCGACAGGATTCAGGTTGCATCGATGAGTGAGAGGCCGCCCATTTCGCCACGGAGCCCGCGCGCCGCGCTGGAGCCCGAGCAGGTTCCGCCGCCGCCGAAGCGGTCCGAGCGCGCCCGCAATCCGTTCGTCGTGGTCGGCAACGCCATCATCACCATCGTGCTGGTCGCTGATGATCGGCGTCGGCGGCGCCTATATCTACGGCAAGCAGAAGATCGAGGCGCCGGGTCCGCTGCAGGAAGACAAGGTCGTCAACATTCCGGCGCGCGCCGGAATGACCGATATCGCCGATATCCTGCAGCGCGAAGGCGTGATCGACAATAATCGCTGGGCCTTCATCGGCAGCGTGTTTGCGCTGAAGGCGCGCTCCGAACTCAAGCCCGGCGAATATTCGTTCCAGAAGAACGCCAGCCTGCGCGACGTCATCGGCACCATGGTCGAAGGCAAGGTGGTGCAGCATGCCGTCACGATTCCGGAAGGCCTGACCTCCGAACAGATCGTGGCGCCGGCTGACCGACAACGACATCTTCGCCGGCACCGTCCACGAAATTCCGCGCGAGGGCACCTTGCTGCCGGAAACCTACAAATTTCCGCGCGGCACCACGCGCGATCAGGTGATCGCGCGCATGCAGCAGGCGCAGAAGCGCGTGCGTCGCGGAAATCTGGGAGCGCCGCAATCCGGACATTCCGGTCAAGACGCCGGAGCAACTGGTGACGCTGGCCTCGATCGTCGAAAAGGAAACCGGCAAGGCGGATGAACGCAGCCGGGTCGCCGCGGTGTTCGTCAATCGGCTGCGGCAGAAGATGAAGCTGCAATCCGATCCGACCATCATCTACGGGCTGGTCGGCGGCAAGGGAACGCTGGGCCGGCCGATCAAGCGCAGCGAAATCACAGCAGCCGTCGCCCTACAACACCTATGTGGTCGACGGCCTGCCGCCCGGGCCGATCGCCAATCCCGGCCGCGCCTCGCTGGAAGCGGCCGCCAATCCGGCGCGCACCCGCGATCTGTTCTTCGTCGCCGACGGCACCGGCGGCCACGCCTTCACCGAAACCTACGACCAGCATCAGAAGAACGTCGCCAAGCTGCGGGCGATGGAAAAGCAGATCCAGAACGACACCGTCGAGCCGGCTGACGATCCGCCGGCCGCGGCGGC
>CAWJSD010000014.1:0-505026 GCA_963845435.1 uncultured Alphaproteobacteria bacterium
GATCGACCCAGCCGACATTGCCGTCCGCCCGCCGGTAAATGATGTTCACCCGGCCGCTGCAGCCGTGCTGAAACACCATGCAGGCCGCGCCGGTCAGGTCCAGCTCCATCACCGCCTCGCTGACCGAAAGCCGCTTCAGCGACGTGGTGGCCTCGGCGATGATGACCGGGTTGTAGCCGTTGACCTCGTCGTCGCTCTCGGCCGGCGCCTCGATCACATAGCTCGGCGCATCCAGCGTCGGCGCGTCGATCTCGGCGAGCGCCGCCGAGGCCGCATGGGCCTTGCGGGCCGAGCGATCCTTGAGCCGGCTCTTGTAGCGGCGCAGCCGCTTCTCGATCATCAGCAGCGCCTGGTCGGCGCTGGCATAGGCGTCGGCGGCGTTGGAATCGGCCTCCAGCGTGATCCCGGAATCCAGATGCAGCGCGCAATCGGTGCGGAAGCCGAAGCCGTCCTTGCTCAGCGTGATATGGCCGGAATAATTGCCGTCGAAATATTTGCGCAGCACTTCATCGGTGCGTTCGCTGACGCGCCCGCGCAAGCGCGTCGCCGACACTGATGCTTTTTCCCGAGATCCGGAGGGTCATGTTGATGCCTCGATTGGTCTGCTCGACTGGACGCACCGACACTATTCCGATTTGACCGGGGCGCAATCAGGCCGGCGCGGTGTCGCGGGACCGGTCGGAGGATGCGGCGGGCGCCGAGAGGGCATTGCCGAGCATGCTCTGTTTGTCGCGGCGGCGCTGCACCGAGGAGGGAATCCGCATCGCTTCGCGGTATTTCGCGACGGTGCGGCGGGCGATATCAATGCCGGTCTCGCGCAATCGTTCCACGATGGTGTCGTCGGACAGGATCACCGCCGGGTCTTCCGCGTCGATCAGCTGCTTGATGTGGTGGCGGACGGCCTCCGCCGAATGGGCCTCGCCGCCGTCGGCCGACGCGATCGACGCGGTGAAGAAATATTTCAATTCAAAACTGCCGCGATTGGTCGCCATGTATTTGTTGGCGGTCACCCGCGACACCGTCAATTCGTGCATCTGGATCGCGTCCGCCACCGCCTTGAGGTTGAGCGGCCGCAGATGCGCCACGCCATGGGTGAAGAAGCCGTCCTGCTGGCGCACGATCTCGGTCGCGACCTTCAGAATGGTGCGGGCGCGCTGATCGAGCGCGCGCACCAGCCAGGTCGCGTTCTGCAGGCAATCGGTGAAATAGGATTTGTCGCCGTCCTTGCGGATCGTCTTCGACAGCTCGGTGTAATAGATCTGGTTGACCAGCACGCGCGGCAACGTGTCGCTGTTGAGTTCGACATGCCAGCCGCCATCGGGACCGGGCCGCACATAGACGTCCGGCACCATGGTCTGCGTGCGCGCCGAGCCGAATTTCAGGCCCGGCTTCGGATCGAGCCGGCGGATTTCGCCGATCATGTCGGTGATGTCCTCGTCGTCGACGCCGCAGAGTTTGCGCAAGGCCGCGATATCGCGCTTGGCCAGCAGATCGAGATGCTCGACCAGCGCCTGCATCGCCGGGTCATAGCGGTTGAGTTCGCGCAACTGGATCGCCAGGCATTCGCTCAGGTTTCGCGCGCAGACGCCGGGCGGATCGAATTTCTGCAGCACCGCGAGCACCGCTTCGACATCCGTCTGGCGAAGCGCCGAGCCGCTCGGCGGCCTGGCCGAGATCCGGCGGCAGATAGCCGGCCTCATCGACCAGATCGATCAGGTATTGCCCGATCATGCGCTGCGCCGGCGCGGTGAAGGCCACCGCCAGCTGCTCGGCGAGATGGCTGCCGAGCGTGACTTCGGCGGCGACAAAGGCTTCGAGATTGTAGCTGTCGTCGTTGGAGGCGCCGCCGCCCCATTCGGTATAGGCGGTGGGCGCGGCATCCTGCGCGGTGCGCGCGGCGGCTTCGGCGGGCTCCTCGGAAAACACGTTGTCGAGGCCGGTGTCGAGGGTCTGCTCGATCTCGGCGCGGCTGCCGAGATCGCGGTTCATCCATTCTTCCTGGGCCGGCTCGAAGCCGTCGCCGGCGGCCCGCCGGCCATCTCGGAACGTCGCCGCGTGCCTCGTCGCCATAGGCGAGCCGCTCGTCGGGTCGGAAAATTCGGCCCGCTCCGGCACCGGCTCGCCGGCAACCGGCGGCTCGGTGCCGTCGCTGGCGCGCTCCAGCAGCGGATTGCGCTCCAGTTCCTCCTCGACAAAGGCCGAAAGGTCGAGATTGGACAGCTGCAGCAGCTTGATCGCCTGCATCAGCTGCGGCGTCATCACCAGCGACTGGGACTGGCGGAACTCTAATCTCTGCGTCAGCGCCATGGAGGCAAGAACCGATCCCTAAAGTTGGTCCGATTCTTGCTTAAACTAGTCCAAAGCCGATGTACACGGCTTGACGAATTGTAAAAAAGGGCTAGAGGCGGAATTCCTCGCCAAGGTAAAGGCGGCGTACATCCGGATCGTTGACGATCTCCTCCGGACTGCCTTCGGTCAAGATCTCGCCGGCATAGACGATATAGGCGCGGTCGGTCAGCCCGAGCGTTTCCCGCACATTGTGGTCGGTGATCAGCACGCCGATGCCGCGATTGGTGAGATGGCGGACCAGATCCTGAATGTCGCCGACCGCGATCGGATCGATGCCGGCGAACGGTTCGTCGAGCAGCATGTAGTTCGGGACGGGTCGCCAGCGCGCGCGCGATCTCGACGCGGCGCCGCTCGCCGCCGGACAGCGCGATCGACGGCGTCTTGCGCAGCCGCGTGATGTTGAATTCATCGAGCAGCGAATCGAGTTCGGCCTCGCGCTTTTTCTTGCGAGGGTTCGACCACCTCCAGCACCGCGCGAATATTCTGCTCGACGGTGAGGCCGCGAAAGATCGAGGCTTCCTGCGGCAGGTAGCCGATGCCGAGCCGCGCGCGCTGATACATCGGCAGCTTGGTGACGTCGTGGCCGTCGAGCTCGATGGTGCCGCGATCGGCCTGGATCAGGCCGGTGATCATGTAGAACACCGTGGTCTTGCCGGCGCCGTTCGGGCCCAGCAGACCGACCGCCTCGCCGCGGCGGACATAGATGCTGACGCCGCGCACCACCTGGCGGGTGCCGAAACTCTTTTCCACGCTATGCACAGCCAGATAGCCCGCCCGCGTCGCCAGCCGCGGCGCGGCGGCCGCGCCGTTGGTCTTGGGCCTGGCCGCGGCTTTTCGCTGCGGCTGTGCGGCTCGGCGTCGGCTGGTGCTGCGTCGACGCGGCTGCTCGGCTGGCGCGCCCGCTGCTGCATGGCGCAGGCGGTTCCATTGCGGCACCGGCGCTTCGCGGGCAATCGGCGGCGCGTCGCGCACCGGGCTCGACAGCATATCGCCCATGGTATCGCCGAGCGCGGTGATGTCCTCGCGCGAGCGCGCAAATCCGCCGGACCGCGTTTCGCCGGGCGTCGACGGAACATGCCGAGTAAATCCACCATCCCCGCTTCGCTCAGCCTTTCACGGTGATTCCGCGACACGCCGCGGCGATTCGATTCGCTCGCGCAACATGAATGAATGGATGTCCCTTGCCCAGCGAAACGCCTCGCCTTCGAGGCGCCGGCCCCTCGCCAAGCTTGCGGTAGATACAGGCTTGCGCGGCGAGCTTCAACCGCTGCGCCGCGATATATCACGCAAGCATTTGATATTATTTCGGTTTATTTCCCGGCGCGGAGTTCGCCGCGGGCGCCGGCGTCAGCCCGAGCGGTCCCGGGCCGCCCTGGCCGGAGGATTGAAACAGGCCCTGCACCCGGCCGCTGTCGGATTCGACCCGCGACACGCCCGTCGTCATGTCCACCATCAGCCGGTCGCCGCGCAGCACGTTCTTGCCCTGGGTCAGGACCACGCCGCCGAGCATGGTGACGAGATTGGTCTTGGTGTCGAACACGGCGGTCTCGCCGGTCACGACCTGATCCTTCTGGGTGACGACGACATTGCCTTTGGCCTCCAGCCGCTTGATCGACGAAGCGCCGCCGGGACCCGGGGTCGCGGCCTGGATCGGCGCACCCTTGGGCGGCGGACCTTGGCATTGGTCGGCGCCGGGGCCGGCGCGGCAGTCGTGCCGGACGCGGGCGTGGCGCCCGGAGTCCGCCGCTCGATTCGTAGAACACCACCAGCATCTTCGACGTCATGGTGGTGTCGCCCTGCATCACCTTCACATTGCCGGAGAAGGTCGCTTCCTTTTTCTTGTCGCGCATCTCGAGCGAGGCGGCCTCGATCTGGATCGGCTGGTCGCGGTTCTGCGAAAAGCCCTGCATCGCGTTGGGCACGCCCTGCACCGCGCTCTGCGCGACGGCATCGCCGGCCAGCGAGCAGCGCCAGCGCGACGCAAAATCCAGCCGCGGTGCTGGCGATTCGCCTGGTCGAAACGCTGCGCAAGGAAGACATCATCATCAATTTCATTTCGAGTTGGCGGATTTGCTGGAGACCGCGTCTTGGCGGACGGGCCGGCGCGGGCGGCGGCGGGTTTCCGGCGCCGCCGGCGCAGCCGCGGATCCGGCGCGCTACCCATATTCATGTTCTCGAGATGCATCACGACATTGCCTTCGAACCTGACGACCTCGCCGCCTCCGGTGATCTTCAGCCGGTCGGACGACATCGTTCCGTTGGTCAATTTGACATCGACATGCTCGTCCGACGTCACGGTGCCCTTGCCCATATCGACAAAGGCCTGACTCCAGCCGCGCTTCATAGCCGGTCGAGGTTTGCAAAAAGATATCCTTGTGCAGATCCAGCAACTGCTCCTTGGTATTCATCAGGCCGTGCGGGCATCCAGCGTGACGGTCGACTGATCTTCGCATCAGCACCTTGGCGCGCAGCGTCTTGAGATCGAGATGATCCGGATCGGTCACGTCCTGGGTCGCGGTTTTGGCCCAGACCTCATAGGGCCGCTGATCGGTCGCGTGAAGCCGGCCATATGCGGCGATTCCATCGTGATCTTGGTGCCGGAGACGACGAGGTTTCCCATGTCGAGCGGCAGCTTGGGCAGCAGCATCCGGAATGGATTGAAGACCGACACCAGAACGATGCGCGGCCATCGACAGCATCACGGCGGCCGGCACCGCGACCCGCAAAATCCGCACCATCCGGCTGTGGCGCGCCGCGATGGCAAAGCGCGCCTCCATTCCGGCTTGATAGGCTGGGATTCTGAACCGAATTCACCGCTGCTCCAAAGCGCGTGGCGCCGCTGACGCTTGATCAGCCGGAATCAGAGGTGCGCCGGCGTTAAGGATCAGCCTTCCGCCTCCGGTCGACCATGGCTTCATGTTTTACCCGAGACGGGCCATTGCGGCCAAACTGCCGAAACCCGCCTGCCGGTCCCCTCACAGACGACCGTGCAGGCACTCTTGCCAGAGTATGTCCGAAACGGGGCGGTAGCCGGCTAAAGCAGCCGTCCACCGCGTCACGAATGCGCGAAAATGTCCTCGGTGTCCCAGCCCTCGCAGGTCGAGCTTGGCCCGGGTCGGCAGGAAGTCGAAGCAGGCCTGCGCCAGCTCCGTGCGGCCCTCGCGCGCCAGCATGACGTCGAGCCGTTCGCGCAAGGCATGCAGATGCAGCACGTCGGACGCCGCATAGGCCAGTTGCGCCTCGCTCAGGCATCGCGCGCCCCAGTCGCTGGATTGCTGCTGCTTCGACAGATCGACGTTGAGCACCTCGCGCACCAGATCCTTCAGGCCATGGCGATCGGTGTAGGTGCGGCACAGCCGCGAGGCGATCTTGGTGCAATAGACCGGCTGCGGCATCACGCCGAAGGCGTTGTAGAGCGCGGCGAGATCGAACCGGGCGAAGTGAAAGATCTTGGTGATCTTGGGATTGGCCAGCAGCGCCTTCAGATTCGGCGCGTCGGTGTGGCCCTTCGGGATCTGCACCACATCGGCGCTGCCGTCGCCGTTCGACATCTGCACCACGCAGAGCCGGTCGCGATGCGGATGCAGCCCCATGGTCTCGGTATCGATCGCCACCGAGTCGGTGTAGCGGGACAGATCAGGCAGGTCGCCGCGATGCAGGCGGACGGTCATGGATTTTCGAACCTCGTCGAATCGATGTGAGACCAAGTTACCGCCCTAAATCCCTCGAAGCGAGCGGCGCAGGCTCCATCCGAACAGGGAATAGTGCCAGCCCGGACGGTTTTACAACCGCAAGACGTCGAAGCAAGGGCCTGCAGGGTGCGAGCGGCCTAAGGCACATTCTCGGAGACGGACAGGATACCGATGGTTCGCAGCCCGATCTGCAGCATGAATGCATGACTGAGCACCGGCGGCGCGGTGCCGGCGGAATAGGAATAGGACGTCACGTAATTGGCCGCCAGCACGAAGCAGTCGTCCACATAGCCGGCGCCGATCACATATTGGTTGATCTGGTTGGCGACCAGATCCCAGCGGGCGGAACCGGTGGCGACCCAGTTGGCGGCGATCTTGACCGAGCCGCTGGCGAGAATGCCTTCGCGGCGCGTCAGGTAGCCGAGTTCCGGCTGCGGCGCATAGTCGCCGTACAGCAGGCTGACCGACCAGCGATCGAAATTGGCGCGGCCCTCGGCCTCGAACCGGTTGGCGCTGCCGGTCGCCTCGTCGAAGCGGCCGCGGGTGCTGAAGGTGTAGGTCCGGTTCGGCGAATAGCTGATGCTGGCGACATAATCCGACACCGGCTTGTCGAGGCCGGAATCGATCGCGGTATTGGTGGCGTCGGCGACCGCGAACGAGTTCAGGCCGAACAATTGATAGGACTGTCCGAACACCGCGGTGACGGTGCCGCCATGGTCGAATTGCGTGGTCGCCTGCGACGCCGGCATTGGCGCGGCCGCCGCCTTCGACGCGGTCATAGCCGGAGAACTTGTCGACGCTGAACAGGTTGCTGGTGTCGAACACCAAGCTCTGCGCGTCTTCGTTGGGCAGTTTGCCGGCATAGGATTCGTTGGGACGGATGATGACCTGCGCGATCGGCTCGACCGTCGTGGTGCCCCACGGCTGAACGTTGATGAAGGGATAGCGATATTCGAGGCCGACCGTCGGCATCACCCGCAGCGCCTGGGTGTCGCCGGTCGGCAGGAAGTTCGAAACGCCGGGCTGGTTGGAGATCGAGGCGTCGATCGCGTCGGCGCGCAGGCTTGCGAACGGCGTCCAGATCTCGCCCCAGGAGTCGGTGAACGAGCGGCGCCAATCCACTTCGCCGGTGGCGCGGGTATAGGTGCCGGGCATGCCGCGCAGCAGGCAATTGGCCGGGGTGATGTTGCGGGCCGGATCGGCCGAGGTCGGCCAGACAGGAGCCGTTGGCCAGCGCGGTGGCGTTGGTGGCGTCGAACGCCGCGGTCTCGCGCGTCAGGCTGGTGAAGTTGCCCTTGTAGCTGACCTCGCCGCCGAGCACCGAATGGTTGATCACGTTCGAATAGTCGATCACCGGCGCGACCACCGGCACCTGGTTCTGCAGGCCCGAGAAGCTCAGATAATAGATCGTGCGCGCGTCGAAATAGCTGCGATTGCCGACGCCGGTCAGATAAAGCTGCGAAGATCGCTTCGGTCGGCAGGCTCAGGAACGAGCCCAGCGGATCCTTGTATTGCGCCAGCCGGTAGTCGGACATGAAGTAGTAGTCGGACAGCACGCACGCCGTCCCAGCCCCATACCCATTTGTCGTTGAGCGCGAACTGGCCCTTGGTTTCGACGCCGCCGCGGAATTGCCGGTCGCCGGGCTGGCCGGCGAAGGCGCCGGGATCGTGCTGGTCGATGCCATAGGCGCGGATCTGATACGAGCCATTCGATCAGGCGCTGGCGGAATTCGGCCTGCAGCAGCACGCCCTGCTGGGTGGTGAAGCGCGGATTGAAGGTCGCGTCATAGTCGGGCGCGATCGCCCAGTAGAACGGGACTTCGACGCCGTAGCCGTAGGTCGTGTAGTTGGTGACGACCGGCATCAGGAAGCCGGTCTTGCGCTTCACGGTCGGATCGGGCGTCGAGAAATACGGCATATAGGCCATCGGAACGCCGAAGAATTCGAGCTGGGCGTTCTCGAAATACAGCATCTTGTCGACCTGGTCGTGGATGATGCGCGCACCCTTGACCTGCCACAGCGGCGGCTTCTTCGGATCGTCCTTGCAAGGCGCGCAGGCGGTGTAGACGCCGTTCTCGAACACGGTGTAATTGCCGCTGGAGCGGTCGGCGCGGGTCGCCGCCATCCGCGTGTTGTCGGCGGTGTCGACCCGCAGCGAATTGACGAAGCCGTCGCGGTAGTCGTCGCTCAGATCCATGATGTTGGCGTAGGTGATCTTGCCGTCCGCATCGGTCATGCGGATGTTGCCTTCGGCATGCAGCCGCTTGGTCTTCTGGTCGTAGATGACCTTGTCGGCCTCGACGCTGGTGCCGTTGTAGAACATCTGCACGTTGCCGACCGCCGACACCCGCGAGTTGTTGTAGTCGTAATCGACCTCGATCGCCTGCACCAGCATCTGGCTGTCAGCGGGCCGTGCGCGGCGGCTTCGGCCGCTGCGGCACCGGATTGTAGGTAAAGCTCTGCGCAGAGGCCGGTGTCGTCAGCGCCACACCCAACGGGCAGGCGGCCAGCAGACCGGCGATCAGAGCAAAAAATGGAGCCCGGAGCGCAGCCGACAGGGTTCGGCGAGGGCGCATCAAAGTGCGCCGCCGGAACGCGGTCGTGCTGCCTTGGCGGGCGGCGACAACGGCCACTACCCGTCCTCCTGGTACAGCAAGGCCAAAAAGCCGGTGAGGCCGCCCACGCACACGGGCAACCACGCCGCAGCGATCGGATGCATCAACTCAGCCTTGCTCAAATCTTCAGTTACTTTCGACAGAACGTAGAGCAGAAAGCCTGCACCCACGCCACTTAAAACCATCTTCTGCACGCCGCCGAAACGGAAGAAGCGCAGGCTCACGGAAGCCGCCAACATCACCATCGCAGCCAGCAAAAATGGCTGTGCGATGAGCTTGTGGTACTGCAACCGGTATCCGGCCGTCGCAAAACCGGAGCTTTCGGAAGACCGGATATAGCCGGGAAGTTGCCAAAAGGACACAGTTTCAGGGGTCGAAAAGCTGTTGCGAACCTGGGCCGGCGTCAGGCTGGTCGGCAGCTTGAAGGTATCCTGTTCGACCGGGGCGGCGTTGAGCGAGTACCGCCGCACGCCTTTGAACAGCCAGTGGCCTTCCTCGAGCGTGGCTTCGCGCGCCTCGATTCGTTCCTTGAACTGGAAATCGTTGTCGAAGGTGAACATCGTCAGCCCGGTCAGCCGCACGCCCTGCTGCTGGCTGCGGGCGGCATTGATGATGGTCTGGCCGTCGTCATTGATCTGATTGAGCCAGAAGCCGGAGGCGTCCGGGATGCCGCCGCCGGGCGCCGAGCCCATGATCTCGGCTTCCATCTTCTTCGACAGTTCGCGCAGATTGGCCGACATCGGATTGTACAGCGTGGTCGCCATGATCCCGAGCACGATCGAACTGGCCAGCGCCGGCGCGATGAACTGCCAGGCGGAGACGCCGGCGGCGCGCGCCACCACCAGTTCCAGCCGCCGCGACAGTTCGAGGTAACAGATCATGGCGCCGATCAGCATGCAGAACGGCATCAGTTTCTCGAGCAATTGCGGTACCCGGAACAGCGACGTTTCCGCGACCATGACAGCCGACGCCGTCGCGATCCCCGAGGTCTTGCGCACCATCTCGATGTAGTCGACCAGCACCAGCAGCAGGAAAATGCTGGCAAACACCCCGAGCGCCGCGATCACGAAGCGGCCGGCGAAATAACGGCCAAGCGTGTTGGTCATCATGCTCATGCGGTGGCCGGTCGTCCGAACAGCCGCAGCAGGCGCGCATTGGATCTGTTGATGGCCTCCAGCAGCGCCGGCGGCGGTTCGATCACGATCCCCGACGTGATGATCCAGATGCCGCCGCCGATCGCGGTGAACAGCATCAGATATTGAAACAGCGGCGCCATCGGCGATTTCACCGCCATCACCGAACAGGCGAATCCGATCATGCGCGCGCCGAACACCGCGAGAATCGAACCGCCGATCGAAAAATTGCGGCTCTGTCGCGTGGTGCGCGGCGTGCCGAGAAAGGCAAAGGTCAGTGCGGCGAACGCAAACGGATAGATCGGCGACATCAGCCGATCATGCAGTTCGGCGCGGAATTGGCCGGGCAACTGCTTGTAGATCGCGTCGTCTTCGCTGGGGTTGAACAATTCCCACAGATATCGCTCGCGAATCCCAAGCGCGACATCCTGGCTGTGATTGGAGAATTTCGACATGTCGAAAGCGTAGCGGCCGAACGCGACCATCGCGGGGTCGGTTTTGTCGGCTTCCATTCGCTCCAGATTGCCGTCTTCGAGAATCAGGAACGAACCGCCGTCGTTTTTCAGCACGGTGCCGTGGTCGGCGACGATGGAAACGCGTTCCTTGGGATCGCGGCGGTCATCGACGAATACGCCGCCGAGCAATCCGCCCGGTTTGCGCTCGCGGATCCGGATCGTCAAATTCTGTTCGAGTTGGGCGAAACGGCCGGGCTGCAGAATGTTGGTCAGGACGTCGGCGGTGATATCGGCGTCCCATTGCTTGATTCGGCGCAGGCCGTCCGGCGCCATGTAGGCAGCGAGGAAGGTGACCAGCAGCGCCACCACGCAGGTGGCGTAGACGAACGGACGAAACAGCCGGAGCGGCGACAGGCCGGCGGCGTTCATCACGATGATTTCGGAGTCGGTCGCGAGCTTGTTCAGCGTGTGCGAGATCGCGATCATCAGCGCGATCGGCGCGATGATGTTCAACAGCGACGGAATCACCAGGCTGGTGACGCCGAGAAAGGTCAGGATGGTCTGACCCTGACTGGTCATCAGGTCGATATCCCGCAACGCCTGCGTAATCCAGATCACGCCGGTCAGGCTGATCAGGACCATCGCAAACGACGCCAGCGTCGTGCGGAAGATATACCTGTCGATAGACCCCATCGTAGCCGTACGATCCCACCATCTGAGCCGGAACGGCAGCTTGCGACCAATCCCGTTACCAGGATCCCCTATGGTCGTGCTGCAACTCTCCGGCCAGCCCCGCTATCTCAATACATCCCTTTGATGTTTCAACAAAATGGCTGCGCCGTGGCGCGCTCGAAATATGGTTAATAATTCACGTTATGTGGCCCGCGCGCCACGGCTATGCTTGGCTTTGCAGCCCCTGACGGGTCATAGTGCCCGCCAACGTGATTTCGAGGGCTGTTTGACCCAGCCGACGACAGCAAAGCCCGGCCTTTCCGGCCCGGCTTCCGCCCTGATTTTTGGAGGATTTGCCCATGCCCGACGCCGTCAAGGTCGGCTTCGTCCCGTTTTCAACCGCCGCACGTGGTATTCTTGTCGTGTTTTGCGACGACGCGTTGAAGTTCGGCGAGGCCACATCCAAGGCGCTGGGAGCTGTGGCCGATCTGGTCCGCCGGGTGGCGGCGGCCAACCAGTTCAAGGGTAAGAACGGGTCAGCGCTGGATATCCTGGCGCCGCAGGGGCTGAAATCCACGCGGCTGATCGTGATCGGCGCCGGCAAGCCGTCGGCCATCAAGGAGTATGATTTCCTCAAGCTCGGCGGCATCATCGCCGGCAAGCTGCGCCCCGGTTCCGATGCCGTCACCATCATGGCGGATCTGCCGGATGGACCGATGCAGCCGGGGCAGGCGGCCGCGATCGCTGCCGGTGCGCGCCTGCGCGCCTATACTTTCGATCGCTACAAGACCAAGAAGAAAGATGGCGAGGACACCGCGCTGCGAGCCGATCTGTCGGTCGCTGTCGCCGATGTCGGCGCTGCGCGCAAGGCATTCGCGCCCGACAGCCACATTGTCGACGGCGTTCTGATGGCGCGCGAACTGGTCAACGAGCCGCCGAATGTGCTGTTTCCGGTCGAATTCGCCCGCCGCGCCACCGAATTGCGCAAGGTCGGCGTCGAGGTCGAGGTGCTCGACGTCAAGGCGATGACCAAGCTCGGCATGGGCGCGCTGCTCGGCGTGGCGCAGGGCTCGGCGCATCCCGGCCGCACCGTGATCATGCGCTGGAACGGCGGCAAGTCAGGCGACGCAGCCGGTGGCGTTCGTCGGCAAGGGCGTTTGCTTCGACACCGGCGGCATCTCGATCAAATCCGCCGGCGGCATGGAGGACATGAAGGGCGACATGGGCGGCGCGGCCTGCGTCGTCGGACTGATGCACGCGCTCGCCGCGCGCAAGGCCAAGGTCAATGTGGTCGGCGCCATCGGCCTGGTCGAGAACATGCCCGACGGCAACGCGCAGCGTCCCGGCGACATCGTCACCATCGATGTCCGGCCAGACCATCGAGATCATCAACACCGACGCCGAGGGCCGCCTGGTGCTGGCCGACGTGCTCTGGTACGTCGCCAAGAAGTTCAAGCCGAAATTCATGGTCGATCTCGCCACCCTGACCGGCGCGATCATGGTGGCGCTCGGCACCGAATATGCCGGCATGTTCTCCAACAATGACGAACTGGCCGAACGGCTGTCGAAGGTCGGCGGCGAGACCGGCGAGAAGGTCTGGCGCATGCCGCTCGGCCCGGAATACGACAAGCAGATCGATTCGCAATTCGCCGACATGAAGAACACCGGCGGCCGCCATGGCGGCTCGATCACCGCGGCGCAGTTCCTGCAGCGCTTCGTCAACGACATGCCGTGGGCGCATCTCGACATCGCGGGCACGGCGATGGGCGCGCCGAAAACCGAGATCAATCAGCAGCTGGGGTTCGGGCTATGGCGTGCGGCTGCTGGACCGGCTGGTGGCGGACTATTACGAAAGCAAGAAGTAGCCGCCGGATGACGGAAGTTCTGTTCTACCATCTGCAGGACATGACGCTCGAAAACGTGCTGCCGCCGCTGCTCGAGAAATCGCTGGAGCGCGGCTGGCGCGTGGTGGTGCAGTCGACCTCGGAGGAACGCTCCGAGGCGCTCGACGCCCATCTGTGGACCTATCGCGACGATTCGTTTCTGCCGCATGCGACCTGGCGCGTCGGCGACGCCGCCGAGCAGCCGATCGTGCTGATCGCGGAAGAGGGCAATCCGAACCGGGCCAATGTCAGGTTTCTGGTCGACAACGCCGCGTTGCCGGCGGATTCGGAGACCTATCAGCGGCTGGTTCTGGTGTTCAACGGCGATGACGCCGAGGCGCTCGCGGCGGCGCGCGGCGCCTGGACCGATTGCAAGGCGCGGGGATTCGAGGTCACCTATTGGCAGGCCGACGAGCGCGGCCGCTGGCAGCGGCGGCGAATAGCGATTTCCGGCAATTAATGATAATCTGCGGTTTCGGTGCGCAGACTTGGGCAAAGCCACGGTCATGCCGCAAAGTGATGGTGGTACAAATGCTTACCTTCCAGTCGGGAACTCCATTTCAGGAACTCGTTTGATCGTGCGGGACATGATTGCTCATCGAAAGCCGCTGCTGGCATTGCTCCTGCTGGCCCCCGTGATGGCGGGCTGCTCGGGCGGAAGTATGGGCGACATGTTCCAGTCCGACCTGCTGTCCAAAGACGCGCAATGGTTTTCGCGCACCGGCCGCCTGTCCATCAGCAACGTTTCGATCGAGACGCCGCCGCTGACCCCGAACGAGCCGGTGACGCCGGACGATCTGGTCAGCGCCGAAGGCGCCTGCTCGGGAATGGCGCCGCCGGCCGGCGCCAATGCCCTGGCCGATGGCGCCGCCGGCGCCCCGCCGCCCGCGGTCACCGGCACCGTGGCGCTCGGCCACACCGAATGCGACGTCGTGCGCGGCATCGGCGCGCCGCAAAATGTCAATTTGTCGAACGATCCGCGCGGCGATCGTGTCGCCGTCATAACCTACTCGCAGGGACCGCGCGCCGGCATCTACACCTTTACCGGCGGGCGCCTGTCTTCGATCGAGCGCGGCCCTGAAACAGCGCCGCCGCCAAGGGTCGCGGGCAAGCCCAGGAAGAAAAAGCCGTCGGCGACGTAACCGCTGCGGCCGGGCTCTTTTCCAGCAATGCTAAATCGATCGATTGGACGCAGCGGTCAACTTGCCGCCTCGTCGTATTGCGAGCTTGCCGCCAGCCATTCTTCTTCGGCGCGCAGCAGCGCGCTGGCCGCACCCGCGCGCGCCTTGGTGAGTTGCGCGGCCTGCTTCGGATCGCGCTTGAACAGATCCGGCAGCGCCAGCGCGGTATCGATTTTCGCGATGATGCCGTTGATGCGGGCGATCTCGGTCTCGGCATCTGAAATCTTCTGCTTCAGCGGTACGCGCTTTTCGCTTTTGGCGCGCGGCGGCTTGTCGCGATCGTTGCCGCGCTCGTTGCCGCCGCGGTCGCGCGAATTGCTGCGCATGCCGCGCGCCGACAGCACCATGCGCCGGTAATCGTCGAGATCGCCGTCATAGTTTGTGACGGCATGGTCGGCCACCACCCAGAGTTGATCGGCGCAGGCCTCGATCAGATAGCGGTCATGCGAGACCATGATGACCGCGCCCGGGAAATTCGTTGATCGCCTCGGCCAGCGCCGCGCGGCTGTCGATGTCGAGATGGTTGGTCGGTTCGTCGAGAATGATCATGTTGGGGCCGAAGAAGGTCGCCAGCCCCAGCAACAGCCGCGCTTTTTCGCCGCCCGACAGGCTTTTGACCACGGTGTCGCCGGCCTTGCCGGAAAAGCCGATCGCGCCGGTGCGCGCCGCGCACCTTGGTTTCCGGGCGCATCCGGCATCAGCTTGCGGACGTGATCATAGGCCGAGCCTCCAGGTCGAGTTCGTCGACCTGATGCTGCGCGAAATAGCCGATCGACAGCTTGTCGGCGCGGGTGACATGGCCCGAGAACGGCGGCAGCTTGTTCGCGAGCAGCTTGACCAGCGTCGATTTGCCGTTGCCGTTGGAGCCGAGCAGCGCGATGCGGTCGTCGGTGTCGATCGCGCAAGGGTGACGCGATTGAGCACCGGCTTTTTCGGATCGTAGCCGACCGAGACGTCGTCGACCGCGATGATCGGCGGCGACAGCATCTTTTCGGGCTTCGGAAACGAGATCTCGCGCACGTCCTGCGTCACCAGCGCGGTGACCGGCTTCATCCGCTCCAGCATCTTGACGCGCGATTGCGCCTGGCGGGCTTTCGAGGCCTTGGCCTTGAAGCGATCGACGAAGGCCTGCAGCCGCTTGCGCTCGTCGGCCTGCCGCTTGGCATGCTTGGCGTCGAGCATTTCGCGGGTGGCGCGCTGTTCCTCGAACGAGGAATAGGTGCCCTTGTAGAGCGTCAGCTTGCCGCGATCGAGATGCAGGATCTGGTCGACCGAAGTGTCGAGCAGATCGCGGTCATGGCTGATGACGATCACGGTGCGCGGATAATTCGCCAGATGATCTTCCAGCCACAGCGTGCCTTCGAGATCGAGATAGTTGGTCGGCTCGTCGAGCAGCAGCAGATCGGGCGCCGCAGAACAACGTCGCGGCCAGCGCCACGCGCATGCGCCAGCCGCCGGAAAATTCCGAGCAGGAGCGCGCCTGGTCGGCGGCGGAAAATCCGAGGCCGGAGAGGATGGCAGCGGCGCGCGCAGGGGCGGAATGGGCGTCGATATCGACGAGCCGGGTCTGGATGTCGGCGATCCGGTCGGGATCGTGCGCGGTCTCGGCTTCCTGCAGCAGCGCCTCGCGCTCCAGATCGGCCTTGAGCACGACCGTGATCAGGCTTTCCGGCCCGTCCGGCGCTTCCTGGGCCAGGCTGCCGATCCGCCAGCGCGGCGGGATCGCGATGCTGCCGGTCTCGGTCGGCAAATCGCCGCGGATCGCATGAAACAGCGTCGACTTGCCGACGCCGTTGCGGCCGACGAAGCCGACGCGAGCCCCCGGCACGATCTGCGCGGAGCTGTTGTCGATCAGAAGCCGTCCGGCGATCCGGATCGATATGTCGGTGATGGAAAGCATGCGGCCTTGTCACCGCAGCAGCCGGCAAACGCAACCTGTTTATCCCGGGGATCTGGCCTCGAAATCCGGCATGCGCCCGCTAACGGGCGTCGATATCATCCTGGCGGCGCAACTCATCCAAGAGGTCGTCCAGACGGGACGACGGTTCGAGGTTGTCGAGCCGCAGGTCGCGCTGCAGCCGCTCGCCGACGGCATCGCATATCGACCGGCTGGTAGCCGGGTCAATGCTGCGTGCGCTATCATTGAATCGCCCTGTCATTGCATGTTCCGGTTTTTCGCGCTGGGTGACGGAGCGATAAGTCGCAACCCCCCGAATTGGTTTCGCACCGCTGACACTTTGCCCGCATGACTGCCAAGAGCAGCGTGGGGAGCGGAGAGACCGGCAAAGGGTTCCAGCCGAATCGGAAAAGCCCCGGTGCAGGTCGCATCCGGGGCTTTTGGACGTCAAAATCGGTTGGAAATCGGCTGTCTTAGTAGCAGCGGTTGATCAGGCGCCAGCGCGGTCCCCAGGGAGTCGGGACCAATCGCCGCACATAGCAGCCGCCGTAACCATACCCGTAGCCGCTGTAATAAGCGGGTCCGCCGACATAGAAGCGCGGGCACCCCAGCCGCCATGCCACCGCCATGCCAGCCGCCGTGCCATCCGCCGCCATGAAAGCCACCACCCCAGGCCGAGGCCGAGGTCGGGGCCAGCGCGGCATGCCCAGCGAAGCCGCGGCCAATACAACAAGCGAGAGTTTGCGAAACATGATCATCTCCTCGAGGTTCGGCGCCCTCCAGTGTGGAGCGGCGTCATCGCGGTCCCGGATGTCTGCGTCCGTTTCGGAGCCATTCGGTTGAAGCGAGGTTAGGCCCGACCAAATGAACCGGACCGGCATGGGCTCGTCAGAATGGGTTCATCTCGGTGAAATCGCTGTAATTTCTGGCTCGGGGCGGCGGCTGCGGTCAGCGGCATCTCGCCGGATCGCTTGCCGTCCGGCGATGGCGCCGATATAAGCGCCGCAACTCCCATCAGCGGTTTTCAAGGACGAGATCATGGCGATTGAACGCACCTTTTCGATTATCAAGCCGGACGCGACCGAGCGCAATCTGACCGGCGCGATCAACGCGCTGATCGAGAAGGCCGGCCTTCGCATCGTCGCCCAGAAGCGCATCCGCATGACCCGCGAGCAGGCCGAGACCTTCTACGCCGTGCACAAGGCGCGGCCGTTCTTCGGCGAACTGGTGGACTTCATGATCTCCGCGCCGGTCGTGGTTCAGGTGCTGGAAGGCGAAAACGCCGTGCTCGAAGCATCGCGACGTGATGGGCGCGACCGACCCGTCGAAGGCGGCCGACGGCACCATCCGCAAGCTGCACGCCAAATCGATCGGCGAAAACTCGGTGCACGGTTCGGACGCTGCCGAGACTGCCGCGATCGAGATCGCGCAGTTCTTCTCGGGCAACGAAATCGTCGGCTGATTGGCGGCGGCGTTGCCGCACCCTTGGGCTGAAATCAGCCGCGGGGGCCGGCGAGCCGACGGGGGCGGGATGTGAACTGGCTATCGCAGGTCTTTGATCCCGCCACGATCGGCGCGTTCCTGACGCAATTCCACGCCGACCTGCAAACCACGACCTTCTGGCTCGCGGTCGGCAAGATCATCTGGATCAACGTGCTGTTGTCCGGCGACAATGCGCTTGTCATCGCGATGGCATGCCGCGGGCTGGCGCCTCGGCAACGCGTCTGGGGCATGACGATCGGCGCCGGCATCGCCGTGGTCCTGCTGATCGCGTTTACCGGCATCGTCGCAAGATTGATGGTGCTGCCCTATCTGAAACTGGCCGGCGGCCTGGCGCTGCTCTGGATCGCCGCCAATCTCCTGGTCCCCGAAGACGAAGGCGACGACGTCACCGCGGGCACCAGCCTGTGGCATGCGATCCGGATCGTGGTGATCGCCGATATCGTGATGAGTCTCGACAACGTCATCGCAGTGGCCGCGGCCGCCAATGGCGAGCTTCCGCTGCTGGTGATCGGGCTGGCGGTCAGCATTCCCATGATCATCGCCGGCGCGGCGCTGATCATGCTGGTGCTGGACAAGCTCCCGATTCTGATCTGGCTCGGCGCAGCCTTGCTGGGCTGGATCGCCGGCGACGTGATCGCAACCGATCCGGCCGATCAGCCGTTTTTGCAGCGTCTGCTCGACGGCCAGATCGCGCTCGATTTCGACGGCACGTCGTCGATCTTCCACTGGTCGCCGCATCTGCGTATCGACGGCAATATCGATGAATATCTCTGCTCCATGCTGGGCGCGATCATCGTGCTGGTGGTCGGCACGATCTGGCGGCGGCGCAAAATGCGTGCGTCGGAAACGCCCGCCGCGACTTAAGCGCGCGGGGGCGAACCCCATCCGGTTAGCGACAAATAGCCGCCACACGGTTGCACGCTTTTGCGATAGCGAGGGCGGGCACCGGTCATGGGGAGGCCTGATTGAGCTGGATCACGGAACTGTTCGATCCCTCCGCAATCGGCGTCATGGTCGCGCAGTTCTACCGCGACATTCATCACCCGCAATTCTGGGTCGCTCTGACCGAGATCGGCTGGATCAACGTGCTGCTGTCGGGCGACAATGCGCTGGTGATCGCGCTGGCGTGCCGCGGACTGGCGCCGCGCCAACGGCGCTGGGGCATGATTCTGGGCGCGGGCGCCGCCGTAGTGCTGCGCGTGATCTTCACCGGCATCGTCGCGAGCTTGATGGAATTGCCATACCTCAAGCTCGCCGGCGGCCTGGCACTGGTCGTGATCGCCGCGAAACTGCTGGTGCCGGATCGGGATGACGAAGAAGTGCAGTCGGCGTCGCATCTGTGGGCCGCGGTGCAGATCGTCGTGGTCGCCGACATCGTGATGAGTCTCGACAACGTGATCGCAGTGGCCGCCGCCGCCGACGGTGATGTGCCGCTGCTGGTCCTCGGACTTGCGATCAGCGTTCCCCTGATCGTCGCGGGCGCTGCGCTGATCATGGCGGTGCTGAACCGGCTGCCGTGGTTGATATGGGCCGGTGCGATGCTGCTCGGCTGGGTAGCGGGTGAGGTCGTGGCGGACGATCCCGCCATTCACGGCAAGCTACAAATGCTTGCCGCCGGAGCCTTCGGCGTCAAATTGGACGGACTGTTGGCCTCGTTCGGCGTGACATCGCACTTCACGCAGACGGGCGGCGACATCGCCTGCGGTTTAGTCGGAATTATCGTGGTGCTGCTGGTCGGTTCGATCTGGCGGTGGCGCAAACTGCTACAAATCGACAAGCCAGCGGTGACGACGGCGGGCGAGGCGGTTCAACCGGCCGACCGGTCGTAGTCCACTTCAGTCAACCCGCCAACGCGTCGCGCGCCTTCGACAGCGTTTCCAACTCAGCATTCTGTTGCTCCAGCCGTCCAGCAACCAGCTCTTCGGTACTGCCGCCCGACGCGCCCGCGGCCTGCTCGATCAATTGCCGGATATTATCCCTGACGACCGCGATGCGGTCTTCCAGCTCGGCAAGTGACAATGCGCTGTAGTCGGCCATGGCTCGTTCTCCGATGTGTCGGGCACGATGTTAGTCATAGTCGTGGCCGGGACCTACCGTTATCTAGGTGGGGTAGAGCGTTTTTAAAGCGTCTCGGCGTTTCAACGCCGCACGATCGACCCTGTACGGCCGACCAGCCGCGCCAATTGCTTGAAGCGGCTGCCGACGCGGTCGGCGACCAGATCGACCATCCGATGCTCGAACACCAGCATCAGCTTGCGTTCCTGGGTGCGGAAATGCGTCGCCGGCAGCACGCCCGGGCGCGCGGCCGATACCAGATGCGCAACGCGGAACGCGGCGCCGAGCAGCCGGGCGCGGTCGACCAATGCGGGTGGTACCAATTGGCGGATCAGCGGCGGCGGCTCGTTTTCTTCACTCAGGCCGGCGTAGCGATAGAACACCGACAGCGCGATGAAGGCCCGCCCCTGATGGCTGATCGAGCCGAAATTGCCGTTGGTGATCAAATTAAGCGTCTGCTCGCCGCGATAGTCCGGATGCACCCGCCAGCCGATATCCGACAGCAGGCAGGCAGCGTGACGCAGCCGCCGATCCTCCTCGGTCTCCTTGAGCTTGGCGACCCGGATCAGCCGATCGGTCCAGCCGATCAGTTCCTGGGCGTGGCGCGCGGATCGCGACAGCAACACGTTGAGATCCTGCGCCGCGCAGAGCAGGCCATCCTTGGCGTGCTCGGAGGGCGGCAGCATCTCATAGAGCAGGCCTTCGCGGACGCCGAAGGTCGAGAACACGATGGTTTTCGGCTTGGCGACGCGGATGATATATTCGAGCACCAGCGCGGCATAAGTCAGCAGCGGCCGCCTGGCATCGGCGACCACCTCGATATTGGCGAGCGTGTTGGTCGCGACCAGGCGGCGCAGCCGCCGCACGAAATCGAGCGCGTCGGCCGCCGGAATCGAATAGCCGTGCATGACCTTCAGCGGATAGCCGCTCTGGACGATGTGAATGCGCGCCAGCGCGCGCCAGGTGCCGCCGACCGCGTAGAAAGTGCGGCCGCTGCCCGCGGTGAGCTGGGCGACGCCGGTAAGGTCGGCCTTGACGATCCGTTCGGCGCGCTTCGGCGACTTCTCCGAGGCGTCCTGCAATGCAAGGCTGCCGAGCGGCAAGGTGATGCCGCTGCGCAGGCGATTGCCATGCACGTCGATCAGCTCGAGCGAGCCGCCGCCGAGATCGCCGACGATGCCGTCGGGATTGTGGATGCCGGAAATGACGCCGAGCGCCGATAGCCTGGCTTCGCGCGGTCCCGACAGGATCTCGATCGGCACGCCGCAAATGCGTTCGGCCTGGGCGATGAAATCAGGGCCGTTGCTGGCGTCACGGCAGGCGGCGGTGGCGATGGCATGGACCCGGCCGACCTTCTGCACCTTGCACAGCGCGCGAAACCGACGCAGCGACGTCAGCGCCTTGGCCACCGCATCGGGCGCCAACAGGCCGGTGCTTTGGACTTCGCGACCCAGTCCGCACAGCGCCTTCTCGTTGAAGATGGTGACGAGGCTGCGCGCCATCGACGCGTAGACCACGAGACGAACCGAGTTGGAGCCGATGTCGATGACCGCGACGCTGGAGGCGCGTTTGCGCGGCCGCTTCACGTGAGAAATTCCTTATGACGATTGTTGGCGCTCATTGCGGCGGGTGAGTCGCCGTGGCGAGGATTCCTTAAGTGACTTACCACGGCCTGACAAACTCGGATTCGTCATGAAATAGTTGTGCAGATTGAAGGGCTCTTCGCCCTTGGCGGCCTTCATACGCGTTGACGATCCGTCCGGCAACAATTGCCAGCTTTGTTCGGTATCCTTCAAATTGGCGACCATGATCTGTTCCAGAACCTGCTGATGCACCGTGGGATTTTGCAACGGGCAGAGCACCTCGACGCGGCGGTCGAGGTTGCGCGGCATCATGTCGGCGGAGGAGATATACACAGCCGCCTTGGTGCCGGGCAGGCCGTGACCCATCCCGAAGCAGTAGAATTCGGCCGTGTTCGAGGAAGCGGCCGATGATCGATTTGACGCGGATATTGTCCGACAGGCCTGATATGCCGGGCCGCAGGCAGCAGATACCGCGCACGACCAATTCGATCGGAACCCCGGCCTGCGACGCCTCGTACAGCGCATCGATGATATCGGGGTCGACCAGCGAGTTCATCTTCATCCAGATCGCGGCCGGCTTGCCGTGACGGGCGTGGCTGGCTTCGTCATTGATGTGCTGGATGATGCGCTTGCGCAGCGTCAGCGGCGACACCGCCATCTTTTCGATGTCGCTCGGTTCGGCATATCCGGTGATGTAGTTGAACACCCGCGCGGCATCGCGCCCGATGATCGGATCCGAGGTGAAATAAGATAGATCGGTATAGATGCGCGCGGTCACCGGATGGTAGTTGCCGGTGCCGGTGTGAACGTAGGTGGTCAGGCTGCCGCCCTCGCGCCGTACGATCAGCGACAGCTTGGCGTGGGTCTTGAGTTCGATAAATCCGTACACCACCTGTACGCCGGCGCGTTCGAGGTCGCGGGCCCAACGGATGTTGGCTTCCTCGTCGAACCGCGCCTTGAGCTCGATCAGCGCGGTGACCGATTTGCCGGCCTCGGCGGCCTCCGCCAGCGCGCGCACGATCGGCGAGTTGTTCGAGGTGCGGTATAGCGTCTGCTTGATCGCGACCACGTCCGGATCGCGCGCCGCCTGCTGCAGGAACTGCACAACGACGTCGAATGATTCATAGGGGTGGTGAACGATCAGGTCCTTTTGCCGGATCGCGGCGAAGATGTCGCCGCCATGGTCGCGCACCCGCTCGGGATGGCGTGGCACGTAAGGCACGAATTCGAGGTCGGGCCGGTCGAGCCGGGTCAGTTGCGACAATTCGTTCATCGCGAGCACGCCGTCGACCAGCAGGACCTCATCGGGCGCGGTGGACAGCGCGTGCTGCACGAAGGTGCGCAACTCGTCGGGCATCTTGGCCTCGATCTCGAGCCGGATCACCGATCCGCGGCGCCGCCGCTTCAGCGCGGTTTCAAACAGCCGCACCAGGTCTTCGGCTTCTTCCTCGATTTCAAGTTCGGAGTCGCGGATGATGCGAAACGCGCCCTGACCCTGCACGGTATAGCCGGGGAACAGCCGGCCGATGAACAGGCCGGTGGCTTCTTCCAGGGTGATCAGCCGCACCGAGCCGTCCTTGCCTGATGGCAGCCGGATGAAGCGGTCGATCTTGCCGGGCATACGGATCAGCGCGTTCATCGGCTTGCCGTCGGATACCCGCGCCAGGTGCAGCGCCACCGTAAAGCCGAGGCTCGGGATGAACGGGAACGGGTGCGCCGGATCGATCGCAAGCGGGGTCAGCAGCGGAAAAATGTTGTGGAGAAAGTGCTCCTCGACCCAGGCCCGTTCGGTCTTGGTGACGTCGCGGCCATCGACCAGCACAATGCCGGCGCCTTTGAGGATATCGCGCAGGTCGCGCCAGATCGCCTGCTGATCGGTGGCCAGCTTTGAAACCGTTTCGTTGATCAGCACCAATTGTTCCGACGGCGTCAGGCCATCGGGGCTCCGCTCGGTAAATCCTTCGCGCACCTGGGCCTTGATGCCGGCAACGCGAACCATGAAAAATTCGTCGAGATTGTTGGCGGAAATCGACAGGAACCTGACCCGCTCCAGTGCGGGATGGCCGGCATTGACCAATTCCTCGAGCACCCGGCGGTTGAAATGCAACCAGGACAGCTCTCGGTTGATAAAGCGCTCGGGGCTGTGGGCCATCGGCGACACGGCCCCGATCGAGGCTTCTTTGTCTTTGATTACAATGGCTTGTTCGGAATCCATCAGATTTCAATCCATCTTGGAGGAGGCCGGTGGCCTCCAGACCCATGTGGGTAGCGCTAACTATTCTTCCAAGCCATTGATGTTCCTGCCGGGCACGCCGTCAAGGCGTCACCGCCGGTATCCGGTGGAGGAAACGCCGTGCCGGGGGCTGGGCCGAGGTCAGGCGTCGCGCAGCAACTCGGCCGCGAGCGCCCGGGTCACCGGCCGGCCCAATCGCAACGCTTCGGAGTCCAGCAGCGCCACCGCCTGGCGCGCGGCAGCAAAGGAGCGTTCGATCCGGTTGGCGACGAAATTGACCACGCTCTCGTCGACAGCCAGCTGGCGGTCGGCGCAGAATTTGATGATCAGCGCCCGGAACAATTGATCGTCGGGCGGCAGCAGCGCCACCGTCGGGATCGCGCGCAGCCGCGACCTCAGATCGCGCAACTCGACGGCAAGCGCCGAAGGCAATTGGCGCGCGGTGATCAGGACATAGGCCGCATCTTCGCGGGCGAGGTTCAACAGGTGGAACAGGGCGCGTTCGTCGAATTCGGACGCCTTCAGGTCTTCCACCACCAGCGCGCCGGTGGCCAACTCGGCGGGAATTTCGGCCGATGTCAGCGCGTGCGCGCTGGTTGCGCGCGCCCCGGCCTGTGCGGCCCAGATGGAGGCGAGATGGCTTTTGCCGGAGCCCTCGGGGCCCACCAGCAGCATGACCCGGTTGGGCCAGTCGGGCCAGCTCTCGATCAGCGCCAGGCCTGCGGCGTTGGCCGGCCCTTCGAGAAAATCGTCGCGGCTGAGGCTCTCGGCGTGAGGCAACGCCAATGCAAGCTGTCGGGGTTCAACGCGGCCTGCCACGCCATCGCTCCAAATCGGGATCGGATACCGGGGTAGCACGGCGCGGGGCTGATCGGGCCTAGCTGGCCTCGATCGTGCTCATGTGCCGCGCCCACTCCACGAGATAGAAGGATACCGAAAGCAATGTAAAGACCGTTACAAATCCCATCAGGATTTCGTCGTAGGGCTTTGAATTGAAATGAAAGCCGAGCGATGCCAGCACCAGCGCCGCAAATGTTACCTGTGCCACCGTATTAAGCTTCGACACCATCAGCGGCTTCATCGGGATCGGCTTGCCGAACACCCATGATACGATCACCGCGCCGACGATCATGATGTCGCGCGACACCACCAGGATCACGATCCAGTGCGGAATCGCACCCCAGATCCCGAGCGCGATATAGATCGACACCAGAAGCGCCTTGTCGGCCAGGGGATCGAGCAGGGCGCCCAATTCGCTGCTCATGTTGAAATGCTTGGCCAGAAACCCGTCGACCGCGTCGCTGACGCCGGCGATCACGAAGATCGCGAACGCGACCTCGAGCTGGTTCGAGGCGATCGCCCACACGATGAACGGGACCAGCAGGATGCGGCCCAGCGTGATGATGTTAGGTATGCTCAACGCGGCGCTTCCCGGCTACCGGCCTGATTTCACGACAGATCCGGCCTTTTACGCCGGGCCGGTTCCGCTCTAGATAGTACAGCTCGCGGCGGCTTGCGAGCCATTGCACGGCGGCGAATTCCGACGTAACCAGCCGCATGATCTGGAACAGGGCATGACCGACCGCAAGAACGGCCTCACTTACGCAGATTCGGGCGTCGACATCGATGCGGGCAATCGCCTCGTCGACATGATCAAGCCGCTGGTGCGCGCCACCGCGCGGGCCGGCGCCGACGCCGAGATCGGCGGTTTCGGCGGCCTGTTCGACCTTAAGGCTGCGGGCTTCACCGATCCCATTCTGGTGGCCGCCACCGACGGCGTCGGCACCAAGGTCAAGATCGCGATCGAAACCGCGCTGCATGGCGGCATCGGCATCGATCTGGTGGCGATGTCGGTCAACGATCTCGTGGTGCAGGGCGCCGAGCCGCTGTTCTTCCTGGATTACTTCGCCTGCGGCAAGCTCGATCCGGAAGCCACCGCGGCGATCGTGGCGGGCATCGCGGAAGGCTGCCGGGAATCCGGCTGCGCGCTGATCGGCGGCGAGACCGCCGAAATGCCCGGGCTCTACAAGGATGGCGATTACGATCTCGGCAGGCTTCGCGGTCGGCGCCGCGGAGCGCGGCACGCTGCTGCCGCGCCCCGACATCGCGGTCGGTGACGCCGTGATCGGGCTGGCGTCGTCAGGCGTCCATTCCAACGGCTTCTCGCTGGTGCGCAAGATCGTCGAACAATCGGGCTACAAGTTCGGTGATCCGGCGCCGTTCTCGCCGGTCATGACTTTGGGCGGCGCGCTGCTGACGCCGACCCGGCTTTACGTCAAATCCTGCCTGCGCGCGATCCGCGAAACCGGCGCCGTGAAGGGCCTCGCCCACATCACCGGCGGCGGCTTCACCGACAACATCCCGCGGGTGCTGCCGAAGCATCTCGGCGTCGGCATCGATCTGGCGCGGCTGCCGGTGCTCCCGGTGTTCAAATGGCTGGCGGAGCAGGGCGGCATCGCCGAGCTCGAATTGCTGCGCACCTTCAACTGCGGCATCGGCATGATCGCGATCGTCCGGCCCGACGCCATCGATGAGGTCACCGACGTCCTCACCCAGGGCGGCGAGAGCGTCGCGCTGCTGGGCGAAGTGATCGCAGCCCAAAACGACGCTCAAGGCGAGCATCGCGTGGTCTATAACGGTCATCTCGATCTGGCCTGGTGACGCGATGAAACGTCGCGTCGCCATATTGATTTCGGGACGCGGATCCAACATGGCCGCGCTGATCGAGGCCGCCGGGGCCGCCGATTTTCCGGCCGAGATCGTCGCGGTGATTTCCAACCGCGCCGATGCCGGCGGGCTTAAGATCGCCGAAGCCAACGGCATTCCCGCCACGGTGATCGAGAGCAAGCCGTTCGGCAAGGATCGCGCCGGCTTCGAGGCCGTGCTGCAGCGCGCGCTGGCGCAAAGCCGGGCCGATCTGATCTGCCTTGCCGGCTTCATGCGGCTGTTGACCGCCGAGTTCGTTCAGCGCTGGCATGGCAACATGCTCAACATTCATCCCTCGCTGCTGCCGTCGTTTCCGGGCATTGACCCGGCAGCGCAGGCGCTCAAGGCCGGCGTGAAAATTTCCGGCGCCACCGTGCATTTCGTGATTCCGGAAACCGACGCCGGGCCGATCCTGATGCAGGGCGCGGTCAGGGTTCACGACGGCGACACGCCGGATACGCTGGCGGCGCGCATCCTCACCGTCGAGCATCGCATCTATCCCGAGGCGCTCAGGCTGCTGGCCGAAGGCAAGCTTCGCCTCGACGGCGACACCTGCCGAACGCCGGGCGATGTAGGGGGTGACGACGCCCTGATCTCGCCGGCGCGCGGCGGATAAAAAATCGGCCAGGGCGCGCGGCTCAGGCCGGCGTGGCGGCGGCGTATCCCTGCAGGCCGAAATCCGCGCGCGATGCCGCCATCAGCGGCACCAGCTCGTTGGGGTGAATGAACTCGTCGCGAAAACACGGATAGGTTTTCGGATCGAAGATCCTTCGTAGCCAGTCGATCACGATCTTGTGCCGGTCGGAGTTTCGAAACTCCTTGTGGTAGGTCAGCCAGAGATCGGCGTGATGATGGACGCCGAGATCGACCGCAACCAGTGCCGCCCCGAGCGCCACCGACGCCGTCGGCAGAAAACCCATGCCGGCGCCGCGCTCCACCGCATAGAGAACGCCGATGCTGGAATTGGTCTTGATCCCGACAATGCCTTCCAGCGAGGTCAGCCCCAGCACCCGCGCATACGCACTGTCGTCGACCTGCGGCGCGTGCTGCACCACCAGCCGGTGCGATCTGATGTCGGCCAGCGACGGCACGCCGTAACGGGCACGATAATCTTCCGAAACGAACGCGTGGATGTGCAGCCGTCCGAGCTTGGTGACGATGAGATCGGGATTGGTCGGCGGCTCCAGTTGAATGGCGATGTCGGCCTCCAGCCTCGCGACATCGGCCTGCTCCATGGCGCAGCGAAGATCGACCGTGATCTTGCGATAGGTCTTTTGAAAATCGATCAGCCGCGGCAGGATCCAGAAATTGCCCGGTCCTTCGGTCACGGCAACGCGCACCGAACCCGCAGCTTCGTTCGAGGATTGCGCAGCCCGGCGAAACACGTTGAAGGCGTGACGTTCCATCTCGGCGAGGTCGCCGACCATTGCGGCACCTTCGTCACTGAGCGTCAAGCCGCTCTGGTCGCGCAGGAACAATTTGCAGCCGATGCGTTCTTCAAGGCGGTCGACCCTGCGCATCAAGGTCGTGCTGGTCACCGCCAGCGCTTCGGCGGCGTTTCGAAAGCTCTTAAATCGTGCGCACGCCAGGAAGGATTTCAGATCATCCCACGACGCGTCCAAAATTTCGTCCGGCCGGTGCTGCGTCACCGCAGCACCCCGATGCAATAGTTGCTGCATACCCAAACATCCCACTCGGTATGGTGCGCCTAACGGCAGCGAAAGAGACGATAGATGCACGACAGAGCCCTGCAAAGACCCACTTTCGCCGCAAGACACGACTTCGATCGGCTGCCGAAAAGCCTTGAAATAGAGGTGCGGCCCGCAAGACGATGCGAGCTTTCAGCGCTTGCCGAGATGGCGAACCGGTTGGTGCCGGGAGTTCAAATCGCGGAACACGACCTCGAAAATTATTTCGCCTTCGATCCCGATAGTATCGTGACTTTCAAGCGAAACAACAAGCTGCTTGGCGCGGTGGCTTTTCTTTATCTTAATTGCCGCGGACATGACGCGCTCATTCTTGACGAAATAAACCTGACGCAGCCCGACGTCGGATTGCTCGCGGATCGAGGCGATGACGTCTCCGCGATCTATGTGTGGGCGATCGCGGGTCAAGGCCGTGCGATGGCGGGGCTTGGCAACGTATCGACGCATCTTTCCTCGCCGCGCTTGGCGCCGGCCGATCTGTTCGCGCAGCCGTCGAGCGCGGACGGACGGAATTTGATGATCGCGCTCGGCTTCGAACCGATCCCGACCTATCAGCACGAACTCTGGTGCTACGAACGGCCATGGAATCGCGCCGTGGCGAAAACCTCCGACTTTAATAAAAATAATCAAACAAGGAGCTTCGCAGATGCACGGCACTAGGCTTCCATCGTCGGGCAAACCGAACCCGCGCGCGATTTCGGTTCGCATCGCCCGCGATCCCAACGATCTGATGCTGGTGACGTCGATCCGCTCGGCGGTCTATCTGGCCGAACAGGATTGTCCGTTCGAAGAAGAGTTCGACGGCAACGATCTGGTCGCCGCGCATTTCCTCGGCTTCGTCGGCTCCGAACCCGCCGGCTGCCTGCGGGTGCGCTTCTTCGGCGAGTTTGCCAAGGTCGAGCGGCTGGCGGTGCGGCATCAGTTCCGGCGCTCGCGGCTGTCGTTCAAGCTGGTGCAGGCCAGTGTCGACTACGTCAAACGCAAGGGTTTCAGGAAGATCTACGGTCAGGCGCAGGACCGCCTGGTGGATTTCTGGGCGCATTTCGGCGCCCGGCCGCTCGGCCACAACAGGAAGATCACCTTCTCGGATTTCTCCTACACCGAAATGGTGCTCGATATCGAACCCGGCGCCGATGCGATCACGCTCGACAGCGATCCCTATGTGATCATTCGCCCCGAAGGCGATTGGGACCGGCCCGGCGTGCTCGACGTCTCGGCCGGACGCGCCGTGACCTCGCCGTTACGCCCGGTCTGAGCCGACGCGTTCGCTTTCAATGGTGGGGCCTGCCATGCATGACGATCCCGCTATTCTGGTTTGCGCCGATTTGCAGACCGAATATCTCACCGAAGGCCGTCGGCATGTCATCGCCGACGCCGAGGCGATCACCTCGCGCTGCCTGGAGTTGATGGCGCTGTGGCGCAACAATCTGTGGCCGGTCATGCACCTGAAACGGATCGCGCAGGCGGCCTGGTTCAATCCGGCGTGCAACCTGACGGACTGGATCGCGGAGTTCAAACCGAAACCCGGAGAACTCACCTTCGAACACCCGCTGCCGTCGGCCTATAGTTCGACCCGGTTTGCCGAGTATATGTCCAACCTGCGGAGTATCCGCTGCGTCCTGATGGGCTTTTCGCTCGACGAGACGGTGCTCTCGACTGTGATCGACGGCTTTCATCGCAGCCACCGCTGGCAAGTGGTCAGCGACGCGGTGGCCTGCCGGCGTCCCGGCGTCGGCGATGCAACGTCTTACAAGCTCGCGGTGATCAAGGTGATCGGCAATTACGCCCGCGTTGAGTCTGGTTTTGACATCAAGGGGGCTGCCGACCGGATTTCTGTGTGACGGCAATTTTGTTTCGCTGCCATTTTGTCTCATTGAGTGTGAGTGCTCGATTGCGATCGACCTCATTTTGTTTCAAAGTGCGGTGGTTTGTAGCACCAAACTAATTTATCAATGGATTAGCCGGGATCTACCGTGCTAACGCCAACAGCTCGGAGAACGAGCGAGTAGCAGGCCGTGACACGCGCGAGCGACCTCAAAGAACTGTCGGCGATTCTCTCGACGGCGATCGAGAAAGCCCGCCATCTGCATCTGGCGACCAGCGCGTATATTTTGTCGATGGCGCTGGTCGAGATCTCGCAGGCGCTCAAGGTCGTTTCAGACAACGACAATGACGATGCGGACCAGAACGGGACGTGCCGCTAGGGCTCGCCCGAAACTCGACCCCCAATCGTTTTAAAATGTTTCCAAATATATTTTAGCAATGATCGCGCGACGTGGCGCGATCAGCGATCGACCCGGACGACCCGGCCTTTTTCCATCGCCAGTGCCAATCGGCCATGCTTGAGCGCCAGCGCGGCCTCGCCGAACAGTTCGCGGCGCCAGCCGTGCAGGGCGCCGACATCGGCATTATCGTCGGCCGCGATCTGTTCCAGATCGTCCACGGTCGCAATCACCTTGCTGGCGACGGCATGGCGCTCCGAGGTCATTCGCAGCAGCACCTTCAGCAATTCGACGGTCGCAGCACCGTTGGAATTGCCGCGGGGCTTTTCGATCTTGGGCAGGCTGGCGGGATCGCGCGCCAGGCCGCGCTGTACCGCGGCAACGATATCGGTGCCCCATTTCGAACGGTCAAAACCCTTCGGCAACGAGCGCAGGTTGGCGAGCCGCTCCAGGCTGGTCGGGGCATGGGTGGCGATGTCGCCAACGGCGTCGTCCTTCAGCACGCGGCTGCGCGGCACGTCGCGGCTTTGCGCTTCCTGTTCGCGCCAGGCCGCGACTTCCATCAGCACCGCGAGTTCCTTCGGCTTTCGCACCCGGGTCTTGAGCCGCTCCCAGGCGCGTTCGGGATGAAAATCGTAGGTCTTGGGCGAGGTCAGGACTTCCATTTCCTCGCTGACCCAATCGCTGCGGCTGCGTTTCTTCAAATCGGCATCGAGGGCGGCGAAGACGTCGCGCAGATGGGTGACGTCGGACACCGCATAATGCATCTGCTCCTCGGTCAACGGCCGGCGCGACCAATCGGTGAAACGATGGGTCTTGTCGGGCCGGTGGCCGGTGATGCGCTCGACCAGCTGGTCATAGGCGATGCTGTCGCCGTAGCCGAGCACCATTGCCGCGACCTGGGTGTCGAAGATCGGATGCGGGATAGTGCCCGACTGGTGCCAGACGATTTCGATATCCTGGCGGGCGGCGTGAAACACTTTCAGCACCGCTTCGTTGGCCATCAACTCGAAAAATGGCTTGAGGTCGAGCCCCGGCGCCAGCGTGTCGATCACGACTGCTTCGTCCGCACTCGCCATCTGAACGACGCAGAGCAGCGGATAATATGTCGTCTCCCGCAGGAACTCGGTGTCGACGGTAATGACCCGGTGCTTGGCGAGGCGGTCGCAGACGGCTGCGAGTTCCGAAGTAGTGGTAATCAGATCCATGAACGGTCCATAACGCTTCCACGACGGCGTTCTGCCGAAAGCGCTGATATGTCAAGGGTGCTGCGACGAATTCGAGCCTTGAAATCGTTTTCAGCCGGCGATTCGGCGGCCTGAGCGGCCGGTCCGGCCGGAAAACGGAAAATTCGGCCTTTCAGAAGTCGCTAGGGCGCCGGGTCGCGCGCCGCCCCGACGGCACCGCCAGCACGATGACGCACAAAGCCACCATCGCCAACCCCATGAATTCGAACACCAACGCGTCCACGGCAATAATCCCCAGTTAATCCGCGAGATTTGGCGGGGACGTGTTGAGGGTTTGTTAATTTGTGGACCGGGCCGCGAGGGCAACTCGGCACATGGTGGATGGAGGTTTAAGAAGTGGGGTTAATGCGCCGAGGTGAGGCGGCGCCGTTCTCTTGTGAGACAAACTTTTTGACGCATTGCTGCGCGTAGGCGAACGATCGGTTATGGCCGATCGAAGATCGCGGACTGTTATTCAGAAGTGGTCGCAACCGGGCGGTGCGGTTCCCATGGAATGCGAAATGCTTTGCTCCGCCGGAGACCGTTTTGTGACCCGGCATACGCGGCTCGAACGGGGAAGACCGGCTCGGCTAATTGGGTTCGCGGAGCGCTGAGTGATGTCCCTTCACGCCGATTGCGCGTGGTCGGGAAATTCTCCAATCATTGTAATCTGATTTGGCCTGTCCAGTCCCGCTTGCAAAAATTTTTCGCTTCCTTTCCTCCGCAAATCATCTGCGTATGGCTGATATCCCGTGCCTCATGAGAGGGACGTTTCGCGATCGTCACGGACGTTGGGCATGGGATGCGGTGGACGCGGATGCGTTTTTGACGAATAGCGCTGATGCGGACGGCGAAGTCGTGTGGTTCTGACGCCCCGACGCTGGCGTCACGCTTGCGAACTTGTTCGCAGGCAATGGTGGCAAACAAGCCCGGTCACCAGGAAGAGCACGAAGGAAACCGTAACACCATCGCGTGCGGGAATGCCGGGTGATTCCGGTGCGACCGTGGTGACTAACGCGCGTGCTTACTACCACTACACGCGCGGCTGCGGGTGCATCGGGCACCCGGCATTCCCCACGCCCTTTATTTTCCGGGGCGAAACGATGTGCAAAACTCGGACGCATCATGTCGCGAGAACGCTTATCCCTGTCATTCCGGGGTGCGCTCTTGCGCGAACCCGGAGTAACAATCTTTTTTGATGTGTTTGGGCAGGCTGGCGTTGTTACGTCCCGCAGAACGTCTGCAACACGCGCTGTTCGGGCTTCGGCGGTTCGGCATAGCCAGCATATTCCGGCTGATCCTCGAACGGCTTTGCCAGCACCCTCAGCAATTCCTCGAACGGTGTGTAGTCGTCGCGGTTCACGGCGGCCTGGATCACGGCTTCGATGCGGTGGTTGCGCGGAATGAAGGCCGGATTGACCGAGCGCATTGCGGCCGATCGCTCGGCGGCGGATTGCGGCTCGTCGCCGATACGCTGCCGCCACCGGGCCACCCATTCGTCGAACGCGGCCGCTTCGGTGAACAATTGCCGGACTTCGGTATCGTTTTGCGGATCGCGCGCGGCGTCGCTGAGGCCGCGGAAGGTAAGGGTGAAATCGGCGGAATTCTGCGCCATCGCGTCCAGCAGATCCTGCACCAGCGCTTCGTCGCCGTCGCGCTGGGTGAACAGGCCGATCTTGCGGCGCAGGCCGGCCTGATAGGCGCCGGTGAATTGCTCGGCGAAATCGCCGAGCTGCGCCTGCGCCACCGCAATCGCCTTTTCCTGGTCGTCGGACAACAGCGGCAGCAGGCATTCCGCCAGCCGGGTCAGATTCCACAGCGCGATCCGCGGCTGGTTGGCATAGGCGTAGCGGCCTTGTTCGTCGATCGAGGAGAACACCGCCGCCGGATCGTAGTGATCCATGAACGCGCACGGGCCGTAATCGATGGTCTCGCCCGAGATCGAGGTGTTGTCGGTGTTCATCACGCCATGGATGAAACCGACCAGCAGCCAGCGCGCGACCAGTTTGGCCTGCCGCGCGATCACGCCGGCGAGCAGCGCATGATAGGGGCGCTCGGCGTTGGCGGCGTCGGGGTAATGCCGGGCGATGACATGATCGGCCAGCCGCCGCACGCCATCGGTGTCGTTGCGCGCGGCGAAGAACTGGAAGGTGCCGACGCGGATATGGCTCGAGGCGACGCGGGTCAGCACCGCGCCCGGCAGCATGGTCTCGCGCATCACGTTCTCGCCGGTCACGACCGCCGCGAGCGATCGCGTGGTCGGCACGCCGAGCGCGGCCATCGCCTCGCTGACGATATATTCGCGCAGCACCGGACCCAACGCGGCGCGGCCGTCGCCCCGTCGCGAGAACGGTGTCGGACCGGAGCCCTTCAACTGGATGTCGCGCCTGACGCCATCGGCGTCGATCACTTCGCCGAGCAGGATGGCGCGGCCGTCGCCGAGTTGCGGTACGAAATGCCCGAACTGATGGCCGGCATAGGCCATCGCGATCGGGTCGGCACCGTCGGGCAGCCGCTTGCCGGCAAGGATTTCGGCACCTTCCGGGCTTGCAAGCAACTCCGGATCGAGGCCGAGATGAATCGCCAGCGGACGGTTCAATTTGACCAGTCGCGGCGAAGCCACCGGGGTCGGAGCCACACGTGCGAAAAAGTTCGCCGGCAGCGCCGAATAGGTGTTCTGAAATGGGAAATGCACCGTCATGAACTCAAGATAGGCGTGCTCCGTGAATAGGCAATCGGCTTCCGCCCGATCTGCTGCCCGGTCACGCCGTTTTGGTCATTTTTGGCGCTCCGGAGGCCGATTTGAGGCTCAAAACGGCGATGCCTTCGGTTGCCGCGCTTGGCCGCCTCGGGTAAACCCTGACGCTCTTGCGGGGCAGGCTTCGCCGCTCCGATTCGCTTTCTCCGATTGTTTTCAGGGTTTCCATGCATCGTTACCGGTCCCACACCTGCGGCGCGCTCCGCGACAGCGATATCGACCAGACCGTCCGTCTTTCCGGCTGGTGCCATCGCATCCGCGACCATGGCGGCGTGCTGTTCATCGATTTGCGCGACCATTACGGCCTGACCCAATGCGTCGCCGACCCGGATTCGCCGGCGTTCAAGGATGCCGAAAAGCTGCGCTCGGAATGGGTGGTGCGGATCGACGGCAAGGTGCGCCGCCGTCCCGCCGGCACCGACAATCCGGAACTGCCGACCGGCATGGTCGAGCTCTACGTCAACGAGATCGAGGTTCTGGGGCCGGCCGGTGAACTGCCGATGCCGGTGTTCGGCGACCAGGAATATCCCGAAGACATAAGGCTTAAGTACCGTTTCCTCGACCTGCGTCGGGAGAAACTGCACCAGAACATCATGACCCGCGGCGCGATCGTCGATTCCATGCGCAAGCGGATGAAGAGCCAGGGCTTCTTCGAGTTCCAGACCCCGATCCTGACGGCCTCGTCGCCGGAAGGCGCGCGCGACTTCCTGGTGCCGTCGCGGATTCATCCGGGCAAGTTCTACGCGCTGCCGCAGGCGCCGCAGCAGTACAAGCAACTGCTGATGATGTCGGGCTTCGATCGCTATTTCCAGATCGCGCCGTGTTTCCGCGACGAGGATCCGCGCGCCGACCGGTTGCCGGGCGAGTTCTATCAGCTCGACCTCGAAATGAGCTTTGTCGAGCAGGAAGATGTTTTCGCCGCGGTCGAGCCCGTCATCACCGGCGTGTTCGAGGAGTTCGCCAAGGGCAAGCCCGTGACCAAGGGCTGGCCGCGGATTCCGTTCGCCGAGGCGCTGAAGAAATACGGCAGCGACAAGCCCGATCTGCGCAATCCGATCATCATGCAGGAGGTCTCGGAGCATTTCCGCGGCTCCGGCTTCAAGGTGTTCGCGCGGATGCTGGAAGACCCCAAGAACCAGGTCTGGGCGATCCCCGGCCCGGGCGGCGGCTCCCGCGCGTTCTGCGACCGGATGAACTCCTGGGCGCAGGGCGAGGGCCAGCCGGGCCTCGGCTACATCATGTGGCGCGAAGGCGGCGAGGGCGCCGGTCCGCTGGCCAACAACATCGGCCCGGAGCGCACCGCGGCGATCCGCACGCAGCTCGGCCTCAAGGAAGGCGACGCGGCGTTCTTCGTCGCCGGCGATCCCGACAAGTTCTGGAAGTTTTCGGGCTTGGCCCGCACCAAGCTCGGCGAGGAGTTGAACCTGATCGACAAGGAGCGGTTCGAGCTCGCCTGGATCGTCGACTTCCCGATGTACGAGTACAACGAGGACGACAAGAAGGTCGACTTCTCGCACAACCCGTTCTCGATGCCGCAGGGCGGCCTCGATGCGCTCAACGGGCAGGATCCGCTGACCATCAAGGCGTTCCAGTACGACATCACCTGCAACGGCTACGAGATCGCCTCCGGCGGCATCCGCAACCATCGGCCCGAGGCGATGGTGAAGGCGTTCGAGATCGCCGGCTATGGCGAAAAGGACGTGGTCGAGCGCTTCGGCGGCATGTACCGCGCGTTCCAGTACGGCGCGCCGCCGCATGGCGGCATGGCGGCGGGCGTCGACCGCATCGTCATGCTGCTGTGCGGCACCAACAACCTGCGCGAGATCTCGCTGTTCCCGATGAACCAGCAGGCCGACGACCTGCTGATGGGCGCGCCGTCGGAGGTGACGCCGAAGCAGTTGCGCGAGCTTCACATCCGGCTCAATCTGCCGCAAAACTGAACAGCCGGCACCGAAGCGCTGAATTCGGAACGCGCCGGATAGCCCGCGGGGGAAGTGCATGTCGTACTATTCTGAAGATCTTCGCTCCGCGGCGCTCGCCTATCACCGGCTGCCGCGGCCCGGCAAACTCGAGATCCAGGCCACCAAGCCGCTCGCCAACCAGCGCGACCTGGCGCTGGCCTATTCGCCGGGCGTGGCCGCCGCCTGCACCGAGATCGCCAACAACCCGGCCGAAGCCGCCACGCTGACCGCGCGCGCCAATCTGGTCGCGGTGGTCTCCAACGGCACCGCCGTGCTCGGCCTCGGCAATATCGGCCCGCTGGCGTCGAAGCCGGTGATGGAAGGCAAGGCGGTCCTGTTCAAGAAATTCGCCGGCATCGACGTGTTCGATATCGAGATCGCCGCCGACACCATCGAGCGCGTGGTCGAGACCGTGGCGGCGCTGGAGCCGACCTTCGGCGGCATCAATCTCGAGGACATCAAGGGTCCGGAATGCTTCGAGATCGAGGCGCAGCTCAAGGAGCGGATGAAGATCCCGGTATTCCATGACGACCAGCATGGCACCGCGATCATCGTCGGCGCCGCCGTCACCAATGCGCTGCTGCTCAACGGCAAGAAGCTGGCCGACTGCAAGATCGTCGCTTCCGGCGCCGGCGCGGCCGCGATCGCCTGCCTCAATCTTCTGGTGTCGCTCGGCGCGCAGCGCAAGAACATCTGGGTCTGCGATATCGACGGCGTCGTCCATGAAGGCCGCAACACGCTGATGGACCGCTGGAAGGCGGTCTATGCGCAGAAGACCGACAAGCGCGTGCTGGCCGACGTGATCGGCGGCGCGGACATTTTTCTCGGGCTGTCGGCGCCCAACGTGCTGAAGCCCGAGATGGTCAAGCAGATGGCCGACAAGCCGCTGGTGATGGCGCTGGCCAATCCCAATCCGGAGATCATGCCGGACGAGGCGCGCAAGGCCCGTCCCGACGCGATGATCTGCACCGGACGTTCGGACTTCCCCAACCAGGTCAACAACGTCCTGTGCTTTCCGTTCATCTTCCGCGGCGCGCTCGACGTCGGCGCCACCGCGATCAACGAGGACATGAAACACGCCGCGGTCGACGCGATCGCGCAGCTCGCGCGCGATCCGCCGTCGGATGCGATCGCGCCCGGTTTCGACAGCGGCGAGACCCAGGGCTTTGGCCCGGGCTCGCTGATCCCGAGCCCGTTCGATCCGCGGCTGATCCTGCGCATCGCGCCGGCGGTGGCCAAGGCGGCGATGAATTCGGGCGTGGCGACGCGCCCGATCGCGAATTTCGAGGATTATTCCGCGCAGCTCGAGCGCTTTGCGTTCCGCTCCGGCCTGGTCATGAAGCCGGTGTTCGCCAAGGCCAAGACCCAGCCGGTCCGCGTGATCTATGCCGAAGGCGAGGACGAACGCGTGCTGCACGCCACCCAAGTGGTGCTGGAAGAGAACCTGGCGCGGCCGATCCTGGTCGGACGTCCCTCGGTGGTCGAAGCCCGGATCAAGCGTTACGGCCTTGCGATCAAGGCCGGCAAGGATTTCGACCTGATCAATCCCGAGGACGATCCGCGCTATCGCTCCTACGTGCAGTCCTATATCGACGTCGCCGGCCGGCACGGCGTGACGCCCGATGCCGCGCGCACGGTGGTGCGCACCAATGCCACCGTGATCGCGGCGCTGGCGGTGATCCGCGGCGAGGCCGACGCCATGATCTGCGGCGTCGAAGGCCGCTACATGAGCCATCTGCGCCATGTCCGCGAGATCATCGGCTTCCTGCCCGGGGTCACGCGATTTCGCGGCGCTGGCGCTGATGATCACCAGCAAGGGCGCGTATTTCATCGCCGACACCCAGGTGCGGCCGAATCCGAGCGCCGAGGAACTGGCGGAAATGGCGGCGCTGGCCGCGATCCACGTCCAGCGCTTCAATATCAAGCCGAAGATCGCGTTCGTGTCACATTCCGATTTCGGCAGCTATGATACGGAATTCCTCCCGGAAGATGCGCCGCGCCACCGCGTTGTTGAAGCGAGAACCATCCGGAGATCGAGGCGGACGGCGAAATGCAGGGCGATACCGCGCTGTCGGAAGCGGCGCGCGCGCTGATCCTGCCGCATTCGAAGCTGGAAGGCGTCGCCAATATCCTGATCATGCCGAACCTCGACACCGCCAACGTCGCCTATCAGATGATCAAGTCGCTGGCCGACGCGCTGCCGGTCGGGCCGATCCTGATCGGGCCGTCGCGTCCGGCGCATATCCTGACCCCGTCGGTGACCGCGCGCGGCGTGCTCAACATGACCGCGATCGCCGCGGTCGAAGCCCAGGAGCGTGCCGGCCGTGCGCAACCGAGCCTGTTCGGCTAGCGGTTGCAAGGGGCCTCGCGCTTTTGGGGAGGGGGACAACCGCTTGCGAAAAACCTCTGTGGGAGCTGACCAACGCCGTTGAATCGCTTTGATTATTTGAAAAGCCAAGGCGGAGCGCCCATAATCGCGTCGCCGTTTGACGATCTTGCATTTGCAGCACCCATGAGGCCGACCCATGCCCGCCTTCGTTACCTTCGGAAGAGTTTTGTTCGCCGTGTTGTTTCTCTATTCGGGGGCGACCAAGCTCTTCGGACATCCGGCGACCGCGGAGTTCATCGCCGCCAAGGTGGCCATTCCGGCGCTGCTGCTGCCCTATACCGCGCAGCTTGAAACCATGACGGGGATGCCGACGCCGCAGATGCTGGCGATCGCGGTCGGCGTCGTTCGAGATCATCAGCGGCTTGATGATCGCGCTGAATTTCGCGGCGCGGTTCTTCGCCATTCTGCTGATTATCTTCGTCGCCGCGGCGACTTTCTACTTCCATGATTTCTGGAATCAGTCGCCGCCTGAAAACGCCAAGACGCTGATGGACGCGCTGAAGAATCTGTCGCTGATCGGCGCGCTGTTCATCATCGCCGGCTATGGCCGCTCGGCGCGGAGCGCGATCGAGCCCGCGTATGATGAGTTTAGGACGTGGGCACGCTGCTAAGCTCGATCGGCTGCCAAAGTCGGAATCGACCTCATGGGCTGGAAGCATATCGCGGTTGCGCTTCTGATCAGCTGGATCCCGTCGGCGGCGCTGGCGGAGAAGCGCGTGGCGCTGGTGGTCGGCAATTCCGCCTATCAAAACGTCTCGCCGTTGCCTAATCCGAAGAACGACGCGCTTGCTGATGGCGGACACGCTGAAGCGGCTGGGCTTCGTTCTGGTCGGCGGCGATGCGCAGGTCGATCTCGACAAGGCGCGCTTCGATACCGCCGTGCAGAAGCTTCGGCAGCCAGCTGGTCGGCGCCGACGTGGCGCTGTTCTATTATGCCGGCCACGGGCTGCAGGTGCGAGGCACCAACTATCTGGTGCCGATCACCGCCAATCCGGTTCGCGAGACCGATGTCGACTTCCAGATGGTCGATGTGGCGCTGGTGCTTCGCCAGATGGACGGCGCCGGCACCAAACTCAATCTGGTCATCCTGGACGCTTGCCGGAATAACCCGTTCGGCGGCCGCGGCCTCCGTTCCGCCGACGGCGGCCTGGCCCAGATCCGCGCGCCGGAGGGGACGCTGCTTTCCTACGCGACCCAGCCCGGCAACGTCGCATTGGATGGCGACGACGGGCATAGCCCCTACACCAGGGCGCTGGTCGAGACGATGCAGAAGCCTGGGCTCGATGTATTCCAGACCTTCAATCAGGTGGGGCTGACGGTGAAGCGCGCGACCGGCAGTTCGCAGCAGCCGTGGGTTTCGACCTCGCCGATCGACGGTTCGTTTTATTTTTCGAGCGGTCCGACCGCCCAGGTCGCGACCGCTGAACCGACCAACACGGTGTTGCCACCGGTGTCCGTGGCTGCGCCGACAGGTGCGTCGGCAGCAAGGGCGCCATCGGATTTCATATTTCCGGACTCCGACCGCCGGCTGCTCGCGGCTGACGATCTGACCGGCCTGTCGAAGGAGGATCTCCGCATCGCACGCAACGAAATCCTCGCCCGTGAAGGACGCTACTTCAATGCTCCTGATCTGACCGCGCGATTCAGCCGCTTCGCCTGGTACGCTGCCGAGGACCTGGGATCCGCTGCTGAACGAGGTCGAGCAGGCCAACGTCGAATTGATCGCGCGGGCAGAGTCAGATGGCGGCGTCGGCAATGATTTCATCATTCCGGATTCCGACAGGCGGGTCCTTACCGCCAACGACTGTGGCAAAGCTTTCGAAGGACGAATTGCGTGTCGCCCGCAACGAGATCTTCGCGAGGAGGGGGCGATATTTCGAGGCTCCCGATCTCAAGGCGCGGTTCGAGCGGTTCGCGTGGTATCGGCCGAACAGCTGGAATCCGAAACTGAGCGCGGTCGAGGAGGCCAACGTCGCGCTGATCGACCGGGTCGGAAAGCGATAGTGAAAGCACTCTCGCGCGACGCGGTCGCGATTCTGATCGGCTTGCTTCTGATGCCGGTGCAGATGCACGCCGAGACGACGGCCGAAAGCCTTGATCGCCTGGTCAGGGCCTACCCCGAGGCGTTATCCGGACACGACGACCACGCCGTGTTTTGGCGGGACGGGACCATGATGCCCGTCGGCGACGGCAATGGCGGCAAGTCCTTTGACGATCTGCTGCGCAACGCTTCCATCCTCGATCAGTTGCATTTGCGCTATCCGCTGGGTGTTTCGCAGCCACCTTCGTTGAACGACGATCCCGGCCGCTTTCGCAACGAAGCCTTTTTCAGGAAGATGTACGGCGACTGCAACAAGGCGAGGTTTTCAGAACAACCTCGTCACCATCACCTGGCTGCCGCGCTCATGGGGCAAGGCGGTCCGCGTCACGCGCATCAACGGGATCGCGGATCGCCTGAAGGAAGTTTCCGCCGAGATCGATCGGCTGGAGCCGGCGATCCGGGCCGCGGCATTTCCGATCGCCGGCGTGCTGTCATGTCGCGCGGTCGCCGACACCGGCAGGATGAGCATGCATGGATATGCCGCCGCGATCGACCTCAACCTGAAATATTCGGACTATTGGCTGTGGGCCGGCAAGGCCAAGACAATTCCCTACAAGAACCGGATGCCGCGCGAGATCGTCGACATCTTCGAGCGCCACGGCTTCATCTGGGGCGGCAAATGGTATCACTACGACACCATGCACTTCGAATACCGGCCGGAACTGCTGGCTAGATGAGCCTGCTATCGCCGCCACGGCGTGACGCTGACATCGTTGGCCGCGTCGAGAATGGTTGGCATCGCCGGCGCGCAGGCCGTGTGCTGCCAGAATCTGCTGCGGCGATTGCGCGGGCACGCCGGGGAAAGCGCCGACGCCATCGGGGATACGCACCCGCGGCGCCTGCGACAGCCAGAATGTGTCGTAGCGATCCAGGAACATGCCGAACACGTCGGGACCGCCGATGATCGCGACGGTGCCGTGATCGACGCCCGCCTGCGCGCAAGCCGCTTCGAACGAAGCGCCTTGCGGATTCCACAACGTGGCCTTGGGATTGGACGGATCGGGCGCGAGCGATCTTGGTTTTGTGGGTCAGGAGGATCCGCCGCCGCAACGGCGAGTTCGGCTGGTCTTCAAACGAATCCCGGCCATGCACGATCAGATCGGCGCGGTCGAGGGCGGCGGAGAAGAATTTCTTGTCGCCCTCGAACTTCAAGTCGTCCGGCATCACGCCCTTGGAATTCGCCAGCATGCCGTCGGCCGACACGATGACGTAACCCTCGATACGCAACCCCGGCATCGATTTATCGAGCGCCGCGCGGCATCATTCCGAGACCGTGGTGACGACGCTGGAAACCGGACGTTCGCTGACGGTCGGCAGCTTGGCTTCCTTGAGCAGTTCCTCGTCATATTGCGGCAGCGTCTGCACTGGCGCTTTCGGGATCATCCGCACCACCTTGTAGCCGCCGGCCTTCAGCTTGCGCAGCATCGCGGGCAGGGCTTCGGCGGTGTGCTTGTGGAAGTCGTGCATCAGGATGATGCCTTTGCCGAGCTTGTCGAGCTTCTTCATGGTGACGTCGATCACCTGCTGGGCATTGCGCGCCTTGAAGTCGAACGAGTTGAGATCGCAGGAGAACATCGCGATGTTGCGGGTGCCGAGATAGGTCACCATCTCAGGCGGGTGCTGCAACGCCGGGAAGCGGAAGAACGGCGCCGGCGAGACGCCGCCGAGCGCCCATTTCACCGCGCTGAAGCCCTTTTCGATTTCGTCCTTTTTCTGGTCGTCGGTCAGCTTCTTGTTGGTCAGCGTCTCGTGCGACCAGGTGTGCGATCCGATGGTGTGGCCGGCGGCCATCACTTGCTTGAGAATCTCGGGATAGTACGTGGCGTGCTTGCCGATCGAGAAGAAGATGCCGGTGGTGCATTCGTCGGCCAGCGCCTTGAGCACCGCCGGTGTGTTGACCAGCCACGGGCCGTCGTCGAAGGTCAGTACGACTTCATGGTCGCGCAGGAAGTCGAGCTGCTTGAAATGCTCGAAGCCGAAGCCGGGACCGCCGGTGGTGTCGATTTCGACGGTGCGGGCGATGCCGAGCGCATCCGGATTGGTGCAGGCGGCTTTGGAGAGCGGCGCGGGCGCGGAAGCCGGCACCGGCGTTGACGGCGACATCGGCGCGGCGGCCTGAGCCGGGGGAGCGGCTGCCGCGCAGCCTGTGGCGCGGCCGCGAGCGGCTTTTGAGGCCGGGGTCTGCGACCATGCCGTACCCGATGCACACAGCGAAACCGCGCTGGCAAAAATCAAACCTGCCGCAAACCGCATCCTGTTCCCCTTATCGTCATTCCCGCGACCGGCGGCGACATGTTCAGGGTCCCCGCTGAACCGTTCCGCTCCCAGATCAGAATAGCCGAATTGGAGCGCCGCCGCCACGGCAACGGCATTCTCGGCGGCGCAGTGTGGCTTTTCTAACAGCTTAGTTAAGGGCCATCTGCCCGCTTACCGGCAAACTCGGGACGCGCGGCGGAACACTCACGGACTAGTGATACTCACCAGCTGCGAACAGCACCGCGAGGGCGTGAATCAGGAAGCCGATGCCTTGCGTGCAGCGCAACGATCAGCGCAGCGAAACGATGAAATCGGTGCCTTCGCCGGTTTCGCCGGCGGCAATGCCCTGATCGGAGACGATGATCGAGCCGCCGGTCGAGAGCGCTTCGGTGATGCGGGCCATCGCGTCCGGCGGAATGGTCAGGCGGTCCAGTGCTTCGGTCGGGCTGTCCGGCGCAGGGATCGGCTTTGCGATCTCGGCGGCGCCTGCGACCTTGCGGCGGCGCGTGGTGCGCTCGTCTTCTTCATGCCGCTCGGCCTTGCGCAGCGCAGGCAGCGTCACCACCGACCAGCTGCAGGGAGTTGGGGTCGGTCTTGCCGGCTTCCGCGGTGAAGATGTGAGTTCCCAGCGGCCGGTCGCTCGGCGCGATCGTCACCGGCACATCGAACAGCGGCGCGAAATTCTGCCGGACATAGAGCTTCGAAATCCTTGCGGCTGATGAAGACCGAAATCGGACCGCTGCCTTTCGCCATCGCCAGCGCCGGTTTCGGAGCCGCCGCGAGATCGGACGGGCGGGCCTGATCCTTGTTGACATCGGCGCATCGGACGGCGACGGCGCGGTGCGACGGCTTTGTCGTCGTCCTGGCACCGTCCATTCGTCGGCGCAGACGTCGCCTTGGTGTCGTCAGCCGCGGCCGCCTTCGCAGCGTCGGATTTCGGCGCATCGGCTGGCTTGTCGGCTTGATTGGCAACTTGCGGCCCCGCGGGCGCGGCATCGGACATCGTGGCCGGTACCTTGGCGGCCGACGCATTGCCCGCGTCCGCGGTGTGGGTCTGTTCGTTCAACGGCGTGGGCGCCGCCGGCTCGGCCATCACGGCTGGCAGATGGGCGTCGTGACCGACGGTGGACCGCAATTCGAGTGCGGTTGCGGAGTTGCGGGCATGGCGAGTGGATCGGCGCTGGCGACGGCGACCTTGTCGCCCTTCACCGTCGGATCGGCCTTCGGCGTAACGGTCGCAACAGGCTGCGGCGCGACTTTCTGCGTGACCAGCAGCGGGTGCGAGAAGCTCGCCGGCGACAATTCACCTGGCGTGACGACGACGCGGGCGCCCATCCGGGTCCAGTTGTACATCTTCACCGCGAACGCCATCGGCATCCGGATGCAGCCATGGGAGGCTGGATAGCCCGGCAGCACGCCGGCATGCATGGCAATGCCGGACCAGGTGATGCGCTGCATGAACGGCATCGGCGCGCCGCTGTAGATGTTGGACTTATGGAATTTCTGCTTCTGGATCACGCTGAAGGCGCCCATCGGGGTCGTATGGCCGGCCATCCCGGTCGAAACCGGCGTCTGGGCGTAAAGTCCGTTGGCGTCGTACAGCTTGAGATCCTGATGGCTGATCGAGATCGAGATGATCAGGGGGCCCTGCGGTTTCGCGGCTTCCTTGACCTTGGTTTCGACGGCCTTGCCCGAATGGCGTTTCGGTTTTTGCGCGCGCGGAGGCGGGAGGCAGCGATGGGGCGCGAATAGCCGCTGTCATCATCGGAATAGAAAACCGCCGCGTCGGCGCGCGTGGCGAGACTGAGCGTTCCTGCGACGATCGACGACCGCGGCGCACCAAAACCGGCTCGAAGAAAAGGTGGCTGCAATCGGATGTCTCGATGTCAGGTGGGAGGTGCGCAGTTGCTGCAACCGTCCCGCGAAACTGCCGCTCACGCCCGTCATACTTTGAATCCCAATTCTTTAGCCCGATAACGAGTGTCGCAGAGAGGGGGCGGGTTCACCAGCAGAAGGCTTGTAAACCCCGCGAATTTCGCGGTCAGCGTATCAAAAAAGCCTCACATTCGGTTAAACCCCGATCCGGACTGCGGCCTGGAATACGTCCTTATTTATGGGGCCCTCGCACCCTACATAAGCGCCAGTCGCACTGATGGAGATCATTATGACACCCCGAGGCTTAATTCGCTGTGATGGACATTTGCGGCGATGGATCATGGCAACACTGGGGCTGCTGCTCTGGTCGGGGTCGACGGCATTGGCAGCCGACGAGCCGGATTTGATCTTCCAGCGTTCGACCGTATTCAAGCTGCTCAGCCCGAACGATAAGCTTGCCACTTACGGCGTCGACGATCCTGAAGTGGATGGGGTGGCCTGCCATTTTACGGTGCCGGAGAAGGGCGGATACACTGGCTGGCTCGGGCTGGCCGAGGAAGTCTCGGACATCTCGCTGGCCTGCCGCCAGATCGGTCCGATCCATTTCAAGGACAAGATGGAGCAGGGCGGCGACATGTTCCGCCAGCGACGCTCGCTGTTCTTCAAGAAGATGCAGATCGTTCGGGGCTGCGACGCCAAGCGGAACGTGCTGGTCTATATGGTTTATTCCGACAAGCTGATCGAGGGCTCGCCGAAGAACTCGACCTCCTCGGTGCCGATCATGCCGTGGGGAACCAGCGAGACCGCGATCGAGAAGTGCGGCGAATTCATTCGCTGATTGCGAAGTTCCGAAGCCGGGGTCGATGAGCACGAGCTTTGCCCGAACGTGCATCGGCCGGCTTTTGTTCGCGACAACCAACAAGATGCAGCAATTTTTGCGGCGCGGATTGGTTATCCCAACCGCTCGCGCCACTCTGCTGAGCCATTGCGCCACTGACCTTGCGTTGTCGTTGAGGGCGTGCCTGCCGCGAAGAAGCTTGTGAAGTAATACTGGCTTGCGGTATTTTGGTACTTTCGGATGGCGGCTCGATGACCGATCCAAAAACTTTACGGGTGAGGATCTTGCTTGGGGTTCGGGTGCTGCCCACGGCCGTGCGCCTTCGTTGAAGATTTGTGACAACGCGCAACGGCTGGGGAAAGTTGCACTGCGGGCGACCGATCCGGCCGACTGCCTGTCTTCAGCAGAAGGTGGTTAAAATTTCGCGGCCAATGCGAACCATCGGGGCCAGAAAGCGTCTTATCTCCCGGAAGATGATTGGAGATCCCGGATGCGCCCGCTCAGCTACGCCATCGCTCTCGTTTTACTGCTGACCGGTACCTTCGCTCGCCGGATCAGCCGATGGTGACCTGCCCGGGAGTTGGCACCTTCAGCTACAATGGCTCGTCCCTGTTTGCGCCCGCGCGCTCGATAATGGCGGCGGTCGACATCGGCCATTGAATCACCGAGACGCTGTCGCCCGATTTGCAAGTAATTCCCGACCGGTACAGGCGAAGCCTTTGAAATAGCTTCCGCCCCTGGTCGCATTCCCATGTCCCCACTGGGATTTGCGGCAATTGTTTCTTCGACTTGCGGCGACGAAACAATTCGCTGGCGCGACGAAACCATTTCCTGTTTCCGCGCAGACATCCGGAAACGCCCGCTGGCTATCAAGGGAGCAACGAAGCGGCGGCCAGCGCCGATAGCCGAAACCGGAGACAGTCAAATGCAGACCCTGAGCTTCATTATCGCTTTCGCGTTGGTCGTGGCTGCCCCGTCGCTGGCCGGTTCGGCTGAGTCGAGCCTGCCAGGGGTCGGTACCTTCGCATATAGCGGGTCGTCGGTGGCGAACTCGGCGCCGCAGGCCATCGTGGTCGCAACCCGCTAAACTTCGATGCCAATCAAAGAACCCGGCTAAACGGCCCAGCCCAAGGACATCATCTTGCTTCGTATTGCTGCGGTTGCGACCGTCTTTTCATTCGTGCTGGCGAGCTCAGTGCAGGCCCAGGTCCGCTCGCTCAAGATGGCGGAGCCGCGCGACGAGTTCGTGAGGGAATGCGTGCCGCAGATGCAGGGCCGATGGGCACATCCGGAATCCGTCTGCGGATGCCTGCATGACTACGCGGTGGCCGGCATCGAGGACCGCGACTTGCGCGAGGCCCTGCTGCGCGGCATCAGCGAGACCGGCGTGCCGACGATCGAAACCGACTGGGTGCCGATATCGAAGCGCTCGGAGATCAGTTCCACCTTCACCAAGATCGCCAAGCCGACCCTGCAGTGCATGTTCGATCCGAGGACTTGATCGTAGGCCGCGCTCGCAGCGAGATGATCAATCAAGCAAGCTATTTGGTCGGGCTGGTCTTGGCACCGAGACGCGGCACGCATTTGGCGCTGCGCGCCACCCCGGCTGTGGTCATCTTGGTGCCGGAGATTTCCTTGATCTGGCCGGCGGGACAGGTTCCGTCGTCGACCTTGACGCGCTGACCCAGCCGCAACGTGCCGATATCTTGTTCACGCGATACTTCCTGCGCGGTGGCGGGGCTGGTCGCGTATGCGGCCACACTGCCCATCAACAAGAAAGCGACGGCCATGACGCGTGAATTGTCCGCCACCCCGGCGTCCTTGCGCGTTCGGCTCACTTGCCCTGGACCTTCAGTCCGTTGGGGCCGACGTTGATCTGCAGTCCATCCGGTTGCTTCTTGGCCTCATACAAATTGTAGCCGAGCACGCCGACAGCGACGATCAACGCGCCGATGATCAAGAACAGGGTATTGCGATTACCGGCCATATGAAGTCTCCGTCTCGCACCGTTCGGGCGCGCACATCAGCAACCTGCATTGTATTGACGCCGGTGCGATTCTGAAAGCGACCCAGGCCCCTGCACGTCGCGGCAAAATGTGATTTGATCGCCGGAACGCGATGACCGCGACGAGATGACAGGAACAGGACGCCATGAGTGCCAGCGATACCAGCCGCAGAATCCTCGATGCGGTCGATGCCGGTTTCGAGGCGCAGTTGGCGACCACGCGGGATTTCGTCGCGATCCCCTCGACCCGTGGCGCCGAGGGACCATGCCAGGACATGATCGGCGATCTGTTGCGCGAGCGCGGCTATGAGGTCGATGACTGGCACCTCGATGTCGACGATCTCAAGGATCTGCGCGGCTTCGGTCCGATCGAGCACGATTTTTCAAAGGCGCGGACGCGTGGTCGGAACCTATCGACCGGCCACCAACGCCGGAAAATCGCTGATCCTGCAGGGCCATTGCGACGTGGTTCCGGCCGGCCCGCTCGACATGTGGGAGACGCCGCCGTTCTCGCCCGTGGTGAAGGACGGCAAGATGTATGGCCGCGGCGCCTGCGACATGAAGTCGGGCACGATCGGCGCGCTCTATGCGCTCGATGCCATCAAGGCGGCCGGGTTGAAGCCCACCGCGCGGATTCATTTTCAATCCGTGATCGAGGAAGAAAGCACCGGCGTCGGTGCGCTCTCGACTTTGCAGCGCGGCTATCGCGCCGATGCCTGCTTCATTCCGGAGCCGACCTCGGGCCGGATGATCCGCTCGCAGGTCGGCGTGATCTGGTTCCGTCTGCGGGTGCGCGGCATTCCGGTGCATGTCGCCGATGCGGGGGCGGGCGCCAACGCGATCATGGCCGCCTATCATCTGATTCACGCGCTGGAAAAGCTCGAGATCGAATGGAACGAGCGCGCCAAAACCGATCACCATTTTCAAGCGGTGACGCATCCGATCAACTTCAATCCCGGCATCATCAAAGGTGGCGACTGGGCCTCCAGCGTCCCGGCCTGGTGCGACGTCGATTGCCGGATCGCGATCCTGCCGGGCTGGTCGGTCGCAGACTGCCAGGCCGAGATTCTGCGCCTGTGTCTCCGGCGCGGCGCGCGATCATCGCTTTCTCTCCAACAATCCGCCCGGCGTCGAATGGTCCGGCTTTCTGTCGGAGGGGTACGAACTGAAGGAGGCCGCCGCGCCTGAAGCCGCATTCGCCAAGGCTTTCGACGTCGGTCTATGGCGGTGGCGCCGTGCCGGAGCGCGCCTCGACCGCGCTAACCGACACCCGGTTTTATGGATTGAACTACGACATTCCGAGCCTGTGTTTTGGAGCGAGCGGCGCGGGCGTGCACGGCTTCAATGAATATGTCGACCTGGACTCGCTGCGCAAATCGACCAAGGCGACGGCGCTGTTCATTGCGGAGTGGTGCGGCGTGGAGAAGGCGTAGGCCGCCGCGCGTACTGCGTTATCGCAGGGATGACGCCGATGATTCGGCCACAGCGCCGCAACGATGGCGTCCAGTCCATCGGTCAGCGCGGCGGGGCCGGGCTGCAGGATCAACGGTGATTTGATCTCGACGATCCGATCGTTACGAACGGCCGGGATTTCATTCCAGCCCGGCCGCTGCCTGATCTTGTCGACCACGACTTTCTTTCCGCACCACGACGCCAGGATCACGTCAGGCGCGGCGGCGCGGACAGCGTCGGGCAAGACGATCCGGTCCTTGGCGGCCTTCTGAAGTCGCAAATCCGGAAAGATGTCCTCGCCGCCGGCGATCTCGATCAGTTCGGAGACCCAGCCGATGCCGCTGATCAAGGGATCGTCCCATTCCTCGAAATAGACTTTGGGTTTGGGCGAGGGGCGGGTGGTGGACGCCACATGCGTCAGCCGCTGCTCGTATTTCGTTGCGAGTTGATCGGCCCGCGCGGCAGCGCCGACCAGCGCGCCCACCGTGCGGATCATCGCGAGGATGCCCGCGATGTCGCGCTGGTTGAAGACGTGGACGGCGATGCCGGCGCGGACCAGATCGGCGACGATGTCGGCCTGCAGATCGGAGAAGGCCAGAACCAGGTCCGGCTCCAGCGCCAGGATTTTTGGAATATCCGCCGAGATGAACGCCGACACCCGCGGTTTCTCGCGCCGCACCTGTGGCGGCCTTACCGCGTAGCCGGAGACGCCGACGATGCGGTCCTGCTCGCCGAGCAGATAGAGCGTCTCGACCGTCTCCTCGGTGAGGCACACGATGCGGCGGGGCGGGAAGTGGCGCATGGCGACGATGGTTCCGATGTCACCATGGCGATTAGCACAAACCTCGTTGCCGGGCTTGACCCGGTGATCCATCATCAAAAAAATATCGACTTAAAAATCGGGAGGACGACCGCGCATGACGCCGCTTGAAAAAATCCAGTCGATGAAGATGCCGTTTGCCGAACTGAAGGGCGTAACCTTTGTCGAGGCCGAGCCGGAACGCGTGGTGGCGCGGATGCTGGTGCGGCCCGATCTATGCACGCTCAGCCACACCATCCATGGCGGCGCGGTGATGGCGTTCGCGGACTCGGTCGGCGCTGCCGCGACCGTGATCAATCTGCCCGCCGATGCCAAGGGCACCACCACGATCGAGAGCAAGACCAATTTCATCGGCGGCGCCAAAGAGGGGACGACGGTGATCGCCACCGCGACGCCGGTGCATCGCGGGCGCCGCACCCAGGTCTGGCAGACCCGGCTGGAGACCGAGGAGGGCAAACTAGTCGCGGTGGTGACCCAGACCCAGATGGTGCTCTGAGCAAGCCATGCTCTCCGCGCAGGTTAACCAAGCGCATCGCGGCCACGGATAACGCCGACCGCGACCTTGCAATTCATGTTGCGATGCACAATATGTGTGAGTCTAGGGATTCGACGCCTCCTCGAGGGCTATCTGAGAGGGGTTTTTTGCAAGATGCGCTACGACGACATCGCGGGTTCGACGCTCGCAAAGGGCAGCGTGCGAACACTGCGCCGGACACGAACTGAACCTGCTGCGCGATCATCTGCTGCGGCTCGACTCCGTCAGCCGCCATGATCGCTTCCACGGCTTTCTGAGCGACAGTTTCATCGAGCGTTATGCCGAGAAATGCGCCAGCGACGGCACTGTCATCATCGCCTATATCGAGAACGGCGTGGTCCGCGGCGCGGCCGAACTGCATCCGCCGGAGCAATCGCCGGATGAGCAGCCCGAGATCGCGTTCAGCGTCGAGAGTTCGCTGCGACGGTCAGGCGTCGGCAGCATTCTGTTCCGAAAGCTGATCGCGGAAGCGCAGGGCAAGGGATATCGCAGCCTGCGGATCACCACCGGTTCGCACAACGAGGCGATGCGGGCACTGGCTCACAAGTTCGGAGCGCATCTGACCTTCCGCCACGGCGAATCCACCGGCAGTATCGCGCTGGAGCCGCTGCCTCAAGCGGCATCGGTCGCGCGCATAAGTGCGGTCGAAGCTGCACGCGCGATGGTCGATTTCAATCGCGCCTACTGGCAGATCTGGATGCGGATGTATGGCTGGGGCCGGACGGCCTGAGCTTAGCAACCCGCGCTGAGAGGCGCAGGTCGCGCATGCAGAAGCTTCAGGTGCCGGTGCGCTTGTCGTTGCCGAATTTGCGGACCACGCGGCGCTCGACCACGATCGAACGCTGCGCGCCTTGTTCGCCGGCGATCACGCGGGTCGCCGACCGCGCGGAACTGCGGGCGATCTTTTTAACTTCGACGAGAACCGTGTCGATCGGCATCCCCATCAGGGAAGCTGCGATTTCAGCCTGCTGTTCGACATCGTCGGTAATGCCGACCGCTGCGAAAATGGCCTCTTCCAGCGTCGGCGGGTCGCGCCGTACACGCCGGGTTCCGTATTTGGTGTTCCAATCTTCGCTCATCGCGGCCTCGTTATTGATCACGGCACTACGTAGGGAACCACATGTTGCATTGCAATATGAAATTCGCGTGGCAAGCCAGCCATGCGCTACAATTTCTCCAGACTGTGTCGTCGTGTGGTGCTCATGGAATGTAATCGGCGGTTGCGGCGGTATCGATCGGTTGCTGCGGCCAGCGCTTCAGCGCGGCGCGCCCGGCCTCGGTCAGCACGTAAATGCCGCGCTCGGCGCGGTCGAACCAGCCATAGACATTGTGCTGCAGGATCTTCGGTGCGTCGGGAATATCGGGCTTGAGGTCGCGCACCCGCCGCGGTCCCAGCGACAGCGCCGCGGCGCAGGCCAGCGCCTGCTGCCGATAAGCGGTCATGATCGGCGCGCGCGTGCTGCCGCCCAGCGCCGGATCGCCCTTGCGGCGCCGATGCTCGGCCACCAGCCGGGAACGCTTCTTCGGATTGCGGCGCGGCGCGGTGGTCGGCGGCTTGACGATCACCTCGACATCGCCGGTGTTGGTGACCGCGAGCATGCCGAAGCCGAGCCGGCGGCACAGATTGCGATAGCGCGCGTCGCTCTCGCGGCCCTTGCCGCGCGCCGACAGTTTGGCGGCCAGCCAGACTTCGTCGCCGGCGCCGGCGCGATCGACCGCCTGCAGCACCAGTTCGAGATTGAAGGACAGCTTCAATTCGCCGATCACCACGATCGGCGGATCGTCGGCGCTCAGCGCCACCAGGTCGCAGCCGCCGACCTCGCCCTTGACGGTGAAGCCGAGCTTTTCGAGGAAGCGTTTGACGGGCAGATAAAGCGCGGTTTCCAACGGATCACCCCAGGAGGTCGCTGGCTGCGACTCATCGTCGGAGTTTACCCCGGATTGCGTCGCGTGATTCGATCAAACCGCGCCGCTCGCGATCACACCCGTCCGCTGACCGGCAACAGCGCACCGGTAACGGCGGTGGCGGCGTCGCTGACCAGAAACAGGATCACGTCGGCAAGTTCCTGCGGCCGCACCCATTTGGCGAAATCGGCCTTCGGCATGCTGGCGCGGTTGGCCGCTGTATCGATGGTCGATGGCAGCACCGCGTTGACGGTGATCTTGCCCTTCCATTCGGCGGCCAGCGCCTCGGTCAGCCGGTGCACGCCGGCCTTGGAGGCCGCATAGGCGCCCATGCCGGAACCGGCCTGCAGCGCGCCCATCGCGCCGACATTGACGATACGGCCGGCGCCGGACGCGGCCAGATGCGAGAGCGCGGCCCGCGAGGCGTTCAGCGCCGTCAGCACATTGAGCGCATACATGCGCTGCCAGGTCTTCGGATCGCCTTCGGCAACCGTCTCGAAGGCAAAGCCGCCGGCGATATTGATCAGCGCATCGAGCTTGCCGAAATGTGCTGCGGCGGCATCGATCGCCTTCTTGGCCTGTGCCGGATCGGTCAAGATCGACGCCGCCGAGTTCAAGCCGGGTGGGCGTCGCCGGAACCTGTGTCGGCGCATGATCGACCGCGGCAACGCGCGCGCCCCGCGCCTGTGCCGCCTCGGTCACCACCTTGCCGAGCGCGCCAAGCGCGCCGGTCACGACAATCACTTTTCCATCCATGATGCGGTCTCCGGGCACGAAGGATCAGGCGCACACTATCGTCAGGCGAATCTTGTTTGCAATGCCGGCAAATCCCGTCGCCGCGCGCATGCGGTCGCCTTGCATCGACCGCCGTTGCAATGGGGATAACGTTTCGTTTTCGGGAACCTTGCGACGGTTCGCGGTGAACCCGCCATGGAAGGTTTTTCTCGGCTTTAATCGGCGCTCAGGCCGCCCGGCCGACGACGGATGGTAACCCGGGATGCGCAAGGCGCGACTTCGACTCCGCCCGATTGATAAAATTTGCCGGAGTTTTGTAAAGGGATTGCAGAGACGTCCGACTAGCCTGACGACGTTCAACAGGGGCTAAAGCGTCATGAGATATCTGCCGGACCACGGTTTGCCGCTCGTTCAACTCAAGGAGCAGCGGCGGGATCTGATCGTCGCGCTGCAAAACCGCAATGGTCCGGTGAACGGTTGGGAATTGATGCAGATCGCCGCCATTCAGCAGGCGATTTCGGCGTTCGAGGAGGTCATCGCCGATCTCGACGCGGAACTGGAAGCCGCGGCCTGAACAACGTCGCTGCGCCCTTTGAGCGCGGCGATCAGGCCTCCAGATAGCGCGCCTCGAGTTCGGCGCGCTCGCCGGCGCCGAGCCCGAGCCCGTTGCGGAAATAGCTGTCGAGATCGCCGTATTCATCGCGGATCGCGTCGAACGCGGCGGCGAGGAACGAGGCGTCCACCGACCCCAGCACCTGCTTGACCTCTTCGGGCAGGTCGCTGCTCGAAGACGGATCGCGGCGGTAATAGCGGTTGGTCAGCAGGTAATCCTCGGCGATCACGTCCTCGGCGACGCCCAGCGCGTGCAGGATCAGCGCGCAGGCGAAACCGGTGCGGTCCTTGCCCGCGGTGCAGTGGATCACCAGCGGCGCGGGATCCTCCAGCAGATGCGCGAACAGGCTGCGGTAGCGCGGGGTGTTTTGTTTGACATAGTTGCGATAGGAATTGCGCATCGCCTCCAGCCCGTCGACCGCCGACAGCGGCTTGCCGCCTTCAGCCCGCGCGCGCAGGGCAGCCGACCACCGTCGGCTCGATCGGCAGCGAATGCACCGTGATTTCCTCAATGGTGCAGATCGCGGCGGTGCGTTCGTCGGTGCCGCGAAAATCGAACGCGTTCCTCACGCCGAGCCCGCGCAGCACGTCGATATCGGCTGGCGGTGACATGGCCGAGATGATTGGAGCGGAAGATCTGCCGCCAGCGCACCGTCCGGCCGTCCCGGCCGGGATAACCGCCGAGATCGCGAAAATTGGTGGCGCCGGCAAGGTTGAAGTGACGGACGAAGGCATCTTGCATCGGATCATCCCTGTTCGGCAGCCGCCGCGGGCGACGGAGGGGAAGGGCGCCGTCCGCCTCTGTACGCGCCTGCCGTTATTGGTTAGGAGCATTTTGTTACGGCAGCATGGTTGTGTCGTGACGAAAGCTCAAGGCGATCTCATGAAAAGACACGTGGCCAGACTGATCTTCGGCGCAGCTATTGTGGCGGCGTGGCGCCGCTCCGGCGTCGGCGCAGACCTTCCAGAGCTATCATTGCGCCGACGGCACCCGCTTCATCGTCGCGTTCTATGATCACGATTCACGCGCGCATCTGCAGATCGACGGTCAGGCCAGGACATTGGCCAAGCGGCTGACGTGGTCCGGTTCGCGCTATTCGGGAGATGGCGTCACGCTGGCCATGACCAAAGCCGGCATCACAGTGAGGCACGCCAGACGGCCGCCGACGGGTTGCGAGGTCGATGTCAGGCCGCCATGAATTTGGATGAGCCAGCGGCAGGCTAATCAGAAAAAAGGGCCGAAACGCTTTGGTTTCGACCCTTTTTTAGTTTTCGCAATCAACTGAACTCCGGCGACAGCGGACCGGTCTTACACAGGCGCTTGGCATTAGCGCTCCCACGCGGGCTTGGCTTCCTCGATAGCCGCTTGATGATACCAGCTGCCGCTGCAGTTCACCTCTGGAAGGCGCGGCGAGGCGAGGTCGTTAACGGCTTTGGACTCGTCATAGCGACGTCCGCCGAGAGCCGACCGGCCCCCGGCCGGGAATTGATAGATCTTGGCAGTCCCCTGATTCAAACTCGTATTCATCATCTTCTCCTTGGTCCGGTATGCTTGCTTCGGCGACAAAGTGCCGAGGCGATTGACAGATGGTGCGCCCGAACTCGTTCGCGAGCGGTTACCAAAGTCGATATCGTCCCGTGCCCTGATAGATGCAACCTGACCAAAAGAAATTCATCTGATGTGCATTTTGTAGGCAATTGTGGTTTTGCCGCCTGTGAGGCATTGAGCAGATGATCAACGCTTGGGCCGATCAGAAGGTTGCGCTGAACGGCAGGCTTGGTGGGGGGATGTTGCCGACGATTGACTGCGCTTTAATCGTCCCGGCCGGACTTGCCGAGACTGCCGCTGAATCGGGCGTGAATCCGGGCCATCATCACGATTTTGATGCAGTGCGATGACTACGGCCGCGCTCCTATGTCGCACCCGTAAGCGGGTGGAATTTTCCGAGATTAGCAGCCCTGGATCGGGCTACCGCAGTGCGGCGGATTGGCACATTAAATGCTTGGTAAGAGGCGGCCGATGGTGGCCGGGTATCGTGTGGCAGCCAGTGGCTTCGGTTCTCACACCTTTCGCATCGTCAATATGAGAGGCTCAATGACCAAATATAAGCTCGAGTATATCTGGCTCGACGGATACACGCCGGTGCCGAACCTGCGCGGCAAAACCCAGATCAAGGAATTCGATTCATTCCCGACGCTCGAACAGCTGCCGCTGTGGGGCTTCGATGGCAGCTCGACCATGCAGGCCGAAGGCCATAGCTCGGATTGCGTGCTCAAGCCGGTCGCCGTTTATCCGGACGCCGCCCGCATCAATGGCGCGCTGGTGATGTGCGAAGTCATGATGCCCGATGGCAAGACCCCGCACTCGACCAACAAGCGCGCGACCATCCTCGACGATGCCGGCGCCTGGTTCGGCTTCGAGCAGGAATATTTCTTCTACAAGGACGGCCGTCCGCTCGGCTTCCCGGCTTCCGGCTATCCGGCGCCGCAGGGCCCGTACTACACCGGCGTCGGCTATTCGAACGTCGGCGCGGTCGCGCGTGAGATCGTCGAGAAGCATCTCGACCTCTGCCTCGCCGCCGGCATCAACCACGAAGGCATCAACGCCGAAGTGGCGAAGGGCCAGTGGGAATTCCAGATCTTCGGCAAGGGCTCCAAAAAGGCCGCTGACGAAATGTGGATGGCCCGCTACCTGATGCAGCGCCTCACCGAGTCGTACGGCATCGACATCGAATTCCACTGCAAGCCGCTCGGCGACACCGACTGGAACGGCTCCGGCATGCACGCCAACTTCTCGACCGAGTACATGCGTTCGGTCGGCGGCAAGGAGTATTTCGAAGCGCTGATGGCGGCCTTCGACAAGAACATCATGGACCATATCGCGGTGTACGGCCCGGATAACGACAAGCGTCTGACCGGCAAGCATGAGACCGCGCCCTGGAACAAGTTCAGCTACGGCATTGCCGACCGCGGCGCCTCGATCCGCGTTCCGCACTCCTTCGCCAACAACGGATACAAGGGTTATCTCGAAGACCGCCGCCCGAACTCCCAGGGCGACCCCTACGCCATCGCTTCGCAGATCCTGAAGACCATCGCTTCGGTTCCGACCGGCGCCAAGGCGGCCGCCTAACCGATCCAGCTAATTCGGCCTGGATTCTTTGGGGCGTCCAGGCCGTAGCTCCCGCTTGTTGCGGGGGCCGTTTGCGCCTCTCCTCCAGCGATCCTTGACCAGCCGACGGTGATATCAGCACCGTTCAGGCTGGTCTTTTTTTGGCCGCTGCCGCGAGGTCTGTTGCGTGCTTCAAAGGGTCTCGTTTTGCAGCGTTTTCCGCCATCACGATCCGCGTTAGAACGGATCGGGCCGCGGCGGGGACGACCAAGGCGCGATGAACAGAGTATCGGGGGAACAGCTTTTGCTGGAGGGATTTTACAAGGTCCGTTATCAGGTCGACGACGCGGTCGGTCTCAGCGTGATGTACGCCCATGGCGGCAGCATGCTCGGCGGCAATTCGGCGTTCGCCCATTACGGCAATTACGAAGAGGTGGATGGCGTCGTCACGTCCGAGATCACCAGCCATCGCCACAACGACGACCCCCACTACCAGTCGCTGCTTGGCCACGACATTGCAACGATCGACGTACGCGGCACTGCCGAGGGTGACGTCTACAGTTTCGTCGGCGCCTCGCCGCAGATGCCGGGCGCGGTATTTCGCTCCGTGATGACCCCGATCGAGGACGTGGTCATGCCGGCCGTTGGCGCAGTGGGCGAGGGCGGCGTCGTCAATGGTCTGTATTCGGTCCACATCCGGCTGCTTGACGGCATCACCGGCGGTCTCACCGGCGTGATGCTGCTGCACGACGGCCGCATTCTCGGTGGCGACGCGTTCTTCTATTATCTCGGTTCCTACGTGTCCGAGAACGGCCGCTGGAAAGGCCAGATCCTCAACCAGGAACACACGCCGGCCAAAGGCGACAATCCGATCTTCGGCGGCTACGAGGTCGGGATCGGGTTTTCCGGCACCTGCGACGACCAAGGGGCGCTGCTGGAAGCAACCGCGCTGGCGGGCAAGCGAAGCCTGCGTCTGACCGCCGTGCTGAAGCTGATGCGCCGGGCCTAGCGCGGGACTGGCCGGAGCGCTACAAGGCCACGCGAGCGGGCTGCGACAAAAAGGTTTGCAATGGACAATGTGGTTCGGGTGTTCTCGACGCTGGCTCTGACAGGCGCCGTGCGCAATCTCGCCGACCGGTTCGAATCCGATACGCAGGTCCGGATCGATGCCGATTTCGCACCGACCATCGGATTGCTGGAGCGCCTGCGCGCCGGCGAAATGGCTGACGTGCTGATCCTGACCAGGGAGGCGCTCGCCGACCTCGCGGCCAACGGAACCGTTGCTGCCGACAGCTGCGTCGACCTGGCGCGCTCTTATGTGGGAATCGCGGTCAAGGCCGGCGCCCGCCATCCCGATATTTCCACCGAGGCGGCCCTGCGCACGGCCTTGCTCGGCGCGCGCTGCGTGGCCTATTCGCGGATCGGCGCCAGCGGCATTTTCTTTGCCAAGCTGATCGAGCAGATGGGCCTCGCCGCCGAGATCAATGCCCGCGCCATGATCACGTCCGGCTTCACCGCCGAGCGGCTGGTCTCGGACGAGGCCGATATCGCGGTTCAGCAGCTCAGCGAATTGAAACTCGTGCCCGGCATCGAACTGGTCGGCCCGTTGCCGCTGCACCTGCAGCCGAACCCTGCGGTGTTCTCGGCCGGCCGCATGGCGGCGTCGCAACGTCAACGGCAGGCCGACACGCTGTTGAAATATCTGTCGTCGCCCGATGTCGCGCCGGTGCTGCGCGAGTCCGGGCTGGAGCCTTGAATCCGCCCGGACATCGACGCTAACGTGACCCGCTCATGACACAACGTTTTTGCTTGTTTCCGTCCGCACCGATCCGCTTCGCCCTGCTCGCGATGGCGGTCGCATTGGTGCTGTGCGATCGATGTCAGGTGAGGGCGCAATCCGCCGATCTCGTACTGTGTGACCGATTGGCTGCCGACCCCGCCGATCCGGACAAGCCCGCCGACGTCAAGGGTGCGCCCGAAGTCGCGTCGGCGGATATCCCGACCGCGATCAAATATTGCCGCACCGCCGCCACTTCTTCCCGACGCGCGATGTATGAACTCGGTCGCGCCTATGCCGCGAACCGGCAAACGTCGGAAGCGATGGCGGCGTGGCGCAAGGCCGCCGACAAGGGCTCGACCTCGGCAATGGTCGAACTCGGCGTGCTCTATGGCACCGGCGCCGGCGTAGCCAAGGATGAAGATCAGGCCCGCAAGCTTTTCGAGCGCGCGGCGCAGGCCGGCAATCCGCGCGGCGTCAGCAATCTGGCGGCGCTGTCCGGCGGCGGCGGCGCGCCTGCCGATCCCGCCCGGGCACGCGACCTGCTGGGGAAAGCCGCCGAGACCAACCCCGAAGCGCAATATCAGCTCGGATTGATGCTGGCCGACGGCACCGGCGGCAACAAGGACGAGGTTGGCGCGCGCAATTTATTCGAGAAGGCCGCGGCGCAAAACCATCCGGGCGCGCTGGAGCAGATGGGTGAATTCGCCGAAGCCGGCCGCGGCGGCGAAAAAGACAAAGCCGCCGCCAAAGGTTACTACGAACGCGCCGCCGCGCTGGGGGACGAGAACGCCAAGAAGGCGCTCAAACGATTGGATTGTCCCTATGCGCTCAAGGACAAGCGCGGGAATCTCGTGACCAATCTTTGTTTTTGAATAGTGCGCGCATGCGACCGCCGACAAAGGCTCGCGTAAAAGTTCCCGGCGCGCCATAGCCCGCGGCTATGACCCTCGCTAAGATTTGTCGATTTCCAGCCTCTGTCGGCTCTGCCAGTGTTGAAGACAACAAGCGCGCGCTGATGCTTCTCGCGAAGCGGCGCGGCGAAAACACCGGGAGAGCGCCGATGAAGCCCCAGAACCTGCTTGTTCTGATGTCTGATGAGCACAATTCCACGATGATGGGATGTGCCGGGCATCCGCTGGCCAAAACCCCTAATCTCGATGCACTAGCGGCGCGCGGCACGCGCTTCTCGGATGCGTATACGAGCAGTCCGATCTGCGTGCCTGCCCGCGCGAGCTTCGCCACCGGCCGCTACATTCACGACATCGGCTATTGGGACAACTCCATCGCCTATGATGGCCGGGTGCCGAGCTGGGGTCACAAGCTGCAGCAGGCCGGCATCGGTGTCGAATCGATCGGCAAGCTGCACTACCGGCTTGAGGAAGACCCCACCGGTTTCGACAAGCAGCATATCCCGATGCACATCACCGGCGGCGTCGGCATGATCCAATTGTCGATCCGCAAGCAGTTTCCCGACTTCGTGGCGCCGCCACGGAAGCGCGCGTCGATTCCGGAAGCGGCCGGCGTCGGCGAGAGCGAATACACTCAGTATGATCGCCGGGTCGCCGATATCGCCACCCAGTGGCTTCGCAATGCAGCCGGTTCGCCCCAGCCCTGGGTGCTCTTTGTGTCCTTCGTGACGCCGCATTATCCGCTGGTCGCACCGAAGGAGTTCTTTGACCTCTATCCCGTCGAGCAGATGCCGGACCCGACCTACGGACCTGGCACCGGCTACCAGCCGCATCCGTGGCTGGCGGATTTGCTCGGCGGCGGCGCGCCGAATCCGCAGGACCAGCGCAAGGCATTGGCGGCCTATCTCGGCCTGATCAGTTTTATGGACGCGCAGGTTGGCCGCGTGCTTGGCGCGCTCGAAGAAGCGGGTCTGCGCAACTCCACGCGTATCCTCTACACGTCCGATCACGGCGAAAATGCCGGTAAGCGCGGCTTCTGGGGTAAGTCGAACCACTACCAAGAGGCCGTTGCGATTCCCATGATCATCGCAGGGGACGGTATTCCCAAAGGCAAATTGTCGACGACGCCGACGTCGCTGGTCGACGCCTATCCCACGGTGCTGGACGGTGTCGGACTTTCGGCCAAGGGGGACGATATCCCCGGGCATTCGCTGTTCGATCTGGCCAACAAGGACGATTACCGGGACCGGATCGCGTTCAGTGAGTATCATGCCGCAGGCTCGCCTTCGGCGTCCTACATGCTGCGCAAGGGCCGCTTCAAGTACATCTACTACGTTCGCTTCGAGCCCGAGCTGTTCGATCTGCAGGCCGATCCGGAGGAAAGCACCAATCTGGCGGCGCTGCCCGAGCACGCCGCCACGGTGAAACAGATGGATGCGCTGTTGCGTACCATCGTCGATCCCGAGGAGGAGGACCGGCGCGCCAACGAGGCACAGCGGCTCTTGATCGAGAGCAAGGGCGGCCCCGATCAAGTCATGGCGAACCTGCCCACCAAAAAGCTCTACACGCCGGTTCCAACCGGACTGATCCCGTGATCAACAGTAATGCGCCGGGCTTAGACCAGCCGCGCCTGACCGTCGGCCCTTCCGACGTGTCGCCCCCGCTGGATCACAAGGCGGCGGTCGGATTGACCCGCAATCGCTGGGTTCGCATCCTCGGCGTGGCCTTCGTGATGTACGTGCTGGCGTTTGTCGACCGCGTCAATCTATCGATGGCAGCGCCTTATGTGCGGCAAGAACTCGGGCTCTCGCCGGCCGGGCTCGGCTTTGCGACCGGATTGTTCTTCTGGGGATACATCGTGCTGCAGATACCGGCGGGACGCCTGGCTTCGACCTGGAGCCCGAAGCGCATCCTGCTTTGCCTGCTGCTGCTCTGGAGTTCGATTTCGCTGACGACGGCGTTGGTGCACACCGCGCTCGAACTCGCGATCAATCGGTTTGCGCTCGGCCTTTCCGAGGGCGGCGTGCTGACCTGCACCTTGGTGCTGATCAGGAATTGGTTCACCAGAGCGGAGCGCGCCCGTGCCAACGCGCTTTTTCTGCTGACATTTCCGATCGGGCCGATGATCGCCGGGCCGATTTCGGGATTGATCCTGACTTACTCGCACTGGCGCTGGATGTTTGTGATCGAGGCGATGCCGGGCCTGTTGTGGTCGCTGGTCTGGTGGTGGGCGATCGAGGATCGTCCTCAGGAGGCAAAATGGTTGCCGGACCATGAGCGCGAAAGACTTGTGCAGAAGCTTGCGGCCGAAGAGAGTGAGACGGCGGTCAAAGTCTCCGGTCACTGGCTTTCCACGCTGTGGCATCCGACCGTACTTCTTCTAGCGGTCTACAACTTCCTCGCGTTGATGTCCGAATGGGGCGTCAATTTCTGGTTCCCGAGCGTCTTGAGGGAAACCGGACTGCCCATCGGAATAGTCGGTTTGCTTGCCGCGGCACCTTCGGTGCTGGGCATCGTGATGATGCTCGGCGTGGCGAACAGTTCGGACCGGCTGCGCGAACGGAAATGGCACATGATCGCCGCAACCGCTGCCGCTGGCGTGCCGCTGCTAATTCTGCAATTCACGGGCGGCGGCACCTGGACGACGGTAATCTGCCTGTCGATCGCGACGGGTGCATTCCTGGGCCGCTTCGGCCCGTTCTGGACATTGCCCAGCGAAGTCCTCCCGGCGAGCGTCGCCGGCGTGGGTATCGGGCTGATCAACGGGTTCGGCAACCTCGGAGGTACGGTCGGTCCTTACTTCTTCGGCGTCGTCAAGACGCATACCGGCAGCTTCTCGCTGGCGCTGGCAGCCGGAGGCGTATCGCTCTTGATCAGCGCGCTGATCGCTACTCGGATCAAAACCGCGCGGCCCGCGCCTGGTTAAGATGCTTCGTTGCGGCCGGATACACGTGTTACTGTCACGAGATGGATCTGCGCCACCTCGAACATATCGTCGCCATTTGCCGCGCTGGCAGCTTTAGCGGTGCTGCCAAGGAACTCGGTATCGCCCAGCCGACGCTCAGCAAGAGTATCGGCCGGCTGGAAGCCAAGCTCGGTATTCAACTGTTCGAACGAACGAATACCAATGCGCGCCCCACCGCCTATGGCCAGTTCATTGCCGATCATGCCTCGGCGATGCTTCAGAGCGTGACGACGCTGGGCCACGAGTTGGAGCAAATGGCCAGGGGCGAGGCGGGATTGCTGAGGATCGGCGTCGGTGCCGCGACGCGTCTGCATCCGCTGCCCCAGGTCCTGCGGAGGGCGGTCGAAGCGTTTCCACGGCTGCAGTTCGTGACCCGCTATGCCGGGCCGAATCTGATGATGCGGGCCTTGCGCGCCGGCACCTTCGACCTCGTATTCTGCAATCACCAGCTTGCAACGACCCAAGAAGATTTCATCCGCGTCAAGGTGTTCGAGGATCGCTACATCGTCGTGGCGCGACCGGACCATCCTGCTTTGAAGGCCGCGCCGCTTTCCGCGACCGAGGTGGCGCGCCTGCAATTGGCGAGTGCCGGGCTGACGCCGGATTTTCGGGCCTGGGTAGATCTGACGGGCGAACGGCAGAAACAGAACCTCGAAGCGTTTCTCTCTGATGATTACGATCTGATCAAGCGCATGGCCATCGAGACCGATCATGTCGCCCGCGGCCCGCGCTTCGTCTTCGAAGCCGAACTTGAGCGGGGCCAGTTGGCGGAACTCGCACTTGATTTCAGACTTCAGATACGAGTGCTGGATGCTCACCACCAGCGCCCGTTGGCGCTCGCCATTCATCAAGGCCATTGCCGGATTTGCGAAGCAATAGCCGCTTCAACCCTTCTTGCGCGCCTTCGCTTTCGCCGGCGCCGCTGCTTTTTTTTCGCCGGAGCCTTCTTTTTCAGCTTGCTTTGATTGTATTCGATCGCGGCACGGACGAGATTTTTCAGCGCGCGTTCGTTGATCTTGTCGCCTTCGAGAAAATCGATCGCGCGTCGCATGTTGCCTTCGAGGCCGGCGTTGAACAGCCCGTCGGGGTCGGCGAGGTGGGCGCCGTAGGCAAAGGTCAGCTTGACCTTGCCCTTGTGGGCGTTGCCGACCGCGATCATGCCGTCGCGCGACCACAGCGGACTTCCCATCCACTTCCATTCCTCTGTGATGTCGGGATCGGCAGCGAGGATGATCTTGCGGACGTCGGCGAAAGTCTTGCCGCGCCAGTCCGTGATGCCGGCGATCAGCCGATCGATATTTTCCGATGCGGAATCGTCTTTGCTCATGGCGTTAGACCGCTTCGTCGCCTGCCCATATAGGGTAGCGCGAACATATAGAGGCCCGAGAAGAGCAGCAGGAACAGCGGAGGTAGCGGCGAGTACGTTATCCAGGGGGAAGGCTCGCCCCAGATCCTGGCGACGAAGTTGGCAATGACCGTCACGGTGAAGATGATCGACAGCCAGCGATGAAGCTGTCGAATCCACATGTTCAAATTCATAAGACCATCCCTGATGAATGAGCGAAGCGATAAAATGCAGGGCGCAGCCTAAGCCTTCGCGACGACCTGCTCGAGGTTTGCAAAGAATTTCTGCCATCCGAATTTGGCGCCGGCATAGGCCTGCTTCTGATCCGACTTGAAGCCGGACTGCTCCATACGCAAATGCGTGCCGTTGCCGCTCGGGGTGAGGGTCCAGGTCACGATACTTTCAAGGCCCATCGCATCCCAGGTATAGGCAAGCGTTTTATTGGGCTCGACTGTCAGCACCTTGCAATCGACCGCACCCCAGTCGCCGCGGAAATTGAACCGTTGGTCCACAACCGGCTTGAAATCGTTCTTCATCAACCACTCCTCGATCAGGTGCGGTTGCGTCAGCGCACGCCAGATTTTTTCGGGCGGAAAGGCGATCTCGCGTTCGACAATGACGGAGAGCGTTTCGGAAGCGGGATTGCTCATTGGTCCATCCTTTTGAGTAGGTCCTCTAGGTCATCGAACCGGCTTTGCCAGAAACCGGTCATTTGGCGGGTCCAGTCCATCAGCGGTGCCAGCGCGGCGATCTGCGCGCTGTAATGCGTCAGGCGGCCGGCATGGCGGTCGCGCACCAGCCCGGCTTGTTTAAGGACGCCCAAATGCTTCGACACGGCGGGCTGCGATATTCCGGCCCGGGCGGTCAGGGCCGTGACGGTCTGTTCGCCTTCGCGGCACAGCCGCTCGAACAGCGCGCGCCGGGTCGGGTCGGCCAAGGTTCTGAAGAGGTCGTCATGGGCGTTCGACATCACAATGCATAACTTCTTGGTTATGAATTATGTATAACTATTGAGCTATGTGTCAGTCAAGCACGAATGAGCGGAGCGCGCGTGGTGACGGCGCGGTGATCCACCAGCGAGGGAACAACGTGGCGGTGCCCGCCATTATCGAAGCGAATTTGTTTCGAGCGAGGCACGCCCATGATCCGCAAATTGCAGTCCGGCGAATTCCGTCTCTATTCCCGCAAGGTCGATCCGAAGACCGGCAAGCGCCGCAATCTCGGGACCTTCAGGTCGCGCGCCGCGGCGGAGAAGCATGAGCGCGAGGTGCAATATTTCAAACGGCATTGACGCAGATGAAGCGCCTTGCACGTTCGGCCCGCATCGGGCTTGGATTTCTAACGCTCGCAGCTATTTGCGCGACGACGCCCGTCACGGCGCAAAACGCGTTGCCGAACTCTCCGAAGGTCGGTCCGCCGCTCGAAACCGTTAAATCGTTCGAGGATGATTTTCGGCTGGTTGGCATCGGTGTATCCGCCAAGGGCAGGGTGTTCGCGACCGCGCCTTCCTCCAATGTCCGATCGCGCTACAGCATGGTCGAAGTTGATCCCAGGACGGGTGCGGTGACGCCGTATCCCGACGCCGCCTGGAACAATTTCACCGAGCAGGGTGACGCCAAATCGGAGTGGATTTCCGTTCAAGCGCTGTGGGTCGACAAGTCGGATCATTTATGGGCGCTCGAATTCCTCGCTGTCGAAACTCGATCAGGACAAATTGCCGCCGAAACTGGTCGAGTTCGATCTCGCGACCAACAAGGTGATCCGGGAATACGACTTCAAGGGCGTCGTTTCACCCAAGGACGCGCTGAACGATCTGCGCATCGACGTCGCGCATCACTACGCGTACCTCACCAATGCCGGCAACAAGGGCAGCCTGGTGGCGCTCGATCTGAAGACCGGCAAATCGAGGCAGGTGCTCGTCGGCAGCCGTTCGACCTTGGCTGATCCCAAGCAGCATCTGATGTTCGGCAAGGAGATCGCGCTGCGACCGGACGGTTCGGTAACCGCAATCCATGCCGACGGCATCGCGCTGTCACCGGATTCCCGCTGGCTGTATTATCGTCCTTTGACCGATCATAATTACTGGCGGGTGCCGACGGCGGCATTGCGCGACCCAAAGCTGTCGGACAGCGAACTTGCCGACAAGGTCGAATATCTCGGCAGTTCGGTCTTGAGCGGCGGACTGATCATGGATGCCGAGGGCACGCTCTATGGCGGCGACCTCGAAAATCGGACGGTAGTGGCGCTACACCGGACGCCGAGCCATACGCTCGACGCCAAAGTATTCGCCAGCGATCCTTCAAAGCTGTCATGGGCCGACGGTTTTGCAATCAGCGGCGGGTACCTGTACATCGCCGATTCACATCTCTGGGAAATCGCGTTCAAGAACGATTACGCCCGCTCGGGTCCGTTCACGATCTTCCGGGTGAAATTGCCGCGTGAGAGCAGGGTCCGGCAGGAATGAACGCGCCGGACCCGTCCGTGATGATCGAATCGGCCTGAACCGGGTTCAGAAGCCGGTCGGGCCCACTGCGCCGATCCAGCGCTTGACCTTGGTCGGATCCTTTTCGTCCATGTAGAAGAAGTGAGACATGCTCGGGCGCACCGATGCGATGCCGGGGTCATCGAACTTCATCGCGACCTTGCCATGAAAAATCTTGAGCATGGGGCTGTCCCAGTACTCGACGACGTCGTGGCTGGCGGTAAAACCCTTGTCGATGAACTGGCGCAGATTGTTGCGGATCGCCTCGCGGCCGTGCCAGTCGGCGACACCGAGATTGCAGACCGCATCTTCGGCGAAGCAATCCATGCCCTTGCCGAACGTCTTGTCGTCGATTTCCTTCCACATCGCCAGCAGCCATTGCGGCGCGACGGTTTTGGTGAAGGTTATGCTTGTCATGTTACTCTCCGGATTTTTGAGATGTTGTCGGCAACGAGGTGTCGTCAGGAGACCGCGTCGCGCGCGCTTTTGGGCGGCTAGTTCAGCCGCGCCGTCGCTCGCTTACCGCGCCAACATAGTGCGGGCTGCCTTGGCGGGGGTGCCAAATACCCCTCGCTTCCCGCCAAAGCATTTCGAGGTCATTTCGCTGCCAGCGCGGATGCCGTGATGCCCAGTCGCGTCGCTGCGCGTCGTGCGGTGGCTTCGCGTTGCGCGGTGATGCCGGCGACCGATTGCCGGGCCTGGGCGAGGATCGCGGCGGGCGCGGTCTCCGGCGTGCCGCTGTCGAACGGCGGCTCCGGCGCGTAGACCATGTAGAGCTGGATCGCGCGCGCTGCGTCGTCGCCACGCAACTCCGCTGCCAGCCGTAGCGCGCCGTCGATGCCGGCGGTGACACCGGCGGCGAACACCCAATTGCCGTCCAGCACGACGCGTTCATTGACGGGAATGGCGCCGAACAACGGCAGCAGATGAAACGACGCCCAATGCGTGGTGGCGCGGCGGCCCTTCAACAGTCCTGCCGCGCCGCATAGCAGCGCGCCGGTGCAGACCGAAAACACGCTGCGCGCTCCGGCCGCCTGATGCCTGATCCAGTCCAGCACCTCCTCGTCCTCCATCAGCGCCTCCTGGCCAAAGCCGCCGGGAATATGCAGCACGTCGAGTTGCGGCGCGTCGGACAGCGCGCGCATCTGGCGTCAGCCGCAAGCCCTTGAGGTCCCGAACCGGCGCGGCGGTCTTGCCGTAGATGCGATAGGTCGAATTCGGAATGCGTGACAGCACTTCGAACGGGCCGGTCAGGTCGATCTGGTCGATGCCCTCGAACAGCAGCGAGCCGATCTGCAGATGGACGTCATGCGGGATCATCCGATTTTCTCCGTGCGTGGGGGATGGACAAAGCCAGATTAGGCAGGCAGGCTGTGGCGCAAATGCCAAAGACCCCTCGTTCTCCGCCAAACCCCGATCGTGCCGCCGAAGCGCCGCGCGTGGTCGAAGTGCTGGCTTACCCGTCGGTGCAGTTGCTCGACGTCACCGGGCCGTTGCAGGTGTTCGCCACCGCCAACGAACACGTCATCCAATCCGGCGACGCCGCGCCGTATCTGCTGCGGGTGGTCGCCAAGGGCGGCCCGAGCGTGACGGCGTCGGCGGGCCTCGCGATCGCAGCCGATCCGCTGCCGCGCTGCCGGCAAAGCCGCCGATACGCTGATCATCGCAGGGGGACCCGGTGTCGAGGCGGCGTCCGCCGACCCCGATCTGGTCGAATGGGTGCGGCAGCGCGCCGCCAAGGCCCGCCGTGTCGCCTCGGTCTGCACCGGCGCGTTTCTGCTGGCGGCTTCCGGCGCGCTCGATGGACGCCGCGCGGCGACGCATTGGTCGGTCTGCAAGGAATTTGCCGCACGTTACCCCGCGGTGCGGGTCGAGCCCGATCCGATTTTCGTGCGCGACGGTTCGGTCTGGACTTCGGCAGGCGTTACCGCCGGCATCGATCTGGCGCTGGCGCTGGTCGAGCAGGATCTCGGCCGCACCGTGGCGCTGGCGGTGGCGCGCTATCTGGTGGTGTTCCTCAAGCGGCCCGGCGGCCAGGCCCAATTCAGCGCGGCGTTGTCGCTGCAATCGGCCGAGGACGAGTTCGGCGCGCTGCACGACTGGATCAACAAGCATCTGGCCGACGAGATTTCGCTGCCGGCGCTGGCCGATCGGGCCGGCATGAGCGAGCGCAGTTTCAGCCGGCATTACGCCGAGGCCACCGGGCTGACGCCGGCACGCGCGGTCGAACGGCTGCGGGTCGAGGCGGCGCGGCGGCTGCTCTCGGAATCGCGCCTGCCGGTGAAACGGATCTCGCAGCGTTGCGGCTTCGGCTCGGAGGAGACCATGCGCCGCAGTTTCCTGCGCGTACTATCGGCGACACCGCAGGATTATCGCGCCCGCTTCAGCTCCTGACAGATCGCTTCGCACTAAACTCTCGCGCACGGCGCGATCACTTTGAGAAATTCCCGAACACGGCGATTAATATTTTTCTGCAGATCGGGAATTTTCTTGGTGCCCGCCGATAGTGCCCAGTGGGGCTTGTCACAAGCCCTCGTGACAGGGTCCCAGGCAGGTACAATATGACCGACGATTCACGCGTATCTACTGCCGTTTCGGCAGGTTCAGGCGACTTGGAAAGGGACGTTATTTTATGCGGCTTCAGCATCCTCACGATGCTGTGGACCGTCTGCCTCGTCAGAGGTTTTTTCAAATGCTGCCTGGGGCTTTGGCACGGCTGGTTGTCATGACGGCGCCACATCCGCGCGCCGAAAGCGCCGAACCGGAAATCGCGGGCGACCCGCAACCCGATACAAAACCGTGTGTCTCGCCCGCCATCGTCGCCCCGCCAACGTCATCAGGCAATTGGGCCGACATGGCCATTGGCGCCTTGTTGCAAAACTATTTTCGCGGCACACGGAGACCTGCAGGATTTCCCGACGGTTCCAAGGGAGCATAGTCACGGAGCGCGCGCACCCGGGCGTGAGCCCAGACCATGTCGTTTCAGCGCCGTGGTCCTCGCGAAAACCATCTGAACGCCTGCCATTCCCATCGCGTAATGCCGGTCGCGCCACTGGCGGCGTAGCGGTTTCTCCTATAAACGCTCGCCGACAAGGAACCGCTTATTCAGGCGGTTTCCGCACGCCATTCCCGTTCAGGTTTCCATGATCCGTCTCGATAATGTCAGCAAGCAAGTCGGCCACCAGATTCTGTTCATCGAAGCCTCCGCGGCACTGCTGAAGGGCGAAAAGATCGGCCTGGTCGGCCCCAACGGCGCCGGCAAGACCACGCTGTTCCGGATGATCGCCGGTCAGGAACTGCCCGATGAGGGGCAGGTGTCGACCGATCGCGGCATCTCGATCGGCTATTTCAGCCAGGACGTCGGCGAGATGGCGGGCCGCAGTGCGGTGTCCGAAGTGATGGACGGCGCTGGTCCGGTCAGCGTGGTCGCCAGCGAGCTCAAGGAGCTCGAGACCGCGATGGCCGATCCGGATCAAGCCGACAACATGGACGAGATCATCACCCGCTACGGCGAGGTCCAGGGCCGCTTCGAGGAGCTTGACGGTTACGCGCTCGATGGCCGCGCGCGTGAAGCGCTGTCGGGACTGGGTTTCAGCCAGGAAATGATGGACGGCGATGTCGGCGCGCTGTCCGGCGGCTGGAAGATGCGGGTCGCGCTGGCGCGCATTCTGTTGATGCGGCCCGATGTGATGCTGCTCGACGAGCCGAGCAACCATCTCGATCTGGAAAGCCTGATCTGGCTGGAGCAATTCCTGCGGGGCTATGACGGCGCGCTGCTGATGACCTCGCATGACCGCGAATTCATGAACCGCATCGTCAACAAGATCGTCGAAATCGACGCCGGCACGCTGACGACGTTTTCGGGCAATTACGAATTCTACGAAGGCCAGCGCGCGCTGAACGAGAAGCAGCAGCAGGCCCAGTTCGAGCGCCAGCAGGCGATGCTGGCCAAGGAAATAAAATTCATCGAGCGTTTCAAGGCGCGCGCCTCGCACGCCGCCCAGGTGCAGAGCCGGGTCAAGAAACTGGAGAAGATCGAGCGGGTCGAGCCGCCGCGGCGGCGCCAGACCGTGGCGTTCGAGTTCCTGCCGGCGCCGCGCTCGGGCGAGGACGTCGTCAGCCTGAAGAACGTGCACAAGGGATACGGCTCGCGCACCATCTACGAGGGCCTGAATTTCCAGGTCCGCCGCAGGGAGCGCTGGTGCGTGATGGGCGTCAACGGCGCCGGCAAGTCGACCTTGCTGAAATTGGTGACCGGCTCGACCGAGCCGGACGAAGGCAGCGTCGCGCTCGGCGGCAGCGTCAAGATGGGGTATTTCGCGCAGCATGCGATGGATCTGCTGGACGGCGAGCAAACCGTGTTTGAGTCTCTGGAAGAGTTGTTTCCGCAGGCCGGGCAGGGCTCGCTGCGCGCGCTGGCCGGCTGCTTCGGTTTCTCCGGCGACGATGTCGAGAAGAGATGCCGGGTGCTATCCGGCGGCGAAAAGGCGCGCTTCGTGATGGCCAAGATGCTGTTCGATCCGCCCAACTTCCTGGTGCTGGACGAGCCGACCAACCATCTCGATATCGCCACCAAGCAGATGCTGATCGCGGCGCTGTCGGAATACGAAGGCACCATGCTGTTCGTATCGCATGACCGGCATTTTCTGGGCGCGCTCTCCAACCGGCTGCTCGAATTGACGCCGGACGGAATCCATCAGTTTGGTGGCGGCTACACTGAATATGTCGCGCGTACGGGGCAGGAAGCGCCGGGCTTGCGCAGCTAGGGCGAAACGGGCGCTTCGCCGCAGCCACGCAGGCGGCAAACATCCGTGCCTAGCCTTTCCAGGCCGACTGGCGGATCACCGAACAGAAGTTTCCGGGCTTGAAACTCGGGTCCTTGTCCCGGATCACATCCGCTTTCACATTGCCGAACGTCGTCTCCGGCTTGTGCTTGATCCCGTCGTAGAAGGCCTGGATGATGTCCTCCTTGAAGTGTTCGGTCCGCGGGTGGGCATGCACCACCGCGTCACGCTCCTGGTCGCTGTACTCGGGATAGGTCAATCCCAGCACATCCATTTCCACGCCGGCGGTCACGAGCGCGACGACCGGGTGCATGTGCTGCGGGATGCCGGGTGTGGTGTGAAGCGCGATCGCGGCCCAGACGGTGTCGATATCCGCCTGAGCGATATGGCGGGCACGCAGGAAGTCGCGCGCGGCATTGGCGCCGTCGACTTCGAACCTTTCATGCGCGCTGCTGTGCTGATGCGTCAATCCCATGTCGTGGAACATTGCACCCGTGTAGAGCAGCTCTTCATCGAATTTGAGCCCGCGTCGCTTTCCGGCCAGCGCGCCGAAATAATAGACCCGGCTGGAATGATGGAACAGCAGCGGCGACGCCGTATCCCGCACCATTTCAGTTACGTCGCGGGCCAGCTTGCTGTCCGGAATTGTTAAGCCGGCTATCTCGTTCGTCATCGCAGTCTCCTGTATCCAATCTGATCAACCGAAAGTGCGCTTGCATGGCGTCGTCTGCAATTGACGTTTAACGTCGTTTTCTGCCATCAATCACGCTGGACGGACACGGAGGTGGCGATGCGGCAAAAGACTATGGCGATCCTGGCAATGCCAGGGGTGCAAATGCTCGATGTCTCCGGTCCGCTCGACGTGTTTGCCGAGGCAAACCGGCAGCATGGTCACTCCGTCTATCGCCCGCTGGTGATCGGCACCTCGCGCGGGCCGATCACGTCATCCTCGGGCGTGCAGATATTGCCCGACCGGGTGGTCGGCGCGGCCGAGGACGATGACGTCGACACGTTGCTGGTGGCCGGAACGCCTGACGCCGCTGATACGATTTTCCCCTCAAAACTGGTGTCGTGGCTGAAAGACGCCTCGCGTCGCTGCAGGCGATATGGCTCGGTCTGCAGCGGTGCGCTGCTGCTGGCCAAGACCGGCTTGCTGGATGGACGGCACGTCACCACCCACTGGGCAGTTGCCGATCATCTGGCGTCGGCCCATCCAAAGATCTTCGTCGACAAGGATGCCATTCACGTCCGGGACGGGCGCACGCGAACCGCCGCCGGTGTCACCGCGGGAATGGATCTCGCGCTCGCGTTGGTGGAAGAGGATCTCGGTCGCGATGTCGCGACCAAGGTGGCCGGTCAACTCGTGATGTATTTCAAGCGTCCGGGCGGGCAAATGCAGTTCAGCCGCGCCGGCCACGCGGCGCCGGTCGGTCGATCGGCGCTTCAGGAAATCCAGCGCTGGGTCGCCGCCAATCCCGCGGGGCATCATGACGTCGCTAGCCTGGCCAGGCGAATGGACCTCAGCCCCCGGCATTTCGCGCGGCTGTTTCGCGCCGAAGTCGGAATGACCCCGGCATCCTGGGTGGAAGCGGCGCGGATCTCGGCGGCGCGAACGTTGCTGGAGCAGGGCCGGGGGGTTCTCAAGCAAGTCGCGGCCCGCAGCGGTTTTACCGATGCCAATACATTCAGGCGGGCCTTCATGCGTCACGCCGGCGTCAGTCCCGCCGAATATCGAAAGCGATACGTCGGGGCATCATGAGGCCGCGCGGCGCGACGCCCGCGGCTACAACGCCGGCTGCCGGACCGCGACCATCTGGGTCCGGATATCCTGTGCGGTGCGCTTCAACGGCAGCAGAAACTTCTTTTTGGCCTGCGCTTCACTGGTCATCCCGGAAATCGTGTTGATGCTGATTGCGGCGATGACCCGCCCGGACTGGTCGCGCAGCGGCACCGCGATGCCGCAGATCGCCGGGTCGAGTTCGCCATCGACCCAGGCATGCCCTTGTGTTTCAACGAGGTCGAGCTGCTTCTCCAATACGCCGGCGTCGGTCACGGTACGCGGTGTGACCGGCGTCAGCTCCACAGTCTGCAGATAGGCCGCGCGCGCGTCTTTCGGCAAGGACGCCAGCATGACCCGGCCGAGCGACACCAGGTGGGCGGGCAGGCGGCTGCCGATGCCGAGATTGGCCGACAGAATGCGCCGCGCCGGCAGTCGCAGCGCGTAGACGATCTCGGTTTCATCGAGCACCGCTAGCGCGCAGGATTCGCCGATCTCGTTGCGCAGGTCTTCCAGCGCCCGCTGCGCATAGCCCCAATAAGGCAGTGCGTTGAGATAGGACAGTCCCAGTCCAAGCGCGCGCGGCCGCAGGCTGAAATAGCGGCCGTCCGCTTCGCAATATTTCAGCGCAACCAGTGTCGACAACACGCGCCGCGCGGTGGCGCGATTGACTTCGGCGAAGACAGCCACTTCGGACAGCGTGTGGCGGCCCGGCGGCCGGCCGAGCGCCTCGACTACGGCAAAGCCGCGGGCGATGGCGCGTACAAATCCGTCGCTGTCCTTGGGCATCGGGGGTTTCCTGATCCAGGTTTTTGATCGCTTGGCGGCGCATTCCGGCTTGCCAGCCGATATCGCCAGGGCGGCATATAGTGTTCGTAAGGCGATTATATAGTTCGCCAGGCGAACATTAGGGAAAGGGAGACCATGTCGCAAGCGCCATCCTTCGAAACCGATTTCTGGAAGGACGCCAATCTGCGCAAAGTCTGGGATGAGATCGTCCCCGGCGAGCCGCGCAAGACGCTCCCGTATGTCCTGACCAAGGAAGCGATCCAGCTCTATTGCCTTTCGGTCGGCGAGGATCATCCGCTGTATTTCGACGAGGCCTACGCCAGGAAAACGCCCTATGGCGGCCTGATCGCGCCGCCCTCGATCCATATCCTGCTGATGTTCTCCTGCACCCCGGCGGACGACTGGATGCGGACACCCGGCACCGTCAATGCCGGCCAGTCCTGGAGCTACAACATTCCGGCGCGGCCGGGCGACACCATCACGTTGCAGGCCCGCGCGCTCGACAAGTTCATCAAGCGCGAGCGGCTTGTTCGTGGTCCACGACAACGTTTTCTTCAATCAGCACGGCGACGTGATCTGTTCCGGCCGCGGCCAGACCATCCGGCCGATGTGACGGCGATAGGAGATAGAATCATGACCACCAGCTTCGAAAACGCTCTCCACCGGCGACGCCATCGAAGGCCCGACATTCGCGGTCTCGCGTGAATCGATCCGGCTGTTTTGCGACGGCTCGCTCGACTACAACCCGCTGCATCTCGACGACGACTACATGAAGAACAGTTTCGGCAAGACCAATTTCGGCGGCATCATCATGCATGGCATGAACAATTTCGGCCTGATCACGCGCATGCTGACCGACTGGGCCTATCCGGCCGGCGCAATCCATCGCCGGCTCGAAACGCGGTGGGTCAAGCCGGTGAAGCCGGGCGACACGATCCAGCCGGTCGGCATCATCAAGGCGAAGCAGACCACGCAGAAATCGCGCTGGGTGCTGATCGATGTGCTGGTGAAGAACCAGCTCGGCGAAAAGGTCGCGACCGGCGAGGCGATGGTGGAATTTCCGCCTCTGGCGAAAGCTTCATGATCAAGAAGGCTGCTCGATAAGCAAGAATAAAACGGGAGGATCGATATGAAGAAGCTGGCGTTGATCGCGTGCGCGTGGCTGTCGTTGGCAGTTCTCGCTATCGGGGGCGTGCGGGCCGATGAGTTTCCGGTCAAATCGATCCGGATCATCGTGCCGTTCCCGGCCGGCGGCACTACTGATATTCTGGCGCGATCGGTGGCGCAGGCGCTGGCGGAAAAGCTCGGGGTCACGACGATCGTCGAAAACCGCGCCGGCGCCTCGGGCACCATTGGGTCGGAGTTGGTGGCGAAATCGCCTCCTGATGGTGGCGTGCTGCTGTTGACCGCGACCCACCACGTCATCAATCCGAGCCTGTTCCGCAAACTGCCTTACGACACCGAGAAGGACTTTTCACCGATCGCAGTGGTTGCGACCGCGCCGAACGCGCTGTTCGTCAACAAGGACTTTCCGGCCAAATCCGTTGCCGAACTGATCGCCATGGCGAAGAAAGAGCCCGGCAAATTGTCGTTCGGCTCAACCGGCATTGGCGGCGCCAATCATCTCTCCGGCGAGATGTTCAAGCAGATGGCGGGCATCGACCTGGTCCATATTCCGTACAAGGGCGCCGCGCCCGCGATGAGCGACCTGCTCGGCGGCCACATTCCGATCATGTTCGACACTCTGACCACGGTGCTGCCGCAGGCCGCTGCCGGCGATATCCGCGTGCTGGCCGTCACCAGCAAGACCCGCGCGGCTTCACTGCCGAACGTGCCGACCATGGATGAAGCCGGAGTCAAAGGGTTCGAATCGATCGCATGGTTCGGGCTTTACATGCCAACGGCGAACAATAACGCCGCCTACTCCAGGCTGGTGGCCGCGATGAAGGAAGTCCTGGCATCGCCGGCGATCAAGGATAAGTTCGCCAGCCAGGGTGTCGATCCCGGCACGCTGTTCGGCGCAGACTTTACGGCGTTCGTCGACAGCGAGATCAAGAAATGGGGAACGGTGGTGAAGACCGCCAACGTGCCCCAGGAGTAACGCCGTCGTTGCAATGATCCGCGCCAGGGATCAATTCACCGGATCAATTCTTGGCGGACGCTGCCGATAGCGCCAGCGGGCCTGCTTTGGCGACAGGGTTGGAAGCTACCGAATTCGGTCCGTCGGGCTTCGCCGTAGCAGGCGCCGCAGCCACCTCGTTGTCGGTATCGTCAAGAAATTTGTCCAGAATGCCTCCGATTCTGGTCTTGACCTCGTCCGGCCCGCGATCGCTCATGTCGGTGTGCTGATAGCCGGTCTTGACCACGGTGATGCCGGCCTTGGCGCAGGTCTCGTCGTCGGGGACCACGCCGGGGTCGGCCTTGAATACCGGATCCTGCGAGCGGAACGAGAGGATCTTGAACCTGCCGTCGGTTACAAACGGCACCCGCAGATTGTCGAGGGTCACCACTTTCTTGATTTCGTCGGGGTAGCGCTTGGCGAAATACATCGAGATGTCGCCGCCATTGGAATGCCCGACCATGGTCAGGTGTTTCCAGTCGGCGTTGGGCTCGACCTTCTTCAGCTCGTCGATCGCGAACCGGATATTGGCGATGCCGCGGTTATACTGCATGCGGCGACCGACATATTCCTCGTCGACCTTGGTCACCATCGGCTCATCGCTGTCGAGGTCGTGCTGGATGCTGACCACCAGATAGCCGCGTGCGGCAAGGATGTTGGCCAGGAACGAATATTCGGTGAATTTGACCGTGTTGCCGTGGTTGACGATCGCGACCGGCAAAGTGACCATGTCGGCCAAAGCCTGCCATTCCCGGTCGCGCCGGACAGCGACATCGACAGCGACCGGACGATCGCTGCGCAGCAAATCGTAAAACGTCAGCGTGGTGTGATGGATCGCCCATTTGCTGGCGGTGAAATAGCCGATCACCAGCACCGCGCCCAGTGACAGCGTAATGATGATTCCACGCTTCATGTCAGGCAGCCTCGGTCTGGGCTTGCTTGGCGTTGCCAGCCAGCTTCTGGAATGCCGACGATTTTAATTCTTCGAGATCGCGCACGCCCGCGGCTGCCTGCGACAGCAGATGTTCGGCGATTTCAAGCGCGGACGCCGATTTGCTGCGAAAGAAGCGCTGATCGAGCAGCACTTCGTCCAGCGCGCGGCGCAGAGTGGCGATGGTTGTCGGATCGTAGCTCATGGTGCCGCCGTATAGCGAACCGAGTTAACAGCTACATGACCCCCAAAACACTTGCCCCATCGGAGGCTTCAATTAAGCGTGTGCTCGCTCGGAGTGGATAACCCAGTGCATCACCTCGTCCGTAGAACCAGGCCATACGGCTTTACCTAATTTTCTCTTTCTTCCAAATCTAAGTTGTCGTCGGCGGCATCGGGGTGCCCGGCAGGTAGAGCAGGATCGGCCGAATTTCATAGATTGCGCTCGGATTTGCCCGCTGAAGGTCGCGAGCGGCGGTAATCGCGGCGTCGCGATCGGCGCAGTCGATCACATAGAAGCCCAGCAGTTGCTCCTTTGACTCGGTGAAGGGGCCGTCGGTCACGAGGTCCGGACCGCGCACCACGCAGGCGCGCTCTGTGGCACTAAGCCGCGCCGCCGGCCCAAGGCGCCTTTCCTTTGTCAGCCGATCATGAACCTTGTGGAGCTCGTGCATCAGGCCCGCGTCCTCGTCGGCGCTCCAGGAGGCGACTTCGGCTTCAGAATGGTAAGCCAGGATGGCGTAAAACATGGAGTCCTCTTGGTTGGGTTGCGATATCTCCAAGGACGTTTCGGCGCGACCGGTCCCGACATGGGACATCCGCAAAAATGCGCACGGTTCGGCGGCGCGTCGACTGCCGTCCTGTGCTAGCCGGAGACATGGCACAAGCAACACTCGAAACGGCTCGCACGCCGCGACGTCTGGGAACTGATCGGACGATCCGGATCATTCCGTTGGTGTTCGTGTTGATATGGAGCTCGGCTTTCATCAGTTCCAAGGTCGGCCTGCGGCATCTGTCGCCGCTATTGTTCGTCGCGATCCGGCTGATCGGCTGCGCTGTCGTGCTGACCGTAGTGATGGTCGTGCGGCGAAAGTCATGGCGGGTGCTCGGGCAGGGGCGCTGGCTGCATTGTGCGGTCGCGGGTGTGTTGCTCAACGGCGTCGGATTGATGGCACCCCACGTCGCGCTGACGACCACGCCTGCCGCGCAGATCGCGTTGGTGCAATCGCTGACGCCGCTGTTGGCTGCCGCGTTCGGCGTGATGGTGCTCGGCGAGCGGCTGCGGGCCGCGCAATGGCTCGGATTGCTGCTCGGGCTCGCCGGCGTCGGCCTCGTGGTCGGCGCGGCAGCGCTGGAGAGTGTCGCGCGGCTGCAGGGCCTCATTCTTGCTTTCATCGGCGTCATCGGCCTCGTTGCCGGCACGCTTTATTTCGGCCGTTTCTGCCGTGGCATTCCGCTGTTGGAAGGTGCGGCCGCTCAGTTCATCGCCGCAGCATTGTTTAGCGCGCTTGGTGCGGCGCTGTTGGAAACGCCGCACGCCGAATGGACCGCGGATGCGATCGGCGCGGTTGGCTGGAGCATCGCGATAGTGTCGCTTGGCGGCATGGCGCTGTATTCGGTGATGCTGGTGCGCGGCTCCGTCGCACGCACCAGTGCCAATTTTTATCTCGTCCCCGCCATTGTGGCGCTAATCGCGTGGCTGTTTCTCGGCGAACGCCTCAGCGCGCACGTGCTGGTCGGGCTGGCGCTGGCGTCTGCCGGATGCTGGCTGGTGAACGCGGCGGGCAAGCAGGTGGCGACGGAGATCGGGCAATAATCATATCCGCGTCTGCTTTGGTCACGGATGCCCGGAGGCCGCCGCGGGCGGATGTGGCGCGGCTGACGATCGTTTCGTCCCCTTTGGCCGTGACGGTCCATGCCCGGCATCGTCGACCGATTCCAGATAGGACGTGAGTGCGCGGGCCGAGCTTGAACTGGTCGAGTAATGCTGTTGCAGGAACATGAACAGCGTCAGGCTGATGCGGCCATGCGCCAATCCGCGCGGGCTGCGATGGCATGTCGAGCAGCCATTTGCGAACAACTGCGGCGCTGTTTTGCCCTCGTCGAGATTTTGTGCCTGAGCCGCGCCGCCGGTCAGCACCATCGCCGCGACCATTGCGATCAGACTACGCCGCAGTTTTGTCGGCGACACAAATTCAAACCCTTGTTCAAATCCTTGCCGCATCTCTTCGTTATCCTCAAAGCAACGCTCGATCGGACCGGACCAAAGCCGGCGTTGCTGTCGCCAGCTTTGCGCCAGCGTTAGGATCGAACCACGTCAAAAGGGCGGCAGCGCACAGGCCGTGCCAGCTCAAGGCCGCGATGTCATTGAAGTTTCCGATTACCGATCATCCCATTAATATCCTCGGGATGATTCGGCGTCTGATTGCGATTCGCGAGGATATTGCCATGGCATTTTTTAAGCGTGAGCTTGGTCCCGTCGAGCGTTTTGAAGTCGCGCTCAGGGAAAGACAGGCAACCCGGCAGAAGCTGGCCGACCGGTTGGGTGCCGCCGAAGCCTTACTCGAGGAAAAGCGGGCCGCGGCCGAAAAGCTGGCGGTGGCTGGCGCCAGCAATTCGCGACTGGATCGGGCGGATGCCGACATGCGCGCGGTCGAGGACCGCGTCAAGGCCCAACGCGCTGCACTGGCGGAAGTCGACGAACAGGTGGTCTCGACCGAACGCGCCCTGGCCGATGTCACGACGCAGCGCGATCGCGACACTACGGCCAGCGGTATCGAGGCGATGGCGTCGGCGATCGAACAGGCGGCGCCTGGCTTCGGCGCCGGCGCCGCCGCGCTGGTGGACGCCGTCACCAAGAGTGGGGCGTCGGTGCTTGATGCCACCCGGTTCGCGGCCAGCGTCGATGCGGTGCGTCGCGAGATCCTCTCGGCCGCGGATCTGATCTGCTGGGAGTTGCGGTCCGCCGCGGTGCAGACGCGCGCGGGCAATGTGAACATTGCTTCGGCCGTGCCGGCCGAACCAGAGCAATCGGCGTCCACGCAAGTCGAGCGGCAGCTGATCTACACGCTCAATCCGTTGCAATGGCGTGAGGGAACCGAAGTGCGCAGGATTGCAGCGTTCACGCTGGTGGGCTTGCCCACGAGCTTGCTGGCGATCGCGTTACGGCATCAGCACGTCGACTACCTGAACGCCCGGCGGGTGCAGACCCTGATGCATGTTCATGGCAGCGGCCAGCCCGATCACGAACCCGCGGCCGATGATCCGCTGCTGGTTGATCTCGACGCGCTGGCTCTCGCCGGAGACAAGCCGGAACCCGAGGCCCAGGCCGACGTGGCTTAAAAACCTTTACTCGAGGCCCTGAACCGGCGGCGCGGATGGCGCCACGTTCGCGGCTGGCTCCGGCGCAGGCGACGGTGCGCTTGCGGGCGGAGCCGCGGGACCGCTCGCCGCGTATTCGCGATTGCCGGTGGAAGCACGGGCCTGCTGCGACGCCGGCCTGCGGCGAACGGCGCTCGATCGTCTGAATCCAAGCGAATGCGCAATCGACGGCCCGGCGGAGTAGCCCACCACCGCGCCGGCCACGGCGCCGATCGGCCCCAGCACTACTGCGCCCGACAGCGCGCCAAGTGCGGCGTCGCCCGGCCGGTCGCCTGCAACCGCTGCGCAAGGCGACGACAAGGCGATGGCCAAAGCCAATGGCGCGGCGGCCATGATCGCTTTCGTCACGCTGGTTTTCATGAGCAATCCCCCGAAGATACCAATCCGCGTTAACGGAAGAATGCGGCGACAACAGAGTATGATTGAGGCGCTGATCCGGTGTCGGCGTGACGCGGATGTGCGCGGCGGGGCCGCGTGATAGTGTGCCGATCCTTGAAACACGGAGATCGTCGCCATGAGCCTGCTGCAACATCCGTTCGATCCCGCGCGTGAAGCCGCTTTGGTGACCGGCGCGGGCAACGGCATCGGCCGCGCGATCGCGCAGGCGCTGGTCGGCGAGGGTGTCCGCACCGTGTTTGCCGATGTGCGCGAAGAGACCGTGAAGGCCGCCGTGGCGGCGTCGCCGCGGCCGGATCTCGCGACGATCTGGGTCGGCGATCTCGGCCGTCGCGAGGCCTGCGATCGACTGCTGGCGGACGCGCGTGCCGCGCTGGGGCTGGTCACGCATTTCGTGCACAGCGCCTCGCCGCCGCGGCGCGAAGCCGATCACGCGTTCGCCGTCGACGACGAAACCTGGCGGCAGATGCACGCGGTCAATCTCGATGCCGGCTTTCATCTGTCGCGTGAATTGTCGCGGCAATTGATCGCGGCACAACAACCCGGCTCGTTCCTGCTGTTGACGTCGCTGCATGCGGGGACGCCGCGCAACCTGCCGCATTACTCGACCGCGAAAGCCGGCATGGCGATGCTGGTGCGTGAACTCGCCAAGAGCTTCGGTCGCCACAACATCCGGATCAATGCGCTGGTGCCCGGCGCCATCGCCGCCGGCGGATTTGTCGCCGATCCCTCGCTCGCCAAACACATTCCGCTTGGACGTCTCGGCCGCAGCGAAGACCTCGCGCCGATGGCGCTCGCGGTGCTATCGAACCGGATCTCGTCCTATGTTACCGGCGCCGCGATCGTGGTCGATGGCGGGCTGTCGCTGATGAACTGGTTCGAGCCTCCGGAACTGTAGATTCAGGTGGATAACTTCGAGACGCCGGCGCTTCAAAGCACGAAATGGCCACGCTCGCGGCACACTGCGGTCAGACCTCGACCTCAAGCTTCTGGGGTTGCGGTATTTGACAGTGATGTGGCGTGTGTGAAGGGACGGCACTTTGGCTTACAAGATGGTCGCAGAACGCGATGGATCCGTTGTGAAGATTGAGCGCGAAAGCGCGTTGTTGATCGTCGCCAAGGCGAGGGTCTGGGTCAGCGAGGGCTGGCAGGTCGCGATCACCGACACCGAGGGAAAGCCCTACGCGGCTGAAGAACTCGAGAGCGTCGAACTGGCGGCTTGATCGCCTGTAAATCAAAATTGTCGTTCCGGGTCTGCGCCAGGTGGCGCTTCCCGGAATGACGATTTGAGAGTTTTCACTTTAGCAGAAACGTCTCCTAGCGCACCGGCATCGGCGGGCGGTCGACCGGATCGCCATCGGTGCGATCGATCACCTGCGACTGACGCGGTTGATATTGCATCGGCGCGGCCTGCGCCGGTGGCATCGGCGCGGAGCCGGCCGGTGGCAAGGTGCCGAGGTTGCGGGGCGGGGCGCCCACAGCGGCGTTGGCCACTTCAGGTGAATAGGCCGGCCGCGGTTTGTGCATCGGCGTCGCGGTCGAGCGTGGCGGCAGCGCCGAGATCTGGGGGTGCGGCGGCGCGGGTGGCTTGGCCATCGCCGTCGGCTTCGGCACTGCCAGCCTGGACAGTTGTTGCGACATCTGGTCCTGGCCGGCCCTGAGCTGCTCGACGGTAGCTTTCAGCGCCTCGATCTGCTGACCCATCGCGGCCATGTCATGCGCCATCGCTTCCCTGGTCGGGCCGGCTTCCGCTGCCGCCGCGATCACCGCTGGAGGATTGGCAGGAAGTGGACTGGACGCAGGCGCCGGCGTGGGCGGCGGTGCTGCATTTGCCGTCGTCGTGTCCGGCGCGGGCTGAGCTGCGGCAGGCGTGGACGTCGGGTTTGGCGACGCAGCCGAAGCCGCGGGCGCCGCGTCCGTGGGAGAAGCGGCTGCGGTCTGTTGCGGCGCCTGCGCCGACACCGCGGCCAAAGGCGGGATCCAGCGGCCGATCACGGACTGGGCCGTACCGCCATATTGATCCCAGACTGCCAGCGCGACCGTGCTGCCGAGCGCGACCATGAAGCCGTAAGAAGTACGTGCCGCCCATCGGCTTTTAGGCGCCGGCCGGCGCGGCACGCGGATATCGCCTGCAGCCGCGGTCGTTTGATATCTGGGGTCGACCGGCGGGACCAGTCCGCCGACCGAGAAGTCCGACATCGTCTTGGCCGGCACAGGTCCCGGCATCGGGCCTGCGGGCCGCGGGCCGGCCGGCTTTGGCCCGGGATTCGTCAGCCCCGACAAATTAGGTCCCGCAGGCACGGCCGCGGCAGGGGCCTGATGGCTGGGCGGGATCAGGTTCGGCGAGATCAGGCCGGGCGCGATCGAAATCGACGGCGCCGACGGCGGGCTCGCGGCGCGCGCCAGCTCGTGCTCGACCAGATCGGCGCGCATGGCGAGAACGATTTCCGGATCGATCGCGAACGTGTCGTGCGGATCGGCCGTCTGTTGTTCTGTCAGCGTGGGTTGCATTGGCGGTCCTCAACTCAGTCCAATGACATTCCCGGGAGCCGCGCTTCGGCATATACCCGGACGAGCATTCTGCCCAACCCCCAAGTCGCCAGCCAGATTTGACCAAAGCAAGGCAAGGGGGTGGAGAGGTTGAGGCCAGTGGGCAGGCTGTGGACAATGGAACCGGGGCCGTTTCGGGGCCATATCGGGTGCAAAATGTTGCACTGCGGTTGCCTCGAACGCGAAGCGGGTCTATCGCTCGCGCGTGCGGCGCCGGCCGCTCCCAAACTGGATTCCCGCCCATGCTCTCGCTGCCCAAACACAAGATTCGCGTCCTGCTGCTGGAAGGCGTCAACGATTCGGCGGTCCGGCTGTTCGAGGCCAACGGCTATACCGAGCTGCAGCGGCTGCCCAAGGCGCTGGACCCTGCCGAGCTCAAGAAGGCGCTGGCGGGTATCCACATGCTCGGGATCCGGTCGCGGACCCAGCTGACCGCCGAGATCCTGGAGGCCGCCGACCGGCTGCTGGTGGTCGGCTGCTTCTCGGTCGGCACCAACCAGGTCGATCTCGACGCCGCGCGCAAACTCGGGATTCCCGTGTTCAACGCGCCGTACTCCAACACCCGCAGCGTCGCCGAACTGACCATCGCCGAGGTGGTCATGCTGTTCCGGCGGATCTTTCCGCGCTCGGTCTCGGCCCATGGCGGCGGCTGGGACAAATCCGCCGACGGCAGCCGCGAGGCGCGCGGCAAGACGCTCGGCATCGTCGGCTACGGCAATATCGGCTCGCAGCTGTCGAACCTCGCCGAGGCGATGGGCATGCGCGTGATCTATTTCGACCAGACCGACAAGCTGCGTCACGGCAATACCGAGCCGGTCGAGACGCTGGACGAACTGCTCGCCACCAGCGACGTGGTCTCGCTGCACGTGCCGGAGACGCCGGCCACCGCCAACATGATCGGCGAGGCGCAGCTGCGGCTGATGAAGCCGGAGGCGCATCTGATCAACAATTCGCGCGGCACCGTGGTCGATCTCGATGCGCTGGCGAGCGCCCTGCGCGAGGGCCGGCTGGCGGGCGCCGCGGTCGACGTGTTTCCGGTCGAGCCGGCGTCGAACGCCGATCGTTTCGTCTCGCCGCTGCAGGGCCTGCCCAACGTGATCCTGACCCCGCATGTCGGCGGCTCGACCGAAGAAGCCCAGGACCGCATCGGCGGCGAGGTCGCGCGCAAGCTGATCGACTATTCCGACGTCGGCTCGACCCTCGGCGCGGTCAATTTCCCGCAGGTGCAATTGCCGGCGCGGCCGACCGGCACGCGTTTCATTCACGTCCATCGCAACGTCCCTGGCGTGTTGCGCCAGGTCAACGAGGCGGTGTCGCGGCACAACATCAACATCCTGGCGCAGTACCTGCAGACCGATCCCGAAGTCGGCTACGTCGTGCTCGAAACCGACGTGATCGGCGGCGAGGGCGAGGAACTGCTTGCCGACCTCAAGGCCGTGGCCGGCACCATCCGCGTGCGCGTGCTGTACGACCAGGGCGGTTCGCCGGCGCGGTGATTTGCAGGATGGGTTGAGCGTAGCGATACCCATCGGCCCCATGGCGTGAGTGATGGGTATCGCTGCGCTCAACCCATCCTACACGTCCATCCCCCTTGCATGCGCCTCCAATATCACCGGCGCGTGGAAGCGCCTGGTGTGGTCTTCGGTTACCCCGACATTGAAGAACTGGATGATCTCGCGGCACGGCGTGCAGACGAAGGCGTTGCGCGCGGCTTCCGCCCGGGTCATCGGGCGCGAGCAATTGGGACATAACGGATTCATCTGGAGTCTCTGACGGCTCGAAAATTGTTGAAATTGAAAATCAGGTTCACCGCGAACGCACGTGATGCCCCCCGGCCATCACGTGCGCTCGGCCCCCGCCCCTCCGGTGAATTCAGCCTTGCGGAACCAGCGTGCTGGCGCGCTCCGGCATGTCGATGCCGGCCTCATCGTCCGACGCGTCCTGGCTGAGCTTGCGCTCGTACAGCCGGAACAGATGTTCGAAATCCGGATGCGGACGCCTCGGCATGAACGGGCGGCGGCGGGCAATGTTGGCTTGCATGTGAGTAAACCTGATGAAGATGCACTCGAAAGCAATGCGATGAATTCTGAATTAAGTCGCGGCTTTTGCAAACACCGGACCATTACTGGTTGTGCGGATAGTTGCGGCGTGTGGCAATTAAGACTTCACGTGGATGTACCGCTAACCACAACCCAGGGCGTAAGACATGCGAGGATGTTCCCGCGGCGCACTGCGTCCGAGTTTTGCTCATCCGAACCTCTGCCTTCAGCAGAAGGCGCGCGACCTTCCAGCAGAAGGCGCGGGGAATGCCGGGTGCCCGAAGCACCCGTAGCCCCGTGTGCAAAGGGTAGAAAGCACACGGTGGTCGACCACAGGTTCGCCGGAACACCCGGCATTCCCTGCGCGATGGCTTTACGACTTACTTCGCGATCTCCCTGGTGACCGGGCTTTGTTGCCACCATCGCCGCACGAGAAGATTCCCTGCGACTTGACGCCAGCGTCGGGGCGTCAGGACCACGCGACTTCGCCGTCCGCAACGAACGTTTCGTCCAGCGCGCTCGCGCCTGACGCCGTTGCGGCCACCGCATCTCCCACCCAACGTCCGTGACGATCGCGATACGCCCTTCTCAGGGGGCGAGAGACGAGGGAGGTTTAAAAGTGATTTGCGGCGAGATGGAACAGGAATATTTTTTCGAAAGGGGCTGGACAGGGGTGCGCGTCGCGACCCGAAACACCTTGAGGTGCCGTCTCCACCTCGACGTCATCAGGTGAGGCGCGCAGTGCTTGCGGCCATCTTTCGAGACGGCGCTTTGCGCCTCTTCAGGATGAGGGCGGGGGTGCGCGGCGCAGCCTCAAATTGGGCCTCATGGTGAGGAGCCGCGAAGCGGCGTCTCGAACCATGAATGTTTGGCGTAGATGTTTCCACGCGACCGGTCAGCCGATCACATCACGACATCGCGGGCACGCGAATGATCACCCGGGCGCCGCCACCGGGTGCATCGGCGATGGCGATGCTGCCGCCGTGCTGACGCTCGATGATGCCGTGAGCGATGGCAAGGCCCAAACCGGTGCCGCCGGTGGCGCGGTTGCGGGAGGATTCCGCGCGGTGAAAGGCCTTGAAAACGGCCTCGCGCTCGTGCGCCGCGATGCCCGGTCCGTCGTCGTCGACAACGATTTCGATCATGGCCTTGCTTTGCTGGATCAGGATGCGGGCGCGGCCACCGTAGCGCAGCGCGTTACCGATGATATTGGCCAGCGCGCGCGACAGCGCGGCGCGATCACCGGACACGATGAATGGACCGTGGCCTTGCTGTCGCACGGTGACGTCGCCGCCCGCCAGCCGCATCGCTTCGTATTCGTGCATCACCAGGGCGTGGAGATCGACGGGTTCGCGGATGGTCAACGGATTGGCGTGCACCGCGACCAGCAGCGCGTCCTCGACCAGCTTGTCCATCGCGTTGAGGTCGTGGCCGGCCTTCTCGACCTGGTTCGGAACGTCCAGCACCTCCAGCCGCAGCTTCAGGCGCTGGATGTAGCTTTTGACGTCATGCGCGATGGCGCCGAGCATGGTGGTGCGCTCGTGCAAGAGCGTCGCGACCTGCTGCTGCATCCGCAGGACCAGCCGCGCCAGCCGCGCGATCTCCGGCGAGCCGCCGACCGCCATCGGCTGCGGCACGCCGGTGGCGGCGAACGCCTCGACCGAGCCCGCGATGCGCTCGACCGCGCGGCCCTCGCGCAGGATCACGATCAACACGCCGCTGGCCAGTAACATGCCGATCACGCCGACCCAGAAACCTGTCGGCAGCCCGAGAAAGCGCGGCAACAGCTCGCCGCGCACCTCGGCGACCAGCCACTGGTTCGGCGCCAGCGGCACATAGACGTCGACCGGCTTGCTCGACACCGGCCAGTTCACCGCATGGCCGTCACGTCCGAACGGCCGCGAATGGATCAGCGCGACCGCGGTGTCGGTGCCAAGCCGCTTGCGCACCGCGTCCTCGATCTCGCGCACATGCGCGGTATCGGGCGACATCGCTGGCGCATCCGGCGTGACGGTAAAGCGCAAGCCGGCCCAGGAGATCGCCGCCAGCACGTCGTTGCGCTGCGCCGGCGCCGAGACTCGGCCACAGATGCACCACCGCCGCGATCTGGTCGGGCACCAGCCCGCCGGACTCGCCGAGACGCTGCCGGCGCAACTCGATGAAGGTCGTGGTCAGGCCCAGCACCTCGGCCAGAATGGCGACCAGCGCGATCCAGAAAAATATTCGCCACAGCCGTCGGCGCGGCAGGGTCACGAGGCGTCGTCCACCGGGAGCGCCAGGATGTAGCCGACATTGCGCACCGTCTTGATGCCGTCCTCGGCGAAGCCGCCATCGATCAGCTTCTTGCGCAGCCGGCTGATCTGGACGTCGATATTGCGATCGAAGGTGTCGGCGGAGCGGCCTCGGGTCCAGTCGATCAACTGGTCGCGCGACAGGATCCGTCCGGGCCGCTCGACAAAGCAATTCAAAAGATCGAATTCGCCCGCGGTCAGCGGCAGCGTATGGTCGTCGCCGTCGAGCACGGCGCGGCGGGCGCGATCGACCATCAGGCCGCCGATCCGGCAGCGGCTGGCGCCGGCGTTCCGTGCGCCGCGCCGCAGGATCGCTTTCACCCGCGCCACCAACTCGCGGCGCTCGAACGGTTTTGGCAGATAGTCGTCGGCGCCCATTTCGAGGCCGATCGAGCGGTCGATGCTGAGCGTGCGCGCCGAAACCATCAGGATCGGGGTGTCGTGGCGCTCGCGCAGGCGCTGGCAGAACGACAGGCCATCCTCGCCCGGCATCATCACGTCGAGGATGATCAGGTCGACCTCGGGCCGGGCGCCGAGCAACTGCCGCGCCGCCGCGGCGTCCTTGGCCTGCTGCACCTCGAACCCCTCGCGGGTCAGCACCACCTGCAGCAGGGAACGGATCTCGTCATCATCGTCAATGATGAGGATTTTCGCCAAGGGCTTGGTCATGCGGACAATTCTGGCATCATCCCGGCCCGCGGCAAACACCGAATCCGGCGCTGCAATCATTTGCAATATTGGCGGCCCCGCCTGCAAAGCCGGCGCAAACCAGCCGGTCCATCTTCGCTCGCGTCGTCGCCCGCCATACCGGCGCGGCGCTTATGTGAGGAGGTTAGTCATGAAGGCATTGTTCCTGTCCGCCTCGGCGGCGCTTGCGCTTGGCGGTAACGTCGGCTTCGGCCGCACAGGCCGGCAGCTGGACCACGCACTGGACCGGCCCCCATGGCGGAGTCTACGAGGGCAGCGGCAACTGCGCCGGCGGCACTTGCCAGAGCTCGGGCACGTTTACGGGCCCGCAGGGCGGTGTCTGGCGCCACAATGGGACGGCGCATCAGACCGGACCGGGGCAGTGGGCCGGCGAACATACGTTCGTCGGCCCGGGCGGCGGTCACTGGCAGAATGCCTGGACCTGGAACCGCGATGGGAGTTGAGGACTCCATGCACGCGTGTCCCGGACGCGGCGCAGCCTGGGCGATGCAGAGCGTCGCAGGGCCACGCTGCTTCGCAGAGCCGGGACCCATGGAACACCGGAAGCTTGTGGGCCCCGGATCAGCAGCGCATCACGCCGCAAGCGCGGCGTGATGCGCTGCATCCGGGGCACGAGCTCAGTGCAGCCCACCCGTCACGTGCAGCGTTTCGCCGGTCACGTAGGACGCATCGTCAGAGGCAAAGAACGCGACCGCGGCGGCGATCTCCTCAACCTTGCCGACGCGGCCAAGCGGGGTGGAAGCCTCGATCCATTTGCGCATGTCGCTTTCGTGCAGGCCGGCGGCGACCACACCCTCGGTGACGATCATGCCGGGATTGACGGTGTTGACGCGGATCTTCTTCGGCGCCAGTTCCTTCGACAGGGTCGAGGAGATCGCGTCGACCGAAGCCTTGGTCGCGGTGTAGACGGCCGCGTTCGGCGGCGCCAGGGTCGACACGCCGGAGCTGATGTTGACGATGCTGCCGCCGGCCGGATTGAAGTGCCGCACGGCTTCCTGCGACACCAGCAGCAGGCCGAGCACGTTCAGATTAAAATGCTTGTGAAAGTGTTCCGGCGTGATGGCGTCGAGCGGCGCGAACTCGTAGACGCCGGCGTTATTGACGAGCACGTCGATCGGGCCGAGCGCCTTGACCGTGTCGGCGACGACTTTCCGGACCTGCTCGGGATCGGACAGATTGCCCTGGACCGCGACGGCCTTGCCGCCCTTGGCGGTGATGGCGGCCACCACCTTGTCGGCGCCCGGCTTGCTGGCGCTGTAGTTGACCGCCACCGCGGCGCCTTCGGCGGCCAGCCGCAGCGCGATCTCGGCGCCGATGCCCTTCGATGCGCCGGTCACCAGCGCCACTTTACCTTCAAGACGTTTGCTCATCTTACCCTCCATCCATCGATGGCGCGGAAGCGCCGATCGTTCAATAGTTCAGTAATAGTGAACTATTGAACCGGTTCAAGGGGCGCGCTATATATTTCGCCATGGTGCAGTTCGTTCATCCCGCGCGCGAAGACATCACATTGGCCGGCGTGCTTGCCGCGCTGGCCGACCCGATGCGGCTGCGCATCGTCAAAAGCCTGCTGCAGCAGCCGGAGTGCATGTCATGCACCGAGGCGGCGCCGTGTCCCGACATGGCGAAATCGAGCCTGTCGCGGCATTTCCGGATTTTGCGCGAGGCGGGTTTGATCCGGACCTCGAAGCAGGGCGTCGAGCACCGCAACGTGGTGCGCGAGGCCGATATCAACGCGCGGTTTCCGAAACTGCTGAAGACGATTTTGGCGTATGAGGAGTAGGGCGGATTAGCCGAAGGCGTAATCCGCCGTCTGCGCGGCATGGCGGATGACGCTCCGCTAATCCGCCCTACGATCTCCGAACGCCAGCCGCTCGGCAAGCTTCCACGGGCCGCCGAGATATTCCCACAGCAATAGCGCCGGTGACGGTGCCGGCGCGCGGCGCAAACGACTGATCGAGTTGCTGCTGCAACAAGCGCGGCCGCTTGCGCCGTCACCTTGTTCTGGATCGTCACATGCGGTCGCCAGGGCTGGCGATCCTGACTGGAAAAGTCGCCGCCGATCGCAGTGCGGAGGTCGTCACGCAATCGCTCGAGTTGGTCCGAACGGACGCGGATCGCAACGCCGAAGCCGAGCGGCAGCGGCGCATCGAACCGGACAGCTAGCGGCGAGGGTGGAAGCGTCAGGTCACGCAGCCGTGCCGCTTGCGCCGGCGCCAGCCGGTGAAACATCGAGATATGCGCCGATAGAAAATTGCGCTCCGGCGGAAAATACTTCGCGCCGCAGCGCGTCCAGCCACGCAAAGCTGGCGTCATCCATTTCCGCGGTGAGGATGTAGGTGGGGTCCATTGAATTTCGTCATTCCGGGATGCGCCGATTGGCGCAGGCCCGGAATCCATACTCCCTGTGACAGCGTTTGGAGATGAACTTTAACACAGGGGTTATGGATTCCGGGTTCGCGCAAGAGCGCGCCCCGGAATGACGAGACGAACTAGTTCCCATCCGCCGCAAGCTTCGCGAACTGCTTCTTCATCGCATTGACCCGCGCGACATACGCCGACACCGAGTGATCGCCGCAGCGCTCGTCGGACTGCATCTGAAACTTGCGGCGCGCGAAGGCGGTGGCGGGGCCGCCGCCGCAGAGATGGATGAAGGCGGCGAGATCCTGCTTCTGCTGCGCGCGTCGCCGATCACGTTATCGGCGCGGGCGAGGACGGCTGCGACATTGCGGTCGAGATAGATCGAGGCCAGTTCAATGGCATGGCTCGGGAAGCGCGCGGATATAGGGACCGAAGCCGCAGCCGGTATCGGTCACCGCATTGACCCGGATGCAGAAGTGCGCGGCCTCGGCGAAGGCGCCGTCGGTCATCTGGAACAGGCCGACGGCGCTCGACGCCGGCTGGTAGATCGCGAACGGATTGAAGCTCCATCGCCAGCGCCAATAGGTGCGCTCGACCGGATTGCCCGAACTTTCGTTCTGCGCCAGCGCGGCCAGCAATTCCGGCGGGATCGTGCCGGTGGAATAGGTGCGGAACAGCGAGCCATATTGCCGCCACGTCTCGGCCGGTTCCTTGTCGAGCCGATGGCCGACAAAGAACAGCAATTCGGTCGGCTTGTGGATCACCTGGTAGACGAGGTTGGAGAGCGCCAGCACGATGAATAGAATCACCGTGATGCCGGCGATGCGGATCGCCCGCGGCGTCCGGCCGAGCCTGCGTCGCGCCACGCGCCACCCGCGACGCAAGCGAGGGCGGAACCTCTTGGTTTTTCTGGGCATTCGTGTCGTGAGCTTGCGTGGCGCCTGTCGTCAATGCGTGGTGGCAGTTCCAGCCCCGGCGCCGTTAAGCATCTTTTGGGGTGGCCCGCCCGGTTAACACATTGGTCACTCCCTTGCGCGCATTTTCGCGTCTCCATTAATGAGGGAGACACCATGTCTGACGTCACCATTCCCGGCGGCAAGATTCGCGCATTTGTCGAACGCGTTGAAAATCTCGATACCGAAATCGGGGAATTGAACGAACAGAAGAAGGAAGTTTTCGCGGAGGCCAAGGGCGAGGGGTTCGACGTCAAGATCCTCAAGGAGATCATCAAGCTGCGCAAGCAGGACGCCGACGAGCGCGACGAGCACGAAAGCATGCTCGACCTCTACATGCGTGCCATGGAGCAGGCGACCCCGGAAGAGAAGGTCGCGAAAGCGGCGTGACGGAGAAGGGCGGGTTGGCTGGTTGAGGCTGGCCTGCCTTTTTTGTTTGTCTGGGCGCTCCGGGTTAATGCTGAAACCCGGGCGGTAAATCAATACAAGCCGTCATTCCGGGGCGCGCGAAGCGCGAGTCCGAAATCCATAACCCCGGTGTGAAAGTTCGTCTCTGAACACTGCCACAGGGGTTATCGATTCCGGGCCTGCGCCAAGTGGCGCATCCCGGAATGACGAGAGAAATACGTTGTTCTCTACGAGGGCTTGGTAGGATGGGTTGAGCGAAGCGATACCCATCGACGGTGGCGCTTTTTGCTGGATGATGGGTATCGCTTCGCTCAACCCATCCTACGAGCTGAACCCATCCTAGGGCTAGTTCGCCGCTGGATAAGATACAGCAGGTTAGAGATGTTGCAAGCTAAGTCGCGTCATCAAAAATCTGCTTGCTGGCAGTGGCATTTTAAAGAGCAACGCAAGAAATTTCCCGGGAAATTTCTGATCCGCAGATTTTACAATCTTTCTATACACACCTTCGCAAATCTTATCCAATGCCTCTAAATCTAACTCTGAAGCGAAGTCTTTTATTGGCTTTGATAACTTTGACGGTTGAAATTGCTTAAACGCGGCTGACGCCAAGATTCGATTTCCGTGAATGAGTGCTCCCCACGGAGTGCCGCTCTTTTTCGCGATCGTTTTCTTTTTACGTTCCATCCAACCTTCGATCTGACGATTAACAACCGTGGCATTAAATGCGTGAGCCCCATTGACGATCGACGCTCCTCTAAACGAAAACTGGCCGGCCGATTGCGAGGCCGCGTTCGCGGGAGCTTTTGCAGCTTCGTCTGCGATCAAAGTTATGCCATTGTTGAAATACCAAAAATTTGCCGGTGCTGTAGCCGCCGTTTGTTTTATTTCATTGTTTACTTCGGTGGCGCCTAACGACTGACGTATATTTGCAGCCACAAGGCCCTTGCCGTGTTTCTTCCACCAAGTCTTAAGTTGGAGTCCGTCAATTAATCCGAAATAGGCGGCATAGGGCGAATTGACGCGTGACCAATCTAATATTTGTGCATCGAGAGTTAGGTTGCCTTGGAGCGGATCATTTGCGAGCTTTGAATAGACCTCCGAGAGGCCCATAATCTCGCTGGTGGCGATTTCGTCTGGATCGTCCCCGTTGAGCTCGGTGAGCAGTTGGCTGATCACTGCTTGCCCGGGTTTCGCCAAGGTGCTGGATCCAGTAGTGACCAATGCCAAGTGAATGGAAGTTCCAGGAGTGTTTATCCGCACTAAAATATCGGCTAGTCGCGCTTGCACGCGCTTTCCAAAATTTTCTTGATTTTGCTCGATCGCGTCTTTGACGCCGTTAATGAATGGCCCAAGGTCTTTGGCTTCCGGTTCGCCAGATCCTTTATGTATCCACTTCGATTGAACAAAAATTACGCAATGATCAGATTGATCAAAGTACGCAGCGTCTATGCCATTATCACCAGATCCATCCCAGACTGCGGCTGCGGCGTCTTCTGGAGTGCAGGCTGAAATCGCGTAGACTGCGAATGCAGCCAAACATCTAGACAAAATCTTCTGATCTTTTTCCGAATCATTTGGAGACAGATCGCCGACATCCAAATGTGGCTCGAACAAGGCTCGAAGCCGAGCCTTTATTTGATTGACCTTGAGTGAAGACATTACTGAACCTGCCGACGAGAAGGGCGGCATCAATGCCGCCCTTCTACGTTCTTAGCAGAACAGTTCGCGTTTATAAAGCCTAAGAGCAACCTGTCGTTGATCCACACGTATCGCACTTCATGCAGGTCCCGTTCCGCACCAGCGTGAAGTTCCCGCACTCCGAGCACATCTCGCCTTCGTAGCCTTTTGCCTTGGCTTCGGCGCGGCGCTCGGCCTTGGACGGGGCCGCCTGGGCGGCGGTGCCGGACTTGCTCCATTGCAGGGCTTCGAGCTTTTCGGTCGGCGACAGGTCGTGCTGGGCTTCCTGCTTCAGCGCGACGGCGCCTTCGTGGGCGTCGCCGTGGCGGGCGGTGGCGCCGTGGCTGGCCATGGCGGTGACGTTGCCGGAGGCGCGGGCGTCGGTCTCGGGCGTCGGGACGCCGCGCATGACGACGAGGTTGTCGGTGCGCGAGCGGGTCAGGCCCTTCGACAGATACTTGTTCGAAGGTTGCTCCGGCGGCCGGCCTTCCTCGACGCCTTTGCCCATCGCGTCGAAGTTGGACTCGGAGGGATCGACATGGGCGAGGTCGAAGCGCGACATGTAGCTGACCGCGAGTTCGCGGAACACATAGTCGAGGATCGAGGTCGCGTATTTGATGGAGTCGTTGCCCTGCACCGGGCCCGCGGGCTCGAAGCGGGTGAAGGTGAAGGCGTCGACATATTCTTCCAGCGGCACGCCGTACTGAAGACCCAGCGACACCGCGATGGCGAAGTTGTTGATGAAGGAGCGCAGCGCCGCGCCTTCCTTGTGCATGTCGATGAAGATCTCGCCGAGCCGGCCGTCGTCATATTCGCCGGTGCGCAAGATAGACCTTGTGCCCGCCGACCACCGCCTTCTGGGTGTAGCCCTTGCGGCGATCCGGCATCTTCTCGCGCTCGCGCATCACCACGATGCGCTCGACCAGCTTCTCGACGATCTTTTCCGCGACCTGGGTGGTGCGGGCCGCCATCGGCTTCTCGTACAGCGCCTCGACCGCATCCTCCTCGTCGTCCTCATCGCGAGATGAGCTGCGAGTTGAGCGGCTGCGACAGCTTCGAGCCGTCGCGGTAGAGCGCGTTGGCCTTCAGCGCGAGCTTCCACGACAGCAGATAGGCGGATTTGCAATCCTCCACCGTGGCGTCGTTCGGCATGTTGATGGTCTTGGAGATCGCGCCCGAGATGAACGGCTGCGACGCCGCCATCATGCGGATGTGGCTCTCGACCGAGAGATAGCGCTTGCCGATCTTGCCGCAGGGGTTGGCGCAGTCGAACACGTTGTAGTGCTCGGCCTTCAGATGCGGCGCGCCTTCCACCGTCATCGCGCCGCAGATGTGGACGTTGGCGGCCTCGATCTCGCGCTTGGTGAAGCCGACCGCGGCGAGCAGGTCGAAATTCGGCGCCGCGATGGCTTCGGCTGACGATGCCGAGGGTGTCGCGGATGAAGTCCTCGCCGAAGGTCCATTTGTTGAAGGCGAACTTGATGTCGAACGCGGTCGGCAGCGCCTTTTCCGACCTTCGCAATGGCTTCGTCGGTGAAGCCCTTGGCCTTGAGGGTCGAGACGTTGATGCCGGGTGCGTTGGACAGCGAGCCGTGGCCGACGGCGTAGGCCTCGATCTCGGCGATGTCGCTCTCGCGGTAGCCGAGCGTGCGCAGCGCCTCGGGCACCGCGCGGTTGATGATCTTCCAGTAGCCGCCGCCGGCGAGCTTCTTGAATTTCACCAGCGCGAAATCAGGCTCGATGCCGGTGGTGTCGCAATCCATCACGAGGCCGATGGTGCCGGTCGGCGCCACCACCGTGGTCTGCGCGTTGCGGAAGCCGTTGGTCTCGCCGAGTTCGAGCGCCTGGTCCCAGACCGCCTTGGCGCGCTCGACGATATTGGCCTGGGGCACGCCGGCATGATCGAGCGGCACCGGATTGACGGCGAGGCCTTCATAGCCGTGCGAGACGCCGTGCGCGGCGCGGCGATGGTTGCGGATCACCCGCAGCATGTGCGCGGCGTTCTTCTTGTAGCCGGGGAAGGGGCCGAGCTCCTTGGCCATCTCGGCCGAGGTGGCGTAGCTGGTGCCGGTCATCACGGCGGTCAGCGCGCCGCACAGCGCGCGGCCTTCCTTGGAGTCGTAGGACAGACCCATGGTCATCAGCAGGCCGCCGATATTGGCGAAGCCGAGGCCGAGGGTGCGGAACTCGTAGGACAGTTCGGCGATCGCGCGCGACGGGAACTGCGCCATCATCACGGAGATTTCGAGCACCACGGTCCAGAGCCGGCACAGATGCTCGTAGGCATCGACGTCGAACAGCTTGGTCGTGGTGTTGTAGAAGGTGATCAGGTTGGCCGACGCCAGGTTGCAGGCGGTGTCGTCCAGGAACATGTATTCCGAGCACGGGTTCGAGGCGCGGATGTCGCCGGAGGCCTTGCAGGTGTGCCAGTCGTTCATGGTGGTGTTGAAGTGCAGGCCGGGATCGGCCGACGCCCAGGCGGCGTGACCGATTTTTTCCCAGAGGTCGCGCGCCTTCAGGGTCTTGGTCACCTTCTTGTTGGTGCGGCCGATCAGGTTCCAGTCGCCATCGGTCTCGACCGCGCGCAGGAAGTCGTCCTTCAGCGAGACCGAGTTGTTGGAGTTCTGGCCGGAGACCGTGAGATAGGCTTCGGAATCCCAGTCGGTGTCGTAGATCGGGAAGTCGATCTCCTTGTAGCCTTGTCTGGCGAACTGGATCACGCGCTTGATCATGGCATCGGCCACCATCGCGCGGCGCGCCAGCTTGATCTCGCGGCGCAGCGCCGGGTTCTTCTCGGGATCGAAGCAGTCGTCGCCGGAGCCCTCGCAATTGACGCAGGCCTTCAGCACGGCCTTGAGGTGCCGCTGGTTCAGCTTGGAGCCGGTGACGAGCGCGGCGACCTTCTGCTCCTCCTTCACCTTCCAGTCGATATAGGTCTCGATATCGGGATGATCGGCGTCGACCACCACCATCTTGGCGGCGCGGCGGGTGGTGCCGCCCGACTTGATCGCACCGGCGGCGCGGTCGCCGATCTTGAGGAAGCTCATCAGGCCGGACGAGCGGCCGCCGCCCGACAGCCTTTCGCCTTCGCCGCGCAGCCGCGAGAAGTTGGAGCCGGTGCCGGAGCCGTACTTGAACAGGCGCGCCTCGCGGACCCAGAGGTCCATGATGCCGCCCTCGTTGACGAGGTCGTCATTGACGCCCTGGATGAAGCAGGCGTGCGGCTGCGGATGCTCGTAGGACGATTTCGATTTGGTCAGCTTGCCGGTGAAGGGATCGACGTAATAATGGCCCTGGCCGGGGCCATCGACGCCGTAGGCCCAATGCAGGCCGGTGTTGAACCATTGCGGCGAGTTCGGCGCGACCATCTGCTTGGCCAGCATGAAGCGCAGTTCGTCATAGAACGCGCGGGCGTCTTCTTCCGAGGTAAAATACTTGCCCTTCCAGCCCCAATAGGTCCAGCAGCCGGCGAGGCGGTCGAACACCTGCTTCGACGACAGCTCGCTGACATAGCGTTCGGACTCGGGCAGGGCAGGCCAGCGCGTCGGTGTCGGGCACCGAACGCCACAGCCACGACGGCACGGTCTCTTCCTCGACCTTCTTCAGCCGCGCGGCGACGCCGGCCTTGCGAAAATACTTCTGGGCGAGCACGTCGGAGGCGACCTGCGACCAGGCCTGGGGCACTTCGACGTTTTCCAGGCGGAACACCACCGAACCGTCGGGATTGCGGATTTCGGACGTCGTCAGTCTGAAATCAATCCCGGCATAGGGTGACTGGCCGTCGGTGGTGTTGCGTCGCTCGATTCGCATTTTAGTGCCCCGTCTCGTTCAGACCGGCCCGCTACCCCGCGGTGCCCGGATCTCATTTCAGTGCACGAACGCCGCGTCACGGTTGGCCGTGATCCCGTCATCCGCAGTTCAACCGGTTGACCCCGGCCTGTTCTCCCGGCGGCTGACCCCGGGCCTTCGAAGGCCCGCTTCAACCGCACGTCACGATCCGAACCCGCCCGACGAAGGGATTGCCCGGCCGTGTATTCAACGCCCCAACGCTTCGTCCGGACCCATTCGGGTCCATACTGTCGCGCCCCAAAACCCCGTGGATCCCAGGCAGACAAGCCCTTCCACCGCTGCCTCAACCGGCTGGCGGAGTGTCATGCTGGAACCCTTTTGGGAGCGACCGGCGGGGACCCAAACACACTCGCGCCGAACAGGATCAAAGCTAGGCCAAGACCGAGACGCCCGTCAAGGACTAGTGCGAGTTCCTGAATCAAATACTAAATATGGTGGAAAACCAGGGAAAACAGGGGTGAGTCCCGCGCCTGTCCTGGGCCCAAGTATCAGTGAGTCCTCAGGGATTCCCAAGCCAAAAAATCTTTTCGGGGCCTGTGCACGGAAGCTACGCCCGCTGTTCACAGGGCGGCGTGTTGTCGGCGTTTGGGTATTGCGGTGGCGAGACTCAGGCCATGCTGTGGAGCGGGCTCGGCTGGCATGCCGCCGTGCCGATGGCGCCACGCCGCGATGACGGGCACAGTGCCGGCGAATTCCATCCCTCGATACCGGTTTCATGACAGAATCGATTCCAACCTCGCGTGCGCGGCTTGCGCCCGCGGGCCTGCTCTTCCTCGCGATCACGTCGATCGGCTGGGGACTGAACTGGCCCGTCAGCAAATATTTGCTCGGCATGCTGCCGCCGCTGACGGTGCGCGGCGGCACCGGCGTGGTCGGCGCGCTGTTCCTGATGGCATTGGCATTGACGCGGGGCGAAAGCCTGAAGGTCCCGCGTTCGCGGTGGCCGCGGCTGGTGGTGTCGGCGCTGCTCAATGTCACCAACTGGATGGTGCTGATCGGATTGGCGCTGGTGTGGCTGCCGGCCACCGAGACCGCGCTGATCGGCTACACCATGCCGATCTGGGCGGCGATGCTGGCCTGGCCGATGCTCGGCGAGCGGCCGACCTGGATGCGGCTGGTCGCGATGGTGATGGCGTTCGCGGGGCTCGCCGCGATTCTGGGCGGCAACGGGATCACCGGGAGCCTGGCGAAATGGCCGGGCATGGCGCTGGCGCTGACCGGCGCGGTCGGCTTTGCGCTCGGCACCGTCTTCACCAAGAAATATCCGCTCAAATTGCCGCCGCTGCCGGGCGCCGCGTGGCAGATCATGATCGGTTGCCTTCCGGTCGCGGCGGCGGGTTTTCTGGTCGAGACGCCGCATTGGGACAACGTCACGCCGTTCGGCTGGCTGATGCTGTTCTATTCGGTCGTGATCGCGTTCTGCGTTTGCTATCTGTCGTGGTTCGCGGCGATCCGGCATCTGCCGGCGTCGGTGGCGGCGATCGGCACCATGGCCGTGCCTGTCATCGGCGTGGTGGCGTCCGCGCTGGTGCTGCACGAGCCGCTCGGCATCGGCCAGATCCTGGCGCTGGCGTTCACGCTCGCCGGGGTGGTGCTGGCGACGCGGTCGTAACGCGCCTTATCGTCTTCAGCGCCTGGCGCACCATCTCGGCCAGTTGGGCCTTGCGGTAGGGCTTGGTCAGCAGCCAGCACGCCCTCGTCGAGCCGGCCGTGATGGACGATGGCGTTGTCGGTATAGCCCGAGGTGTAGAGCACCTTGATGCCGGGCCGGTGCCGTGCGACTTCGTCGGCCAGCTGGCGGCCGGTCATGCCGCCGGGCATGATGACGTCGGTGAACAACAGGTCGAACGGTTCGCCGTTCTCGACACTGGCCATCGCGGCGCGGCTGTCGGCGGCGGCGATGGTGCGGTAGCCGAGCGCCGTGCAGCTGCGCGATCACGAAGTTCCGCACCAGCGCATCGTCCTCCACCACCAGGATGGTCTCGTTGCCGCCCGAGATCGGCGCCGCCGCGGCGGGCGCGGCCTCGACGCTGCCGCTGGGCCGGCGGCAGATAGAGCCGGATCGTGGTGCCGTGGCCGTGCCTCGCTGTAGATCTTGATGTGGCCGCCGGATTGCTTGACGAAGCCGTACACCATGCTGAGCCCGAGGCCCGCTGCCCTTGCCGACCGCCTTGGTGGTGAAGAACGGCTCGAACACCTTGTCGCGGATTTCGGGCGGCATGCCGCTGCCGGTGTCGCTGACCGCCAGCATCACATAGGGGCCGGGCCGCACCTCGGCATTGGCCTGGGCATAGGCCTCGTCGAGCACGACGTTGCGGGTCTCCAGCAGCAGCTTGCCGCCGTCCGGCATCGCGTCGCGGGCGTTGATCGCCATGTTGAGCACGGAATTGGCGAGCTGCGACGGATCGATATGGGCGATGGTGACGCCGCGTTCGAGAACGGTCTCGATCTCGATCTGCTCGCCCAGCGTCGGCCGCAGCAGCTTGGAGATGTCCTGCACCGCGCCGTTGATGTCGACATTGCGCGGCTGCAACGGCTGACGGCGGGCAAATGCCAGCAGATGCTGGATCAGTTCGGCGCAGCGCTCGGCCGCGTCGTCGATCAGTCTGGCGACGCTTTGCAGTTCGCGGCTGGTGCGCCAGCTCCGCCACCAGCGTTTCGGTGGTGCCGGCGATCACGGTCAGCATGTTGTTGAAGTCGTGCGCAACGCCGCCGGTGAGCTTGCCGATGGCGTCGAGCTTTTGCGCCTGCTGCAGCTTGCGCTCGGTTTCGCGGGCCGACGTGATGTCGTGATAGACCAGGGCTGCGCCGCTGATCGCGCCGGATGAATCGCGCAACGGGGCGCCCGACACCATCATGTGGACGGGAGCCGCGCCGTCGTCGAGTGGCCGGGCGACGATTTCCATGCCGTCGAAGGTCTGGCCGCGCAGCGCGGTCGCTGCCGGCATCTCGTCGGTCGCCAGCGGCGTGGTTCCGTCGGCGTGGAAACCGACGCTCCGTTGCCTCAGTTGGGCGGTGGTCATGCCGGGCTGGTAGTGCAGCAACTGCTCGGCAGCGGCGTTCGACAGCAGCACCTTGCCCTTGGTGTCGATCACCAGCACCGCTTCCGCCATGCTGTTGAACGTGCTTTGCATCACCGAGGCGGAATGGCGCAGTTCTTCATGCGCCGCCAGCAGATGTTCGGTGCGCTCGGCGACCGCGGCTTCCAGGGTTTCATTGGCCGCGCGGGTGGCGCTGAGCGAGGCCTCCAGCGTTTGCTTGGATCGTCTGACCTCCCGCAACAGGATGGCCGCGAGCAGCAGGATCGTCGCGGCGCCGGCGAGGTTGATAGCGAGCAGGATGAAGCGGGTCTGACTGGAATCTCCGGCGCGGATCGCCAGTAGCCGTTCTTCCTCGGCCACCGCCTTGTCGAAATTGGCGCTGATCGCGTTCATCATCGCGCGGCCTTCGGCCTTGGTGCTGAGCGCGGCGATTCGCGCGCTGTCGCCCAGCGCCTGCAACCGGATCCGTTCGTCGATGACCTCGAGCCGCCGCGCAATCAACTCGCGATTGGCTTCGAGCAGCTGGATCTGGATCGGATTGTCCCTGACCATCTCGACCAGCGCATCCAGCGCCGGCGCGATCTGGTCGCGGGTTTCGTTGTATTCGCGGACGAAGCTCTGGTCGTTGGCGATCACATAGCCGCGCGAGGCGCTTTCAGCGCGGCGAACCAGCAGCCGCATGTCGGAAAATTTCTGCAGCACGACCAGCGTGTGGTCGACCCAGGCCGCGTCGGAGCGTGATTTCAGGTCGAGACAAATCGAGGCGGCGCTGATCACCAGCAGGATCGGCAAGCCCGATCGCGAGCACAAGACCTTGCGGAGGCCGTCGTCGGTGATGCTTCACGCGAAGGCTGACGTAAGGTTTCACTTGGAGAGACGAGCGTTCGCAATCGGTTTGACCAGACATTCGTTGACGGCTGCGAGCAGCGCGCTGGGTGTGAACGGTTTACGCAAACAAACGCTCGCACCGAGTTCAAGAGTCATCCTGAAGAAGTCGGGCGAGGGGGTGTCGAAACTCCCGAACGCGTACCCTGACATGGCGATCAACGGAATCTCCGGTGCGCGCTCATGAAACACCCTGATCGCTTCAAAGCCGCGCATATGCGGCATGAAGACATCGATCAGCATCACATCGAACTTTGCCTGCTCCAACGCCCCGACGCCTGCTTCGGCGCCGTCCGCAACGGTCACGTCGAACCCCTGGCGTTGCAGACAGACTTCGATGGCCACACAGACCATGGGGTCGTCATCGACCACGAGAATCCGAGCCACCTGTCCGCGCCCCCCATTGTTCAAACGACGTTTCCAAGATCGAGCCGAATCATCTCGACCTTGCCACAAGTAGGGCCGAAATAAGTTGAGACGTCTGCACCATACAATGCATAGGCGTGATGCGCTGCTCACGATTGGGCGATTGAGTGATGCAATGCGTACCACCTCAACGTGGTAATAAAAAACGGCGCATCATCTGCGCCGTTTTTAATTCAATTGATCAAATTGCAACTGTAACGCGACGAACCTTACGTGCATCCGTCACGGACAGGCCGCTACGGACAAGGATGCCGATAGCCGTCATTGCCGAGATAGGTGCCCGAGCGCGGATCGTAGGAGCGATAGGTCTGCATGCAATACGCTACCGCGTCTCCGCCGCCTGGCGCGACCGCAACCGCGCCGTCATCGACACTGTCGTCATAGTAACCCGGTCCAGTTGCATATCCCGGGCCGTAATAACCGGGACCATAGCCTTGCGATGCGATCGCTCCGCCAATGATTGCGCCAGCTGCGAGTCCCGGAAGGAAAGCACCGCCGCCGCCGCCCCCGCGATAGCCGCCACCGCCGCCATAGCGCGGGCCGCCGCCACCTCCGAAATGTCCTCCGCCGCCGGGACCGGGATGGAAACCGCCACCACCGCCACCGCCCGGTCGCATGCCGCCGCCACCACCACCTGGTCGAGCGCCGCCGCCGCCACCTGGACCGGGATGCCCACCAACGTCACGCAGGTTCTGGGCGAAGCTCGCGGATGGGCTCAGGGCGGGCAGGACCAAAGCCATCGCGGCTACGGTACACAATACTTTCAGATGGGTCATGTTTGGCTCCAATTGGCAGGACTCAGCCCAACCGCTTCGGCGGATGAGTGTTCCCCAGCCCCGCACCCTAGCGTGCGCAGGCCTCAGACTGTCAGCGCATATCTGTACGGCAAATGAATGGATTAGCCGGGTTCCGCGACAATTGGTCACCAGCGTCAACGGACCAGTGCAAATGAGGGGATTGGGGCTGGGTTGCGGTGCAAGAACTGGACATTTCGGTGCTCCGATGGCATCAGCATCCCAGCCTTACCTCGAACCGGCCCGAGCCCTGATGAAACAGTTTTTGCTCAAGACGTTCACATGGTGGAGCGGAACGACCTTCGGCACCCAATTGTGGACGTGGCGGTTCGGCGAACTGGTCGGCGAGGACGAACAGGGCAACCGCTACTATCGAACCGCGGGCCGCAAGATCGATCCCACGCTCGGCTTCGAGCGGCGCTGGGTGGTCTATAACGGCTATGCCGAAGCGACCCGGGTGCCGCCGGCCTGGCATGGCTGGCTGCATCACACGGTGGACGTCGCGCCGACCGAAGAGGCCTATGTGCCGCGCGAGTGGGAGAAGCCGCACGTTCCCAACATGACGGGCACGCCAGCCGCCTACCGTCCGTCCGGCTCGACGCTGGCCAGCGGGCGCCGCCCCAAGGCCACCGGCGACTATCAGCCGTGGACCCCGGGCAGCTGATCCGGTACGGCCAAAGCAAAGCCGCCCGGGTAGCCCCGAGCGACTTTTAATCTGTTGTGATGCCTTTCGGCTTACATGTCGGACTTCATCATGCTCATCTTCTGAGCTTTCATGTAGTGCATGCAGGCCGCGCGCATATTGCCCTTGCTCATTTCCGTGTTGGCCATGCCCATCTCCTTGCCCATGCCCATCTTGGCCGGGCCATCCTGCATGGTCATCATCATCGTGTTGGTCTTTGCCATGTTGTCCCCGGAGCACTTCATCATCTCGGCAGAGGCGGGGGCGGCGCTCAAACCGATCGGCAATAGAACAGCGCAAAGCATAAACTTCTTCATCTATTTCCTCCGTGAAATTATTTGACCGGCTAATGCCGACAGAGGCGAAACTTTTGCCTGGATCAATGGTTCCGCAGCTCAGCGTTTTCCGGCTTCGGATCCGGACAATTGTATCCCTGGGGTATTTCACGTCGGTTGAAGAGCCCGTCAGGCGTCCTGCAATCGGGCCGCCGCCATTCGCACGGCGTCGCGGCGCGGCTGCCCGGACTGCTCGACGCGTTGCTTCATCGTGGCGAGCACGTCTTTCGGCGCCGTTTCCGGCGAGCCGGCATTGAACGGCGGCGCCGGATTGTATTCGAGCCGAAGCTGAATCGCCTCCGCCGTCGGACGATCGACCAGGATCGACACCAGCGTCAGGGCAAAATCGATTCCGGCGGTCACGCCGCCGCCGGTGATGCGGTTGCGGTCGACGCAGACGCGGCTATGGGTCGGCATGGCGCCGAGCGGCTCCAGGCAGTCCATCGCACTCCAATGCGTGGTGGCGCGATATCCCTTGAGCAGTCCCGCCGCGCCCAGCGCCAGCGATCCCGTGCAGACCGACGTGATGTATTTGGCTTGCTCGGCTTGGGTTCGCAGGAAGCGCAGCACTTCCTCGTCGTTGAGGATCGCGTCGGTGCCGAAGCCGCCGGGCACGCAGATCACGTCGAGTTGCGGGCAGTCCGCGAACGTCGTTGTCGGCGTCAGCATCATGACCGTGTCGGTCGTGACCGGCTCGATACGCTTCCAGATCAGATGCACCTTGGCGCCGGGCAGGCTGGAAAACACCTGTAGCGGCCCGGTCATGTCGAGCTGGGTTATTTTCGGGAAAATCAAAAGGCCGATCTGAAGCGGTGTCGACATCGCAGGGTCTCCCGGGTTAGCGAGCTTTTTGCTTGACCGGCTCATTCTGCCATGATCCTGTTCCGTCTTAAATGCCTAATTTCCCTCATTTAAAGACATTCGACTGGAGGCATTCATGATCGGTGTTTTGGTCTATCCCGATTTCCAGTTGCTCGACGCGGCCGGACCGATCTCGGTGTTCGAAATTGCGAGCCGGCTGGCGGGAGTCGACCAGACCATCAGGACTATCGCGGTGACACCGGGCCCGGTGCGCAGTTCGTCGGGAATCGAATTGCTGGCGCGCGGGATAAAACCCGGTGCGGCGATCACCACGCTGATCGTGGTCGGCGGGGCCGGGGTCAACGCGGCGGCGAACTGCCCGAGGACGCTTTCGTTCGTGCGAGGGTTGGCGAAGCGCGGCGCTCGCGTCGCCAGCGTCTGCTCGGGCGCGTTCGTTTTGGCCGAAGCCGGGCTGCTCGACGGCCGCCGCGCCACCACGCATTGGCAGCGGACCCAGCAGTTCCTGAGCCAGTACCCCAAGGTGAAGCTCGAGTCCGACCATATCTACGTGCGCGACGGCGATATCTGGAGCTCGGCCGGGATCAGCGCCGGGATCGACCTGGCGCTGGCGATGGTGATGGAGGATTTCGGTGATGACATCGCGCAGCAGACCGCGCGTCAATTGGTGCTGTACCATCGTCGCAGCGGCGGCCAGTCGCAATTCTCCTCGCTGCTGGAATTGAAGGCGCCGACCGGACGGTTTGGCGCGCTGTTGAGCTGGGCGCGCGAACATCTCGACAGGCCGCTGACGGTGGAAGCGCTGGCCGAGCAGGCCGGCATGAGCACGCGGCATTTTGCCCGCGCCTTCATCGCCGAAACCGGCTCGACGCCGTCGAAGGCGATCGAGCGCTTGCGGATCGAAGTGGCGCGGCAACGCGTGCAATCCTCCAGCGAGGCGATCGAGCGGGTCGCCGAAACCACCGGCTTTCGCGATCCCGAACGCATGCGCCGCGCCTTCATCCGCGCCTTCGGCCAGCCGCCGCAATCGCTGCGCCGGGCGGCGCGGGCGGGTTAGCGCCTGGGGTTAGTGCGGCGTATCGGGATGCCAGCCGACCAGCACCAGCATCACCGCAAAGCCGACGAGATAAGCGACCACGATGGGCCAGCCTTGGGTGATCCAGCGCCCGGCGGATTTGGCTTCCGGATACAGGTTCGACAGAGCGACGCCGGCTGACGATCCGAACCAGATCATCGAGCCACCGAAGCCCACAGCATAGGCGAGAAATCCCCAATCGTAGCCGCCTTGACGCAACGCCAGTGCCGTCAGCGGGATATTGTCGAACACGGCGGAGACCGCGCCCAGGCCCAATGTCGTCGGCCACGATGCGACGGGAAGTTTTTCGACCGGCATCATCGAAGCCGCAGTCACCAGCGCGAGCAGAAAGATCGCGCCCTTGATCGTCTCCGGCATCACCTTCCAGTCCGGGGCGCGCAGCCACGCGGTCAGAAGGATGGCGGCCCAGGCAGCCAGTCCGAGCACGGGAAGCTGGTCCGGACAAAGCAGGGAATTTGACGTTCACGACCAGATTGGTGGTCAGCGCCGCCAGCAGAATGGCGGCGACGATCAATATCCGGATGTGATCGAGCTTCAGGCCGCTCGGGGCTTTCCTGACGATCGGAGAAAATCGTTGCTGTTGCAGCGAAACCGGCACCGCGAACACCAGCAGCGCTGCGATCGAGCCGGCATAGGCTTCGAGCACGGTGAGCGGGCTGATTCCGTCGATCCACATCATGGTCGTGGTGGTATCGCCGACCACGCTGCCGGCGCCGCCGGCATTCGACGCCGCAACGATCCCGGCGAGGTAACCGATATGAACCTTGCCCTGGAAAACATGCCTCGCGACGGTGCCGCCGATCAGCGCGGCCGCGATATTGTCGAGAAAGCTCGACAGCACGAACACCAGCACCAGCAGGATCGCGCCGCCCTTCCAGTCGTCGGGGAGCAGCGCCGGCATTTCGTCGGGCAGCCGGCTCTCCTCGAAATGCCGCGACAGCAGCGCAAATCCGGTCAGCAGCAGGAACAGATTGGCCAGCACCACCCATTCGTGCTGCATGTGATGACCGAGGCCAGCGAGGCCGACGCCATACTTGAATCCGGTGAAGACGAGTTTGTACGCGACGATCGCAGCGAGGCCGGCGATCGCGACCAACAGGGTTTGATGATGGAACAGCGCCACGCCAAGCAAGGTCAGCGCGAACAGGATGAATTCGACGGGAATGCCCGCGACAAGGATCGGCTCGATCAAAATGACCTCAGGCGCTTGCGCTTGGTTCGCCGTGCGTGGCTAACGCGGCAGGGGCGAGGGTTCAAGCGGTCAATCGTCGCAAGCGACGACTTCCAGTGGTCGTACACTGTGGCATGGGTCCCGGCTCTGCGGAGCAGCGTTGCACACTGCACCGCGTCCGGGACACGAGGCCAATCAGAACCAACCACGGAGCCACACGGGGCGCGTTCCCCGGACGCTGCGCAGCGCGCGGCGGTGCGCTGCTGATCCGGGGTCCACAATGCAGACGTCGCGGCTTGGTCCCGGCGACAGAAGCCGGGCGTCAATTCAGCTTCTTCAGCCAGACCCCGATATCGCCGGCGGCGACATTGGCCTGCTGCAGCAATTTGCCCATGGTGAAGAAGCCGTGGAATTGGCCCGGGAAGGTTCTGAAGGTCACGGCGACACCGGCCGCTTTCAGGCGCTCGGCATATTCAAAGCCCTCGTCGCGCAGCGGATCGGCGCCGGCGGTCAGCACATAGGCCGGCGGCAGTCCGGCAAGCGATTTGGCGCGGGCCGGCGAGGCGCGCCAGTCGGCGGCGTCGGCCGGATTGTTCAGGTAATGGTCGCGAAACCATCTGATCACGGTATGGGTCAGGAGGATGCTGGTTTCGGGCTCGCTGTGCGAGGGATGCTTCATCGAAAAATCGGTCGCGGGATAGATCAGCACCTGGCCTGCGATCGCAGGGCCGTTGCCGTCGCGCGCCGACGAGCGTCACCACGGCGGCGAGATTGCCGCCGGCGCTGTCGCCGCCGACCATCAGGCGCGCGGCGTCGATGCCGAGTTGTTTTGCATTTTCGGAGATCCACTTCGTCGTGGCGATCGCATCATCGACCGCGGCCGGAAACTTGTGCTCGGGCGCAAGCCGATAGTCGATCGAGATCACGATCAACTCGCCTTCATGCGCAAGCTTGCGGCAGACCACGTCATGGCTTTCGAGATCGCCGATCACCCAGCCGCCGCCATGAAAGAACACCAGGCACGGCGCGAGCCCGTTGACGTCACGCAGCTTTAGCGGCGTGTAGATCCGTGCCGGGATCGCGCCCGCGGGCGAGGGGATCGACAGCGGCGCGACCGACTTCAGTTCCGGCGGCTCGGGATTGGTGACGAGACGGGCTTGCAGATAATACGCCCGCGCTTCGGCGGGGGTCAGCGTCTCGTAAGGCGGCCGGCCGGCTTCCTGGAAAGCCTGATAGACCGCGGCGGAATCGGGATCGAGAATAGCGGGCATGGTGGATGACCTCATTCAGGGTGTCATTGCGGACGATGCGAAAACATCGACCGGAAATCTTGGGGTTCCACGATGCGCGAGTGCGCATCTGAGGTCCGGTCCTTTGGACCATCCCGGAACAAAAAGCATTTTAATCAGCCGGCGACGCGGCCGCCATCGACGGTGTAGGCCGAGCCCGAAACATAACTCGCTTCGTCAGAGGCCAGGAAGGCCACGATGGAAGCGACCTCGGATGCCATGCCGAGCCGCCGCGCCGGAATCCGCTCGACGATCTTTTCGGGAGGCGTCGGCGTATTGCCGGGATTGCGGCCGGCAACGATCGCGCTCAGCATCCGGCTGTCGATCATGCCAGGGCAGACGCAATTGACGCGCACGTTGGTGCCCGTGCAGTCCAGCGCCGCGCTCTTGGTCAACCCGATCACGGCATGCTTGCTGGCGGTATAGGCCGCGATGTGCGGCGAGCCGATCAGGCCGGCGATCGAGGCGGTGTTGATGATGCTGCCCCGGTTGCGCTTGAGCATTCCCGGCAGCACATGCTTGATCCCGAGAAAGACGCCGACGACATTGACGTCGAGCACCCGGCGAAATCCCTCCAGGGAGTATTCGGTGATTGGTTTGATCTCGCCCTCGACACCGGCGTTGTTGTAGAACGCGTCGATTGCGCCGAACCGGTCTATGGTGGCGCGAACGTAGTCGGCGACTTCATCCTCCTGGGTGACGTCGGCGGTAATCGCCAGCGCCTCGGCCGAGCGCGGCAGATCCCCGATCGCGGATTTGAGATCTTCGGCCTTGCGGTCGACTGCGACAATACGCGCACCGCGTTCGGCCAGCAGATGAATGGTTGCGGTACCGATGATCCCGGCCGCGCCGGTAACGACAGCGACCCTGCCGTCCAATCGAATACGATCAGGCATGATGCGGTTTCCCCCTCGAAATCCTGTTCCGGTTGTTCCGGATTGTGGTGCGCCCGCGCGTGACGCGGCGGCTTTGACGGCGCTGATTATTCCATGGGGGACCGGGGCTGACCAGTACCGGGGAGGGCAGCCCAAACGCCCTTTCCCCGCCGTATTCGGCGTGTTAACCGGAGGCCCTCTGGGCGGCGCTTAGACTGGTACAATGGCCTCAGCCCGAATCGCCTTTTAAAGCCGCGCGAGATGCTTCGAACCATTGTCCTGACTGGCATTGCGGTCTTTGTCGCCGCCACGTTGACTGCGCTTGCGCCACCCGCGCATGCGCAGATCGGCAATATTTTCTCCGATCCGCCGCTGCGGCCGCCGGGCAGTGTTCCACGGGGGGGTCGCCAGCAACCGCAGCAGCAAGCGCCCGACGACGACGAGGAAGTGCCGGAACTGCCGCAGGGACGGCTGTTGCCGCTGCCGCCCAATAGCCAGCCACCGGCGTCGGTGCTGCCGCCGCCCGGCTCGGTGCAGTCCCAGCCGCTGGCGCCGCCGCCGGGAACCACCGTGGTTCCTCAGAACCCGCCATCCGGGGTTGCGGTCGCGCCGCCCCAGCCGGGCCAGGGCCAGCAGGCCAACGCGCCCGCGGGCCAGAGGCCGGGGCAACCCCTGCCCAAGAACGTGCCGCAAACGCCGGCGCCGCTGCAGCCGGGCGACGAGATCGTCACCGAGCCGCCGGCGCAGAAGATCATCAACAAGAAGGCGACCTTCTCGGGCCTCGACAAGATCACCGGCCGGATCATCAATTTCGACGAGGATATCGGCGAGACCGTCCAGTTCGGTGCGCTGCGGGTCAAGACCGACGCCTGCTATACCCGTCCGGCGACGGAAGCCGCCAATACCGACGCCTTTGTCGAGGTCGACGAAATCACGCTGCAGGGCGAGGTGAAGCGGATCTTTTCCGGCTGGATGTTCGCGGCCAGCCCCGGCCTGCACGGCGTCGAACACCCGATCTACGATATCTGGCTGACCGACTGCAAAGGCCCCGACACGACCGTGGTCAGCGCGGCGCCTGATACGCCGAAACCGCCGCCGCCCCAGCCCGCGCAAAAGCGCGCCGCGCCGCCAAAGCAGGCGCCACGGCCGCCGTCGCCTTACCCGCAACAGCAAACCCAGCAGCAACAGCCGCCACCCCCGCCGCCGCAACCCCAGCCGCAGCAGGGCGGGTTGTTCGGGATTTTCCGGCAATAGGGCATGGCCAGGCCGCCGCATGCGGCTTTGGTTCAGGCGCCGCTTCGCGCGCCGGATTCGCTGAGATGATGCGACAGGATCATCAGAAAATCGGAGAATTCCTCGGCCCGCACCTCGCCATGGGCCTGGAGCAGGCCGATCACCGCGGCTTCATCGCCCCGGGCGATGGCCTGCGCCAACGCGATATGCTCGCGGGTTGAGGTTTCCATCCGGCCCGGAACGCGAAAATGCATCCGGCGAAAGGCCCAGACCCGCCGCCGCGCCTGCACCGCCTGCTGCATCAAATAACGGTTGTGGGCCGGCCTCATAGATCGCGGCGTGGAAGGCAACGTTCCTGGTCGCGAACAGGTCGATATCCCCGTGCTTCGCCCATTGTTCGAACTCCAGCGCGAGTTCGAGAATCCTGTCGCGCTGCGCCCGGGTCGCGCGCCGGGTCGCTAGCCGCGTCACGATGGATTCGATCTCGGCCACCGTCTCGTAAAGTTCGAGAACCTCGGCCAGCGTCAGCGACGCCACGAAGATTCCGGCGTTGCGGCGGATTTCCACCAGGCCTGTGGTGGCCAGACGATTGAGCGCCTCGCGCACCGGCGTACGGGAAATTCCGAACCGCTCGGCCAGCGCCCGCTCGTCGAGCCGCTCGCCGGGCATCAGCAAACCATCGACGATCTCACTCTCGATGATGCGAGAGAGCGTTTCCTTGCGGTCCTCACCTGGTGTTTCGTTCGGCATCATTCGAATCTAGATGACGTTCGCCGGGATGTATCGCGAGCGGCGCGTTGTTTCAAAGCAAGCGCTCTCGATCATGGTGCGGCGATCGCGGGCTGCGCCATCCAGGCGCCTGGGCGCATCGTGACTCGATCCCGAGCGGCCGTTCTTAGAAAGAAGTTCCGCTCGGCTCGCACTTGCGACAAGATGAACGAACTTACGGCCCTGACGCGCGCGTCTTCTCGCATGTCGGCATGAACCACCAGCCAAAGCCCGCGTTTGGCGCTGACGAGCTTCGGCAGTACCCGAACCAGACCGTCATGCTGGTCGGCGACGAAGTCCGGCATCATGCAGAGGCCGGCGCCGCCCAGCACCGCGTTGATCATCACCGAAAGGTTGGAGCTTCGAAAGCGCGGCACGATGGCATCAAGGCCGCCGCCGGCCGGCATCGAATCGTCGGCAGTGCCGATCAAAGTGTGGTCCCTGACATCGTCGGCCCGGCGCAGCGGTGCGTGCGAGTTCAGATACGATTGCGAGGCGTAGAGGCCAGCGCTGAAATCGGTCAGCTTGCGCGAGAACAGCCGGCCTTCGCGCGGGCATGTCGTCGTGATGTTGAGGTCGACTTCACGCTTGGCGAGGCTCTGCGGCTCGCTGCTGATCATGATTTCAGGATCGAGTCCCGGATGATGGTCGCACAGGTCGGCCAGCCGCCGCGCCAGGAAATAGTCGCCGAAACCGTGGGGCGCGCCGATCTTGACCCTTTGCGCGACCGACGTCTCCGCCGTCAATGCACAGGGCAGGCGAAGGATGGTGCCTTCGATCTGCTCGGCGGACACCAGCATCTGTCGTCCCATTTCGCTCAGGGCGTAGCCCGATGGGCTTCGCTCGAACAGCCGGGCCCCGATCGAGGTTTCGAATTGCGTCAGATGGCGGCTTACCGTTGCCACATCCACACCCAGGGTCTTCGAAGCCCGACTAAGTTGTCCGGCCCGCGCGACCGCCAGAAAGAAGCGGAAACCATTCCAATCGAAGCATTCGATCACAGAGGCCGGCCTCATCATCCCGTTTCGACGAGGTGAATCTAGCATTCGGTCTTCATGCAATCGATTTCAAATATTATGCAATCGATGCCTAAAAATATAATGCGCGCGTTTGAATGGAATCCTGGCGCACATGAACGCCCGGCGCGTGCGCGTTGGCGGAAATTCATGCTTCCGGAAGGTTAGAGCAGGCAGGTGCTGATCCAGGGCACCAATGCCACGATGATCAGGCCGGCGAACACCGCGCCGAGGTAGGGCCATATTTTGTGCACGGCGGCATCCGGAGACGCGTTGGCGATGGCGCTGGCGTAGTAATAACCGACGCCGAGCGGCGGTGCGAACAATCCGACGCCCATCGCCAGTACCACCACCATCGCATAATGGACTTCGTTGACGCCGATCTGACGCGCGATCGGAAACAGCAATGGGCCGAACAGCACGATGGCCGGAATGCCCTCGAGCAGGCTGCCGAGCACCACAAATACCACGATGGAAATCGCGAGGAAGCCGATCGGGCCGCCGGGCATCGCAGCCATGGCGGATGCCAGTCCATGCGAAAAGCCGGATTGGGTCAGCGCCCACGCCATGCTGGTCGCGGTACCGATGATGAACAGGATGCTGCCGGAAAGCGACGCCGCGTCCACCAGCGCCGCATAGAGACGGCGCCATTGAAAACCGCTGTAGAGCACGACGCCGGCCACCAGCGTATAGGCCACGCCAACGGTCGACACCTCGGTCGCGGTGGCGACGCCCTCGGTCACGGCGAACCGGATGACGACGGGCAGGATCAAGCCGGGGAGGGCGACCAGCGCGGCCCTGGCGATCACCGCGATCGAGGGGCGGCGCGGGGCGTCGGGCGCCAGATCGCGGCTGCGTAGCCGTGCCAGAATGCCGAGCGCCAGTGCGAGCACCAAAGCGGGCAGCAATCCCCCGGCGAACAACGCCGCGATCGAGACCCCCGTGACCGATCCGATCGTGATCAGCACCAGCGACGGCGGAATGGTCTCGCTCATCGCGCCCGACGCGGCCAGCAGCGCGACCAGTTCTCCCTCATCGGCGCCGCGCCGCTTCATCTCGGGAAACAACACCGGCGCGACCGCCGCCATGTCGGCGGCCTTGGATCCCGATATGCCCGAAATCAGGTACATCGCCGCCAGCAGAACATAGGACAGGCCACCACGGAAATGTCCGACGAGGGCCGACAGAAAGCCGATCATGCCCGCCGCCATGCCGGAAATCTCGATCAGCGCACCGAGGAAGACGAATAGCGGCACCGCCAGCAGGATCAGGTTGCTCATGCCTTCATCCATGCGCGAGGCCACGACCGATAGCGGCGTATGCGTCGTAAAGAACAGATAGCTCAGGGTCGCAAGACCGAAGGCAAAACCGATCGGCGCCGACAGCAGGATCGCCGCACCGAGCAGGACCACGAAAAACAGAATGAGATTGAGGTTGCCGAGCGGCTTGAGCCATGGCGACGCCAGCATCAACAGGGCCGCCGCGCATGCCAGCACCGCGATCGCGATGCCGGCCGGCTTCCAGCCGATCTCCAGCATTTGCGACACGGCGGTCACGGCCATCAGCAACGCGCCCAACGGGATCGCGGCGACGCGCACGGTGTCGTGCAATCCTAGCGCCGGCGTTTCGACGTACCACTGGTCGAGCGCATATTCCCAGCCGTAACGAACCACCAGCAGCAGAAACAGCAGCACGATGCCGAGCGCGACAGCCTCGATCCGGGTTCGGGCCACCCGCGATACTTTCGCGGTGATCACGGTGAGACGCATGTGATCGCCGCGCCGCAGCGCGATCACGCTGCCGAGCATCACCAGCCAGATGAAGAGGATCGAGGCGAGTTCGTCGCTCCACAGCAGCGGGCTCCGAAACACGTATCGGGACACCACGCCGGCGAACAGAACGACGATATCGCAGGTGAGAAGCGCCGCGGCGGCGCCGTCGATCACACGGTGCTGAAGCCGCTTCAGGCCCGAAAAGGAAGAAGCCGACACATCAGCATCGGCGACCATTTCCGTCATACCAGCGATCCAGCGACGCTCTCCAGCGCACTCCAGCCCTTGTCGCCGAACTTCTTTTGCCATTCGGCATAAAAGCCGGCCTTCTTGAGCTGCTCCCTGAAGGGCGCCTGATCGATGATCTGGACATTCATGCCTTTGCTCTTGAGGTCGTCGATCGTGGACGAGACCATTTTCGCCACGTCCGAACGCTCGTCCAGCGCCGACCGATCGAGTTCGCGGCGAACCACCTGCTGGATATCTGGCGGCAGGGCCTCGAACGATTTCTGGTTGGCGATCAGCCATGCGCCGTCCCAGATATGGCCGGTCAGCGACAGGGTCTTTTGCACCTCGTAGAATTTCCCCGACGAAATGACCGACACCGGGTTCTCCTGACCATCGACGATTTTGGTCTGAAGCGCAGAATAGACCTCGTTCAGGTTGATGCTGGTCGGCGACGCATCGAGCGCCTTGAACATTCCGGCATAGAGCGGAGCCAGCGGAACCCGTATCTTGAATCCCTTCATATCCTCGGGTGTCTTGACGATGCGCTCGGCGGTGGTGACGTGTCGGAAGCCGTTGTCCCAAACCTTGTCGAAACCGATCAGGCCGCGCTTGAGCAGCTCCTCGCGGACATGGCTGCCGACCGGTCCATCCATGGCGCGCCAGACCGCGTCGTAATCCTTGAAAGCGAAGCCGACGGCGTTGATCGCCGCGGCCGGCACCACCGGCGACAGGATGCCGCCAGAACTCATGAAGAAGTCGATCGCGCCGGACCTGGTCTGGGAGACCTGGTCCGAACTTGATCCCAATTGATTGTTCGCAAACAGCTTCAGCTCGAACTTGCCGTCGGTGGCCTTGAGTATTCGATCGGCAGCCTCCTGCACGCGGATATTCAGTGGGTGGGATACCGGCAAATCGGTGCCGATCTTGTAGGTGTATTCGGCGGCATGCGCCCGCCGTACGCCCAAGGCCGCGACCGAAAGAGAAGCGGCTCCGAGCAGAACCGCGCGACGTGTGGAAGAGACCATTTTCGAATCCTCGTCTAAACGATGTGGAAACCGGGCGTCAGCCCTTGATGAGGCCGGAGGCGGGGCTGTCGCCGAGCAGCTTGTTCCAGGCTTCGATGGCGCCCCCATTGGGGAAGATCTTGGTTTCGACCCGGATGCAATCGACCAGAGGTTCATGCTGGTGCACGACGCCGAGCGGGTGGAAGTAGGAATCGCCTTCCTCGATCGTGTACCATTTGTGATCGATCATCATGCGAACGCGCCCCTTCTTCAGGAACACCACCGCGTGGTGGTCGGGATGAATGTGGGCCTCATCGAGCGCGCCCTTGGGACGCGCGGCTTCGAACATCACGAACGAGTCGGTGGCCATCAGCACCTTGATCGTGTCGACGCCATTGCTGCCATCGGTTTCGATGCCGTCGGCATCAACGCCATCCTGATCCGAATAAGCGGCGATCGCCTGGCGTCCGACGCGCTGAGACGCCGGTACATGAAGTTTGCCGATATCCAGATTGTCCATGAACGCCACCGGGCTCTTGGACATCACGGCATAGCCGCCGGGCTTTTGGATAGCGTCGGCGCGCGGCGCGCGGGGTTTGTCTTCGGACGGACTGGACGTCGGCATCGATAGGCTCCTTGGATAAGGTCCGGGGCCCGGTCGTCGGGCGCTCGGATCCGCATCAAAAAAATTAGCTCAGGCCGCGCGCCGGTCACATAGGGCGTCGTGCAAAACGACTTTGCATGAACTTGGCTACCCCAGAGGCCGATCAACCGGCAGGATCGGAGCCATGCCCTCAGTGACATTCATCGATTCCGAAGACGTTGCTCATACCGTCGTCGCCAAAGAGGGTATCTCCGTCATGGTCATCGCCAAGGTCGCGGGGCTGCCGATCTACGGAACCTGCGGCGGCAAGATGGCTTGCGCGACGTGTCACGTCATTGTCCGGAGCGAATGGTTTTCGCAACTCATTCCGGCGTCCGAAGGTGAAGAAAGGTTGCTCGATGTCGTTGCCGGCGCCAGGGAGACGTCGCGTCTGGCGTGCCAGATCCGCCTGCGTCAGGAACTGGACGGCTTGATTGTCAGGCTGCCGGCACCGCCAGGGCCGACCTGAGAATTGCGGTCAGTGGCGTGCCGTGTTGCGGATTTACTTCCGCCCGGCGATGATTGCCAAGACTTGCGCGCCTTTGAGCGGCGCATCGGTCGGCAGCGCGGCGAACTCCGCCATCCCGGCTTTGATGGCGCGGTCGAGCAGGGCGCTGTAGCGCCGCCGCGGGATTTCAACGGCGCCGAAACTGCGCAAATGTTCGGTAACGTATTGAGTGTCGAGCAGCTCGAAACCGCCGGCGATCAGGCGCGCAACCAGATGCACCAGCGCCACCTTCGAGGCGTCACGGCTGGTGTGGAACATGCTCTCGCCGAAGAAGGCGCGTCCGAGGTTCACCCCGTAAAGTCCGCCGACCAGGATGTCGTCATCCCAGACCTCGACGCTGTGGGCGTGTCCGATTTCGTGCAGCCCGACATAGAGGTCGCGTATGCGCTTGTTGATCCAGGTGTCGTCGCGGCCGGGCTGTGGCGCGGCGCAGCCGGCGATGACTGCCTTGAACGCGGTATCGACGGTGACCTTGAAGGTGTCGGAGCGGACGGTGCGCGCCAGCCGCGAGGAAATGTGAAAGCCGTCGAACGGGATCACGCCGCGCATTTCCGGTTCGACCCAGAACAGCGTCGGGTCGTCGGCGCTTTCCGCCATCGGGAAGATCCCGCAGGCATAGGCGCGCAGCAGCACCTCGGGCGTGATTTCGGAAGCGGCGGACTCGCGCGAATTCATGCGCGGCAGGATAGCAGGATGCGGGCGGCGGCGCGATGGGCTGAGCTGCCGCAGGTCAGTTCGCGGCGGCCGAAGCCGGCCGGGCGGCGGGCGCGGCCTTGGTGCGACCAAAACGCAGGATGATCCGGGTGCCGGGATGGGTCGGATCGCGCTCGACGCTGGCGTCGAGCTTGGTCGCCATCGCGGTGACGATACGCTGGCCCATGCCGGTGGAACGCGGGTCGGCCTTGACATTGAGGCCGACACCGTCGTCGGTGATCGACAGGACGATGTCGTCGCCTTGCGCCGTCAGCACGACGTGGATCGGGCCGGCGCCGTCGGGATAGGCGTACTTGACCGCATTCATCACCAGCTCGTTGACGATGATGCCGATCGCCACCGCGCGATCCGGATCGATCTCGACCGACTCGGCTTTCAGGGTCAGCCGCGACATCCGGTTGCCTTCGGCCGAGCGCCTGAGATCTTCCAGCAGCGCGTCGAGATACTGGTTCAGCAACACGCTTTTGAGATCGTGCGAGGTGTAGAGCCGGCGGTGAACCTGGGCGACGGCGGCGACCCGTCCCATCGCGTTGGTCAGCGCCGCCTTGACGTCCTCTTCCGCGCTCGAGCTGGCCTGCAGATGCAACAGCGAGGCGATGATCTGCAAACTGTTGCCGACGCGGTGGTTGACCTCGCGCAGCAGGACCTCGCGTTCGGCGGCGAGCGCGGCATAACGGTCGCGCGAGGCATGCACTTCGGCCTCGGCGTCATCGCGCGCCTTCTGCAACGCCGCCTGGCGCAGCGCGCCATTGACGGCGACCTGCAGCAGCGGAATGAACTCACCCTGGACGTCCTTGACCAGGTAATCGGCGGCACCGGCTTTCAGCGCGGTGACCGCGATGTTGGAATCCTGCGACGCGGTGACGAACACCACCGGCGGTGCGTTCGGGATCGCCAGGATCTTGCCGAGCGTCTCCAGACCGTCGAGGCCGGGCATGTATTGATCGAGCGCGACCACATCGATGCCGCCTTGCTGCAACCGGTCGAGGCCCTCCTGGCCGCCGGGCGCATGCACCACGCGAAAGCCGAGCCGGGTCAGGCCGCGATCGACCAGCCGCGCCAGCGCGGCGTCGTCATCGACATACAGCAAGGTCGGCGTAACGGGGCTAGGTGCAGCGGTCATGGGGCGGCTTGCGGAACCTGAATGACGGAGAAGAACAGTCCGAGCTGGCGAATGGCGTTGGCGAAGCTTTCGTAATTGACCGGCTTGGTGATGTAGACGTTGCAGCCGAGTTCGTAGCAGCGCTTGATCTCCTGGGCGTCATCGGTCGTCGTCAACACGACCACCGGCGCGCATTTGAGATAGCTGTTTTCCTTGACCCGGCGCAGGATATCGATGCCGGTCATATCGGGCAGATTGAGATCGAGCAGGATCAGCAGCGCCTCGCCCTTGCGTTCAAGCCCGCTGGAATCCTTGCCGAACAAGTAATTCACGGCTTCCGTACCGTTGGTGAACGGGATGATCTCGTTGTTGACGCCGGAGCGGCGGATGTTGCGCTCGATCAGACGGGCGTGACCCTCGTCGTCCTCGATCATGATGATGGTGACTGGCTTGCTCATGAGGTGGCTGGCTCTCTTTTGCTCAAATGCCCTGGTCTAACTGTCCTGGTTTCGGTTACTCGTTGACCAGGCAATAGGCAATGTGATCGTAAACGTGCTGCCGTGATTGAGTTCCGACGACACTGACATGGTTCCCCCCAGTCGTCGCACCAATGCCCGGACGTGAGCAAGACCTATGCCTTGGCCGGGCTTGTCCTGGGTGCCGGCGCGCCGAAATAGGTCGAAAATCCGCTGATGGTCCTTGGGATCGATGCCGCGGCCATTGTCAATGATCTCGAAGATCGCAAAGCCGAGCTTGGTGCGAGCCTTGACCTGGATATCGCCGGGAACGCCCGGCTTGAGGTATTTCAGGGCGTTGTCGATCAGGTTGGAAAAGATCTGCTCCAGCGCCAGCCGGTCGCTGGTCAGGGTCGGCAGCGGCTCGATCCGGATTTGCGCCTCGGCCTCGGCGGCCTGGTGCGCCACCGTCGACACGATGCCCTCGATCAGTTCGCGGGTATCGATCTGGACCGGCTGGAATTCGCGGCGTCCTTCCCGGGTAAGGTTGAGGATCGCGGTGATCAGGCGGTCCATCTTGGCGATCGAGGATTTGATGAAGCCGAGCGCCTCGGTAAATCCCTCCGAAAGCTGCTTGTCTTCGCCGACCAGCATCGTGTCGTAGTCGCCACCGCCGGGAACCAGCGGTGCGGTCTCGGTGGTGCGGGCCAGGGTCGCGATGCGGCGGAAGATGTCTCCGCGCAATTCCTCGAGTTCGCTGGTGAAGCCCATGATGTTGACCAGCGGCGAGCGCAGATCGTGGCTGACAATGTAAGCGAAGCGCTGGATCTCGTTATTGGCCTCGCGCAAATCGGCGGTGCGCTCGTCGACGGTGGCCTCCAGGTTGATATTGCTGTCGCGCAGCCTGGCTTCGGCATTGTCGCGGGCGAGCGATGAACGTCGCACCAGAAACACCGACAGCGCAGCCAGCGCGATCACCAGGGCCGAGCCCACCACGGTGACGATCGACGCCAATTGCTGGGTACGGTCGGCGGTCGCGGTGCGGGCGATGAACAGGCGGTCTTCCTCCGCGCGCATGGCCTGGCTCGCGATGCCGATCGCTTCCACGGCTTCGTTGGTGCGGCCGCCGCGCATGATGGCCGCTGCTGCCGCGACGTCGTTGTTCTTGACGCGGTCGATGCCTTTGGCGAAGTCGGACAATCGAAGTTCGATGGCCTCGCGCAATTTCGCGGCATTGGCGACCTGAACGGGATTGTCGGTGGTCAAATTTGTCAGCCGATCAAGTCCGGGGCGGATCGTCGCGACGGCGTTTTCCTTCTCGGTCAGGAACTGTGGCCCGGAGGAGAGCATGTAGGCTCGGGTGGCGCTTTCGGCGCGGCGCACGTCAAGCAGCAAAGCGTTGATCTGGTTCTCGACCTCGACCGTGTGAACCACCAGGCCATTGTCGCTGCGGGATTGGTTGACCAGCACCACCGAGGTGGTTGCGATCGCGACCAGCACCAGAAATCCCGCCGCAAGCAGCAGGATTTGACCAATCGCGCGACGGCGAGCGGCTTCAGATGTCACGAGGTGCTCACTGGACGAAATGCAACTATCCCCCGCCGGAGCGGTTCACGGCGAACCATTAAACACCGTTTCCGCCGATCGGTTCCGCGGACAAAACCAACTTTTTCGGCTGGATGCCGGTTCAATTGGTGGCCTTACCGGCCAAATACTGTTCCAGCCAGTGAATATGGTAGTCGCCGTCGATGATGCTGGGCTCGCGGACCAGCGCCCGGAACAGCGGCAGCGTGGTTTCAATGCCGTCCACCACCATCTCGTCGAGCGCCCGGCGCAGCCGCATCAGGCATTCGGCGCGGGTCTTGCCGTGCACGATCAGCTTGCCCACCAGCGAGTCGTAGTACGGCGGAATCACGTAGCCCTGGTAGACGGCGGAATCGATCCGGACACCGAGGCCGCCCGGCGGGTGATATTGCGAGATCCTCCCGGGGAGGGCCGGAAGGTCTGCGGATTTTCGGCGTTGACCCGGCATTCGATGGCATGGCCGATGATGGCGATTTCCTGCTGCGTCGCCGGCAATTCGCCGCCGGCGGCAATCCGGATTTGCTCCAGCACCAGATCGATATCGGTGATCATCTCGGTGACGGGATGTTCGACCTGGATCCGGGTGTTCATTTCGATGAAATAGAACTCGCCATCCTCGTACAGGAATTCGATGGTGCCGACGCCGAGATATTTCATGTCCTGCATCGCCTTGGCGCAGGTGGCGCCGATCTTGGCGCGGGCGGCGGCGGTCAATACGGGCGAGGGACCTTCTTCCCAGACTTTCTGGTGGCGTCGCTGCAGCGAGCAGTCGCGCTCGCCGAGATGGATGGCGCCGCCGCGGCCGTCGCCGAGCACCTGGATTTCGATGTGGCGCGGCTTCTGCAGGTATTTTTCCAGATAGACCGAGGCGTCACCGAACGCCGACTTGGCTTCGTTCGCCGCGGTCGAGAGCGCCAGCAGCAGATCATCGGCGGTTTGCGCCACCTTCATGCCGCGGCCGCCGCCGCCGGAGGCGGCCTTCACCAGCACCGGAAATCCGATTTGCCGGCCGATCGCCAACGCGTCATCGTCAGGACCGACCGCGCCGTCGGACCCGGGCACCACGGGAATGCCCAGCCGCTTGGCGGTTTTCTTGGCCTCGATCTTATCGCCCATCAGGCGGATGTGCTCGGCCTTGGGGCCGATGAAATGCAGATTATGATCCGCCAGGATTTCGGCGAAGCGGGCGTTCTCGGACAGGAAGCCGTAGCCGGGGTGCACGGCGTCGGCGCCGGTGATCTCGCAGGCCGCGAGCAGCGCCGGTACGTTGAGATAACTGTCCTTGGATGCCGGCGGCCCGATGCAGACGCTTTCGTCGGCGAGCCGCACATGCATCGCATCGGCGTCGGCGGTCGAATGCACCGCGACGGTGGCGATGCCGAGCTCCTTGCACGCCCGCAACACCCGCAATGCGATTTCGCCGCGATTGGCTATGAGGATTTTATCGAACATGGGTTCCCAAATGGCGAGTAGCGAATGGCGAATAGCGAATGGAAAGGGGAGCGTTCGTTTTCTTCCATTCGCTATTGGCCACGCGCCATTCGCGCCTTACTCAATAATCACCAAAGGCTCGCCGAATTCGACCGGCTGGCCGTCCTCGACCAGGATCTGCGTCACCGTCCCTGCGCGCGGAGACGGAATCTGGTTCATGGTCTTCATCGCTTCGATGATCAGCAGCGTCTGGCCGACCGCGACCCTGGAGCCGATCTCGATGAACGGTTTGGCGCCGGGCTCGGAGGCCAAATAGGCGGTGCCGACCATCGGCGACGGCACCACGCCCGGATGCTTGGCGACATCGGCGATCGCGGCGCCAGCAGCAGGCCCGGCGACCATCGCAGGGGCGGCAGCGACCATGGTCGCCGGCATCGCCGCGTTGATGGAGATATTGCGCGCGACCCTGACCCGCAGGCCGGCGCGCTCGATCTCGATTTCGGTGAGGTTGGTCTCGTCGAGCAGCAGCGCGAGTTCGCGGATCAGCACGCCGTCTTCATTGCGAGAGGCGCTCTTCTCGTCAGTCTTGTCGTCAGTTTTGGATTTTGCGGCTGCGGTGGTGTCTGGCTGGCGCGCCATGATCTCGGTCCCTGGACTTTTCTGTTCTGTTGAATGGCGAGCGGTGCTGTTTCAGACCTTGGCCTTGGCGCCGATCCTGGCGGCAAGGCCATTGATCGCAAGCCGATAGCCATCGATGCCGAAGCCGGAAAGCGTCGCGAACGCCGCTTTGGCGGTGAATGAATGGTGACGAAAGTTTTCGCGGGCGTGGACGTTGCTGATGTGGACCTCGACCGCCGGAATCTTCACCGCGACCAGCGCGTCATGCAGCGCGATCGAGGTGTGCGAATAGGCTCCGGCATTGATGATGATCCCGGCCGCCTTGTTGGCGTGTGCCTCGTGGATGAAATCGATCAACTCGCCTTCGCGGTTGGACTGCCGGCAATCGGCGGTGAGGCCAAACTGGGATGCGGTCTCGGCGCACAGCTTTTCAACGTCGGCGAGCGTGGCATGGCCGTAGGTCTCGGGCTCGCGCGTTCCCAAGCAGATTGAGGTTGGGGCCGTTGAGGACGTAAATCGTCGGAGTGTTGGCCATCAGATCCCGGCAATGTGGCGGTGGATGGCGCGTTATAGGTAACAACAGGCCGCAGGGGAAGCCTTTAGGCCGTCAGGTCCAACCCGCAACTACCTCGCCCAAATCGCAAAAACCCTTGAGTAACCTACGGAAACAATTCGTTAACCAGATCGAGGAGATGGCGCCGCAGGCGGCGGTAGCGGGGGAGGGGCAGTCCGGCACGACGAAAGGCGGGCATCGCTGCCCGCCCTGATGTCGCACTCGGGTCGAATCACGCGTCGAGAACAGCAACGATCTCCAGCGAGTCCGGATTGATCACGAGGATCTGGTCACGGACCAGAATGAATTCGTAGCCGCGCCAATCCGGATAGACGTTGACGATCTCGGTCGGAAGCGGATGGAACGATACGCCTTCGCGCGGCACGCGGGTGCCGACCGAAATCGAGAAGTTCACATTGGTGACCGGTGCGATGTGCTGCTCCTTGATCACGGTGGTGACCTTGGTGCGTTGCTCGGTCGAGAGCTTGGCGCCGGCGCCGGCCTGGCCGACGGTCTCCGACTTGCGGTCGTTCTTGCCTTCCGCCTGGTTGTTCATCTTGTTGCGGTCGGTGCCTTGCGCGTCCTTCATGTTGCTGTTCTGGTCGCGGCCTTCGGCCTTCATGTCCTTGCCGCCGGCGTTCTTGTCAGCGCCGCCCTTGTCGGCGTTTTCAGAGCTCATGGTCTTGGACTTCGAGCCCTGCATGTTGTCATCGGCGCGCTGGTTGTTGGCCGGCGCCCGGCGACTTCTGCATATCGGACTGCGCTCGACTTCATGTCGGGCTTTCCGCGCATCGTGGTTCATCTGGCCGGCAGAGCCGGAACGGTCGGCGTTACCGCGCTCCATGCCACCGCCGCGCTCCGATGACGGCGCGCTCTGCGCGGCCGCGCCGGCGGACGAACCGCCCTCGTGCCCCATGTTGCCTTGCGCGTTCGCAAAACTGGTCCCGGCGATCAGCGCGATCGCGGCCACCGAAATCATCAAACGATTGGTCATTGACTGTCTCCTCACACGTTGCATTGCCCGCGCCGACAACGGTAGGCGGTGGCTGATGTTCCGCGCGACCAGCGGTTTCTGCGGGTTTATTGCGTGAATGCGCGATGAACGGATGCGATGTGAGAGTTTGCCTAAAAAGAAAGCCGGCGGGTAACCGCCGGCTTTTCAACGTGTTGGCGAATTTAGTTCGCCCGATATCTGGACGCCGATAACAGCGGCGGCGTCAGGAGCAGGACGACTTGCCGCAGCGGGCCTGCTCGATCTTCTCCTTCAGGCCGTCGAGACCGATGGCGCCGACCACGACCTGCTTGCCGATCACATAGCTCGGCGTGCCGTTCATGCCCATGGCTTCGGCGAGCTTGAAGTTCTCGTCGATCGTGGCCTTCACTTCCGGGCTCGCCATATCCTTTTCGATCCGCGCCATGTCGAGGCCGGCGTCCTTGGCCGCGGCCATCGCATGCGCCTTGTCGGCCGGCCCGCGGCCGCCGAGCAGCTTCTGATGGAAGTCGAGATATTTCTTGCCGCCCGGATCCTGCATCCGCACGGCGACCGCGACCTGGGCGGCTTCGACCGAGCCCGGGCTCAGCACCGGAAATTCCTTCAGCACGACTTTCAGCTTCGGATCGGTCTTCATCAGATCCATCATGTCGGCCATCGCGCGCTTGCAGTAGCCGCAATTGTAATCGAAGAACTCGACGAAGGTGACGTCGCCGTCCTTGTTGCCGAGCACCACGCCGCGCGGCGAATTGAAGATCGTCGCGGAGTTCTCGCGAGACGCTCGCTTCGTGCTTCTGGGCTTCCTCGGCGGCCTGGCGCTTGTTCAATTCCGTCATCGCCTCTTCCAGCACCTCCGGATGGGAGACCAGATAGTTCTTGACGATGACTTCGATGTCGCCCTTCTGGGCATCGGAAAAACTCTGCGCCGATGCGGCCAGCGGCGTGGCGCCGAGCGCGAACGCGAACAGGGCGGGGGCGAGCAGGCGGAACGAAGGCATTGGCAAATTCCTCTGGGTGAAAGCCGGACTTGAAGATCGTTATAGTCCGGCGCGATGTCATTTTCGTCGAGTTTCGGGCCGCGTAAGTTCCGCGACGACCGCTGTCGGCAGAATTATTTCGGCGGCTTCGAAGCGACGATATCGTCGGCCCTGACCCATCCGGGCGTGCCGACAGCGAAGCGGGTCTTGGCGCGCGAGGCAAGTTCGCGGGCGGTCTTGTTGTCGCCGCGCAGGTAGGCGGCCTGGGCTGAAGCCAGATCGGCCTCCGCGTAATCTCCCTTCCGGCCATAGGCCATCGCGAGCTGCATATAGCCGATCGGCGCCTCGGTTTCGCGCGCGACCGCCGCCCGCAGAATCCCGATCGCTTCGGCGCTGTTGGCGGGATTATCGGTTCCCACCAGCGCTTGCCCAAGTAACATCTCGATGAGCGCGTTGTTATTCGAGAGCTGGACCGCCTTGCGCAGCGGGGCGATCGCCTCGGCGGGCCGGCCGCCTTCCAGCAGGGCCTGGCCGCGCAGCTCGTAAAAATAGGGGTTGGCGGGCTGGACCTGGATCAGGGCGTCGATCTGGGTCAGGGCGCTGTGCGAGATCGCCGTGGCGATAGGTCGCAATGGCGTGGGCATAGCGGCCGGGCAGGCTGGTATCCGATAGCGGGTAGCGCCGATAAACGGTGTCCTGGCGTTCCATGAAGGCCGAAATCTTGGCGCGCGCCATGTCGTGGCGCAGCTGCAGCGCGGGGTCGTCCTTCTTGTCCCAATACGGGCTCGAATGCGCGATTTCCTCCAGTGCCGCGACGCGCTCGACCGGCATCGGATGCGACTGCATATAGGGGTCGGCGCCGCGGGCGGCGAACAGACTCTCGTCGGAGAAGCGCTTGAAGGTGTCGTACATGCCCTCTGGCCGATTGGCCGGTCGCGGTGAGGAATTTGACGCCGGCGCGGTCGGCGTTTTCTTCCTGCTGCCGCGCGTAGGACAACAGCGAACTGCGGAGCAGTTCCTGCGGCGCCGAGACTGCCGCGGCGCCGGCATTGACCAGGCCGCTATTGCTGTTGCCGCCGCGCGCGCCCGCCACCAGCGCGCCGGCCCCGAGCAGCATCGCGATGATCATCGAGGTCTGGGCGCGCGACAACTGCTCGCGCATCTTGGCAAGATGACCGCCGGCGAGATGGCCGGTTTCATGCGCCAGCACCCCGATCAGCTGGTTCGGGGTCTGCGACTGCAGGATCGCGCCGAAATTGACGAAGATGCGCCGGCCGTCGGCGACGAAGGCGTTGAAGGAGGGATCGTTGATGATCACGATCTGGATGTTCTGTTTTTCCAGACCGGCGGCGCGCAGGATCGGCCTGGTATATTCGCGCAGCAGATTCTCGGTCTCGGCGTCTCGCAGCGTGGTCGGGCCTTTTTGCTCGTCCTGGGCATAGGACGACACCGGCGCCAAGGTGAGCGCGACCGCGGCGGCAAGCGCGATCAGTTTCGGCCACGTTTTTCGGGTGGTAGCGCGGAGCAGCATCGAGCGGTCTTTAACCGTTGGCGGCGGATCGGATCCGAGATATGCCCTACCAAGCCGCCGAATGCGGCCAGTCTTGGGCACCTCGAAATAGCAGAATTCGATGCTTGATGCGACTTCAAGAGACCGTGCGAGAGGCGTTCTGACGGCTTCCGGACGTAGCGATGTTCCACCGTTCATGGTGATGGACGTGATGGCGGCGGCGGCGCGAATCGAAGCGTCCGGCGGCCATGTGATCCATATGGAAGTGGGGCAGCCGGCGGCTTCAGCGCCGAAGTCCGCGATCGTGGCCGCCCGGGCCGCGCTTGAGGGCGGCCGGATCGATTACACTTCGGCGCTCGGCATTCCGTCGCTGCGCCAGCGCATCGCGCGGCATTACCGTGACACCTACGGCTGCGACGTCAGTTCCGATCGAATCATCGTCACCACAGGTTCTTCCGGCGCGTTCATCCTGGCTTTCCTGGCGCTGTTCGAGCCCGGCGACCGGGTCGCTGTCACCGTGCCCGGCTATCCGCCGTACCGCCATATCCTGACTGCGCTCGGCTGCGAGCCGGTGCTGATCGAGACCTCCAGCGAAACCCGTCATGCCCTGACCGGCGAGGCGCTGCTCGCCGCCCACCGTGAAAAACCGCTGCAGGGCGTGCTGGTCGGAAGCCCGGCCAATCCGACCGGCACCATGATGTCGCGCGAAGCGCTCACCAGTCTGATGGCGGCGGCGGAAAGCGCCGGCATCCGCTTTGTGTCGGACGAAATTTATCACGGTCTTGATTACGCATTCCCCGCGGTGACCGCGGCCGAGCTTTCGCCCCGCGCGCTGGTGATCAATTCGTTCTCGAAATATTTCTGCATGACCGGCTGGCGGGTCGGCTGGATGGTGGTGCCCGAAGGACTGGTGCGGCCGATCGAACGGTTGCAGCAGAATCTCTCGATCTCGGTACCGACGCTGTCGCAGATCGCGGCGGAGGCCGCGTTCGAGGGCCGCGAGGAGATGGAGGCGATCAAGCGCGGCTATCAGGAGAACCGTCGCATCCTGATCGAAGGACTGCCGCAGGCCGGGCTCACCGAGTTCCTGCCGGCCGATGGCGCGTTTTATCTCTACGCGGACGTGTCGAAGTTCACCTCCGACAGTTTCGCCTTTGCCGGCGAGATGCTGGAGAAGGCGCATGTCGCGGCTACGCCGGGGCTCGATTTCGACCCGATCCACGGCCGAAATTTCATCCGTCTGTCCTATGCCCGCTCGGCCGACGAGATGCGCGAAGCCGTTGCGCGGATTACCGCCTGGCTGAAGTAGGTTTCGGCGGAATTACGCCTGACCCGGCGCTGCCTCAAATGTTGCGTCGCAGCAATCAATGACGCGACGAAAGCCGCCATTGACTTCGGGGCGCTGATCTATCTTGGCTATCGCTCAGCGGCACAACGCGCGAGGGGCAATCGCGGCGAAACCGATCCGCGATTTTTCTGATGGGGACTGACATCAATGTCGGCAACGACCGTAACGGCGGCGCCCGTGCGCGCCGCAAAACCTTGGTATAAAATTCTGTACGTGCAGGTGCTGTTCGCGATCCTGCTCGGGATCGTGGTCGGCTCGCTGTGGCCGGCGCTGGCGACCAATGACTGGATCAAGGCGCTCGGCGACGGCTTCATCAAGCTGATCCGGATGGTGATCGCGCCGATCATCTTCTGCACCGTGGTCTCGGGCATTTCGCATATCCAGGACGCCCGCAAGGTCGGCCGTGTCGGCGTCAAGGCGCTGGTCTATTTCGAGATCGTCTCGTCCTTCGCGCTGGTGATCGGCCTGGTGATGGGCAATCTGGTTCAGGTCGGGCACGGTCTGGCCGCCAAGCCGGACGCCGCGGCGGTTGCGAGCTATGTCAAGCAGGCCGAGGCGACAGAAGTCGGTCGACTTCGTGCTCAACATCATTCCCGGACAGCGTGGTCGGCGCGTTCGCGCGCGGCGACATCCTGCAGGTGCTGCTGTTCGCGATCCTGTTCGGCTTCGCGCTGATGGCGCTCGGCGAACGCGGGCACCGGCTGCGCGACATCATCGACGACACCTCGCACGCGGTGTTCGGCGTGATCGCGATCGTGATGAAGGCCGCGCCGTTCGGCGCGTTCGGCGCGATGGCCTACACCATCGGCAAGTTCGGCCCGGCCGCGCTCGGCAATCTGGTCGGCCTGATCGCGCTGTTCTACGTCACCGCCGGATTGTTCGTGGTGATCGTGCTCGGCCTGATCGCGCGGGTCGTCGGCTTCAACATCTTCAAGTTCATCGCCTACATCAAGGATGAGCTGCTGATCGTGCTCGGCACCAGTTCGTCGGAAAGCGCGCTGCCGCAGTTGATGGAGAAGCTGGAGCGGCTCGGCTGTTCGAAGTCGGTGGTCGGCCTGGTCGTGCCGACCGGCTATTCGTTCAATCTCGACGGCACCAACATCTACATGACCCTGGCGACGCTGTTCATCGCCCAGGCGCTCGGCGTCGAACTGACGTTCTCGCAGCAGATCACCATCCTGGTGGTGGCGATGCTGACCTCGAAGGGCGCCAGCGGCGTCACCGGCGCGGGCTTCATCACGCTGGCGGCGACGCTGACGGTGGTCAACCCGGCGCTGGTGCCGGGCATGGCGATCGTGTTCTCGGTCGACAAGTTCATGAGCGAGGTTCGTGCGCTGACCAACATCACCGGCAACGGCGTCGCCTCGGTGTTCGTGTCGTGGTGGGAAGGCGAACTCGACCACGATCGGCTGCACGCCGCCCTCAACCAGACCATCGATCCCTCGGATCTGGAGACCGCGGTGACGACAGGCTGAAATCCCGGCCTGTCATTCCCGGACGGCCGCAGGCCGAACCCGGAATCCAGAGCTGTTCGTCACAAAGAAAAACCGCCCGGTTCTGCCGGGCGGTTTTTTATTGCGTGAGTTTGTGCGGTCCGCTTATTCGCCGCCGCCGAACCGGCGCGACCACCAGCCGGCCTTGCGGGGCTGGGCCTCGGTCGCCGTCTCCGGGGTGGATTGCGCCGGGGCCGGGGCTGACGATCCCTCGGGCTGGCTGCCGTCCGTCGGTGCCGGCGTTGCCGCTGCGCTCTGCTGCGCATCGACCAGGAAGCTGACCTTCTCGCGCACCGTCGAGCGACGCCGCGCGGCGGCTTTTTCCGCTTCCTGCGCGGTTTCTTCTGCCGTGCCGCGGGCCGGTTGCGGCGCGGGCTCGGCAGCCTGCGGCGCGGTGGCCGGGGCAATCGATTCCGGCTGAACGACCGGCAGCGGTTGCTCGGGCTCGTGATCCGAAGACGCATGATGCGCGGGCTGTTCGTGGCCCGGCTGTTCGTATGAGGCGGGCTGTTGCGGCGCGCCGTCGAAATCGGCCACCGCGCTCGCCACTTCCGGCGCCGGGGTCGGCCCGAGTTCGTCGGCGATCGAGCCGGCCAGACCGTCTTCGGGTCCGCCACGCCGGCGGCGTCCGCCGCGACGTCCGCGACGGCGGGGCCGTCGCTCGCCGCCGGCGCCTGATCGTCGCGCGGCGCGCCCGGCTGATTCCTCGGATTCGTCCTCGTCGACTCGATCTCTCCGCGACTACGCCGACACCGGCTTCGGGGGCGATGCCGGTATCCGACGCCACGCGCGCGGGATCCTGGTCGTCGCGTGCAAACCCGCCTTCGCGCGGCTCGCCGGAGCGGCCGCGCCGCCGCCGCCGCCGCTTGCGCCGCGGACTGCCGTCGGCTTCGGTCGCACCGTTGCCGCCTTCGGCGGCAACTTCGTCGCCGGCTTCGTCGCCAAGCCTTCGCTCTCGTCGGTTTCGACTTCGGATTCGGTCTCGGGATCGTAGCCTCGTCCTCGTCGTAAGGCTTCTTCGATCTGCGGCGGCGAAGCCGCGACCTGGGCCGCCAGCAGCGCCTTGGCCGCTTCCAGCGTATGCACCTGTTCGCCGCGATCGATGACGAAGGATTGCTGGCCGCTGACGGTCGGATCGGCGATCACCGCCAGCGTGACCTTGAAGCTGTTTTCGAGGTCGCGCAGATGACCGCGCTTGTGGTTGAGCACATAGAGCGCGACGTCGGTCCGGGTGCGCACCACCAGATTGTGGGTTGCGCCCTTCATCAGGATTTCTTCGAGCCCGCGCAGCAATTGCAGCGCGACCGACGACACCGAACGGACATGGCCGCTGCCGCCGCATTGCGGGCAGGGCTCGGTCGAACTTTCCAGCACGCTGGCGCGGATGCGCTGGCGCGACATTTCGAGCAGGCCGAAATGCGAGATGCGCCCGACCTGGATCCGCGCGCGGTCCTGCCGCAGGCAATCGCGACAGCTTGCGCTCGACCGAGCGGTTGTTGCGCTTCTCGTCCATGTCGATGAAGTCGATCACGATCAGGCCGGCGAGATCGCGCAAGCGCAACTGCCGCGCGACTTCCTCGGCGGCTTCGAGATTGGTCTTGAGCGCGGTGTCCTCGATGTGATGTTCGCGGGTCGATCGGCCGGAGTTGACGTCGATCGAGACCAGCGCCTCGGTCTGGTTGATCACGATGTAGCCGCCGGATCGCAATTGCACCGTCGGCGAGAACATCGCGTCGAGCTGGCTCTCGACCCCCATCCGCGAGAACAGCGGCTGGCCGTCGCGATACTGCCGGACCGCCCGCACATTGGAGGGCATCAGCATCTTCATGAAATCGCGGGCTTCGTGGTAGCCGGCTTCGCCGGCGACCTGGATTTCGTCGATTTCCTTGTTGTAGAGATCGCGCAGCGACCGCTTGATCAGCGAGCCTTCCTCGTAGACCAGGGTCGGGGCCTGCGAGTTCAGGGTCATGTCGCGCACGGTTTCCCACATGCGGATCAGATATTCGAAGTCGCGCTTGATCTCGGGCTTGGTGCGCGAGGCGCCGGCGGTGCGCAGGATGATCCCCATGCCCTCGGGCACGTCGAGATCCTGCACCACTTCCTTCAGCCGCGAGCGATCCTGCGCCGAGGTGATCTTGCGGCTGATGCCGCCGCCACGCGCGGTATTGGGCATCAGCACGGCGTAGCGGCCGGCGAGCGACAGATAGGTGGTGAGCGCCGCACCCTTGTTGCCGCGCTCTTCCTTGACGACCTGCACCAGCATGACCTGCCGGCGCTTGATCACTTCCTGGATCTTGTACTGGCGGCGCGGACGGAAGGCGCGCTCCGGCACTTCTTCCAGCACATCGTCGCCGCCGACGGATTCGACGACTTCTTCCTCGGCGTCGTCGTCTTCGTCGTCATGCGCATCGTCGCCATGGACTTCGGTGACTTCGGTGCCATGCGCCTCTTCATGCGCGGCGGTCACACCGTCGGCATGAATAGCGTCGTCGTGCGCATGATCGTCGTGATGGGCCTGATCGTCGTGGCCGTGATCGTCGTGAGCGTGCCCCTCGTCGTCGTGCGCCTCATGATCGTCGTGCGCATCGTCGGCATGGGTTTCCGCGACCGGCGCGGCGGTGACGGAGGCGTCAACCGCGCTGTCCAGCGTCCCGGACAGCAATGCCACGGGCGGTGTTTCGGGAGCAGGCGCATGGTCGCCGGCGCCGTGATCATGCCCTTCGTGCTCGTGACCGTCGTGGTCGTGCGCCTCATGGTCATGGTCATGGTCATGGCCTTCGTGATCGTGGCCCTCATGATCGTGATGGCTCAGATCGGCGTGCGGCTGTTCATCACCATGGTCATGAACGATGTGGTCGTGCGCATGCGCCTCGTCCCCGTGCTCATGAGCATGCTCATGCGGTCGGTGCTCGTGCGGCTGCTCGCCCTGGCCGTGCTCGGCGCCGCCCTCGACAATAGCGCTTTGGACGCGGTCGCCTTGGCCGCGGCGGCGCGAACTGCGATGGCGCGGGCGGCGACGGTTAGAGCGATTTTCGCTCTCTTCCTCGGCCTCGCGATGGGCGCGTTCGTCGGCCTCGATCAGCGCCTGCCGGTCGGCGACCGGGATCTGGTAATAATCGGGATGGATTTCGCTGAAGGCCAGGAAGCCGTGGCGGTTGCCGCCATACTCGATGAAGGCAGCCTGCAACGACGGTTCGACCCGGGTGACTTTGGCGAGATAGATGTTGCCGCGAAGCTGCTTACGTTGGGCGGTCTCGAAATCGAACTCTTCAACGCGATTGCCGCGGACCACAACGACCCGGGTCTCTTCCGGGTGGGTAGCGTCGATCAACATTTTGTTGGGCATTTTGGAACTCATGACGGCGGCGGGCGCGTATGGCGGTGCGCGCGTGTCGCGCGGCCGGGTGACGCGACGGTCCACCTGATTCGGGGGTGAGGGGAAGGCCAAAACGCATCCTGGAGCGCCACGCCGAACAGGATCCTCGCGGTGCCCGGGGACGCGTGGAGCTTTCGCTCCGCAGCGACGCGGTTCCTTGGTGGATCCTGGTTGGCAACACAGTCTGGCGCATCAAGCGTCGGCCCGTCTGAACATGTTGGCGGCAAAAATCGCCGCCTTGTCTCTCGCTGAAGGCCCGGCGCGGCGCCGAAGCGCTCGCCGGCCATCGCATAACCATGCCTTGCGGCTCGGTAATTGGTTTTGTCGCGCCTGACTTCGTCCCTGGAACAAGAGGGGAACCTGGGACCGGACGCCGCTCGGGCTCAAAACCGCCACTCCATGTCAACCGCGCGCTGCGCTGGCTGGGGAGGGATCGGAAAGACGCTGGAACTCCCGGTATTGGGAATTCCGGCGCTGCACCGGGAGGCTGAACGCGACACAACCGGGAGTAATAGCCGTCAGCCTCCTGTACATACGTGGATTGACGGCTGCGTGCAAGGGAAGCATCGAACCGGCGCCAAGGAAGCGTCTTGGAAGCGTCACGTCACTGCAACACTTGGTGTTATTTTCTGCCGGCTCCTCAAGCTTCGATTAACCCTGCGGTCCTATTGCGGTAAGAGAGGGCCGCCCGGAGGCACCGAATCGTTGGCGAACCGCGCTAAATATCCCGTTTTGTTGGGTTTTGCGCTCTTGTGCGCCGCGGCATTGCCGTGCTCCTACATCACGCTGATCGAGGCGAATGCCAACGAGGGCGCGGCGGCGCAACCGGCCGCATCCACGCCGGCGGGGCCTGCGTCAACGGCACCGGTGGCAGCGGCGCCTGTAACGGCGCCTGAGTTCCCGATTGCCTCGGATGCCAGGTTGGCTGGCGATACCAGACAAACCCGATTTGTGCTCGATCTCGACAAGCCGATCCAGTTTCGCGCCTTCGCGCTCGCCGACCCCTACCGGGTGGTGGTCGACATTCCCCAGGTCAATTTTCAGCTTCCGGCCGGGACCGGCGCCGCCGGGCGCGGCCTGATCAAGGCATTTCGGTACGGCCTGGTGATGCCGGGCGGTTCCCGGCTGGTGTTCGACCTGAACGGACCGGCCAAGATTGCCAATTCCTACGTCCTCCCGGCCGGCAATGGTCAACCGCCGCGGCTGGTTTTGGAATTCGAACAGACCGATCGGACCACTTTTGTGCAATCGCTGGCGCCGGCCAACCGCCCTGAATTGCGACCGGCCATCGCCGACGCCAAGGCCGAGGCGGTCCCGGCGCCATTGCCGGTCGAGACCAAGGTCGATCCAGGCGTCGATGCCAAGGTTGATCCCAAAGCGGAACCCAACGCCGAAATCGTAAAAGCCTCGCCGCCGGACCCGCGGCCACTGATCGTGATCGATCCCGGCCATGGCGGCCTGGACAACGGCACCCAGGCGGACGGCCAGGCCGAGAAAGACCTGGTGCTGAGTTTCGGCCTCGCGCTGCGCGACCGGATCGAAAAGAGCGGCAAATATCGTGTCGTGATGACCCGCACCGACGACACCTTCATCCCGCTCGATGATCGCGTGAAAATCGCGCAGCGTCAGGCCGCGGCGTTGTTCGTGTCGATCCACGCCGATTATTTGCCGCACCGTGAAGGCGATGTGCAGGGCGCTACGATCTACACGGTGTCGGACAAGGCCTCCGATGCCGAGGCGGGGCGGCTGGCGGATGCGGAAAACAAGGCCGACGCGATCGGCGGCGTCAATCTGACCGAAGAGCCGACCGATGTCGCCGACATCCTGATTGATCTGGCGCAGCGGGAAACCCGCAATTTTTCAAACCGGTTCGCGCGGCTGCTCGCAGGCGAAATGAAGAACGCCACCCGGATGTACAAGCATCCGCTGAAATCGGCCGGCTTCCGGGTTCTCAAGGCCCCGGACGTGCCGTCGGTGCTGGTCGAACTCGGCTATGTCTCGAACAAGAGCGATCTCGAGCATCTGGTCTCGGATAGCTGGCGCACCAAAACCGTGGGTTCGATGGCGCAGGCGATCGACGCGTTCTTTGCCAAGCGTCTTGCGACCGCCGGTGCGGCAAACAGGCCGGCGAACTGACGACAGCCACCGCTCAAAGCGCTGGTTTGGACACGGCCGCTGCTCTATAAATATGCTGGAATACGTTCGGAACCGACCTGATTTCCGGTTCGGACGATGTCATAAGTGCGTAGCGCGTAGTGTGAACACCCGCCGGAGCACCTGGGCCAAGGCCGAGAAGGCTTGATTTCAAGGCCCGATCTGGCGGCGCCGGATATGGAAACGGACGACCGATAATGCGCTTTCTGGTGCGGTTCCTGGGTTTCCTGTTTGCCGCCGGAACTGTCGTGTTCCTGGTCGGCGTGGCCGGCCTCGCGGGTCTGATCTGGCACTTCTCCAAGGACTTGCCGGATTATTCTCAGTTGCAGGATTACGAGCCGCCGGTGATGACCCGGGTGCATGCCGCCGACGGCGCGTTGCTCGGCGAATACGCCAAGGAACGCCGGCTGTATTTGCCGATCCAGGCGGTTCCGAAACTGGTGATCAACGCGTTCCTCGCCGCCGAGGACAAAAATTTCTATGAGCATGGCGGCATCGATTATTCCGGCATGGCGCGCGCGGCGATGCTGTACGCGCAGAATTACGGTTCCAACCGCCGGCCGCAGGGTGCCTCGACCATCACCCAGCAGGTCGCGAAGAACTTCCTTCTGACCAACGAAGTTTCGTTTGCCCGCAAGATCAAGGAAGCGCTGCTCGCGATGCGGATCGAGCGCGCCTATTCCAAGGACAAGATCCTCGAACTGTATCTCAACGAGATCTATCTCGGGCTCGGCGCCTACGGCATCGCCGCGGCGTCGCTGGTGTACTTCGACAAATCGGTCAACGAACTGACTGTCGCCGAAGCGTCTTATCTCGCTGCGTTGCCCAAGGCGCCGGCGGCGTTGCATCCGGTACGCAACCATGATCGCGCGGTCGAACGGCGTAATTACGTGATCGATCGACTGCTGGAGAATGGCTGGATCAAGCAGGCCGATGCCGACAAGGCGCGCAAGGATCCGTTGGCCGTCACCAACCACGCCAACGCGGCGCATATCTTCGCCGGCGAATATTTCGCCGAGGAAGTTCGACGCGACGTGTTCGAACGTTACGGCGAGAAGAAGTTGTATGAAGGCGGACTGTCGGTTCGCACCACGCTCGATCCGAAGATCCAGGGCGAGGCGCGCAAGACCATGGCGGCCGGCATCGTCAATTACGACGAGGCGCAGGGCTGGCGCGGCCCGCAGAACAAGATCGACGTGTCGGGCGATTGGGGCGTCAAGCTCGCCGATGTCAAATCGCTCGGCGACATCTCGCCGTGGCGGATGGCGGTGGTGCTGGAGACCAGCGATCAGTCGGCGCGGATCGGCTTCCAGCCCGGCCGCGAACTCGGCGGCGCCGTCAGCAAGGATCGTCAGACCGGCCTGATCGCGCTGGAAGGCCTCAAATGGGCGAAGCCCGCGGCGGGGCCGGCCAAGGGCAAGACACCGACGGCGGTCTCGCAGATCCTGTCGCCCGGCGATGTGGTCTACGTCGATCCCCTGATCCGCGAAGGCAATCCCGCGCCGGTCGATGGCCAGTTCCGTCTGCGGCAGTTGCCGGAAGTATCCGGCGCAATGGTGGTGATGGATCCCTGGACCGGCCGCGTGCTGGCGATGGTCGGCGGCTTCTCGTTCGACCAGAGTCAGTTCAACCGCGCGACGCAGGCCTACCGGCAGCCGGGCTCGTCGTTCAAGCCGATCGTCTATTCGTCGGCGCTCGACAATGGCTATACGCCGTCGACCGTCGTGGTGGATGCCCCGATCGAAATCGAACAGGGGCAGGGCGCCGGTGTCTGGCGTCCGGACAATTTTTCCAACGGCAAGTATCAGGGCCCGACCACGCTGCGCAACGCGCTGAGACTGTCGCTCAACACCGTGACGGTGCGGCTGGCGCAGGATATCGGCATGCCGCTGATCGGCGAATACGCCAAGCGGTTCGGCGTCTACGACGAGTTGCCGAACTATCTGTCCTATGCGCTCGGCGCCGGCGAGACCACCGTGATGCGAATGGTGACGGCGTATTCGATGCTCGACAATGGCGGTCGGCAGGGTGAAGCCGACCTTGATCGACCGCATCCAGGATCGCTACGGCCATACCATCTTCAAGCATGATGCCCGCGAATGCCGCGGCTGCGATGCGCCCGCCGGCTGGAAGAATCAGCCCGAGCCGCAACTGATCGATCGCCGCGAGCAGGTGCTGGATCCGATGACTGCCTACCAGATCACCTCGATGATGGAGGGCGTGGTCCAGCACGGCACCGCGACGGTGGTGGCCCAGGTCGGCAAGCCGATCGCCGGCAAGACCGGCACCACCAACGATGCCCGCGACGCCTGGTTCGTCGGCTTCTCGCCTGACATCGTGGTCGGCATATATCTCGGTTACGACAAGCCGCGCACGCTCGGTCGCGGCAATGCCGGTACTGGCGGCCATCTGGCGGCGCCGATCGCCCGTGACTTCCTCAAGCTGGCACTGGCCGACAAGCCGGCGGTTCCGTTCAAGGTGCCGGCCGGAATCAAGCTGATCCGGGTCGATTCCAAGACCGGTCAGCGCGCCGGTCCGGGCGATACCGGCAATGTGATTCTCGAAGCCTTCAAGCCGGGCACCGCTCCGCCGGATAACACCTCGGCAATGGGCATCGCCGACGCCGACGGCCGTTCGCCTGACGGTAACGCCGGATGCCGACCGCACCATCCTGCGGTCCGGAACCGGCGGCCTGTACTAGTTTATAACGGCCTGGTGCGCACGAAGCGCACGACATAGCGCCGCACGGCCTTGACGACGGCGACGCCATCAAACGCACGCAATTGAAACGGATTGAAATCGCGGCTATACGGCCGGCCGCGGCGCGGTCGCGCTGGGCGAGGGTGGGCTCACGACCAGGTAGGATTTATGAGACTGCTCTTCCGTTTTCTTGGCTTCCTGTTCACGCTCGGAACCGTGGTGTTCCTGGTCGGCGTTGCCGCCGCCGCGGGACTGATCTGGCATTTCTCCAAGGACCTGCCTGACTATTCGCAGCTTCAGGATTACGAGCCGATGGTCATGACGCGCGTGCATGCCACCGACGGCACGCTGCTCGCCGAATACGCCAAGGAACGCCGGCTGTATCTGCCGATCCAGGCGGTCCCGAAACTCGTGATCAACGCGTTCCTCGCGGCCGAGGACAAGAATTTCTACGAGCATGGCGGCATCGACTATACCGGCATGGCGCGCGCCGCCGTGCTGTACGCGGAGAATTTCGGTTCCGGACGCCGGCCGCAGGGCGCCTCGACCATCACCCAGCAGGTCGCGAAGAACTTTTTCTTCTCCAGCGAAGTGTCGTTCAACCGCAAGATCAAGGAAGCGCTGCTCGCGATGCGGCTGGAGCGCGCTTATTCAAAGGACAAGATCCTCGAACTATATCTGAACGAAATCTATCTCGGCCAGGGCGCCTACGGCATCGCCGCGGCGTCGCTGGTGTATTTCGACAAATCGGTCAACGAACTCACGGTGGCCGAGGCGGCCTTCCTGGCCGCGCTGCCGAAAGCGCCGGGAACCCTGAACCCGGTGCGCAACCACGACCGCGCGGTCGAACGGCGCAATTACGTGGTCGATCGCCTGCTCGAAAACGGCTGGATCAAGCAGGCCGATGCCGACATCGCGCGCAAGGATCCGTTGACCGTCACTGGCAAGAGCAACAGCGCGCGCACGTTCGCCGGCGAGTTCTTTGCCGAAGAGGTCCGCCGCGATCTGCTCGAGCGTTATGGCGAGAAGAAACTTTACGAAGGCGGCCTCTCGGTCCGCACCACGCTGGATCCGAAGCTGCAGGTGATGGCGCGCAAGACCATGGCGGCCGGTCTCGTCAATTTTGACGAAGGCCAGGGCTGGCGTGGCGCGACCGCCAAGCTCGACATATCGGGCGACTGGGGCGTCAAGCTTGCCGACGTCAAATCGCTCAACGACATCTCGCCGTGGCGGATGGCGGTGGTGCTGGAAACCAGCGACCAGTCGGCGCGGATCGGATTCCAGCCGGGCCGCGAACTCGGCGGCGCGTTGTCGCGGGAGCGGCAAACCGGCCTCATCACGCTCGACGGCATCCGATGGGCAAAGCCGACCTCCGGACCCGCGAAGGGGCGGACGGCGACGTCCGTTTCGCAGGTATTGTCGCCGGGCGACATCATCTATGCCGACCCGCTGATCAACAAGGACGGTTCGATCGTCGACGGCCAGTACCGGCTGCGCCAGCTGCCGGAAGTATCCGGCGCCATGGTGGTGATGGACCCGCATACCGGCCGCGTGCTGGCGATGGTCGGCGGATTCTCGTTCGACCAGAGTCAGTTCAACCGCGCCACACAGGCCTATCGTCAGCCCGGCTCGACCATCAAGCCGATCGTCTATTCATCGGCGATCGACAACGGCTATACGCCGTCGTCGGTGGAGATCGACGGGCCGATCGAAATCGATCAAGGGCAGGGTGGTGGGGTCTGGCGGCCGGAGAATTTTTCGGTTGGAAAATATCAGGGGCCGACCACGCTACGTAACGCGCTGCGGCTGTCGCTGAATACGGTGACCGTGCGTCTGGCGCAGGACATCGGCATGCCGCTGATCGGCGAATACGCCAAGCGGTTCGGCGTCTACGACGAACTGCCGAATTACCTGTCTTACGCGCTCGGCGCGGGCGAAACCACCGTGATGCGGATGGTGACGGCCTATTCGATGATCGACAATGCCGGACGGCGGGTGAAGCCGACCTTGATCGACCGGATCCAGGACCGTTATGGCCACACCATTTACCGGCACGATACCCGCGAATGCCGCGGCTGCGACGCCCCCGATGGCTGGAAGAATCAGCCCGAGCCGCAACTCGTCGATCACACCGAACAGGTGCTGGACGTGCTGACAGCCTACCAGATCACCTCGATGATGGAAGGCGTGGTCCAGGGCGGCACGGCGATGGCGCTGCGCGATGTCGGCAAGCCGATCGCCGGCAAGACCGGCACCTCGAACGAGGGAAAGGATCTCTGGTTCGTCGGCTTCTCGCCGGATCTCGTGGTCGGCCTGTATGTCGGCTATGACAAGCCCCGCAGTCTCGGCCGCAACGCGCAGGGCGGTCATACCGCCGCGCCGATCGCCCGGGATTTCATGAAACTTGCGCTCGCCGACAAGCCGGCGATCCCGTTCAAGATCCCGGCCGGCATCAAGCTGATCCGGGTCGACGCCAAGACCGGCCTGCGGGCAGGGCCGGGCGACACCGGCAGGACCATCCTGGAAGCGTTCAAGCCGGGCACCGCGCCCTCGGATGCATATTCGGCGATGGGCGTTGTCGACAACTCCGACGGACGCCCGCCAGGGCCTCCGCTGGACGGCGATCGTGGTCTGGTCCAGTCCGGGACCGGCGGACTGTATTAGCGGGATTGCGCTTTGGGCTACCCGCCGCTACATCCGTCACAGCAACATGAACCGAGCGGCTTAGCCGCGGATCCGAGACACCATGCGCGCCGAAGTCGAACGCCTTGTTGAAGAGATCAAGCAGTCAGTCGGGCTGCTGAGGAGGCATCTTTGACGTCGATGCATCCACGGCGCGCCTGGCCGAACTGAACAAACTCGCCGAAGACCCAAATCTCTGGAACGATCCGCAGAAAGCGCAAAAGCTGATGCAGGAGCGCACCTCGCTGGAGGATGCGCTGAATGGCATTGGCAAGGTCGAGCGCGAGCTGGAAGACAATGTCGGGATGATCGAGCTCGGCGAGTCCGAGAACGATGAGGGCGTGGTCAGCGAAGCCGAAGCCGCTCTGAAAGCGCTCAAGAAGGAAGTGGCGCGCCGGGAGCTCGAGGCGCTGTTGAGCGGCGAAGCCGACCGCTTCAATTCCTATCTCGAGGTCCACGCCGGCGCCGGCGGCACCGAAAGCCAGGACTGGGCTTCGATGCTGTTGCGGATGTACACGCGCTGGGCCGAAAAGCACGGCTTCAAGATCGAATATCTCGAAGAGACCCAGGGCGAAGAAGCCGGGATCAAATCGGCCACCATCCAGATCAGCGGCCACAACGCTTATGGCTGGCTGAAGACCGAAGGTGGCGTACACCGGCTGGTGCGAATTTCGCCGTTCGATTCCAACGCGCGGCGGCACACCTCGTTTTCGAGCGTGGCGATCTTTCCCGTGGTCGACGACAGCATCAAGATCGATATCAAGGAATCAGACGTCCGCACCGATACCATGCGTTCCGGCGGCGCCGGCGGTCAGCACGTCAACAAGACTGAATCCGCGGTACGCCTGACCCATATCCCGACCGGCGTCGCGGTGGTCTGCCAGGCGGGTCGCTCCCAGCACAAGAATCGCGCGCAAGCCTGGGACATGCTGCGGGCGCGGCTTTACGAGATCGAGCTGAAGAAGCGGGAAGCGCAGGCCGCCGCCGATCAGGCCGCCAAGACCGAGATCGGCTGGGGTCACCAGATTCGTTCTTATGTGTTGCAGCCCTATCAGATGGTGAAGGATCTGCGCACCGGCGTGCAGACGTCCGACACATCGGGCGTGCTCGACGGCGACCTCGATGAATTCATGGCGGCGACCTTGGCGCAGCGCGCGTTCGGCACCACGCCCGGCGCGATCGAGGATGTGGATTAGGCGGATTTGGATCGGGATATGGCACGCGTCGCTTTTATCGGTTTGGGACGCATGGGCCATGGCATGGCCGGGCGCTATCTCGATGCCGGATTTACTGTTTCAATCTGGAATCGCAGCAAGACCAAGGCTGAAGATCTGATCGCGCGCGGCGCGCGGTGGGCGACCTCGCCGGAAGACGCCGCGATCGACGCTGACGCCGTGGTGACCATGGTCGCCGACGACGAGGCCTCGCGTCAGGTCTGGCTGACCAAGGATGGCGCCGCGGCCACGATGAAGGCCGGTACGCTGGCGATCGAATGCTCCACCGTGTCGTACCAGCATGCGCTGGATCTGTCCCGTGAGCTCAGGAGCCGCGGCCTGATCTATATCGATAGTCCGGTGACGGGATTGCCCGATGCGGCCGCGGCGGGAAAACTGACGTTGCTGGTCGGCGCCGAAGCCGCCGATCTGGAAAAGGCGCGGCCGTTTTTGACGCCGCTCTCCACCACGATCCGCCATTTCGGCGCGGTCGGCGCCGGCACGGTCTACAAGCTGATCAACAACATGATGGGCGCGATCCAGATCGCCGGCATCGCCGAGGGCCTCGCGATCGCCGAGCAGGCCGGCCTCGACAGCCAGATGGTGCTGGAGGCGATCGCGGCCGGCGTCGCCGGAAGCCCGCAGGTGATCCGTCATTCCAGGCGGATGGCGGCGCGCGATTTTTCCGGCGCGACCTTCACCGCGGCGCTGCGGCAGAAGGATGCCGCCTACGCGCTGGCACTGGCCGAGAGCCTGTTGTCAGCCACGCCGATCATGGGCCGCGCCGCCGTCGAAGCCTACGACCGCGCCAAGGCCTACGCGCCGGACGACGACGAAGCCAGGATGATCGAGATCGTGTCGAAGCCGAAATAGGCCGCCGTAATCAGACCGCTTCCAGTTCCGCTTTCCATTCCGACAGCAGTCCGGTGAATCGGCCGCTGTCGCGGTCGCCGCCATGCCAGGCCGCGGTGACGGTGCCGTCGCTCGCTACCATCAGGACGGCGTCCAGTCCTTTGGAGCGGCGCAGGGTGTCGATCGCCTGCGATGGAGTCTGCGCGATCGGGCCGGCGACATTGAAGGAAGTGTTGACCGACATCTCGATGCCGATGTGGCGGCCGAGCGCTTTCAGGAAAGCGTAGGTCAGGGGATCGTCTTCGGCGCGCACGATCTGGATGCGTCCGGTGCCGTCGGCATGAATCACCGCCGGAATTTTTTCGCGCGCGTGCGGTTTGGCGCGTGCGGTCAGCACCATGTAATTATAGGCGTTGTAGTTGGCGTCCGACGCGCCCGGCAGCAGGTCGAAGTACTCCTGCGCGGCTTCCAGTGTCGCCATCGGGGCGAGGGGACGAATCGCCTCGCGATATTTGACGCGCTCGTTAAGATGTTCGCGGGCGTCGGGGTCGCAGGGGTTGGCGAAGATCGAGCGGTGGCCGAGCGCGCGCGGCCCGGTCTCGCCAGCGCCTTGATACAGCGCGATGATGCCGTGCTGCTCGATGATGAACGCCATCAGATCGGCGACCGCGTCGCGGCCTTCCGGCGTCGCGACATTGCCGATCCCGGTCGAGGCGATGTCGTCGGCCTCGACGGCGGCCGCGATGTCTTGCGGTGACGGCGAGGCGCCGCAATAAAATGCGTGGGTCATCGGCTGGCCTCGCGGCGCGCCGGCCAGATGCGCGAACAGCCAGGCCGCGCCGACCGTGACACCGGGATCGCCGGGGACCGGCGGCACCCACAAATGCAGCCGGGTGTTTCGCTGCTGCGCCTGCGCAAACCAGGTCTCGTCGAAATGTTCGAGCAGCCGCATGTTGCCGATTGCGTTCAGCGCCGCGCCGCCGGTCAGCACCAGCCGGTGAGCGCCGGTGGTGCGCAACAGATGATCGACCGCATGGATCATCGCATCCTCGAAAACCATTTGGGTCGCGGCGGCCTTGTCGAGGCGATCGGAGGTATCGGGGCGGTGCTGGATGTCCTCGACCCGCAGCACCGCGTCGGGATTCCATAATTGATCCGGCTTGATCGGAGGTCCCAGGATGTCGATCAGCGCCGGCGTGTAGGGATTATCGAAAGGGTCGCAATGCCAATTGGCCAGCGCCCGGTTGATGCGGATCTCGCCGCCCGTGCCGAAATCCAGCACCTCGCGCAGCCGGGCGTAATAGGGGTTGCTGGCGCGATCCATGTTGCCCCAGGCGGCCGCGCCCATGTAGCGGCCCTCGCTCGACAGCCAGGTCCAGCCGCCCTGGGTCGAGGAGATCACGCTGTAGAAGGCGCCGAGCGAATCGAACACGCTGTTGTTGCAATACAGCCGGTGCATCTCGCCATGCTCGACGACATACAGCGAGATGGAGCCGAGGTCGCCGGTGCCGTCGAGCACCGCGATCGCGACCGGTTCGGCGTCGTCGGCGAACGGCGAGGCCGCGAACGAGAACCAGGCGTGGTTGTCATGGTGCGGCAGACAAATCAGCGGCACGCGCCCGGGCAGACCGAGTTGCCTTGCGAGAATCTTCGGCGTCCGGGTCATCTGGTCGAGGCGGCGTCCGTCGAAGCCGGCAGCCTCGGTGGTGCGCGCGAGCTTGGCGCTCTGCGGCAATTCCTCCAGTACCGAACGCGCCAGGGTGCCCGCCAATGTCGGATAGTCCCAGGTGGTCAGCCAGGCCGAGATATCACCGACGTCGCGCCCGATCTCGCGTAGCGTCTTGATCACCGCGTCGATCGACTGCTTCGGATATTCCGAGGTGTGCTTGTTGCCGGAAAAGCGTTCTTCCTCGTTGTTGACGAGCAGCCGCGCGCCATGCGCCTGCGTCACTTCCACCAGCGCGACTCCGGAATTATGCGTGCCCGGCGGCGCCAGGCCGGCGAGATAGACGGTCTCACCGCGCTGAAGTGTTTCCCGCGCCAGCGCGATCCGCGCATCGGCATGGCGCGAGCCGAGCTGATGAAAACCGGCCGATCGCATCGTCCATTTGGCCAGCCAGCGCGCGACGTGGAAGCCGGCCGCACCGAGGCTTGGATGGCGCGGGCCAATTCGTTTGTTCGAGTTCAAGCAACCGCCCCGCTAAGCCAAAAGACCTCACCGAAGTCCGGGAATATTGTCCCGCATCAATCATAAATAGCGCCGGCCAACAATGCCGTTTCGCCGCGCGGAATAAACCGCCGAAGCGGTGAAATTGCGACAAGCCGGCGCTTGCATGCGCCGGGCCTGCTTGCGACACTTGGTCAAAATAAAACACGATGTGGGAGAAAATGATGACGGTTCGTATCCAGCACCTTGCCGCCCTGATGGGCTTCGCCGCCGCCGTGATGGCGACGACCGCCGCCAGCGCGCAGAAGCAATACGATCCCGGCGCCACCGATACCGAAATCAAGATCGGCAACATCATGCCCTATAGCGGGCCCGCGTCGTCCTACGGCGTCATCGGCAAGACCGAAGAAGCCTTCTTCAAGATGATCAACGCGGAAGGCGGCATCGGCGGCCGCAAGATCAACTTCATCACCTATGACGACGCCTACAGCCCACCCAAAGCCATCGAGCAGGCGCGCAAGCTGGTGGAAAGCGACGAGGTGCTGTTGATCTTCCAGCCGCTCGGCACGCCGTCGAATTCGGCGATCATGAAATACATGAACGCCAAGAAAGTACCGCAGCTGTTCGTGGCTTCCGGCGGCACCAAGTTCGGTGACCACAAGAATTTCCCATGGACCATGGGATTTCAGCCCAATTACCAGAGCGAGGGCCGAATCTATGCGAAATACATCAGGGACAAGTTTCCCGACAGCAAGATCGCGGTGCTCTGGCAGAATGACGATGCCGGCAAGGACCAGTTCAAGGGCCTGAAGGATGGCCTTGGCGACAAGGTCAATATGATCATCGCTGACAAATCCTATGAGGTCAGCGATCCCAGCATCAATTCGCAGATCGTCGCGCTGCACGATTCTGGAGCCGATATCTTCTTCTCGTGGGCGGCGCCGAAGGGTTCGGCGCAGGCGATCCGGAAGGTCGGCGAGCTCGGCTGGAAGCCGAAATTCTTTCTCGCCAACACCGCGACCTCGGTGGCCTCGGTGCTCAAGCCGGCGGGTCTGGAGTTCTCCAAAGGCATCATCTCGACCGCCTACCTGAAGGATCCGAGCGATCCGACCTGGAACAACGATCCCGCCGTGAAGAAGTGGCGCGAGTTCATGGACAAATACTATCCCGATGGCGACAAGGCCAACGCCAACAACCTCTATGGCTATGTCGAAGGCGAAGCCATGGTGCAGGTGCTCAAGCAGTGCGGCGACAATCTCACACGCGAGAACGTGATGAAGCAGGCGGCCAACCTGAAGAACTTCCACTCCGAGCTGATGCTGCCCGGCATCATGGTCAATACCTCGCCGGACGATTTCTATCCGATCGAGCAGATGCAGCTGATGCGCTTCAACGGCGAAGCGTGGGAGTTGTTCGGCGAAGTGATCGACGGCGAAGTCGGCCACCAGGTCGGCAACTAGTCGATCAGCCCGCGGTCAGCCGCACGCCGGCGCGCAGGAACTTCTGCGGATCGACCGCTTCGCCGTCGATCCGTGTTTCATAATGCAGATGCGGACCGGTGGAGCGGCCGGTCGAGCCGACCTCGCCGATCACCTGGCCGATCTTGATGGGATCGCCGATCTTGACGCCGATCTCCGACAGATGGCCGTAGCGGGTCGCCAGCCCGTTGCCGTGGTCGATTTCGATCATGCGGCCGTAACCGCCGGCCCATCCGGCCGAGACCACCTTGCCGTTGGCGGTGGCGCGCACGGGATCGCCGGTCTGGGCGCGGAAATCGAGCCCGGTGTGCATCGCCGGCCGGCCGAGGAATGGATCGCTGCGCACGCCGAAGCCGGATGTGAATTCGACCTCGCCGACAACAGGCTTGCGATACGGCACCTGCGCCAATGTCCGGTTGAGACGATCGACCTGGGCGCGGCTGATGTTGATCCGGTAGAGCTGGCGTTCGAACGGGCCGGCGTCGGAGCCGAGTTTGACCGGAATGAAAGGCCCGCCCACGCCGCTTGCGCGCGGGGTTGCGGCCTCCAGATGTGCCATGTCGAGGCCGAGATCGGTGACCACGCCACGCATCCGGCGCATCTTCGACTCCATGCCGTCTTCCACCGAAGCCAGCGCTGCCAGCTGGCCGTTTTCGATTCGGTCGAGCGAGTTCTGCAGCCGCACCAGCACGTTGTCGACATTGCCGGCTTTGGCGAATTGCGTCGACGGCGGCGCGGCCAGCACCGGCGCCCGTGATTCGAGCCGTGCTTCGCGATCCGGCGGCGCCACGAAGATCACGGTGTCACTGATCGGCGAGGGTTTCAGGGGCGCCGATGAGGTCGGGTCCGCCGCCGCCGGCCCGCGAGATGGCGACTTGATCGATCCGGTGACCAGCGCGTCCGGCATGGCGCCCAACGCAGTGGCGCGGGATTCAAGGGTCGTTTCCCGGCGCATGATCTGGTCGAGTTTCTTGTCGAACTGTTCCTGGTCGAGCAACTGCCGGCTGGTGGTGCGATCGACTTTGGCGCGCAACTCGGCGATGCGATCCTCGTAGGAATATTGCATTTCGGCCTGACGCGCGATCAGGCGCGTCAACACGTCGTCGCGGAACGCGAAATAGGTCGCGGTCGCCGCCGACCACATGCCGAGCAGAATCACGGTTCCGACCACGATCCAGAACACCACCGGACCGAAGCGAACCTGCTTGCCTGCATGCACCAGCGTGTAGCCGTTACGCGTCTTGGCGGTCGCTGCCGGGGCTTGCTGCGCAACCGTGCGCCGCGGAGGGGCCCGGCCATGGTCCTGCGGATGATGATGAGAATGATCCGCATAATGACCAGAACGGTTCGACATCGGCACTCCAGCGCCGGTCGGAAGTGAGTTCCGTACGGCAGAAATTGACGCCGACGATTTGACCTTCACATGGTTAATTTTCAGGAAAGAGGCCGTGGCGGTCCGGGCAGGCCGTCGTCGGCCGCCAAACCGTCAGGTTCAAGCCGCCTCGGCCGCCGCCAGCACCTCGTCGGCGTGGCCGTCGACCTTGACGTGGCGCCAGATCCGCACGATCCGGCCATCCGCGCCGACCAGAACCGTAGTCCTGATGATTCCGAGGAACGTCCTGCCATACATCGATTTTTCGCCCCAGGCACCGTAGGCTTCCAGCATCTCGTGCTGCTCGTCCGAAACCAGCGGCACCTTCAGCTCGTGTTTGTCCCGGAACTTTTCCTGGGCCTTCAGCGGATCGGCCGACACGCCGAGCACCGAGGTCTGGCTGTCGGCAAAGGCGCCGGACAGCCGGGTGAAATCGATGGCCTCCCTGGTGCAGCCGGGGGTGTCGGCGCGCGGGTAGAAGAACAGCACCAGCTTGCGGCCGGCGAAATCGGCCAGGGTCACGGTTTCACCGCCATCGCGCGGTAGACGGAATGCTGGTGCCTTCATGCCTTCCGCGATCGGCGCACCGGCCGGTGCGGTCGTCGTTTCGGGCAGCGGCTTCGGCAAGGCCGTGGTTTCCGGCTTGGTCGATTCGGAACTTTTCGGCCGAGCAGTCGACTTTAACGTTTTGGACGGCTTCGGCTGCGATGCTCTGGCGGCAGCGGTTTTGGTTTCGGCTTTTGCGCCTTTGCTGACGGGCTTGGCGGCTTTGGCCACCTTGACCGCAGTGCGGGCGGATTTACCGGCGGCTGGTGTGCGTTTTTTCGCCGCTGCAGCTTTATTGGAGCCGGCCGACCGGGCGCGGGCGGTCTTGGCCGCCGGGGCTTTGGAAGTTTTCTTAAGCGTTTTCTTTTGCGTTTTCTTGGACATACGCCTTCCTTTCGTCGCTTTCGACGGCTCAATCATTAGGCTGTTTCAGGCGGTGTCCTGGCAAGCTCGAATCACGTAGGCCGCTGGGCAAATCTGATGGCCTCGGGTTAAGGTTACAAGAAATTCGACGCATTATCCGTCCGCTCGCCGATGTGCGCATTGGAGCGGGGGATGGGTAAGGGTATCAATTGGGGATTGGCAGCGATGCCGGCACGCAGGCGCTCGTTACCTATCGGCGGGCGTGCTCCTGGCGGTAATCGATCCGATCTTCAACGCCGGCACCGAGAGGCAATGGCAAGAAAAGCGTCGCCCCACCAAGGATCTGCTCCGCGCGCTGAGTTCCAGCCATCGCCGTTGGACGATGCCGACTGGGACCATGACCACGACGAAGCCGCGGGGCGCCGGGCGCGTCGGCTGCTGGCGCGGTCGAACTCGGGCTACAGGCTTGGTGATCGCTTCGGTGCGTTCGGCCAATGGCTCGCCAGTGAGCGCTGGGTCAAGCGGCTCGCCATCGTCACGTTGATGTTGATGGTGATCTTCGGCGGCTGCTTCGGCGCGCTGTGGTGGCGGCTCGGCGCCGGCCCGATCAACCTCGATATGGCGACACCCTGGCTCGCGGCGGCGATCGAGGAAAATATCGGGCACGACAACACCGTCGAGGTCGGCGGCACCCAGATCGAGCGCACCGGCCGACTCTGGATCGCGGTGCGAATTCGCGACATCATTGTCCGGGATCGCGACCATGCCGTCGTCGCCAGCGCGCCGAAAGCCGAAGTGCGACTGTCCGGCTCGGCGCTGCTGACAGGCCGGCTTCGCGCAGAAAAGCTCGATCTGGTCGACGTCACGCTGGCGGTGCGGATTACGCCGGACGGATTCGTGACGGTTTCCGCCGGTGACAGCGCCAAGCCGCTGGCGACCGGCGTGACTTCGAAACGGCAACTCAGCGCTCCGCCGACATCGGATCAATCAGGTCAGATTGTTATGGGCCAGCCGGGTCAAGCGCCGGCAACATCGCCAGGCGCGACGCCGCAAGCCTCGACGCCCCCGTCATCACAGACGGCGCCTGCCGCCACCGCCGCCCCGTCGAACGGATTGCTGGCCGGCCTCGATTGGCTCGACAGCCTGAGCCTGACCGGGCTCGACGGCCAGAACCTCAACGAAATCGGTCTGAAGAACGGCAAGCTGCTTGTCGACGATCAGCAGCGCGGCAACAAATGGAACTTCGATAACATCAACCTCAGCCTTCGTCGGCCGAGTAGCGGCGGCGTGGCGCTGAGCGTCGGCGAGGAGGGCGCCCACCCTTGGTCGCTGCGCGTGACCGTGGGCGCTCCCGCCAACGGCGTGCGTTCGGTGGACATTCGCGCGGACAAGGTTTCCACCAGCGATATCCTGTTGGCGCTGCGGATGAAGGATCTGACCTATAGCGCCGATCTGCTGCTGAGCGGCCAATTGAAGGGCGAGATCGGTCGCGACGGGGTGCCGACCTATTTCGGCGGCAAGATCACCACGGGCGCGGGGCACGTTATCGACAGCGACACACCTGACTATCCGATGGCGATCGATTCGACCGAGGTCGACGTCCAGTGGGATTCGTCCCGACGCGTACTCGTCGCGCCGTTCAAGATCATTTCCGGCGACAACCGGATCACGCTGCTGGCGCATCTGGAACCGCCGAACGACACCGTCAACGACTGGCAATTGGGCTTCAGCGGCGGCACCATCGTGCTCGCGGGCGCGGAGGGCGAACAGCCCTTGATCTTGAATCGCATCGCCATCGCGATGCGGTTCGATACCGAGAAACACCGGGTGTTGCTGACGCAGGCCGATATCGGCAACAGCGAGATCAGTGTCGCCGGCAACGCGACCATCGACTACGCCAATGAGGCGCGGCTGCAACTCGGCTTTACGGGCACGCCGATGTCGGCGTCCGCGCTCAAGCGGATCTGGCCGGTTCTGATCGTTCCCGAGGTGAGGGAGTGGGTCGTCGACCGGGTTGATCGCGGAACGCTGCAGCGGATCGATATCGGCATCAATTCGCCCGTGCATAATTTGTCGCGGCGCGGACCGCCCATTCCGGATGAGGGGCTTTCGGTCAACATCCTCGCCAGCGGCGTTACATTGCGGCCGGTGGACGGTCTGCCGCCGGTGCAGAATGCGGATTTGAAGGCGCATATTTCCGGCCGCACCGCGACGGTGAATATCGCGCAGGCGTCGGCCGACACCCCGGCGGGGCGCAAACTCAACATTTCGGATTTTGTATTCGAAGTGCCGGACATGGCGCCGAAACCTTCGCCGGCCCGGATCAAATTCCACATTGACGGTCCGGTGCCGGCGGCAGCCGAAATTCTCGCCTCCGACCGGCTCAGCGACTTCGCAGGCACGCTGATCGATCCCAATTCCAGCAAGGGAACGGTCGCCGCGCAGGTTACGCTCGGCCTGCCGATCAAGGGTTCGCTGACCAAGGCCGATACCACTTATGCTGCGACCGCCGATCTCACCGGGTTTTCCGCCGACAAACTGGTGATGAACCAGAAGCTCGAATCCAATGCGCTGAAGGTGATCGCCAACACCCAGGGTTTGCAGGTCAAGGGCGACGTCAAGATCAACGGCCAGCCGGCGACGCTCGATTACCGCAAGCCTGCCGAAGGTGATGCCGATGTCAAATTGCAGGCAACCCTGGATGACGCCAGCCGCGCCCGGCTTGGCCTCGATCTCGGCCCGGCGGTGAGTGGCAACGTTCCGATCAAGGTCAACGGCAAAATCGGCCCCGACGGCAAACTCGGCGTCGACGCCGACCTGACGGCTTTGAAACTGGACAATGTGCTGCCTGGATGGGTCAAGGTTCCCGGCAAGACCACCCATGCGGCCTTCAACGTGGTGCAGAAGCCGCAATCGACCCGCCTGGAAGACATCGTGATCGACGGCGGCGGGGTCTCGATCAAGGGGGCGTTGGAGATCGACCAGAACGGCGATCTGATGAACGCCAGCTTCCCGACCTATTCACCTTCGGAGGGCGACAAGGCCTCGCTGAAGGCCGAGCGCGGCCCGGACGGCGTTTTCAAGGTGACGATGCGCGGCGACGTGTTCGACGGCCGCGGCTTCCTGAAATCGGCGATGTCGGGCAAGGAAGCCGACAACAAAAGCAAAACCAAGAATATGGATTTTGATCTCGACCTGAAGCTTGGCGCGGTGGCGGGCTATGACGGCGAAGCCCTGCGCAGCGCGGACGTCAAGATCTCGCGGCGCGCCGGCACGGTCAAAAGCCTGTCCCTCAACGGCAAGCTCGGGCGCGATACGCCGTTGACGGCGGACATGCGTCCGCGCGGTCCGGGCGGACGCGACGTGGTTTATCTCGAGACCAGCGATGCCGGCGCCTTCCTGCGCTTCACCGACACCTACTCCAAGGTTGTCGGTGGTCAGCTTGCTCTGGCGATGGACCCGCCGACGACGGATTCCCGGCGCCAGCGAGGGCCTGATCAACGTCCGTGACTTCTCGATCAAGGGCGAAGCGTCGCTTGACCGGGTCGCGGCAGGCGGTTCGGCTGGCGCAAAGGACGGGGTTTCGTTCTCGCGGTTGCGCGCCGAGTTCAGCCGGCAGAATGGCCAGTGGACCATTCGCGAGGGCGTGGTGAAGGGCCCGATCGTCGGCGGCACCATCGAAGGCACCATCAACTATCCCGCCAACCAGGTGCGCATGAGCGGCACTTTCGTGCCGATGTATGGCCTCAACAACATCTTCGGCCAGGTACCTGTGCTCGGACTTTTCCTCGGCGGCGGCAGCAATGAGGGCCTGATCGGCGTCACCTACGAACTGGTCGGCACGCCAGGTGCACCGGAGTTGCGCGTCAATCCGATCTCGGCGATGGCGCCGGGCGTGTTGCGCAAGATCTTCGAATTCAACACCGGCAAACAGAACAACCAGGTCGAATTCCCGGCGACCAATAACTGAGGCCGGACGAGGTCTGCGCGTGCGCTGTGCGCTAGCGCGCGCTCATTGAGCGTCATTGCGAGGAGCGAAGCGACGAAGCAATCCAGGGCCTCGCGTGCCGGCGCTCCTGGATTGCTTCGTCGCCAGTGCTCCTCGCAATGACGGTCGAGAGTCCGTTCAGGCTTCGCTGCTTGGCTACGCCGCGCGCACGCCGGCCAGGAAGGTGTTGACCTCGCCGGAGAGTTGTTCGGCCTGTTTGGAGAGGTCGGAGGCGGCGCTGAGGACCATGCCGGCGGCGCTGCCGGTCTCGTTGGCGGCGGCGCTGACGCCGCCGATATTGGTGGTGACTTCCTGGGTCGCCTGCGCGGTCTGGGTGACGCTGCGGGCGATCTCGGCGGTGGCGGCGCCCTGTTCCTCGATCGCCGAACCGATCGTGGTGGCGATCGCGCTGACTTCCTCGATGGTCGAGGTGATGCCCTGGATCGCCTCGACCGCTTCCTTGGTGGCGCTCTGGATCTGGGCGATACGGGTGCCGATTTCCTTGGTGGCTTCCGCGGTCTGGCTGGCGAGACTCTTGACCTCGGCGGCCACCACCGCAAAGCCGCGGCCGGCTTCTCCGGCGCGGGCCGCCTCGATGGTGGCGTTGAGCGCCAGGAGATTGGTCTGGCCGGCGATGCTCGAGATCAGTTCGGCGACATGCTCGATCTGCTTGGCGCCGTCGGCAAGCGCGCGCACCGTGGTGTCGGTCCTGCGCGCGGTCTCGACCGCGCGGGTGGTGATCGCGGCGGACTGCGCCACCTGACGGCTGATCTCGGAGATCGAGGACGACAATTCCTCCGCCGCTGTTGCGACGGTCTGAACACGGCTCGAAGCTTCATTGGCGGCCGAATTGACCACCGAGGCTTGCTGGTTGGTGCGGTCAGCGGTGCCGGTCATCGATTTGGCGGTGCTTTCGAGTTCGGTCGATCCCGACGCCATCGATCCGACCAGCCGGCCGACCGAGGTATCGAAGCGATCCGCCATCGCAATCAGGGCCAGCCGCTTTTCCTGCTCGGCGCGCTGTTTGCTCGCGACCTGCTCGGTTTCGAGGGCGCGCGCGTCGAGCAGCTTCTGCCGCAGCATTTCCAGGGTTTCCGCCATCCGGCCGATCTCGTCGCCGCGACCGGTTTCCTCGACCGGCTGATCGAGCGAGCCATCGGCGATGTGCTGCATCCGGCCTTCTGGCGATCGAGCGCGCCGAGGATGTCGCGGGCGATCAGCCAGGACACCAGTCCCATCAAGACGATCAGGCCGCCGCCGATTTCCCCGAGGCGCCACAGCAACGCGTTGACATCGGCATCGATGTCATCGACATAGAGCCCATAGCTCATCACCGCGTTCCACGGTGCGAAGTTGCGGACGTAGACCATCTTGCGAACCGGGATGGTCTCGCCGGGGCGGGGATAATGAAAGGACGCCACGCCACCTTCGGAACTCGCATTGGCGGCGTCTTTCTGCGTGGTGTAGATGATAACGCCGTTGGAATCCTTGGCGCCGGTGATCTTGCCTTCGACCGCGGGGTTGCCGACGTTCAGCATCAGCGAGCTATCGGCGGCATAGACCACCGGGTAGCCTTGTCCGTTGCCGAACGTCATCTTGCGGGCGCGGGCGCGGAACTGGGCCTGGGCGTCGGCTACCGTCAGCTTGCCCGCGGTGACGTCGTCCTGCAGCGTTTGCGCCATTCCGACCAGGATATCGACGGCGGTGTGCATCTGCGCGACGCGGTCGCTGAGCATGCGGTTCTCGCTCATGACAGCGGTGATCGCGATCATCGCGGCAACCGTCAGCGCGGCGAGGGCGACGATGCTGGCGAGCTTGGTACGAATTCTCAAACGGCTCAGCAGGTTCATCTCGCCCTCAGTGGTAAAAAAGATCTACCTAGGCGATAGCAAAATCCTGCTTACCAATCATGAACGGGCGTGGGTAGTTTGCCGGAGACTGGTCCGGCAACCCAGTATGACGGGATCTCTTGTCCCGGACGCGGCGCAGCGTTGTCACGCTGCTCTGCAGAGCCGGGACCCATGGCCGCATTTGCCGTGTTGTCTGTGGACTCCGATCAGCGCTGCACGAGGCCGCAAGCGCGGCGCGCTGCCCGAATCCGGGGAACGCATCGATTGCTTCGCTGCTTCGCTACGCCGCGCGCACGCCGGCCAGGAAGGTGTTGACCTCGCCGGAGAGTTGCTCGGCCTGTTTGGAGAGGTCGGAGGCGGCGCTGAGGACCATGCCGGCGGCGCTGCCGGTCTCGTTGGCGGCGGCGCTGACGCCGCCGATATTGGTGGTGACTTCCTGGGTCGCCTGCGCAGTCTGGGTGACGCTGCGGGCGATTTCAGCGGTGGCGGCGCCCTGTTCCTCGATCGCCGAGCCGATCGTGGTGGCGATCGCGCTGACTTCCTCGATGGTCGAGGTGATGCCCTGGATCGCCTCGACCGCTTCCTTGGTGGCGCTCTGGATCTGGGCGATACGGGTGCCGATTTCCTTGGTGGCTTCCGCGGTCTGGCTGGCGAGACTCTTGACCTCGGCGGCCACCACCGCAAAGCCGCGGCCGGCTTCTCCGGCGCGGGCCGCCTCGATGGTGGCGTTGAGCGCCAGGAGATTGGTCTGGCCAGCGATGCTCGAGATCAGTTCGGCGACATGTTCGATCTGCTTGGCGCCGTCGGCAAGCGCGCGCACCGTGGTGTCGGTCCTGCGCGCGTTCTCCACCGCGCGGGTGGTGATCGCGGCGGACTGCGCCACCTGACGGCTGATCTCGGAGATCGAGGACGACAATTCCTCCGCCGCTGTTGCGACGGTCTGAACACGGCTCGAAGCTTCATTGGCGGCCGAATTGACCACCGAGGCTTGCTGGTTGGTGCGGTCAGCGGTGCCGGTCATCGATTTGGCGGTGCTTTCGAGTTCGGTCGATCCCGACGCCATCGATCCGACCAGCCGGCCGACCGAGGTATCGAAGCGATCCGCCATCGCAATCAGGGCCAGCCGCTTTTCCTGTTCGGCGCGCTGTTTGTCCGCGACCTGCTCGGTTTCGAGGGCGCGCGCGTCGAGCAGCTTCTGCCGCAGCATTTCCAGGGTTTCCGCCATCCGGCCGATCTCGTCGCCGCGACCGGTTTCCTCGACCGGCTGATCGAGCGAGCCATCGGCGATGTGCTGCATACGGCCCTTCTGGCGGTCGAGCGCGCCGAGGATGTCGCGGGCGATCAGCCAGGATAGCAATGCCATCAGGAGCATGAGGCCGCCGCCGATCTCGCCGAGGCGCCACATCAGCGCGTTGACGTCGGCATCGATGTCATCGACATAGAGCCCGTAGCTCATGACCACATTCCACGGTGCAAAGCCGCGGACATAGGCCACCTTGCGGATCGCCTCGGTCTGGCCGGGGCGTGGATAGGGATAGGACACGACGCCGCCTTCCGGGCTGGTGCTGGCGGCGTTGATCTGGGCGGTGGCGATCACGACGCCGTTGGAATCCTTGGCGCCGCTGATCTTGCCCTCCAGGGAAGGCACGCCGACGTTCAACATGATCGAGGTATCGGCGTTGTAGACCACCGGATAGGCCTGGCCGTTACCGAAGGTCATCTTGCGGGCGCGGGCGCGGAACTGGGCCTGGGCGTCGGCCATCGTCATCTTGCCCGCCGTGACTTCGTCTTGCAGCGGTCTGCGGCCATTCCGACCAGGAGATCGACGGCGGTGTGCATCTGGATGATGCGGTCGCTCATCATGCGGCTTTCGCTCATGGCCGTGGAGATGGCGATGATCGCGCAAACCGTCAGCGCGCCCAGGGCGACGATGCTGGCGAGCTTGGTTCGGATCTTCAAATGGCTCAGCAGGTTCATCTCGCCCTCTGGTGGTAAAATAATCTACCTAGGCGATAACAAAAACCTGCTTACCAATCGTGAATGACCCTGAGTAGTTTGCCGGAGCGCGATTTCAATTCCGCAGCGCCGGCACCAGCAGGAATGGAATCATGCCCAGAATCACGGCAACAAACGCGAAGGCCAGCAGCGGGTTATAGCTGTGGGACCAGTCGTGGATCAGGCCGCCGCCCCACGAGCCAAGCGCCGAACCGAGGCCGCTGCCGATGGTGATGGTGCCGTAGATGGTGCCGAGCCGTTCGCCGCGGAAAATCTTCATCGCGGTGGCCGCCAGCAGCGGCCCGCGCGAACCGATCATGCTGCCGAAGCACACCACGAATCCCGTCAGCATCCAGAAGTTCGGATACCATTGCAGCAGCCACAGCAGCACGATGCCTATCATCGAGATCGCGTAACTCAACAGCACCGAAGGCCGGCGGCCGATGATGGTGTCGAGTGAACTGACGCTGAGCATGCCGAACAACAGCACCACGCCGCTGAAATCCCCAGGCGGTTGCGGCTTGCAAGGGCGGAAAGCCGGCGTCGATCAGATAGGCGACGACTTGCGGCGCAATCGCGTACATGCCGATTGCGGTGAAGAAGAAGGTCGCGAACAGCGCCCAGAACGCATGGTGCTGCATCGCGCTCATCAGGGTCCAGCCGAGATCAGGAGCTTCCACCGCGGAATCTTTTGCCAGTGCGGGCGAGCCGCCGGAGAACAGCCGCCAAGGTAGCACCAGCAGTGGCAGCAACAGCAGCAGGGTGATGCTGGCCAGCGTCAGATAGGCGCCGCGCCACTGCAGATGATCGATCAGCAATTGCGATGCCGGCAACAGGATCAGGACTCCGGCGCCGGTGGCCGAATAGACCACCGCCATCGCGGTCGGCAGCCGCGGGCCGAACCAGCGGCCGAGCAGGATCGAATTCGGCACATTGCCGATGAAAGCGATGCCGATGCCGACGCAGAAGCCGAGGCTGAACTGGAACTGCCACAGCGAATGCGAATAGCCGGCGATCAGGAAGTCCGCCGCCAAGCAACAGAAGGCCCAGCGCGTAAACCGTCAACGGGCCGAAACGATCGAACAGTCGCCCGATCAGCGGCGAGGCCAGTCCGCCGGTCAGCGCTGCGAGCGAATAGACCGACACCACGTCGCCGCGGTTCCAGCCGAAACTTTCAGAAATCGGCTTCAGGAACACCGTGAAGCTTTCGCCGAGCCCACGGCCCATCACCGAGAGTGCAAAGCACAATGCCAACACGCCGAGCGCCACGCGCGACGTTTCCGACGGCGTTGCTAAGGTTTCGGGCTGCGGCGCTTTCTGGTCCATGACATCAGGGAGCGCGTTTCCGCATCCGCGACAAGCGCCTTCAAGGAATGCGCCTATGCAGGCCTGAGCAGGACGTGGCGCTTCTTGCCAAGCGACAGTTTGATTACGCCCTCCGGCGTGAGATCGCCGGATCCGAGCGCCATCTTCTCGTCGACCACGGCGCTGTCGTTGACTCGCAGGCCGCCGCCTTTGATCTGGCGCCGCGCCTCGCCGTTCGAGGCGACCAGGCCGGCCTTGACGAACAGCCCGAGCACGCCGGCGCCGGCTTCAAGTTCGGCGCGCGGAATTTCCACCGTCGGCAGCGTTTCGGCGATCGCGCCTTGCTCGAAGGTTTGGCGCGCGGTTTCGGAAGCGGCATTGGCGGCATCGCGGCCGTGCAGCAACGCAGTGGCCTCGGTGGCCAGCACCTTCTTGGCTTCGTTGATCTCGGAACCCTGCAGTGCGGCGAGCTTCGCGATCTCGCCCATCGGCAGGATCGTGAACAGCTTTAGAAACTTCACGACGTCGGCGTCTTCGGCGTTGCGCCAATATTGCCAGAACTCATAGGGGCTGCAGGCATCGGCGTTGAGCCAGATCGCGCCTTGCGCGGTTTTGCCCATCTTGGCGCCGGACGCGGTGGTCAACAGCGGCGTCGTCAGCGCGAACAACTGCGGCGTGCCCATGCGGCGGCCGAGATCGACGCCGTTGACGATGTTGCCCCATTGATCGGAGCCGCCCATCTGCAGCCGGCATCCGGTGCGGCGCGACAGCTCGACGAAGTCATAGGCCTGGCAGACCATGTAGTTGAACTCGATGAAGCTCATTTCCTGCTCGCGCTCGAGCCGCAGCTTGACGGAGTCCATGGTCAGCATGCGGTTGACCGAGAAGTGCCGGCCGATGTCGCGCAGCATTTCGATCCAGTTGAGTTTGGTCAGCCATTCCGCATTGTCCAGCATCACCGCATCGCTGGCGCCGTCGCCGTAGCGCAGCACCTTGGAGAAGACGCCGCGGATGCTGTTCTTGTTGGCTTCGATCTCGGCGATGCTGCGCAGCGCCCGCGATTTATCCTTGCCGGAGGGGTCGCCGACCATGGTGGTGCCGCCGCCCATCAGCGTGATCGGCTTGTTGCCGCTCTGCTGCAGCCAGTGCAGCATCATCATGGTCAGGAAGTTGCCGATATGCAGCGAGGGCGCGGTGCAGTCGTAGCCGACATAGGCGATCGCTTCGCCCTTGGCGGCCAGCGCATCGAGGCCGTCGAGGTCGGAACATTGGTGGATGAAGCCGCGTTCCTGTAAAACGGTCAGAAAATCCGATTTAAATGCAGTCATTTGTTGGAGACTCTGATCATTCTTATTTCACATTATTTGCAACGATCGGCAGAACCATACCACAAAGACTGCCGATTTCCGGTGCAGTGTGGCATTATAGAAAGTGGTTCAGGGATACAAGCCGGGCATAAAAGGCGGTATTCCATAGGGACTTAGGGCGCATTTCCAATGATGTTGACGACCATCGGTCTGATGAGCGGCACCTCGCTCGACGGGGTCGACGTCGCATTGATCGAAACAGATGGTAAACGGATCCAGGGTTTTGGGCCCTCCGGCTACCGGCCTTATAGCGATCGCGAACGTTCGCTGCTGCGCCAGGCGCTGACCGAGGCGGTGCATCTGCCGCTGCGCGACGCGCGGCCCGGCATCCTGCGCGAGGCCGAGCAGGCCGTCACGACAGCCCATGCCGAGGCGGTCGCCGCCTTCATCGCGCAGAACAGGATCACCTGCGAGGACATCGATATCGTCGGCTTCCACGGCCAGACGGTGCTGCACCGCCCGGAACGCAAACTGACCGTGCAGATCGGAGACGCCGCGGCGCTGGCCAAGGCGATCCATATTCCCGTGATGCACGATTTCCGCGCCGCCGACGTGGCCGCCGGCGGGCAGGGCGCGCCGTTCGTGCCGGTCTATCACCGCGCGCTCACGCAGTCGCTGGAGCGCGAAGGCCCGATCGTCGTGGTCAATGTCGGCGGGGTGTCCAACATCACCTATATCGACGGCGCCGACACGCTGATCGCCTGCGACACCGGTCCCGGCAACGCGCTGCTCGACGATTTCATGTACCGCACGTTGAGCCAGCCGTTCGACTGCGAGGGCCGGTTGGCGGCGCAGGGCAAGCCGGACCAGGCATGGATCGACCGCGCGCTGCAATTGCCGTTCTTTGCAGCGCTGCCGCCGAAATCGCTCGATCGCAATGATTTTGCCCAGCTCAAGCTTGGCCCGATGCGGCCGGAAGACGGCGCCGCGACCCTGACGGCGCTGACGGCGGCGACCATCGCCCGGATCGTGCCGCTCCTGCCGAAAGTCCCGCAAAGCTGGATCGTGGCCGGCGGCGGCGCCCGCAATCTCACTTTGCTGCGGATGCTGCGCGAGCGGCTCGCCCCCGCGACTGTGGAGGCCGCGGACTCGCTGGGCTGGTCGGGCGACGCGATCGAGGCGCAGGCATTTGGGTTTCTGGCAGCCCGCGGCATGAAAGGCCTGCCGCTGAGCTATCCCGACACCACAGGCGTCCCATTTCCAATGACCGGCGGCATCATCGCGAGACCGTGAGAACGGCGAACTTGACCAATCAATGCACTTGCATGTAACTTGATGCAAGTGCATCGATCTTGAGGTTCGCCGTGGCCGCTTCGCTGACACTGATCAGCCACAAGCTCTGCCCCTATGTGCAGCGCGCCGTGATCGCGCTGACCGAAAAGGGCGTGGCATTCGAACGGATCGATATCGACCTTGGCGACAAGCCCGAATGGTTTCTGAAGATTTCGCCACTCGGCAAAACGCCGGTCTTGATGGTCGGCGAGGCCGCGATCTTCGAATCCGCCGTGATCCTGGAATATCTCGAGGAGACCGAACCCAAACCGCTGCATCCGGCCGATGCGCTGCGCCGCGCCGAACATCGCGCCTGGATCGAATTCGGATCCACCATATTGGGCGATATCGCCGGCTTTTATGCCGCCGCCGACGAAGCCACCTTCAAGGCCAAGACCGCCCAGCTCGAAGCACGATTCGCGCGATTGGAATCCCGCGTCGCGGCGTCGCCCTGGTTCGACGGCGACGATTTCTCGCTGGTCGATGCGGTGTTCGGTCCGGTGTTTCGCTATTTCGATGTGTTCGATGAAATCGGCAATTTCGGTATCCTGACGGGCAAACCGAAACTGACAAGCTGGCGCAACAATCTGGCGGCACGTCCGTCGGTGCGCACGGCGGTCGGATCGGATTATCCCGGGCGGCTGCGCGATTTCATCGCGCGGCGGCAGTCATGGTTGTCGGGATTGCAGCAACGCGCAGCCGCGTGATTGTGTGGCCTGCGATTTTAGCGGACGTTCGCGAGCCGCATGTCCAGATAACCGGTCACGGTTTCCATCAGCGGCTGCAGCTTGCCGTCGAAGAAATGGTTGGCCCCGGGGATCACCTGCTGGTCGATCACGATGCCCTTCTGGGTCTTCAGCTTCTCGACCAGGGTGTTGACGTCCTTCGGCGGCACCACGGCGTCCTTCTCGCCGTGCACGATCAGGCCCGAGGACGGGCAGGGCGCCAGGAACGAGAAGTCGTAGAGATTGGCCGGCGGTGCGATCGAGATGAAGCCTTCGACTTCCGGACGGCGCATCAAAAGCTGCATGCCGATCCAGGCGCCGAACGAGAAACCGGCGACCCAGCAGGCACGTGCTTCGGGATTGATGGTCTGCGCCCAGTCCAGCGCCGAGGCCGCATCCGACAATTCGCCGGTGCCATGATCGAACGAGCCCTGGCTGCGGCCGACGCCGCGAAAATTGAAGCGCAGCACCGAAAAGCCGCGATGCGCGAAGGCGTAATAGCACTGGTAGATGATCTGGTGGTTCATGGTGCCGTGAAACTGCGGGTGCGGATGCAGCACCATCGCGATCGGCGCGTTCTTCTGCTTGGCCGGGTGATAACGGCCTTCGAGGCGGCCTGCGGGGCCGGTGAAAATAACTTCAGGCATCAAAGGATCCTTGATAATCAGCCGGTTTGAACTGGCTCCATCTGCGGTCAGACGGATATCGCAGCAAAAGGGTGATCGTGCGCTGCTTGACGACGCGCCAGCAACGCGAGGTGAACTGGTCGCGGCGTTCTAACATGAGGCAAGGGGCAAAAAGCAAGGCTTTTATGAACTGCATGGCGTTCACGCTTCGCCTCGCGGTACAGCCGTAGCTCTTTGAAATTTGGCAGTAATTGCCCGCCGTACTGGTCTGGCGAGCCCCTTTCAGACGGAAGCAGCGCTGCGCGCGAGCGATTCAACGGCGGTTTTGTAACGCCGGCTGCCTTGCACGGTCTTGCCGGTATCGAAGGTCAGTTCGAAATCGCCTGTCGGCTTGAACTCCACCGTCGTGACGCGGTCCAGATTGGCGAGCCGGGTGCGATGCACGCGCGCCAGGCGAAAGCGCGAAAGTTCGGCCTCGGCGGCCGCGAGCGTTCCGCGAATGAGATGGCTGGTGCCGTCGGTCAGGCTGTATTCGACGTAGTTGCCGGCCGAACTGATCCACAGCACGTCGCGCGGCTCGAGACGGATACGCGTGGCGCCATCACGGAGCCAGACCACTGGCGGCGCGCGATCGGCGTTGGGCCCGGTGGATACCGCCAAAGGCAAAGGCTGCTCCTGGCGGCGGCTGCCGATCATCCATAACGGGCCACCGATCAGAATGCAGGTGACGACGTCCTTGCGGAATTCATAGATCACGGTCGTCGCCGAGAGGTGGAAATCATAAACGCCGCCGCCCAGCGCCAACGCGAGTTTGCGCAGCAAGACCATGCCGGCGATGTGCAGCGCCGAAAAAGCCACCATTGCCGCGACTGCCAGTCCGACCCGGAGCGGCCATCCCGATGCGCGGCGGATACGCCGCACCGCTGACAATAAAAACGGCGCCAGCGCCAGGATGGTGGCGATGCTGGTCATCTCGCACAACAGCGGCATGCCGACGTTGTAGCTACCGCCCCGCCAGACCGAATCCTGCGCCGCCGAAAGCGCGTTGACGATTCCGACCGTCACCGAGACCACGGCGACGACGCCGTAGAACGGCCAGTCCGTTCCGCTCATCCCGCCGGTCTCGCCGGTCGTCCCAAATCGGCTGGCTTCATCCCTCCGGGCCCTGGTTTGATCCCAAACCGGCTCGACGGAAGGGTTTGCCTGCGCATTTTTGATGTCACTCATGCAACCCATCGCGCTTTAAAGGGCAGATCATGGCACAGCCAGCTATACCATATCAGGCGGATTTCGGCGGTGAACCATCCGGGCGCCGCATCGATCTCGATTGGGTTCGGATCGGCGCCTTCGGGCTATTGATCTTCTACCACGTCGGCATGCTCTACGTGCCCTGGGATTTTCACATTAAAAGCTCCCATCTGATTCCGGCGCTGGAGCCGGTGATGATGGTGCTCAATCCATGGCGGCTGGCGCTTTTGTTCCTGGTCTCGGGCGTGGCCACCCGGTTCATGCTGGGCAAGTACACGCTGCTGCCGCTGTTGCGCTCGCGCACGTCGCGGCTGCTGATCCCGCTGGTCTTCGGCATGCTGGTGATCGTGCCGCCGCAGTCCTACGTTCAGATCGTGGAAGCCCTGGGGTATCCTGGCAGCTTCTGGGATTTTTATCTGCGGCACTATTTTGCGTTCGGGGCACAATTCTGCCCGAACCCCTGCATCGTGCTGCCAACCTGGAACCATCTCTGGTTCGTGATTTATCTGTGGATCTACACCATGGCGCTGGGCGTGGTTCTGATGGCGCAACCCGCGATATCAGGCTGGATTGAGCGCCGGCTGGCGCCGGTGCTGTCGGGGCCGTGGTTGCTGGTGTTTCCATCGACGCTGTTCGCCGCTTACCGCCTGGCGCTGCTGCCGAGCTTTCCTTCGACGCATGCGCTGTCAGGCGACTGGTACAATCACGCCCAATACGTCACGGCGTTCCTGCTAGGTTTCCTGCTGGCGCACCGGAATTCGTTTTGGGAGTCGATCGAGCGTCAGCGCTGGATCGCGCTGTCGCTGGCGGCGGCATTCTTTGCGTCCTTTCTCGCCGCGCGCTGGCTAAGGGAGGCGGGAACGCCGCCGGGGCCGTGGCTGAAGTTGTATGCCGGATTTGCCTACGGGTTTTACCAATGGCTCTGCATGGTCACGGTCCTCGGCTTTGCGCGGCGCTGGATCGGCACCGACTCCGCAGCCCGGCGCTATCTCACCGATGCGATCTTCCCGTATTACATCGTGCATCAGACCGCGATCATCCTGATCGCCCACGCGCTGCACGGGCAGGATCTGCCGGCCGGCCTCGAAGCCGGGATCGTGATAACAGGTACTATTGCGGTCTGCGCGGTGACCTACGAAATCGTGCGGCGGGTGTCGGTATTGCGGCCGCTGTTCGGGCTGCGCTGGGCCGCGCCAGGAAAGGTGCTAGAACGAGCCTATGTCTGACCGCGTCTATCTCGACTGGAATGCGACCACGCCGCTTCGCCCCGAGGCGAAGACGGCGATGGCGGCGGCGTGGGATCTCAGCGGCAATCCGTCCTCGGTGCATGCCGAGGGCCGGCAGGCGCGAAGGCTGGTCGAGGAGGCAAGGGCGGCGGTCGCGAGCGCGGTCGGTGCGCTGCCTCGAAATGTCGTGTTCACCTCGGGCGGCACCGAGGCCAATGCGCTGGCGCTGACGCCGGGGCTGCGGCGTGGGTCAGGGTCGCCGGTGACGCGATTGCTGGTCTCGGCGATCGAGCACGCCTCGGTGCTGGCGGGCGGGCGGTTTCCGACGGAGGCGATCAGCACGGTCGGGGTGACGCGTTCGGGCGTGCTCGATCTGGATCAATTGCGGACGGCGCTCGAGGCCGGGCCGCCGGCGCTGGTGTCGGTGATGCTGGCCAACAACGAGACCGGGGCGCTGCAACCGGTGGCCGAGGCCGCCACCATGGTCCACGCCGCAGGTGGCGTGCTGCACGTCGATGCGATCCAGGCACTGGGCAAGATCCCGGTCGATACTCGGCGCGCTGGACGCCGACCTGCTGACGGTCTCGGCGCACAAGATCGGCGGTCCCAAGGGCGTCGGCGCCGTGATCCTGGCCGACGGGCTGGCCGGGTTTGAAGCGCTGCTGCGCGGCGGTGGGCAGGAACTTGGACGGCGGGCCGGAACCGAGAATGTCGCCGGGATCGCCGGGTTTGGCGCGGCAACCAGGGCGGCCATGACCAGCCTCGGCCAGGACGCCAAGCAGCTGAAGTCCTTAAGGGATCGGCTCGAACAAGGCCTAGGACAAGAAAACGGTATTATAATATTCTCAGATGATGTTGAGCGGTTGCCAAATACCTTACTATTCACCGCGCGAGGTCTGAAGGCCGAAACCGCCGTGATCGGCTTTGATCTCGCCGGCATTGCGGTATCCTCGGGCTCGGCCTGTTCGTCGGGGAAGGTCCAGCCGTCCCACGTGCTGGAAGCCATGGGATTTGAGCCCGAGATCGCTCAGGGCGCGGTGCGGCTCAGTCTGGGCTGGTCGACCTCAATCGCAGACGTCGATTGCTGCCTGAAGGCTTGGCGAAAGCTCTCTGGTACCCTACTTACTGGAGAGCGACGAAACACAGCTTGAACGATTCTAAGCAGGTGATTTCGCCAGAAAAACATCGTAAGACACTATCGGAACTTGATCCACCGCGGTCCTTGAAACCGCGAGCGGAGGATTTGAATGGCGGCTGTACAAGAGACGGTCGATCGCGTCAGGCGGATCGACGTCGACCAGTATCGGTATGGATTTGAGACACTTATCGAATCCGACAAGGCTCCGAAGGGGCTGTCGGAGGATACGGTCCGTTTCATCTCGGCAAAGAAGAACGAACCGGCGTGGATGCTGGAATGGCGGCTGGAGGCTTTTCGCCGCTGGTTGACCATGACCGAGCCGAAATGGGCCCGCGTCGATTATCCCAAAATCGACTACCAGGACCTCTATTATTATTCCGCTCCGAAGAAAAAAGAGATCGGTTCGCTCGACGAGGTCGATCCGGAAATTCTGAAGACCTATGAGAAGCTCGGCATTCCCTTGCGCGAAGTCGAGCTCCTCGAAGGCGTGGTGCGGCCGGAAGGCGAGCGCAAGATCGCGGTCGACGCCGTGTTCGACTCCGTGTCGGTGGCGACCACGTTCCAGAAGGAGCTGAAGCAGGCCGGCGTGATCTTCATGCCGATCTCGGAGGCGATCCGCGAGCATCCCGAGCTGGTGAAGAAGTATCTCGGAACGGTCGTGCCGACTTCGGACAACTACTTCGCAACCTTGAACTCGGCGGTGTTCTCCGACGGTTCGTTCGTCTACGTGCCGCCGGGCGTGCGCTGCCCGATGGAGCTGTCGACCTACTTCCGCATCAACGAGCGCAATACCGGCCAGTTCGAACGCACGCTGATCATTGCCGACAAGGGCGCCTATGTCAGCTATCTCGAAGGCTGCACCGCGCCGCAGCGTGACGAGAACCAATTGCATGCCGCCGTGGTCGAGCTGGTCACGCTGGACGATGCCGAGATCAAATATTCGACGGTGCAGAACTGGTACCCCGGCAATTCCGAGGGCAAGGGCGGGATCTACAATTTTGTCACCAAGCGCGGCGATTGCCGCGGCAACAACTCGAAGATCTCCTGGACCCAGGTCGAGACCGGTTCGGCGATCACCTGGAAGTATCCGAGCTGCATCCTGCGCGGCGACAATTCGCGCGGCGAGTTCTATTCGATCGCGATTTCGAACGGCCACCAGCAGGTCGATTCCGGCACCAAGATGATCCATCTCGGCAAGAACACCACCAGCCGGATCATCTCCAAGGGCATCGCCGCCGGCGTCTCGCAGAACACCTATCGTGGCCTGGTCACGGCGCACCGCAAGGCGACCAACGCCCGCAACTTCACGGCCTGCGATTCACTTCTGATCGGCGATCAATGCGGCGCGCACACCGTGCCCTATGTCGAAGCCAAGAATTCCTCGGCGCTGTTCGAGCATGAAGCGACCACCTCGAAAATTTCCGAGGACGTGCTGTTCTACTGCATCCAGCGCGGGCTCAGCCAGGAAGAGGCCGTCGGCCTTGTGGTCAATGGGTTCGTCAAGGACGTGCTGCAGCAACTGCCGATGGAATTCGCGGTGGAAGCGCAGAAGCTGATCTCGATCTCGCTAGAAGGATCGGTCGGCTAAAGCCTCATACCGAGCAGGCCGCGCAGGCGGCCGTCTCGGATGATGATTTGCGAAATAACGGTCGTCCTTCGAGACGCGCCATTGGCGCTCCTCAGGACGATGAATGTAAACGAGAGAACACTGATGTCATTGCTCCAAGTCAAAAACCTGCAAGTCCGTGTCGAGGAGCGCGAAATTCTTCACGGCTTGTCGCTGACCGTCAATCCTGGCGAAGTCCATGCGATCATGGGGCCGAACGGCTCCGGTAAATCGACCTTGAGCCATGTCATCGCGGGCAAGCCGGGCTATGAGGTCACTGGTGGCGAGATCCTGTTCAAGGGCGAAGACCTGCTGGAGATGGCGCCCGACGAGCGCGCCGCCAAGGGTGTGTTTCTGGCATTCCAGTATCCGGTCGAAATTCCCGGCGTCGCCACCATGACGTTCCTGCGCACCGCGCTGAACGCGCAGCGCAAGGCCCGCGGCGAGAGCGAATATTCGACCCCGGACTTCTTGAAGAAGGTCCGCGAGGTCGCGGCCTCCCTGAACATTCCGCAAGACATGTTGCGCCGCGGCGTCAATGTCGGGTTCTCCGGCGGCGAGAAGAAACGCAACGAGGTTTTGCAAATGGCACTGTTCCAGCCCAGCCTCTGCATCCTCGATGAAATGGATTCCGGCCTTGACATCGATGCGCTGCGGGTCGCCGCAGATGGCGTCAACGCGCTGCGTGCGCCCGAGCGGGCGATGGTGGTGATCACGCATTACCAGCGGCTGCTGAATTACATCGTGCCCGACGTGGTGCACGTGATGTCGAAGGGCCGGGTGGTGAAGAGCGGCGGCAAGGAGCTGGCGCTGGAGCTGGAAGCCTCCGGTTACGCGCAGTTCGAAGACGCGGCCTGACCAACGGATTGATGATGAACCTAGTAGTGGCAAAGACCGAAACCGGACGCGCGCTGAACGACAGCTTCGCGGTCGCGCGGGATCGGCTGCCCGGTACCGGCAAGATCGCCGACGCGCGCCAGCAGGCCTTCGACGCCTATCAGCGCATCGGTCTGCCGCACCGGCGCATCGAGGACTGGAAATACACCGACCTGCGCGTGCTGATGCGCGAGGTGTTTTCCTTGGCGGCGGCGCCCGATGCGGCGGCGCTGAAGCGGGCCGATGCGGCCCTGAAGCTGCACGCGATCGAGGGTGTGCGACGGCTGGTGCTGGTCGACGGCGTGTTCGTACCAAAGCTGTCCAATATGGGCGGCCTCGACAGCGGGCTGACCATCCGGGCGCTGAGCGAGGTGCTGATATCGGCCGACGCCGAGCTTCAGGCGCAATTGCTCAAGCCGGATGGTTCGGATTCGATGGTGGCGTTGAACACCGCGATGATGACCGATGGTCTGGTCGTTGAAGTCGCCGATGGCGCTGTGCTGGCCAAGCCGCTGCATGTGGTTCATGTCACGACCACGGCGCAGCCCGCGGCGGCGTTCACACGTTCGCTGCTGAAACTCGGCAAGGACGCCGGCGCTACCCTGGTCGAAAGCTACATCGCCGCCGAAGGCGTGAAATCATATCAGGTTCACGATGCGCTGGTGCTTGCGATCGGCGACGGCGCGCGGCTGGACCACGTCCGGCTGGTCGAGGATGGTCGCGAGGCCTTCAACATTTCGTCGGCCGTGGTGACGCTCGGCGCGCGCGCCCATTTCAACACGTTCGGAATGACTTCCGGGTCGGCCGTCAGCCGTTATCAGGTGGTCATCGCCTGCGCCGGAGAGCATTCCCGGGTCGAGACCAACGGCGTCAATTTGCTCAACGGTCGCCAGCACGCCGATACGACGCTGTTTCTGGACCACGCCGTTCCGAATTGCTCCAGCCGCGAGATCTTCCGGGCGGTGGTCGACGACCGCGCCCATTCGGTGTTCCAGGGCCGCATCATCGTCAAGCCCAAGGCGCAAAAGACCGATGCCAAAATGATGACGCGGGCGCTGCTGCTGTCCGACGAAGCCGAGGCCGACAACAAGCCGGAGCTGGAGATTTTCGCCGACGACGTCACCTGCGGGCATGGCGCCACGACAGGCGCGCTGGACGAAAGCCTGCTGTTCTATCTGCGGGCGCGCGGGCTGTCCGAGAAGGCGGCGCAGGCGCTGCTGATCCAGGCCTTTGTCGGCGAGGCGATCGAGTTGATCGCCAGTGACAATCTGCGTGAACTCGCGATATCGGCCGCGCAGCGCTGGCTGGAGGCGAGGGCATGACCGTGCATTCCGCCGTCTCCAATGGTTCCTATGACGTCGCCCGGGTGCGGGAGGATTTCCCTGCGCTGTCGCTGAAGGTCTACGGCAAGCCGCTGGTCTATCTCGACAACGCGGCGTCGGCGCAAAAGCCCAATGCGGTGCTCGACCGCATGACCGAGGCTTACAAGAGCGAATACGCCAACGTGCATCGCGGCCTGCACTACCTCGCCAATGCCGCGACGGAGGCCTATGAAGGCGGTCGCGCCAAGGTCGCGACATTCCTCAACGCAGGACGTCCGGAAGAGATCATCTTCACCCGCAACGCCACCGAGGCGATCAATTTGGTGGCGTCGTCGTGGGGCGCACCGAATATCGGGCAGGGCGACGAGATCGTCATTTCGATCATGGAGCACCATTCCAACATCGTGCCGTGGCACTTCCTCAGGGAGCGTCAGGGCGCGGTGATTAAATGGGCGCCGGTTGACGAAGACGGCAACTTCCTGATCGACGAATTCGAGAAGCTGTTGACGCCGCGCACCAAGCTGGTCGCGATGACACAGATGTCGAACGCGCTGGGCACCGTGGTGCCGGTCAAGGAAGTCGTGAAACTCGCGCACGCTCGCGGCATTCCGGTCCTGATCGACGGCAGCCAGGCGGCCGTGCATATGGCGATCGACGTCAGGGATATCGATTGCGATTTCTACGTCTTCACCGGCCACAAGCTGTACGGGCCGACCGGCATCGGCGTGCTGTACGCCAAGCACGAGCATCTCGTGGCGATGCGCCCCTATAATGGCGGCGGCGAGATGATCCGCGAGGTCTCCAGGGAGTGGGTGACTTACGGCGATCCGCCGCACAAATTCGAGGCCGGCACGCCGGCGATCGTCGAGTTGATCGGGCTCGGCGCTGCGATCGATTACGTCAATTCGATCGGCAAGGAACGCATCGCCGCGCACGAGCACGATCTGTTGAATTACGCCCAGGAGCGGCTGCGCGAGATCAATTCGCTGCGCCTGATCGGCACCGCCCGCGACAAGGGTCCGGTGATCTCGTTCGAGCTGAAGGGTGCGCATGCGCATGATGTCGCGACCGTGATCGACCGCCAGGGCGTCGCGGTGCGCGCCGGTACCCATTGCGTGATGCCGCTTTTAGAGCGTTTCAACGTGACCGCGACCTGTCGCGCGTCGTTCGGGATGTATAATACCCGGGAAGAAGTCGATCATCTGGTGCAGGCGCTTATCAAGGCACGGGAATTGTTTGCATGACCGACGCTGCAGAAGTCAAAACCGGCGACGCTGGCGAGGTTAAGGCCGGTGAAGCCAAGACCAGCAACATGGAAACCCAGTCGGCGCTGCCGCCTGAGGAGACCGAGCGGCTGAGCGGCGAAATCGTCGCGGCGCTGAAGACGGTGTTCGATCCGGAAATTCCGGCCGACATCTATGAGCTCGGCCTGATCTACAAGGTCGATCTGAAGGACGACCGTGGCGTCGACGTGCTGATGACCCTGACGACACCGAACTGCCCGGCGGCCGGCGAACTCCCGACCATGGTGGAGAACGCGGTGGCCAGCGTTCCCGGTGTCGGCGTCGTCAATGTCAATCTGGTGTGGGATCCGGCCTGGTCGCCGGACCGGATGAGCGACGAGGCCCGCCTCGTCCTCAATATGTGGTGACGGCTGGAGATTAACGTTCGAATATCAGGCATTGATTTGCCGCTGGGATAGACCACATGACTGACATGGCACCCGCTTCCCCGACCCCCGCTTCCAAGCCGAAGCCGCGTCCGCGTCCGCAGGTGATGCGGCTGACCGATGCCGCCGCCCAGCGCGTCACCGAGCTGACCAAGCGCGCGGACTCCGAAATCGTCGGTCTGCGGGTCGGGATCAAGAATGGCGGCTGCGCCGGGCAGTCCTACACGGTCGAATACGCCCACGAGATCCGTCCGACCGACGAAGTCGTCGAGGACAAGGGCGTCAAGATCATGGTCGATCCCAAGGCCGTGCTGTTCCTGCTCGGCACCGAGATGGACTACAAGGCCGACAAGATGCAGGCCCAGTTCGTCTTCAACAATCCCAACCAGATCAGCGCCTGCGGCTGCGGCGAATTGGTGCAGTTGGTGCCGGCGAAGCTGTAATTGTTCTCCGGGATTTTGAAATCCGGATTCCTCGCGGCCATGGTTCGAGACGGCGCTAGTCGCGCCTCCTCACCATGAGGCTGTGCGCGATTTCATGCTTCACGGCCGGAAGTGAGCACCAGGTACAGCCTCATCCTGAGGAGCCGCGCTCTTGCGCGGCGTCTCGAAGGATGGCCACAATGCACCCACCATGGACCGCGATTTCCTGATCGAACTGTTCGCAGGCTTCGGGCCGGTCACCATCCGCCGAATGTTCTCCGGTTTTGGCATCTCCGCCGACGGCACCAACTTTGCCTTGGCCTTGCGTAGCGGACTTTATCTACGCGCCGACGAGCAAAATATCCCGCAATTCGAGGCCGAGGGTTCGAAGCCGCTTCAGCTATCAAACCAAGGCACGAAGCGTGACCGTCAACTCCTACTGGCAGTTGCCCGAGCGGCTTTACGACGATCCCGATGAAATGACCGATTGGGCCAGGGCCTCGCTGGCCGCCGCCCAACGGGCTGCGCTGCGGAAGCGGCCGAAGGGAAAGAAGCGGGTGGTTAAGGAGGCGGCGCCAAAGAAGTCTGTGAAGAAGAGTGCTGCCAAGAAAACCGCAGCCAGGACGCCGAAGAAAACAATCCGGAAGAGGCCAAGGAAAAAATCCTCATCCTGAGGAGCGCGCTCTTGCGCGCGCTTCGAAGGATGGCCGCGAGCGCCTGTTGCCATCCTTCGAGACGGCGCTTCGCGCCGCCTCAGGATGAGCTCTTCCTGGTCTGGATGCGCTAGCTGGAAAGAAGTCGTGCCGCGTCACGCCACCTGCGGATGCGCGTCGGCGACGTATTCCGGATCGAGTTCGCAGATCACGCGGTTGCGGCCGTTGCGCTTGGCGGCGTAGAGGCAGGCGTCGGCGCGCTCGATCAGCGAGTCGGTGTCGTCGCCGGCTTTGAGGATCGAGACGCCGACCGAAATGGTGACGCGGCCGAGAATTTCACCGGTCGATTTCTTCTTCAATTCCTTCGACATGACGGCGCGCCGGATATGATCGGCCACCGTCAGCGCCTGGCGCAACGCGGTATTCGGCAGCACCACGGCGAATTCCTCGCCACCGTAGCGCGCGGTGATGTCCTGGCCCTTGATGGTTTGCTTCAGCGACATGCCGACCAGCCGCAGCACCTGGTCGCCGGTCAGATGGCCGTAGGAATCGTTGAACGACTTGAAATGATCGATGTCGAACATCAGCAGCGACAGCGGTTGGCCGTTGGCGAGCGCGGTCTGCACCGCGTTGTCGATCGAGCGATCGAAATATTTGCGGTTGCCGAGGCCGGTCAGAGGATCGGTCAGGCTCTCGGCCCGGATCGCATCGAGGCTGTGCTGGAGATTGCTGATTTCGCTCTTCGATAGCGTCAGCCGCTCTTCCAGCGCCTTGTTGGTGTCGCGCATTTCCGCGGTCGACTTGATCAGCGATTCGATGATCGCCTTCACCTGGCCATGGCTGTTGGCGACTTCGAGTTTCTTGGTGGCGCCGTTCAGGCTGTCGCCATAGCTCGCCGAGGTGCCGAGCGCTTCGGTGATCAACGTCATCACGTCGTCGATCTCGCCGATCACGCGCGCGCCGACCTTGTCGATGCGGTCGCTGGTTTTGATCTGGGAAAGGTAAGTCTCGTAAATCTGCTCGAGGTCGGCTTCGGTCAGCTTGCCGTTGCGCGCCAGCGTCTCGTTGATGATCTTGTTGAGCTGGGAATTATATCCGGTCGCGTAGACGTACCAGATTTCGTAATTGCGGGGGATCGCGGTCTGCCGAAGCGACTTGATCTGGCCAAGCGCCACCTCTGCGAAAGCCAGCGTGCGTTCGTATTCGTCGAGCACCTGCGTGTCCCCAAATAGCGGGCGTTCTACCCGTCGTCCCCAAACGCAATATCTGGAAATTGAGGACTAAGCTAAAGGACGAGAGTGAACGAGCCGTAAAGATACGGGCGCGAAGCGCTGTCATAATGCGCTTTCGTAGGTAATCGGCGGCGCTACAACCTTGGCTGGTGTTGTCCGAGCCTAGACCCGGGCGCGGACCGGCCGCAGCAGGAACGCTGGAAGATGCGAGTGGTCGGCGGGCTCCGATGCCGAATCTCGCGGCGCGGGGGCCGCTTCGGCGCGGCCGATCGACGGTGTCCGCGACGGGGGCGGGGCGGTCGGGGGCGTGAATGCCGCCGGCGCCTGAGGTTGTTGTTGGCCACGGCCGCCGCCGGAAGAACGGCGCGGCTCGCGTTCACGCTCACGGCGCGGCCGGTTGCGGCCGCCGCGCGATCCTTCGCGCGAACGATGCTCGCGCGGCTCACCGGCGTCGTCAGACGCTTCGGGGCGGGTCGCGATATCGCTCGCCGGGGCCGAATAGTCGCCCTCGGCGCGGGGAATGGTTTGCCCGGTCAGTTTTTCGATCGCGACCATCGATTTCTGGTCGAGCGGCGTCACGATCGAGATCGCGGTGCCGGCCCGGCCGGCGCGACCGGTGCGGCCGATGCGGTGCACGTAGTCGTCGGCATGATGCGGCACGTCGAAATTGAAGACATGGCTGACCGCGGGAATATCGAGGCCGCGGGCGGCGACGTCGGAAGCGACCAGCAGCGGGATCTCGCCCTTGCGGAATTGATCCAGCGCCGCGGTGCGGGCCGACTGGTCCATGTCGCCATGCAGGGCGCCGACGCTGAAGCCGTGCTTCTGCAGCGACTTGTGAACGACGGCAACTTCGCGCTTGCGGTTGCAGAAGATGATCGCGTTGTTGAGATCCTTCGCGTCGCGCAGCAGGCGGCGTAGCACTTCGCGCTTTTCATGCGGCTCGCGGCCGACCGGGACCTGAAACTGGGACACGCCGACGGCCGTCGTGGCGGGCCTGGAAACTTCGACCTTCTCGGGATTGTGCAGGAAAGTTTCGGTGATACGGCGGATTTCCGCGGGCATCGTCGCCGTGAAGAACAGCGTCTGCCGGGTGAACGGGATCATCTTGCAGATCCGTTCGATGTCGGGAATGAAGCCCATGTCCAGCATGCGGTCGGCTTCGTCGATCACGAGCAATTCGACGCCGGTGAGCAGAAGACCGCCGCGCTCGGTATGGTCGAGCAGCCGGCCGGGGGTTGCGATCAGGACGTCGACGCCGCGTGTCAATTTGGTGTCCTGGTCGCCGAACGAGACGCCACCGATCAGAAGCGCCACATTGAGTTTCTGGCCGGCGCCGTATTTGTCAAAGTTCTCTTTGACCTGGGCGGCCAATTCGCGCGTCGGTTCCAGAATCAGGGTGCGGGGCATGCGTGCCCGGGCGCGGCCCTTTTCCAGCATGGTCAGCATCGGAAGCACGAAGGCCGCGGTCTTGCCGGTGCCGGTCTGGGCGATGCCGAGGACGTCTCGGCGGGCCAGGACGTGCGGGATGGCCTGTTCCTGAATGGGGGTGGGGGTGGTGTAGCCGGTGGCCGCTACGGCGGCGAGCACCTTGTCGGACAAGCCGAGATGGGAAAAAGACATTGAGCCTCTGGTAGATACCGCCGCTTGGAATCTTAGAACAAGCTGCCGCGCACAACCCCGGAACGGCATGCAAATTCTGCACGGGGTTTTTGGTTACGCTGACAGGCGGCTTAATCAAAGCATCGCGTTTCGATACCGGGCCGCGTCGTGTCGGAACATAGGGACGTCCCAGCCAAAGTCAATGGAGTCGGCCGTGAAAGCACTGAAAAAGCTTAATTTTCTTGCATAAATGGCAGTTTTTCGAGCCGCTTGAGTGGCCCGTTCGGCGATGCCACCCTTCGGCTAGGCGGTGCCATCAGGATGTCACGAAAGCTTCGCTTTTGTGATGGCGGAAGCATGAAGCGGACCGATTCCGCCATCGACATTTCCCGCGCGTTGAACCGGCGGTATTGATTTGTAGACTACGGCATGGCGGTTGCGCACCGCGGATGGCGACAAACCGGGTAGGGCGATGATGAACTGGCTGCCGCTCAAGGCTGCGACGATCCTGGGCCTTGCGGCGACCGTGCTGGCATTGACTCAACCCGCTTACGCCGACAAGCGCGTCGCGCTGGTGATCGGCAATAACGACTACAAAAACGTCCCCAGGCTGCAGAAGGCGGTCAACGACGCCCGTACCATGGGTGCCACGCTCAAGCAGCTCGGCTTCACCGTGATGGTGGCGGAGAACCAGACGCGCCAGGCCTTCAGCGAAAGCCTGCTGGCTTTCGACAAGGCGCTGGAGCCCGGCGATACCGCATTCTTCTTCTATGCCGGCCATGGTTTCGAAATCGCCGGCCAGAATTTCCTGCTGCCGACCGACGTGCCGTCGGCGGGCGAGGGCCAGGAAGAACTGGTGCGCGATGCGTCGGTGCTGGCCGATCGCATCGTCGAGCGGCTGCAGAACAAAAATGTGCGCACCGCGATTCTGGTGTTCGACGCCTGCCGAAACAATCCGTTCGAGCGCTCCGGCACCCGCGCGCTGGCCGGCGGTGGCGGACTGGCGCCGATGACGCAACTGCCGGAAGGCGTGTTCTCGGTGTTTTCGGCGGGCCCCCGTCAGACCGCGCTCGACCGGCTGTCGAACAATGACGACAATCCCAATTCGGTGTTCACCCGTACCTTCTCGAAGGAATTGCTGCAGCCCGGCGAGAACCTGGTGCAGGTCGCCCAGCACACCCGTCGGACCGTCAGCGAAATGGCCGAGACCGTGAACCACAAGCAGATCCCGGTTTATTTCGACCAGATGGTCGACGACGTGTTTCTCAACGGCGTCGCCAAGGGACAGGTCGAGGGCTCGAAGCCTTCCGCTCCGCCGCAGCAGGTCGCGGCGTTGCCGCCGGTGCAGGCGCATCCGACGCCGCCGGCTGATGCCGTCAACGCGCCGATCGCGCTGTTCTCCCGCCACAATGGCGGCTGGACCGTGGTGTTCTCGATCATGGATCCGGCGATCGGAATTTCCTGGCGGATGGGCGACAGCGGCGCGTTCAAGGAGACCGGATTTCTCGACACGCTGGATCCACGCACCCGCAAGCGAATCCCTAATCCGTCGATCGAGCTCGACGCCGACGCGCCGGCGGCCACGCTGCAGGTTCGTTACATCGACGCATCGGGCGAAATGCAAGGACCGTTTCCGATCAAGTTCGATCCCGAGGCCGCGCTGGTCCATGACCAGCGCAAGATCCTCGACATGACCGCGACGAGCTGGCTGTCGTTCCGCGAATTCAACGGCCTGTTGGTCTACTACACGCAGTTGATGTCGTATCGCTGCGCGATACGCGAGGCCCGCATCGGGATCGACACCACGGTGCCGGACAAAGTGTTGAAAATGCCGGCCTGCGATCCCAGGGATCCCAGCGTGATCCCGAGCGACGCGACGCCTTATTTGAAGCTGCCGCCCGCGACCAAATCAGTCTCGGTCGAATTGACCTATCGCGACGGCAGCGTGTCGGAGATCAAAAGCTTCCGGCGCTGAACGTGGGAGCGATGGGATGAACGCGAATACGCCCTCCGAGCGACAGCCGTCGCGCGTGATCAAGACCCGGTGCTGCATTGTCGGCGGTGGGCCGGCCGGGATGATGCTCGGCTATCTGCTCGGTCGCGCCGGCGTCGAAACCATCGTGCTGGAAAAGCACGAGGATTTCTTCCGCGATTTTCGCGGCGACACCGTGCACCCCTCGACGCTTCAGGTGATGCATGAACTCGGCCTGATCGAGGGTTTTCTGAAGCTGCCGCACCAGGAGCTGCAGAAAATGAGCGGTGAGTTCGGCGGCACCACGGTTCACATCGCCGATTTGAGCCGGCTCAAGATCAACTACCCCTTCATCGCGATGATGCCGCAGTGGGACTTCCTGAATTTTTTGCGCGAGAGCGGCAAGCGCTTTGCCTCGCTCAAGGTGATGATGAACATCGAGGCGACCGATCTGACATGGTCGGGCGATACGGTCACCGGCGTGGTCGCGAATTCGCCGGATGGGCCGATCGAGATCAGCGCCGACCTCACCATCGGATGCGACGGCCGGCATTCGATCGTGCGGCAGCGCGCCAGGCTCGAGGTCGATGAGATCGGTGCGCCGATGGACGTGTTGTGGTTTCGGGTCGGGCGCCATCCCGACGAAAAGGAAAACCTGTTCGCGCGGCTCGAGCCCGGCAAGATGATGGTGATCTTCGATCGCGGTGATTACTGGCAATGCGCCTACGTGATCGCCAAGGGCCAATATGATGCGGTGAAGGCTGGAGGGCTCGACGCCTTCCGCGCCGCCATCACCGAGATCGCGCCGGTGCTCAAATCGGGGATCGCGGACGTCAAGTCGTGGGATGACGTCAAGCTCCTGACCGTGGCGGTCAACCGGTTGCAGCGATGGACCCGGCCGGGATTGCTCTGCATCGGCGACGCGGCGCATGCGATGTCGCCGATCGGCGGCGTCGGCGTCAATCTGGCGGTTCAGGATGCGGTGGCGACCGCCAATCTGCTGGCAGCCACGCTGATGAAAGGCGTTCCGTCCGAAGCCGAACTCGACGCGGTGCGTCAGCGCCGCACCTTTCCGGTCCGGATGACACAGGCGATGCAGCGCGTGATTCAGAACAATATCATCAGCGTCGCGCTCAAGCCGGGTGTTCAACGACTCAAGGTGCCGCTGCCTTTGCGCCTGGTCAGCGCGATTCCGCCGCTGCAGGGCTTCACCGCGCGATTCCTCGCGGTCGGCGTCCGGCCCGAGCATGTGAACTCGCCGGTCGCGCAAGGAAAGTAGGGTGGGCAAAGGCGCTTGCGCCGTGCCCACCATCTTGCGTTTCGCGGTGTACCTGTTTGGCTGGTGGGCACGCTTCCCCCTTCGCTTGTTGCGCTACGGCGGACGAGTCCGCTTTGCCCACCCCAAGCGGCTAACTGGGGCGGCTACCCCATGATCGAATAGCCCCCGTCGACCGGAATCGCAGTGCCGGTGACGAAGTCGGAGGCCGGTGAACTCAGGAACACTGCGATCCCCGCGAAGTCGGCGATGTCGCCCCAGCGCGCCGCCGGAGTTCGCGCCAGCACCTTGTCATGCAGGCCGTCGATCTGCTGCCGCGCGCCCTTGGTCAGATCGGTGTCGATCCAGCCCGGCAGCACCGCGTTGGCCTGGATGTTGTCGGCGGCCCATGCGCAGGCGCAGGAGCGAGTGAACTGCACGATGCCGCCTTTGCTCGCGGCATAGGCCGTGCCGAAGCTGGTGCCGAAGATCGACATCATCGATCCGATATTGATGATCTTGCCACCGCCGCCGGCCTTCATCGCGGGATAGACCGCTTGCGAGCACAGAAACGCACTGGTGAGGTTGGTCTGGATCACGCTGTTCCATTCCTCGATATCGAGCAGATGCGGCGGCTTGCGAACGGTAATGCCGGCATTGTTGACCAGGATATCGATTCGGCCGAATTCGCCCGTGACGCTCGAGACCATGGCGGCGACCGCTGCCTTGTCGGTAACGTCGGCGACCACCGCGATGGCCTTGGCGCCAAGCCGCCGAAGTTCGGCGGCGGCTGCGTTCGATTTCGATTCGTTGCGGCCGACGACCGCGATTGCGGCGCCGGCTTCCGCCAGTCCGCGGGCCATGCCGAGACCGATGCCGCCATTGCCGCCGGTGACGATCGCGACCTTGCCGCTGAGATCAAAGGATTTGGATGCCATGTGCGTTTTCCACCATCGTTGTTTTTATCGTTTGCTTTGCCAGATCAGGACCAAGCCGAGGCCGGCCAATGCGGCGCCGTAACCGGCCCACTCGATCTGGCTGATCATGAAGCTCGATGCCGGCCACTTGATCACGCCGGTCCCCTGGCCGATCCAGAGCAGTCCGATGGCGAGCGCGATCAAGCCGAGGATCAGCAGCAGATTGCGCATCGGGCGATCCCCATGGGCTTCGTCGCGCAGCCATCTGCGCCAGAACTGCCAGAGTGGGACGCGCTCGCGTTCGAGGCAAGGGGCCGAAACGGATGCCTGACGCCCTTCATCCGCCTGTCGGCGGGCACAAAAAAAGCCCCGGGCGATGCCGGGGCTTTTTCTTCGAATGTCTAAGTCAGCTCAGTACGTCAAGTCTCAGTACTTCGCGACGACCGGGCCACCCCAGTTGAAGCGGTAGACCAGCGACGTGCTGATGGTCTGGGTGAAGGGCTTGAAAGTGATGTCGCGGCCGAACAGCGCGTTGGTGCCATCGACGCGCTCGTTGAGCGTCTTGCTGTCGAGGTAGGATGCGCGATATTCGGTCTTCATGAACCAGCCGGGAGCGGTAACACCGAAGATGTTCAGGTTGTTCTCAACGCCACCACCGACGAAAGCGCCACCGGTGTTGAAGCTATCGGTGTGCAGACCGGACGGCAGACCAGAGGCCGAGCCAAGCAGCGTGCTGCCCGACCAGTAGGTCCCGGTGTAACCGGCGTTGACATAAGACAGAACGTTCGGGGCGACCAGATAACCGAGGCGAGCACCAACGGCCCAGGCGTCCTTCATCTTTTCGTTGCCGACGATGCCCGAGGCGGCGCCACCGGCGAACACGCCGGAGTCTCCGATGTTGCCATGGAGGCTGCCGAAGGTGCCGTCAGCGAAGATGCCGAGGACCCAGGAGTTCATCTGCCAGTCATAACCGGCACCAACCGTGCCGAACCAGCCGTCGCCACCCGGGCGCGTGTTGGTGCAAACGATGCAGGCGCCGGTCGCAGTGGCGTTCACGCCGCTGTTCGCATCCCAGATGCCGCCGCCGCCACCGCCGAAGATGTAGAAGCCGGTCCAGCTCGGGGCGACTGCCATCATCGGGGCAGCCTTGGTGTAGGGGCGGGCAGCCAGGTCGGCCGCTTGAGCCGATCCGCTGAGTGCCGCAATCGCGGTCAGAGCGAGCAATACCTTCTTCATCTTAATTCCCCTCAGCAATTTGGCGCCCGATATCGACCGCGTTATGAGCTGGTGCAGTGCTGCACCGAATCTCGAAGAACTTGCCCCTGTTATAGACAGTTTCGTCTGAAATGCTGTTGCGCGGCGGGCACACTGGTCGGAAAAGGAGCCCGGAAGGGAGTTAAGCACGTCGCCGCAAAAATCACATAAGTGGCTGTATTTGCTAGCGAAAAATGTTAACGTCCTAAACGTCCAACAGATCGTCCCGGGCGAATTCCGCCTTGTCCGAAATGAAGGCAAAGCGGGCTTCCGCCTTGGTCCCCATGAGTCGTTCGACCGAGTCGGCGGTGCCCTCGCGGTCGTCGGCCAGCAACACCACCCGCAGCATGGTCCGCTTGGCCGGATCCATGGTGGTTTCCTTCAATTGCGCCGGCATCATTTCACCGAGGCCTTTGAAGCGTCCGATCTCGACCTTGGCATTGGCGTTGAATTCGCTTTTGAGCAACGCGTCGCGATGCGATTCGTCACGCGCATAGACCGTCTTGCTGCCATGGGTCAGGCGATACAGTGGCGGCACCGCGAGGAAGAGATGGCCCTCGTCGATCAGCCGCGGTGTCTGCCGGTAGAAGAACGTGATCAGCAGCGAGGCGATATGGGCGCCGTCGACGTCGGCGTCGGTCATGATGATGATCCGCGAGTAGCGCAGATCCTCCTCGCGGTAATGCGCGCCGGTGCCGCAGCCGATCGCCTGCATCAGATCGCTGAGCTGCGCGTTGGCGGTGAGCTTGTCCTTGGTGGCGGAGGCGACGTTGAGAATCTTGCCGCGCAACGGCAGGATCGCCTGGGTCTTGCGGTCGCGCGCCTGCTTGGCACTGCCGCCGGCCGAGTCGCCCTCGACGATGAACAGTTCGGAGCCCTCGGTCGCGGTGTTGGTACAATCGGCGAGTTTGCCGGGAAGCCGCAGTTTCTTCACCGCGGTCTTGCGCGAAGTTTCCTTTTCGGCCCGGCGGCGCAGCCTTTCGTCGGCGCGCTCGATGACGAAATCCAGTAATTTGGAGGCCTGCAGCGGATTGCCCGACAGCCAATGGTCGAACGGATCCTTGATCGATTGCTCAACGATGCGTTGTGCCTCGGCGGTGGCCAGCCGATCCTTGGTCTGACCCTGGAATTCGGGCTCGCGCACGAACACCGAGAGCATCACCGCGGCGCCGACCATGACGTCTTCCGACGTGATCGAGGTGGCGCGCTTGCCCTGTCCGACGCGCTCGGCATGATCCTTCAGGCCGCGCAGCAAGGCGCTGCGCATGCCCGATTCGTGGGTGCCGCCGTCCGGTGTCGGCACCGTGTTGCAGTAGGAAGAGAGGAAGCCGTCGGCGTCGGCGGTCCATGCCACCGCCCATTCGCAGGCGCCATGCGCGCCGTTGCGGCCGGATTTGCCGGAGAAAATATCGGGATGCACCAGAGTGTCGGCGTGAACCGCGGCGGCGAGATAGTCCTTCAACCCGCCGGCGAAGTGGAAGGTGTCCTCGGCCGGCACGTCCTCGAGGCCCTTGAGCAATTCCGGATCGCAACGCCAGCGGATTTCGACGCCACCGAACAGATAGGCCTTGGAGCGCGCCATCTTGAACAGCCGCTGCGGCTTGAACGCGGCCTTGGCGCCGAAAATCTCGGTATCGGGCTTGAAGCGAATGGTGGTGCCGCGACGATTATTGATCTTGCCAAGGTCTTCCAGCTTGCCCTTGGGATGGCCGCGCTCGAATGTCAGGCGATACAATTTCTGGCTGCGAGCGACTTCGACCTCCAGCCGCGAAGACAATGCATTGACGACGGAGACACCGACTCCGTGCAAGCCGCCCGAGGTCTCGTACACCTTGGAGTCGAACTTGCCGCCGGAATGCAGCGTGCACATGATGACTTCGAGCGCCGATTTTTTCGGGAATTTCGGATGCGGATCAACCGGGATGCCCCGGCCGTTGTCGGTCACCGTCAGAAAGCCGTCGGCGGTCAGTTCGACGCTGATGAAGGTGGCATGGCCCGCCAGGGCCTCGTCCATCGAGTTGTCGATGACTTCGGCGAACAGATGGTGCAGCGCCTTTTCGTCGGTACCGCCGATATACATGCCGGGACGACGGCGTACCGGCTCAAGGCCTTCCAATACCTCGATGTCGGCCGCGGTATAGCCGGACTCGGCGTCGGAACCGCGCGCCGCGACCTTGAGCGGGGCCCGGCCCTTCGGCTCCTGAGCGCCAAAAAGGTCGTCTTTCTTGTTCGATTTCAATGGTTTCGGCATATCTTTTCATGTGTTGCGCGCGAGTTGACGCGCGGCGAATCGGTTTCCCTCACTATGCCACGGATGGGCTCAAAAAGTGACGGGAGGGACGGCCGGGCAGCGGCCGGCCGATGTCGGCACCGGCCGTGCGACAGATAGGAAATCCTGTCAAGCCTGCGAGGTGGTCCGGAACACGATCAGCGCGAACAGCGCGGTCGCCACGACCACGATCAGCGAGCCCACGATCGGGAACATGATAAAGCCGGGCCCTTCCAACACGACGATGGCGACGCCGACCGGAAACAGGATGCCGCCGACGATATGCAGCCAACCCTGGACCGTGGCCAGCCCCGTGCCGCCCGCCGCCGGGACCAGACGATAGTACAGCCCGAACAGGAAGAGCAGCACGCCACCGACCAGATTGAGATGGGCATGTGCCGGCTGCAACGTGAAGTCTTCGCGGCTGCCCATGACGACGCCGGCTATCATCCCAACCAATAGAACAATCACGCTCACGCGCATCATCAACGAACCGATCATCGACATCCCCCAGGATTTTGCAAAGTAACGCGCGAAAACCGGTATCGCCGGTCGGAGCGGGTGCTCACGCGCGATGTCCGCCTTTGTGACTTGATGTCACGTCGCAGGCAAGCTTACCTGTCCTTAGATACCGGATGCGAGGATAGGTTCAACGCCGGGATCGATGTGCGGGGCGGGACCGCGGAAGGGCCGTTGTCGATGGAAGAGTATACCCGCGCGCTGGCCGATTTTGTGCGCGACCATTCGGCCTGGGCGGCTCCGATCGTGCTAGCTGCTCGCGTTCGGAGAATCACTCGCGTTCATCTCATTGTTGATTCCGGCCTGGGGCGCGCTGGTCGCGATCGGCGCCCTGATCGGCGCCAGCGGCATCAGCTTTTGGCCGGTGTGCATCGCCGGCGGCATCGGGGCCGCGCTCGGCGACTGGATCTCCTATTGGTTCGGGTACAAATACAAGGAACGCGTCGCCCAGATGTGGCCGCTGTCGCGTTATCCGGAAATCCTGCCGCGCGGCGAGAAATTCGTGAAAAAATGGGGGGTGCCGAGCATCTTCATCGGCCGGTTCTTCGGTCCGCTGCGCGCCTCGGTGCCACTCGCGGCCGGCATCTTCGAGATGCCGTATTGGAGCTTTCAGCTCGCCAATTTCGTTTCCGCGGTGGTGTGGTCGGCAGCGCTGTTGCTGTTCGGCGACGTGATCGGCCGGATCGCCGACTGGCTGTGGCACGCGGCGTAGGCAGCCATCGCGCGATTGCCGGAACACTGCTAAAGGAGGGCGTGGCGAAACAACCAATAATTGCAAAGCCACGTCGAATCCAAGGGATTCATCGGGAGGACATCAGATGGAATTGACACGCCGTCACGCTTTGTCGGCCGCAGCGGGGATTGCCGCCGCGCCGTTACTGCCGGCCATCCGCGCTCAGGCCGCTACGCCGCCAACGGAAAGACAGGCGCCGAGCTTCTACCGCTACAAGGTCGGCGACATTCTGGTTACTGTCGTCTCCGACGGCAAAAACGTCTTCAAGCTCGAGGACGGCTTCATCACCAATGCCAAGAAGGAAGAGGTCGGCGCGGCGCTCGAGAAGGCCTACATGACGCCGGGCACGATGACGATCTACTTCGCGCCGCTGGTGCTCAATACCGGCGGCAGGCTGGTGGTGATCGACACCGGCACCGGTGCGCTGGCCAAGGCCAGCAGCAAGGGCGCCAACGGATTGTTTGCCGACAATTTTATCGCTGCAGGCTTCGACCCGAAGGCGGTCGACACCGTGGTGATCTCGCACTTCCACACCGACCACGTGAATGGCCTGCTGACGGCGGATGGCACGCCCGCGTTTCCCAACGCCGAGGTGATGGTGCCGGCGAGCGAATGGAAGTTCTGGATGGATGACGGCGAGATGAGCCGGGCGCCGGCCGGCCGCATGGCCGGGCTGTTCAAGAGCAACCGCAATGTCTTCGACACCGGCCTGAAGAAAAAGGTCACACCCTATGAATGGAATAAGGAGGTTGTCCCGGGCCTGCTCGCGGTCGAGACCATCGGCCACACGCCGGGCCACACCTCCTACGTGCTCTCGTCGGGTTCGGACAAGGTTTTCGTGCAGTCCGACGTGACCAATAATCCCAATCCGTTTGCCAGCCATCCGGCCTGGCACGGCGCCTTCGACCAGGACGGCGACCTTGCGGAGAAAACCCGGCGCCGGGTTTACGACATGGTGGTCGCCGAGAAGCTCGCGGTGCAGGGCTTTCATTATCCGTTCCCGGGGCTCGGCCATGTCGAAAAGGACGGCAGCGGCTACCGGGTGATTCCGGCGCCATGGAATCCGGTGATCTGAGGCGCGTCGCCTCTCCACCTCGCCGCGTGCGCTCCGGAATCACGGCGATTTGCTTGACGAAAAGCGGCCGCGCCCTTATAGGGCAGGCCATGATCAACGCCGCGACCATTTCTGTCGTTCGCCGCCGCCGTACCTCTGCGGTACGGGCGGACATCTGCGTTTAAGATATCTGCCTCTGCCGCCGGATCCGGTCCGCGGCGTTTTCTTTCTCATCGCGATCTGATCAGGCGGCTCCTTCGTCCAGCGGGAGTTCGAAATGTATACGCCACCCCCTTTCAAATCCGACCGTGCCGCGGGCCTGGCGTTCGCCGAGGCGCGAGGGTTCGGTACCGTCTGTGGTTGGGACGGCGGCAAGCCGATCGCCTCGCCGCTGCCGTTTTACCTCGATTACGCCGATGACGGCACGCCGCGCGTGATGTTCCACGTCGCCCGCGGTAATCCGCTGATCGGGCTGGCGGACGGCACATCGTCGTGGCTGATGGCGGTCAACGGCGCCGATGCCTATGTATCGCCCGACTGGTACGTCTCGCCCGATCAGGTCCCGACCTGGCTTTATCAGGCGGTGCATTTGACGGGCACGGTGCACAGATTGTCGGATGCGGAACTGGCCGTGCAGATCGATACGCTCAGCGCCAAATTCGAGGATTGGCTGGCGCCGAAGCCGTCGTGGACGTCGGCCAAGATGACGGCGGGCCGCCTGGAGGCGATGAAGAAGTCCATCGTCGGTCTCGTCATGAACGTCGAACACGTCGAAGGTAGTTTCAAGCTGAACCAGCATAAGTCCGATGCTGATTATGCGGCGATCGCCTCGGCGATGATGCGACAGCACGATGACGCGGCGCAGACCATCGGCAAACGGATGGTCGCGCTGCGGCCCCAGTTGGATTACAAATCACCAGCGCCTTCGCCGGCGGACGAAAGGAACGTGCCATGAGCCTCTCCGAGACCACGCCGCCGAAAGGCAAAGTCCAATTCGGAGCCAAAACGCCCACCGTATTTGTCGACGGCGCGTCCGGCACCACGGGCCTTGGCATTCGCGAGCGGCTCGGCGCGCAGAACGAAATCACGGTGAAGAGCATTGCCGAGGACAAGCGCAAGGATGCGGGCGCCAAGCGCGCGCTGATGGAGGAGGTGGATCTGGTGATCCTCTGCCTGCCGGACGATGCCGCCAGGGAAACCGTCGCGCTGGTCGACAGCATGGGCAATGCGGCGCCCAAGGTGCTCGACGCCTCGACCGCGTTTAGGGTTGCGCCGGACTGGACCTATGGCTTTCCGGAACTGGCGCCCGATCAGGCCGACAAAATCCGGATGGCGCGGAAAGTTTCCAACCCCGGCTGTTATCCGACCGGGGGTATCGCGCTGCTGCGGCCGCTGGTCGACGCCGGTCTGCTGCAGGCCGACCATCCGATCTCCATCAACGCGGTCAGCGGCTATTCCGGCGGCGGCAAGTCGATGATCGCGAGTTTCGAGGACGGCACCGCGCCGGCTTTCGAACTCTACGGCCTCGGCTTCGAGCACAAGCATGTGCCGGAAACCGAGCTTTACGGTCATCTGACCCGGCGGCCGATCTTCATTCCGTCGGTCGGCGACTTCCGGCAGGGCATGCTGGTGTCGATCCCGCTGCACCTCGATACGCTGCCGGGCAAGCCTGACGGCGCCGCGCTGTACGATGCGCTGGCCAAGCGCTACGCCGGCAGCAAATACGTCTCGGTGATGCCGCTGGATGGTGAAGCGGTGAAGGCCGGACGGATCGAACCGGAAGCGCTCAACGAGACCAACAAGCTGGAGCTTTACGTATTTGCCAGTGCCGCGCGTCATCAGGCGGTGCTGGTCGCGCGGCTCGACAATCTCGGCAAGGGCGCCTCGGGTGCGGCGGTGCAAAACATGCGGCTGATGCTGGGGTTTGCCGACGCATAGCGTTCGAGGGATCATCCATGGACGACGGCACGCTGCAATTTTATCGCGCCAACGCCCAGTCCTATGCGGACTGGGCCAAGGCGCCGTCGACCCGGCTGGTGCGGTTCATGGCGCTGCTGCCGCCCGGCGGCTCCATCCTCGAACTCGGTTGCGGCGCCGGCAATCATTCGGCCGAGATGATCAAGGCTGGCTTTGTCGTGCGATCGACCGACGGTTCGCCCGAGATGGCCGAGATCGCCTCCCGCCGGCTCGGCCACCCGGTCGAGACCATGTTGTTCGATCAACTCGATGCGGAAGACGCCTATGATGGAATCTGGGCCAGCGCCTGCCTGCTGCATGCGCCGCGCGACGAACTGGCGGACATCCTGGCCCGCATCCATCGTGCGCTGAAACCGTCAGGCCTGTTCTATGCAAGCTTCAAGATCGGCGACAGTGACGGCCGCGACAAGCTCGGACGCTATTACAATTATCCGGAGCGGGAGTGGCTCGACGCGGCCTATGCTGCGGCGGGGGCGTGGCATCCGATCACATCGGATACCAGCGAAATCAAAGGCTTCGATGCCAAGCCTGCGACCATGCTGCATCTGACGGTGCGCAAGCGCGCGGCATAGCCGGCCGCGCGCCCTGCCAGGCGATCAGGCCATCTTGAAAATTGCCAGCGCCAGAACCACTTGCGCGGCGAAACCGACGCAGAAGGCGAGGGTGCGGAACACCGGCAGGCCGAGCGTGTAGACGATCAGATGGGCGAGGCGGGCCCAGAAATAGACCATGCAGGCGTAGACGGTTGCTTTGCTCGAGTAATCGATCTGCGCCAGGATCAGCACCAGCGGCGCGAACACGATCAGGTTTTCGACCGCGTTGTCGTGCGCGAACATCAGCCGCGTCGCCCACTCGGCATGCGGCTCGGCGCCACGTGTCGGATTGGCCATAGCGCCGCCGAGGCCACGGACCATCATGCGGTTGAGCACATACGGCACCCACAACAACCCGGTCAAAATCACCGTCAGTGTCAGCCAGAACAATTCGGGCGTCAGCAATCCGGGCGTCATAGGCAATTCCCCATCATCAATTTCGATTTCGTCCCGTGCGGGACGCCATGCTTATAGCTGAGCGCGTGGTGCTGCGCTACGCACGGACCCGGACATAACTGCCGGGAGCGTCTTCGATCGGCGGGAACGCATCGGTGCCGACGGTCCGTGCCGGAACTTCCTCGGCGTCGATGGCGGCAAGCCATTCGCGCCAGTCCGGCCACCACGAGCCCTTGTGCTCCTGCGCGCCCTTGATCCAGTCCGCCAGCGAGACATCGTTGCCGTGCTCGTTGGTCCAGAACTGGTATTTGCCGGCGGCGGGCGGATTGACCACGCCGGCGATGTGGCCCGATCCGGACAGCACATACTTCACCGGACCGCCGAAGAATTGCGAGCCGTACAGCACCGAATCAGCCGGCGCGATGTGGTCCTCGCGGGTTGCCAGATTGTAGATCGGGATCATCACTTTCGACAGGTCGAGCAGCGTGTTGTCGAGCACCATGGTGCCCGCCGACAGCCGGTTCTCCAGATAGCAGTTGCGCAGATAATACGAGTGGTTCGCAGCCGGCATTCGGGTCGCGTCCGAATTCCAGTGCAACAGGTCGAACGCGGAGGGCGGCTGCCCCTTCAAATAATTGCTGACGACATACGACCAGATCAGGTCGTTCGACCGCAGCATGTTGAAGGCCATCGCCATCTTGCTGCCTTCGAGCACGCCGCTGGCCTGCATGTCGCGCTCCAGCGCGGTGATCTGATCCTCGTCGACGAACACCATGAGATCGCCGGCATGGCTGAAATCGACCTGCGCCGCGAAAAACGTCGCCGAGGTCACGCGCACCCGCCGTTTTTCCGCCAGCCACGCCAGGGTCGAAGCGAGCAGGGTGCCGCCGACGCAATAGCCGGCGGTGTGGACCTTCATCTCGCCGGTGACTTTCTCGATCACGTCGATCGCGGTCAACGGACCTTCTTTCATGTAGTCTTCAAAGGTCTTCTGGCCGAGTGCTTTGTCCGGATTGACCCAGGAGATCACGAACACCGTGAGGCCCTGATCGACCGCCCATTTGATGAACGACTTTTCCGGCTTGAGATCGAGGATGTAGAACTTGTTGATCCAGGGCGGCACGATCAGCAGCGGCGTGCGCAGCACGTTCTCCGTGGTCGGCGTGTACTGGATCAGCTGCATCAGGTCGTTCTGGTAGATCACCTTGCCCGGTGTCGTCGCCATGTTGACGCCGACCACCAGGTTGGCCGGGTCGGACTGGCGGATACGCAAGGTGCCGCGGCCGGCCTCGATGTCCTCGGCCAGCATCTTCATGCCGCGCACCAGATTGTCGCCATTCGACGACACGGTCTCGCGCAGCACTTCCGGATTGGTCAAAACGAAATTCGACGGCGACAGCGCGTTGCTGACCTGCTGGACATAGAACTCGGCCTTCTTGCGGGTGTGGGGATCGAGGCCGTCGGCCTTCTGCACCAGATCCTGCGCCCATTGCGAACTCAGAAGGTAAAGCTGCATCACGAAGTCGAAGAACTGGTTCGACTTCCATTCGGGGTCTCGAAACCGCTTGTCGCGCGGGGAGGGCTCGATCGCCGGGGGCGCCGCTTCGCCGGCCAGCCGCCGCGCCGAGGAAGCCCACAGGTCGAGATAGGTCTGGCCGAGCTTCATCTGCAGTTCGGCGGCGCGGGCACTGTCCGACATCCAGTATTCGGCGACCGCGCTGAAGGTCTTGATCATCTCGCCGAGCTCGTTGGGCGGCTTGTCTTTCGGCTCGGCGTTCTCGCGCGGCTTGAGATAGGCGGCGAGCGCCTGGCCGCTGCTCTCCATCGCCCGCGCGACATTCATCGCGAAGGTTTCCGGATTGAAGGTTTTCTTGGGCTGGCTGTCGGTGGATAAGTCACTCATGGCGGCAACTTTACAGACTCAAGAGCGGTTCGTCACCGCGCTGAATTGACGTCGGAATCGAAATTAACGTCGATATCAGAATGTGTTGCACTGCGATAAACGATCCCAGTTTTGTCATATTCAAGCCCCACCGGTTGGCTCTGTTGTCGAGGCTTTAATCGTTTTCGGCGACTTTGGTTTGCCGCTGGGCACCCGATTGGTGAAATAAACGCCAAAACTTAGTCATGGCTTAAAAGTTCAGGTAATGTGAGGACGATGCGGGGACGCATGTCGGAGAATCGAAACAGCAAGACGCTGGTGTGGGGAGCGCTGTTGATGACGGCGCTCGCTCTCGGCGGCTGCGCGTCTTCGATTGCCGATATGCCTGTGATCGGCACCCCGTCCGACGCTCCCGCGCGTTCGAAGGACGCCGCCAACCCCTACCTTCCGGTGGAAGACCTACCGCCCAATCGCGACGAGGCCGTGATCGCCCCGGACCAGCAGGCCAAGATCAAGGCCGAACTGGCCGCTGCGCGGGACCGCCAGGCCTCCGTGGCCGCCAAGGATCAGGCCACCACCTCGACCGGGAAATGACCGCCTGACAGCGTTGCGCACTGGCGCTGCGAAGCGTCCGTGCTAAAAGAAACGCATTCACCGCAAATCACGTCAAAGCCAACGATTTTGCGCCTGAATTCGCGCTAAGTCTTTGACGAGGCGCGATTTCCAAACGAAACCTTGGCGTCTCGCCGCACAAAGAGCTGGCGATTCTGCCGTTCAGTGGCTGCCGGAGCCAGATCCATGGAAGATTTCTACCGCATACGCCGTTTGCCGCCTTATGTGTTCGAACAGGTCAACCGGGCCAAGGCGGCCGCGCGCAATGCGGGCGCCGATATCATCGATCTCGGCATGGGCAATCCCGATCTGCCGACCCCGCCGCATGTGATCGAGAAACTCAAGGAAACCCTGGGCAAGCCGCGCACCGATCGTTACTCGGCCTCGCGCGGCATCACCGGTCTGCGCAAGGCGCAGGCGGCGTATTACGCCCGGCGTTTCGGCGTCAAACTCAATCCGGAAACCCAGATCGTCGCCACGCTCGGCTCGAAAGAGGGCTTCGCCAATGTGGCGCAGGCCATCACCGCGCCGGGCGACGTCGTGCTGTGCCCGAATCCCAGCTATCCGATCCATGCCTTCGGGTTCCTGATGGCCGGCGGCGTGATCCGCTCGGTGCCGTCGGAACCGACGCCGCAATTCTTCGAGGCGGTCGAGCGCGCCATCATCCACTCGATCCCGAAGCCGCTGGCGCTGGTGGTCTGCTATCCCTCGAACCCGACCGCCTATGTCGCCAGCCTCGATTTCTACAAGGATCTGGTCGCGTTCGCCAAGAAGCACGAGATCTTCATCCTGTCGGATCTCGCTTACGCCGAGGTCTATTTCGACGACAACAAGCCGCCGCCGTCGGTGTTGCAGGTGCCCGGCGCAATCGATGTGACGGTCGAATTCACCTCGATGTCGAAGACGTTTTCGATGGCCGGCTGGCGGATGGGATTCGCGGTCGGGAACGAGCGCATCATCGCCGCATTGGCGCGGGTCAAATCCTATCTGGATTACGGCGCATTTACGCCGATCCAGGTCGCGGCGACCGCGGCGCTCAACGGCCCCGACGAGTGCATCAAGGAGATGCGCGACACCTATCGCAAGCGACGCGACGCGCTGGTCGAATCGTTCGGCCGGGCAGGGTGGGACATTCCGCCGCCGGAAGCCTCGATGTTCGCCTGGGCGCCGCTGCCGAAGGATTTTCGCGATGTCGGCAGCATGGCGTTCGCGACTCTGATGGTGGAGAAATCCGGCGTCGTGGTGTCGCCCGGCGTGGCCTTCGGCGAGCATGGCGAGGGCTATGTGCGAATCGCGATGGTGGAAAACGAGCAGCGCATCCGCCAGGCCGCGCGCGGCGTCCGCCGCTTCCTTGAAAGCGGGCTGGAAACGTTGCACAACGTGGTTCCTCTCGCCAACCGGCGGTAGGCCTGATTCCGATCCGGGATCGGGTCGGGTCATGGTCTCTCCGGCAGGTTTTTTCATCGCATGGTCGCACCCCTGAAAGTGGGCATAGCGGGGCTCGGCACTGTGGGTGCCGACGTCGTTCGCCTGATCGAGCAACAGGGCAAGACCCTGGCGGCGCGCTGCGGCCGCGGCGTGCGCGTGGTTGCGGTCACCGCGCGCTCCAAGGCCAAGAAGCGCAACCTCGATCTCGGCGGCATTGCCTGGGCCAGGGATCCGCTGGCGCTTGCCAACAATCCCGAGATCGATTGCTTCGTCGAACTGATGGGCGGCGCCGGCGATCCCGCATTGTCGGCGATCGAGGCCGCGCTGAAATCCGGCAAGTCGGTGGTCACCGCCAACAAGGCGCTGATCGCCAAGCACGGCCTGCGGCTGGCGAAGTGGGCCGAGCAACATGGCGGCGCGCTGAATTACGAGGCCGCGGTCGGCGCCGCGATCCCTGTCATCAAGACCTTGCGCGAAGGCCTCGCCGGCACCGACATCAACCGCGTCTACGGCATCCTCAACGGCACCTGCAATTACATCCTGACCCGGATGGAGCAGGAAGGATTGTCGTTCGCCGAATGCCTCAAGGACGCCCAGCGGCTCGGTTATGCCGAAGCCAATCCGTCATTCGACGTCGACGGCCACGACACCGCGCAGAAGCTGGCGATCCTGGCCAGCCTCGCCTTCGGAACCCAGGTGGCGCAGAACGCGGTCTATGTCGAAGGCATCTCGTCGATCGCGCCGGAGGATTTGCGCGCCGCGGCCGAACTCGGATACCGCGTCAAACTGCTCGGCGTCGCGGTGCGCACCGCCAAGGGCATCGAGCAGCGCGTGCATCCGACCATGGTGCCGAAATCGTCCTCGATCGCGCAGGTGATGGGTGTCACCAACGCGGTCACCATCGACGGCGAGGGCATTCCGCCGATCACGCTGGTGGGGCCTGGCGCCGGTGGTGCCGCGACCGCGTCGGCCGTGGTCGCCGATATCGCCGACGTGGCACGGGGTATCCGCGCCCATCCGTTCGGACGTCCGGTGGAGCGGTTGCGCGTTACCAGCAAGGCGCCGATGGAGCGCCACGAGGGTGGCTATTACATCCGCCTGATGGCGCGGGATCTGGCAGGTACCGCCGCCACCATCGCCACGCGGCTGGCGGAGCAGAAGATTTCGATTGAATCGATCGTGCAGCGTCATCCCGACGGCGTTAACGGTAATGCCGGGACCGGCAAAACTTCCCCGGTTCCGGTCATCCTGATCACTTATGCGACCAGCGAGGATGCGGTATATCGCGCTCTGGAGGCGGTTCAGCGCGACAAGGTGATCAGCGGCCGGCCGCAGGTGATACGGATCGAAAAGAACTAGCCTGTCATCTGCCGTTGGATGACAAACTGAATGCGTTGATGCGCCGGCTGAAATAGCCGCCAACCGGTTTTGAGGAGTAACTCGATGTCGACCCATATTTCCGTTCCGCCGCAGATGTTGCTGGAACGCATCCTGACGCTCGAGATCGTGCGGGTGACGGAGCGCGCGGCGGTTTCGGCGGCGCGGCTGCGCGGCCACGGCAAGGAGAAGGCGGCCGACCAGGCCGCGGTCGACGCGATGCGGCGCGAACTCAACAAGCTGCCGATCGAAGGCACCGTGGTGATCGGCGAGGGCGAGCGCGACGAGGCGCCGATGCTGTTCATCGGCGAGAAGGTCGGCATCAAGGCCGGCCCGAAAGTCGATATCGCGGTCGATCCGCTGGAAGGCACCACGCTGTGCGCCAAGAACATGCCGGGCTCGATCGCCACCATGGCGATGGCCGACGGCGGCACGCTGCTGCACGCGCCCGACGTCTACATGCAGAAGCTCGCGGTCGGTCCCGGCTACGACAAGGGCGTGGTCGAACTCGACGCGACGCCGGCCGACAATGTCCGGCGGCTCGCCAAGGCCAAGGGCGTCAAGCCCTCCGCGATCACGGTGCTGGTGCTCGATCGCCCGCGCCATGCCGACATCATCCAGAGCATCCGCTCGACCGGCGCCGCGGTGCGCCTGATCACCGACGGCGACGTCGCCGGCGTGATCCATTGCGCCACCCCCGAGGAGACCGGCGTCGACATGTATATCGGCACCGGCGGCGCGCCCGAAGGCGTGCTGGCGGCGGTGGCGCTGCGCTGCATCGGCGGCCAGATGCAATGCCGGCTGATCCTCGACAGCGAGGAGAAGAAGGCGCGCGCCCACAAGATGGGCGTCACCGATCCGAAGATGATCTACGGCATCGAGGACATGGCGCGGGGCGACTGCCTGTTCGCCGCCACCGGCGTCACCACCGGCTCGTTGCTCTCGGGCGTCAAGTTCCGCAAGGACGGCGTGATCGAAACCGAAACCGTGGTGATGCGCTCGGTCACCGGCACCGTGCGCTACATCAAGGCCGAACACCGCCAGCTCGAGAAATTCCACCTCGACTGAGGGATATCGCACAATGGCTGGCGAGGTTGTGATCCGGCCGGTCGGCGCCGACGAACGCGCGGCCTGGGAGCCGCTGTGGAACGGCTATATCGCGTTCTACAAGGCGACGCTGGCGCCCGGCGCCAGCGATGTCGCCTGGCAGCGATTTCATGATCCCGACGAGCCGATGTTCCTGCTCGGCGCCTATGTCGACGGCCGATTGACCGGGATCGTCCAGTATCTGTTTCATCGCTCGACCTGGACGCCGGGCAATTACTGCTATCTGCAGGACCTGTTCGTCGCCGAGGCCGGACGCGGCCACGGCGTCGGCCGCGCCTTGATCGAGGCGGTGTACGAAAAGGCCAGGGCCGCCGGTTGCAGCCGCGTGCATTGGCTGACCCAGACCAGCAACGCGCAGGCGCGCATTCTCTACGATCAGGTCGCGGACAATTCCGGCTTCATGCAGTATAGGAAGCTGTTCTAGCTCATCGTCATCCGGAGCGATGCGCAGCATCGAATCCGGAAACCAGAGATGTAAGACCAAGAACAACAACAAGGGAGCGAACAATGTCCGACGTTTCAGGGGTGAAGGCACTGGTGTTCGACGTCTTCGGCACCCTCGTCGACTGGCGCACCAGCCTGATCAACGATTTCACCAAATGGAGCGAGACCCGCGGCATCAAGGCCGACTGGACCGCTCTGGTCGATGGCTGGCGCGCGGTCTATGCCGCGTCGATGGACGAGGTGCGAAAGCATCCCGAACGCGGCTACGTCATCCTCGACAAACTGCATCGCCAGTCGCTGGAAAAGCTGGTGGCGCAGCTTTCGATCACCGGACTGACTGACGCCGATCTGCATCATCTCACCATGGGCTGGCACCGGCTGCACGCCTGGCCGGACAGCGTCGCCGGCCTGACCCGGCTGAAGAAGAAGTTCATCATCAGCCCGCTGTCGAACGGCAACGTGGCGCTGCTGACCGAGATGGCGAAATTCACCGGACTACCCTGGGATCTGGTGATGTCGGCCGAGCTGTTCGAACATTTCAAGCCCGATCCGGAAGTCTATCTCGGCGCCGCGCAGCTGCTCTGCCTCGAGCCGTCAGCAGGTGATGATGTGCGCGGCTCATAATCACGATCTCAAGGCGGCACAGAAGCTCGGCCTGAAGACCGCCTTCGTCGCACGCCCGACCGAATACGGCCCGCTGCAGAAATACGATTTCGAGGCCAAGGGCGATTGGGACGTGATCGGCAAGGATTTCGGCGAGGTAGCCGACAAGCTCGGCTGCTGATCCCGATACGCGGGAAGATATGGCCGCTGCGCGCCGGCCGTATCGCCCCACGGCCTCCGGTCAGTCCACGGTTTGTAGCCCCTTGGCGAGGTCCCGTCGAAGGCCCGTATCCGGGTTGTCTGCCTGCACCGGCATTTCGAAATACTTCCGATTGAACTCCGAGGCTGGCATCGGTTTGCCGAAGAAATAGCCTTGCCCTTCGGGGCATCCCATCTCCAGCAGAAGCTCGGCGGTGGCCCGGTCTTCGATGCCCTCCGCGATGACATCGAGCCCGAGCTTCTTGCTCAGCCCGATCGTCGAGCTGACAATGGCGCCGTCATCCGACTGCAAGTCAGAGACGAACGACCTGTCGATCTTGAGGCCGTCGAGCGGGAATTTCTTGAGATAGCTCAGGCTGCCGAACCCGGTTCCGAAATCGTCGAACACGAGGCGGACCCCGAGATCCTGGATTTTCCGGAACACCGCCAGCGCCCGCTGCTCGTCGTCTAGCAGGATGTCTTCGGTGACCTCCAGTTCGAGCAGCCCCGGTGAGAGGCCGGTTTTCTGCAGCACATTCGCGACGGCCTCGGTCAGATCGGTCGATTTGAATTGCGAGGGCGAGAGATTCGACTCCGATCCGGATATTCTTGCCGGCAAGCTGCCAGGCTCTGGCTTGGGAACAGGCCGTATGCATCACCCAGGCAGCAACTCTCTCCGATAGCGCTGAGGCATTGACGACCGGCATGAATTCGGCAGGAGAGATCAGGCCTCGGGTCGGATGGCGCCATCGGATCAGTGCTTCTGCGCCAATGAGGCCGTCATCCTCCAGGTGAACCTGCGGCTGATAGAACAGTTCGAATTCATTCTGGTCGCAGGCCCGCGCCAGCTCCATCTCCAGGGTGTGGAGGGCGATGACGTCGTCCCTGATCGACCGCTCGAACATGACGTGACCCCGCCGGGTCTTGGCACGGTTCAGCGCGAGGTGAGCATTTCCGATCAGTTCTTCGGCGGTGCTGCCGTCGTCGGGGCTGCGCGCGCCGGCCGTACTGATCCGGACGCTGTGTCGGCGGCTACCGGCTGGCAAGGGCGCAAGGAAGGCGGACGACAGCCGGGCTGAGAGTACGACCATCGAGGTCGTGAGATCGCTGCCTTGCAAAAGGACAGCAAACTCATCGCCCGCCATCCGGGCCAGCGTTGGGCCTGTCCCGAGTTCACGCCGCAAGCGTTCGGTCACCGCCTGAAGCAGGAGATCGCCATCCGCATGCCCCATCATGTCGTTGACCTGCTGAAAACTGTCGATACTGATCAGCAGCAGGCCAACTTCGGAGCGATGTGGGGCGCCCCATTCGATGGCCGCGTTGAGCAGGGATATCAGCGCGTTCTGGTTAGCGAGGCCAGTAAGGGCGTCGTGTTCGGCCAGATAGCGAATGCGCCGTTCCTCCCGGCGTCGGGCCGAGATGTCGCGCAGAACCGCGCCATATTGCAGTCCGCTCGCGCCTTCCCAGCTCGAGAAGCTGACCTCGATCGGAAAAATCTCGCCGCTTTTGCGCCGACCCTCTAGCTCCACCACCCGGCCGCCGCTCATCAAGCGACGGTCGAGAATGGGAGGCGCCTGTTCGCCGCTCGCCCAGATCGAGGCAAGCGGCTGCCCGATCAGATCGCGCAGGCTGTAGCCAAAGATGGCTTCGGCCGCCGGATTCCATACCGTGATCCGAAGGTTGGAGTCGGCGCAGACCAGACCGTCGCCGAGTGACATCGCGATCTGGTGAAAGCGACGCTCGGCAATGCGGCCGAGCAATCCACGAACATTGAGTTCGTCCAGGCCGATCGCGACCATGTAGAATCCGATGGCCAGCTCGAGCGTCGCCGTTTCCATCACAATCGGCCATCTGGCCTGGACCAGGGTCGCGATCGCCTGGATGCCGGCTCCGGTTGCGACCAGCGACGCCGCGCGGACTGCGGCAGGATAACGGCGCCACGTCAGAATGACCATCAGAACAAGGATGCCGAGATTGGCCGCAGTGAGCCATGCCGGACTTTGATAGAGCACGCGATGCTGGATGATGGATTCGGCGGCCAGCGCCTGCAGCAGGGGGCCAGGGATCACGGCGCCGTTCGGTACGCTGAAGCGATCGCCCAGTTCGAGCGCCGTACCGCCGATGATGATCTTGCGGCCGTTCAATTTGGCGCGCGTGGCGGGGAGGTCGTCGAGCACGTCGATGTAGGGGACGACCGGTATCGATGCCACTCGAATGCCGAAGTCGATCAAAAATGGTGGCGCCGATGGCGCCTGTGCGCCCGCGAGCATGGCCCCCATCGACGGAACGAACTCACCATCCAATGGTTCGCCGAACGGGTAGCGACGGACCAGGCCATCGCGTTCCACCGAGACATTGACCACGGCAAGCCATGCGTTGTCCTCGAATGCAGGCAGCGGGCGATTGACGTGGGTAGCCATTTCTCCGATGGCGGCCTGACGAAACCGCGGCAGCACCACGGATCCGCCGGCAGCCTGCAACGCGGATGCAAAGGCGGCGTCGGCGGAAGCGCTGGAGGGCGAACTGAAATCGACATCGAACACGATGTCGGTGGCTCCCGCGGCCTGCAGCTTGGCAATGAGTTCGGCATGGATCTGGCGCGGCCAGGGCCAGGTGCCGATCTTTGCGATCGAGGAGGGATCGATGGCGACGACCACGATGTCGCCGCTGGCGGGCCGGGAGGCGAGGCTGAAGCCAAGGTCGGTGAGGCCATTCTGCAACGCGCGAGGCAGACCGCAGACCATCGCGATAGCCAGCGCAACAGCGACGAACAGATGCGGCCGAACTTGCTTCAAACGTGTCCCCGGATCGCAGGATGGTGGCCGATCGTCACCTTACGAAACTGCCGCGCCGCTCAATGCAGGTGACTGAGCGTTTGTTGCAGCAGATGCCAGCCATACGCGTTGCCGTGGCCATTGCCGGGCCCGTTCCCATTACCGCTATTGCCGTTGCCGTTACCTTGGCCGTTGCCGTTATGCCGTTGCCGTTTGCCATTGCCATTGCCGTTGCCTTGGCCGTTGCCGTTTCCGTTGCCACCTCCGTTTCCGTGGCCATTGCCGTTGGCACCGCTGCCGTTACCGTCTCCACCGGCCGGTGCAATTGCGCTCGCATCCGGAGTTCCGGCGCTGCCGTTGCCGGTCGTATTGGTCGCGGCGCCGACCGCCGTTGCGACGCTGGCGCTTGTCGCATTGGCGCTGCTCGCATCGGAAGGGCCGGTCGCATTCGCGGTGGCGCCGCTTGAGTGATTGTCCCAGATCGTCGTTGAAGCCGAGCGGCTTTGGCCGCTGCCGTGAGCCGGCGTGGCGCTGCGCGCCATGCCATGGGTAACCTTGCCGAAATCCAGATGGACATCGCCGATTGCGGTCATCAGTCTCGGGCCGCCATGGGCGACCCTGTTCATTCCCGACGCCAGTCGCGAGGCGGCCATTGCCTGGTTTGCCCGTGCCGCCCAGCCGGCCTGCTGCATCGGCTTGACGGGGTGGAACTGCAAGCCGTTGGTTGTGCCGCGCGGAGCGGAGAGACCGGCCCGCGGCACATCGATGCGCGTCAGCGACGGGGGCCGCGGCGCTCCTTGCTCGATCGGATAAAACCGGCCAGAGCCGGACAGGGTCAACCCGGCCTTGCCGTTGGAAAAGGCAGCGGCGGTTTGCCCCGGCAGAATCTGACTGATCTGTCCGCTCTTGAAGTCGGCGACTTCGACCTGGCCTCGAAGCACCGTGACATGACTTCCCGCGCCGTCGACCGTCACCTGGAACTGGGTGCCTTTGACGACCGCAGCCAAATAAGGCGTATCGACTTCGAAGTGCTTGACGTTCTGGCGCTCGACCTCGAGCAGGATGGTGCCCGCCTGTTGCGTGACCGTGGTCGTCATGCCGTCCTTGTTCTCGGTCGGAAGATTGATCACGGCGTTCGGCGAAATCAGGATCGTCTCTTCGCCGCGCACCAGCAGCACGCGTCCATTCGGACCGGTGCGGATGGTGTCGCCGATCTTGAGCGCTGTTTCCTGGGTGAGGGAAGCCTGCTGTGCGCCTGATGTCGTAATCCAGACCTGACCGGTCGATTTTTTGACCGACCACGCGGTTTCTTCGGCGCAGGCAGCGGCGCTAATCGCCGTCGCCACCATCAACACAAGAGCGCGGAAAACGAACGAGGTGCCAGACATCGCGATCCTAATTAGTTGTGAGTTGGCACCATTGTTAGGAGCAATGTCTCAATAGATATTTAGCGCGATATCGAATTCCGGCACGTATTAACTTTGCGGTAACCATAAAAATCTACGCAAGATCGTGGGGTTAGCGAAGACTTGGGGGCTGGTGGATGGAACTTTTGGAACTCGGGCGGACGCGTCGCCCAACAGCCAGGTTTCGTCCGGTCCACGTCTCCGTCGGCATCTTCTTCTTGGCAACACTGCATTCGGTTCCGCTGCGGGCGCAATCATCCTCGCAACCTGGTTACGATCCGCGCCAGACCGAGCGCCGCATCGACACGCTGGACGCCGAGCAGCAGCGGAAAAATTCGAAATCGCTGCCGCCATTACCGGGATTGCCTCGGCAGGCCGGAGTCTATGACAACAAAACTGATATCGCGCTGCGCGCGGTTTCCGTTATCGGCGCCAGCGCGATCCCGCAGCAGGCGATCGCGCAGACCTATCAATCCTATCTGGGCAGGAAGGTCTCGCAGGCGGATCTCGCCGCCATTACCGAAGCCATCACGGAGCTATACCGTGCGGCCGGATATCATCTGAGCCGCGCCATCATTCCTCCGCAGGATGTTCAGGGTGGCAGGATCACGATCAAGGTGATCGAAGGCAGCATCGCCGAACTCATCGTCAAGGGTGACGATACCGGACGGTTCGGCCTGCAGGCCGTGCTCGATCCAATTCGGGCGGAGCGGCCGTCACGGCTGGCGACCCTGGAGCGGCATCTGCTGCTCGCCAACGAGCGGGCCGGCGTCAAGGTGGTCGACACCGCGATGGAAGAGATTGGCACGGCGACGGGAGACTTTCGTCTCACGGTGTTCGTCAAGACCTGGCAGGTGTTCAGTTCGTTGGGCATCGATAATCTGGGTTCATCGTCGGTCGGCCCCTGGCAGACCTATGCGACCGGCACGTTCAACTCCTACCTGGCGCCTGGCGACTCCCTGGCGCTTGACCTCTCGACCATTCCAACCGATCCGCGGCAGCTCGCTTTCAGCCGACTGTCCTACGAAGTGCCGGTCGGTACCGAGGGCTTTCGGCTCGGCGCCTCGGCGCTGTACAGCGCCGTCCGGCCCGGCGACGGCCGGGCGCTGTACAACGACAGAGTCATCACCCAGGGTTTCGAGATCAGAAGCATCTATGTTCCGATCGAGACGCTGCAATCACGGCTGGCCTTCACGGTGGCTGGTGACTGGAGCGACGTCTCCGAAACCGACGTCTTTGGCTCGTATTACAAGGATCACATTCGCGCCGTCAGCCTGACCGGCGATTACCGGCTCAACGATCCGTTCGGGGGCACCAATTATCTGACGGCTGCCTGGCACCAGGGGTTGGGAATCCTGGGCGCGTCGCAACTCGGAGACCAATTGTCGCGCGATGGCGCCTCCGGCGAGTTTTCGACGCTCGATCTGTTTTTCACCCGCTATCAAAGCCTCGTCGGGCCATGGTCCTTGAAAATCTCCGGCGCCGGTCAGTACGCCTCAACGGTTCTCTTGACCTCGCAACAGTTCTATCTCGGTGGCTATGCGTTCGGTCGCGGCTATGACAGCGCGCTGATCAGCGGCGACAACGGCATCGCCGGTTCGCTGGAGATCCGGTACGACCAGGATGTCGCCAGCCGTTATCTGAAGGGGTTTCAGCTCTACGGCTTTGCCGATGCCGGCAATGTCTGGAACGTCGGACATTCGTTTACGGACGGGTTGTCGCTGGATTCCGTCGGCGCTGGCGTGCGGTTGTTCTTCGATGACAACATCCGGGCCGACATCGGGGTCGCGTTTCCGCTCAGCCTGCGCGCGCCGGACAATGAATCGCGCACGGTGCAGATCCTGTTCTCATTATCGAGTTCGTTTCACAGCTGTCCCGGTCAGACGTTGTGGCGCTGCTCCTGATAGCGATACGGAAGGGACCGGCGGCGCGCCTCACGCCGCGGCGAGGATCACGCCGAACCAGCCGAGACCTCTGTAGGTCTCGTAGCCGGGCGTGGCGTGGAACGCGACCAGGCCTCCCGAGCGGTCGTGATAGAATCCGCTGTGCTTTCCGTTCAGCGACAGCGGGATGCGCTCGGTCAGCAGGCCGTGGCCATCGGACGACGCGATCACACGGAAATTCGAATCGACCAGCAGGACGCGGGCTTTGTCGGCGGCGCCGACACGGACGCCCTGGACGATGGCGCGGGCCTGCGTCTCCCAATCGAAATGGATCGCCAGCACGCCGATCGGCTTGCCGTTGGCTTTGCCATCGGCGCGGACGCTGGCGCAGTACGTGGCGACCTGGGCGTTGCCCAGCAGCGGCTGATTCTCGACGTCACCCGCGACATAGTCGTCGCCCGAGCGCAGGCCGCGCGCTTCGCGAAACCATTTGGTCGCGGCGACATTCCGGCCGATCACATCGAAACGATCCGGCCGTCCGCCGGCTACCACATTGCCGTCGAGGTCACAGAGCCAGAGATCGAGATAGACGGTGTAGGCGCCGAGGATCACCGCCAGCCGTTCGGCGACATGGGCGACATTGCCGGGCTCAGGCGCCGCCGCGCAGTTCACGACCGCCGAATCGGTCGCCCACCAGCGCACGTCGCAGGTCCGCTCATAGAGGTTGCGGTCGATCAGTTCGATCGCGTTCAGGGACAGATCGACCATGCGCTCGCCGCGCGATCGTTCGGTCATCCGCTCGATCGAACTCATCAGGGTGCCGGTTCGCTTGGTGAGCTGGGTTTCGAGCTCCCGCGCGATGGCCTCGACCTGCTGGCCGACGCCACGGACTTCCTGGGCCACCACGGCAAACCCCGCGCCTTGGGGGCCGGCGCGCGAGCTCTCGATCAGCGCATTCAACGCCAGCATCTTCATCTGGTTGGTGATCTGCTGAATCGATCGCGTCTTCTCGACCGCGATCTGGTTGACCTCGGTGGTCAGCCGGCCGATCAGCGCCGCGATATCGGCATCCTCGGTATCGGCCGCATGAACCGCGCCAACAGCGACTGCTTTCGTAATTGTGGCGTGGCGATCCAGCGCTGCGGCCATGGATAGGTTTCCTCGGCGTTGAGGGTGCCAAACGATACGCAGCGGCACAACATTCAGGTGTCGCCGAGTTTTTCTGATGCCGGTTTAATTTTAGTAAAAGGAGTGGGTATTAGTACCCGCAACGGGCGCATCAAGTTTTTGCAGCTAGCCGCTTTTTTCATCAATTCTGCGCGTTCGTCGCGGATATCGGGTTTTGCTAATATTTGATCGTGGTGGTGACACCGAACACCGCTGCGTCGCCGATCCGGGAAACGCCGGTGGGATCGTTCGGGTTCGGGATGCCGCCGGCCGGCCGGAACACATATTGAAAATACGGCGCCATCAGCAGACCCGGCTTGAGATGCGCCTCATAGATGATCTCGAGCAGCTTCTCGCTGGTCCGTACCGGACTGGGCACACCGGTGTAAAACTGAGTGTCGCGGTCGAGCTCCGCATCGTCGCCGGAAATCCGCATATAGGCCAGGCCGATGCCGATCCGGTCATTGGGGCGGTTGGGCACCAGGCCGACGAAGCCGAGGCCGCCATCGGCATAGAGGTCGATCAGATTGCGATCCGGTGGGCTGTAGGCGAGGCGACCGAACACCGTGATGCCCGGCAGTGAATTCGAGACGCCTTTCTCGGTCACCGAAGGCGGCCGGTACAGCGTCTGCTCGATGGTGGCGAACAGTCCGAAGTTTCCGTTTCAGCTGGGCGGGCATGCCGTTGCTGTCGGGGTTGGCCAGCGAGAGCCCTTGCGTATCAATCCGTTGGTCGTTGAAGTCGCCGAAATGATACCAGGCGCCCGGGGTGAAATTGCCGGCCAGCGCCTTTCCCGCGATCTCGAGATCGTAATCCCATCGGACCTGGCCGATCACCCAGGGCGCGTCGTTGACGCGAAACGCGGTGCCGTGGCTGTCAAGCAGCTGCGGGTCTTCCGGACCGGGGCGCGAGGCATCGCCGTTGAACACCGCGGCAAACGCCGTGATGCGGTCGGTCAGCGCCGCCTTGACCCGAATGCCGAGGGCGGCGATCGGCGGGGCGGGGCCTCCGGCCGGCAGGTCGACGCCGTTGATGGCCGGCCAGCCGAAAGATGCCGTTGATGAAAAGATCGTCGGTCTGGCTGTCGAAGAACTCGACGTCGGCGGCCTGCTGCCCGAACCGGATATTGAGCGCGCCATCGTAGAAGCTCTGTTCGAAATAGGCGTTGTAGAGCCTGGAATCCGCCAGCGCTTCGCTCTCGCTGATGGTCGCCAGATTATGCACATAGGTGTGCGTCAAGCCGCTGCCGTAGATCTGGTAGGTGTTGGCGTAGAAGTGGCCGCCGGTCCAGCCGATCAGTTTTTCCAGGTCGGCATCGACCGAGATGTCGAACCGGCCGAGATGGGTCATGCCTTGTCCGGTGCCGCCGGTGGCGTTGCCGATGTTGTCGTCGATATAGGTCGCGCCGAAATTCAGTCCCTTGGACGCGAGGCCGTCATGCCACTCGTTGAACCATTGCGGCGCCAGCCATTCGGCCGCGCTTTCATCCTTGGCCGCGGCATAGACCGCACCAGCGGAGCCCGCGAGACAGGCCGAGACTGCCAATACGCCGCGGAACCAAGACATTCGCGTCTTACCGTGTCCGAGAAGGCTTTTTATTTGACGATACCGATGCGTTTCATGATCCAGAAGGCGCCGAGCGACGACAGCAGCATGAGCAGCGAGGCCAACAGAAACGCGCTGTCGAGTTCGGTGAAGGGCAGGCCCTTGGTGTTCATGCCGAAGATGCCGGTGATCAGCGTCGGCGGTAACAGCACCGCGGTCAGAACCGACAGCACCCGGATATTGTCGTTGCCTTGTTCCTCGATTTTCAGATGCAGCTCTTCCTGCAGCAGGCGGCTACGCTCGCGCATCTCGACGATGGTGTGATCGAGGCCGTCGAGGCGCTGGGCGAGCTTGCCGGCGCGAAGCCGCAGCGCTGGCTTGAGCTGGTCGTGGCTCTTGAGTTCGAAGCGATGAAACACCAGGCGCAGGCCCGACAACTGGCGGTGCAGCCGCACGCAGGTCCGGCGATAATGGCCGAGATCCTTGCGAAGATCGACATTATCGCTGGACAGGATCTGCTCCTCGATCTCGTCGAGGGCCTGGCCGACGCGATCGGCGATGCGGTCCATGGCATCCGCCACATTTTGGACGATGGTCTCGAGCAAGGCGGCGACGCTTTCGACGCGGCGTCCGCCCTCCAGCGCGCGGCGGGTGACGTCGACCGCGCAAAGCGCGTGATGCCGGCCGCTGATCAGGATCCGCTCGGTCATCGCGAAGCGCAGATAGCCGGTTTCATCACTGGTCTCGGCGATGTCGCGCATCAGGTCGGAGATCACGCCATAGACGCTGTCGTCGGCGCCGTGCAACTGCTGGTAATTGTCGTGCGACAGCACAAGCTGCATGGCCTGGGCCGGAACCTGCAGCTCCGCCGTCGTCAGCCAATGCAGGGCCTGTGCGTCGGCGAGATTGAAATGCAGCCACAACAGGCCATCATGGGAGAACGAGATCGGCGCATCGACCGGCAGCGGCTCGGGCGAGCCGTCGGGGTGAATTCGAAACGCCCAGACCAAACCGGGAATTGCCGCCGGCAACCCGTTGGGACCGCCGGGAAGGGCGTAAACAGCCGAGCCATCAGGCATCGGACACCGCCGGAATAGGCCAGAACCTTGCAATCACGGGATACACCACGAAATAAGCGTTGGATTTCTAAATCGGGAAGCCGGTCATTTCCCTGACAAGCCGGATAGCGTTGTAGAATGACGACAGCATGAATGCCGGGGTCCCGGTTCGGGGACATGCGACATTGTGTCTCGTTTGGGGTCTATCCCGCTGAAAGTCCGGCCTGTTGAAAGCCATGACGCTTCCTGTCTCCGCATTGCCCGTCGAAACGCTGCCGTCCTTCCTCGGCGTGGCCCGGTCCGCGACCGGGAAGGTATGGCGCGACCGGCTCGATGCCCGAGGGGCGGCGCGGGCGCTCGCGATCACGCAGCGCTATCGCTTGCCGGAGATGCTGTCGCGGGTGCTGGCGGGGCGCGATGTCGGAATCGATGAGGTCGAGGATTTTCTCGATCCGACGATCCGCAAATTGATGCCCGATCCCCATACGGTGACCCAGATGGAAACCGCCGCCAAGCGGATCGCCGACGCGGCCGTGCGCCGCGAGAAAGTGGCCATCTTCGGTGACTACGACGTTGACGGCGCGACTTCGTCGGCGCTTTTGGCGTGGCACCTGCGGCATTGCGGGCTCGATCCGCTGATCCATATTCCCGACCGGATCTTCGAAGGCTACGGTCCCAACGTCGAAGCCATTCGCATGCTCGCCGACAAGGGCGCGACTTTGCTGGTGACCGTGGATTGCGGAACCACAAGTCTGGAACCGCTGGCCGAAGCGCGGCGGCTCGGGATGTCGGTGGTGGTGATCGATCATCACCAGTCCGGCGACGAACTGCCCGAGGTCGACGCGGTGGTGAACCCGAACCGGCCCGACGATCTCTCCGGCCTCGGTCATCTCGCCGCGGTCGGCCTGGTTCTGATCACCCTGGTGGCGGTCAACCGGGAGCTGCGCGGCCGCGGGTTCTGGAGCAGCGAAATGCCGGAGCCGGACCTGCTCGGCATGCTGCATCACGTCGCGCTCGGCACCGTCGCCGACGTCGCGCCGTTGATCGGGCTGAACCGGGCGTTCGTCGCCAAGGGCCTGATCGCGATGCGGCGGCGCGATCATGTCGGCCATACCGCGTTGATGGATGTGGCGCGGCTCTCCGGGCCGCCGGAAGCCTGGCATCTCGGTTTCATGCTGGGGCCGCGCATCAACGCCGGCGGCCGGATCGGGCGCGCCGATCTCGGGGTGCGGCTGCTGCTCGAAGGCGACATTTCGGAAGCGGCCCGGATCGCCGCCGAACTCGATCGGCTCAACATTGAGCGCCGCGTGATCGAACAGGCGGCGGAAGCGCAGGCCGAAGCCGAAGCGCTGGCCTCGCTCGGGCTCGAGGACAAGGGCTCGGTGATCGTGACCGCGTCGGAGGGCTGGCATCCCGGTGTGGTCGGATTGGTGGCCTCGCGGCTGAAGGAGAAGTTTTCGCGGCCGGCGTTTGCGATCGCGCTGGAGCCGGGCGGCATCGGCACCGGCTCGGGGCGATCGATCTCCGGCGTCGATCTCGGCAAGGCGGTGCGCGCGGCCGTGAATGAAAAACTGCTGATGAAGGGCGGCGGTCACGCGATGGCCGCCGGCGTGACGCTGCGCAAGGAACGACTGGCGGAATTCCGCGCCTTCATGGAGAACGCGCTGGCGAAGGACGTCGCCAACTCACGGCATGAGAACGAGCTGTTCATCGACGGCGCGGTCAGTGCCCGCGGCGTCACGACGGAACTCGCCGCCACGCTCAACCGCGCCGGTCCGTTCGGCAGCGGCAATCCCGAGCCTGTCATCGCGCTGCCGTCGCATCAACTGGTCTATGCCGATGAAGTCGGGCAGGCGCATCTGCGCGTCCGGTTCAAATCCGGCGATGGCTCCATCGTCAACGGCATTGCGTTTCGCGCGGTCGGTCAGAAGCTCGGCCATGCGCTGACCGAGAACCGCGGCCAGCCCCTGCACGTCGCGGGTTCGCTGTCGGTCGATCGCTGGCAGGGCACCGAGCGCGTGCAGTTGCGGGTGCTCGATGTCGCGGTACCCGATCAGGGGCCGGCCGTGATACGCTGAAGCGGCGTTCAAGAACGACAAGCAATCAACAACAAAATCGGGAGCGAACAATGTCAGGGCAGGTTCAGGGAAAGGTTGCGCTGGTCACCGGCGGCGCGTCGGGTATCGGCGCGGCGGTCGCCGAATTGCTGGCACGAGAGGGCGCCTCGGTTGTCGTCACCGATGTGGACGAACTGAAGGGGCCGGAGATCGTGGCCTCGATCAAGAAGGCCGGCGGCGAGGCGACGTTCCTGCACCAGGACGTCACCAGCGAACCGCGCTGGATCGAAATCATCGGCGAGGTCGCCAAGCGCTACAGCCGGCTCGACACTCTCGTTTCCAATGCAGGCATCGGCATTTCGGTGCCGTCGATCACCGAGATGACCTTGGAAGACTGGCGGCGACAGACCGCGATCAATCTCGACGGCGTATTCCTGTCGGTCAAACACGGCCTGCCGCTGATGCGCAAGACCAGCACGCCGAAGGCCGGCGGCTCGATCGTCCTGATGTCGTCGCTGGCGGGATTGCGCGGCGCGGCTGGTCTATCCGGCTATTGCGCCACCAAGGGCGGGGTCCGGCTATTCGCCAAGGCGATCGCAATGGAGTGCGCGATGGCCGGTGACGGCATCCGGGTCAATTCGGTGCATCCGGGCATCATCGACACCCCGATCTGGGGCAAGATCCCGACCGAAGCCACCGGCCGCGGCCAGAACGCGCCGATCGATCCGGAGGAACGCGCGAAATTCGCCACGCCGCTCGGTCGCGCCGGCGAGGCGGTCGAAATCGCCAGCGGCGTGCTGTATCTGGCTTCCGATGGCTCTCGCTACGTCACCGGCACCGAGCTCGTGATCGACGGCGGCATGTATGCCGGCGGCGTGCAGCGGAAGCTGTGAGGGGGGCAGGGGTGAAGGTCTCGGTCCGCCTCACGCCGCTACGAGATGACCGCGCTTAGAAGTGCGGCCTGCTTGTAGGGTTTGGCGAGGAACACGGTTCCTTCGGGAAGGTCAGGTTTTTCCCGGCCAGACATCACGACGATCTTGAGCCATGGAAACCGGTTTCGGGCAAACTCTGCCAACTCGATACCCGTCATGACACCGTCCAGGTGAACATCGGTCACGAGCGCCAGCAATTCGGGACCGGCTGCCGCCAGTATAAGCTCGGCGGCTTCGGCGGTCGTGCATTCCACGACCTCCAGGGCCTTGTCCTTGAGCAGATCGGCGATCGCCTCGCGTTGAAGCGTGTCGTCCTCGACGACGAGGGTCATAAAACGCGGCATGGCTGGGCTCCCGTTTCAAGCCAGGTTTTCAAGACAGGGTTTTCAAGCCAAGTCGCAAATCGGCAATTTGTTCAACGGGATCAGGCGACCTTTTGCCCGCAGCACCGTCGCTGTGTGTACTAGGACTCACAACTGTGGCTCCGAGCGATGTCCTGTTTGTCCCGGTCGTGCGAGCGCTGCGGAGCCTTCCATCATCGGCAGGCTGTTCGCGCGTATCGCCGGTGTCATGGATCAGCGCAAGACTTGCGCGCCGGCCACGCCAGATATCGTCCGCATGCCGACCGGAGTAAATCGCGTGACCGATCCGTGATGTTGCCAACGATGATGCTCAAGCGTCCGTGAAATGACGCCATCGACGTGTCACAAAACTTAGCTCGGCGTGTGAATCCTTGGCCAAACGCGGCAGCTATGTACCAGTCTCGCGTCATCTAAAATTCACGGAACTGCGCTGCAGCGCACCCGTTGTCGGGGCACATGAGACATCGCCTCATTTGATACAACGGAGACTACGAATGAAATTGAGTGTCATCGCTCTTGGCTCTCTCGGACTATGGCTGTCGCTGGCTTCGACGCCGGCGTCCGCAGCGGAAGCAAAAAAGTACTGCCTGAATCCGGCCAGCGGCGGTTCGAGCTGCGGCTATACCAGTCTGGAGCAATGCCAGGAGAACATGCGGGGCCGCAACGGATGGTGCACCGAACAGGTCGACTTCAGCAAATGGGGCCCGAGCTATGGTCAGCCGGAGAACAGCTTTGCCTACGATCCGCCCGGCGGAAAACTGAAACAGCGGCGGATGTCGCAGGACGAAAGAGACATCCAGAACGTCTACAAGAAGGACATGCCCTCCAAGGGCGTCGGCGCCGAATGATCGAGTCGGCGTGCGCGTCGCTTTCATAAAAAGGCGCGTGTCGAAGTTCTTTCAATAACGAATGGAGTCTCGATCCGGCAATGGGTCGAGGCTCCATTTTTTTGAGGCTCCATTCCTTTTGATAGGGCCGGGTTACGTGTTTTTGCTCCGGCAGTTATTCAGCGTGCGCCGGGCCCTGCAACGCATATTCGAGGCGCGGCGGATGTCCGAAGAACTCCTTGTAGGCGCGACTGAACGAAGCCTCGGAATTCATAGCCGACCCGCAGGCCGATTTCACCGACGCGCGCGTCGCGCTTGGTGAGCATTTCGCGCGCCATCCTCAGCCGCCATTCGTTTTGATAGCGAAGCGGTGAGCGCCCGACCAGCGCCGCGAAACGCTCGCAAAAGCTGGACCGCGACATGCCGGCGCTGCGGGCCAGCGCGTCGATACTCCAGCGCTGCATTGGCTGCTCGTGAATGGTTTTCAGCGAGCGCGCGATGCGGGCATCGGCAAGCCCTCCGAGCCAGCCGGTGGTCTGGCCTTGCTGCACCCAGGTGCGCAAGGTGCGGATCACGACGAGGTCGATCAGGCGCGAGATCATCAAGGTCGCGCCGGGCTGAACGTCGCTGGCCTCGATCATCAGAAATCGCGCAATGCCGTCGATCCATTCCGCGCCGTCGGCACGGTTGATGTGGATGAACGGCGGCAGGGCAAAGATCATCGCCCGAAGACTGTCCGGATCGAACCAGAACCTGCAGACAATGACCGTCGCATCGTGCGATGCGACCAGGCGGGTGTCGCCGGGCCCGCGTGGCAGCAGCACGAGGTCTCCGGTGTCGATGATCACGGGGGCCCGGTCATCGCCCTCGATATGCAGCGCGCCCGAAGCGACCACCACGACATGGGCTTCGCCGGCGTCCAGATCGAGACGCTCCGCCTTTACGAGCGTGCGCGGAAAAACCCGGTCGCCGGTGAGGCGGATCTGCGCCAGCACGTGGGACAGCAGGTCGCCCGACGTGGGGCCGAGGGGTTTCTCGCCCGGATGAATGGTCAAGTTTTCCAGTGATTCCATCATGGCTGGCGAAGTCCCCGGGCGCTACAAAAAGCGTCGCGATAACGTGTAATTGTCTGATGTTACAACGTTTATTGCCAAGTCTAGAGGCCGTGACGGCCTGTGTCCAGAACGGCTTGATATTTCCAATCGTCCACCCCGGCGTGCCGGAGGCGCGGATCCGTGAGCCATGCCCCCTGAAAGCGACAGACAGGAGTTTCTCAATGAGCAGCCAAACCATCCAACAACCCGTTCGCCTCGACGGCTTGCGCTGGCTGAAGGTCTATTACTTTACGCGCGCCGGCGTTTCCGTTGCCTGGGTCGCCGCCGCCTTCGCGGTTGGAGCGAGCATGCCGCAGGTTGCCGCGGCGCTGCTGGTGACCTATCCGGCGTGGGACGCGATCGCCAATATCGCCGACGCGCAACGCAGCGGCGGCCTGATCGCCAATCCGAGCCAGGCGCTCAATGCGGCGATCAGCGTCATCACTGCGCTCGCGGTGCTGGTCGAGCTCGGGCAGGGTCCGCACGCGGTGCTGGCGGTGTTCGGCGCCTGGGCCTCGCTTGCCGGCCTGTTCCAGCTTGTCACCGGCCTGCGTCGCTGGAAGGCGGGTGCGCAATGGGCGATGGTCCTGAGCGGGGCTCAGTCGATGCTCGCCGGGGCCTTCTTTATCAAGCAGGCAACGGGCGCGGCTACGCCCGGCATCACCGATGTCGCGCCCTATGCGGCGTTCGGCGCATTCTACTTTCTGGTCTCGGCGGTGTGGCTGACCGTGAAGCAGATCCGCAAAGTGTAGATTGTGGACGGTCAATGGCTGATCTCACTCGATTTACCGGATAAGCTTCGAGGGACGCGATGCGAGCCGCCGGAGAACAGGCGTCACGCGCGCGTCCGAGCGGTTAAACCATCGGAGCCAGTTCATGATCGATCTTTCCGGATTATCGGCATTCCCCATCACGCCGTCCGCCCCGGACGGCCGTGTCGATGCGGGCGCGCTCGAGGCTCTGCTCGATCCGTTGGTCGCCGCTCGTGTCAATTCAATCGGCCTGCTCGGAAGCACGGGCACCTACGCCTATCTGACACGCGAGCAACGGCGTCGCGCCGTGGAGATCGCCGTGCAACGCGTCGGCGGACGCATGCCGCTGCTGGTCGGCATCGGCGCCCTGCGAACGGACGATGCCGTGAAACTGGCGCAGGATGCCCGCGCGGCCGGCGCGGCGGCGGGACTGCTGGCGCCGGTCTCGTACACGCCACTGACCGACGATGAAGTTTTCGAGCACTTCCGCACGGTCGCAAGGGAGAGCGGATTTCCGATCTGCATCTACGACAATCCGGGCACGACGCACTTCCGCTTTTCGCCTGATCTGGTCGGTCGTCTGAGCCGCGTGGACGGGATCATTGCGGTCAAGAGCCCGGGCGCCGAGGCGCCGGCGGTATCAGCTCATCTCAAGCAGCTGCGCGCCGCGGCCAAAGACGGTTTCTCGTTCGGATACAGCGGCGACTGGTTCTGCGCCGAAGCGCTGCTGGCAGGCGCCGCGACCTGGTATAGCGTCGTCGGCGGCATCTTCCCGAATAGATCCCTTGCGATCGTCCGTGCCGCCCAGCGCGGCGATGCGGTCGAGACGCGACGGCTGAACGGCGATCTCGAGCCGCTTTGGAATATGTTCAAGACCTATTCCAGCCTGCGCGTGGTCTATGCGATTGCCGACATCAAGGGGATCTGCGCGGCGGAACCGCCCCGGCCGATTCTGTCTCTCCCCGAGGAGGTCAAAAAGCGTATCGCGCAGACGATCGCGGGCATGGGTCTAAGCTAGGGCGCTGACCAATCGAGGTTCGCAGGCCGTTACCTGCGCCTCGATCGGCTGCTGTGTTTCGCGTCGTGACGCCCGTTCCGCGCGATCCAGTTCGCGCGGAATCGACAGAGTCGTTCTACCGTGCCGGCCCGCGTACCGACGCGGGCTGGCCCGGCAGCTGCAGTCGGGGTCCTGCCTCGGTGAGCGTCCCGTTGGCGAGGTGAAACACCTGCAGGTCCTTGTCGAAATAATTGCCCACATACAGGTACTCGCTGTTGGGGCTGTAGGCGATGCCCTCCGGCAGGCCGCCAAGCGGTGCGCGCGCAATGACCTTCAGACCTCCGTCGGACCCGATCGACATCACGGCAAGTTCGCCGGCCTTGGTCTTGAACCAGTCGCCGTCATTGGCTCCAGTGCCGAGCAGCAACGGCGCGGCTGCGATCTTTCCATTTGGTGAAATGGCAAAACCTTCCGGTCCGGTGCCGGGCGACATCACGTCGATCACGTGAGGGTGGGGGCCGGTCGCTTCGATCACCACCTCGGCGTCGGCGTTGTTCTTCCCTGCGCCGGTATTCGACGCGATGACGTATTTGCCGTCCGGGGTGACGTCGACGTTGTACGGATTGAGTGCCGATGGAATGTCCAACGACTTGTCGTATGTAACGTTTTGCCCGTCGATCGCGAGCACGCCGATCTTGTTGACGGTATTCAGGCAGACGAAAGCGCGCTTGCCGTCGGGCGTGATCGCAACAGCCGCCGCCGCCTGCTCCAGCGCGACCTCGCCGACGGTCTTGACCGTCATGCCCTGAATCGAGACCACCGATACGCTCTTGCCGTCCCGGTTGGCGATCAGGGCGAGGTCTCCCTTGGCCGAAATCGACATGCCGGACGGTTGCCGTCCGACGGTCACGGTGTCGATCAGCTTCGGCGGCTCGGCGGTGAGGTCGATCACGTAGAGCTTGTTATCCGGTACCGCTTTCCAGGCATTGCCCTCCTGGACATGAACCACGGAATTGGCGACCAGGCCGAGCTTGCCATCGGGTGTGATCTGCAGATTGGTCGGTGGCCCCAGCAGCGAATTCGTCAGCGGCAGGTTGGCGCGAATTCTCGGCTTGACCGGGTCGGAAATGTCCACCACCAGCACCGCGTCCGTGCCCGGAGCGCCATTGATCTGGCCCTGGGGTCCATAGGTGATCTTGTTGTCGATGCCGATCAGGAGATCGTTGGTTCCCGCCTGCGCCGCGCCGCCGACAAGGCCCGCCAGGCACATGGCGTAAAGTGCACTACGTACGATCATCACGCGTTTCTCCCCATGTCTGCTCGTTTTTTAACGAGCTTGTTCTGTAACCGTACTTTGCCGGCCCGATGGCTGGCAACCCATCCACGGCGCTTTGCCGTCGCTTTCAAACTATTCGATCAGTTCGTCGGCGCGGGCGAGCACGGTCGAAGGAATTGCAAGGCCCAACGCTTTGGCAGCCTTGATGTTGATGACGACCGAGTATTTGTACGCCTGTTCGACGGGTAGGTCGGCTGGCTTCGCACCTCTGAGAAATCTTGGCAATGAAGACCGCGGCGCGCCGGTACAGGTCGTCCAGATTGGCGCCGTAGCTGATAAGGCCTCCTGCTTCGACATTGCCCCTGTTGGCGAAAATCTCTGGCAGTCGGTACTTTGTCTGGCACTCGGCCAGCAGGCCGCTTTCCGCGGTGTATAGCGGCGAAGACAAAACCAGGACGCCGCTTGCTCCTTCGCGCGTGAACGACTCGAACGCCGTTTGGATTTCGGCGGCCGTACCGGCCGGCGCCAAAATCACCTGCACGCCAAGTTTTGCGCTGGCTGTCTGCAAGCCCGCGACGGCAGTCGGATGCGATGGCGTTGTGGGATTCCAGAGGATTCCGATGACCCCGGCGCCTGGCAGGATTTCACGCAGGATTTCCAGTTCCTTGACCGAAAGCTCGGTGAGCAGCATCGAGATGCCCGTAATATTTTGCCCGGGATACGAAAGGCTCGAGACGTCACCGAGGCCGACCGGATCTGCGTGCTGGGCGAAGATGATGGGGATCGTGCTCGTCGCGCGCCGGGCCGGCCCGACCTGTGTCGAGGCCGGAGCGAAGATGACGTCGACCTTCATCTGGACCAGCTCGGTCGCAAGTTCGTACGTTTGTTCGGCTCGCTCCGCCCATTTATATTCGATGACGACGTTCTTTCCTTCGACGTAGCCCATGCTGCGAAGACCGCTTCGCAAGGCCTCGATCTCGCTCGTCCAATTGGACGCTGCGCCGAACCCGAGATATCCGATGCGCTGCGGCCTTGGGGTTGGCTGAGCGTATGCACGAAGTGGCGCTGCTGCGCCGGCGAGTAGCAGGATCAAATCGCGCCGCTTTATGTCTGCCATCCTTTCCGACCTCGCAAAAATTGAATGCTGCGGCGCTCTGCAATCTGCCCAGACTAGCACAAGCTGCCAGACACAGCTTTGCTGCACTGCCGAATGGGGCCTTGGCCACGTGACGACGCGGCATCGCAACTAGCGTAATAAGATATGATCGTTGGGTGAGCAGGAAGTTACGGATTAGAGGCAAGACACACAAGCAGGCGTTGGGGAAATGGGAGACGATGGACGATCCGCCTAAACGAATGGCCGGAGGCCTGCCCGCTGGTAGTCGCCGATCGCTGTTTTCGAAATATCTCGTGACCTTGTTCGTCGCGGTGACCGCGCTACTTCTGCTCGGCGCAGTCAGCGATGCCTGGTTTGGCTATCGAGACCAGCGCGCAACCCTGAGCAATCTGCTGCGGACCGAGTCGCGATCGGCGGCCGATCGAATCCAGACCTTTATCGACAATATCCGTGAGCAGCTTGGTTGGGTACTCCAGCTGCCATGGACAGATGGTGACGACCAGCGTCATGTGATCGACGCATTGCGGCTGTTGCGACAGGTGCCGGCGATCTCCTCAATCCGACTGATCGATGCCAGCCAAACCGAACGCGCGTTTGTCTCGCGGCTTGGTCTGAACCGGACAGGCCGGGGAGATAATCTGTCGAATGACCCTGCCGCGGTCGGTGCGCAGCGCGACAAGGTCTGGTTTGGTCCGGTGCGATACGAGAGGGGCTCCGAGCCCTACATGACCATCGCCGTTTCCGGGAATGGTGCTTCAGCCGGCATTGTTGTCGCCGATATCAACCTGAAGCTTATTTGGGAGGTGATTAGCGACGTAAAGATCGGCGACACGGGCCAGGCGTTTGTGATCGACGATTTCGGCCGATTGATTGCGCATCCGAACATCAGCCTTGTCTTGCAAGGAGAAACGACGCCCGGGGGATTTGGCAGGCTTGCGGCTTCGGTCGTCGACTCCGGCGGTGCTGCTGCGGTCACAAGGGATACTGACGGCCGGGAGGTGATCGCCACCGCAACGCGCTTGCATGATCCGGGCTGGACCGTGATCGCACAACAGCCAACACAGGAAGCATTTGCGTCGATACGAACCTCACTCTGGCGATCTCTTGGACTGATCGTGATCGGTGCGCTCTTGGCGCTATCGCTGGCCTGGTGGCTGGCGCGGCGGATTTCCGGACCGATCCTGGAACTGGAAGAGGGGGTAAAACTTGTTGGAGCGGGACAATTCGATCACCGCATCACCATCTCGACGGGCGACGAACTCGAAAAGCTCGCCAACAGCTTCAACGATATGGCGGCCGAACTCGGCGCCTCCAAGGAGAAATCCGACCGCATCAGCCGGTTGAAGCGATTTCTTGCGCCTCAGGTCGCCGAGTTGGTCGAGATTTCGGGAAATCAGGCTCTCCTCAGTGGGCAAAGACGTGATGTGGTCGCGATCTTTGGGGATCTTCGTGGCTTCACGGCGTTTTCGGTCGATACCGCGCCGGAAATTCTCATGCGCGTGCTCGGAGAGTATTATGCGGCGCTGGGAGCCGTGATTGCAGCGCATCAAGCGACTCTGGTGGGTTTCGATGGCGACGGCTTGATGGTGCTGGTCAATGCGCCGATTGAATGCTCCGAGCCGGCAGTACGCGGCCTCAGGCTCGCGATCGACATGCAGTCCGCGGCGCAGCAATTGATTGTGAATTGGCGCGCTGCCGGCCACCGCATCGGCTTCGGTGTGGGTGCGGCGATGGGTCCCGCGACCGTCGGGACCGTGGGATATGAGGGGCGTCTCGACTACACGGCGATTGGAAGCGTGATCAACCTGGCATCCCGGCTGTGCGGATCGGCAGACGATGGTCAGATTTTACTCGACGCGGTCCTGGCCGGATCCGCCGACGGAGTTACGGCCGTTTCCTGTGTAGGCGAGCAAGTGATCAAAGGCTATGGCAAGCCGGTCCAGGTCTTTTCCATTCCATGAAACGCTCCGGATAGGTTGCCATCGAAGCAATAGCGCGATTGCCTAACAAAACCGGGAGCGAATTTACGAGGGAATGAGATAGGATAGTTGGAGAATGGGAAACCGATTACCCCTCGCACCAACAACTGAATTTGTTGAACTCGTTCAATCTGATTTGGGTGGTCCAGCCCTTTGCGCAAAAATATTTCACTTTCATTCCGAGGCAAATCATCTGCGTATTGCCAGCCATCCTGTTCCGGAGGAGGGACGTTGGCCATCGTCACGAACGTTGGGACGGGATGCGGTGGACGCGGATGCGCTTTTGACGAATAGCGTTGATGCGGACGGCGAAGTCGTGTGGTCCTGACGCCCCGACGCTGGCGTCAAGTCGTGTGGATTTTTTCCATGCGGCGATGGTGGCAAACAAGCCCGGTCACCAGGGAGAGCGCGAAGGAAACCGTAAAACCATCGCGCAGGAAATGCCGGGTGTTCCGGTGAGCCTGTAGTGACTACCCCCGTGTGCTTTCTACCTTTGCACGCGGGACTGCGGGTGCACCGCGCACCCGGCGTTTCCTGCGCCCTCTATTTTTGAGGGCAAGCGACCAGCAAAACTCGGGCGCGATGCGTCGCGAGAGAGTAAACACTTGTCTGCGGCGCATCCTTCGAGACGCGGCCAAACGGCCGCTCCTCAGGATGAGGTTGGTGGCGCGGCTGCTTTAATAGCGTTTGCCCCCAATCGACGCCTCATGGTGAGGAGGCGCGAAGCGCCGTCTCGAACCATGGCCACAGCGGGAACGTGTACGTGCGCTCATCCCGCTGCGTCGCAATGATGGCTATCCGCCTTGCCTGAGCTTTGCCAGTACCTTCAACCCGCCATAGCCGTCGGCCGGCTCGATACCCGCCTTGCGCTGATATTCTTTCACGGCGACCATGGTGTCGTTGCCGACCCGGCCATCGGTGCCGCCGGTGTCGAAGCCGGCCCGGGTCAGGCGGGTCTGCATTTCCTGGACTTCGGCGAGTGTGAGCGCGCGCTCCGAGCCGGGAAATGGTTGCAGGAACGGCGACGCTCCCAGAATGCGATCGCCGAGATGGCAAATCGCCAGCGCGTAATTCATCGAAGGATTGTAGCTCCGCACCGCGTAGAAATTCGGCCCGAGCAGGAACGCCGGGCCGCCATCGACCGGCACCCAGAGCTGCGCGCCGGCCTCCGGTTGCGGAAAAGCCTGGCCGTCGGCGCGGCGGATGCCGGCGCTCGTCCACGCCGCATAGGTCTTGCTGTGACGGGAGGATTCGTCGGCGCCGCGAACCTCGTAACCCCAATGCTCGCCGGCCTGGTACTTGCCACGATTGATCAGATAGCGCGCGGTCGAACCCAGCGCGTCGTCGGGCTTGCCGAACGGCGAGATCTTGCCGTCGCCGTCGTAATCCATGCCGACATTGAGCCAGACTTCCGGCATCCACTGGGTATGCCCCATCGCACCGGCCCACGATCCACGCATCTCCGCCGGCGTGCTCCAGCCATGCTCGACGATGCGAAGCGCGTTGATCAGTTCGGATTGCCAATAGGGACGGCGGCGCGGGGCGTTCCAGGCCAGCGCGGCCAGCGCCGGAAATATTGGGCGCATATGGTTCTGTTGCACCTGCGGATCGCCATAGGCGGATTCGACGCCCCACAGCGCCAGCAGCGTGCCGCGCTCGACGCCGAAATCATGCTCGATCCGGGCAAACAGAGCGGTGTGTTTGCGCAGCGCTTCCTTGCCCGCGATGATGCGCCAGTCGGAGACGCGGCGATTGATGTATTGCCAGGTTTCCTCGCTGAATTCGGGCTGGTCCTGCATTTCCTTGAACACGGTCATGTCGGGCGCGATCCGGCCCATCACCCGGTTCCAGGTCGTCTCCGAAACGCCCTTGGCGAGCGCCCGCGCGCGAAAATGCTCGCGCCATTGTTCGAAGCCGGACGACGCGGCGCGGGCGGTAGCAGGCCACGCGAGCAGGGCGCAGGCGCCGAGGCTCGTTCGCAGCACGGCGCGTCGGCTTGGTCGGTTCGAAGAATCAGGCGGTTTCATCCGGACAGTCTATCGGCTTGCCCGGGGCGGACCAAAAGCCATGACGTCGCGGAGCTAATTAAGATCCGTGGCGATCCGCGCCAGCCAGCGCCGGATCGTGGCCTCGGCCCTGGCGTCGAGCCCGGCCGCCAGCCGGCGCTCCACGGTGTCGACATGACGGCGGCATCGATCGAGCAGGGTCTCCCCATGAGGGGTCAGGTTCCATTGCAGCATCCTTCCATGCACGGGGTGCGGCATTTTCCGGATCGCGCCGTCGCGTTCGAGATTGCGGATGATCACACCGACGGTTTGCGGCGTCAGCAGCGCCACTCGGGCGAGGTCGGCGCCCGACAGACCCGGATAGGCCCGCAGCATAGTCATGACGGCGAATTGCGGCGGCGTGACCTCGAGGTCCGCAAGCGCCCGCTCCAGGGTCAGCCGGGTCGCAGCCTGGGCCTGCCGCAACAGATAACCGAGGTGGCCGCTTTCGCCGCGTTTGCCGAGTCCGGGCGGCGGCGGTTTGGCCGACGGCGTATGGTCCGCTCCGGGTTGCGATTTTCGCAATCCCGGTTTTCTCCGGGCGGGCAGCGATTTCGATCGGGCAATCTTGCGCATGATATAAGGGCTCTTATAATGTGTAAGAGCACTTATATAATAAGGTACGGAACATGTCACATGCCCGCAGCGAATATAAGAATTTCAACGCCTCTGCACCGGAGATCTACAATCTCCTGGCCGGACTGGGCCAGGCGGCCGCGAAAGCCGGCATCGACAAGTCGTTGCTCGAACTGGTCAAGATCCGCGCGTCGCAGATCAACGGCTGTGCGTTCTGCGTGCAGTATCACATCCTGCAGGCCGAACGCCTCGGCATCTCGACCGACAGGCTTAATCTGCTGGTGGTGTGGCGCGAGGCGCCTCAATTCTCGGCGAGGGAGCGTGCCGCGCTGGCCTGGACCGAGGCGCTGACGCGGCTGACCGAGGGGGTCGACGATGCGGTCTATGCACAGGCGAGCGCGGAATTTTCCGAGCGTGAGCTTGCCTATCTCACGTCGGCGATCGGCGCGATCAACGTCTGGAACCGGCTCGGCGTGGCCTATCGCTGGAGCCCGCCGGAGCGGCAGCCGGCGATGGCCGCGGCGGCCTCGTAGGTCGCGCGGCTTCTGGCCGTCAGGTCGGTGCGGCGAGACGCTCTTTGCCGACCCACTGCTGCACCGATGGCCGCTGCCACTGCGCGCCGGCATAGCGGACCAGACCGGCTGGAGCGTCGTCGCCGTTCATGATCAGGCGGTTGAGCATCAGCGCCAGATCGACATCGGCGATGCACCAGCGATCGAACAGATGTTCGCCGCCATGGCCGAGCAGTTCGCCGGCCGCCGCATAAAGTTTTTGCGCCGAGATTGTTGCCGCCGCCGACAGCGGTTCGGGCACAGGCGCCGGCCGATAGAACAGCGTCGGCGCCGGGCGTTCGGTTCGGACCGCCATGATATCGCTGCGCAGCCAGGCCTGGATCTGGCGGGCGCGGGCCAACTGGCGCGGATCGGTCGGGTAGATCGCGGGATCGGGATAAGCGTGCTCGAGATATTCGGTGATGGCCGAGGATTCCGACAAGGCGAAATCGCCATCGATCAAAGTCGGTACGCGCTGGGTCAGCGACGTCAGCGCATAATCCGGTGCGGTGTTGGCGCCAACTGCGAGATCGAGGGTTTTGGTTTCGAACCGGAGTTGCTTCTCGGTCAGTGCGACAAACACCGACATGGCGTAAGGGGAGGTGAACCGGTCGTCGGCATAAAGCAGGATAGCCATGGTTGCGCGGTTACAATTTCGATGTTGCGGCGGCAGTCGGCATTTTTAACGCGGTATGATTGTGTTGAACAGCGCCGGGGGGTGTCACCAACGGCCACGCCGGTGCACGGCCATCTGCTGCGCGATTATCCATCACATAATCGTCGACGATTATTGGATTGCCCCGACTTCGTTGGTCGGACCGGAATGGGCGGCTTAAGGCATGCGCTGGAAGATGCGTTTTTTGGCGTTGAGCACGTGCGCCTCCATCAACGAGGCCGCCGCGACCGGATTTTTGGCGCGCAACGCCGCGTAGATGGCGCGATGCTCCGCGTTGGAGTCCAGCATTCGCTCCCCCGTCACCAGCGCCTTGCGGCGGAACAGATGCAATTCCCGAATCAGGCTTTGATACGTCTGCAGCAAACGCCGATTGCCGGCGAATTCGAGCAACGTCTGGTGAAAGCGCAGGTTGAGCGGATAATACTGATCGAGGTTTCCATCGGCCGCCGCCGCATCCATGGCGTCGAGCAATTTTGCCAATATTTGCAACTGAACCTCGGTAATGGTGCTGGCCAACTCACGTCCGGCCAGCGCGAACAGGGCCGACCTCAGGTCGTAGAGTTCGGCCGCTTCGGTGCGGTCGATTTCGCGCACGAAGGCGCCGCGGTTGACCACGAAATTCAGCAGCCCGGTCTGTTCAAGTCCGCGGCAGGCCTCGCGAATCGGCGCGCGGCTGACACCGAGGCGAGCCGCGAGGTCGGCTTCGTTGACCCAGGCGCCCGGCGCCAGCGCTCCGGTATCGATCATGCGGATGATCTCGTCACGGACGATCGCGGTCAACGACGCGCGAGGGCGCGTCGGGTTATCGCGACCAGTCGCGGGCGGAGTCATGCAGGGCCTCGATGTCTGGAAATCCGGCTTTTGGCTTGTAGTCCTGTGGACAGGAATTGTCGACGATTATTGACAGCCACGCAGCCCCCGGTGTTTGGTGTTGTCGAGCCCGCGCGTACCGGACAGTGGGACGGAATGCGGGCGATGCCGCCGCGTCAGCCGCGGTCGTTCGACGGAGAGCACATGCCGGGACTACTCGAAGACTTCACACACACCCGCATCAAGACCAGCGGAGCCGAGATCGTGTTGCGTTATTTCGGCGACGGTCCGCCGTTGCTGCTGATGCATGGCAACCCTTTCACCCATCTGTCGTGGCACAAGGTCGCGCCGCGGCTGGCCAAGGAGTTCACGGTGGTGCTGCCGGATCTGCGCGGCTATGGCGACAGCTCCAAGCCACGGGGAGGGGCCGATCACTCCGCCTATTCGTTTCGTTCGATGGCACTGGACCAGATCGAGGTGATGCATCATCTCGGCTTCGACAAGTTCATGGCCGCCGGCCACGATCGCGGCGCGCGGGTGTTGCACCGGTTGTGTCTCGATCACCCTGATGCGGTGACCCGGGCGGCGTTTCTCGACATGCTGCCGCAGCATCATCTGCTCAACAACGTGACGCGGCGCTGGGGTACGTTCTCGTGGCACTGGTTCTTCATGATTCAGCCGTCGCCGACCCCTGAGACCATGATCAGCGCCGATCCGGAATTCTTCATTCGCCGCAAGCTGTCGAAGACCGACCAGGGCACCAGCTTCTTCGATCCCCGGGCGCTGGCCGAATATGTCAGGTGCATCAAGAACCCGAAAACCGTGCACGCCATGTGCGAGGATTATCGCGCGACCTTCGGCGTCGATCTCGATATGGACACCGAAGATTTCACCACGGGGAAAAAAGTCACCTGTCCGACCATGATCCTGTGGGGCGAGAAGGGCGGCGTCGGTCGCAATCACGACGCGGCCGAGGTCTGGTCGCATTATGCGGACCGGATTGAGCGCACGGCAACCGTGCCGTCGGGGCATTATCTGCAGGAGGAACGCCCCGAGGAAACCTACACCGAATTGCGCAACTTCTTCGCTGCGGGCTGAGGCTTGGCGGATGGCTCCAGGGGATGTCAGTTCTCGCCGCCCTCTTGCATGTTGAGGTGGCCGAGAACGTCTTCCGGCAGCGCGTGCGCCATCGCGGGAGCGGCGGCGATGTCGGGGCCGATCTCGCGGCCTCGGCCGCCGATCAGCCGCTCATAGGCTGATATCAGCGTCACATAGGGGCTGACCCACAGCCAGCCGTCGCGGGTAAACACCTGCACGTCGAAATGCAGGTGGCGCGTGGTGCCGTTGGGGTGATCGAGATAGTTGGAGACCACGCCGATCTTCTCGCCTTCGGCGACCCGGCGTCCGTTCAGCAGTCCGTCGGCATCCATCGCGGTCGGGGACATGTGCATGTAGCGAAAACGGATGTGTTCGGTCGCCGTGTTGATCTGCAGCATCGCCGCCTGCTGCTTCAGCGAGCGGATCACGACGCCATCGCGAACCGCGAGCACCGCCTGTTGCTTGGGATCGCAATGGTCGTCCGGGCCGGCCGCGGTGCACGCGCCGGGACGGATATCCTCGCCCTGATGGCCGAAGCCGCCGGCGCATTGGCCGACCTGAAAGCTGCGGGCCTCGCAAAAATTGTCGCGCCAGGGATAGCCGGCCGGATCCAGCTTGCTGCGCTTGCCGAACGATTGCGAGCGGACGAAGGCCGGGGTTTTTTCGACCGGGAATCGGATTTGCGAATAGGCGGTGAGGTCGATGCGCCCGCCGAGGCCGTGACGGCCGCTATTGGCGAGGATATCGCCGACCGGACGGTAGCTGAATTCGCTCGACCACTCGGGCGGTCGCTCCACTGTGCTGGAGAGGACATCGGCGCGCGCCCGCGAGGGCAGGCCGCCGGCGATGCGCAATGCCTTCAGGAAGCGCTCGGCGACCGGATAGGCTTCCCGGCAGGCCAACCGACGTTCGCGCGGCACGCTGTCGAGGCACTGGATCGACACCACATAGGGCACGCCGAAGCGGGTGAACGCGTAGCGGACGTAACCCTCGCGGATGAAGCGGCGCAGATCGGGATATTGAGCCTGCAGGGTTTTGACCGGCTCGCCCTTGCCGCCGAGGGGATCGTTGATGTCATAGGTCAGGATCGAGCCGGTGATCTGGACTTCGACCGGCTTGGCGAAGGTCCGCTGCGGCAGGCCCACATTCGGGTCGAGCGTAAACATCGCGTCGTAGCCGGACAGACCGGCCGAGAACATGTCGACTTGGCGGAAGTCGGCCTGATAGCGCGACAAAGCGAGGCCCGCCGCCGCGCCGCTCGACCGTGCGTCGAGAAATCCCGCAGTGTCGAACGGCAGCAGCACCGGAACCGGGCTGCGTCCGATCCCGGTGAAGATCTGCGACGTCACCGCGTTCAGCTGCACCAGCGCCGGGCGTCGAACGGGGATCAGAGGCCGGGACCCGGCGCTGGCCCGAAAACGTGAAGGCCGATGCGACCGACGAGGGCGTGCCGAGCTCGGATCGAAGCTGATCGAGCACCGCGCGCCATTCGACATGAACCGCTGAAATGGCCGGGGTTTTGAATTCGTCGGCGTGGAGCCCGCCATTGCCGGCGGTCAGCCAAACCATCAATGCCAGGATCGGCGACAGGAACCGGAGCGAAATGCGCCGAAAAAAAGAGCGGCGGATAAGCTTTGTTCTCAGCCGCCCACGATTCATGCCGGGTGATGCCTGGTCCCTGAAGTCAGTCTTTGGCGCGCTCGACGTACGAGCCGTCTTCGGTCATCACCACAATCCGGGTGCCGGTGCCGACGTGCGGCGGCACGGCGGTGCGCACGCCGTTGGAGAGCACCGCGGGCTTGTAGGACGACGAGGCGGTCTGGCCCTTGGTGACAGGCTCGGTCTCCACCACTTCCAGCGTGGCGCGTTGCGGCATCTGGATCGCGACCGGAACGAGGCCGTGCAGCGACAGTTTCACGGTCATGTTTTCCTGCAGATAGGGCGCCGCCGTGCCGATGATGTCTTCGGCCACCTGCACCTGATCGTAATTGTCGTTGTTCATGAAGTGGAAGCCGTCGGCGTCCTTGTAGAGGTAATTGAAGTTCTGATCTTCAATCGTCGCTTTTTCGACCTGGTCGGTGGTCTTGTAGCGCTCCGAAATCTTTACCCCGTCGCTGATGCGGCGCATTTCGATCTGGCTGACCGGGGTTCCCTTGCCGGGATGGATGTTCTCGGCGGTCAGCACAACGTACAGCTTGCCGTCCTGCTCGATGACGTTGCCCTTGCGAATAGAACTGGCGATGACTTTCAAAGCTTTTTTCCTGGATTTCTGGCCTGCGTCCAAACGGACACGGGCGCTCCTTGAGGCCGCGAAGCGGTTTCTGGCTGCAACATACTGATTTGGCCTGCAGAAGCCAGTGTTTTGCGGCAAGCTTTAGGCAACTTGCTGAGGATTGAGATCGGCGCTACTGCCTTGGCCAGAACAGGCCGGAACCGGCACAGGCGGCTGGTGGCGAACGGAAAATCGAGCAATGTCAAGGCAATCTGCCGATGTCCTGAACCCCTGCTCGCACCTCGAGCAGGTGGGCTTCAGGCTGCCTGTTTCGGCGGGTTGCTGATGACCGGTAAGGACCAGCCGTCGCCGTGGTGGACGCCGTTACGGCACGCGGATCGAAGGCCGTTTCTGCAAGCCAGGACGGCGATCACCCGGGCCATCCGGGCATGGTTCGAGGCGCAGGGCTTTGTCGAGGTCGAGACCGGAATTCTACAGGTATCGCCCGGCAATGAAACGCATCTGCATGCGCCGCGCACCGAGCTTGCCGGCCATGATGGCGTGCGGGCGACGCGATACCTGCGGACCTCGCCGGAATTCGCCGCCAAGAAATTGCTGGCTGCCGGCGAGGCTCGGATTTTCGAGATGGCTCGGGTTTTTCGTGATCGCGAGCGCGGCGACCTGCATCTATCCGAATTCACCATGCTGGAATGGTATCGCGCGAATGCGAATTATGAGGCGGTCATCGCGGACACCGTTGCCGTGATTGTGGAGGCTGCGCGGGCCACTGGAATCGCGCAGTTCGGATTCCGCGGCCGGACCGCCGATCCCTTTGCCGAGCCTGAAATGCTGACGGTTGCATCGGCGTTCGAGCGGCTGGCGGGCATCGATCTGTTGGCCACCATCGATCGCGGTGATGGCGACCGCGCTGCGCTCGCGGCGGCGGCGGCGAACAAAGTGCGGATCGCAGATGACGACAATTGGTCTGACATCTTCAGCAAGGTTCTGGTCGAGCACGTCGAGCCCAAACTGGGGCAGGGGCGCCCGACCGTTTTGTTCGAATACCCGGCTCCAGAGGCAGCGCTGGCCCAAACAAAGCCGTCCGATCCGCGTGTGGCCGAGCGCTTCGAGATCTATGCTTGCGGGGTCGAGCTTGCCAATGGATTCGGCGAATTGACCGATGCTGAGGAGCAGCGCCGCCGGTTCATCGCCGCGATGGATGAAAAGCAGCGGCTCTATGGCGAGCGTTATCCGATCGATGAGGAATTTCTCGCCGCCGTCGCCACGATGCCGCCGGCCAGCGGCGTCGCGCTCGGCTTCGACCGGCTGGTAATGCTGGCGAGCGGTGCGACCAGGATTGATCAGGTGGTGTGGACGCAACCGGCGGTGGAAACATGACCGGGATGGCCCGCAAGCCGAACACGACCCTGCGCGAACCGGCAGAACTGGTTGCGCAAGGTCTTGCAACGGCAGCCGAGTTGCCTGACCTGGAGAAGGTCGCGGCGCGCTATGCCGTGGCGGTGACGGCGGATATCGCCGATCTGATCGACAAAAGTGATCCGGACGACCCGATTGCGCGACAATTCATTCCAAGTGCCCGCGAGTTGGAGATCCAACCCAACGAGAATGCCGATCCGATCGGCGATCATACCCATTCGCCGGTCGATGGCATTGTTCATCGCTATCCCGATCGGGTGCTCTTCAAGCTGGTGCATGTCTGCGCGGTGTATTGCCGGTTTTGCTTTCGCCGCGAAATGGTCGGCCCGGGGAAGGCCACCACGCTATCGCCGTCGTCGTATCGAGCGGCGCTCGATTACATCTCCGGGCATCCCGAAATCTGGGAAGTGATCCTCACCGGCGGCGATCCCTTGATGCTGTCGCCGCGGCGGCTGGCGGAGATCATGGCGGATCTGGCCGCGATCGAGCACGTCAGGATCATCCGGCTGCATACGAGGGTACCCGTCGCTGACCCGCAGCGCGTCGATGACGAGATGGCTCAGGCGCTGAAGGTCGAGGGCGCGACGACCTGGGTTGCACTGCACGCCAATCATGCCCGCGAATTGACCGACCGCGCCCGCGCAGCATGCGCGCGCTTGATCGACAACGGTATTCCCATGGTCAGCCAGTCGGTGTTGCTGCGCGGCGTCAATGACGATGCCGCTACCCTGGAGGCATTGATGCGCGCTTTCGTCGAATGCCGCATCAAACCCTATTATCTGCATCACGGCGATCTGGCGCCCGGCACGGCGCATTTGCGTACCACGTTGGCGCGTGGTCAGGAGCTGATGCGTGCGCTGCGGGGAAGGGTATCCGGATTGTGTCAGCCCGAATATGTGCTGGATATTCCCGGCGGTCACGGCAAGGCGCCGGTCGGTCCGAACTATTTGTCGCATTCTGTTTCCAAAGCGGATTCCCGCGCTGAAAAAGGTGAACCGGTTCCGGAATCGGGCTATCGTGTTGTCGACTATTGCGGCGACGTTCATCTCTATCCTCCGACGTGATGACGATCGGGGAAGTGTCGGGACCGCGACAGGCACGTGGGGCGGTTACTCTGCCAGTGGAGAAATACGATGCGAAGATTGATCACGACAGCGGTGTTCATGGTGATCGGTTCTGTGGCGATGGCGCAAAGCGGTAACCCCCGCTCCTCGACCGCCTCTCCGAATTTGACCGGCGCGTCGCGTGACGCGCCGATCGGCCACCGCCAGCCGCGCGCCGATCAAGTGCCGAGCGAGAAAAATCTCGGCAACCCCAACGATCCGGTCAATCGCGAAGACGCGGCTCTCGACAAGAAGATCAAGAGCATCTGCCGCGGCTGCTGATCAGCTATTGCGTGCGGCGAGCGCCATGCCGATCAGGGTGATGCCGCCGAACAGCAGGTTGATGCCGACCAGGAGGCCGACGGCCCACAGCGCCGAGCCTGGCAGTCCTGCGATGATGATGCCGGCGATCAGGATGTCCATCAGGCCGGCCGTCAGCAGCCACGACCATCGCTCGGATAGTTCGCGACGATGCTCAAGTGCGTACATGATGGTGGTGACGCCCTCGGCGAGGAAATAGGCGCCGACCACGATGGTGAGGGTCAGCGTGCCCTGCACCGGCCGCGCCAGCAGGACCATGCCGGCACCGACCGCGAGGGCGGCCGAGATCAGCGACCACCAGAAACCGGGCATTTGTCGCGCCCAGAACGTCAGCGCCAGCCCGGCAATGCCGCTGACCAGGAACATCCATCCCAGGAAGATGGTGACCGCCAGGCTGGCCAGCGGCGGCAGGATCATCGCGGCGAGGCCCAGCACCACCAACAGGATGCCTTCGAACAAAAACGCCTTCCAGTGCTCGCGCACCGCAGCGCCCATCTTGCTTTGCAGGTTGGTGATGTCCTGGGGAAGGGTCATTGGAAGCTCCGATGCCGGCCGTCACTACGATGCGATTTTCGAGCGCGCACGGACGCCACGTGGTCGGCGTTGTCGATGATGCAATGGCATCATTTCGTCTGTGGTATCGGCGTGCAGTCTAGCCCTGACCCGACGCCGATGAAAAGCCCTGTGTCGGTCCACGCATCCGATTGCGACCGAGAATGTAGACCGCAGAGGTCACGACCAGCAGCGCGACCCCGATCGTGATCGTCACCAGCCCGATCGGAATCAGGACCAGCGAGACGTTGCGCTCCGGATTGACGAACCAGTGATGGATGGATGTCAGTACGAAGACAACGCCGATGAAGCCGGCGCCGCCGCCCACCACCAACAGCGCCCACATCCGCCGCAACTGCGCCAATCGTTCGCGCGCGAGTTCGGTGCGCGGGGCATGATGGCGGCCGACACGTCGCACCAGTCGGATCGCAAATGCGATCGAGGAGAAGCCGATCAGCACGCTGGTCGAGCCCAGGATGAACCGTGTGGTGCCGTCGATGTCGGGGTTCTGCTGCAGCGTGAGCAACGGGAAATCGAAGGCTGCGTGCAGCAGGAGCGGCGCCAGCAGCACCATCATCCAGCTCGAGATGCGGGCCCAGTCGCGGTGATGCCGGTGCGCGCCGAGCGCGGTGCCGGAACGCGCGATCGCAAGGTAAGCGCCGGCGATGATGCCGAGCGCGCCGTGGAACGGCACGGTCAGCACGCTGCGCAAGGCCGCCAGCGCCCGCCACATCTCGGCGTGCTGCACCAGATAAGCCAGGTTTTCGTAGGCCGCGAAGCCGAGACCGGCCGCGGCGCCATATACCACCGTGTCCATCGGATCGGAGAAATGCCGGCGTCGCGATGAAACCGCGAAGATGACGAGGATCTTTACGATTTCCTCGGGCAGCGCGACGCCGAATAGCGAATGCATCGCCTGCGCCAACCAGGGATTTTCGGGTGCGCCGAGCAGCTTCAGAAATGGCGCCCGAACCACGCCGAGCAGTGAAATGCTGGCGGCGCCGAGCACGAAGGCGGTCCAGATCTTCGGCGCGGGGCCCGGGCGCTCGTCGGCGGCGATCACCAACCAGAGAATCAACAGCGCCGGCGCGACTGCCGCTGTGCCGATGACTGTTGGAAGGGACGCGAGAAGGTTCATCACTAAGGCAAATATGCCGCTTTTCGATGTTAACTACTGTCTTAATGTCGCATCTGATCGAAACGTTGCATTGAATCGTTGCTGCCACGCAGCCGGTTCAGCAGCCGCGGCAGATTCCTTTCATCCGCTCGTTCATCTGCGCATCCTCGGCGCTGATCGAGTTCTACGTAGCCTGTGCTATCGATTTTTGACTGCGGGACCGCGCGAATCGGCCTGGCGGTGCCGGCGGGAGCGGTAGGCGGGATGGCCCTGTCGTAGCAGGCGAGCCGGGTAACGGGATCGGCGATCGCCCTGCAGTCCGGCGTCTCGGCCGCGGCGGCCCGGCATACCAGGCAAGCCGCAGCCAATACGAGATAGAGCCTCATTTCATTCCTTATGCGCGAGGGAACCCGGCAATGGCGCTACGCATTGCCGGAGGTCTCGCAGGCGTTCAATTTGAAGAGTTTGTTTGGTTTCTGGCTCAAAATGCACGTAATCGCCCAAACTGTCCATTGGCGTCCGTGCGATTTTCGCAGGCTGCACGCGATCTCGCGTTGGTCGGCGCGGGTATTGGCGTAGCAGGGGCTTTTCAACGAGCGAGGAGGGAGCACGCCTTGGTGGCCTTATTCCGCGGAGCAGAGACGCATGCACGATCGGTCATGAAGGCCGTCAGCTGGCGCACGTTGGGGACGCTCGATACGTTTGCGATCAGCTGGTTCATGACCGGCAGGCCCGAGATCGCGGGCTCCATCGCCGGTATCGAGATCGTTACCAAAATTGCGTGGTACTATCTGCACGAGCGGATCTGGGCATCGGTTCACTGGGGCCGTCGCTGATCGCTTATTGAGCAACCCGGTTTTCTAAGCCCCGTTCTTCGAGGGCTCCGGGCGTTCTCACATCCATCGACACGCCTAATGGCAACCCTGACTGCGGTAACAACCGTGAGGGCCTGCATGGCCCTGGGACAAGCCAAGACACAGGATCGAGGTTGCGATAGCCAAAACAGCGAGGAATTGTCGCATCGGAATTGCCTGCCCGTCCGTCCAGGACAAGCAACGAATCACGTTGCGAACGGGTTTCGCTGCGGCGCTAAAATTTTGGAATTGATGCTTCAAGGCAACCTTTCGTTAACTCTCCGGGGTCACGTTGCGCGCAAGATTTGGGTGTTCGGACCACCCCCCGGTTCGGGATCTGAGGCCACTGAAAATCGATCCCGACAGCAGCTTCTTTCACGGATTTCTTTTGCGTGAGACGGCTTGCTGCACTGCGATTGAAACCTATCTGCGAGAGCCACAGTAACTCGTATTGCGCAAGAAACGATACAAGACACCACCAGAGAGACAGTAACGTGCAGACCGATCGAAACGAACATTCCAAAGCCGTTGTACCCGCCACCGTGGCCGGCATTGTCGCCGCCGTCGGGACCGCAGGCTTCTTCTTCCTTGCGTTCGGTCCTGGCAACAATATCGAAGGACGCGGCGACGGGATGCGATCAGTCGCGGCCGTCTATAGCGCCGGCGCAACCATCACCCCGACCGACCCCTCGCGCTAAAGCGGGGCGTTCCGATCCTGAATGAGATCTCCGGTACCAAACACCTCATCACGTCGCTTGTGGCATGTGTACTCAGCGGTTCCTTTGGGGCTGGCGGCGCAGGCGAACAGTGTTTATATTGAATCTGTCGCAAGACGATGGCGCTGAACCTCATAGCGGACCGCGGGCAGACCCGGGGGCAGTACCCGGCGCCTCCACCTTAGAAGCTCTGAGCTTGAAAGTCTCATTTCGATGAGATCGATTTTGCCGGAAGGCAAAATTGCCAAGCTGCTACAGCAGGACTTCTAAGGCGGGGGCGAACCAGGATCGATGGTCGCGAAGAAGTTGTGAATTGTGCTCGGCATGATACCGCCGTTATCGGGTCAAAAACCTAAATGCAAACGATAACGTTGCATTGAACGAAGTGCGCCTCGCGGCGTAACCGTTCGGGGTAGGTCCACCTAGCAACAGAACGGCCATTGCCGCGTCGTCCTTCACCGGACGGCGCGGCTTTAATTTGCGCGGAATTCTGCCTGAATTAAATCCGCATTCGTGTTCCCGGTGTTGTCTTCGGGAAACAGTTTTCGTCCGCGAACTCGAAAAACTTCTGCGGTGTGTGATGGAAAATCCACTGCGCCACAATCGCGCCGTATGAATAACCAAATCGTAAAACAACACTGCGCTACTTCGACGCAAGACACTCGATGCGGAGTTTTTCGCAGCATTTCATTTCGACGCAACACAGGGGGGAGACTGGATGCGCCACACCAACAAGCCGCTCGACACCGATGCCGAGACCACCGGCTACACGTTCCACTTTCAGATTTCGAATGCCGGCAGCCGGCAGGCTTGCAGCGTCAAGGTGCAGGCCCCGACGATGCAGGACGCGACGGATTTCTTTCGGCAGAACTGGTCGACCATTGAATTGATGGCACGCGACGGCCTGGCCGTAGCATCGCGTGAGAACGACAAGATCGAGTTGGTCGTGCCGTGATGCGGACCGTTTGGATCGATTGATCGAACGCTACAGATTGGCGGCCATTTCCGCCAGTTTCGCTACCGTATTCAGGTTCCGCGCGGTGCCGCTTCTGGCGGCCGGGATCCTCAGTTTGGTCTTGGCCATTCCGTCGCCGTAGTGAACGTAAATCTCGCGAACGCCGAGCCGCATTTCCTCGTTGTTGCGGCCTGTCGCGTGAGTGAGCGCATTCGAAGGCGGCGCATCGTCGAGGAAGATCGCGACGGTTCGGTTCGCGGCCATTTTCGGAAATGGATTTGCCTGCTGGATTTGCGCCATCTCGGCTGCCGTACGCACGACAACGCCGATCGGCTTTTTGGCGTAGGCCTCCAGGCGCGTTTCCAGTTCGGTCTTCACCTTGGCGGCCTTGGCGGCACTCTTGAACACGACATTGCCGCTGGCGATGTAGGTTTTGACCGCGGTGAATCCGGCGTCGGTACAGATAGCGACGAGCTTCGTCATTGGGAGCTTGCCGGTTCCTCCGACGTTCACGGCGCGCAACAGGGCTACGTAGGCTGTCATGTCGTGCTTTGCTGCCCTGCTTAAAAAAAGATCATGCTGTTCGGCCTCTCAGGAGGCAAGTCGCTTGCGCTTCGACAAAAGAAGGCCAAAAATTACCTTCCTGATGGCGCCCTAATTTCTTTCCGTGCGATGAAGCGGGGAATGAACCTATGCCAAGAAAAGGAATTACCGGCCACGACGAGTGGGTGGTGACGGAAGCGCTGGCGACCGCGCTGGTCGCGCTGGAGGCGCTTCCGCAAAAGCATCGGCCCGGCCCGCATATGGATGACATTCGCAAGCTGTTGGTTTCGCGGTGTCAGCCCGGATCCGTCAACCTGCATCTGGCCCAGGCCAAATGCAGATTGTCGCCAGGCACCGACCCGCTGGCGATCTACCAGGCGCACGGCCTAGAAGACGGGCAGGGCTGAGCGTGCCGATCAGACGCTTACGGTGTCGGCTGAAGTTCGCGGCTTGGCGGTCTCGCTGAACTGGCTGCGGATCGCCGATGACAGCATCTCTTCCGCGGCAAAGGTCAGCCGCGAGCCTTTGATCAGGCCGATCCTTCGCAGGGTCAGCAGGGCGACGGCATCGCAAAAATCGGGTGAAATTCCCTGAGCCAACATCGCAATCGCGCGCTGCTCGTCCGTATCCAGATCAGACCAGGCAAGATCGTCCATCCCTACACCTCAGCTCGAAGCGCTCCCCCGGTGCCAGTGTCCGTCCACAAACGTTAAAGATTGATTAAAATTGGCTGTATGGCCGTTGGTTGTTCGCGGCTGTCGACTAGCCGCCAATATTGGGATGTCTCGATATGTAGATTTGCTGCAATCGGGCGTAGATGGCCTGGGTTGTGCGGTGTATCCTTGGGGCAATTTCCGACGCCGTCATTCCGGCATCGAGCAGCTCTGTGAGCTGCTTCTCTTCAGCCGACGTCCAACGTCGGCTGGCCGCCTTTGGTTCCGTCATTTCCGCCCCGCCGACGCACCCGATCCCAGCGTTACACGCATCGATGATTTGGGCGGCTTCGCGGCGCACCGTTTGATCATCAGCCTGTGCAGCTTGCCGGCCAGCAACCAGAACCAGTCCCCCAAGCGAGGCCACCGCCGTTGCGATGAAGGTGAGGACGCTGCGCGCTCAATTAGTGCCGTGCGGCACAATTGAATTCGCCGTGAATGTGCGAGAGCTACAAAAACGCCTCTCAGACATTCCTCGTCCACACTGCGGTCAAAAACTTGTTGAATTTAGCGAGCACTGCGGGTGGGGGCACGCGCAGTCACGGGTGGGGACGACCATGACGATTGCTCAGATCATTATTCTTGTCTTGATGCCCAGCATGGCAGTTGTTGCCGTGCTGTTCTGCAAGCCCGCCTTTCGGCGGAGGCTGGCATTGCACCCGCAAGACAAACCGGATCTTGCCACCGATCCCATAGCGCGGTTTGCCGAGTAACGTCGCCGCCGTCCGGTGCTCAAATTGGATGGCCTCGACTTATTTGAAGCGATTGAGGAAGGCGGGCTGGCCCCGGCGCCCGCGTTGTCATCCCGATCAGCTCGAGAGTTCGCGATACGCATCGAAAGCGTGCGCCGCAAATACGCTGGCACTCACCAGCACGAGGAACGTTGCCACAATCTCAATCATCACTTCGACTCCTCTGACACCAGACCGGGAAAAGCAGTTTTGAGGAATTCGCTGTAAATTCCGTTGAGAATGAATTGCAGCATGGTTATCCCCTGCTTCCGATGGGTCATCTGATAATTGTGGTCTGTTTCCTGACGATTTCACGCGTTCCCTAAAACGGTTTCATCGACGTTTCGGCTCACCCCAATTTCCTCGGCACGGGCAGGGGCGTGGCGTGCGTCAAGCCGGAATCCCGGACTGGCGCTGCTTGGCTGATCGGCGGTGCGCGCCATTGTGCAGGGCCCAACCAAAAAGCCGGGTGCGCAGGCCTGGCCGTGCGCGGCGGAAGAAAATAAGCGCGACCAAAATCATCGCGTTCGACATCAGGATGAGGGTTATGAACGCACGGAACATTTGCATGACGATCTCCTGTTGAGGAGACGATTTGCGGGCCCGGTAGTTCCGCCGCCCTTTCTTCATGTCGATGCGCCGCCATCGCATGGGCTTAATTTATTGCCCTAAGCAACTGATATATCATCGATTTATTCTGTTTTGTCTCCGGTGATGCGTTGAGCTGCCAATCCGCCGGCTGAGCCGATTGCCGATGTCACTGGTTCGACAAATCCGGTTAACCATTTTGGCTTACTGCTTTCGCGGCCAATAATGCGGGGGCATCGCATGTCTACGACGGAAGAATTGAAGCTGAAAAGGTCGACCATCGTGCTGGAAGAGTTGCAGGTGGCCGTTGCCGCTGCGGTCAGGAAAGCTGATTCCGCGTGTGAATCGTTCATCGGCGTAGTGATCGAGCGGGTCGATCGCGAGTTCGCCGCGGGCGCGAACTGGACGGTCAAGGGCGTGAAATTCGGCAAGGCAGATCGCGAGAAAGCCGGTTCGATCGTGGAGACGATCGTGGAGCGTATGCAGCAGGAGTTCGACCTCGCCCACTCCAAGACCGGATATCTCACACGCCTTTCCCTGTGAGCGCCGCGCGATCGTTGGCCTGATAGTCAGCGCAAAGCCGCCGAGCCGCAGTGGATAGCCGCGGCCACCCCATGCTCCCTCGGCAGCATCGACTACCTAGCGAAGGGTGGGCCGCTGAACTGGTAGCTCAGGCGCGCGCGCACAGTGTCAGACTTGAAATGGTCAGAGCCAACATTGAAGTTGCAGTTCAAGGCGGTGCAGCCAGCGCTTCCGACTCCGTTCGCTCGGAATGAACTGGAGTCGAGCTCCATGTGAAGATATTCCAGGCCGACAATCCAATTGCGGGTCCATTTCCATTCTGCGCCCGCGCCGGCTACCCAGCCAACTCTGGTATCGCTCCCCGATCCGACGACATTTTGATTGGTCGCCGCAAATGCGGCCGTCCACGAGTTTGCGAGCGAACCGTAGGCCACACCTCCGGTGCCATACAGCAAGAGATTTGGCGTTGCCAGGAAGCCGAGCCGGCCTCGCGTGGTTCCAAACCATTCGAGCTTCGAACTCGCCGTGCCCGTGAACGGCACAAATCCCGTTCCAGTGTTGGCAAGTGAAACTGCCGAGCTCGATTTCACGTCGGTCCACTGAAAGTCGGTTTCAACACCGAGAACAAACGACTTCATCTGCCAATTGTAGCCAAGCTGACCACCGACCTCGGCGCTCGTATTGGTGTTTGGGCCGTAGTTTCGGGGACAAGCACCGGCTGCGAAACAGGCTGCCCAAAAGGCAGTCGTTCCAGGATCCGCCGGCACGGCGGTCAGGCTGTTGCTGCCCCATATGCCACCGGCATTGAGGCCGACGTAATATCCGGTCCAACCGTCATCGATGACAGGCGGGGGCGCCTTCATGGCTTTAAGCGGCATATCGGCCGCCGATGCCTCTCCTGCGAAGCTAAACGAAGCAACGGCGCCGACTAAAAACAAAAGCTTTGCACGGAGGTGGAGCATGATCGATCCCTCGAAAACGCGAGACCGTTTGTTACGTTTATTAAACGGCTCGGAATGAATCAAAAATTACCAATCCGTAAAGATTAGATCGGCCGACCGGCGAAGTCCCGACCCGGCATGTCTCGACCAGAAGGTTTCCGGTTGTTTCTGGCTGCAAGTTGCCGAACGGCAACATGACCTCGTGCCATCTCCCAATTCCAGGAAGTGTGATCCAATTGAGGGGAGCGCAGGCCACTTATTGAAAAAAGTGGCGCTCCCTAGCGGAATCGAACCGCTCTCTCCACCGTGAAAGGGTGGCGTCCTAACCGATAGACGAAGGGAGCGAAACGAGCTGGCCCGACCGAGTGTGGTCGCGACTTGCCGTTTCGCCGTTTATGGCAAATAGTTCCGGCAAATCAACGCATTAGAGTCTGCGATGATGCCGCGCCGCGCGCCCTAAAGCCTTCGGTAAGCGGTCAAAGCGCGGCGGCGGCCGAACGTATAGTGGCGTTTGCGCGGCCGGGCAAGTCACCGCAAGAGACGGTTTTCCGGTCATCCACCGTCGCCCTATGAAGATCATTTTACCACCCAGACTTCCGGCGCCCGCAACGGTTTCTAAAGCTGCATGGGCTTACGAATGATCCGTTGCAGGAGCGTACCAGGATGGCCGGACTAACCAAGAAGCGCGAAGCGCGCAAATCGCTGCGTCAGTCCGGGTGGATCACCCTCGACGGCGGCTTCGCCGCACGGCCTTGCGTAGTGCAGGACATCTCGTCCGCCGGCGCCAAGATCACGGTGGAAGATACCAACGTGCTCGGCGGCCGGTTGCGGCTGGCGTTTGCGCGCGATGCCCGGACCGGGCGGAATTGCGAAGTGGTCTGGCGCCGCGGAAAAGTACTGGGCGTCAAATTCGTCCGGTAGCGAACCCACGCCGCGCGCGCTACAAGGCGCGATGCGTTTTATCCTCCTTGCGATCATCGTTGTGACGTCACTCGCGCCGATCTCGGCAGCCGAGCCGCTGCGGCTCGACAAGGCGGAAAAAGCCGCAACCATAGCCAAGCCGCCGGCCAAGCGCGCGTATAACAGCTGCGCGGCCTTTGGCGCTGGCTTCGTCAAGGTCGACGGCACCGACACTTGCGTGAAAATCGGCGGTGCTGTCAGCATCGGAGTCGGCGGCGCGGTGGGATCGCGCTGCAGCCGGTGGAGAGCTTCAAATCCGGGGATCGTCAGCTCCAAGCCGTCAGGTCATGGGCTTGGCGATATGTTGGCGGAAACCCGCGCGCGTCGAGATCTCGGAAAACCAGCGATCCAGATGCGGCAGCGTCGGCTTGGTGACGCCTTCAACGCCAAGCCATCGCCGCGCATAAGCGCCGATCGCAATGTCTGCCAGTGTGAATACATCGCCTTCGAAGAAACGGTGATCGGCGAGCCGTTCTTCCGCGATCCGCCACACCACTGCTTCAGCATCGACGTCCTTCTGGATCGCGACCATGTCGCGCTGTTCGGCGGGCGTGCGTATCAGCGCCCAAAACACCGGACGATCGACGGGCTGCAACGTCGACAGCGTCCAGTCGAGCCAGCGGTCGACGCCGGCGCGGATTTTCGGCGCCTGCGGATAGAGTGGCGAATCCGGACGATAGGCGAGGGCGAGATAGCGCATGACCGAATTGGATTCCCATAGCACGAAATCGCCGTCGACCAGGGTCGGCACCCGCGCGTTCGGGATTCATCGCGAGATAATCCGGCTCGGTGTTGCGGCCGAACGCCATGCCGGCGTCGATCCGCTCATAGGCGAGATCAAGCTCGCTCAGGCACCACAGCACTTTTTGAACATTGACCGAGTTGGCCCGGCCCCAAATGGTGATTTTTGCCTTGTCGTCCGGCACGCGCGTCATTCTCCCGATGATCCGTGTGGAGCGGGTCATAGCGGAAGTTCGCTGAAAAAGCGCCCGGCTCGCACAACATTTGATCGATACGGAAACAGATCAGGCCCCGCCATCCACGGCGGAGCCTGATCTTCAACAACGCTTGTGTTGATCGGCCGCCTCAGCGACCGAAGAACAACCACAACAGAATGATCACTGGTATCGGCACGCCGAGCAGCCAGAGCAGAATTCCTTTTCCCATGTTCGCCTCCTTGAATTCCTCAATCGCAAGGAGAACGTGCGTAGGAAGAAAGGGTTCCGTCGCGGCGTGGAAGATGGTTACCAGTGTCCGGTGTTGGGCATCGATATCCACGGCTCGGCGGGTGGCTTGGGCTCGCCCTTCTGCAACAGTTCGATCGAGTGCAGATCGGGCGAGCGCACGAACGCCATCGAACCATCGCGCGGCGGGCGATTGATGGTGATGCCGAGCTTCATCAATCGATCGCAAGTGGCGTAGATGTCGTCGACCTCATAGGCGAGATGGCCGAAGAACCGATCCTCGCCGTATTTTTCCTCATCCCAATTGTAGGTGAGCTCGACCAGCGGCGCGCCGCGCGTCTTGGGCAGGGCTTTCAGCAAATGTTCGTCCTCGGCCGCGCAGAGAAAGCACAAGGTGAATTTCGCCTTCTCGTTGTCAATGCGGCGGACCTCCTTCAAGCCCAGCGCATCCTGATAGAACTTCAGCGCGGCATCGAGATTGCGAACACGCAGCATGGTGTGGAGATAACGCATTTTTCTTACTCCCTTGAGAACATTTGAGGATTTCGTTTTCGTTTGGGCAGCTCGGGGCACTAAATAGCAGCAAATTCCATGAGGGTGCAGCCCTCTGCGGGCGGATTGCGGGCGACTGAAAGCCCTTTCGTGCCCTTTGCGTTCTCAACCTTTCGCGAGCCTTCTACCGCGAGGAGGTGACCAATGAATCTTGAAACGTTTTCCATCGAACAACTCGCAGAACTTCGTGACGAGGTGAATGCAAAGCTCGCAGATAGGGTGTCAAACCGACAGCGCGAGCTATCCAGCGAGTTTGAACGTCTCGCTGCGCTAGTGGTTCATCAAGCGAAACAAAAGCCCCTTAAAACGGCTTCTGCGAAGCCGAAGTACCAGAAGGGCGAGAACAGTTGGTCGGGCAGGGGCACCCAACCCGCGTGGGTGAAACAGCATCTTGCCCTGGGCGGCACTTTGCAGGATCTCGCGGCTTGAATCTGACGCGCAAAGGCCTACATCTGCGCGACCAGTTCTTGCTGGGTCATGTACGTCAAAGCCTTCATCTCGGCCTCGTGGACATTTGCCGTTGGGCTCTTCGCATCGTTTGTTTGGTTCAACCTCTCAGGCATGATGGAGATTCACATGCAGATACACGTGGAAATTCTGGGACTGCTCACGGCGCTGCGGGGAGCCCTAAACGGCCAGCCGTCCAAGTAGTCGATTTGGAGTGATGTGCATGCCTCGGTTCGAAAGACCGTGAGTGGGGCGAAAGCCCTATCCCCGCACCAATTCAAAAGGGCGCCCGCGTGGCGCCCTTTTCGTGGGCCGCTGGGTCACGGCCACATGCACAACGCCTGTTTGAGCCCGTGTCTGTTCGGAGAGCCCGGTATCGAGGCCCAGCCATCGGGTGGGTCGGGCTGTCTGAATAGCGCCTCAGTCGGGGCTCTTGTGAAGAAGCAACTGTACGGTGTCCTTCACGGTCTCCCTGAACTCGGGCGTTAGCGCATCAACGATGAACTCCAAAGGCCGTTCGAAGAAGTCGGGGTCTTCATCGGTCTTCGACTTCAACGAACATTCCAAGCTGCGTTTCACGTGCTTCGTCATCTCCTCGCGCAGCCGCCCGGTGCGGTCCTCGGCGAAGCGAACACCATCACTCCGATTGCGCCAGTCGTGTTCGCCGAAAAACTCGACGCCGCCGCGCTCCAGCGCCTTCTTCACCGACCAGTCCGACCGGGCTTCGAGGTTGCCATCGGACTGCTCCATACGTTTCACGGTCTTGACCGAAACATTGGCCCGCTCGGCCAGCTCGGCCTGGTCCCAGCCCAGAAGGGCTCTAGCAGCTCGAATCTGGGCTCCGGTGACGATGCTCATTGGCTTTCTCCTGTCCCCTGAAGGGTCATTTAATAGTCATAAGTCCATCATCGTTCGCTCTGGTAAGTCAAACGTCAGTTTTCGGCTTTTCGGGTTCGAAAGGGCTTAGGCACAGCCTTATCCACAGCTACGTGGGGCTGGTCTCTTAGTTCTGGTTTTGTTCTCATAAGGCCTCATCGTGATTTGAGGGCGGCCATGCCGGACATCGACTTCATCCGGGGCGAAATCGAGCGCATGCGCGTACAGGTCGGGCGCCAGCGGAAAGAGATCCTGAGCCTTCAGCGGGCCGGGATTTCAACCGCGTCGGCTGAGGCGTTGCTGGAGCGGATGCTGACTAAAATCGACACCCTATGCGAGGAGCGGGACAAGCTCCGTGCGCTCGGACCACGAGAGCGCAGGGTGCTGGGAGGTCGCAAGTGGTGAATGAGCTGGACCGGCTTCAAGAGCCGTGGAAGGTCGTCAAGCACGACGACTGCTTTCAGGTCGTCGATGCCACTGGGCGATTTATCCTGGCCGTCTCGCACCGACAGGACCTGCACAAGTCCCGTTACACCCACGCCGGGAATTACCTAAATGCCCGGGAGGCCGAGACCATCGCCAACGGCGTCGCAAAGCTGAGAACACTGCTTCGTTAGAGGGTGCGACATTGCACCTCCTTGTTTTTGCCAACCTTGGGTTGCTTATCGGTCCTCAGAAGGGAGGGCTGCATATGACCAACTTTTTGGTCCGCCCGGCCAACATTCACTAGCGCGAATGTTCACGGCCTCCGGGCAAGCGGATGATAGATAACCGCCAAGGCGGAAGGGCATGAGCCCCGTGTTACTGAGAAGTCTCGACGCGTTGTGGTCCTAAAGCCGCGGTTCAGACAATTCGAGGGCCACCATTCACAGCGTACGCTGTTCTATCCCAGCTAAACGCACCCCGCATAAGTAGGCGCGCGGGCCGAACATGTACAAACCCCGCTAGGGCGCCCGGGCGCCCTAAGCGGGGTTTGTCGTTTTCAGGTTGCTAAGCCGAGCGGCTGGGTGCAGCCGGGAGATACTGGAATATCTTGATGGCTTCAGCCCCAAGCTGATAGCTCGCTGAAAGTTCGGTTTGTCCCACCACTTTCTGGTGCTGTTCCCGCAGCAAACATTGGTGCCAACTTGCGGCCCCCATCCGTAGTTGCCTCGCGATTTGTCGGCTTCCTCTATTGGCTGCCATCGTGTCGCGCTGGTCTCAAGCTGGGCGATATAGTCCCTGATGACCTTGGCGGACATCCCAAAGCCCAACATTCTTGTATCGAATGTTTCAAAGGCGGCTTCCACATCCGCACTGCGCGTTACCTGGCGAGAGCGCCTGCTCAACCGTTGTCTTGTTGGCAAGCGAATCTTGCAAAGTATCGTTTTTCACTCATCTAGCTTCTCATTGGTCAGTGGTTCTGCGACTGCATCGCGATAAGGATAGGATGCGCGTCAGCCGGGCTGTAAGCATTGCAGTTGGCCATTATTCGCAGTGCCCGGCCGTCCCATGCCGCGCCGATATGGTCGAAATGATCGAGGCCGATAAATTCCCCGACACCGCGGCGAACGGCAGAAATGGCGGCGCAGCATGAATATCTTTGTGAAGAACTCCACTTGGTGTCACTCAGCACATATAGCTTCAACGATTTGCGTTGACCGCTCCGTCCTGTTTAGCTTCGGCCGAACCGGAGAAGGCGTCATGGACAAAGAATACAAGAAGTTTCTGCGTGATGAGTTGCGTCGTATGCCTCAGCGTACGCCTGAGGAGAAGGCTGCGCGCAAGAAGTTTGCGACGCAGTGTGGTCATGTGTCTCGTCGTTTGTATCGTGATGAGCGTCTTATGGGCGATTTGCTTGAGCTTGCTGTGAGTGCTTGTTTCGAGGAGGCGACGGCTGAAAAGCTTAGGAAGGGTGAGCCGCTGACTGATTATGAGAAGCATTTGGTTGTTGATGTTGCGTTGCTTCATATGCGCCTTGGTTCGTGAGCAAGCCAAGCGCCCCTGAAGACCGATACTTCGACCAGCTCGGTGTATGGCTGCAGAGTGACTGGCGCCCATGTCCAATCTACCCGAAAGAACGTGCCGTAGAGCGGAGCCGTCCTCGTGGTGTGGCCGATTGGGGTACAGGCACCGGCATGAAGGCCCACCACTTCTTTGCGGTAGGGCTGTCGAAGCGCGCCCACCTCGAATACGACGCCGACCACGAAGGTTTTGAACGGCGGCACGGTGTCACCCACGCCCAGCTCGTCAAAGAGCAATGGCGGTCGCTTCAAATCATTCCGGGCCCGTGGATGACGGTAGGTATGAGCCCGAAGCGCGAAAGCTGGTTTAATCGGGTTCTGGACAGATTATTGGCTGCCGGCATGTCCGACTACGAGCGATCGATATTCGGAACGTAGGCCGAATCACCCTTTCAACGAAGCGACCATCGCAAACGCAATCGCACTTCTCATCGCTTGGTTCACCGCAACGACCACCACGTTTTTTGCTGAAATAACAAAGGGAATTAGCAACTCGTCAAAAACTATTTGCGGATGGGCCCAATTCTGGACCGTTCTGAAGTTCTTGCGGGAAAGACCCCTTGCCAACCCTTCTGAGGTTAGGCCACATATCTAAATCGCCCCGAAAGACAGCTCTATAGTTTCCTTAATGGAGAGCTGTGTCATGGGTCGGGACCCTCCCGAACTTACTTTGAAGATTGGACCGTTTTCGCTCAGCGCCAAAGGTGCTGCCGCGGTGAGGGCAATGCGCTGGCCGGTCACCTTCGCAGTTGTGGTCTTAGTGCCGCTGGCCGTTCTTCTGGCGGTTTACGGCCTGGCGCACCTTAGCAGTCTTCGACCTCTTCTCCGGAAGTGGTGGCCTTAGCTTGGGTACCTGAAAATAAATCCTCCAGGTGAACTAGCGCGGCTGATTTTTCGGTGATTATTGGTAGGCCTCTTCAGCGGAGGTCAACATGATCCAGGTCGATGTTCTTCAGTTCTTGATCGAGAAGGGACCCGGCCGCACAGAGCTTGAGCTGGCTCGGGCTATTCACGGCGACAAGGGATACCAGCAGCAGGTCAATCAGGACCTATCTCTGTTGCTCAGCCGGGGTGCGGTCGAGCGGCGTGACACTCCTTACCGGTACTTTCCGACGTGATTTCTTAGAACTCAGTCGCCTTCTCTGGTTGGCATTTTCCGGCTTCTCGCATGAAGTTGCCCATCATCGACGAGGTGTAGGCCGTGTTGTCCGGCTTGATAATTAGCCAGTATTTGTTGCCGCCGAAGGTGTTGGGCTCGCCATGGAGATTGAACTTGGCGCTTCCGGGTACCGGATTTGGCGAGTTCAAAACGGCTTGCTGGTTGCTCTTGAAGACAACACCGCGGCTCAAGCCGCGCCGAATAAACCTGCCGGTCGGTATCGACCCTGATGGGGCCTGACGAGGGCGTCAGCGACGAACAGAGGCTGTCAGCCTACAACGAGGCCAAGGCCAACATCCTCTCGGTCCCTGACATCGCGGACCAGCTGGAAGAAGGGCGGTCAGATCGCGAAGTTCGACCGGTACGAAAATGCCAGCGAGCTGACAGAGTTTTCATCGGCGAAATCGCCCGGGTCTGGCTCGTAACCGCTCCTTAAGATTCGGGCGGTGGCGATTTTGTCGATTCCGATTCGTTCTTTGCGAACGAAATAGAGTCAGAGCGTGAACGCTCATTTCTGCTTCGAGCGCTTCGGTGGGTTGTTTCGCTTACGCCATGCGGCGATCCACTTCGTGAACACCTCCTTGCCGTACCAAAACGCGAGCCCTGCACTGAACGCTCCCGCACCTGGCGCCCCTGTCCCACCAACGATGAGGGCGATGGCGCCCGTTATGGCCATTCTCGCGCCTGGCTGAGAGGAAATCTCGTCGAGTAAAGCAAAGATTACCTTGAGCGACTTGTCGGCCGCCTCCTGCAGCCGCGACGGGCTGTTTTCGTCTGGGAGGGTCTTCAGCTCATCAGCGATCGCGACCAGCTCATCGACGCTGGCGCTGACCGAATTGATGCGGAGGGTGCGTATGACATCTGCGGTCGCCTCAATCCGGTTGGCGAGCTCAAGCCGCATCTCGCGCGGCGGAAGTGGAGGAACAGGAAGCTGCGGAGCTGTACCATGGGGGTAGTTGTCGTCGGCAAGCGCAATCTCTATTTCCTCGCGCAAGTCCATCACTGAACCCGGAAGATCCTCCATCGAGTACCGAACGATTCTGTGAGTTCGCAGGTCGCGCCGGACAGCGGCTGTCTCGTCGCAAATATAGACGATCGGCAGCCTTCTGTGGGACCGCGCCCCCAGGATAAAGTAGGCGGTCGGGGTGAGGTCCGACAAGTCCGCGATGACCAGCCTGTCCGTCGCCATCATATCGACGGTGAAGTGGTCAAGCGCACCGTCGTCTGCGCTGAAATCACCACGGTTCAGCGTGTAGTCGATGGTCGGAGGGATTGCGGGCTCAACTAGCTGCCCCGCGATTTCATCCAGAAGACGCACCGGAGGGCTGTCTTCAGTCTGAGCTTCACAAATGAAGTGAATTTTGACTTTGTCGTCTTCCGCCATTGAGTAGCCCTGCAATAAAAAGCCCCATGGTTAGGGGCTTCGTTCTGGCGCCGAGGGGTGGGGGGAGGAGGCGCCGAACCTCTAAAAGCTAGCACACGTTATGCGCGAACCTCTAGGTCTTCGCCTTCGAGTACGTCGATTTCGATACACGCGATGCGGTCAGTGGCGCGATGGCTTCGAGCCTCAGGCGTGCCGAAGTGGGAAATTGCAGGGCAGCTCGGGCACCGGGCTCTTTCCACGACAGATATCTATGCGCCGCACGCGCCGGACTATCTGGAAAAATCCACCGCTGCGATTGAGAAGCTGATGCAGGAAGTCATGTTTCGCGTAGAACGACTGGCCGAAGCCGCGTAGCGGGCGGTTTGCGGGCGGCAGGCTTTCAAAAACACTATGAAATAACGGTTTTCAGCACTCGTGCGTCAGGGTGTGAAGATATCGCATGGTTGTCATCCTCCTGGGGGCAGCGATAGGATTTCGTGGCCTTTCGGCGTGGCGAGGCCGTCAGTAGCAGTAAATCGCCGGTCTAGCGAGCAAGGCGAGGCCGGTAAATGTGTCGTCGTGAGACGAGCTGAAAAACTTTCGGGGCGCGCGAACGATATTTCGCAATGCCGGGTCACGCGCGATTTCAAATGTTCAAATGAAAGCCCCGTGCTGGAGTTTGCGGGGCTTTCAAAGAAACGGCCGCGGCGCAGGGCAATCAAAATACGCCAGGTCCGCTTCGGTGCTCTCAGGGAGCATAGAGTCTACACCGCCGGTGCGGATATCTTCCCGCCGCGCCGGTCACGATCTCAAGAAAAACTCTGGATTTCAAACCAGCGAACAGGTTCGTCGGTTTGATCCTCACGGACATCGATGAACTTTCGAGTTCGGTGCCTGAAACGCGGCGATCGGTCAGGTTCTTGCTCGGCTTCGTGTCTGCAATCCTCGACCGCTTCCGCAGTGTCTCGCGAACGGCCTCGTCAGCGGTCTGTTACGCGTGACGCTCTGCGTTTTCGGCCTGTCGCAGCAATCGTTGTTTGCTCATGATGGGTTTCTATCGGGCTGGTCGGATCGATGCGGAGGGCTCGCGCCGCGATCGGGACGACCCGGCCTTAGGCGAACCTCCGGTTCCAGGTTTCCGACGTTCCGTGCGCAGAAATTCCAACCCCGGTCTCGCTGCTGGCGCTTGCTTTATGTTCCTGTTTTGTTCATGATCAGATTCTCATTGGAGGTGGTCACCATGGACGACGCAAAGCAACGAGAACTCATTCGGCTTTGGAACTTGATGCGCAAGGCGCAGGGGCCGGTGGCCGAGGAAATCCGGATTCAGATTCTTGCTCAGTTCGAGCGGGTCGAAAAGAAAGCAGCCTGACGACGACAATCCATCGCGCGGCACAAGAAAAACCCCGCCGGTGGGGAAGCGGGGGACGCTCTCGGCGGGGCTCTCTTGGAGGTACTCTTCGAAGTGCTCTCGGGGGCTGGTTTCCGAGCTTCTCTGGAGTGACCACAGTTTTCCACCAGCGTGCGCGAGGAGCCAATCACGTAAGCGGGAGTGGTCAATTTGTCACAGTTCGACTTTGAAACGGTGAGGCTGCGATCTGCTTGCGGACTTTGAGCGCTCGCGGCGCTGAAATGGTCGGCAACGAACCAAGAAGCAGCAGTATCGGAAGGAAGCTTAAAGTCCTGCCTCGGGATTCATGTAGGCTCTCGGCAAAACGTTGACGCGCTTCACCGGACGCCTGATGACGCTCTCGATCGCGATTGCGATGTGAAGCGTGTAGTCGGAATCAATTCGACCGGCGAGATCATCGCTGCCAGCATATACGTGAGCGATGTCGCCGAGGATATTTCCGCACTCGAAGCCGAGAAATAACCGATCGAATTCCTTCGCGCCCAACAACATGTTGAGCCTGGCCTTCACGGCCAGATTTTCTTCTTCACTAAAACGGTAAACCAGCACCACGACCACTCCCGGTATAATCTGAGCTAACGAGCTACGGACCTCGACGCATTTAAGTTGCGCATAGGCCTATGCAGAGAAAAGGCGGAGCGGAAGTAATTAGGTCTAAAATTTCGCGGCGAACCGGACCTGATGTTGTTCCTGAGCGGTCATGGCGGTTCGCGGCTCAACTCATCGCCGTGGATGCGGGTACGAGGTGACAAACATGGTATCCAAGTATTTTTACAGAACCGTGGCGTCCCTTTGACGAGATTGCCGATGCTTGTTGGGGCAACGCGAGGAGACGAGCCAGGCATCGCGACACGTCGGAGGAGGACCTTGCGCGATTCGTGACGGTCAAGGTTTGACTGAAATCGGCTGGCAATGCATGCTGCGCCGATGTTTTCGCGCGTGCGCCACCATTTCAAGGATGCCCGTTTCGCTCGCATGAGCGACGGCACCATTTGCGTGATCCGGGATCTTGGGCTGGTCAAGGGTGGCAAGGGCATGCGCCACCATGAGGTGGTGATGACCATGAGCTTCAAGGCGCTGTCGAGACAGATCCGGACGCGCAGCCTGTCTTGGATGCGGTCCTTGATGCAGCGGGCGAGATGGTCGAATGCGCGGCACACGGCTGTAAACGAAGCTCCGAACGAGATGCCGGCAACCAAATCTTAACGCGGTGCCGAACAGGAAACATCGCCCCCTGTTCGTTCTGCGGAACAAAAAGGGGACGTAAGAAAGCGTGGTCAGTCGCCTCGACGGCCGCTCGGCCAGCAATGGGCGACGCCGACAAAGCCGGCGAGGGCGGACACATTGATTAAAGCTTCAAGCCACTGCATGCTCGATAGAAGCCCGATCTGCCATATTGGTTCCGGAATACCAGGCGTGCTGATCGCGGCGGGATCCTACTCGGCGCCGTCGCTTTCCGGTGAACTGGGTGCTCCGCCGCGACTGACCACGCCATAGTGGCTGGATTGCTGTCCGTCCCCGTCGGTCGCGCCGACCGTAAGACCCAGACGCAGTAGTTCCCGCACCGCCGCCGCTCTCGTAGGCATCCGGTATTTGTATCGGAAATCGTCCAACACCGACAGTTCTTCAGGCGAGAGCATGATTTGCAATCGTTCGCCGCGCATATCGTTCATTGATTTGCCCTGCGGTTAGCCAATTGAGTAAGCGACTAAACCCGCTAACTCGGCGTTGGTTCCATGAGCTACCTAAAACACCTCAAGTGAGTAAATTATAACAATAAAATCAATTGGTTATTCGTTGTGTATTCACGCCAGAACTCCTATCTTTGCAGCCAAGGGAGATCGCCGATGACCCAGGAAACCAAGCAACAGCGAATCCCGAAAGAGCAGAAACTGCCGACCCGTCCCAGCCACGAGAAGGTGGTCGAGAACCTCGATAAATGGGCCAACAGTCCCGGACTGCAGCCACCGAAATAAATCCGGACTACTCATGATGCGCCAGCGTCCTCTGCCATGGCCGATGGTTTTGGCGAGATCTTCCCTCGAAGATATCCGGTGTCACGCTTCTTCTGGAAGATGAGGTTGCCGCGTCCGTGCTCCAGGCTGCAATGTCTCGGCGCGCGTCACATGATATTGCCAGCGTGGCTGTCCGCGAGAGAACGAATGGGATTGCGGGGCGAATGCGAGCGGGTGCTGCGGGCTTGAACTGGCCTGGCCCGGAGATGACTTCAAGTCGATGAACAGGATCGTTGCTTTCGGACTGCTGGGTCCGGTTATCGTTGCCTTGCTCGGGGCCTTCGTCTACGTGCCCGGCGTGGTTTACCTGAGTAGTCAAACCATTGGCGGTGCCGACACGTATGAAGTGGCCTTCGTGCTTTTTCTGATCATGGGTCTGGTGCCGGAATGGCTGAACTTTCTCGTCGTCGCCGTGGGGCGCACAGATCTGCGATCATCGGCCGGCGCGGGAGTTTTTGGCGGGTCAGCAATGGCTTACCTGCCGAAATTGATAGACCTGCCGCATGAGAATTTGATGGTTTGCGCCGTGATGGGCTTGTTGGCCAGTTCTGCGTGCTGGTGGATGTCAGTTAGAGATCCCGCCAAGAAGTTGATCGCGCAAATGTAGTTCTGGTCCCGGCAGCTCTGGATGGGGATCGTGGGCAAACGGAGTGGTGGGTTCCCTGCAACCATCGAAACCCGACAGCGTTATTCCTCAGGCGATCAAAGAGGAGATTCGACATGAGAAAGGCACTGGCAGTTCTGGCGACGGTGGCCACCGTCGGCGTCACCGCGGTCGCTGCTCCGCAGCGAGCTGAAGCGCGTGGCTTTGGTTGGGGACCGGGAATCGGCTTCGGATTGGCGGCGGGCGCGCTCGCCGCGGGCGCGTATGGCGCCTACGGACCGTATTACGGGCCGCGTTATTACAGCTACGGCCCACGCTATTACGGATATGGTCCGGCGTATGGTCCTGGCCCGTACGCCTATTACGGTGGCCCCTACTACCGCCATCGTTATTGGCGTCATTGGTAGCCCGTAACGGAAGCAAGAGGCCCGGACGTCCGTTCCGGGCCTTTTTGTTACTGCGCGTTACCGGCAGCCGCAGCTCGATAGACCGGGTCGGCGCAAACGAAAACCCCGCCACGGGGGAATGGCGGGGTTGACTTGGGGGATAGAACGCTGAGGCAGCGCTCTTAAGACCACAATGCTTTGCCGCCGGATCCGTTCCTGGCGTTTTCCAGCGTGGCGATAAAAAACTCCTCGCGCTCCCGCTCAAATTTCTCCTGCGTGGCCTTGAAGCTGGCGACATGCTTTGCGATTTCAGCCCGCGCACGTGCCAGACGGTCTTGCTGCTCAGTCATTGCCCATCCTTTGAGTGTGTTGTGTCTTGATTCGCGTCCCACGACCATTGACGCGGCAGATTGGGGCGCGAATTGGGACGCAGCGTTGCAGGATTGTGGCGGTGTGCGGCCGACGGCGGTGGATAAGTCAGCCGTGCCGCCGCGCTTGTGACTTAAATTTGGTGCCTCTAGCCGGGCGGTACAGGGGAGACCATCATGGCAAAGATTGATCTGGAGTCACTGAACATCGAGGAACTCGCGACCTTGCGGGATCGCGTGATCGAGAAGCTGGCGGAGAAGGTTGCGCAACGGCAAACCGAATTGGCCGCGGAAATGGAAAGGCTTGCTCAGCAATACGGCAAGCCCGTGCGGAAATCGCAAGGCAAGTCAGAGGGCAAGCCCGCAGGTCGATCGCAGGATTCTACTGGGGCGTCGAAGTCGAAACGGGACGGCGAGACAACACGCGACGTCGAGACACGTGACGGCGATCAAACCGGCGGGGACTCCGTCGCGAACGCGGCGTGATGTGAGTGTGATCGCGGCGCAGTGCGATTATCGCGGTGCCGACACCACAATCCGATTGGCCGTGCTATGACAGGCACGGCCAATTCATCGGATAATTGCTTGTGATCGCATCGGATCTTCGCAGCGGCGTGGAACAATTCGGCGATATGATCGCCGAGGCGTCCATCATCGTTCCATTCACCGGCGCCGGCATCTCGACCGAAAGCGGAATTCCTGATTTCCGTTCTCCGGGCGGACTGTGGAGCCGCAATCGCCCAATACCGTTCGACGAGTTCGTTGCGAGCGCCGACGCGCGCGACGAAGCATGGCGGCGTCGCTTCGCGATGGAGCCGACATTTGCCGCGGCACGGCCCGGACGCGGTCATCGCGCGCTGTCATCGCTCTACAAGGCCGGCAAGATTCCCGCCGTCATCACCCAGAACATTGACAATCTGCATCAGATGTCAGGCTTCGCCGCCGGGGCATGTCGTGGAACTTCACGGCAACACTACCTATGCGCGCTGCATCGGCTGCGGACGCGCTTACGATCTGCCGTGGGTCAGGCAACGCTTCGACACAATGGGTGGGGCGCCTGACTGCACCGTGTGTGATGAACCCATCAAAACCGCCACCATCTCGTTCGGCCAGGCGATGCCGGAAGACGAGATGCACCGCGCTGCCGAACTAGCGCAGAGCTGCGATCTCTTCATCACGATCGGATCTTCGCTGGTGGTCTGGCCGGCGGCAGGTTTTCCACAGATGGCGAAAAACAGTGGCGCCAAACTGGTCATCATCAATAATGAGCCTACCGATCAGGATGATACGGCCGATCTGGTGATCAGGCACGACATCGGGGAGACACTCGGCCCGTTTGTCGGTAACTGATGATGGATTGATTCGCGTCGACGCAAGACTGTTCATAGCTTTGGCCTTATTCGTTTTTTAGCTATGCGCCGCAGGCGGGAGTGTTATCGTTTGATTCGAGAGATTCGCGTGGCGTCATCTAGATTTTCTCACGGATGGGCAACGATACAGGCGCCGTCAGCTTCTGACGGGCCGTTTACAATGTGTGGGGTCCGGGGTCATGGGGTCGGACGGATTTGAGTCCAAGAAGATGGGAGGGTCGTCACCGGGCGTGACGGGTCCTAACCGACTTGGTCAAAGTAGATTGGGGCGGGACGCGTTCAGTCCCGGTGATTTTTCGGGCGAGCGCGATCCTGCGATGGACGCGTTATCGGGGCTTGGCGATAGCGCCGCAAATCTCGTCGAGATCAGCGGTGTCATCAAATGGTTCGATGCCTCGAAAGGCTACGGCTTCATCGTGCCCGACAATGGTTGGCCCGATGTGCTGCTGCACGTCACGGTGCTTCGGCGCGATGGCTATCAGACCGCCTATGAAGGGGCGCGACTGGTGTGCGAGTGTGTACAGCGCTCCAAGGGTTATCAGGCGTTCCGCATTCTCTCGATGGATGAATCAACCGCGATCCATCCCGCGCAAATGCTGCCGCCGCGAACCCACGTCAGCGTGACGCCGACCAGCGGTCTGGAGCGGGCGCAGGTCAAATGGTTCAACCGGCTTCGCGGTTTCGGCTTCCTGACCTGCGGCGAGGGGACACCTGATATCTTCGTGCACATGGAGACCTTGCGCCGCTTCGGGATGACCGAGCTGCGTCCTGGTCAATATGTGCTGGTCCGGTTCGGGCCCGGCTCCAAGGGCATGATGGCGGCGGAGATCCAGCCGGAAACCGGCGCGCCCGGGATTTCGTCGCACTGAATGGGCGAGCGGCCGGTCTAGGCCGTACCCTGCCCATCAACTCCGCCACGTGACGCGCGCCGAATTGATCTCTCGGCCGCGCCGGTCGTCTGGTATTTGCCATCATCCTTGGGCTAGGGTTCCGCGGCAACCGGCTCCAAAGCCGGCGAATGTGATGGCCGGGTAAGTGGTGTTCATGAATTTAAATTCAGGTAGAGACCGGGTCCGCCCGCTCATGGGTGTGCGGATCTGGTTCGCGATGCTGGTGTCGGTGGTCGCGCTATGGGCGCTGACGGGTCCCGAAGCACACGCGGCGACGATCCAGCCACTGGAGATCGTTACCAAGACCGGCGTCCATGTATTCTCGGTCGAAATGGCGACCACGGAAGAAGAAAAGACCACCGGGCTGATGTACCGCAAGGAACTGGCCGACGGGAAAGGTATGCTGTTCGACTTCTCGCCCGAGCAGGAAGTGTCGATGTGGATGAAGAACACCTACATCTCGCTCGACATGATCTTCATCCGCGCCGATGGCAGGATCCTGCGCATCGCCCAGAACACCGAGCCGTTGTCGACCCGGATCATTCCATCCAACGGGCTGGCCAAGGGGGTGCTGGAAGTGATCGCCGGCACCGCCCAGAAATACGGCATCCAGCCCGGCGACCGGGTCGGACATCCGCTGTTCAACGGCCATTGAGGCTTTAACGACGATCGAAGGTTCAAGGCAAAGGCCCGGCCAACCGCGCCTTGCTGGCCCTGCCTTAAGCGTGTATCGACTGCATTCCCAGAGATCGGGGTATAGCGCAGCCTGGTAGCGCGGCAGTTTTGGGTACTGCAGGTCCAAGGTTCGAATCCTTGTGCCCCGACCAGTTATTTCAATGGCTTAGCTGGAATTCAGCTCCCTTTTCCTGCACGAGGCGCGTTTTACCGCTCATGAAATTCAGGTTGCTGTTTTCGCTCTGGCTGTCGCTGGCCTGGTGCGGTGCGGTCTCCGCGCAGACCGCGGAGTCGCCGGCCGACCTGATTTCGAATTTTCGTCAGCAGCACGGCGAAGGGCGGGTGACGCTCGATCCCACGTTGACCCGCATCGCGCATGAACAGGCCGCCGCGATGGCAGGCAAGGATGAACTCAGTCACGAAGTGCTCGGACAATTTTCCTCGCGGATCGCGTCCTCCAACGCCGGACGCGCCGCGGAAAACATCGCCTATGGCTACGACAGTTTTCCAAAGACACTCACGCAATGGATCAACTCGTCGGAGCATCGGAAGAATTTGTTGCTGCGCAATGCGACCCGATTCGGCATCGCGAGCGTGAAAAGTGCGTCGACAGGGCGAACCTATTGGTCGATGGAAATCGCCGGCGACTATGAGCGTCCGCAGCCGAAGGCAACCAAGCGAACACCGGGGGCGCCCAAGGTGGCCGACAAGCAAGACGACAAGGCCGGCGCCAAGTCTGGTGAGAAGTCTGGTGGCAAGTCGAGCGACAAGTCCGGTGCAAAACAGAGCGCCGCCAAAACCTGTCGGTTCAAAATTCTAAGTCTGTGCCTGTAAGCGGAAAGCTATCCGCAGATCCCGATCGAGAGCATCGACACCGTACCGCGGCGCCGGCCGCGCTATTTCTTCTTGCCGGTGTTGACCGTGGGCTGCCATCCGCCGGTCTTCTGGCTGGGCGCAGCGGCGGTGGTCTTGATCTTCTCTTTCTTGGGCTTCTTGGTTTCCCGGTTACTTCTCTGTTCGCCTTTGGCCATATCGATCTCGCTTGCGTTGGAGGATGGACGCTTGCGAAGCGTGCGCTTCTTTTCGGTGAATAGCCACGTGTAGTTGACGTGTACCCGGGAGCGGGACGGGTTTTCGTCGGGCAAGCCGTGATCACGGCTCGATCACCGTCATCTTGAACGGGCCGCTATGGGCGGCGGCATGCGTAATCGCTTCCGGCAGTTGCTCCAGCCCGAACGCAGTGACATCGAAATGGTCGAGGTTGATCAGCCCGCCACGGATCAATCCGACCATGAGCGTGGTCGCCTCGGTCGGGTACATCCATTTGCCGTGAATGGTGATGCAGTTGCGCATGATCCAGGGGTAGGGCAGGTCGAGCCCGGCGCCCCCGAGCATGCCGACGCCGCCCATCAGCACCACGCGACCATAGGGCCGCACCGCCATCAGCGCGGTTCGCACCTGCACCGAACTCGCAGCCGGCGGCAGGATGTCCAGCACGCAATCGATCGGGCCGGGCGACGCCTCCAGGATGCGTTTGCGATCGGCGTCCTCGTCGCCGTGCATCGTCACCGTACGTAGCCGGCCGCCGAACCGGCGCGACAGATCCGCCAGCGCGGCCGCGCTTCGTCCGGTCGCGATTACGCTGGCTGCGCCCATCCCGAGCGCCACCGCAACGGCAGCGCTGCCGAATGCCCCGGTGGCGCCATTGACCACGCACGGTCTCGCCGGGCTGCAGCCCGGCCGCGAGAAATCCGCCATAAGGTACCAGCAAGGTGCCCAGCGCGCACCATCGTGCGGCGTCGGCTTTGTCGAGGTCGCCGATCGCGATCGCGTTTTCGGTCGGCAGCCGCATCTGCTGCGCCCAGGCGCCGTCGCGGAAATATTTCTGCAGGCGAAGACCGCCTTCACCGCCCGCGCTGAGGCCTTGCAGCGTGATGTCGGGCGAAAACGCATTGTCGCGCGATCGCACGGTCGGATCGCAATAGACCCAATCGCCGATCGCAAGGTGCGTGGCATCCGGTCCGATCGCGCGCACCCGGCCGATGCCGCCGGGGCCGGGCACCACCGGCAAATCGAGCAGATATTTGCGTTGCCCGCTCAAGACCTCGTTCATGTAGGCCAGCACCCGCGTGGCCACGACATCGACGATGACCTCGCCGGTGCCGAGCACCGGATCGGGCACGGTCTCGATGGTGAGCGGAGATCCGAACGCTTTGAGCACGGCTGCTTTCATGGGGACACCTCGCGTTGATCGAGGCCATGCTCGCAGGGCTTCCCGATCCCAACAAGGCCTGGTATTATCCTAGGACTGTCCGGCCCTCCCTCGACGGAGTTCGAATTCATGGCGGATCCGCAGCACGGCGAACTCGGCGATTTCCTGCGCTCCCGGCGCGAGCGATTGAGTCCGAAGACGATGGGTCTGTCGAGCGCGCGGCGACGCCGCACGCCGGGTCTGCGGCGCGAGGAAGTCGCCGAACTCGCAGGCATCGGCGTCGATTGGTATATCCGGCTGGAGCAGGGGCGCAGCGTCAGCCCGTCAGCCACCACCATCGATGCGTTGGCGCGCGCGCTGCGTCTCAGCAAGGCCGAACACGCGCATCTGCGCGCGCTGACGCAGAGCGCCGGCCGCCGGGCGTTCGTGCCGGAGACGGTGCCGGGCACCATCCGCCGCTTGATCGACACACTCGCATCAGCCGGCCTATCTGACCGGCCGCCGTTGGGACGTGCTGGCGTGGAACAAGGCCGCCAACGACATCTTCGCATTCGATCGGCTGCCCGAGGCCGACCGCAACATCCTGATCACGGTGCTGACGAACCCGCATACCAGGCGCCTGTTCGGAGCCGCCTGGCTCGATGAAGCCCAACGCATCGTGGCGAAATTCCGCGCGACACATGATCTGTGGGCGGGCGATCCCGCCTTCATCGACCTGTTGGCGCGGGTCCGCCAGGGCTGCCCGGAATTCGCGACCTGGTGGGAGGCGCACGATGTCGGCGGCACCTCGACCGGCGAAAAGGTGTTGAAGCACCCCAGGAAGGGCCTGCTGCGATTCGAATATGCCAGCTTCCAGGCAACCGACGATCCCGCCCTCAAGCTCGTGATTTATACCGCTGTGTAGGGTTTAGCTGTGCTGATTAGAGCACGCTTGGCGGGGAACTACCTTCAAATGGGCTGCTTCGGGTCGCTCTTTGTTGCTCTTGGGCGCCGCTTGAGAAACATTGGACCACGGGTTAAGGCTTGCGGCCTCGGCTAATGGCCGGCGATCGATCGAACACGGGGACTGGCGATGAAATTGAGGTTTTTGGTCGCGGCGGCGCTGACGTTGTCGGTTTCCGCACCGAGCTTCGCTGCCGATGCCGAAATGCATATCCGGCATCATCATCGCCATGCCGCGAGCGAGGATATCTATCTGCACAATTACGGCCCGCCGGACTTTTATCCGGGCACCACGGTTCCGCCGGATCGGGTGGTATATCCGGTCAACGGCGCACCCTACGGCATTTATGACGGCTTTCACCGGTTGTGCGGGCAGTCGTCGGCCAATTATCGCGGCCAGGACGGCCGGCGCCACCCCTGCAATTGAGCGCGACGCTTCGCTTCGACGCATCGGCTGCGGCATTCAGTGAGCCGGCTCGATCACGTTGCAATTGGTGCGGCCTGACATCAGGCAGTCCTGCATCTTGCTGGCGGCGGTCAGTTCGTGCGCCAGCCATATCCCGACCACCAGCAGCACCACCGCGATGGCCAGGCCCGCCATCGGCGGGCGCCCGGCTTCCGCTGCCATCATCGGTTGTTCCGGTTCCGTCCATGGCGCGCCGCTATCCGTTTTCGCCCTGGACGCCGCGGCCGAGCGCGAATTGACCGACCGGGCCCTCGACGTGGAATTCGATCCCGGTCATCCGCGCGAACAGGTCGATATTGTTGCTGCCGATCGCGCAGCCGCCCAGCCCCATGTCGGTCGCCATCAGATAGAGCGTCTGGATCAGCACGCCGACATCTTTCAGGATCAGCGAATAGGCGATCGAACTGTACTTCCAGGAAATCCGGTCGAACCGCGCCGCGATCGTGATCAGGATCTGCGGCGCGTCCCGGTGCGTCCATGGCGAATTCGGCCGAGGCCAACTGGCTCTCGAGATCATGCGGCCGCGACCTTGATCGGCACCAGCGCGTGCCGGTCGGCGTCGTAGTGATAGAAGCCGCGATCGAGTCCCTCGCAATTGGTCACCGTCAGATAAAGTTCGAGTTCGTAGCTGCTGCCGCCCGCCGGATAGGGCCGGGTGGTATAGGCGATGACCGGACCCCCGCCTTCCAGCTGGTGCTTTGCCATTTCGACTGGATGCGCGCGCGTCGCGTCGAGGAATTGCGAGAGCTCGGCGAGCGTGATCGGTTGGCCGTCGTCGAAGCCGCGGGTCGAATGACGCGCCTGCATCAGCGCGGTGAACGGCGAGGGCGCATCCGTTGGCGCCGTGCTGGCGCAGATCGATCTTCTTGCCGGGCCAGCGGGCCGCACCGCCGGCGGCGGCGGCATCACGCCGGCATAGGGATAGAGCCCGCCCAGCGGATTGGCCTGCCGGCCTTCGGTGGAGTGGGTGTGGAACAGCAGATCGTGGAAATCCCACAGCACGAGCTTGGCGTCGCCTTCGGTGGCGCGCAGGCCTTCGCTGTCGGCGGCTCGACCTTGAAAAGGATCTGGCAATCCAGCAGCAAAGCCAGAAGCTCGATCGCCGGGAAAGCCGTCCTGCCGCCGGAGCTTGCTGACGGTGTGCGGGGTCGCCAGCATCGCGAGCGCCGCCGCGACCTTCGGATCGCAAATCCTGAACAGCGCGCCGGCGCGCGGCGATTCCAGCACCATCTCGCTTGCCGCGCCGGCGCAAATAGGCGAACCGCGACAGCACGATCCGATCGGTCGCGCCGAGCTTCGGCGTCCGCGGCCAATAATCCGGCATCTGCGGTTCGATGACGACCTGGTCCGTGCCTCTCCCCGCCGTGTCCGAGGCGATATTCCAGAAGACCGCGCCGGGCCAATCGCCGGACCAGCAGATCGATTTCCTTGTCGATCGGCGCCGTCGGACGACAGCGAATCGAGCGGCAGGCCGGTGCGCAGCTGTCGCGCGCGATCCGCGGCGGCGAGCGCTGAATTTTCCGAGCTCGACCGAATAGCCGTCGAAGCAGCGCGCAGATATTGCCGTCCGGCATGCGCCTCGAGCGTGATCTGCGGGCTCAGCACCGCCGACAATGTCGATGGCGTGGCGCGCCGCGCTTTGCTTTTTGCGGGAGCGCGCACGCCAGATCTCCTCAGCTATGGGGAAGGAACGGCGTCAGTTCGCTTTCCGGCATCGGCTGATCGCGCAAGCCGAGCTTGACCGGAACGTCGTAAAGCCGGCCCGGCCCGAAGCGGCGATAGAAATGCCGCAATCCCGGAACGATCACCCGGACCACGGGGACTTCGACATCGGGCCGGGTCTGGTTCGAGCACCAGGAAATCGAGGCCCGCGCGCCTGGCGATCTCGACGCAGGCATGCACCTGATCGCGGGTGTTGTCGAGCCGGCCGAAATCGAGGCCCGACGGCAGCGACGGATTTTTGATCGGGCATCAGGAACGGATAGTTCTCCAGATTGCAGCGGCGTGACGCCGTCGAGGCTCGGCTTCTCGCCGGTGCCGCCGTCCATCAAGCCGATCGACAGGAACTGGTTCAGTTCGGTCAGCGTGCGCAGCAGCGCGATGCGCTTGTCGAAATGCGCGCCGGATCCGAACTCGATGTTTTCCTGGCCGTTCTGCATCCAGTGCAGGATCGCGACATAGGTGGGAACGCCGAGATCGCTGGTGACGTCGAGCACCCACAATTTGCGGCCGGTGTCGGCGAGCTGGTTCTGCAGATCGTGGACGTAGGAATCGTCGAACTGGTCGAGATCGACCTCGTGCGCTGCGACCGATTGTACCACCAGATCGCGTAGGCATCGCGCTCGACCAGTTCGAGGAAGCCCTGGACGATGGCTTCCTCGACCGTGTTGCCGGCGGCGCAGCCGTTGGAATCGGCCTGGAAGGCGGCGGGGCCGCTGTAGAAGAAATACAGCAGGCTGGTCGGCAGATATTTGAAGCGATCATCGCGCAGCGACCAGACCGGCGACCATTCGATCTTGGCCGAGGGATCGAACGGAGCGGGCGCCGGCCTGGGTTTCGCCGTGGTCGTGCACGTGATCGTCGGCGCGGGCTTGCGCGTCGCTGAACAGCAGGACGTCGTTGGGAAGGATGGCTTCGCCCGGCGCAAAATCCGTGAACCGCCGCGTCATCCGGATTTCGTCGCCCTGGAAGATCCCGGAATAGCGCTCGATCGACTCCATCAGCGCGCTGGCTTCGGCCTGCTCGGCGGTGCTGCCCTTGCCGAAGCTGCCGCCGCTCAATCCGGCGCGGAGCTGATCGACGTTCTGCGCCGGCGCCGAGAAATTATGCTTGGCAAAATAGTTGGTGTTCATCGGCAGATCGGCTTCGATCCGCTCGAGCCTCGTCACCACGCCGGTGAGCGGGCTGACATGCTTGCGATGACGCGCCACCGTCGCGCGCGACGACACCGTGCGGTATCCGCCGCTGGTCATGACCAGCTTGGCGCCGGCGCTGATCTCGATCGGCGCTGGCGCGCGGCGCGGATCGCGCAGTTTCTTGCTGCCGCAGGTCGGGCATTGCGGGCGCGCCGCGACGTAGTGCTTGACGAGGCTCGCGCCCAGCAGGTCGTGGCTGACGATGTGATCGTTCAACTCGGTGCGAAAGCCGGTGGCGATCGCCTTGGCGACTTCGAGGGCGGCGAACTGGATGGCGCTTTGTCCGAGCGTGTTGCGGACGAGCGGCGAAATCGCGACCGCGCGCGCCGGTCCGCGGTCGAGAAATCCCTTGACCTCGCGGTTGCGGATCATGCGATCGAACAGGCAGGTCCAGCAGGCGCCGTCGCCGGGATTGAACACCGGTCCGACCAGCGGAAAGGCGCCGGAGGGCTGCACCAGCAGCCAGCGGCGTACGGTCCGCGACCCGCTGCCGGTTCAATTCGGCCAGTTGCCGCTCGAGATAATCGTTGACCAGCGTGACCGTCAGGTCGGGCGAACGTTTGACGACGCGGACGCCGAGCTCGCTCAAGCGCAGCGCCGAATTCGGCCGCGCCCTTGACGTCGATCGCTTCGACGCGCACGCGGCAATTTGCGAGATTTTGTTCGGCCATGCCCGGCGGCAGGCCGAGGCTCGCCCAATAGCCGGCGACGCCGCGACGGACGTGGCGATGCCGGCACGAGATAGCGGCGCTCGATCAGCCGCTTGAGCGCTTCCTCGATCTTGTCGGGCGGAAACTGCTTTGACAGCTCGCTCGGCGATTTCGGGAAAGCTCTTGCCGCCTTTGCCGATCGCGGTGGCGAGCGCGCAATAAAGCTCGCCATGCAGGAAGAATTTGCGGTCCTCGGAGTAGAGGCAGACCGATCGGGCGGCAGCACATAGACGGTGAAGTTCGGCGCGAACTGCGGAACGTTCTGGCTTGCCTTCGGCTGCCGCGCGGCGCGCTTGCCGCGCGCGGCTTTCTTGCCGCTCGCGGCCTTGGCGGAGTGAGGGGCGTTGCTGGCGCGCGCCGGATTTCTTTACACCAGTTCGGGCGCGTCGCTTTCTTCGACAAGGCTTGAAATCCGCTTCGTCGTCGCACGCATGCCGCGCCGATCTGGCGGCATCGTCGTGACAGCGATGAAATCGTGGAATCGCACGGGTCGACGCAAAACAAGGATTGGCCGGGTCGACATGGTCGGACCCGGCCAAGAACTTCGTCAATCAGCGTAGTGCGAACGCAGCCTGCCTTAGCAGAAGCGGCAAGCGCCCCACGAAGCGCAGCAACCGCCGCCGCAACCACCGCAGCCACCGCAACCGCCACAGCCGCGGCAACCTCGGCACCCGCGACAGCCACGGCAACCGCCGCAACCACGCCAGGCGACCTGCACGCCGTTCTGCGCCGCCGCCGTGTTTTCCTTGTCGAACACATAGAACGTCGCCAGGCTGACGTCGGCGATTTCTTCCTCGCCGAGCGTGACCTGATGACCAAGTCCAACGGTCGGCGACGTCGCACGTCGGCGGTCGGCACGGCTGCTGCGGATGCGCCGCCGACCAGGGAAAACGTCAATCCGGCGGCTCCCAGCACCGGCACGGATTTCATCACACGTTTCTTCTTCGAAGCTTTGCTTCACCCGTGACATAGTCGAAACCTCCATACCTTGTAAAAAGTAGTTTGACTCCAGCAAGCGCAGTGTACGCCGCGCCAATGTGCCACGCAAGACAGTCACATGATTCAGCGCGAAATATGGCTGTAGCTGCAATAAGTTCGGTTCATCTTTATGAACGATATTGTTGCTGTCTATTCATCCGCTATTCATCGAAGATCGACGCTGCGATGAAGGGAACAAACAACCCAGGAGGGAAGTTGTCGCCTCCTGTTTTGCTCGGCGCTCCGTCGCCGTTCGCGTCTGCAAAAGCAACGATTGCCAATCCATCAGCCGTCGTTGCTTATGAGCGCCGAACGGAGACTCGACGTGACCGGCACCATCATGGACGTTTCATCTGGTACGAACTGATGACGACCGACATGGCGGCGGCGCGCGTCTTCTACGCCGAAGTCTGGGCTGGGGTGTCGAGGACCGATCGACGCCCAATCTCGCTTACACATTGTTTACCTCGGCGCAGACTCCGGTGAGCGGACTGATGGATTTGCCGCAGGAGGCGAGGCGGCATGGGCGCGACGCCGCGGTGGATGGGGTATGTCAGCGTCGATGACGTGGAAGTGACCACAGCCGCGCTCAAGCGGCTCGGCGGCACGGTCTACGTTCCGCCGACCGACAGCAACATCGGCCGCATCGCCGTCGTCGCCGACCCGCAAGCGGCCACCCTGGCGCTGGTCCAGGGATTGTCCGTGAGGCGAGCGCAGGACGGCCGCGCAACCTGGTCGAGCCGAACAAGCCGGGCGGGTTGGTTGGCACGAACTGTTGGCGCCGACCCGGCAACGGCGTTTGCGTTTTACGGCCGAGCTGTTCGGTTGGCAGAAAGCGGACGGCGAGACTGAAGCGGGTGCAACCTATCAGTTGTTTTCCGCCGGCGGATGAACCGATCGGCGGCATGTTCAACAACCGACCGATGGATCCGGTTCCGTTCTGGCTTTATTATTTCAATGTTGGCGACGTCGACGCCGCCGTGGAGCGGGTGAGAGCGCCGGCGGCCGGTTTTGAGGGCCCGCTCGAAATGCCCGGCGGCAGCTGGATCGCCCGCTGCAGGGATCCGCAGGGCGCGGCGTTCGCGCTGCAGGGCAAGCGCAGCCAGGTCGGAATCGCTCGCGCGCCGGCGTCGGAAGTCGGTGGTCCACCGCGTGGGGAGGGTTTTCTTCCCGGGGCCGATTGGTGATCACAAGCCGCGGGGCCGCAAACCGGGATCGGCCGATCCCGAGGACTAGATAGCATCCAATGACAGGCCCGGTTGCGATCAGGCCGCGTCACGCCGCCTTGGGAGTGGCAGCGACCGGTTTGGGCGCGGCAGCGGCCGGCTTCGGCGGCTTGTCCTGGCGTTTCGACCAGGAGATGTAATAGGCGACCATGGTCATGATCGCGATGCCGGTCACGCTGACGAAGATCTGCGCGAACAGCGAGCCCGAACTCATCATCAGTTCGAAATGTCCGACAAAGGACAGGAACACGCCGACGCAGAACACCGCGAGCGATTGCTGGCCGCAGACGATAAGGGGATCGAACGCCTTCCATTCCAGCGCCGGCCAGTCCTTCGGCACGAACCGGATCACCATGATCACGATCACCACGAAATGGAGGAAGCGATAGGGCGCCAGATTGGTCTTGTCGTTCGGGTTGAAGGTGCGATAGAGCCAGTGCGGGAACATGTGCGCCGAAGTCGGGGAATTTGCCCGCCATGGTCATCACCAACGCGAACAGCAGATAGGCGATCGCAAAAATATAGCGTGAACGGCGAATTGATAATGGCCCATCGATTTGCGGGCGCCGCCGAGCGCGCACCATGAGCCGAACACGAACAGCACCTGCCAGCAATACGGATTGAAATACCAGGTGCCGGCGGGATAGGCGTGGAAATTCCAGCCGAACTGGCGGGCGGCCAGCCACAGCACGATCGATGCCAGCATGGTCAGGTTGGGCTGGCGCAGCATCATCCACAGCACCGGCGGAAACAGTCCCATCAGCACGATGTAGAGCGGCAGCACGTCCAGATTGACCGGCTTGAATTTCAGCAGCAGGCCCTGGCGCAGCGTTTCAATCGCGCTGTCGACCAGCCCCGCGACGTTGAACTCGTTGATGATCTCGGGATCGCTGAAACGCTGCGCGACATAGCCGATCGAAACGATGTAGATCACGAACAGGATGATGTGGGCGACGTAGAGCTGCCAGACGCGCTTGGTCAGGCGGGTGGCGCCGACGATGAAGCCGCGCTCGATCATCATCCGGGCATAGACGAAGGAGGCGGTATATCCGGAAATGAAAACGAACAGATCGGCGGCGTCGCTGAAACCGTAATTCCGGGTGGTGATCCAGTTCACGACGTTGTCGGGAATGTGATCCAGGAAAATCGCCCAGTTGGCGACGCCGCGAAACAGGTCGAGCCGGAGGTCGCGTCCTTTTTCGGGGAGGGTTGCGTTGATTTTCATGGGTGCCGTTTTGGGGTGATGTGTTCGGAAAGACCCGGGCTCAGAGATCTCTGGGGGTGAACAGGGTGGCAGCCCGGCGATTGGCCAAGTTGTCACGGCGCAGCATAAAGATTATAGGGAAATGTACCATCCAGGCGTGGGAATCAGCGACCGAATTCCGCAAATTGGTCTCTATCTCATCCCGGAAATTTCTACCACGCGCTTCCATGCACCACTCCTTGAGGATTTGCCCTTCATGACCGCACGCATCTTTAAGCCCGCCAAAAACGCGATGCAATCGGGGACCGCCAAGACCCGGGAATGGCAGCTCGACTACGAGCCGGAGCAGCCGCGCGCGATCGAGCCGCTGATGGGCTGGACCTCTTCCGGCGACATGAAGCAGCAACTCACCCTCCATTTCGACACCAAGGAAGACGCGGTGGCCTATTGCGAGCGCGAGGGCATTCCCTACCAGGTGATCGAGCCGAAGGAGCGGGCCGCGCCAGGTCGCCTATGCCGACAATTTTGCCTTTCGGCGCGGCGAGCCCTGGACCCATTAAGGCGGCGACTGTCCTTTTTGCGGGGTGTACCCGGTTGCCGCTTGGGTTGCCTATTTGGCTCATATACGGGGACTTTAGCTGGGCCTAACTTCCCGGTTGCCTTTGACGATAACACGGTGACACCATGGCAAAGCGCCGAATTGCGGCGCACCATGCTTGCCCGTGAACCTGTCAAGAAACCGCCCGAGAAACGCCCGACCAATGCCGCTTCATTCCAGCATCGACCCCACCTCGTCCGATTTCGCCCGCAACGCCGAAGCCATGCGCGCGCTGGTCGCAGAACTGCGCGGCAAACTCGATGCCGTTGCAGGCGGCGGCGGCGAGGCCTCGCGCGCGCGGCACACGTCGCGCGGCAAGATGCTGGCGCGCCAGCGCGTCGATCTCCTGATCGATCCCGGAACCGCATTTCTCGAATTGTCGCCGCTGGCCGCCAACGGCCTCTATGGCGGCGACGTGCATTCGGCCAGCATCATCACCGGGGTGGGGCGGATCTCGGGCCGCGAATGCGTGGTCGTCGCCAACGACGCCACCATCAAGGGCGGCACCTATTATCCGATGACGGTGAAGAAGCATCTGCGCGCGCAGGATATCGCGCGGCAGAACAATCTGCCCTGCGTCTACATGGTCGATTCCGGCGGCGCGTTCCTGCCGCAGCAGGACGAGATTTTTCCCGACGAGCGGCATTTCGGCCGCATCTTCTACAATCAGGCGCAGATGTCGGCGGCCGGCATTCCGCAGATCGCGATCGTGATGGGCTCCTGCACCGCCGGCGGCGCCTATGTGCCGGCGATGTCGGACGAGAGCATCATCGTGCGCAATCAGGGCACGATCTTTCTCGGCGGCCCGCCGCTGGTGAAGGCCGCGACCGGCGAGGTGGTCACGGCCGAAGAACTCGGTGGCGCCGACGTGCATTCGCGGCAGTCCGGCGTCACCGATCATTACGCGCAGAACGACGCCCATGCGATCGGCATCGCGCGGCGCATCGTCGCCACGCTTGAAGCCGCCGCGCGCGCCGCGCTGAACATGCGCGAGCCGCGCGAGCCGCTGTTTGCGCCCGAGGAAATCTACGGCGTGGTTCCGGCCGACGGCCGCAAGCCGTTCGACGTCCATGACATCATCGCGCGGCTGGTCGACGGTTCCGAATTCGACGAGTTCAAGAAGCTCTACGGCCAGACCCTGATCTGCGGCTTCGCCCATATCTGGGGCTATCCGGTCGGCATCATCGCCAACAACGGCATCCTGTTCAGCGAGAGTTCGCTGAAGGGCGCGCATTTCATCGAGCTGTGCTGCCAGCGCAATATCCCGCTGGTGTTCCTGCAGAACATCACCGGCTTCATGGTCGGCAAGAAATACGAGGCCGGCGGCATCGCGCGCGACGGCGCCAAGCTGGTGACGGCGGTGGCGACCGCCAACGTGCCGAAATTCACCGTCGTGATCGGCGGCTCCTATGGCGCCGGCAATTACGGCATGTGCGGCCGCGCCTACAGCCCGCGCTTCCTCTGGATGTGGCCGAACGCCCGGATTTCGGTGATGGGCGGCGAGCAGGCGGCGATGGTGCTGAGCCAGTTGCGCCGCGACAATATCGAGGCCAAGGGCGGCACCTGGTCGGTCGAGGAGGAGAACGAATTCCGCGCGCCGACCCGCGCCCAGTTCGAAACCCAGGGCAACCCCTATTACGCCACCGCGCGGCTGTGGGACGACGGCGTGATCGACCCGGCCGATACAAGGCTGGTGCTGGGGCTCGGTCTCTCGGCTTCGGCCAATGCGCCGATCGAGCCGATGCGCTTCGGCCTGTTCAGGATGTGATGATGGCGGACCGTTCTCCACTTGTACCGGCGATTTCGGACCCTGTTGATCGCCAATCGCGGCGAGATCGCCTGCCGCGTGATCCGCACCGCGCGCGCGATGGGGCTGCGCACCGTCGCGGTCTATTCCGAGGCCGACGCGGGCGCCATGCATGTCGCGGAAGCCGATGAGGCGGTGCTGCTGGGGCCGGCGCGGGCCCGCGACAGCTATCTCAATATCGAGCGGGTGATCGAGGCGGCGCGCAAGAGCGGCGCCGAGGCGGTGCATCCCGGCTACGGCTTTCTGTCGGAGAATGCCGAATTCGCCCAGGCCTGTGCCGATGCCGGCCTGGTGTTCGTCGGCCCCACCGCCGCGATGATGATCGCGATGGGCTCGAAATCCGGCTCCAAGGCGCTGATGGAGAAAGCCGGCGTGCCGCTGGTGCCGGGCTATCACGGCGAAGCGCAGGACGAGGCGACGCTGGCCAAGGCCGCCGACAAGATCGGCTTTCCGGTGCTGGTCAAGGCCTCAGCCGGCGGCGGCGGCCGCGGCATGCGGGTCGTGAGTTCGGCGGCCGAACTGGCGGCCGCCATCGTCAGCGCCAAGCGCGAGGCCAAGGCGGCGTTCGGCGACGATCGCATGCTGATCGAGAAATACGTCGAGAATCCGCGCCACATCGAGGTGCAGGTGATCGGCGACAGCCACGGCAATCTGCTGTCGCTGTTCGAGCGCGAATGCACCTTGCAGCGCCGGCACCAGAAGGTGATCGAGGAAGCGCCGTCGCCGACCCTCGATGCCGCCGCAGCGCGAGGCGGTCTGCGCCGCCGCGCGCAAGGCCGCGGCCGCGGTCAACTATGTCGGCGCCGGCACCATCGAGTTCGTCTCCGACGGCAAGGATGTGTTCTTCATCGAGATGAACACGCGGCTGCAGGTCGAACATCCCGTCACCGAATTGATCACCGGGCATCGATCTGGTGGAATGGCAGTTGCGGGTGGCGTTCGGCGAGAAATTGCCGCTGACGCAGGACCAGATCAGGCTCAACGGTCATGCCATCGAGGCGCGGGTCTACGCGGAAAATCCCGACAAGAATTTCATGCCGTCGGTCGGCCGCATCAAGACCTGGCGCACGCCGCCGGCGTCGACGGCCTGCGCATCGATGCCGGCTATCGCGAGGGCGATGTGGTCTCGCCGTATTACGACGCGATGCTGGCCAAGGTGATCGCCTGGGCGCCGACCGCGTCAGGCCGCGATCGACCGGCTCAATCGCGGGCTTGCAGGAAACCGATGTCCGCGGTGTCGTCACCAATATCCCTTTCCTGTCGGCGCTGGTGACGCATCCGGACGTCCGCGCCAATGCGATCGACACCGGATTCATCGAACGCGAATTGAAGAACCTGACCGCGACCGCAGCGGCGGCCGGCGATCTCGAACTTGTGCGCCGCCGTGGCGGTCATTCTGGCCGACGAGCGGAAAGCGCACTGGATGCTGCATTCGCCGTGGCAGACCTCCGGCTGGATGCCGGTCGGCCGGCGGCAGCGGCTGTTTTCGTTCCGCCAGGGGCAGGGCGCCGAGCACAAGGTCACCCTGCACTACGGCAACGGGCCTCGACCATCGGCATCGGCGAGCGCACGATTGGCTTTTGCATATTCGCCTAACGGCGAAGGCGGGATCGATCTGACGCTCGATGGCGTGCAATCGTCGGTGGTCGCCGTGATCGAGGGCCATGAGCTCTATGTGCGAACCCGCAACGGCCGCTTCGACCTGCACTGGGTCGATCCGTTCGGCGGCGACGACGAGGAACAGGTCGGCGAGGACAAGATCGTGGCGCCGTTGCCGGGCACCGTGGTGGCGCTGCTGGCCGAGGAGGGCGCGACCCTGGAAAAGGGCGCGCCGATCCTGACGCTGGAAGTGATGAAGATGGAGCAGACCCTGCGCGCGCCGTTCGCCGGCGTGCTGAAGAAGATCAAATGCAAGGTCGGCGACATCGTTCAGGAAGGCGTCGAACTCGCCGAAATCGAACCATCGGCGACGTGAGGCCAGCATGAGCGAAGCGATCCGCATCTTCGAAGTCGGCCCGCGCGACGGCCTGCAGAACGAAAAGACGCCGGTCAGCGTCGCCGACCGCATCGCCTTCATCGAGGCGCTGCTCGACGCCGGGTTGCACACGGTCGAGGTCGGCGCCTTCGTGTCGCCGAAGGCGATTCCGCAGATGGTGAATTCGGACCAGGTGCTGCGCGGCGTCAGCCATCGCGCCGACGGCGAATTCCAGGTGCTGGTGCCGAACGAAAAGGGCTACGAGGCGGCGCATGCCGCCGGCGCCAAGGAGATTGCGGTGTTCGCGGCGGCCTCGGAAAGCTTTTCGCGCGCCAACATCAATTGCTCGATCGCCGAGTCGATCGAGCGCTTCAAGCCGGTGATGGCGCGCGCCAAGGCCGATGGCATCCGGGTGCGCGGCTATGTCTCCTGCGTGCTGGGTTGTCCCTATGAGGGCGAGATCAAGCCGCAGGCCGTGGTCGAGGTCGCGCAATCGTTGTGGGAACTCGGCTGCTACGAAATTTCGCTCGGCGACACCATCGGGGTCGGCACGCCGGCCAAGACCCGGCAGTTGCTGCGCGCCGCGGCCGGCGTGGTGCCGATGGACAAACTGGCGATGCATTTCCACGACACCTACGGCCAGGCGCTGGCCAATCTCTATGCCGGCATGGAGGAGGGCGCCCGCGTGATCGATTCCGCCGCCGGCGGCCTCGGCGGCTGCCCCTACGCGCCCGGCGCGACCGGCAATGTCGCGACCGAGGACGTGGTCTACATGCTGGAAGGCATGGGCATCGCGACCGGCGTCGACATGACCAAGTTGCTGGCGGCGACCAACGCGATCAGCGAGTTGATCGGCCGGCCGCCGGTGAGCCGGGTGGCGACCGCGTTGAATGCGAAGGCGCGGGCGGGGAAATAGCCTCGCGTCATTGCGAGGAGCGAAGCGACGAAGCAATCCCGGGCCCAACACTCGGAGCCCCTGGATTGCTTCGCTTTGCCCGCAATGACGCTGAAGTACTTCGCGTACTTATCTCGACCCGTCCGGGCCCATCACCAGATCCGGCAGCAACGTCGAAATCTGCGGCACGAAGCACAGCACCAGCACCGCCACCATCATCAGCAGCACGAACGGCAATGTCCCCCAGATCACGTCGATCAAGGGAATATCCGGCGCGACGTTGCGGATCACGAACAGATTGAGGCCGACCGGCGGATGGATCAGGCCCATTTCCATCACGATGGTCATCACGACGCCGAACCAGATGATGTCGAAATTGGCCGCTCGCAGCGGCGGCAGGATGATCGGCGCGGTCATCAGGATGATCGACACCGGCGGCAGGAAGAAGCCGAGCACCACCACCATCACCAGGATCGCCGCCAGCAATTCCCAGCGCGGCAGGTTCATCGCCACGATCGATTCCGCGACCGATTGCGAGATGTGCAGATAGCTCATGACGTAGGAATACAGCAGCGACATGCCGATGATCATCATCAGCATGGTGGATTCGCGGATGGTCGATTTCAGGATCGGCGCCAGATCGCTCGGCCGCCACACGCTGTAGATCACCGCGATCAGCAGCAGCGCCAGCAAGCCGCCGAGCCCGGCGGTTTCCGACGGCGTCGCATAGCCGCCATAGAGCGCGATCATCACGCCGGTCAGCAGCAGCACGAACGGCAGCACCCGCGGCAGCACGTTGAAGCGTTGCGCCAGGGTGAAATCATCGCGCGCGAGGATCGCCGAAGTCTCGCCGGTCTGCGCGTAGACCGCGCTCGCCGCCGCGTATTCCTTGCGAAAACGAAACACCGCGTAGGCGCCGAACAGCAGCACCAGCAGCAGCGCGGGGCCGATGCCGGCGAGGAACAGCCGGCCCAGCGATTTTTCCGCCGCGACCGCGAACAGGATCATGGTGATCGACGGCGGCAGCAGGATGCCGAGCGTGCCGCCGGCGGCGATGATGCCGGCGGCAAAGCCGCCGGAATAACCGCGCTTGCGCATCTCGGGAATGCCGGCCGAGCCGATCGCCGAGCAGGTCGCAGGCGAAGATCCCGCCATCGCCGCGAACAGCGCGCAGGCGAACACGTTGGCGACGCCGAGCCCGCCGGGCACCCGGTGCAGCCAGGCATGCAGCGCGGTGTAGAGATCCTGTCCGGCGCGCGATCTTCCGATCGCCGCGCCCTTGAGGATGAACAGCGGGATCGCCAGCAGCGTGATCGAGGCCATTTCCTCGTAGACGTTCTGGGTCACGGTATCGAGCGAGGCGGCGGGCATGTAGATGCCCATGAACACCACCGCGACCGCGCCCAGCGCGAACGCGATCGGCATGCCCGAGAACATCGCGAACAGCGTCGCGAGACCGTAACTGATGCCAATCCCCACCACGCTCATCGGCGAGCCGCACCGGTCAACGGGACAATGACCTGCAGCAGGATCTGCACGCACAGCAGCGTCATGCCAATCGCCATCAGGCCATAGGGAATGGAGAGCGGCGGCGACCACATCGAGTTCGAGACCTGGCCGTCGACCCACGCTTCATGGGTCAGCGTCCAGGATTTCCAGGCGAAAAAACCGCAAAACAGCAGGCTCGCGACATCGACCAGCCACAGCCTGATCCGGTTGGCGGTCGGCGACAGCAGGCCGACGAAGGCCTCGATGCCGATATGCCCGCGCTGCGACTGCACGTAGGCCGAGCTCATGAAGGTGGCGCCGACCAGCAGAAACACCGCGGCCTCGTCCTGCCAGTAGTTCGGACTCTGAAACAGCGCGCGACCGAGCACGCTGTCGCTGAGGATGGCGCAGGCGGCGATCAGCGCCAGCGCCGCCAGCACCACGATGATGTTGTTCAGAAACGCAAGCGCGCGCTCGATCGCCGCGAGGGGCGAACTGCCCGGCGCGGCGATCAGGACATCGGCTTGATCCGGAAGCGGACCATGCATCATGCGGAGACGTCGGAGGCGAGCTTCAGCAGGTTGGCCGCAGTTGGCGGTCTTGGCGCCATAGTCCTTCCACGCGGTATCGCGGGCGATGTCGCGCCACTTGCCGACGGTGGCGACGTCGAGCGCGCTGACCTTGGCGCCGGCCTTCTCGTAGACCTTGGCGACTTCGATATCGTCGTCCTGCGCGCCCTTGCGGCCGAACGCTTCCAGTTCGGTGCCGACGGCGAGGATGATGTCCTGCTGGTTCTTCGGCAGGCCGTCGAAGATCGACTTCGACATCATCAGCGGCTCCAGCATGAACCAGTAGGAGGCGCCGGCGCCCGAGGTCAGCGACTTCGCGACTTCCTCGAGCCGGAACGAGATCAGGCTGGTGGAGGAGGTGATGCCGGCGTCGCAGGCGCCGGTCTGCATCGCCGCATAGATTTCGTTCGACGGCACCGACAGCACGGCCGCGCCGGCGGTCTGCAGCACCATGTCCATTTCGCGCGAGCCGCCGCGAACCTTGAGGCCCTTGGCGTCTTCCGGCGCGACGATCGCCTTGGAACGGCTGGCGACGCCGCCGGCCTGCCAGACCCAGGTCAGCAGGATGATGCCCTTGTCGGCGAGGAAATCGGTCAGCGCCTTGCCGATCGGCTCCTTCTTCCAGCGCATGCCCTGATCGTAGGTGGCGACCAGGCCCGGCATCAGGCCGATATTGGTCTCCGGCAATTCGCCGCCGGCATAGGGCATCGGATACAGGCTGATATCGAGCGCGCCCTTGCGCATCGCGGAGAATTGCGCGTTGGTCTTGATCAGCGAGGAGTTCGGATAGATCTCGGCCGCGATTTCGCCGCCGCTGCGCTTGGTCACTTCCTGCGGCAAACATCCGGCACAGCCGATCGCGGAAATCGCCCTTGTCGATGGTGCCGCCCGGGAATTGATGCGAGATCTTCAGGGTGGTGGCGGCGTGGGCCGTCCCGGTGCCGAAGCGCAGGATGGCCGGTGCGGCGACCGCGGATGCGATGATGTGGCGGCGTGTAAGCATGGATGGTCTCCCTGGGGCCTTCTTGATGGACGACGGTTCGTCCGAACGTATTGGCGGCTTCTTTAGCGAGCTTTGTCCGGAATTTCTCTAGTCTGATAGTTCGAAATTGATCCGATGGTTACGAGTTCCGGGATTTCGGGGCAGGTCTTGAGGCATCCAGGCATTGTGCGGCGCAACCCTCGGCGCAACTTCCGGCGGAAAAAAGACGGATTGCCTTTTTTCCGAACAACCCCGCCAAGCTCTCGAAAAGCCGATCGAGGGAAAATAATTTCGGCAGCCCCGTAACGAACAGACCGATGCAACCGTCGAGAATAGTGCGGCATCAGTCGCTTTCAGAAACGGTTTCAAAGGGATCATCGACCAATGACCATTAGCACCCGCATCGTACTTGGCATTTCCGCCGCCGCTCTCTCGCTCAGCCTGGCGCTCGCGCCGGCCGCCTTCGCCCAGGACAAAATGGGCAAAGACGACGGCATGATGAAGAAAGACACCATGTCCAAGGATGGGATGATGAAAAAGGACACGATGTCCAAGGACAGCATGAAAAAGGGCGATGGCAATGAAGAAGGACGACGGGATGACCAAGGACGGGATGAAGAAGTAACCGTCCGGCCGCGATCTTCACGGCGCGGGCTCGCCGTCAATGGCGAGCCTGTGTCGTTTCGAGTCTTGTGGTTTCGGCTTTCGGCGAACCAGGCAGGATTCTATTAGGCATGACGGCGGCCTGGATGAACCGGGCCCGGCCTATCAGCTATTTCTTGCGCTTCTTGCGGGCGGCATAACGCGCGTCGCGTGCCGCTTTGCGTTCGGCTTCCAGCGCTGCCTCGCGAGCGGCAGCTTCTTCCTTTTCGCGGGCGAGGTTGGCGGCGGCCTCCGCGGCGGCCTCTTCCTCGCGCCGCTTTGCTTCGGCCTTCTCGGCCTCACGCGCCAGCTTTGGCCTTGGCCCGCGTCGCCGCCAGCGCTTCGCGCTCGGCCTGGCGTGCTTTACCGCGGGGTCATCAGGACCCGGCTGGGCACGAAACTTGTTCAGGATGTTTTTCCTGGCTTCCAGAGCGGCCTTCTGACGGTCCGCGAAGCTAGGTTCCTTGAATCCACTCATAGATAGGCCTTGCTGCTTTCATCGTTTGGGGTGGGATTTCTCGTTGCGGGAAAAATCATTGCGGGATGGCTGGCGTCGTGGCGTGATCTCAGTATGGACGATTGGATCGACGCTGCGGCGCACTAAAGACGGCGGGTCGATGGTGACAGCTTGTACCGCCGCCCGCGCCGGGATGCCATCCATTATCGACCTCGCGGCGCCATGTCGCGCCAAAATTTTTCGGAAAAAGCCGGTTCGTTGGCCTGGTCAGACCGCCGCGGTAACCCGAGACGGCGGGGCGTTCGTCGTGCAGCACGACGCCCGATGGCTTTGGGCGGCTATCGGGAGGACGAAACAGCGCACGTATGTATCTCGGGTCGTGTGTCGTCTAAACATTCGGCGTGTTTGCCGTCAAAAAAGGCCCGCGCGGTCGAGAACAATTTGAATGAACGTGTATCCTTCCGACCCATTGCATCCGAACCGGCGGCGATGGCTGCTGATTTTTTCCGGCCTGGTGATCATCTATCTGATATTGGCCTATGTGGTGCTGCCGGCATTGTGGCGCCATCATGAGCTGGAGCCCGGCCTCGCGGCGCTGCCGATGGTGACGCGTACCGGCAGCGGCATACCCGGCGACGCGCTCAATGTCGGCCTGGTCGGCAGCGAGGCGGATGTGCTTCGCGCGATGCAGGCGGCGGGCTGGTTTCCAGCCGACCCGGTGACATTCCGCACCAGTATCGCCATCGTCGGCAGCGTGGTGCTGGACCGGCCGTATCACGATGCGCCGGTCAGCCCGCTCTATTACGAGGGCAAAAAGGAACAACTGGCTTTCGAAAAGCCTGACGGGCGCAGCGCGGATCGGCGGCACCATGTCCGGTTCTGGCTGGCGCTGGAAAAGGGCGTCAATGGCCGTCCGGTCTGGCTCGGCGCCGTCACCTATGACAGCGGCGTCGGCTTCAGCCGCTATACCGGCCAGGTCACCCATCATATCGGTCCTGATATCGATGCCGAGCGCGACGCGATGATGCATGATCTGGTGGCCGCCGGAATGGTCGACGCGCTATTCCAGATTTCGGGAGTTGGCCCGACGTTGTTCGGACGCAATGGCGGCGGTGATCCCTATTACACCGATGGCGAAATCGATGTCGCCAGTCTGGTGGTCGACGGTGTCAAGCGAACCGAGCCGCCGGCGACCCTCCCGCCGCCGCCACTGATCGCCCTGAAGGATCAGATCTGGCATGGCGTCAGCAGCGCCATGCCAGAGATCGTGACCCAGGTCAGCGGCAAGGATCCTGCAAAATGAGTGGAGCACGGGCGGCCTGAAGGTATGGCCGGACGCCGCCGTCGAATAGCCTGCGCCTCATTTCTTGGCACAGAGCAGCACCATGCCGGAGGCGGGCGCAGGGCAGGAGGCAGTCCAGAAGCCGGCGGCGTGTATGCTCGGGAGCAGGGTGGTGTTGTCGCCGGCCAGACAGGTGACGGACGCGATAACTTCGTTGGTGCCGCATTCCGATGTGCACCCGACCGGGCTGCAGCCGCCGCTGTCGATTACCTTCGCATAGACCGCACTGCCCGGCCCCGCCGGGCCCGGAGCCCCGTCCTTGCCGTCCTTTCCGGGGGAGCCCACCGGGCCGGTCTGGCCCAGTTCACCCTGCGCGCCGCGAGGCCCTGCGGGGCCCGCATCGCCTTTGTCGCCCTTGTCGCCTTTGGGACCTTCAAAACATCCACCCAGTGAAACTGCGGCGATGCATAGCACGGCGACGGTCGCAACACGGCCGAGCCTGTTTGTGGAATTGACCATCTGATCGCCGCCCCCCGGGATAGAAATAATCCAAACGCGGGAACACAACGGGGCGTGCAGGTATTTGTTCCGGATCAGGAACTTAGGTCGGGGATCAACGCTGCTTCAGTTACCGCGCGGCCTTGCCGGCGTCGCGCGTCGATATCTTCGACGCAGCCTGCGGCTTCACACCCGGCTCCTCGCATGGAATCTGCTTCCATGATCCGTCGGCGCCTTGTTCATAGCTGTAGCAAGGGCTGGGCGACGAGACTGCGGTCTCGGTTTTTTGCGCGTCGGAGGTTTTCGCCAATGAGGCCCCCATGCTCGAGGCAATGGCGAACAATGTTACTGCCGAAACCGTCGATATGACCCGCATGTTGAACTCCTGTTCGGAAAGTCCGAGCGATTTTTTCTAGCGGCGATTGCGGCATTTTTTGGCCGGGTCCTGGTGGTAACTTTGTTTGGTTTCCCTTCCGTTTCAGATCGGTGTGACGCCGATCACGGCTGAAAATTTGGTCATTGAACTGGCGGCCGGGCCATCCCGACTTACCTTAGGTCAAGCAAGGGAGCCCGCCATGTTCAAAGCATCGGTCATTGCCTTCACGATTTTCATCTGCGGCGCCATGTTGACCATCGCGCATTACGACGCGCATTTCGCCCAGCTGCCGAAGCCGGTGCTGGCCAAGCGGGCAGCGTGATCGGTTCGACGGTTTTCGTTTTTCTGGCTTGATTGCGTCCTACCCACGACACACCAATCCTTCATCGACACGATGGCGGCGGAATCCGTGCTGCAAGCGGACAGCGCCACGAGAGGCCGTGCGGCGTAGCGCCCGCACGGCCTTTTGCTTTTGACGCAAGCTTTGTAACTTCAGGGTTGTCTGTCTTGGTGACCGCAGCGGTCAGCTTGTTCTCACCTTCGGAGACTTGGCCGCCCTGGCGTGTTTCGCCGCGTTGCGATCGTCACCCGCCGCGAGCTTGCTTTTTGGCTTCGCCGGTGATTGAGCCTGCCGCGCCTTCATTCCGGGATGGTGATCGGCGTATTCCTTGCCGTCGATCGGCGCCACGTGCGGCGGATCGCGATCGAGATAGGGCCGTCCGATCCCGAATTCCTGACCGTGTGTATCGATCCACTTCCAGAAGCCTTCGGTAGAAGCCAAACGCTCGGCCCGCGTTGCGCCGTTGACGCTGACGACATCCGCCGCGAGGCCGTGACCGTAGCCACCGTGAGAGCTGCCGCCGTGATAGGAGCGGTCGTTGGCGGCCTTGAGGCCGCTCGCGATCGATTGCCGATAGTCGTCACGGAACGCGCTGGTGATGCCCGGCGACAAGCCCGCCTCGTCGGCGAACTGAAGCATGTGAAACAGCCTTATCTTGAAGTCGCGGTCCATGCCGCCGATCACGTAGTCCTGCATCGGCAGGCCGACTTTGTCGGCGGCCTTGGGATCCTTCCAGGAAAAATCCTCATCGGCGAGAGTGGTAAAGGTCTTGGTGACCGTAACCATCTTGCCCTTTTTCTTGACCTTCACCTGCCGCTGCTGCTCCACCTTGACCGCGTCTTCCTTGGGCGCGCGCTGATAGAGTGACCAAAGGTAATGGTCGACGCAGCTATCCACCACCGCGCACTGATCGGCCGTTACGGCTGCGCCGGCACGTGGATCGATGTCGGAGGGCTCCGCGGTCGCGACCTTGATGTTCGAATCCGGCTCTGTCGCCGCCGCGGATGGCGCCAGTGATTCCCGGGGATCGGCCATGGCGATCGCGCCGTCGGGCACAGTGGAAGCTGGTGCAATGTCGATGGCTGCCGGCGCTGTGACCGGGCCGGCGGCCACAACCGTAGCGGCGCCGCGCGCGGACTGGGAATTGTCGGCGAAGCTGGCGTCGGCGGTCAGGGACTGCGCGAGACCGCCGGCGATCGGCGCCGCGCCGCTATTGCTGATTCCGGTAGATCCGGACGCCACGATGCACGCCAGAACCGAAGCTGGTAACGCGACTTCCCGGCCTAATGCTGCCAATGCAGCCAACCGCATGTTCATGATCACCGTCTCCAATCGGGCCGGTTTGCATAGCCAAGCTGTTACGATCGCGAGTTTGGAGCCGCGCCCGGCATTAGCAATAGCGCAAAGGTCGAGGGACGGGCTTTTCGCGGGAACTGTTGCCGCATCGCAACGCCATTGTTTGCGGTGTGGAGAAGCAAATTCCGTTGCCGAGACGCCTGGGATCGGCGCGCGCTGAACTAATATTCCAGCGCTGATCTGCGTATGTTAACAATCCTATTTTCAAGCGCCCGCCGGCACGGCGCACAAGAAACCGAAGCGATGACTGAACGAATGATTTCGCAAATGGCGCGCTATCGGCGCTGGCTGCATGACGAGCGTGGCCTCGATTTCCCGGACTATGAATCCCTGCGGCAATGGTCGGTCACCGACCTCGATGCGTTCTGGCAGAGCATCTGGGACTATTTCGATCTGCGCTCGCCGACGCCGCACAGCGCCGTGCTGGCGCAACGCAAGATGCCCGGCGCGGTCTGGTTTCCGGGCGCGCAGGTCAATTATGCGCGGCAGGTGTTGCGGCATGTCGAAGCGGCGCATGCCGCCGGTCATGCCGGCGATCGTCTCCAGCGGCGAAGACGGCGTGCTGACGGAAACGAGCTGGCCCGAGTTGCGGCGCAAGGTCGCGGCGCTGGCGCTGCATCTGAAGGCGCAAGGCGTGCGCTCCGGCGATCGCGTCGCGGCTTATCTGCCGAACATTCCCGAGACCATGATCGCGTTCCTGGCGACCGCCAGCATCGGCGCGGTGTGGAGCGTCTGCGCGCCCGACATGGCCGCGCCCGCCGTGATCGACCGCTTCAAGCAGATCGAGCCGAAAATCCTGATCGCCTGCGACGGCGTGACCTATGCCGGGCGGCGGCACGACCGCCGCGACGTGATCGAGGAATTGCGCGCGCGCGCTGCCGACGGTCGCGCATGTCATCGTCCACAGCGACGGCGCCGACGCGACGGCGGCATCCGATGCCCTGCTTGTCGACCATCCTCGTCGGCGACGGGCGCCGAAATCGACGCCTTCGAGCCGGAATGGCTGCCGTTCGATCATCCGCTCTGGATCGTCTATTCCAGCGGCACCACCGGCCTGCCGAAGCCGATCGTGCACGGCCATGGCGGCGTCATCCTGGTGGCGCTGCCGCTCAACGTGCTGCACAACGACATCGGCTGCAGCTACCGGCCGGATTCGCTCGGCGAGCGTTACCACTGGTACAGCTCGACCGGCTGGATCATGTGGAATTGCCAGGTCGCGGGCCTGCTCAACGGCACCACCATCTGCATCTTCGACGGCAGCCCGGGCGGATCGAAGGACAAGCCGGACTGGGCCACGCTGTGGCGCTTCGTGGCCGACGCCGAAGGCGACGTTCTTCGGCGCCGGCGCGGCGTTCTTTGCCAGTTGCACCAAGGCCGAGATCGATCTCGCCGATCGCCGGCGATCTGTCGCGCCTGCGCGCGCTCGGCTCGACCGGATCGCCGCTCTCGCGCCGACACCCAGCAATGGTTCAACGACCGCTTCGCCGCCTGGCCGACGTCAACGGCAGCGCGGCGCAGGCCGAGATGTGGTGGGCCAACATGTCCGGCGGTACCGACTTCGCCGGCGCCTTCATCGGCGCCAACCGCGAATTGCCGCAGACGCCGGGACTGATGCAGTGCCGACTGCTGGGCTGCGCCGTGGAGGCGTTCGACGAGCGCGGGCCGCGCCGTCATCGACGAGGTCGGCGAACTGGTCTGCACCGAGCCGATGCCTTCGATGCCGCTGCGGTTCTGGAACGACGAAGGCGATGCGCGCTACCGCGCCAGCTATTTCGAAACCTACCCGGATAATTTCGACGGCACCGGCCGCGGCGCGGTGTGGCGTCACGGCGACTGGCTGAAGATCAATCCCGACGGCTCCTGCGTGATCTACGGCCGCAGCGACGCCACCATCAACCGGCATGGCCTGCGGATGGGGACGAGCGAACTCTACTCCGCGATCGAGGCCCTGCCGGAGGTGCTGGATTCGATGGTGGTCGATCTCGAATATCTCGGACGCGAAAGCTACATGCCGCTGTTCGTGGTGTTGCGAGAGCGGCGTCTGGCGCTCGACGGTGCGATGCGGGAGCGGATCAACCGCGCGATCGAAGCGGGCCTGTCACGACGGTTTCTGCCCAACGACATCTTCGCGGTGTCCGAAATTCCGCGAACGCTGTCCGGCAAGAAACAGGAACTGCCGATCAAGAAGCTGTTGCTCGGGCATGCCATCGAGAAGGTCATCAACAAGGATGCGATGGCCAATCCGGGATGCCTCGACTGGTATCTGGAATTCGCGGGAAAGCATTTGCAGCGGGCAGGCGGCTAGGCCTCGCCCGGCGGTGCAGCGGTAACCGACGCCACGGCATTCGGTGCGAGGCTTTGTCGCGATGAGTCCAACTAAGAATCTTTGCTAATTTTGCACACGCAGCTAAGAATTTTCTTAGTAATCCACGAATTCTTAATTCGATTTTGGCCTTCTAATATAGCCGCATCGCCGCCGCGGCCGAATAGCCGGATGCCGCCTCTTCACCTACCCCAGGGCGCGTGCATTCGGCTATTCGTTGTAGCCGCGCCAGGCCGAAGAGGCGAGGGGCCCTCGGGTGATCCAGCAAAAACCGGAAATAGAAAAGGCCGTCCGGGCGATCACCGGACGGCCTTTTCCGCAATTGCCGGCTCGGGGCCGGTTCCATCGCCATGATTTCGGCGAGGCCAGGAAGCTGCGCGGGTCCTCGAAGGCCTCTCATCAAGCGGGTCGTCAATCCGCTCAACTGCAAATCAGGATACTCGATAAAATTTTAACGACAATCGAAACGGAAAATTAAGGTTACCGCCTGGCCTCAGGCAGGTGCTGTTCGAACCCGCCATGCTCCGACAGGGCGCTTCCAGGGTTTTCGCGGGGCGCAGCCAATACACTCTCTGATTGCAGGGCAAGCCCGGCACGATTGGCCCATTTGCGACGGTCGAGATGGGGCAGCGTTTGACGCGGAGCAACACAGAGGTCGATCAAGATTTGCCGTGCGGCAAACTTCAATTTGCCATCTTGAAGCGTTGGTGTGGGCGTTTCGGTACAGCGTGCGAGGAGTGGCGTGATGGAGCCTGTTTTGATTTTCATCGTGATGGCTGGCCTGTCGTTGGTCGTGGCGCTCGTCGTGTTCGGCACCTCGCTCCGCATGGATTGAACGATCACGCGAATGGCGCGCCGCCCGCCGTGGCGGCTTGACCATGTCTGCATTCGCATCCAGTCTGCATTCGAATCCGGCGTGACCATTCTCGCTGCAATGCGGGAACGATCACATGCAGCACTCGTTGATGTGGCGTTTCGCAAGGAAAATCAGAACATGAAAATCATGACCGTCACGCTCGCGCTGGGCGCCGCCTTGGCGCTTTCCAGTGCAGCCCAGGCCCAGCCGCATCGTCATCATCGCGCCAGGGTGATCGTCACGCCGCCGGCAGCGACGTTGGATCCGACCTGGCCGGTCGACTACTACGTCGTCCCCAGGTATCGATATCGGCCGGAGGATGATCGGGTCGACCCCTACGGTAAGCCCATCGCACCAAGCTATCCGTGGCTCGGCGGTATCTGGTATGACGAGTAGGTGAGTTCGAGCGAGCAAGGATTGCCTTCCATTCCCTTGCGCTGCTAGATGCAGACGGCAGCAGGCCGACCAAGTGCCTGCGCCGACATGGGAGGAAGCCAACAGTGATTCACTCGACCCTGCACCACGTTGCCCCCGGCGCTGCGACGGCCGCATATTGTTTCCTGGCCACCAGTGTTGCGACGCTGCTGGTAGGGGCAACCATTTTCTTGGTCAGAGTTCGTCGCTCACATCCCTGATCGGCACCGGCGCTACAGCCAATTCGGCTCAGACCGTTATCGCGCGAGCTTCATTCAGCGTCGGTCACGTCGATCGACAAAGCGCGGCGCTCGAAATCGAGGCCATCACCAACTTAAGTGGGCGCCAGGCGGAGCGCCCTGGATTTCTGGCGCCATGCCATGAAGCCAAGGCTGAACAGCCCCAGCAGCATCATGCCCCACGTCGAAGGTAACGGGACTGGAGAAATACAGTCCGGTCGAATGCGGCCGTCACCGTCGACAAAACGAAAAGAGACGAAGGTTTCTCCCGACGAGAATCCGTTGGCGGATGGAATGGCTTCCAGGAAAACGTTGTGATGGCCAGTCAAAGATCCCAACCGCAATTCGTCGTGTCGGGAAAAGTCGTTGGCAGAATAATGCTCGAAAATTTCGGAATAGGTGCCCGGGTCGACGGGTCCCGTCACGGTGATATCAGTGGTAAAGGTGTGTCTCCTCGTATCCAACGTGACCGTGCCCGTGATCAGATCCGTGCCCCGGTGGCCGAAGCTGATGTTGTAATCCAGAAACGCCGTGATGGACGCGGCAGACGCGTCGGAAATGCTCAGCATGGCCAGCAGCGTAAGGGCTGCGAACAGCTTCAAATTGCGCACTAGACCCCCCCGTCAAAGACATACAGTTTCATATTATTGCCAAAAATCTGACATTTTCGCCGAGGCCAGTAAAGGGCAATTTCTGGTAGTCCAAGGGAACTTCACACATGTCTCGCTCTCACGCGGCTGGAGCCTGGCCGCGCAGTCGCCAGACCCAACGCTGCCTTGCTAGTCCGTGCGCGCCGCCCTGGGTTCGCTCGGTATGGCCCGCTGACCGGCAAGATGTGAACTCGGTCAAATCTGGATCGCCTCCACCGATCTGGCGACCTCGACCAGTTCACCGCTGGAGTGATGTCCGCATTTTCCGGCTAAGCCGGTGCCCTGATCAAGCTGGAAAATCCGCGAGAAACGATTTACGTCAAGCTCGCTTACCTGAAGTTGCGGGTATCGGAGTTGCGTCATGGAAGCAGTGGTGGTCTATTTTTTATTTGGCGCCGCCTTGGCTGCTGTGGCGGTCTTTTTCATCTTCAACTGGCTCAGGGTTGACTGAGGGGCGATTGCAATCCGTTCCGCCGCGAGCCTTGAATGCGGTGCTAAACTTAATTCTCTGAGGTGATTCGCCGTCGGCGTCCGGAGGTTCTTTAGATCCGTTATTAGTAGACAGGTGGAACATGATTTTGACCGCCGACCTGATTTTTGTTTTGCTGAAAGTTGACGCCGATGGCGGAGCCGGGGTTGAGGACGGCCAATTGGTGGACTTGCTCGAATTGGTGGGCGACGATCTGGTGGAGGTCGTCGGATCCGGTTTCAAGCTAACCGGAAGAGGGCGCCAGATTCTGGCCCAGAGTGCTCAGGCAAGCAGGTAGCTTGCGCCACCCAGCAAACCGATCCGAGCCGGTCTGCGTGAATTCGCGTTAGTCCCAAAGTCCGGCGTTGCTTGTGTTCAAAACATGGTGGCTACAGAGCGCCAGGGTGGGCGCTGCGATCGCAACGGCGATCATCGGGACTTCGGACCGGGTCACCACGCCTCGACTTATTGCTGCTCTCGATCTTGCCGTCTTACCGGTTGCGGCGGCATCTTCCCCTTATCGGTCGTGTTTGCGGTTTGAGCGCGGTCCTTGTCTTTGGGCTGCTGTTCGCCCTTCTGGTCGAGGTCGATACCTTGGTCGTGGGCCATGTGGATCTCCGAGTGCGGTTGCTTAGACGGAACGTCGGCGATGTTGGTGCCATCTTTGCGTTTTCGCGCGGTCCTCAATAGCCCGTCGATGAATAGTTTCGCCCGCATCACGCCCGCTTCGCGAGTGAGGGCTTCTTCAACCTTGTCGTTGAAGTCGAGGGTCACTGACCACCGCCAGCCCCTCGGGATGGTCTGAACCACGGCAAATTCGACGCCTTGATATTCCATCGCTCACACTCCTTTGGTGACGGTGCGTACCTCTTCTGCGTGACCACATCGAAGACATTCAAAGGCTTTGGCGGCCTTGTGTGCCAGCGGTGACCATCCGTATTTCGCATTTTGGGCAGTGCGGGCGCCGCGTTTCATCATCCCAGAATGTCGGCGCATTGTGGGGCGCATTAATCTTGCGTTCCATCGTTGTCCCCTTTTTCAAGTGCTTTCCTGACCTGAGCTTCCATTGCGTTGGCCAACTTTTGCAGTGAAGCGATGGTCGCGGACCCATTTCGGCCAACCGGCTGCGGCTTCGCGTGCCCAACATTATCGCCGCCTTCATCAAACACCGTGACGCGTCCGCCGCAGGCATTGGCGATCTGCTGCGCCAGGCGCATTGCTGCCTGCCCGTCCGCAAACTCGAACGAGAGGCACGGTCCGTCCGGTTTCCTTTTCATTTCGGCGACCGCAAGCCGGAGGAGGTCAGCCACTCGTCCAAGTGGGCCGCCGTCTCGGTCTGGCGGGCGCGCCTCAGCAGCAACTCCCGGGCCAAACCGGGCGCGAGCTTTGCTGCCTTATCGCGGAAGATCTTGGCTTCTTCGACAAGCCGTTCCTGGAAACTTTTGGTGTGCTTCAAACGACGCCGCTGCTGCTGCATGGCGCGCTCCTTTCCTGCTCGAGGGGGCGGGAGCGCGACCGGCGTTCTCATCACCGATATTTGCCGAGGGCTACGCGGCGACAGCCGAAATGTGCGATTTCCGGCAAAAGAAAGCAACTCTTAAATTTAGGAAATGCGTAGGAACCATCCGGGTTTTGACCCGACAAGCCTTTCTCCCGTTTTTGGAACAGTGGCCGACGCGACGCGTTTCATGTCCTTGAGGCAGCCAAGAGGTGTTGTAGATGACCACTAGCAATTTGAAGGATTGCCCCATCCGACCGGAATGTCCGGTGTGCGGCATGCAGATGATCACGACCGAGCGGTTCGAGTTCAAGCAGGATTTTGAAAGCTGCCGGTTTGAATGTCTGCGCTGCGGTCATGTTGAAGTCAGTGAACCGGCGCAGAGCCGCAGATCCGCGTGACGGCTGAAAGCGTCGCGCAGGCACGGTGACCGTCACGACCGTGGCGCCCCCCTCGGGGAACGGGCGATCGCAAAAATTGCAGATCTGCAAAGGGTTTGCCGACGCGTTCGACTGGCGATCCCAGCAGGATTCGAACCTGCAACCCACGGAGTAGAAATCCGTTACTCTATCCAGTTGAGCTATGGGACCGTCTGGCGACCCGCACGCGGCGCTTTCATACCACTGGCAATATGAAAAATCCGCAACTTCGCCAAGAGTTTTGCTAGGGTTTGACTGGTTTTTAAATAGCGAAAACCGCCGCGGACCGGCTCCTGGCTATGTTCGTGTTTCGGCCCGAACCATTTGGCGGCCCGGGCGACCAAGCGAGACGGCGGCCATTGCGTCCGGTTCGCATTCCACGCAATGCTACGCCTCGCGCAATTGCATTGGCGCGCCGGAATTTGTCTTGGCCATGTCGCATGCGACCTTTTCGCTCTCCGGTTCCAGGGCCATCAGTCCGTCACCATTTCGCGCATTTCTCTCTGATATACGGGCACTTATTGGCCCAAGGAGTTCCGTCATGACCGGTCTGATTCGCGCCGCGATCGTATGCGCCTCGCTGGCGCTTGGCCTGGTCTCGGCCCAGGCGGCGGATAAGGCCTTCAAACGCGACGATCTTGCCGACGCCGCGATCAAGCTGGAAGCGCAGATCAAGAGCGAAGCGGGGCCGGTGGCCAAATCCAGCGCCAGCCTGCGAACCGACGCCGACGCCGCCTTCCGGCGCAATGATTTCCGCACCGGTCTGCAAGTGCTGGGACAGATCGCCGCCACCACCCCTGACGACAGCGGCAACTGGCTGCGGCTGGCCCGCACCATTTTCCAGATCAAGCCGTCCAACCCTAGCGAAGGCACCTTCCTGCTCGAGCGGGCCTCGACCGCGGCCTATATCGCATACCAGCGTGCCGGCAATGCCGCCGAGGAGGCGGACGCCTTGGCGGTGCTGGGACAGTCGATGTCGGAGCGCAAGCTGTGGCGTCCGGCGCTCGATGCGTTGCGGATGTCGCTCGATTTGCGCGAAGTCGCCGATGTCAGGGGCAGTTACGAACGGCTTCGCGACGAGCATGGCTTCCGGCTGCTGGACTACACCGTCGATTCCGATTCCGCCTCGCCACGCGCCTGTTTCCAGTTCTCCGAGGATCTCGCCAAACGCACCGATTTCGCTCCATTTCTGGCGCTGGCCGGCAACGACAAGCCGGCATTGTCGGCGGAAGGCCATCAGTTGTGCGTCGACGGCCTCAAGCACGGCGAGCGTTATAACATCAACCTGCGCGCCGGCCTGCCGTCGACGGTCAAGGAAACCTTGCCGAAATCGGCCGAATTCAACATCTATGTGCGCGACCGCAAGCCGTTCGTGCGCTTCACCGGCCGCGCTTACGTGCTGCCGCGCACCGGCCAGCGCGGCATTCCCGTGGTCAGCGTCAATACGCCGGCGGTGACCGTCAACGTATTCCGGATCGGCGATCGCAATTTGATCAACACCGTGATCGGCAACGACTTTCAACAGCAGATTTCGAGCTATCAGCTCTCCGATCTCGGCAACGAACGCGGCGTCAAGGTCTGGAGCGGTGAACTCGCGACCGCGACCACGCTGAACCAGGACGTCACCACCGCATTCCCGGTAGATCAGGCGCTCGGCGATCTGCAGCCCGGCGTCTATGTCATGACGGCCAAGGCCAAAGGCCCAAGTACCGACGATGATGGTCAGTTGGCGACGCAATGGTTCATCGTGTCGGACCTCGGCCTCACGGCATTCTCCGGCAATGACGGCATCCATGTCTTCGTCAACTCGCTGGCTTCGACCGATCCTGTCGGCAAGGCCGAGGTGCGGCTGGTGGCGCGCAACAACGAAATCCTGGCCACCCGCAAGACCGACGATAGCGGCCATGTCCTGTTCGAGGCCGGCGCTGGCGCGCGGCGAGGGCGGTCTGTCGCCGGCGATGCTGACGGTGACCGGCGAGAAAGCCGACTACGCCTTTCTCAGCCTGAAGAATGACGCGTTCGATCTGTCCGACCGCGGCGTCGCGGGCCGGGCGGTTCCGGCCGGCGCCGACGCGTTTGTCTATGCTGAGCGCGGCGTCTATCGCTCCAACGAAACCGTCTATCTCACCGCGCTGCTGCGCGACGGACAGGGCAACGCGGTCACCGGCGGTCCGCTCACTTTGGTCATCGAGCGCCCCGACGGGGTCGAATTCCGCCGCACCGTGCTGCCCGATCAGGGCGCCGGCGGCCACAGCCTGTCGGTGCCATTGAACTCGGCCGTTCCCGCCGGCACCTGGCGGGTCCGGGCGTTCACCGATCCGAAGGCCGCTTCGGTCGGCGAGACCACCTTCATGGTCGAGGACTATATCCCCGAGCGTATCGAATTCGACTTGTCCAGCAAGGACAAGGCGATCAAGCCGGATGCTCCCGCCGAACTCAAGGTCGACGGTCATTTCCTGTACGGCGCGCCGGCCTCGGACCTGACACTGGAGGGTGACATCCTGGTCGCCCAGGCGGCCGATCGGCCCGGTTATCCCGGGTACAAGTTCGGCGTCGACGACGAGGAGACCGCCAGCAACGAACGTACTCCGATCGAGAACCTCCCGGATTCCGACGCCAACGGAGTCGCAACCTTCCCGGTCAGCCTCGCCACGGCGCCGACCTCGACGCGGCCGCAGGAGGCCCAGATCTTCATCCGCATGGCGGAAGCCGGTGGTCGCGCAGTGGAGCGCAAGCTGGTGCTGCCCATCATGCCGACCTCGGCGATGATCGGCGTCAAGCCGATGTTCGGCGACAAGAACGTTGCCGAAGGCGATAAGGCTGCTTTCGATGTCGTGTTCGTGGCCCCCGACGGCAAGCCGCTGGCTCGCGACGGTCTGCGCTATGAGCTGTTGAAGATCGAGTCGCATTATCAGTGGTACCGACAGGATTCGTCGTGGAATTACGAGCCTGTCAAAACCACCACGCGCGTCGCGGATGGCGACGTCCCCGTTAGTGCCGACAAACCGTCGCGGATCACGCTGTCGCCGCAGCAGGGGCGCTACCGGCTCGACGTGAAATCCGGAGATGCCGACGGGCCGCTGACATCGGTGCAGTTCGACGTCGGCTGGTATTCCGACGGCTCGGCCGATACGCCGGACCTGTTGGAGACCTCGATCGACAAACCGGACTATCAGTCCGGCGACACCATGACCGTATCGGTCAACGCCAAGTCGGGGGGCAAGCTGACCATCAATGTGGTCGGCGACCGCCTGCTGACCACCCAGACGTCCGACGTCAAGCAAGGCACCTCCCAAATCAAAATCCCGGTCGGCAGGGATTGGGGCACCGGCGCCTATGTGGTCGCGACCTTGCGCCGTCCGCTCGATGCCGCCGCGCAGCGGATGCCGGGACGGGCGATCGGCCTGAAATGGTTCGGAATCGACAAGACCACACGCACCCTTCAGGTCAGTCTGTCGCCGCCGTCGCTGGTGCGTCCGGGCGCGACGATGAAGGTGCCGGTGAAACTTGGCGGCTTAAATCCTGGAGAAGACGCCAAGATCGTGGTCGCCGCGGTCGATGTCGGAATTCTCAATCTGACCAACTACAAGCCACCGGCGCCGGACGATTATTATCTCGGCCAGCGCCGCATGACCGCGGAAATCCGCGACATCTATGGGCAATTGATCGACGGCATGCAGGGCGCCCGCGGCCAGATCAGGACCGGCGGCGACTCTGCCGGCGCTGAACTGCAAGGCAGTCCGCCGACGCAAAAGCCGCTGGCGCTGTATTCGGGAATCGTCACGGTCGGCTCGGACGGATCGGCCGAGATCAGCTTCGACATCCCCGAATTTGCCGGTACCGCGCGGCTGATGGCGGTGGCGTGGACCGCGACCAAGCTCGGCCGCGCCATCACGGATGTCACGGTACGCGATCCCGTGGTGCTGACCGCGACCTTGCCGCGCTTCCTGCTGAGCGGCGATCACGGCACCATGAGTTTCGATCTCGACAATGTCGAAGGCGCGCCCGGCGATTACAGCATCAACGTCAAGGCATCCGGGCCGATCAAGGTCAGCGGCAATCCGACCGCTGTTGCAAAACTGGCGGCCAGGCAGCGTAGTTCGATGACGCTCGCGCTCGATGCCGCGGGCACCGGGACGGCGCAGCTTGATGTTGACATCAAGGGACCAAGCGGGCTGACCCTGGCGCGGCATTACGCGCTCGACGTCAAGGCGGCGACGCAAATACTGGCGCGACGCTCGATCCGCACGCTTGCAAAGGGCGAGAGCCTGACGCTGAGCTCGGACATGTTCTCGGACCTGGTACCGGGCACCGGCGCCGTGTCGTTGTCGGCCGGTCTCTCCACCGCACTCGATGCGGCGACCATCCTAAAGGCGCTTGATCGCTATCCCTATGGCTGCTCCGAACAGATCACCAGCCGCGCGATGCCGCTGTTGTATGTCAACGATCTCGCCGCCGGCGCACATCTGGCGATGGACACCGAAGTCGATCAGCGCATCAAGGACGCGATCGACCGGTTGCTGGCCCGACAAGGTTCGAACGGTTCGTTCGGATTGTGGTCGGCCGGCGGTGACGACGCCTGGCTCGACGCCTACGTGACGGACTTCCTGACCCGCGCCCGCGAGAAAGGATTTACCGTGCCGGACGTGCTGTTCAAGAGCGCGCTCGACCGGGTGCGCAATTCGGTCGTCAACGCCGACGAACCGGAAAAGGACGGCGGCCGCAATCTGGCTTACGGCCTCTATGTGCTGGCGCGCAACGGCACCGCGCCGATCGGCGATCTGCGCTACCTCGCCGATACCAAGCTGAACAATCTCGCCACCTCGATCGCCAAATCGCAACTGGCGGCGGCGCTGGCGCTGGTCGGCGACAAGGCCCGCGCCGATCGGGTCTATGCCGCGGCGCTGGACAGCCTGTCGCCCAAGCCGACCCTGGAGTTCGGCCGCGTCGACTACGGTTCGGAACTGCGCGACGCGGCGGCTCTGGTGTCGCTGGCGAGCGAAGGCAACGCGCCGCGGGTGACGCTCACCCAGGCCGTTCAGCGCATCGAAGTGGCGCGCGGGTTGACGCCTTACACCTCCACGCAGGAGAACGCCTGGCTGGTGTTGGCCGCGCGCGCGCTGGCCAAGGAAACGCTGTCGCTCGACATCGACGGATCGCCGATCAAAACGGCGGTCTATCGCAGCTACAAGCCGGACGAGATGGCGGCCAGGCCGGTCAAGGTCACCAACACCGGGGATGCACCGCTGCAGGCGGTGGTTTCAGTCTCCGGCGCACCGGTCACGCCGGAGCCCGCCGCTTCCAGCGGCTTCAAGATCGAGCGCAGCTATTTCACCCTCGATGGCAAGCCGGCCGACGCGTCGAAGGCCAAACAGAACGATCGCTTCGTGGTGGTCATCAAGGTCACCGAGCCCAAGCCGGAATTCGGGCACGTCATGGTGTCGGATTATCTGCCGGCGGGATTCGAGATCGACAATCCGCATCTGGTCTCTTCCGGCGACACTGGTACCCTCGACTGGATCGAGGACGGCCAGGAACCCGTCAATACCGAGTTCCGCGACGATCGTTTTACGGCAGCTCTCGATCGCAAGAGCGACGACAAATCGGTGTTCACGGTGGCGTATGTCGTGCGCGCGGTATCTCCCGGCAAATACGTGCTGCCGCAGGCCTATGTCGAGGACATGTACAATCCTTCGCGCTATGGTCGCACGGGGACTGGAACCGTCGAGGTGCGTTCCGCGAAATGAACGAGGCGTTGGCGATAACGCCACCGGCGCGAAGCTGGCGGCGTCTCAAGATGGCCGGCGCGGCAGTGGCGGTCGCGATTGTGATTGCGGTCGGTGTTTTCGTGGCATGGGTGGTTTCGCTCGGCCCGTTGCCGCTGGAACAGGCACGACAGATCTCGCAATCCGTCGTCGATCGGCACGGCAAATTGCTGCGTGCCTACGCTATGTCTGATGGCCGCTGGCGATTGCCGGTCGATGCCAGGAAGGATGTCGATCCGACCTATCTGAAGCTGCTGTTCGCCTTCGAAGACAAGCGGTTCTATTCCCATCACGGCATCGATCCGCTGGCGCTTGGTCGCGCCGCGATCCAGTTGATCACCCGGGGCCACATCGTCTCCGGCGGGTCGACCATCACCATGCAGGTGGCGCGGCTGATCGAGCCGCGTCATCAGCGCTCCGTTCACGCCAAGCTGCGCCAGATGGTGCGCGCGGTCGAGATCGAGCAGCAACTGACCAAGGACCAGATCCTCAATCTCTATCTCACGATCGCGCCCTATGGCGGCAATCTCGAGGGCATTCGCTCGGCGTCGATCGCCTATTTCGGCAAGGAGCCGAAGCGCTTGTCGCTGGCGGAAGCGGCGCTGCTGGTGGCGCTGCCGCAATCGCCGGAACATCGCCGGCTCGATCGCTATCCGGAGCAAGCGCGGCTCGCGCGCGACCACGTGCTCGAGCGCATGGTCGAGGACGGCCGGATCTCAAGCGAAGACGCGGCGGCAGCGAAGGCCGTTCCGGTGCCGCGGATGCGCAAATCGATCCCCATTCTGGCGCCGCATTCCGCCGATCGCGCGGTCATGAACTTCAAGGCGGAGCCGGTGATCTCTCTGACGCTGGATTCCGGCATTCAGAAAAATCTCGAGACGCTGGCGCGCGATCGAGCCGCCGCGCTGGGGCCGAACGTTTCGATCGGCATCATCGTCGTCGATAATGAAAGTGGTGAGGTGCTGGCCCGCGTCGGCTCGCCGGATTATTTCGATGAGCACAGGGCAGGGCAGGTCGACATGACCCGCGCCGTGCGCTCGCCGGGATCGACCCTGAAACCATTCATCTATGGGCTGGCCTTCGAGGATGGCTTCGTTCATCCGGAAAGCCTGATCGACGACCGGCCGATCCGGTTCGGCGATTACGCGCCGCAGGATTTCGACATGACGTTTCAGGGCACGGTGCCGGTGCGCAAGGCGCTCCAGCTATCCTTGAACGTGCCGGCAATCGCGCTGCTGGACCGCGTCGGCGCCAGCCGGTTGTCGTCACGGCTGAAACAGGCCGGCGGCAATCTCGTGCTGCCCAGGGACGAAGTGCCGGGATTGGCGATGGGGCTAGGCGGCGTCGGTGTCACCCTGCAGGATCTGGTGCAGCTCTATACCGGCATTGCCCGGCTCGGTACCACGCGGCCGCTGCGCGAAATCATGACCGCCGATGACGGGCCCCGCGATCCACTACGGTTGATGGATCAGGTCGCGGCCTGGCAGGTCGGCGATGTCCTGATGGGAACCCCGCCGCCGGAAAACGCGCCGCAACACCGGATCGCGTTCAAGACCGGAACCAGCTATGGCTATCGCGACGCATGGTCGGTCGGGTTCGACGGGCGCATGACCATCGGAGTCTGGGTCGGCCGACCCGACGGCGCGCCGGTTCCCGGCCTGGTTGGACGGACCGCTGCGGCGCCGATTCTCTTCGATGCCTTCGCCCGCACCGGCAAGCTGCCGATGCCGTTGCCAAAATCGCCCAAGGGCGCGCTGATCGCCAGCAACGCAAAACTGCCGCTGCCGCTGCGCCGGTTCCGCCCATTGGGGGAACTGGTGAGGACCGGCAGTGAGCAGGCGCCGCACATCCAATATCCCCCGAACGGTGCGCGGATCGACGCCTCCGGTTCCGATAACGCGTCGTTTTCGGCGGTGCCGGTCAGGATCGCCGGCGGGGTGCTGCCCATGACCATGATGGTCAACGGCGTCACGGCAGGAGAAATCGACAGCCGGCGCCAGCGGTTGGTCGATCCGCCGGGCCCGGGCTTTGTCCGCTTGACGGTAATCGACGCCAAGGGCGCCGCGGACACAGTTGTGGTGAGAATTCAATAACAGCACCCTAAGCGGTTGTCCCGATGGTGGTTTCGGCGTATGCGGAACCAAATGGTTGAGACCTATGCCCGTCCCCGATTTGGAGAGCCGCGCCAGCCGAAAAACCGGGTGAATCCGGGCAATCGGTTGGTCGGTGTGATCGACTTTGTCACCGCCAGCCATCTGCGCGCGGTGACCTTTCTGGTGCTGTTCGGCTTTCTGATCTTTTTGCCCGGCTTTTTCAACATTCCGCCGATCGATCGCGATGAAGCCAGGTTCGCGCAAGCGACCAAGCAAATGGTCGAGACGGGCGATTACGTCGACATCCGTTTCCAGGATGACGTTCGCTACAAGAAGCCGGTCGGGATTTACTGGCTGCAATCGGCGGCGGTCGAGACCGCCTCCGCGCTCGGGCTGCCGCGCGCCCAATTGCGTATCTGGCTGTACCGGATTCCATCGCTGATCGGCGCCATCGGCGCGGTGCTCGGCACTTATTGGACCGCGCTGGCCTTCGTGACGAGGCGCGGCGCGGTTCTGGCCGCGCTGATCATGTGCAGTTCGGTTCTGCTGGGGGTTGAAGCACGCCTCGCCAAGACGGATGCTATGCTGCTGCTGACGGTCACGTTCGCGATGGGCGCGATGGCGCGGGTGTATCTGGCCTGGCAGCGAGGCGAGGATCCCGAGCGTCCGCTACGGGCCTGGCCCGCGATCTTCTGGACGGCGCTCGCAGGCGGCATCCTGATCAAGGGGCCGCTGATCCTGATGTTCGTCGCATTGACCATCGTCATGCTGGCGATCCTCGATCGATCCGCCAACTGGGTTTGGCGGCTGCGTCCGGTGTTGGGCGTGGTGTGGATGCTGCTGCTGGTGCTGCCGTGGTTCGTTCTGATCTTCTGGCGTTCCGGCGACGCGTTTTTCGCGGATTCCATCGGCGGCGACATGCTGAGCAAATTGTCAGCGCAGGAATCCCACGGCATGCCGCCCGGGCTTTATCTCGTGCTGTTCTGGATCACGTTCTGGCCCGGCGCGCCGCTGGCGGCGATGGCGGCGCCGGCGGTTTGGCGGGCGCGGCGCGAGCCCGGAGCGCAGTTCCTGCTGGCGTGGCTGGTGCCGTCCTGGATCGTGTTCGAAGCCGTGCTGACCAAGCTGCCGCATTATGTGCTGCCGCTGTATCCGGCGATCGCGATCCTGACCATCGGCGCGCTGGAGCGCCGGATCCTGTCGCGGTCCTGGCTGCGGCGCGGCGCGGCATGGTGGTTCGGGATTCCCGCCGCCACCTCTGTCATCGCCGTGATCGGCGCGGTGACGGTGACCCGGCAACCGGTGTTTCTGGCCTGGCCGTTCGTGGCGGCGGCGTTGATCTTCGGATTGGCTGCGTGGTGGCTATATGACGACAATCGCGCCGAACGCTCCTTGTTGAGTGCCGTGGTGGCGGCGTTGTTTCTGGCGTTCGCGATCTACGGCGTGGTGATGCCAGCGCTGACGCCGCTGTTTCCAAGCGCCGAGATCGCGCGCGCGCTGCGCAACGTGGTCTGTGTCGGACCGAAGGCGGCAGCGGCCGGGTTTCATGAGCCGAGCCTGGTGTTCATGACGGGAACCTCGACGTCACTGACCGACGGATCGGGAGCGGCTGACTTTCTGGGGCAGGGCAGTTGCCGCTTCGCACTGGTGGAGGCGCGATCCGAGCGTGCCTTCGCCCAGCGCGCCGAAGCGATCGGCTTGCGCTACGACGTCGCTACCCGTGTCGACGGCTATAATATTTCGCAGGGCAAGGCGGTCTCGATCACCATCTTCCGCTCCGAAGGCACCCGCTGACATGACTACGCCCGCCGCAGGCGCCGAACCGCCGGCGGGCTATTTCGCCGGGTTTGCGACGTTGTTGCTCGCCTGCTTCGGACCCCTGATTCGGCCGGCATCGCATCCGCAGGCGCGCGACCTCGCGCGGGCCCTGGTCCGGCAGGCGTTGTTGCTGTCCGCAATCGGCGCGGTGGCGGTGATCGCGCTGATGGTTCTGGTCGATGTGACCGAGATCGGCCTGATGCCGCCGCGCGGCTCGGCAAGTGTGAGGCCGTTCCGGGTGATCACCGATTTCGGCAAGGACACCCACGTGCTGTGGTCGCTCGCGGCGCTCTGGCTGGTCGTCGTGCTGCTGGCGCCTGCGATGCGAACAGACTGGCGACCCAGGCTGCAACGGCTGTCGATCCGATTGCAGTTCATGTTTTTCGCGGTGCTGGTCCCGGTCTTGGCCGGCGAAGTGATAAAATGGGTCGTCGGACGCGGACGGCCATTTGTCGGCGGCGCGGCCAATGCCTTCAACTTCGTGCCGTTCAAGGGAACCGAGGCCTATTCCAGTTTCCCGTCGGGGCATGCCATCACGGCCGCGGCATTGGCCTTCGCGGTGGCCGCACTTTGGCCGCGGGCACGAATCGCTGCGATCATCTATGCGTCGCTGATCATCGTGAGCCGGCTGGTGCTGCTGGCGCATCATCCGAGCGATGTCATCGCGGGGGCGCTGGTCGGGGTCGCCGGAGCGATGTTGGTGCGGACATGGTTCGCGGCCCGCAGCCTCGGTTTCGACATCGAGCCGGACGGGCGCATTGCCGCCCGATTTGATCCGGCGATTTGACCCCGATGGGGCCGCGTCAAGGGGTTGCCCGAGCGGCGGCGGCCCCATAATAAGCGGGCGCTGCAAACCCGGTCTTGAGACCCCGGCCCTGGGTCGGTTTTGATCCCTCGAACTGCAACCGAGTGCTGAATTTGCCGTCTTCCGAGCCCGCCGCATGTGCCGTTTCGATCGTAGTGCCCGTGCGCAACGAAGCCGAGAATGTTGCGCCGCTGATCGCCGAAATCACCGCTGCGCTCGACGGCCGCTGGGTCTACGAAATCATTTATGTCAACGACGGCTCGACCGACGCTACGGCTGAAAAACTCGCCGCGATCATGCAACAGCGCGACAATCTGCGTCAGATCCGTCACGCGGCTTCCACCGGCCAATCGGCGGCGGTGCGCACCGGGGTCCGCGCCGCGCGCGGCGCCATCGTGGCGACACTCGATGGCGACGGCCAGAACAACCCGGCGTTCCTGCCGGATCTGATCGCCGCGGTGGAGAAGGGCGCTGGACGTGTCGGGCTTGCTGCCGGGCAGCGGGTCGGGCGCAAGGATACCGGCTTCAAGAAGCTGCAATCGCGCATCGCCAACGGGGTTCGCAAGGCGATCCTGCAGGACGGCACCCGCGACACCGGCTGCGGTCTCAAGGCATTTCCCCGTGAAGCGTTTCTATCGATGCCGTATTTCGACGGGCTGCATCGTTTCCTGCCGGCGCTGATGCGACGTGAGGGGTTCGACATCGCCTATGTCGATGTCATCGACCGGCCGCGGCATTCCGGTGTCTCCAATTACGGCTTCTTCGACCGGCTGTGGATCGGGATCATGGATCTCGCCGGCGTGTGGTGGCTGATCCGCCGCAAAAAACCGACGCCCGTCGCGACCGAGGTGACACAATGACGGACCTGTTGAACGGAATCACCAGCTATCTGCATGACGTGTTCGTCATCAAGCTCGACGGCTGGGTCATTCTCGGCTTCGTGGCCCAGGCGTTCTTCACCATGCGCTTCGTGGTCCAGTGGATCGCATCCGAGCGTGCCCGCAAAAGCGTGGTCCCGGTCGCGTTCTGGTTTTTTTCGATCGGCGGCGGCACGCTGTTGCTGGTCTATGCCCTATACCGCAGGGACCCGGTCTTCATTGCCGGGCAGGCCCTGGGATTGCTGGTGTATATCCGCAATCTCTATTTCATCATCATCAACGGCCGACAGAGTACGGCGCACGACTGACGCCTCAACGCGAAGACGGATGCGCCGGGGCCGCCGGCAGGATCGATAGATCGTTCTCGGCGGTCTGCAGCGCCGGAAGCTCGCCGGCCGCATCCAGCACCGGATAGGCCACCGAGCAGATATGCGAGTGAATCCGCCGCAGGTCGCGCAGCACGTCGAGATGTAGCGAAGTGGTCTCGATCGTCTCGGGCCGGCCTTCGCGCAGGCGGTCCAGATGCCGTTCGGTCGCGGCAATCTCGGTGTTGCGTAAATGCGCCTTCTCGACCAGCAATTTGCGGGCCTCGTTGACGTCACCCGACATGAAGACGCCGAACGCGATCCGCAGCGAATCCATGGTGCGCTTGTGGAAGGCAGCCAGCTCTTCGGCGCCTTCGGGCGAGAACTGGAAGCGGCGCTTGATCTTCTTGGTGGCCAGTTCGCTCAGATTCTTGTCGATGATGTCGCCGATATGTTCGAGATTGATGGTGAAGGAAATGATCTCCATGGCCCGGCGCCCTTCGTGCTCATCGAGGCTGCCGCGGGTCAGCTTGGTGACATAGAGCTTGATCGCTTCGTCGAGGTTGTCGACGCTGTTGTCCATCTTCGAAACCTGCTCGACCAGCGAGCGATCGTTGGTCATCATCGCCGCCATCACCTTGCGCAGCATGACCTCGACCAGATCGCCCATGTGCAGGGTCTCGCGCGACGCATCGGCCAGCGCCAGCGACGGCGTCTCCAGCGCGCTTTCGTCGAGATAGCGCGGCCGCGACGGGTCGATGTCCATCACGCGGTGCGGCAGCAGCCGCTTCAATAGCCGTGCCATGATGTCGAGCACGCCGATGAAGAGCACCGCGGTGCCGGCATTGAAGGCGATGTGAAACGCGGCGGTCATTTTGGCAAGGTCCGGCTGCCAGCCCTGCAAATGTTCGCTGATCGGCCGCAGGAACGGCGCGACCAGCAGCACGCCGACCACCCGGTTGATCAGATTGCCGAGCGGCAGGCGATAGCTCGCCGGATCGTCGCGGCGCGCGCCTTCGAACATCGGATTGATCGCGCTGCCGAGATTGGCGCCGAGCACCAGCGCCAGCGCCGCAAACGGCGAGATGAAGTCCGCATAAGCCAGCGACATCACCAGCAGCACGCTGGCGACACTCGAATGCACCAGCCAGGTCACCAGTGCGCCGATCACGACGCAAAGCACGGGATCGCCGGTGATCGCGCTCATCAGCACGCGCATGCCCGGCGCGTTCTCCGCCGGCGCCAGGGTGTCGAGCAGAATATGCAGCGCCAGCAACATCAGCCCGAGCCCGATCGAGACACGGCCGAGATCCTTGATGCGCGATCGCGCGCCGCTGCGAAACGCCACCAGCCCCAGACACGAACAGCACCGGCGCCAGCGCCGAGATGTTGAACGACAGGATCTGGACGATCAGCGTGGTGCCGACATTGGCGCCGAGCATGATGGCGAGCGCCGGCACCAGGCCGACCAGACCTTCGGCAGTGAACGAACTGGTGATCAGCGCGGTGGCGGTGCTGCTCTGGAGCAGGGCGGTCAGGCCGATGCCGGCCGCAAAGGCGGCAAAGCGGTTGCCGAGCGCCTTTGCCAGCAGCAGGCGCAAGTCAGGCCCGAACGCGCGCAGGATTCCGCTGTGGACCATGTGCAGGCCCCACAGCAGCAACGCGACGCCGCCCATCAGATCGAGAAGGACCATGCTTCCCATGATGTTTTCACTTTCAGATTTGACTCGAACGTTCAGGCTACCGCCAAACGTCGGCGGATCAATCGTTTATTTGCAAATAACGTTCCAAATATCGGCGGCCGAAAGCTATTCCGGCACGCGTCCTGTGATCGCGTTGGCCCATGCGCGGTAGCTGATGCGCCCGCTGCTGTCTTCGTCGAGATAGCCGCGGACGTGACTCTTCAGTCCCGTGAGCTCATCAGGCGACATCTTTACGAAGAGCTCACCGAGGGTTGGCGCGGCCGAGACCGCGCCCCAGAAATCGTCGAAATCGGCAAAGCTGCGCTCGGCGTCGATGCGGCGGGTTTCGATATCGACCAGACCGGCATCGCTCCAGAGTTTTTTCAGCGCCTCGATTTGCGAAGCTTCGAAAGTCGGCGGACGGACAGGATTGAAACCCATCGCCTTCAGTTCGGTCTGGACCGGTTGCAACGGAAATCCGCCGCCGACGATGTCCCAGGCGTAGGCCGCCACGGTGCCGCCGGGCGTCACCACGCGCACCATCTCGGCGACGCCTTTGGCAGGCTCTGGCACGAAGAAAATCACCAGCGCCATGATTGCGATATCAAAGCTGCGATCCGAAAACGGCAGCGCCAATGCGTCGCCCTGCTGGAACTCAGCCATCTCGAGTCCGGGCCGGGTCCGGGCATAGGCCAATTGCCCGTCGGAAGGGTCGACGCCGATGATCTTGGCCGGCGCGTTGTTGGCGACGACCCGTTCGGTGAAGGCGCCGTTGCCACAGCCGACATCGATCCATTTCAGGCCTTGCCTGGGCGCCAGCCAGTTCAGAAAGACGTCGCCGGCCAGCCGGCTCCAGGCTCCCATCATCCGCTCATAGGCGGCGCCGTCATCAAAGCGGATCGGTCGTTGCTCGGCCATGAAGTATCCCTTCGGTTCCGCGCAGCGATCTGCCAATCGCGCCGGTCGTGCCTATATGGGGAGTATGAGCAAAACCGCACCGCTAACCACCCTTCGCTTGCGTCGGGCCGAGCCGATCCTGGTCTGCAAGAAATGCCTCAAGAGGATCGACGGCGGTTCCAAATTGAAGCGGGCGCTGAAGTCGGAGGTGAAGCGCCGCGGCGCCACCCAGACCAAGCGACGGTCGCGGATCGTGATGACCGGATGTTTCGGCATTTGTCCCAAACGCGCCGTGGTGGTGGCGAGCGGCTCGACCCTGCAACGCGGTGAATATCTGTTGCTGCCGGACGTCGATTCCGGCGCCGAGGCGGTCGCGCTGTTGGTGCCGTCGGACGGCGCCTAGGTTGCGCTGGGCTACGATGTCGCGGCTAGCGACAATCCGCGCAACGGGGCGGTTCGGCAGATCGGCCAGGCAGGTCGCGCGATGTCATAAGTTGCCGCCAATACAGGCGTTTTGGCAACGCGCTGGCGTCACCGGCGAAGCTGGGAAGACCCGATGCGGGCGAGGGCGTTAACAACAGGACACAGAAGTGGGCCGTCAACCCCTTGACCCGGCTCGCCAGTCGTTCTGTGATGTCGCCGCTATTCGTCGCCGCACGTTGAGGGGCCTGCCGCGACCTGGATCCATTGCCTGACTGGACGTACGCCAAACTGCCTGTCGGATTGGTGCGTGCGGCAATGGGTTTACCGAGGCTGGCCCGTTGATGCGCGATTCACAGGCCAATGTTCCCGGACGTCCCCTGAAAGGCTTTGCCATGAAACGCGTATCCCTGGTTCTCACCCTTGCTGCTGCCGTCGGGCTTTCGACCCAGATGGCACAAGCCCAGACGCTCAAGACGGTCACCGACCGTGGCATGGTATCCTGCGGCGTCAGCCAGGGTCTGCCGGGGTTCTCTTCGCCCGACGACAAGGGCAACTGGACCGGGATCGACGTCGATGTCTGCCGGGCGCTGGCCGCCGCGATCTTCAACGATCCGACCAAGGTCAAGTTCGTGCCGCTGTCGGCCAAGGACCGCTTCACCGCGCTGCAGTCCGGCGAGATCGACGTGCTGTCGCGCAACACCACCTGGACGCTGTCGCGCGATACCTCGCTCGGCGCCAATTTCACCGGCGTGACCTATTATGACGGCCAGGGCTTCCTGGTGAAGAAGTCGCTCAAGGTCAATTCCGCGCTGGAATTGAACAGCGCCTCGGTCTGCGTGCAGACCGGCACCACCACCGAGCAAAACCTCGCCGACTACTTCAAGAGCAACAACATGAAGTATGAGGTGATCGCGTTCGGCACCGCCGACGAAACCGTCAAGGCCTATGAATCCGGCCGCTGCGACGTCTTCACCTCGGACGTCTCGCAGCTCTATGCCGAGCGCCTCAAACTGGCCAATCCCGCCGACCACGCCGTGCTGCCCGAAGTGATCTCGAAGGAGCCGCTCGGTCCGATGGTGCGCCATGGCGACGACCAATGGTTCGATCTGGTGAAGTGGACCTTGTTTGCGATGATCGACGCCGAAGAGCTCGGCATCACCCAGAAGAACGTCGATGACATGGCGAAATCCGACAAGCCCGAACTGAAACGCGTGTTCGGCACCGACGGCAATCTCGGCGAACAGCTCGGCGTCACCAAGGATTGGGTGTCGCGGATCATCAAGGCGATCGGCAATTACGGCGAAGTGTTCGACCGCAATGTCGGCGCCGGCTCCAAGCTCGGCATCGCCCGCGGCCTCAATCAGCTCTGGAACAAGGGCGGGATTCAATACGCGCCGCCGATCCGCTGAACCTGGCTGAACGATTGCCCTCAACGGCGATGAACATCGAATCCCGCCCACCGCCGTCGCAGTTCGTTGCGAAGTTGCGGCATGCGCTGGGCGGTCGGGCCGGGTGGGCGGGATTCGCGTTTCAGCTGTTGTTCGTCGCCGCACTGGTCTGGATCGGCTACGAGATCGTGGCCAACGCCCGCGCCAATCTGCAGGCGCAGCGGATCACGTCGGGATTCGGGTTTCTCGGTAATACGGCCGGTTTTGACGTCAGCCAGAACCTGATCCCGTATTCCGGGTCCGATACCTATACCCGGGTGTTCTTTGTCGGGCTGCTCAACACGCTGCTGGTCGCGGTGATCGGCATCTTCTTTGCCACCGTGATCGGATTTATCGTGGCGCTGGGCCGGCTGTCGCCGAACTGGCTGCTGTCGCGAATCTCCGGCGCCTATGTCGAACTGATCCGCAATCTGCCGCTGCTGTTCCAGATCCTGTTCTGGTATCTCGCGGTGCTCGCCGCGCTGCCCAATCCGCGGCAAAGCATCTCGATCTTCGGCAGCTTCTTTCTCACCAATCGCGGGCTGGTGATCCCGAAGCCGATCGCGCAAGCCCGGCCTCGAGCCGTTCGCGATCGCCGTGCTGGTCGCGGTCGTTGCCGCATTGCTGCTGCGGTTTTACGCGCGCCGGCAATTGTTCGAACATGGCAGGATGATGCGGATCTGGCCCGTATGTGCTGGGCCTGCTGATCGGCTTGCCGCTGGTGACCTCGCTGGTGTTCGGCGCGCCGGTGACGTTCGAGATCCCGGAACTCAAGGGATTCAATTTCGCCGGCGGCTCGCGCGTCATTCCGGAATTCGTGGCGCTGACTGCTGGCGCTGTCGACTCTATACCGCGGCCTTCATCGCCGAGATCGTGCGCGCCGGCATCCTGTCGGTGCACAAGGGGCAGATGGAAGCCGGCGCCTCGCTCGGGCTGTCGCGCGGCGCGACCTTGCGGCTGATCGTGGTGCCGCAGGCGATGCGGGTCATCCTGCCGCCGCTCACCAACCAGTATCTCAACCTGACCAAGAACTCGTCGCTGGCGGTCGCGATCGGCTATCCCGATCTGGTCTCGGTATTCGCCGGCACCACGCTGAGCCAGACCGGGCAGGCGATCGAAATCATCGCGATCACGATGGGCGTCTATCTGCTGATCTCGCTGGTCACCAGCGCGATCATGAGCTTCTACGGCTGGCGGCTCGGCCGGAGCCTCGGAAACACATGAGCGATATCGCCAGCCCATCGTTCGTCCGCCAGGAACTGGTTCCCGAGCGCGCCGCGCCGGTCAAGACGACCGGCTTTGTCGGGTTCCTGCGCACGCGGCTGTTCAATTCGCCGACCAACATCCTGCTCACGATCGTAAGCGCCTTGCTGCTGTGGTTCACGGTGATCCCGGCCGTTCGATTCCTGCTGGTCGACGCGGTCTGGACCGGCGCCGATCGCAACGCCTGCCTGGCCGAAAATGCCGGCCATGCGGTCGGCGCCTGCTGGCCCTATGTCCAGGCAAAATTCGCGCAGTTCATCTACGGCTTTTATCCGGAGTCCGAGCGCTGGCGGGTCAACCTGACGTTCCTGCTGGCGGCATTGTTGCTGCTGCCGCTGTTGATCCCGCGGCTGCCGGCCAAGGGCCTCAACGCCGGGCTGTTTTTCGTTGCGTTTCCGGTCGTGGCGTTCTTCCTGCTGCATGGCGGCGGCCTCGGCGGGTTCGGCATCAGCTGGACCGCCGATGCCTGTTGTCGGGATTGGCCGACAGCATCAGTGAGGGCGGCCGCAAGCTGCAGAGGCGCGGCGACCGGCCGTGATCGGGCCGCTGCTGGCGCTGCTCGGAAAACTGGTTGCGCTGCTCGGCGACGGTTATTGGCCTGGTCATCTCGCCGCTGACCTGGCTGCGCGATCAAATTCAGCTTCGGGCCGTCCGGTATGGGCCGACTTCGCCGTCACGGCCGCTATCGTCTCGGCGCTGGTGTTTTTCCTCAGCGGCGGCCTGCGCCGACGGCGTCGGCGCCCTCGATGGTCTGCCTGGCGTGCTTTGCCGGCATCGGCATCGTGATCGCCGTGATGGGCCTCGACCATGGCGGACTGCCGGTCGTCGATACCCGGCTGTGGGGCGGCCTGCTGGTGACGCTGGTGGTGTCGGTCACCGGCATCGTCACCTCGATGCCGGTCGGCATCGCGCTGGCGCTCGGCCGGCGCTCGACGATTCCGCTGATCCGGATTTTCTCGATCGCCTTCATCGAATTCTGGCGCGGCGTGCCGCTGATCACCGTGCTGTTTTTCGCGACCTACATGCTGCCGCTGTTCCTGCCCGACCGGGTTCACGGTCGACGGCCTGGTGCGGGCGCTGATCGGCATCGCGCTGTTTGCCGGCGCCTACAATGCCGAAGTGATCCGCGGCGGCCTGCAGGCGATCCCGCGCGGGCAGGGCGAGGCCGCGAGCGCGCTCGGCCTGTCCTGGTGGAAGACCACGGCGCTGATCGTGATGCCGCAGGCGCTGCGTCATGTCATTCCCGGCCTCGTCAACAGCTTCATCGCGCTGTTCAAGGATACCTCGCTGGTGTCGATCGTGGCGCTTGTTCGACCTGCTCGGCAGCGTGCGGGCATCGTTCGCCGATCCGGTCTGGGCGACGCCGACGACGCTGTTCACCGGCTTTGCCTTCGCCGGCATGATCTACTTCGTGTTCTGTTTTGGCATGTCGCGCTATTCATTGTTCGTCGAGAACCGGCTGAACGCGCACCGCCGTAATTGAGTGAATGACCATGACCGAGAACGCGATCGTCGGCATTGCCGGCCTCAACAAATGGTACGGCGACTTTCACGTGCTGCGCGACATCAACCTCGATGTCGCCAAGGGCGAGCGCATCGTGATCTGCGGGCCTTCGGGCTCGGGCAAATCGACCCTGATCCGCTGCATCAACGCGCTCGAGGAATTTCAGGAAGGCCGCATCGTCGTCGACGGCATCGAACTCGGTCCCAATCTGCGGCGGGTCGACGAAGTCCGCCGCGAAGTCGGCATGGTGTTCCAGAGCTTCAATCTGTTTCCGCATCTGACCGTGCTGGAAAACTGCACGCTGGCGCCGATCTGGGTGCGCAACATGCCGAAGAAGGACGCCGAAGCGGCCGCGATGAAATACCTGGAGCGGGTCAAGATCCCGCATCAGGCCAACAAATATCCGGGCCAGATGTCGGGCGGTCAGCAGCAGCGCGTCGCGATCGCGCGCGCGCTGACCATGAATCCGAAGGTGATGCTGTTCGACGAGCCGACCTCGGCGCTCGATCCGGAAATGGTCAAGGAAGTGCTCGACACCATGGTCGATCTCGCCAAGGAAGGCATGACCATGCTGGTCGTCACCCACGAAATGGGATTTGCCCGCGAAGTCGCCAACCGCATCGTGTTCATGGATGCGGGCCAGATCATCGAGTCGAACACGCCGGCGAATTTCTTCGCCAATCCGCAGCATCGCGCGGACCAAGCTGTTCTTGAGCCAGATATTGCGGTGAATTGAAAGTACCGTCATTCAGGGATGGTCCGAAGCGACCAGACCGGAATCTCGAGATCCGGTTCGATGCTTCGCATCGCCCCGGAATGACGTCCCGTGGCCTCACACCTTCTCGAACGGCAGTTCGATATTGCTGCGCTTCTCCAGCCATTCCGGCACCGGCAGGTTCTTCGAGCGCATGAATTCCGGATTGAACAGCTTCGACTGATAGCGGTTGCCGGAATCGCACAGGATGGTCACGATGGTGTGGCCGGGACCGAGCTGCTTGGCGAGCCGGATCGCGCCGGCGATGTTGATGCCGCTCGAGCCGCCGAGGCAAAGGCCTTCGTGCTCGAGCAGGTCGTACATCAACGGAACGGCTTCCTCGTCCGGAATCAGATAGGCCTCATCGACCTTGGCCTTGCGCGATGATCGGCGTGACGCGGCCGAGGCCGATGCCTTCGGTGATCGAGTCCGCCCGGCGTCGACCTTGGCTTCGCCGTGCTTGAACAGTTCGTACATCGCGGCGCCGTGCGGATCGGCGCAGCCGATCACGATGTCCTTGTTCTTCTCCTTCAAGAAATCGGCCGGTGCCGGCGAGCGTGCCGCCGGAGCCGACCGAGCAGATGAAGCCGTCGACCTTGCCGCCGGTCTGCTGCCAGATTTCCGGGCCGGTCGATTCGTAATGCGCCTTGGGGTTGTCGAGATTGTTCCATTGGTCGGCGAACAGCACGCCGTTGGGCTCGGTCTTGCGCAGACGATCGGCCAGCCGTCGCCCGACATGCTGGTAGTTGTTCGGATTGGAGAAGGGCAGCGCCGGCACTTCGATCAATTCGGCGCCGCACAGCCGCAGCATGTCCTTTTTTTCCTGGCTCTGCGTTTCCGGAATCACGATCAGGGTCCGGTAGCCGCGCGCGCTGGCGACCACGGCAAGGCCGATGCCGGTATTGCCGGCGGTCGACTTCCACCACCAGGCCGCCGGGCTTGAGGTCGCCGCGTTTCTCGGCTTCGAGGATCATCCATTTGCCGGCGCGGTCCTTGACCGACTGGCCGGGATTCATGAATTCGGCCTTGCCGAGAATGGTGCAGCCGGTCTCCTCGGAAGCGCGCTTCAGCTTGATCAGCGGCGTGTTGCCGATCGCTTCGACGACGTCGTTGCTTGATTTTCATGTGCGGAAATCTTGTCCGTCGTTGCCCAATCGATTGGCGTCGACCCTAGAGCGCGAACGGCCGCAGTGGAAGCCGCTTTTGCGCCGCATGCCGTCCCGCGCAAGCATGATCTCAGGCCGGCGAACTATTTCGATTTGGCGAATACGACCTGGCGGACGTCGATATTTCCGGACAGGAAGCCGGCCTCGCAATAGGCGAGATAGTATTCCCACAGCCGCCGGAACCGGTCGTCGAAGCCCGAGGGCATCAGGTTCGGCCAGGCCGCGCGGAAATTACTTCGCCAGATCGCCAGCGTCTTGGCATAATCTTGCCCGAAAATGCGCTCGCGGATGACGGGAACGCCGAACTTCTCGCCGAGCGATTTCAGGATCTGCGGCGAGGGCAGCATGCCGCCCGGGAAAACGTAGCGCTGGATGAAATCGACTTCGCGGCGATAGGTCTGGAACAGCTTGTCCTGGATGGTGATGGCCTGGATGCCGGCGAGACCGCCGGGCAGCAGCCGGTCGCGCAATTGTGAAAAATAGCGCGGCCAGAACTGCTCGCCGACCGCCTCGATCATCTCGATCGAGGCGATGCGGTCGTACTGGTCGCGCTCGTCGCGATAATCCTGCAGCCGGATCTCGACCTTGTCGCTCAGGCCGGCCTCCTGGATGCGGCGCTGCGCGAAATCGCGCTGCTCCTTGCTGATGGTCAGCCCGACCACCTTGGCGCCGTAGTTCTTGGCGGCATATTCGGCAAAGCCGCCCCAGCCGCAGCCGATTTCCAGCAGTTTCTGGCCGGGCTGCAGATCGATCGCCTCGGCAAGCCGGCGGTATTTGTTGTTTTGCGCCGCGGTCAGGTCGGCCGTGTCGTCCTCGAACAGCGCCGAGGAATAGGTCATGCTGGGGTCGAGCCAGGCCGAATAGAACGCATTGCCGATATCGTAATGGGCGTAGATGTTGCGGCGGGCCTGCCGCCTGGTGTTGCGGTTGAACCAGTGGCGGACCATCTGGACCAAGCGCATCAGCGGCTTGTCGCCCAGCATGGCCTGGATCAGGTCGTGATTGACGCAGAACAGATAGAGGAACTGGGTCAGGTCGGGCGTGTCCCATTCGCCGTGCAGATAGGCTTCGGCGATGCCGATGTCGCCGCCGTTCAGCAGCCGCGACGCAAAGCCGTAATTGTAGAGTTTCATCGCCGCGGCCGGGCCCGGGCTCGGCGCCGCCCAGCCGGACCGTGCGGCCATCGGGCAGGGTGACGTCGAGCGTGCCGCGCCGCAATCTCGCGCCGAAACCCAGCGCCAGCCGGACCAGGCGGGGCAGATCCGGAAGCAACGCCTCGACATGTGTCGGGGGTTACGACGATCAAGTCCGGCATAGGCAGATCCATCAAACGATATGGCTCCGGATCCGGCGCGGTATGTGAACGAATGACGTTCAACATCCTCCGTCACCGGACCAGAGCGCTCCACTACGGGCATGCAACGCCGGGCCAGTATAGTCGGCGCTTTCGCCGCTCGCCAAGCTCGTATTGGCCGGCGCTGGAATTGTCGCGATGCGCGCGTCGCCGGACGCGGCACCAGCCGCGCGCCCTTGAGCCAAAGCCGCAGCGCTTCCCAATGGATCGCCGCCACGATTTTCAAGGTGACCAGCGGCAGCGCGAAGAACGACCGCAGCAATTGCGCCGAGGTCAGGGCGCGGCGGCGGCCGTGGAAGGTCGCGGCGAGCAGGGGGCCTTCGCGGTCGGTCTCCAGGATGCGCAGCTTGACGTCGCTCGCCGGGCGGCGAAACCCGGAAATGATAGCGCATCGCCATGTCGATGAAGGGCGAGACGTAGAACAGCTTGTCCTGCTGCTGCCGGACGCCGGCAGCGCTGAATTCGCCCGGCTTCACCGGCAGCACATAGGCGTGGATGTCGCCGAAGGTGTTGCGGACCTCATAGATCATCAGCGCCAGGTCGCCGTCGGCGCGATAGCAGAAATAGACCGACAGCGGATTGAAGGTGTAGCCGAGCAGCCGGGGATAGCACAGCAGCAGCACCCGTCCGCCGGTGAGGTCGATGCCGTGCTCGCGCCGCGCAGCGCTGGGCGTAGCGCCGCAGCGACGATCCGTCGCGGTCGCCGTGGTCCTTTTCGTTGAAACTGTAAAGCGCCGCCCGGTTGACGCCGAACAGCCGGCTTTGCCGGTCGGCGGCATCGAGCCGGTCGAGATCGATCAGCAGGCTCATCACGCGATAGCTGAAGCGATGGCCCATCGGCTTCAGCCGCGCATGCATCACCTCGCCGAAATAAAGCGCGGCGGCGCCTGGCTTCGTCAGTCGTGTGGGAACTGGCTGACGGCTCGGCATCGCTACTCCGCGGCCTGCGCGAGTTCGGGCGGCGGGTTGCGCCACGGCACGACGGCGCCGAGCGCCTCGGCGACGGCCAGCCCGGACCGCAAGCCGTCCTCGTGAAAGCCGTAGCCGGTCCAGGCGCCGCAGAACCAGGTGTGGCGCTGGCCCTGGATATCGCCGAGCTGCTTCTGCGCGGCAAAGGCCGCGGCGTTATATTGCGGATGTTCGCACATGTATTTGCCGAAGGTCAGTTCCGGGGCCGGCTCGAACGGCGGGTTGAGGCTGACGAACAGCGGCTTGTCGGCGTCGATGCCCTGCAGCGGGTTCATCCAGTAGGTCACGGCGACGTCGTTTTGCGCCGAGCCCTCGCGCTGCCAGCGCAGGAAATTCCATGACGCCCAGGCGCGCTTGCGCTTCGGCATCAGCCTGGGGTCGCGATGCAGGTAGACCGTATTGGGCGAATAGCCGATGGCGCCGAGAACGGCGCGCTCGCGCGGCGTCGGCATCCGACAGCATCGCCAGCGCCTGATCGCTGTGCGCGGCGATCACGACATGATCGTAAGCTCTCGCTGGTCGGCCGTGGCTGTCATGAACCACGACGCCATGCGGCGTGCGCTCGATCGAGGTCACCGCGCAGCCGAGCCGGATCTGGTCGCGGAAGGCCGCGGTCAGTTTCTCGACATAGCGCTGGCTGCCGCCCTTGACGGTGCGCCAGACCGGACGATCATATTGCAGCAGGCGATGGTTGCTGAAGAACGCGACGAAATTCTCGGCCGGAAAGTCCATGCATCTCGGCCGCCGGCGCCGACCAGATCGCGGCGCCCATCGGCGCCAGATAGTCGGTCAGCAGCCGCGGCGCGAAATGGCGCGACTTGAAATATTCGCCGAGCGTCAGGCCGGCCAGCCGGCCGGCGGCATAATCCTCGATGCTCTGATGTGTTGAAGGTCAGGATGTCGCGCAGCATCCACAGATAGGACGGCGACAGCAGGTTGCGGCGCTGCGCGAACAGGCCCTCGGCGGTCTCGCGCCAGGTCATGCCGCCGCCTTTCCACTCGAAGCGGCCGGCATCCGCCGTCACCGCAAAACTCATGCAGCTTTCCACCGTCTCGACGCCGAGATGGGCGAACAGCGCCGTCAGATCGGGATAGTTCAGTTCGTTGTAGACGATGAAGCCGATATCGACCGCGAGCGGCGTGCCGTCATAGTCGATGGTGACGGTGTGGCTGTGGCCGCCGGGGCGAAGTTCGCGGTCGTAGACCGTCACCGGATAGCGTTTCGACAAGGCCCAGGCCGCGGCATTGCCGGCGATACCCGTTCCGATGACCGCGACGCGCATTCGTTCCCCCAAGTCCCTGATAACGAAGGTACGGGAGGATAGTTGCGAAGTTTCAATCCGTTCCATCGGGGCGGTCAGGTAGCCTCAGTCGGGTAGCATGATCCGCCCCGCCGAACCAAACCTTCGGACGGCCCGGTCGCTACGCCAACGCGAGGGTTGTAACCCCGGCGATGCGACTATCCGATCGGGCAGGTTGCGCGGTTGAAGCCTGCCGCCGCAAAGCGTATAGGCGGCGCATGTCAAAACAATCCGAGGCTGAAACCGGTGCCGTGCTCGAGGCGATACCGGAATGTCCGCATTGCCGCAAACCCGAGCCGCTGTGCGTCTGCGACAGCATCGAGCCGATCGAAAGCTCGATTTCGCTGCTGATCCTGCAGCATCCGCAGGAGCAGGACCGGGCGCTCGGCACCGCGCGGCTGACCGCGCTGCATTTCAAGGATGCGGTGCTGAAGATCGGCCTGTCCTGGCCGAGCCTGTCCAAGGCGCTGGGGCGGCCGGTTCACGATCCCTCGCGCTGGGCGGTGCTCTATCTCGGCTCGGCCAAGGTCGCCGATCTCGACACCGACCGCGAGATCGTCGCGATCAACCGCAAGGGCGAGGTCGAGGAAAATCAGCGCGCCATCCTGGGCGAGATCGAAGGCATCGTGCTGCTCGACGGCACCTGGAGCCAGGCCAAGGCGCTGTGGTGGCGCAATGCGTGGATGCTGAAATGCCAGCGCGTGATTCTCGGGCCGGCGCATCCGTCGCGCTACGGCGCGCTGCGCCGCGAGCCGCGCCGCGACGGCTGTCCACCATCGAGGCGGCGGCGATGTTGCTGGCAGGGTCTGGAAAAGCGGCCGGATATCGCCGACGACGCTGAATGCCAGCTTCGAGCGGATGCTGGCCAAATATCGCGAGGCGCAGACCGTGATGCCGGAACTGGCGCCCAAGCCGAAGCCGAAGCGCGACTACCGCCGGCGCAAGCGCGCCTGATTCGGGCATTGCCGCTGGCGGATTCTAAAGGATTTCGTCGGCCGGCTTGCCGGCGATGGTGCCGGTGGCTTCGCTCCAGTCGGAGACGCAGCGCTCCAGATCGCGCAAATTCTGCCGCATCTGCTCCAGCGAAAATCCCAGCGCGAAAAAGCGCTCGGTGACGTCACCGGCAATGCCGCGGGTAAGGCCGTCGCTGCGCATCGCGGCGACCGCCGCGGCGTAGGTCTCCAGCGCCGACTGTACCGGCCAGATCGCGGGCGCGCCGCGGCCGGTTCGCAGCGCCACCGCCATGTTGCGCAGATAGCCCGAGATCGCGGTACTGACGCCGGCCAGCGGGGTGGCAAGCCGGGTCTGCAGTTCGACCGGCAACGGCGTCACGGTGGCGCGTCCGATCATGACGCAATCATGCCGCAGCCGCAGGATCGTGCGCAGCAACGGGCCGGTATCGGGCCCGCTGGAAAGCTTGGCGGCGCGCTCGCGCTCGGCTTCGGCGCCGACGGCATTAAGGCCGACCAAGGCAGTGCCGATGCCATCCTGCAATCCGTGTAGCGCGTTGGTATCGAGGCCGCGGGTCAGGCCGGACAGCAATTCGGTCAGCGCCGACGCCAGCAGTTCCATCACCTGCGCGGCCCTGGCGCGGATCTGGCTGTGGGCGCGGGAGGGCAGTACCAGGAACGACACCGCCAGCCCGGTGATCGCGCCGACCGTGACCTCCAGCACCCGGTCGATCGCGGAATCCAGCGGATTGCCGTGGTTCATCGCCGGCAGCAGCAGCACGATGATGGCCGTGACGGTCGCGACATTGAGGCTTGGATTGATCGCCGCGATGAACGCCAGCGGCGCCACCGCCATCACCAGCACCGCGAGCAGGGCGCCTTCACCGGAATGCGGGATCAGGATCGCGACCGCGCCGCCATAGATCGCGCCGCCGACCGTTCCGATCAGATAGTCGCGGGTCGCCTTCAGCGACCGGCCGACACTCATCTGGGTGACGATGATGGAGGTCAGCACCGCCCACAGCGGCAGCCCGAGGCCGAGCGCCAGCGCGATCACCAGCGCGCCCATGGCCGCCACGGTGACCCGGACACCCAGGCCCAGTTCCACCTTCCGGGATTTCAGCCAGGCGACAAAACGTTTCAGGAAGGGGACCATCCGACAAATGTCCAGATTCGCTTCGCAAAACGTCTTTATAGAACGGACTTTTAGGGCAGGCTAACAACATCCCGGCGGTTCCCCACCACCTTTAATTCAGTACGTTGCCTGCTGTTTGTCGCCATTGCGTCAGAACGGCCGCGGCTTGTCAGCAACGTCGAGACGGCAACAGGCCCTCGCGATCACTGGCCCATCTGACTGCGCACCCAGAGGGCACAGGGCACGCCGGCCAACACGATAAGCACCAGCCCAAGCGCGAGGATCATGTCGGCTTTATTGAGCTTCCGGTCGACCAGGACCTGCGGCGAGTGCGACCCCTCGCCAAATTCATTGATGTACCATCGCACCCGGCACACCAGGCTCTCGACAAGGATTGGATAGCCCTTGGGGGCCATGCTGCCTTGTTCCGGGGGCTCGATAACCCGCGCAGCGATGCCTGGGAATTTCAGCCAGTAAACATCCCCGATTTTAATGGACACGTGGGATATCGTCTTATCCATAGGGTAGCATTGCACGGAAGAGCCTTTAGCTTGGGCGCGTATGATCTTCAAGGTTGTATGCGCGTAAATCGCACCGTAAAGGCACATAACGAAAAACTCGTGACGCTCCGCGCGGTTCCTGGAAGTAAGTGGAATTAATGTCGCGCCCGCTAAGCCGGTTTGACCCTGTGCGCGTGGCGGTAGCGTGCCGGGCACAAGGCTGAAAAACGGACCATGCCGCTGCAATGGTCGACGACGGGACGGGAGCGGTCTCCAGCCATTGAACAAGGCTAAGGGCGATTGAATCGCTGTAACAGGTCGCGTTGCGACAGGTCGTGTGAGGGCTGCGCGCGTCGAACCTGGACTGTCGAGGGTGAGGCCCGATAGAGGGGCATTGACCCGCCGGGCGGCTCACTATAATTGCGGGGACTTCACGCCCGATCCGCGTTTCGGACGAGGAAGCCGAATCGTTTCGGTCGCGCCCATGCGTTGGCGGTTGAGACAGAACGGCGAATATTATCGGCTAGTTATTGATTGATAAGACGTTTTCGAAGTGGGGCCACGTGGCGGAGTGGTTACGCAACGGTCTGCAAAACCGTGTACACCAGTTCAATTCTGGTCGTGGCCTCCAATTATTTCAATGACTTACCGCCGCATCTGAATGCGGTTTGCCATCATCTCATGGCAAGATCCGGTGCTGTTTGACGAGGCGACAGCCGAGATCGCGAGGGTCAGGCAAAAAGCCATTCCGCGACTGAAATCGCGAGCCAGGCCAGGCCGACCAGCCAGCCAAACATGGCGATGGCGATGATCCCCAGGAAGGCAGAGCCCGACGCCCGCCGCTTCCATCCGCCGCGCGAAGCAGCCGCTGCAGCCTGCTCGACCGTACTCATGATGCCACCCCATGCCCTTGTCTCTGCGCATGGGTCGTCGACATCTGCCTTCAGGTTCAAACACGAAAACGCGTTTCGGTTCGCCATCGCCAGCCGCCGTTTTCTATTGTTGAATGGTGCTTTAGCCGGCTTTATGCCCGGTTTATCCTCAGGCTTGTCCCCAGTCTTTTCCCCGGTCCGGAGCGTTTGAGAGCGTTTGATGTCGCCCGAGGGGCTTATCCGGGAAAAAAGCGCGCCGAACTAAAATTGCGCCACATTGCGGCCACCAATGCCACCGAACGTTGCTTGCTTCGACGGGGGTCGAGCTGATCGCGCGGGGGCGCTGATGACGACAATCCAAGCCTTCTTTCTGGGAATCATGGTCGTGCTGACGCCCAGCATGCTGCTGCTGGCCCTGCTGTTGTGCAAGGAAAGCACGTTTGACGCCGGACGACGGCGCTTTGGCGGCGTCGACGACGCGGTTTTCGAATCCGATCTCTGCGATTGAAACTGCCGTTCAGGCAGGATGAAGCGGCGAGGCGTGATCCTCGCACCATCAGCTCGCGGATCGATCGCGGCGCCGCAGCAGCCGCCATGCGCCGGCAAGGCTCGATAGAATCACCCGTAGCAAAAGCACGATCAGCGTGATCTGAAGCCAGATGAAGCCGCCGATTTCGCGAAAGACGAATTCTATCCGCGGCCCCCATGGCGATGGAATCGCATCGCCCACTGTTTCCATGCCGTGCTGGATCGCGCGCTGCAATCCGGTCAGCAGCTCGGGCTTTTGATAGAACGCGGCCGCAATCAAAACCCAGGCCAGGACTACGGTCAGGAAGCGAAAGGAGTGCACTTTCGCATGATGCCTCAGTCCGGAATAACGCGGGGCAGCGGAGCGCTGCGGCGTCCGACCGTAAAACCGCGATATGTCATCTTGCGGCATGATGCATGCACCGAGCAGAGTTCATGCCGACCAATCATCTTTTCCACGCCGGCACGCGTTCATTGCGCACCTCGAATTTGCTCCAGCGATCCGGCTCAATGTTCTGCGAAAAGCAAAGTTCCGGAATGGCAAAGTCCACCAGCCGAAAAGCCCGACATGTTGTAAGCGTTTGTTCGCGACCTCCGTGTTACATCGCTGCCGATGTTCAGTCTATTTCCCGATCCGTCATTTCTTGTTGCGAACTGGATCTCGGCCCATCTGCCGCTGGCCATTACAGCTGTTGTCGCGCTGATCGCGTTCGCCGGCATGGTGCGTTTTGCGCAGCCGGCTGCTGACGGAGGTTTTGGCGATTGGTTCGGCGATTTCGACGCGTCTGATGACGGCGGTGGTTGCCACGATTAACGCATGCACGCCTTCGGGGAGGCGGCACCGTGTTGCAATCGGCGGATTGAACAATCGTGGTCGCGCAGGCGGGCGCTGCCAACGGGCCAGTCAGCCCGAAGCAATCACATTGAAAGCAACGCAGGTGCGGCCAGTTGCCGGCGGCATTGGGTCAGTCAATGAGGAGATCGCGCGGCAGGATCAGGAGACCGCGTACCAGCCTTCGGGAAACGGAATGATGTCCCAAGCCAGCTTGTTGTCGTTGGCCTGGCCGTCGGCGGACCGGTCATTGACTTCGTCTGCGTTGTCATTGGCAGCGCGCGGCGCATTCAAGTTCAGCGGGATCGTCAAGAAATCCTCCTGCGAGGCAGGCGCCATGGCGGTCTGGATGGCGTCCAGCAATCGATCGAATTCTGCTTCACTCATGACGCGCTCCGCTCGTGAGCGCGCAAGCTCGCAAAAGTCTTCTGTTTCTAGATTGAAGCGATTGCTCGAATTTTAACGATCGGGCGACCGCGTCTTCCTTGGTTAGTAATGTCTTGATTTCCAGAGCAAGGATGAGCCGCCCGGCAACGGTCGCGCGTGAGAAAAGTCACAGTCTCTGAAAAATATTTTCCGTATCCGAGGAGGCTACTCCGGCGCCACGACCGGCGCCAGTCCAACCCCACAGGGAAATCGTGTGATGAATATGACCTCATCGGGAATATCGGCAGCGAAGATGTCGGCCGGCTTGACGCTGGCGCTGTTTCTGGGGTTGCTTGGCGCCGGCGCGGCGCGGGCCGATCTGGCGACGGCTGAACAGAAACGGGCCTGCACGCCTGACGTGTATCGTCTTTGCGCCGGCGAGATCCCCAATGTGAAGGCGATCGTCGCCTGCCTGCGCCGTCAGAAGGGCAACCTCAGCGAGGGCTGCCGGGCGGTGTTCGATCAAAAGGGCGAATAGGGTATTGGCCGGGACTGGAAAGCCGATCGATCGGGTCGGCCCGACCGCATTAATCTCAGTCAGAACTCCGGTCAGTCGCCGCCCGCGCGAGTGAAGCTTGCAGGGTGGCAATTGCGAAACCTGCCGCTACGCACTGGAGCTGTCGTTAAACCGTAATGTTGGAAATCTAGCGTCGGTTGTGTTGACGTCGGACATCGGTGGCCGCTGACCATGTTGCGCCCGGCGCTATTCTAACGAGCCGGCTGCCGGCCGTGAAGCCGTGATGTCGCGTGGCGTGGTCGTGAGAGATGGTTGCAGCCGAAATATGAAACTTGTGTTCGACGGGCGCGGCCTTTGCCTTTTGTTGTTGGGACTGGCGGCCCTCGGTGCTACGCCGCTGGTCGCTCGAGGCCAACCCGTCCGACCGGCGACAGCGCAAGCACTGGTCGAATTCGACATCCCGGCCCAGCCGCTTTCACGGGCGCTGTTTGCGTTTAGCGCCGCGACCGGAATCGAGATTGTCGTCGACGCCCGCAACGCCGCCGGCCGTCGTTCCAGCGACATAAAAGGTGTCATGTCGCCGTCGGATGCCTTGGGCATGTTGCTTGCCGGATCCAACCTGCTGGCCCAGGAATTCGGACCAAATACCATCATTCTGAAATCAGGCAGCGCCGAAGCGGCGCAACGGCCTCCTGAAACTCGGGACGACACCCAGCCCTATTTCGCCGGCATCCAGCGCGCGGTGGTCGATGCGCTTTGCCACGATAGTCGAACCTCGCCCGGCGGTTATCGTCTGGCGTTGAAGCTTTGGATCGGGCGGTCCGGGCACGTGCTGCGATCGCGACGGCTCGACAGCACTGGTGACGATATTCTGGATGAGGCACTTGACGCGGCCATGCTGACAGTTCAGATCGGCCGCGCCCCGCCAATCGATCTGCAACAGCCGATCGTGCTGCTGATTTCACCGCGACCAATGCAAGAGTCCATGAATTGTCCGACCCGCGCGCCGGATATGCGCCGCTCCGCCAGATAGCGAGCGCAGTTGTGGCCGACACCGAACGCGCATCGCTCCGGCAACTGTTGGTCTCGGGCTATGATGATTTGAAGCGGCGTTTGACGCGGCGCTTCGGTTCGTCGGACGAGGCGACCGAAGTGCTGCATGAAACCTGGCTGCGACTCGGTCAACTGGCCGAAACGGCTGCGATTCGGCGGCCGGACTCCTACCTCTACCGTATGGCGCTCAATGTCGCGGTGGACCGCCATCGCGCCAGTTCACGTTGGTTCGACAAAGCCGAATTGCAGGCGCTGCTGCATGCGGATGACGATCAACTCGATCCCGAACGTGTCATCGCGATGCGATCGGAGATCGCCGCCCTGGAGCGCCGGCTGGCGCAATTGCCGGCGCGGAGGCGGGCGATATTCCTGGCGTCGTTGGTCGAGGAGTTGCCGTATCGCGAAATCGCGATCCGGTTTGGCATGTCCCTGCGGTCCGTGGAGCGGGAAATGAGCCTTGCGTTCGATCAATCAGGCGAGCCGCTCGACGCGCGCCTCGAAAGCCGCCCCGGCAGGCGGCGGTCGGCCGCAGATAGCGACGTGGTTCGCATCGGTACGGCACGCGGCGGCGCGGTGGACGATCATGGCGAATGAATTGCGACATTCCGGGCCGTCCGAGGTCACGCTGAGCGAGGCGCGTCGATGGATCGTGCGGTTGCATTCCGGCGAAGTCAACCGCACCGAGATCGACGAGTTATCGCGCTGGCGGGCCGAGAGCATCGCACACCGGCGGGCCTTCGCGGAGGCCAGCGCACAATGGGAATTGATGCGCAGCGCTGCGTATAATGCTGCGCCAACAAAACATTTGAACGCCGGCCGAAGGCCCAGCCGGCGGAGCCTGCTCGGAGGCGGCGCGATTGCCGCGTCATTTGCAGCGACGGCCTATGTCGTCGGTCGTCCGCCGCTCGGCCTGTGGCCGTCGCTGTGGGAAATGACTGCGGAATATCGCACCGATTTCGGCGAGCGCCGTCAAATCGCCGTTCAGGCAGGCGTCACGGTTGAAATGAACACGCGGACCAGCCTGACCTTTGCTGCCGCCGACCCAGACACCCAGCGGATTGACCTGATCGCCGGCGAGATCGCGGTAACCGCGAACAAATCCGTCGCGTTGACCTCCATCGTCGTCATGGCCGGCGAAGGAAAAATCCATGCCGAGCAGGGCTCCTTCGATCTGCGGCGCGACGGCATTGCGGGAGTGCTGGCCTGTCTGGACGGCGTGGTCAGCGTCGAATGCCGGAATAACATAGCGACGCTGGAAAAGGGCCAGCATGTCAGCTTCAGCGCGTCGGGCCTCGGGCCGATCGGGCAGGCCGACGGCCGAATCGTGCAGGCTTGGCGTCAGGGCTTGCTGGTGTTCGACGATCAGCCATTGTCGCAGGTGATTCCGGAAATCAATCGCTATCGCCGCGGCCGGATCATCCTCATGAATGATGAGATCGGCCGTTTGCCGCTCGATGCGACCTTCCAGATTGATCGAATTCGACGAGATAGTGCCGAAGATCGCGCGCATCTTCGGTCTAAAAGCCAGAACGCTTCCTGGCGGGCTGGTTCTGCTGAGTTGAACTCCCCGTTCTTAGCGGGCGACGTTGTCACAAATGTTTCGTTAAGTTTTTTGGCGGGTTGCACCGCAGTGCCGTCGTCTCCAGACGGGAACATGTTTCGGCCGGTCGATGATCGGTTGTCCGGGTCCCGATCTCAATCGACACGCACCGCGCAAGACCTCGCCGAAAGAACTGCCATGCATCACCATCCTCTTCCGTTTCACCCGCGCTCCCTGCGGCGCGCCATGCTGTTCGCCGGCACCAGCGCAGTAGCCCTGCTGCTGGCATCGCCAGAACTGGCGCAGGCGCGGATGCCGGGCGTGTTGGCAGGCGCAGTATCGGCGACATCGATAGCCAGCGATTCCGCGGCGGCGACCGCACAACAGGCGGCGGCGGTCGGTCGGCAAAGTGCTGCGGCGCTGACGCGGGCGATGCAAGCGCTGCAGACCATGCAGGCCCTGCAAAGCGCAGCGCAGGCGGCGGCGCAATCTTCGCAACGGTCGAGTTCGTTGCCGCAGGTCATCGTACCAAATGGCTTGGTGTCAGGCGGTCTGCAGGTTGCACCGGGTGCGACGCCTGGATCGTCGCTGTGGCAAGGTGCCGCCGCACCAACGCAGTCGGTCGACGCCAACGGCCAGACTCAGGTCGGCATTCAGCAGACCGCCGCGCAGGCAATCCTGAACTGGCAGAGCTTTAATGTCGGCGCCCGCACCACATTGACCTTCGACCAGCAGGGCAACGCCACCTGGGTTGCGCTCAATCGCGTCGTCGGCGGCACCGCGCCGAGCCAGATCCTCGGCAATATCAATGCGACGGGCCAGGTCTATGTCATCAACCAGAGCGGAATCATCTTCGGCGGCGCCAGCCAGATCAATGTCGGTTCGCTGATCGCGTCAACCGCCGGCATCACCGACACACAATACCTGACCAATGGCATCTATTCGCCGTTCAGCGGCAACACCTATGTCCCGAGCTTTACCGCGGCCGGCGGCAAGGTCGTGGTTGAGGCCGGCGCGCAGATCGGAACTGCCACGCCGGCAACGGTGACCGCGGGCGGCGGCTACGTGCTGCTGATGGGCACGGAAGTCGACAATGCCGGCATGATCGTGACGCCGATGGGCCAGACCATGCTGGCGGCCGGCGACAGCTTCATCCTGCGCACCGGCTTTGGCACCGGCAATCTGAGTTCGACCACCCGCGGCAACGAGATTGCGCCGGTGATCAACGCCGGAAGCTCAAGCGGCGCGGTCGGCAATACCGGCCTGATCTACGCCCAGCAGGGCGACATCACCATGGCGGGGCACGCGGTCGTGCAGGGCGGCATCCTGCTGTCGACCACGTCGGTCAATCAGCGCGGTACCATTCATCTGTTGAACTCGGCGACCGACACCACCGGCACCGTGACCCTGACAGGCAATGCGCTCACCTTGGTGATGCCCGAACTGAATTCGACCGACACCGCGCTCGACAGCCAGCGCGACGCGCTGATTGCGGCGGGCGGCAGCATTCCGTTTTTCCCGCAATTCGACGATCTGTCCGGGCTTGCCGATCGCAAGGACGAGTCGCGCGTCGAAATCGTTTCCGGTGGACTGGTCGACTTCGCCAACGGTTCGCTGACCATGGCGCAAGGCGGCCAGGTCTCGGTCAGCGCCGGCCAGCGCGTCTTCGTCGAGACCGGCGCCACCATCGACGTGTCGGGCACCATGGCGGCAGCGCTGCCGATGTCGAACAATGAGATCCTGGTCAACATCCAGGGTAACGAGCTCAGGGATTCGCCCGACAATCGCGACAGCGCCACGCTGTTCAACGATAACGTCTGGGTCGATGTGCGCGATCTGATCGCCGTCCCGGCCGGGACCGGCGGCGATAGCTCCGTTCGCTATTATACGCCCGGCGGCTTGCTGGAGATCAGCGGCTATCTCTCCAATGTCGGTCACACCATCGGCGAATGGACCTCGGTCGGCGGCACCATCACGCTGTCAGCGCCGGAGGTGGTCGCGCAACAGGGCGCCACCATCAATATTTCCGGCGGCACCATCAGCTATGCCGGCGGCTACGTCGACACCACACGGGTGGTCGGCAGCGATGGCCGGATCTACAACATCGACAACGCGCCAGCCGGGATCCCCATTCTCGGCCTGCTGGGCGGCTTTACGGTCATCCACAACATCAACGGCGCACTGGATGCCGCGTTGACCGAAAACTGGAACAGCCCACTCAGCCAGGGCGCGCAATACCAGCCGGGCTATATTATCGGCCGCGACGCCGGCCAATTGATCCTGTCGACGCCGACCGCAATCTTCGAGGCCAATATCCTCGCCGCTGTCGTCGACGGCCAGAATCAGACCGCTGCACGCACGGCCGGCATCACCGACGGCTACAAGCAGCCGCAGGATGCCGTGCCGCTGGCGGGCACGCTGTTGCTTGGCCAATTCAACACCGGGGTCAGCGCCAGTCTCAGCAACGTCTTTGCGACCACTGTCGTGTTCGGCGCAGACAGCAGCAATGTTGCGGAGACGCTGTCGCCGACCACCGCGCTGGCTGCTAATGTGCGCAACACCGCCTATTTCTCGGCGCCGGCGATCAACGCGTTCGGGCTCGGTGGCATCACCATTGGCACCAGCAATTCCATCACGGTCAATGCGCCGCTCGATTTTGCTCCCGGCGCCACGGTCAAATTGATCGCGCCTATCGTCGACATCAAGGCCGACATCACCGCTGCTTCGGGCAGCGTGACCGCCACCAATATTATTTCCTTCGCCAGCTCGCCGGGCACCCGCGTGGTATTGGCGCCGCCCAGCGGGCCGACGCTAATGACGTTGGAGGACGGCGCCAGCATCAATACCGCCGGTCTTTGGGTCAACGCGCTGCTCGATCCGGTCAATGTCGGCGGGCAGGCCTTCCTCAGCGGCGGTAGCGTCACCTTTAACTCGTCGCAAGGCATCAACCTGGCGTCAGGCTCGACCATCGACGTTTCGTCGGGTGGGGCCGTCCTTGCCACCGGCAAGACCAAAGGCGGCGCGGGCGGCAACATCAGTCTGATCGCCAACGACGTGACCAATGGATCGGCGGCGCTGGTGCTTGGCGCCAACCTGCGCGCGACCGGCGTTTCCGGCGGCGGCATGCTGACCATCGTCGCGCCCTCGGTGCTGATCGGAGACAATCTGGCGGCGACCGCCTTGAACCAATTGGTGCTCCCGACGTCGCTATTCTCGCTCGGCTTTAGTGACTACGACATCACCGGCTTCTCCCGCCTTACCGTGGCAGCGAATACCGCGCTCGATGTCACCGAGCCGGTCTATCAGTTCACCGCGCAGAGTTTTAGCGAACCGAGCGGCACGGCGCCCGCGGCCGCGCTGACGGTATGGACACCGCCGCTGTTTCTGGCAAATCCGCAAAAGGCGACGCTGACCCAGCGCGCCGGCGCCAGCCTGGCGTTGCGCTCGACCGCGGCGGTCGGCACCGCGCCCGGAATTCTCGTCGATACCGGCGCGGCGATCGAGGTCGACCCGCTGCAATCGGTTCACATCGAGACCGCCAACCAGATCACCATCGAGGGCACCATCACGGCGCCCAGCGGCACCATCGCGCTGGTCAACGACGCCACATCGAGCTTTACGGTGAACGGCATCAACCTGATCCCTGGCCAGTCGATCTGGCTCGGCGACAACAGCGTGCTCGATGTTTCCGCGCGCGCCGCGGTGGCGTTCGACGCGTCGGGACGTCCGTTCGGCATCGTTCCGAACGGCGGCTCGATCATCATCGGCACCGACCAGGTCAGCACCGGGTTGGCCTCCAACGCCTTCATCGTGATCCGGCCGGGCGCGGTACTCGACGCCTCCGGCACCAGCGCCACCATCGATCTGTCCGCCGGCATGAGCCCGAAAACGCCGGAGCAGGTTATCGACCTCGCCAGCAATGGCGGTTCTATCGCGCTCGCTTCCTACAACGGCCTTTACATCGACGGCACCCTGGAAGCGCATAGCGGCGGCGCCGGCGCGCTGGGCGGTACGCTGTCGGTGATGCTGTCGACTACGGCGCCGCCGGTGATTTTCGGGCCTGTCGTGCCGGATAGCCAGCGCGTCGCGCGCATCATCACCATTACGCAGGATGAAGTGCCGAGCGGATTGTCCGACAGCGCCACACCGGGCGAGGCCGATCCGACGCTGGTGGCCGGCAATGCGCGGCTGAGCGCGGACGCCATCGAGGCCGGCGGCTTCGACAACCTCTCGCTGTTTGCTCGCGACATCATCGAGTTCCAGGGCCCGGTCTCGCTCAGTGTCGGACAAAGCATCACCCTGAGCGGCATCATCGCCAGCAGCGATGCGCACAGCAATGTCACGCTGAGTGCGCCCTATGTCTTGCTGAACGGCAATATCAATATCATTTTGCCGGACAAGTCGGCGTTGCTGGCTTACCTGAATTCCGCCAACTCGCTGCGCTCGACGCAAGCCAGCACGGCGACGTTCACGATCGACGCCGATCTGATCGACTTCCAGAACGACGTGCGGTTTGGCGTGGATGGCAGCATCACCAAGTCGGACAACAGCGTGCAGACCATCGATGCCGCCGGCTTCGCCGACATCGATTTCGTCAGCCAGGGCGACATCCGTTTCGGCAACGGGACGCTGGCGGCGTCGGGAGATCTCAATTTCACGGCGGCGCAGCTCTATCCGCTGTCACTGGCAAAGGCCTCGATCACCACCAACGATACCATCAATATCGCCCGTATCAATGACAACGCCCCGCAAATACCGTTCTCGGTGCTGGGGACGCTGAGCTTCAATGCGACCACCATCAACCAGGGCGGCGTGGTCGACGCGCCGCTGGGCGAGATCGAGTTTACCGCGACCGACGTCAACCTGCGCGCCGGCAGCATCACGTCCGCCAGCACCGGCGGCCAGATCGTGCCGTTTGGCGGCACCACCGACGACGTCACCTATCTCTACAACGGCACCAGTCTGGTGATTCCGGCGCCGTCGCCGCTGTTCACCCAAGGCGTCAGTTTCACGGCCCAATCCGTCAACGCCGCGCCTGGATCGACCATCGATATTTCCGGCGGCGGCGATCTGGCGGGCAGCGGCTTCATCTCCGGTCGCGGCGGTTCGGTCGACGTGCTCATGACCGCGCTGGCCAACGCCAACCCGGCCAATACCTTCAGTTCGGCGGGCAACTTGGTATATGCCATCTTGCCCGGTTACGCCTCGAATTACGCGCCGGTGGATCCGGCGGCCGGCACCGCGCCGGGCATCGGCCAGCAGATCACTATCCAGGCGGGCGTGCCGGGCCTGCCGGCCGGCACCTACACGCTGTTGCCGGCGCGCTACGCGCTGCTGCCGGGCGGATTCCGCGTTGAAATCGGCAGCATCACGACGGCGCAGTTCGGCACCAGCTCGGTCGGCAACGGTTCCTTTGTCACGACGGGCCATGAAAGCATCGCCAATACCGGCTCGCAGAACGGGTTGGCGTCGCGGCTGATCATCACTTCGGGCAACGCCGTGCGCGACAACTCCCAATACGACGAGACCAGCTACAGCACCTTTGCCCTGGCCCAGGCTGTCACGCTTGGTCAGGTGCAGCCGGTACTGCCGGCCGACGGCAAGACGCTGCAATTCAATTTCATCCCCGGTCCTGCGCCGGCGCTGACATTCGACGGCACCGTATTTTCCGCGCCGGCGACCGGCGGGCAGGTCGGCAACGCGACCTTCGAAGCGGCCGGCGCCCTCGAGATCGTCGACACCACACCGACCGCGGGCTTTACCGGGGTGTCGCTGCGCGCCGCCGACATCGATGCGATCGGCGCCGCGCGGACCGTCATCGGCGGTCACATCAACAGTACTGTTTTGAGCAATGATGCGTTTACAGTGCAGTTCGGGGGAACGACGCCCAGCGTCACGGTTCGCGACGGCGCTATTCTCACCGGACCGGAAATATTCCTGGTTGCCACCACCGGCGGTATCACCATCGAAGCCGGCGCGGAGATCATCAGTGCCGGGCAGGGCAGCGTTCCCTTCGATTCCAACAATGGCTACCTCTACGACAGCCACGGCCTGACGCTGGTCGCGGTGTCCAACGGTTTCCTGAACTTCAAGCCGCCGCTGGCCAGCGGCGTATCCGGAGATCAATCCGGCACGATCAGTATCGGCGCGTGTGGCAGCGGCAGTTGTTCCGACGGCACCATCATCTCGTCGGACGGCACCATCGGCCTGATCACGGCCGGAGGCGTCCAATTCGGCACTGATGTGCACTACGGCGCAAGATTCCTCAACTTCGCGGTACCTTCGGTCAACATCGGCAACGCCGACGCGATGGCGGGCGCGAGCGTGCCGAGCGGCCTGGCCTTCAACCAGGATTTCCTCAATCTGCTGCTGAACGGCAATGACGTCGCCGGCGCGCCGAAACTCGAGCAGTTGATATTGACGGCTGGCCAGTCGATCAACTTCTTCGGTACCGTCGATCTCAACACCATCGATCCCGCCACCGGCAAGTCGGTGCTGCAACTCGATTTCGATACCCCGGCCATTTATGGGTATGGCACGGCCAGCGATGTCGTGACGCTGACCACCGGCACCTTGGTCTGGAACGGCATCGCCGCACAAGCCAGTGGCAGCGCTGCCACCAGCGTTGCACCCGGCACCGTGATGCAGAACGGTCCCGGCACCGGCGCCGGCACCTTCAACCTCGTCGCCGAAAACATCGTGTTCGGCTTTGCCCCGACCGCGCAGCCCAACGATGCCGTGACACTGGACCGGCTGATGCTCGGCTTCTCGACCGTCAACATGATCGCGAGCCAGAGCATCACCGCCAACAACAAGGGCTCCCTGTCGGTCTATCAATCGCAGGGCGATTATGTCGAGGGCAGCGGCTACGCCTATAGCGGCGGCAATCTCAATCTGGTGACGCCGCTGCTGACCGGCGCGGCCGCGTCGGTCAATACGATCAATGTGGGTAATGCGCTCACCATCAGCGCGCCGGCCGGGGTCGTCCCGGCGGCGGTCGGCGGCGAGGCGCTCGGCGCCGAGCTCGATCTCAACGCGGCCAGCATCACCCAGGGCGGCACCATCGCCCTGCCCAGCGGCCGCCTGACCATGACCGCGACCAACGACATCACCCTGACGTCGGACTCGCGGATCGATGTCGCCGGCCGCGCCGTGACCTTCTTCGACACCGCGAAATATAGCTGGGGCGGCGACGTCGTGCTCACCAGCACCGCCGGCAATGTGACGCAGCAGACGGGGGCGGTGATCGACATTTCCGCGGCCAACAACAATGCCGGCACGCTGACCGTCGAGGCGCTCGGCACCGGTGCCGGCAATGTCGAACTCGCGGGTCTGATCAAGGGTGACAGCAGCGGCGAATACATCGCCGGCGGCGGCGCCACCGCCGACGTGCCGCTGACGTTCCTGCCCTATGCGATGGGGGCGATCACGATCAGCGCCCAGACCATCGGCGATTTCGCCACGCTCAATCAAGGCCTGACCGCCAGCGGGGTCACCGGGTCGCGCAGCTTCGACATCAAGCAGGGCAACCTCACCATCGGCAATGAGGTGAAGGCCAACAGCGTCACGATATCGGTCGACGGTGGCAGCCTCATTGTCACCGGCACCGTCGACGCCAGCGGCCCGCAGGTCGGCACCATCAGGCTGTCGGCGCGCGACACGCTCGAATTGACAGGGTCGGGGAAGCTCGATGCATCCGGGACGGTGTTGCAGGTCGACGGTTACGGCCTGCCGATCTACTCGGCCAACCGCGCCGAGATCGAACTGACGGCGTCGCAGGGCACGCTGATCCTTGATCCCGGTGCGACGATCCTGACCAATTCGGCGGACGGGATCGCGCGCGGCGATATCGAACTCAACGCGCCGCGGCTGAATTCGGCGACATCGGGCGACATCGCCATTATGGCGACCGGTCCGCTCACCATCCAGGGTGCGGCAACAGTCGCCGTCAACGGCTTCTGGACTTACACCGACGCGCCGCTCGCCAGCGCGCCGGATGCGACCGGCAACACACCGCAGGTCATCACGCAGGCCTATCTCGATGCGATAAATACCAACGATACCCAGCCGTTCATGACGAACGCGCTGACCAACGCGGATCTTCTGAGCCGGCTCGCGGGGCTGATGACGACGGCCGCGACCACCAATTACATCAGCATCTTCCATCTGCGGCCCGGCGTGGAGATCGACGGCGCGCCGTTCACGACGGTGGACCCGGTAACGCACCAAACGATCATCAACAATCCGAATGGCGACCTGACTGTCCAGGGCGATCTCGATCTGTCCGGCTATCGCTACGCCAGCTTCAACCCGAATACCCAACTGGACCCGTCGACCTACGGCTCCGGTGAACCCGGCGTGCTGATTGTACGGGCCAAGGGCAATCTCAACATCTATGGCAGCATCACCGACGGTTTCGGCAAGCCGGTGGCGACGCCCGACGACAACAGCTGGATCCTGATCCCGCCGTCGTCCAGCAACATCGGCTTTATTCCATCCTCGGCGGCGGAGCCTTTCGGCTTCGACGTGCTGGTGCCGATCCAGGTCACGCTCGCTCAGGGTACGCATTTCGGTGGACAAAGCCTGAATTTCGCGATTCCGATCGAGGCGACCGAACTTGTGTTCAATACGCCGATCCCGACCGCGGTCACCTTGAACGGGAGCTTCACGGTTCCCGCTGGCGGTTTTGTCGCGGCCGCCGCCATTCAAATTCCCGGAGGTGTGAGCTTCGCAAAGGGTCAGACCGTACCCGGCGGCACGGTGCTGCCGGACGGGACAACCCTTGCCGCGGGATCGGTGATACCCGCTGTGTCAGGCTTGCGAGGATTTAATATCCAGGCGATGACGTGGCCGGCGGGCGCGTCGCTCGGCCTGTTCGTCAACGGTTACACGGTTGACGCGGTGACGATTCCGGCCGGATCAGTGCTTCCGGCCGGAACTATCGTCAATGGCTTTCTTGCCGACGACGGAACAAATCTGGGTCTGGGGTTGCCGACGCGTCCGGCCGACAACAGCAACGGGACGCAAGGGCAGATCTGGGCGATCGCGCCGTTGTTGACGTCGACATCACCCTCGCAGGAATTGCTGTCCTGGTCGATCCGCCTGGTGGCGGGCGCCGATCTCGGCTCGGCCGACACCAGAGGACTGCAATCGAAAAACGCGCTGATGGCCGCCGGCATTGGCGGCAATTTGATCCTCGGCGACCAGCACTACACGGTTCAGTTGTGGGACTTCGGCGGGGTGAATTGCGATCCCGGCATCGACGCGTGCGGTTCGTCTGCCGATTTTGCGTTCAACTTCGCGGATTATTCGGCAACACCCGCCTTCAGCGTGATCCGCACCGGCACCGGCAATCTCGATCTGCTGGCAGGCGGCAATTTCGTACAGCATTCCCTGTACGGCATCTACACCGCCGGCAATCAGGCCGCGAATGTGGACCCGATCTACCAGCCGGCGCGTGCGACCTTCTTCAATTTCGGCGGCGGCGACGGCACGGTGCTGGGCTTCAACTATTCCGATCCCGGCCCGGCCGGGCAGGACTACGCCGCGTCGCTGGCCGATCAAGCGGCCTATTACCCGGATCACGGCGGCAATCTGCTGCTGTCGGTGCAGGGCAACATCACGACGCAGAGCCTTACCCAGGATGCGCCATTGAACTTCTTCAATGTCGGAACGGCCGGAGATGTTTCGCCAACGCCTGCCATCGGCAACTGGCTGTGGCGTCAAGGCGGCGACGTAGCCAATCAACCGGCATCGTGGTGGATCAATTTCGGCACCTACATCCAGCCGCAGCTCAGTTTCGGGTTCGGCGCCCAACCGGTGCCCGTGCTGGTCGGTTTCACCGGCATCGGCACGCTCGGCGGCGGCAACGTCACCGTGATCGGCGGCGGTAATGCGGGCTCCAGCGGTCAGAATGCGCCCGGACTGGATATCACCGCCGCCAGCACCGGCCGGGTCGCGCTCGGCAGCACCTCACCGGACCTGACCGGTGGCGGCAATATTTCCGTCAAGATCGCGGGCAGCCTCAGCAACGGTTCGCTGACGGACATTCGCGGCAATGTCAGCGTCGAAGCTGGATCGGTCGGAACGGTCGCCGTCGACCATGGCGACGCCATCAGCGGCGATCCGCGCGATTTGAATCCGCTGACTGCGATCTTCGCGACAGGCGCCGCCGGACCGAGCCTCATCATCGGCGACGGGCATGTCATGATCGACAGCATGCGCGATCTGGCAGTGAACGCGACCCTCGATCCCGGCACGGTCGGTCTGGTCGTTACCAATCCCTACACGTTCACCGCGGCTGACGGCACGCCGACAACCGAGACCCTCGGCGGCACCAGCTGGTTCACGCTGTGGACGGCCGCCAGTTCGATCGATCTGTTCGCGGCCGGCGGCAACATGACGCCGACCATGCAGTCGGGAAAAAATTATGCTCCGCCAACCCTGATCGCGACCGCCGCCGACGGCATCATCTCCTTTCCGGTCGATGCCGATCAAAACCACGCTTCGGTCCTGGAACTGATGCCCTCGTCGATCGGACAGCTCGAATTGCTGGCCAGCCAGTCGATCCTGGCCAATGGCTACAACGTCGAAATGTCGGGCGCCGACCCGTCGGCGCTGGCGACACCGTTCCATCCAGCTTTCGCGGATGTTTCAAATAGCGGAACCGGTACAAGCAACGTCACGCCGACGGCCACCGTGGGTAACGCAGGCGTTTTCCCGGTCGACAACATGTTCGCCTTCGGGGCGGATACGATCACCACCGCGCTTCACGCCGGCGACAATGCGCCGATCCTGTTCTACGCGGTCGCCGGCGACATCGAGAATCTGCAAACCGGCGAAGATTTCACGTTCGGGTTCCACGGTGCCAAGCGGGTCCAGATCAGGGCCGGAGGGGACATCGTCAATGTCGGCGGCCTGATCGTGCAGAACGGCGCCGATGACATTTCCACGATCGAGGCGGGCCAGGATATTTTCTTCGCCAACTTCAATGTCGCCGGGCAGGGATTGTTGCAGGTCACCGCCGGACGCAACGTCTATCAGGCCGACAAGGGCGTGCTGGAAAGCATCGGGCCGTTGCTCGCCGCCGACAAGGACGCCAAGCGCGACACCGGCACCGGGATCACGGTGACCGCCGGCGTCGGCGCCAACGGGCCGGACTTTGCGGCGTTTGCCAACCTCTATCTCAACCCCGCCAACCTGGCCAATCCGGCTATCCCGCTGGCGGATCAGCCCGGCAAGGTCGCGGAAAATTACGACGACCAGCTTTTGACTTGGTTGCAGCAGAACCGGTCAGCGGATTTCAACGCCTGGCTGAAACAAAATCCCGGCCAGTCGAGTTCGCCGCTCAGTGCCTATGCTTACTTCCAGACGCTTGGCATCGACGAGCAGGCGATCTTCCTGCGGATCATCTATTTCGATGAGCTGGCCGCTAGCGGACGCGAATTCACCGCGGCGGGCGGTCCGCGCGAAGGCAGCTATCTGCGCGGCCGTGACGCGATCGCGGCGCTGTTCCCGACACAGGCGGCCAATGGCAGTCCGATCACCTATGACGGCACCGTCACCATGTTCGGTCCGTCCGGCATCCATACCGACGCCGGCGGCGCGGTGCAGGTATTGACCCCCGGCGGTGCGACGCTGGTCGGCGTCGAAGGCACGGTGCCGCCCTCGACCGCGGGCCTGATCACGCAAGGCGACAGCGACATCGACGTCTATTCGCAAGGCAGCGTGCTGCTCGGCCTCTCCCGCATCATGACGTCGTTCGGCGGCAACATCGTGGTCTGGTCGGCGGAAGGCGACATCAACGCCGGCCGCGGTTCGAAAACGACGCAGATTTTCACCCCGCCGCTGCGGACGTACAATAATTACGGCAGCATCTCGCTGTCGCCGCAGGCGCCGACGGCGGGCGCCGGCATCGCCACGCTCGATCCGATCCCCGAAATCGCGCCCGGCAATATCGACCTGATCGCGCCGCTCGGCACCATCGACGTCGGCGAGGCCGGTATTCGATCTTCCGGTAACGTCAATCTGTCAGCGCTGGTGATCGTCAACGCCGCCAACATCCAAGCGCAGGGTACCGTCACCGGCGTTCCGGTGGTGCAGGCGCCGAGCATCGCTACCGCGCTGACGACCAACAACGCCACCGCGGCCACCCAGCAGGCGGGAATGGCGCTGCCGACCGGCAACAACGACCGGCCGTCGGTGATCATTGTCGAAGTGCTTGGCTACGGCGGCGGTGACGACGCGGATCCCGACAAGCACGACAGAGAACGCCGGCCCACCAATCTGGAGCATGGCTCGCTGCAGGACCCAACCAGCCCGGTTCAGGTGATCGGGAGCGGTGAGGATCTCAGTCCCAACCTGGCGCAAAAACTGACGGCAAGGGAATTGCGAAACTTCAGCGAGCGTTAGCCGCACGGGCCGGGAAAGCCCGGCGACCGCCCCGGATGACCCGGCCACCACGTCATTGCCGCGGTCGGATCATGACCGTCCGCCCGTGGGCGATGACGACATAACTTGCTGGCGGTCGCCGGGCGATCGCATGGCTGGACATCTGCGCGATCGGGTAACTTTGTGTCGCAGCGCCGCGCTCGACCAGTTTGCCGTTGCGGTCGCGGCTAGGAAACCATCCGGCGGCGCGCGGGCTTCCATCCTAGCCCATCTCGTCCGAGAGCCCGAATTCGCTTTTCATGCGGAGGATAACCGTCGCCAGCACATCGTTTACCGTCTTCCGGTCAGCCTTGCCGAACTTGACGCCCAACAGATCCCAGTTGGGGTCGAGCGTGGAGTTTGGTTTAACCTTCTCGAGCAAGACCCCCACAAAGGCCTCGCAACCAGGCTGCGCCCTGACCTCGCCCGCGATCCGATCTTGCAGCGCGCGTGCCTCGACGAATTGTCGTTCCTTGCGATCGGCGACCTTGACCTTGGGAGCCGCGGCGGTGGTCTCCTGATGATCGGGCAGCGCGTCCGAAGGTGTCGACGCCACAGCGACAACGACGTCCGACAGGGCTTCTTCCCGGTCCGTCGCACGATCGGTGCCGTGAGATGGCGGCGCACCATCTGCGGGCTTGTTGCCGAGTTCGCGCACCTCCGCCAGCAGCCGATCAACCCGCTCGAGTTCCGGGTACTCATGTGGCCACCCCGGGGCAATGGCGCCTGACGGGACTTGACGTGGTCCGGCGGCTTTTGGGGCGCGCAGCAGAGTGCGGATATAAGGCGGCAGGCGCCGGCCGTTGCCGGATAGGGCGAGCCGCGCTTGCCTCGACTGCGTTCGCTGAACCCTCAAGCCATAGATCGCAGGTGCGCGATGATGCGGACGGTCGAGGCGCGGGCCATAGCCTGCAATCAGTTGCTCGAACGTAGCAGGGGCGGTCTTTCGGGGCGGCCGCATTTCTTGAAATTTAGCTTTGATGCCCTTGCGAATGTTCCTTGGTGACGAATGCATCAGGGTTCGATCCAGATTCACGACGCCGGTAAAACGCATCAAATCCCACAATCCAGGGATGACGGCGACAGTCTAAAGCTCCGCGGGGCGAAACTCCTATCCCTATCCAATTACCACATAACGAATGTTGGGGAGATCCCGCGCGCAGGATCGGATCAGGAGGGAGGGGGCGATGCGAACGCCCGCATGATTTCGGCGGGGATAACCATCGGTTCGACTTCTGCGATCCTTGTCCCTCGTTTCATCGAGGACACAGATGACCCGCGATGTTGAGGGAAGGAATCGATGACGACAATGACGGAGGCACCGCAAGCCGAGGTGCGAATTCAGCGCTACCAGGACGCGCCGGATTGCGACGTCGTGGTCACGTTCCGCGGCAAGGTGATGGAGCTGAAATGCCCAAACTACGACCAGGCCGTCAAATGGGCCCGCGTCGAATGCAAGAACTACGGTCTCGGTTCCGCGTTCATCGACGAACGGTAGCTCGGTTTACCTCGGCCGACCCGTCGGCCGCGCAGCGACGGGAGCAAGCGCTCCCGCGCCGATATCGGGAGCGGGGCGCCTAAAACAGAGCCGGGCTCAGATCCACACCATGGGTGGCAACGAGCAACGACGCCAACAGGCCGATGCCGCAAAATATCGCGATAAGGGTGAATGCTCGGCTGGCCTGATTGGTGCTCGACGCCCGCGAAAGCGTTTGAACGAGTTCAGTCATGGTGCAGTCTCCAGTTTTTCCGGTGCCAGCAATTTACGAACGCTCGAACACGACCCTGCGCCTATTCCTCCGTCGGCAGGGTCACCGGGACGTGCGGCGATTGGCTGACCACGCGTGGGCTGCCGTCCGCGTGAACGGGGCCAGTGGACCGGATCAGCGCTTCAATCAGCAGGATGAATTTTTCCGAGAGCATGTCCGTTGCCTCCCTCAGATCCAGCGATGCTGATGACGGGAGAGGTTCGCCAGGCAATCCTGGCAGGACTTGTCGTAAATCAGATTGAGAATGAATGCCCACATGATCGAACTCCATTGTCGGATCAACGGGCAAAGGCTGGGCGCGCTTCGTTTCGGGCCAACGTCGCCGACCAGGGAAAACGGCTTCGCGCGGCGGTAAAATTGTTTCTTCGCCGGGCAGGGGACGAAACCAGCTCACGAGATCGCGAGGTGAACGGGCGTTGCGGCAAGGACGGCGAGCCCGGTGCCCGCGACGTTTTGGTCGTACGGCCGGCCCCGACTTGACCCGTCGCCAGACGGACCGTTTGATAAGGCGGCCTGGTATATTGCGGGCATATGGGGAATTTGAATGAGCATTTTCGGTAGGATCGTAATTTCACTCACTCTTGTTCTGGTGCTTTTCGCAACTCCTGCTTTCGCCGAAACCCGGGTCGCGCTGGTGATCGGCAACGGGGCTTATCTACATTCCGCCAATCTACCAAATCCCCCGAATGATGCGGCCGACGTGACCGCCGCGCTCAAAAAAAGCCAGTTCGACGTCATCGGCGGCAGCAACGTGTCGCAGAGCGAGATGCAGGATCTGACCATCCGCTTTGCCCGGATGGCGCGCGAAGCAGACGTGGCGCTTTTCTACTACAGCGGCCATGCCATGCAGTTCAACGGCGTGAATTATCTCATGCCCATCGACGCCGAGCTGAAGGACGAGGCCGACCTCAAGCGCTTCACGCGCGTCGACGACATCCTGGAGGATCTGCAACAGGCGAAGAACCTGCACATCCTGGTGCTGGATTCATGCCGGGATAATCCACTTGCCGACGCCTTGAAACGTTCGATCGGCCAGACCAGGTCGGCGACCATTCGGCAGGGGTTGGTCAAGATGGAAGCGCCGGTCGGGACGATCATTTCGTTTTCGACCCAGGCCGGCAAGACAGCCGATGATGGCAATGGCCGCAATAGCCCCTACACGACGTCGTTCCTGAGGCGGATCGGTGAACCCAACGAAATTGGATCGATTTTCCGCGAGGTCAGCAGCGACGTCTACGAAGCGAGCGGCAAGCAGCAACTCCCCGAACTGTCGCTGTCGATCATCGGTAATTTTTATCTCAACGGTCCCGTGTCGGTTACGGTCGCGCCGCCTCAGGGCCTGGCCGATCCATGCGCATCGGCGGAAACACATTGGAAGGCCGCGACCTCGGTCGGTACGCTTGCCGCCTTTCAGGATCACCTTGCCCGGTTTCCTTCGTGCGCCTTTGCGGGCCTCGCCAAAGCCAAGATTGAGGAGATGAAGACGGCCGCGATCGTGCCGCCGACGCGGTTGCAGGACGCAGCCACAAGCCACAAATTCGACGGAACGTGGACCATCACCATCGGTTGTCCCGCAGAAGGCAAGGTGCTGGGTTATACGCGCTCCTTAACAGGCACGGTGACCAACGGCAGATTGCACGGCGAGCTCTTGAAGGAGGGGGCGCCGAACTGGTTGGCGATCGATGGTCCAATCGACGAGGACGGCAAAACAATCCTGCTCGTCCATGGGCTGACCAACGACCCGAAATACACCTACGGCCAGGTCAAGGCGGGTTCGCCCTACACTTACACGGTCAATGCACAATTCAACGCCGCGTCCGGCTCCGGCAAGCGGGTCGAGTTGAGGCCATGCACCGTCAGCTTCTTGAAGCGGTGATCAGGGCAGATGGGGTTTGTCGGCTGGCGGCGCGACTATTTGGGCGGCTTCAGTCCGCCGGACGACAGCCAGTCGCCCATATGCGCGGCGGTGTTGAGCTGCCGGATTTTTCGAAGCAGCTGGTCTTTCTCGGGTCCGTGCGGGAGCTCGGAGGCACGCGCCTCCAGCCGGGCCCTCTCGGCGCCGATCTGACCTTCAAAAGTATGCGGCGTGGATCGACGACGCTGCATGACCAACTCCCGCGGGTTGCCACCGGCGGTGGACTGAAACCTACGCCGTTCATTCTAGTACGATGGTATTGGCGCGTCGGTTCCGTTGTGCACATAGCGTGCGCGGAGGCGGGCGAAAAGCTGCGGCGGGCGTTTCGAACACCTGACCAGGCTTCATGATTAGGCAAAATACGTTCGGGCGTGGCATCAGTCCTCAAGGGCGCTGATCGCCTTCCGGGTCCGCATCTCCTCAGCTCATCGTGCCAAATTGCTGCTGGATCGACGCTTTCCGTGCATCAGCGCCCCGGCCGTCCTCGCCGACAGGACCTGTGATGTTCGATCGATTTGGTCCTTTGCAATGCCCGGAGGCTTTGTTATAGACGCCGCGCGAACGATCGCTTCGCCTGTTCCTCGGTAGCTCAGCGGTAGAGCATTCGACTGTTAATCGAATGGTCGCTGGTTCGAAATCCAGCCCGGGGAGCCAATTAAATCAATAACTTAGCCGATCTATTCAGCAGTCGAAAGCGGATCTGCTTGCCGGACTTCTGCCGACCGCGCATCCAGCAATTCGGCGAGTGTGGTCGATCTGGACGAATACCTCGTACGTTAACAATGACTTACATTTAAATTCGCGCTATACGCGGGTCCATGCGCAGTCCACAGAGAGTCGTTACGCTAGGCGGCGGCCCCAACGCCGTCACACGCGAACCGCCGCGACGCCCGGTGCCCGGCGACTACCGGCGTGCGATCATTGCTGCAGTCACGGGATCGGCGCTGATCGGCGGAGGGGTATGGGCAATTTGGGCGGCTGAAAGAAGCAATGCCGCGCCTGCGCCAGCGGTCTTCACGGCGAACCGGCCACCATCGGACGGGCCGTCGGAAACAACCAAGGCGCTGCAGGCGACCCAGCAGGAAACCATCGACCAGTTGCAGATCGTCCAGGATCAACTGGCGGCCCAGAAGCTTGAGACGAAAAAGCTGAGCGAGCAAATTGCGGACCTTACCGAGAAACTCGAGGCCGTGCAGAGCAACCTGCCGGCGGCGTCATCGACCTCGGCCGTATTGGCGGCCAAAACGCACCATTAATTCGGACGGCTGGGCGGGACCCTTGCTTCCTTAACGCCTGCTCTTTCAAACCACCGACAAGCAGGCTGGCTTTGCGCGCCCCACCTCAATCGTGCATCGGCGGCCATATTCGATTCCGGTCACAAAGTTCGTGAGGATCTCGACGACGCCCGTCTTGAGGTAGTGATCGGACTTCTCGGCGATATAGATCCACGCCCTTTGAACCGTGTCGCCGTAGAAAAAGTTGATCTCCGTGAAGCCGAACCGCTCATCGAACTCCGGCTCGCTCGGCCGCCACTTGAACGGCGGCGTAACGACGTCGGGCAATCGAACCTCCAGCGGCGTATCCAGCAGAAGATTTATCGTGCCGTCGTGGCAATCGGCGATCTCGGGAAGATACCGCTGCAGAAACGGCTTCTGAAGCGGGATGGTGCCGGCCGCGCGATTGCCGTAAGCGCGGCCGCTGGCGATGCCGAGACCGTGGATGATTGTTGCTTCGATTCGCCGGGTCATGCTGCAATCTTGCCCGATCGCTCATCGCGCTTCCAGACATTCGCGCGCCGTACCGGCAATATCGATTGCGGCGGACGGACGATATCGAATATCTCTAGAGGCAAGCGCGGTCGAAGAACGCGCAGGTGTAAACCACATGGGGAGGCCCAACGTGGGTATATTCAGGCGTAACTGTTTGCGCTGCATCCTTGCCGTTTGTGTCGCGTGCAGTGCTTCCACGGCTTTCGCGCTCGATCCGCGCTACCCGGATTGGCCGTGCCAGCAATTGAAGGTCCCGGGCATTTCGATCGCGAGCGTGTGGGCCGGTCCTTCGATCGAGATCGGCGACGATGTAAAGTCAACCGATGCGAAACAATCGGAACTGGTGCCGCGACTGGCCGCCCGTCGCACACCGATCGAGGATGCCCGAAAACTCATTGCGGACTATGTGGTCGGAACCAGCGCGGAAAGGCAGCAGAAGGCAACGACGCTGTTTGCCGCGCTTTATGCCACGCTCAACGCCCAGCGCGATGAGGTGATGAACGGAATCGAGCGGTTTTCCCGCAAGCAGAAGAGCATGGCCGTCGACATCCGTGAAGAGGCCCAAAAACTGCGGGAACTGCAGGATCAATCGACCGCCGATCAGGCGCAGACCGAGGATCTCGCCAGCCGACTGGCGTGGCAGACCCGCATTTTCGAGGACCGGCGTAAATCGACTTCCTATGTGTGCGATGTGCCGGTCATGATCGAGAAACGGCTGTTCGATTTGGGAAGTGCCATTCAGGGCGCCCTGAACGCCGATGCGCCAAAACCATAGAGCCGGTTCGTCGCTAGGGTGAGATCAGCCTATTCGGCCGGGCGCGACTCCGGCATGGCTTCCTGCAGTGGGAAGGCCGGCGGCGAGCCAGCCATCGGTGCCTTCGCGATACCAGGCGACATTCGAATAGCCGAGCGAGAGCGCTCGCTTGGCCGCATTCCAGGACATCCAGCAATCCGCCAGGCAATAGATTACAAGCAGCCTGGCGCGATCGCCTCCGCTGGCCTTCTCCAGGCCGCGCGCGAAGTAATCCGCCATGCCCGGTGCGAGTTCGCCATAGCCGGTATCGGGCAGCCAGAGGCTGTCCGGAATATCGGCGCGTGGCTTGTCGCGCCACAGCGTGCCCTCGGGAAGATTGCGCGGCCGTGGTGGTCTCGGCAATACGTCGACGAAGGATGCGAGATGGCCACGCCAGAGCTTTTCGGCTTGTTGGGTGTCGATGGTCGTCGCGCCATGCAGTGCTGCCGGCGTCGGTGAGCGATAATCGTCGAGGCGATAGTTGTCGGGTTCGGAGACCTCTGCCGCTCGGGCACTCGACGACGGCGGCGAGTGCAACCATCGCAAGGAGAACGCGTGCGACGAATACGCATCATGGCCGCTTGGAAAGCGTCTCGGACGTGATCGGCGCTATTGGATTCGTCGAGGATCGGAATGTTGTAGCTGATCAGAAGTTTATTGATCTCGGCCTGGTTTTCCGTGATCAGCTTGTTGAGCGTGCGCTTCCATTCCTGATCCGCCGGGCGCACGGCCATGCCGATCCGGTACATCATCTGCGGGCCAGTGGTTTCCTTGACCAACGGCGTGACGGCGAGGGGCGGCTTTTCATGGCTGGCATAATAACCTGCCATCGGTCCCCACAAGATGCCGCAATCAATGTTGCCCTGATTGAGGTCGTCGATCATCGCTTGCGCCGAGGAATCGGCGCGGGTGTCGACGAACAAGGGATAGGACTTGGCTCGGCCGAGCAGGCCGTTCACGGCCATGTTGGTGCTGGGCGGCGTTTTCGCGACGACGCCGATCCGTTTGTCCTTGAGCCGCGGGTCGTCGATGGTGATGACATTCTCGAGCCCGCTGCCGGGCTTCGTGATCATGGCGTAGGTCGTTCGGTAGTACGGAATGGTGACCTGGGCCTGATCGTCGCCTTGCGGAAAGCCCATGATCACATCGCACTTGTAGGTGCCGAGGGTCATCCGAACAAAACCCGTGGCTTGCGGAAAATAAGTATAGCTCAGCTTCTTGCCGAGTTTGGCGGCAAACAATTCGGCAAGCTTGTTTTCAAAGCCCTCGCTCTTGTCGTTGGAGAACGGCATGTTGCGCGGGTCGCCGCAGGCGCGGAACACGTTGGGATCGACGAGTTCGAGCGTACCGGCTTCGCCGCTCGGCATCTGTGCCTGTTGTGCCTGCGCGAAAACCGCCGCCGGCCGGAAAGCGAGGAGGGCGCCGCCCACGAGTGCCACCATGACGGTCGCCGAGATACGTGTTGACCCATAAGGCAAGAGTTTGCTCCGGACGTTTGAGTGTCTCATGCGCCGTCTGATCCGCGCGAGTGCATCGATCAGTGTTCGCCAATCTCTCGTCACAGACTTTGTTCCGAGATGAAGCCGCGCAAAAAGATTAGGTAACTCTCATGACACAAGCAAGTTATGACTCTGCTCGCGAGCAGATCGGCTCTCGCACCGCAGCGCATGTGCGCACGGAGCAAACTGCCGACAACGAGACCGGACAATGATGCTGACCAACAACAACCTGAGGTCCGTGACGCTCATTCTAAGCTTGTTTCTCGCGTCTCGCGACTGCAGTGCACAACAGCAAAACACGCTGACGTCCCTGCCGATTTCGCAAATTGCGCCCGACGTCTACGTCCACGTCGGCGACATCGCGATGATGAGTGAAGCAAACCAGGGAGACGCCGCAAATCTCGGCTTCATCGTCGGCCATGACGCGGTCGCCGTGATCGACACCGGCGGCAGCGCGCACGAAGGAGAGCGGCTGCTTCACGCTATTCGCGCGGTGACGTCGAAGCCTGTTCGCTACGTCATCAATACCCACGTTCATCCCGATCACATCTTCGGCAACGTTGCATTTGTCCAAGAGGGAAATGCGCTTGCATCGGAGCGAACTATTTTCGTCGGCCACAAGAATTTGCCTCGTGCGCTGACGGCGCGGGGCGACTATTACCTCAAGGCATTTCGCCCGATACTTGGCGAGGCCCTGATCGAAAATGTGAAGATCGTGTCGCCAACGCTGCTGGTCGATGGCGAAACGCAGATCGATCTCGGCGGGCGCGTGCTGACGCTGAAGGCGTGGCCGTCGGCTCACACTGACAGCGATTTGACGGTACTGGACCGCACCAGTTCGACGCTGTTCGCGGGCGACCTGCTGTTTGTCGAGCATGTGCCCGTGATCGACGGCAGCATTCGTGGCTTTCTCGCCGATCTCAAGGAAATGCTCGATATTCCGGTCGCGCGCGTCGTGCCCGGGCATGGTCCGGTCGTCACCAACTGGCATGACGCCGTGGCCGATGAGCAGCGGTATCTTGAAGGCCTCGCCGGGGAAGTGCGCGGGCTGATTGCCAGGGGAGTGCCGCTCGGCAAGGCCGCCGAGACCGCCGGGCAGGGGGAGCGTTCCCGATGGAAACTGTTCGACGAATACAATTCGCGCAACGTCATTGCGACGTTCAGCGAGCTGGAGTGGGAATGACCGCGCCTTGCCGCGTCGGGCGTTCTCGATTAGATTGATCCAGCCTCATTATGGAAATGGAATTCGGCCATGTCGATTTTTTCCAGGGTGATTCGAGCCGCCTCGATGGCGTTGCTGTGTCTGGTGGGGGCACCGATCTTAGCTGGCCCGTCGCCGGCCAACGCCCAGGCCGCGGCCAGCCAGGACCAGCCGTCGGAAGAGACGTGGAACAGCATCAAGGGCGATATCTTCAAGGAGCGTCCGATTCTCGACGGTTCCGGCCTGGTGATGCTGGACGCGCCCCGCCGCGCCGAGGATGCCGCCGTGGTTCCGATCGGCATGCGGGTCAACCTCAATGCGGATGACAAGCGAACGCTGCGGTCGCTGACGCTGGTCATCGACGAGAACCCGGCGCCGGTCGCCGGCACGTTTACGATCGGGCCGCACTCGGGGGTGACATCGATTTCCGCCCGCGTGCGGGTCAACTCCTATTCCTACGTTCGGCTGATCGCCGAACTCAGCGACGGCCAACTGTACGGCGTCAAGTCGTTCGTCAAGGCATCGGGTGGTTGTTCCGCGCCGGCCGCGTCGAATCCGGACGCCACCAAATCCGCGCTCGGGCAGATGAAATTCCGCGTGTTCCACTCCGAGGCCAGCACCACGCCCGAAGCCCAGATCATGCTGCGTCATCCGCAGAATTCGGGCCTGCAGATGGATCAACTGACCCGGCTCTACATTCCGCCGTTCTTTATCGAGAACCTGAAAATCTGGCAGGGTGACGAACTGATGGTCACCGTGGATGGCGGCATCGCGATCTCGGAAGATCCCAACATCCGGTTCAATTACCAACCGAACGGGGCATCCGATTTCAGGGCCGAAGCCACCGACACCGACAAGCACATCTTCAAGGACGAATGGCCGGTCGCAAAGTCGATGCTTTAAGTTCGCTCCAGGACAAGCAGACTTCTCTTTGAAGCCAGGCGTTGGTCAGAAGCAGCGGATTTCCGCCTCTGCCTGGGCGCGCCGGAACTCCTGCAACGCCAGCCTGGCTGGCTCGGTCGATCGAAATTCGGAGCCGACCGGTCCCGTCACCTGCGACATCGAGAGAATGGTTTCGGCGGTCACGTAACGCTCATACGGCACGATGGAGGCGATCACGTCGATCGAGCAGGAGCATTTCGACAATAGCTCCTGCGTCTCGCCATTGGCTTTCATGCAGCCGAACACATAGTCGGCGCGGGCCGACGTCGGATAGTCATTGAGATCCTCGGCCTTCGCGCGCGAAAACGCTGCGATCGCGAGGATCGCAGCCAGGGAAGCCAGCCGAACGCCGCTCAATCCGGGGCGGTTACGACTTCTTGCCGTCGGCGCCGAATTGTTTGAGGTAAGCGATAACATTGTCGATATCGTCGTCCTTGGGCAGACCGGGGAAGATCATTTTGGTGCCGGGAACCTTGGCGCGGGGATTCTTGAGATATTCCTTCAGGGTCGCTTCATCCCAGGTGATGCCGGAATTCTTGTTGGCGTCACTATAGGAATAATCGGGATAGCTGCCGGCCTTGCGGCCCACCACACCATTCAACACGGGGCCGACCGCGTTCTTGGCGCCCTCGCCAATCTGGTGGCACACCTTGCACTTGGCGAACACCTTCTCACCGAGCGCGGCATCCTGCGCGCTGGCGACGTTCACCGATCCGGCCAGGGCCACACTCGACATGATTCCGAAAGATAAAACGTAGATCCGAAGTTTTGGCACCCGGCCCATCCTTGTTTCGACGATAAAACATGATCACGATCTGAACGATCACCCGGTAAACCTGTCAGCATCGATAGTGTCGGTCAAGCGCAAGCAGGTTGTCTCCGCGACGCGCAGCTCAAACACATTTCAAACGAGGCTTGCTGCGGTTGGTACGGCGCGTTAAATGGCCGGCTCTGGCTTCCGCGCGCTGAAGATTGCGAACATGATGCACCGCAGCAGACGTCGATCTCGCCGCTCTCGGGAATGGCTATGAAGCCATTCGATCCGGCTCAGCATCCCGCATTGGAGGTCGATCGCGTCAGCCATCGCTATGGCGCGCGGGTCGCCCTGAACGATGTCAGCCTGGTAGTCCGTCCATCGTCGTTTACCGTCCTGTTGGGGCTGAACGGGGCTGGAAAATCGACGTTGTTTTCGTTGATCACGCGCCTCTACGCCATTCGGCGCGGACGAATCCGGATTTTCGGTCACGATGTCGGAAGCGAGCCCGGCGCTGCCTTGAGCAGCCTCGGCGTGGTGTTTCAGTCCCGCGCGCTCGACATCGATATTTCCGTGCGTCAGAACCTGATGTACCACGCCGCACTGCACGGGATCGCGCGCCGGCGCGCCGACGAACTCATCGTGCAAGTGCTCGATCGGGTGGCAATGTCGGATCGCAGCGCCGACCGGGTCGGCAATCTTTCGATCGGACAGATGCGACGGATCGAGATCGCCCGGGCACTGCTGCACCAGCCCCGGCTGCTGCTGCTCGACGAGCCGACGGTCGGCCTCGATATCAAGGCGCGCGCGGATATTCTCGATCATGTTCGGCGGCTCTCGATCGACGAAGGCATCGGCGTGCTCTGGGCGACCCACCTGATCGATGAGGCGAGGGTGGGCGACGACGTCGTGGTGCTGCACAAGGGCACGCGTGCTCGCGCATGGAGTGGTCGGCGACGTTATCGGCGACAGCGGAGCGGCCGATCTGCGGGACGCGTTCAACCGGTTGACCGGTTCTGCCGATCAGGCGGAACTGGAAGTAACGCGATGACGGCGATTGTCCAGACCGCCGAACGGCCGACCGAGCGGCATCGGTTTTCCGCGGCCCAATACTTGATCTGCCTGAAGGGAATCGTCTGGCGCGAAGCGTTGCGCTTCATCCATCAGCGCGAGCGCTTCGTCTCCGCGCTGGTGCGGCCGCTGGTCTGGCTTTTCATTTTCGCCGCCGGCTTCCGCCAGGTGCTCGGCGTCTCGATCATTCCGCCTTACGAGACCTACGTTCTCTACGAGGTCTATATCGCGCCCGGATTGATCGCGATGATCCAGCTTTTCAACGGCATGCAGTCGTCATTGACGATGGTCTATGACCGGGAAACCGGCGGAATGCGGACGCTTGCTGGTCAGCCCGTTCCCGCGCTGGTGGCTGCTGACTTCGAAACTTCTGGCCGGCACGCTGGTCTCGGTGCTGCAGGTCTATGCTTTTCTGCTGATCGCCTGGTTCTGGGAGATCGAACCGCCGCCATCTCGGCTATCTGACCTTGATGCCGGCGCTGTTGCTCTGCGGCTTCATGCTGGGCGCGCTGGGAATGCTGATCTCGTCGCTGATCAAGCAGCTGGAGAATTTCGCCGGCGTCATGAATTTCGTGATCTTCCCGATGTTCTTTGCGTCGTCGGCGCTCTACCCGCTGTGGCGGGTCAAGGAGTCGAGCCCGCTGCTGTATTACATCTGCGAGCTCAATCCCTTCACCCACGCCACCGAGCTCATTCGCTTTGCGCTCTATGAGGAGATCAACTGGGTTTCGCTGGCGGTCGTGCTCGGCTGCACGATCGTGTTTCTGTTCGGGGCGATCCTCGCCTACGATCCGGCACGCGGCTTCCTGGCCCGCCGCGGCGGTCCGGCAAACTGAGACTTCCGACTATTTCAGCAACTTCAAAAGCGCTTTGCCGGCCGGACTGTTGAGTTCTTTGGCATCGAGGGTACCGTCACGATCCGGATCGGCGGCATTGAAGCGCGTTTCGACGAGGGCGAGGTATTCGTCCTTGGTGAGCGTGCCGTCGTGGTCGGGATCGGCAGCAGCCAGCTCCTTGGCGGATAATCTTCGGGACAATTCGCGCTTGTCCAGGGTGCCGTCCTTGTCACGTTCCAGCCGGTCGAACAATTTCGATGCCGCGGCCTTGGCTTCGGCCAGATCGACGGTGCCGTCATTATCGGTGTCGAGCATGCGCACCAGACTGCTGGACTTTGCCAGCGCTGGAAGGCTTGCAACGAGCAGTGCTCCGGCAGCCAACGAAACAATGCATGTGCGGCGCGATATCATCATGGGCCTTTCCAGATTTCGTTGATTGCAGGCAGGTTCGACGTAACCCATCGAAGGTAGTAACGCCTGACATCGCGGTCAATATTGCGCGAGGGTCTTTCCGATCTCGATTACCCGACGGCGTGGAGTTGCCGCGTGTTGCAGGGCACCATGGCTTCCACGGTGACACCGTTCGGGGTCGACGCTACGGTCATCTTGCCGCCAAGCGCCGATATTCGTTCCCGCATTCCGATCATGCCAAGTCCCTGCCGATGATCGTTCGGCAGGCCGGCGCCGTTGTCGCGAACACTCACGGCGACCGCTTCGGTCCCGATCGCGGCGCGGCCGGAGCGGTACGGCAACGCCGGCGTCAGAGAGACCTTGACGTGGGTTGCCCCGGCATGCCGGAACACATTGGTCAGAGCTTCCTGAATGATGCGGTAGATGGTGAGTTGCGCCGTTTCGCCGATTTCGCCGAGTGATCGCGACAGCTCCGTCTCGATGGTCACTTCGCCATGGGCTTCGCCCCACAGCCGCACCAGCGCGTCGATCGCCTTGGACAATCCAAGCTCAGCCAGTCCGACCGGACGCAGCCGTTCGAGCACCCGCCGGTTGAATTGTTGCAACGCGTTGATCTGTTCGAGGATGGCATTGCAGTGCCTGCGCAACACGCCAGTGTCCGGTTCGGCCGTGTCGGCGATCCGGGCAACCGAACTGGCGTGGGCGCGCAACGCGAAAAGATACGGCCCGAATTCGTCATGCAGTTCGCGGGCGATCTCCTTGCGTTCTTCATCCTGAAGCGAAACAGCGGTCTCGGCCAGCCGCTGTTTTTCTTCCACGGCATCGCCCAGGGTGGCGGCAAGATGGTTCAGCCTGTTGCATATCGCCGCCAACTCGGGCGAACCCATCGGTGCGACCCGGGTGCCGTAGTGGCCTGCCTCGATGTCTGTCATGGCTTCGGAAAGTGATCGAAGCGGCGCCAATGCGCGGCCCACGACCAGCATCGTCAGCAAGAACAGCGCGAGCGCTATGGCCGAGCCGACTTGCAGTTGGGTTACGATCCCGTCCCAGATCTCGTTCATCTCGTCATCCGGATGGGAAGTAATGACGAGCGCCCCGGGTTTGCCTTGAATTGATATCGGGACCTGCACCGAGGTGGTTTCCGGATGAATCAGGTTGACGAACCATTCGGGGACGGTTGTCGGCTCGCGATCGTCGCTGCGATCGCCCACCGGAGGGGAGGCGACAGCCGAGCCGTCGATTACCCTGCTGATGCTGACATGGCGGAGCCTGTTGAGGTCGCCGATGATCTGGTTGAGTTTCGCATCGGGATCCGAGGTTTCGTTCACGCTGACGACCAGGGTCGCGATGAATTCCCGGGCCAGTCGTATCACGCTTTGATCTTCAGCCTGAACACGAGGAACGGCTTCCAGCACAAGGCGGCCGATATTGATCGCAAGCCCCAGCATCAGCATCAGCGCCAGGAGAACGTTGAGCCGGGCGCGCAAAGATAATTTTTGCCACATTGTGTTGGTCCCGCATCATGAGCCGTCGCTTACAACCGAAGCGTTGACAGAGAAACGGCGCGGCTATCTAATCGTGAGCCTACAGCAAGTGCGGCCAAGATACACAGCGCGTTCCGGTGGCGACGCGCGCCCAATCTTTCTTACGTTCAGTCTGATGCAACGCAACATGAGTTGACACGGAATGTGGACTTGAGCCGATGCGTGTTCTGATTGTCGATGATCATCCGATCGTAACTTCGGGCTGCCGGGCGTTATTCTTCGGCGATGAGGATGTCGTGATCCTGGAAGCGCCGGACGCCGAAGCTGGTGAGCGCGTTTTTATCGCTGAGCAGCCGGATGTCTGTGTGATCGATATCAATCTTCCGACCGTGTCCGGATTTGAACTGGCGCGGCGCGTTGCTGGCCCGGTCCGCGGCGGCACGCATCATTATGTTCAGCATGAACGACGATCCGGTGTTCGCCGCGCGTGCCATCGAGATCGGCGCCAAGGGCTATGTCTCGAAGTCCGGCGACCCCTGCGATCTCGTCGAAGCCATCCGGGAAGTGGCCGAGGGGAGGGTTTATCTGCCGGCGGCAATCGCGCGCAGCCTGGCTTTCGCCGGACCGGCCGCCCAGAATCCCTTGTCAAAACTCACGCCGCGCGAGGTAGAGATCCTGCGGTTGCTCAGTGTCGGCAAAAGCCTTTCCGAAATCGCCTGGCTGGTTCAGGCCTCCTACAAAACCATAGCCAACACGTCGTCGATCATCCGGCAGAAACTTGGCTTGCGATCCGCTTCCGAACTCGTGCGCTTTGCCATCGAGAGCCGGCTGGCTTGAGCCCGGTCGAGCAGGTTGGAAAGCGTTTGGGGCACCGCGCGGCAATATGTCTGTTGCTTGCATTCGCGTTCGCCCCTGCGCCTACGCGGGCCGAACCCATCGAAACGGAGCATCTGTTCGGTTTCACGATCGGAAGCGACGTCGGCGATGTCGGCGAAAAGGAGCTGGAAGGATCGGTTACCGGGCGGTTCGGTAAGCGAGCCGGAACTTATGATGCGGGTTCCGGTACGATGTCGATGGAGTACGTGCCGCTCGCAAATCTGCGGACCGAATTGACGGCGTCTGTCAATTCCTACGATATCTCGGGCGTCAGCGGCCTTTCCGATCAGCGTTATACGGCGTTTGGCGGATTTTCAGCCGACATACGTTACCGGCTGCTGGATCGTGGCTCGGCGCCGTTCGGCTTTGCGATCGGAGCCGAGCCGCATTGGGGCCGGGCTGACGACATTACCGGCGCGCCGGTAAGTCAATACGGCGTCGACTTCGTTGCCGCGGCCGATTGGGAGATCGTATCGGATCGCGTCGTGGCAGCTTTCAATCTGCTTTATCAACCCGAGACCATGCGTTCCAGGTCGGCCGGAACCTGGTCTCAGGAATCCACCACAGGCGCCGCATTCGCCGTGATGGCCCGGGTTCATCCGGGAGTTTTCATCGGCGGCGAGGTTCGCTATTTGCGTCAGTACGAAGGGGCGGGGTTCGACGATCTGGCCGGACAAGGATTCTTCGCCGGCCCGACCGTTTATTTCAAACTCTCCCAACGGGCATGGATGACCTTGGCGTGGAGTGCGCAGATCGCCGGCCACGCAACGGCCGTCCCGGGCTCGCCGGACCTGGTCAATTTTGAACGCCAGCAGGCGCGCCTGCTGTTCGGTATCGATTTTTGAATGAACTGCGATTTGACGGAGGAGTGCATTCGCATCTTCCGACCGAACAGGCACGCGAACATCAACCCGGGAAAACGGCGATCCGCAAAGGCAATCCGGTGAAGGTCGACACGCGTTTGCTCGAGCGCTAAGCTGAATAACCCTTTGAGGGCCGCGTCGATGAAAATCAATGTCTCATCGCTTTCCGGTCGAACTCCATCAATTTGGTTTGGCGCGGCGCTGCTTTGCAGCATCGGGATCATAGCGGGCGCGGTACGCGCCGAAACGGTCTCGTTGATCAAGATCGCGGTGTTCGATTTCGAGCTGGAGGATTACAGTGCGGGCGGCGGGGTCATCGGCGAAACGCCGGACGATGTTGCCCAACTGAAGCGCGCCACCGACGAAGCGAGACAATTGTTGGCGCAGTCCGGCCGCTACAGGCTCGTCGACGTCAGTCAGGCCGACGGGGAGCCGGTGAAGGCAAAATCGCTGCGAATGTGCGGCGGTTGCGAGGCTGATATCGCGCAAAAGATCGGCGCCGAACAGTCTTTTGTCGGCGTTGTAGCCCGATCCAGCCGGACTGAATATGCTGTCGGCTTCCAAATTCGCGATGCTCGGAACGGCAGCATGCTCTTCAAGCGGCAGACCGAACTGCGCATGGGCACCAGCGATTCCTGGAATCGCGGCGTCATCCGATTGATCAAAAATACCCTGCTGGATAACTGACTGGGTCTATTTCCCGGCGCATCCCTTGAGTTGCTTTTCCTCGATGACGAAAATGGCGCCGGCTTTGACCTGGATGTTCGGAACCACGCAGTTTCGACCGCTTTGGTCGATGAATTTGACGTCGTAGATGCCGGCCTCGGTGTCGGTAATCTTCAGGCGCTCGTCATGGTCGACGGTGTGGTCCCGGTCATTATCCGTCTGGTTACGCCCCCACTCGTTCTTGCCCGGCGGCGAAAGCTGCAGCGATGTAATCGTATTGGCGGTCAGGTTCCAGAACTGAGTGTCCTTGGCCGAGGCACCCGTCGCGGCGAATAGTGAAACGAGAAGGGCCGGAATAAACGTTCGGATCATGTTGCGCTGCTCCCTGATATTTATTTTTAGTTGGCTTGCCGTGCACGATAGCGCCAATGATGTCATCGACCGGGAGCCGTGTTAACCTCAATTCGAAGGTTAGCTGGTTCGCCGGGAATCGAGGGACGACCATGCTCTGCAAAGTCCTGATCCGGCTGCTGACGGTTATTTCTTGTGCCGCTTACGGCGTAAACACCCACGCGGCGCCCGCGACCGCGATCTTTCCGTTCGAGATCTACGATACCAGCGGCGAGCCGCCACAGCCCGACCTGACGGCACGGCTTGCGATGGCGACGCATGTCCTGTCGGAGGCGCTGGAGAAAACCGGAAAATATTCTCCCGTCGACCTTGGGCCGTTCGCAACCGACGTGGCGGCGACCTCGCCGCGTTATCTTTGCGGGAATTGCTTTCTGCCGGTCGCGCGGCAGGCCGGCGCCGCCTTTGCGGTGGTCTCGGTCGCTCACAAGGTCTCATCCTTGATCACATCCATGGACATCTGGATCGTCGACACATCAAGCGAGGCCAGCGTGGCGCATTTAGGCGGCCAGATTCGCGGAGATACATCCGAGGCTTACGAGCACGGCGTTCGCTTTTTGGTTCGCAACCGGCTGATCGATGGCGCGACGCCACCCGATGGCGCATTGTCGAAATGATGCCCCTTCGCCGGAGAGGTAAGTCACTACGCGTCCTCATGACTTGCGGCTGGCGGGCGCAACCATAATTGGTGGTGAAGGCGAACCGCGTTCCGAAATGTGAGACGCAGGCGCCAATTCGGCGTAGCATCCTTGGTGGTTCACGTTAGCAAAGGGCAGGGGAATGATTGAAATTATTCTGACCGTCTGCGCGATCGCCAATCCGTCAAAGTGCGAGGACAAATATCTTCAATTCGCCTGGCAGGGCTCGCTCAAGCAATGCGTGATGGGCGCGCAGCCCTATATCGCCCAGTGGATCGGCAATCATCCCGAATGGACCGCCAGCAAATGGACCTGCGAATATCCCGGCCACGAGAAGCAAAAGATCTAGTTCGGTCCATCGGCTAGCTTCGCAGTATCGCGCTGCAACACTGTCAATTCGGTCCGAACGCAACGCCCCAGGGTAATTCGCCGACCTGGATCGACTTGATGACTTTCTGCGCTCGCGACGTCGATCACCGAGACGTCGTTGGAAACGCCGTTGGCGACCAGCAGATATTTTTCGTCCGGCGTGAAGGCGCCGTGCCAAACCCGCTGTCCGACCAGCAGATATTTCAGCACTGCGTGCGTCACGCCATCGACCACGGCGACCCGATTGGCCGGACCGAGATCGATGAATCCCAGCTTGCCGTCCTTGGTCAGATTGATCCCGACCGGCTGGATCGCCTCGGATCGCAGGCCGGGGATCTCGAAGGTGACGTTCTGCTTAATCTTTCGCGTTGCCGGATCGATGATGGCCAGACTGCCGCCGATTTCGGATGTGACCCACAATTCCGAGCCATCCGACTTGAACTCAGAGAAACGCGGCCGGGAACCGACCAGCAGATTGTCGACGACTTCGCGGCTCGCCGTATCGATGAAATGAACCATGCTGGTCGTCTCCGAGGTGCAGATCAGCGTCTTGGAGTCCGGGCTGACCGCCATTCCCTCGGGTTCCGTGCCGACCGTCACCTGGCCAACGGCGGTTCGCTTCGCCATGTCGATGATCGTCACCATCGCGTCGTTTTCATTGGCGACGTAGAGCAGCCTTCCCGCGGGGTCGAGGGTGAATTGTTCGGGGTCAGCGCCGGACGGAAGCTGGCCGGCGTCATCGCGGGTCTTGGTATCGAACATCTGGATCGTGTCGTCGTCGCCGAGGGCCACAAAGACGAATTTGCCGTCGCGCGTGACTTCTATCCCACGCGGCCGTTGGCCGGTCTTGATGGTTGCGACGGTCTCCATCTTGTCGGTGTCGATCACCGAGATTGAATTGCCCTTTTCGTTCGAGACATAGGCCAGGAACGCGAAAGCGGGATCGAGTGGAGCAAGCAGCCAACACAGGCCGAAGGCTGTGACAGTGATCGAGCGCAGGCCGAGCATATGAACCGTCTCCCACATCCCGATTTCGAAGCGCATGGCCGGTTCGTTCCGAACTCCGCCCGCGCGCGGCAGCGTTACTTGCTTGCGACGATAGATGGAGTAGCCTGAAAGCTCAAACAGAACGCAGCGAACATCTCGCGATGTTGCAGCGCAATCATATCGGCGCCGTGCAACGTTTGTCGCCGTTTGAGGGAGGTTCGATTTGCTTCGGCTTTTGATCGGCCTCTTGGCGCTTGTCATTTCGAGTGACGCTGGCGTGTCCGACCAGCCGGTCGAGATCAAGATCGGCTACCTTCACCAGCCACCTGCGCGAATCCGGATATCGCTGATCGATGTCCCCGCCGCCAACGACGGTCTCGCCGGCGCCCAGCTGGCCATCGACGACGACAATGCGACCGGCCGGTTCCTGGGCCAACGATATCAACTGATCGACAAGCCCATCGGTGATAATGACGACCCGGCCGCCGCCGTAAATGCTCTGGCAGAGCAGGGCGTCTCCTTTTTCGTCACCAGCCTCGATGCGGATCGGCTTCTCAAGGCCGCCGACGCCGGCAAGGCCCGCGGCGTGACATTCATTAACGGCTTCGCACTCGATGAGCGGCTGCGCGAGCAGGATTGCCGGGCCAACGTCTTTCATGTCGCGCCGACGCGGTCCATGCTTGCCGACGCGCTGGCGCAATATCTGGTTTGGAAAAAATGGCGAAAATGGCTGCTGATATCCGGCTCGCACGACAATGACGCATTGTTCGCTGACGCGTTGCGCAACGCCGCGAAGCGTTTTGGGGCCAAGATCGTCGAGGAGCGAACCTTCAAGGACAATGGCGGCGCGCGACGCACCGATAGCGGCGTTGCCGAGATTCAACAGCAAATGCCGCTGGTGACCCAGGGCGCTCCGGATCACGACGTGCTGGTCGCGGCCGACGAGAGCGAGGTTTTCGCGGGCTATCTGCCGTATCGCACCTGGGATCCCCGCCCGGTGGCAGGCTCCGCCGGGCTGGTGCCGACCACGTGGGATGCGGCATTCGATCAATGGGGCGCCATCCAGCTTCAGAACCGCTTCACCAAGACGTTCCAGCGTTCGATGACGGCGCACGACATGCAGGTCTGGACCGCCGTCCGCATGATCGGCGAGGCCGCCGCGCGAACCAGTTCCGGCGATTCCGCCAAGATGCTCGCTTACATGAAAAGCCCCGCGTTTTCAGTCGCGGCCTTCAAGGGACAGAAACTGACGCTGCGCGACTGGAACCAGCAGTTGCGGCAGCCGATCCTGCTGTTCGACGGTCGAAACACCGTATCGGTATCGCCTCAGGACGGCTTTCTTCACCAGACCTCGACGCTCGACACGCTCGGCCTGGACCGCGCCGAAACCAAGTGCGTGATGAAATAGCCGCCCGAGCGTCACGGTAACAGGCCGCGTCATGTTCGATCGCATCAGGATCTGGGCGCGCGCTGTCAAACGGGACGCATTTGCGGTCTATCTGGCCGCCCGCAGTCCCGATACGCCCTGGTATGTCAAGCTTCTCGCATTTGCCGTCGCTGCGTATGCCTTCTCGCCGATCGATCTGATCCCGGATTTCATTCCGGTTCTCGGCTATCTGGACGATCTGATCCTGGTGCCGCTCGGCATCTGGCTGGTGGTGTCGTTAATTCCCGCGCAGGAGATGGCGCGGTTTCGAGCCGAAGCCGGCAACATGATCCAGCGCCCGCAAAGCAACGTTGCCGCGTTTGTCGTGGTCGCGGTTTGGATACTTGGCGCGGCTCTGGCGGGTTGGTGGGTGCTGGCGCGTTGGGGAAGATGACTGACTGATGGAAGCCGGCCGCGCTAGTTGCCGCGAAAATCCGGAGCGAGGCTGATCTGCACCCGGTGTATCGCGGATGGAACAACGCCAAAATGCTGTCGGAACACGCGGCTGAATTGCGGCAAACTTGAAAATCCCCATGACAACGCAACATCCGTCACCGATTTTCCGGCCCGGGTCTCCAATTCCTGACGGCAGTTCAGCAACCTGGCGTGCCGGATATAGTCCCGGATGGTAATGCCCTTGTTGCTGAACAACATGTGCAGATAGCGCTTGGTGCAGCCCAGCGCCGCGGAGATCTGATCGATGGTCAGGTCCGGGTCGCGCAGATGTTCACGGATGAAGAATTGTGCCCGGAGATACATCGCTTCGGGCCCGACCCGATCGGACATCGTCTCGTCTTCGCGAAGCAGGATCAGCAACAGGTCGATCAGCGTATCCGCTACACCGATGGCGTCGTTCGGCGACAATTTGGCCGCTTCATCGAACGCGGCATGCACGATGCCATGGGCAATTCGACCAATGCCGGTACCGGCGGAGATCTTGCGCGCCGACATTGTCGCCGGACGATAGCCACGTTCCTGCAGCAGTCGTTTCGGAACGATGACGACCTCGTGACGCGTCAGGCTCGGGCTGAGAATCGTGTGGGGGCAGGATACGTCGTAGGCGAGACAGTCCCCGGGCATGACGTCGATATGGCGTCCGCTTTGCTCGAAATGCGAAATGCCGAAAGTCTGAAACAGGATTTTGATGAAGGGATGGCTGCCGGGCTGCGCCTCAGAGGCGCGGTGCGCCAACCGATGCCGGCTTGCCTCGATCTGGCAAAGCGTCAGCTTCCCCACCGTCGTGTAATTGATGGAGCCGTCGAACGACGATGCCTCCAGCGTATCGATATCGAAATGGCCGCACAGATCGGTCAGCGTGTCTGACCAAAGCTGTATCTGTTGCGCCGGCGCAAACCCGCAAGTGCTACGAGAGCGGAACGTGTCGGCCATGTTTCAGCCACCAATTCCAGATCGATCTAACGGACCGCGCGCCATGGAAGCATCGATCGATATCAAACAGCATCCATCGCTCAACAACCATTGTGCTTTGCAATAAGATCTGCCCGCGAGGCCCCGTGATCCTCCGACTTCGCCTGGACGTCGTCAATAGGAACTCAACCGCGGTTCGCGCCAAGCTAAATGCTGCGCAGCACCTAAGGCCATGAGCCTTCATTAAAAAAATCGCGCTAGTTCGCTTCCGCGCAAGGGCGCTTCGCTGTTGGGCAAGTTTCGCGATTTCAAACCAACTAAGAATATCGAATAAGCAGGCTGAAAAAGTGGACCGTTCTCACGGAATCCCTTCGCTCACAAACGGGAGGAATCAAGATGCGTAAGGTGCTAATCGCGACCGGTATTGGCGTGGTGGCGGCGCTAGCCGCGAGAGCGGGCAAGGCCGACGAGGCGTTGGACCTGTTGGCCAAGGACCCCAAGCAGTGGGTCATGCAGCAGGGCGATGACGCGAACACGCGTTTTTCGAAGCTGAAGCAGATCAACGCTTCGAACGTCAAGAAGCTGCAGGTGGCATGGACCTTCTCGACCGGCGTGCTGCGCGGTCATGAAGGCGGCCCGCTTGTCATCGGCGACACGATGTACGTGCATACGCCGTTCCCCAACACGGTGTACGCGCTCGACCTCAACAACGAAGGCAAGATCATCTGGAAGTACGAGCCGCGGCAGGATCCCAACGTGATCCCGATCATGTGCTGCGACACGGTCAACCGCGGCGTCGCGTATGCCGACGGCAAGATCTTCCTGCACCAGGCGGATACGACTCTGGTGGCGCTCGATGCCAAGACCGGCGCCAAGGTGTGGTCGGTGATGGACGGCGAGGCCGGCAAGGGCCAATCCGGAACCGACGCGCCGTTCATCTTCAAGGACAAGGTGCTGGTCGGCGTCTCCGGTGGCGAATTCGGCGTTCGCGGCTGGGTCAGCGCCTACAACATCAAGGATGGCAAGCTGGCCTGGCGTGGATTCTCGGAAGGGCCGGACGCCGACACGCTGATCGATCCGGACAAGACCACCTCGCTGGGCAAGCCGGTCGGACCTGATTCCTCGACCTCGACCTGGCAGGGCGACCAGTGGAAGATCGGCGGCGGCGCGACGTGGGGGTGGTACTCCTACGATCCGAAGCTGAACCTCGTCTATTACGGCTCGGGCAATCCTTCGACCTGGAATCCGGTGCAGCGCCCCGGCGACAACAGGTGGTCGATGTCGATCTGGGCGCGTGATCTCGACACCGGCAAGGTCAAGTGGATCTACCAGATGACGCCGCACGACGAATGGGATTTCGACGGCGTCAACGAAATGATCCTGACCGACCAGGAGATGGGCGGCAAAATGCGCAACCTGCTCACGCATTTTGATCGCAACGGGTTCGGCTACACGCTGGATCGGGCCACCGGCGAATTGCTGGTCGCCGAGAAGTTCGATCCGGTGGTGAACTGGGCAACCAAGGTCGACATGGACAAATCGTCGAAGACCTATGGCCGTCCTCTGGTGGTTGATGCCTATTCCACCCAGCATGGTGGTGAAGACACCAACTCGAAGGGCATCTGCCCGGCCGCGCTCGGCACCAAGGACGAACAGCCGGCCGCGTACAGCCCGGAGACCCAGCTGTTCTACGTGCCGACCAATCACGTCTGCATGGACTACGAGCCCTACAAGGTGGCCTACACCGCCGGCCAGGCTTATGTCGGTGCGGCTGTCGCGATGTATCCGCCGAAGGGCGATACCAACATGGGCAACTTCATTGCCTGGGACGGCAAGACCGGCAAGATCGCCTGGTCCATCAAGGAGCAGTTCTCCGCGTGGGGCGGCGCCCTGGCGACGGCTGGCGACGTGGTGTTCTACGGAACGCTCGAAGGCTACCTGAAGGCGGTCGATGCCAAGACGGGTAAGGAACTGTACAAGTTCAAGACCCCGTCCGGCATCATCGGCAACGTCATGACCTATGAGCACGGTGGCAAGCAGTACGTCGCCGTTCTCTCCGGCGTCGGCGGTTGGGCAGGCATCGGCCTTGCGGCTGGACTGCTGCAACCGGAGAACGCCGCGGCGTGGCATGGCGCGGTTGACCAGGGCAAGCTGCCGACCAAGGACAAGACCGTCGACACCGCGGGTCTCGGCGCCGTCGGTGGCTATGCCGGCCTGGCCTCGTACACCTCGCTCGGCGGAACGTTGACCGTATTCGCCCTGCCCAACGAGTAACGGCACGGCGAAGTGACAATCGATCGGCGCGCCGCGGTCATGCTGCGCGCCGGTTTTGTCTCAATGATCCACGAGGAAAATTCTAAGTGAAATGTACGTACTGGAAAGTTGTGCTCGCCGTTGCGGCGACTGTGGTGATGGCTGATATGGCTCACGCCGATGGATCGGGCGATCCGGCGGTCGCGTCATCCGATAACGGCAAATATTTGGATAAGGACGGCAACCCGACCTACAAGATCAGCGCCGACGGCATGGTCGACTGGTACACCTTCTCCGGCTTCCGCCGCTATCACTCGGATTGCCATGTCTGCCATGGCCCGAACGGGGAGGGGTCGACTTACGCGCCGGCATTGGCGAATTCGCTGAAGACGTTGAGCTACAGCGACTTCTCCAATGTCGTCACCAACGGCCGCCAGCATGTCGATGCCGCCAACGACAAGGTGATGCCGTCGTTTGCGACCAATGTGAACGTGATGTGCTACCTCGACGATATCTATGTGTATCTGCGCGCGCGCGCCAATGACGCCATTCCGGGTGGCCGGCCACCGAGCCATGAAGACAAGTCGGACGCCGCCAAGAAGGCGGAAGCCAGTTGCACGGGGATTCAATAAACGCATTCGTGCTCAAGCCGAGCGTAACGGGGGAGAGACATGAAGACACGCGCCGCTGTCGCCTTTGAGGCCAAGAAGCCGCTCGAGATCGTCGAACTGGATCTGGCAGGTCCCAAGGCCGGCGAAGTGCTGGTCGAGATCAAGGCCACCGGAATCTGCCATACCGATGCCTACACGCTCGACGGTCTCGACAGCGAGGGCATCTTTCCCTCGGTGCTGGGCCATGAGGGCGCCGGCATCGTGCGCGAGGTCGGGCCGGGCGTGACGTCGGTGAAGCCGGGCGATCACGTCATCCCGCTCTACACGCCGGAATGCCGGCAGTGCAAAAGCTGCCTCAGCCAGAAGACCAATCTCTGCACCCAGATCCGCGCCACCCAGGGCAAGGGCGTGATGCCGGACGGCACCTCGCGCTTCAGCTACAAGGGCAAGACCGATCTTCCACTACATGGGCTGCTCGACGTTTTCGAATTTCACCGTGCTGCCGGAGATCGCGGTCGCGAAAATCCGCGAGGACGCGCCGTTCGACAAGAGTTGCTACATCGGCTGCGGCGTCACGACCGGTGTCGGCGCCGTGGTCAACACCGCGAAGGTGACGCCGGGCTCCAATGTCGTGGTGTTCGGCCTTGGCGGTATCGGCCTCAACGTGATCCAGGGCGCGCGGATGGTCGGCGCCGACAAGATCGTCGGCGTCGATCTCAACGACTCCAAGGAGGAATGGGGCCGCCGCTTCGGCATGACCCATTTCGTCAATCCGAAGAAGATCGATGGCGACATCGTCCAGCATCTGGTCGGCCTGACCGATGGCGGCGCCGACTACACCTTCGACTGCACCGGCAACACCACTGTCATGCGGCAGGCGCTGGAAGCCTGTCATCGCGGCTGGGGTGTCTCGGTCGTGATCGGGGTCGCCGAAGCCGGCAAGGAAATCGCGACCAGGCCATTCCAATTGGTCACCGGCCGGGTCTGGAAGGGATCGGCATTCGGCGGCGCGCGCGGCCGCACCGACGTGCCGAAAATCGTCGACTGGTACATGAACGGCAAGATCGAGATCGACCCGATGATCACCCACGTCCTCAAGCTCGAGGAGATCAATAAGGGATTTCGACCTGATGCATGAGGGCAAGTCGATCCGTTCAGTCGTCGTGTTCTAAAATTTACGTCACGCCCCGATCAAGACAGTTCAAAAACCTGGAGGATAGGCAAATGACCGTTCAACTTCATCCGTCGATCGACAATGGCGTCAAAAAGGGTTCTGGAAGTTTCGCCGGCGGCACGCTGGTCTGCAAATGCAAGGACAAGCAGGTCAAGGTCGGCGTCAAAGGCGACGTGGCGCACAACCATGCCTGCGGCTGCACGCAATGCTGGAAACCGGAGGGCGCGACGTTCTCGGTGGTCGCGGTCGTTCCACGGGAGAACGTGACCGTGCAGGAGAATGGCGACAAGCTTCATATTACCGATCCCTCGAAGACCATCCAGCGGCACGCCTGCAAGGTCTGCGGCACCCATATGTTCGGCCGCATCGAGAACAAGGGGCATCCTTTCTACGGTCTCGACTTTATCCATCCCGAACTTTTCAGCGAAGGCGGCTCCGCAGCGCCGGGATTTGCGGCCTTCGTGTCTTCGGTGATCGAGTCCGGCGTCAACCCATCGGAAATGGACGGCATCCGGTCGCGGCTGAAGGAGCTTGGGCTGGAACCCTATGATTGTCTGTCGCCAGCGCTGATGGACGTGCTGGCCAGTCACGTCGCGAAAGCCAAGGCCGCATAACGGGCGATCGATCCGGCCAAATCCAACCGGCTGTCGGCGCGGCTCCACCGGATCGCGCCGATGGCCGGCGGCCTCGATCACACATGAATAGACAAAGAGTGGAAGAAATCGGGAGAGATCCAATGCACCGGCTGTTGGTCCTGTACAACGAACCGAAAGATCCCGCACATTTCAGGAAGTATTACGTCGAGACCCACGTGCCGCTTGCGGACAAGATGCCCGGCATCAAGAACGCCAATTACTCGTTCGATGCCAAGCCGCTGGGGCCGGGCAAGACGCCGTATTTCTGCGTCTTCGAAGCCGACTTCGAAAGCGAGGCCGCATTGATGGGCGCGCTCGGATCGAAGGAGGGACAGGCCGTTGCGGGTGACGTTCCCAACTACGCTTCCGGCGGCGTCACCATGGTGCATTTCCCGGTGCGATGATCGGCCTGCCGGCATGCTGGCCGATCGCGACGGCTGCCCGGATGAGAACATCTTGCCGAACCCTGATTTTCGGCCGAAGCGTCCTCCCTTGGCACTTCGCAACTTGGCCCGCTGCGGCGCAGCGGGCTGCTTTTTGGATGGCCCCATCATATAGCGCGGATGAACGGCTGGATTCCGGTTCAGGGCATCCGAAAATGCAGCTGGAACAGATACTTATGGCATTGAGTTGATATGGGCTCGGCAGCTTTGCCGCATACCTGATAGCTGATTCCGCACTGCAAACTGACCGCCAAATCGGCACATTCTCCCCGAACACTTGGTCTTGCCGGATTCGTTCAGGAGATGACGATATGTCCCCCATCCAGACTGATCCCTTGCGGCCCGTTTCCATCGAGGTCAGCCCCGATCTGGCGCCGGCGCTGCCGTCGACCTTTCCCGGCCAGATCCCTGTCATGAGCGACGACGAATGTCTGAACCGATTGGCGCAAGCCGTCAGCGATCATGATTCCGATCATCTGGAGGAACTGGCGCGGTTGATCGGCCGGCTCGCGGTGACCATCGAATAGCCGGCACGAATGGCACGCGCCTGCGATTGCGCCGGCCGTTGCCGCGGCGCAATCGCGATGTTGCGTTTTGGCGGACCATGTTCCAAAAGATGCCCCGGTGCTGAGCGTTTCCGCTCGCGCCTTTCCTGCGGTGAAGACCGCTCAATTTCAGGGGTCCAGTGATGTCCGGTTTTGCGACCGCGCGCCAGAATATGGTCGATTGTCAGGTTCGTCCGAGCGACGTCACCGACAACAGGATTATCGACGCGATGCTCGAAGTGCCGCGCGAGGCCTTTGTTCCCGGAAACCAACGCGCACTGGCTTATCTCGATCTCGATCTCGATGTCAGCGAAGGCAGCGGCGCCAAGCGCTTCCTGATCAAGCCGGCGGTAACCGCGCGGATGCTGCAGGCAGCCGAGATCAAGGATACCGACAAGGTTCTGGTGGTGGGTGGCGCCGCCGGCTACACCGCCGCGGTGATCGCCAAATTCGCCGGGCAGGTGGTCGCGACTGAAGCCGATTCGGCCCTTGCCGCCCAGGCTAGCGGCGCGCTGGCCGAACTCGGGCTTGGAAACGTCTTTATTCGTGGTTCGGCCGCCGCCGAAGGGGATGCGACAGATGCGCCCTATGATGTGATCGTGCTCAACGGCGCCACTGAAATCCTGCCCGAAACCCTGTTCCGGCAGTTGAAAGAGGGCGGCCGGCTGGTCGGCATATTCGCGACGATGCGGCCGCCGCGCGCCACCATCGTCACCCATTCTTACGGGGATTTCGGCCATCGGGCGCTGTTTGACGCCGTTGCCCCGGTCTTGCCCGGCCTGGAACGGATTCCCGCCTTCGTCTTCTGAACAAGTTTGAGGCGGTCCAGGGCTTCTTGAAGTTCAGGCTGTTAAAATACCGTTCTGAATCAGAAGTGTGGCCGGATTGCCCCACGTTCAGAGTTTCCACTGCCTTTCTTCGGTGAGTGGTTCCTTAGTGGCCGACTGCGTCCTATGTTGCAGACTCAGGACGAGGCGGATGCCGGTTCAGGACTTCGAACCGGCCAATAAATGAACGGAAGACCAAGAATGCGTGGGGTGAAGGGGTTTGCCGGAGCTGCGGCTGCGGTCCTTCTGATGACTTTGGGGGGCCCGGCGCCCGTCTTGGCCGATACGATCGAGGCCGCGCTGGTGCGCGCCTATCAGAACAATCCGCAATTAAACGCGCAGCGCGCCGCGGTGAGATCGACCGACGAAAATGTCCCGCAGGCGCTGTCGGGCTATCGACCCAAGGTCGCGCTGACGGCCAGTGGCGGTTACCAGTACACCGACACGCTTCTCACCGCCGGCGGTACCCCGACCGCGATCGCGCGTACCGAGGATCATGGCACCAACGGCCCGCGCGCCGCCGGTCTGACCGTGACGCAGACTCTCTACAACGGCAATCAGACCGCCAACAAGACCCGTGCCGCCGAGAGCCAGGTTTCCGGCGCGCGCGAAGCGCTGCGGGTACTTGAACAGTCGGTGCTGCTATCGGCCGCCACCATCTATATGGACTATCTGCGTGACGCCGCCATCGTCGAGGTTCAGCGCAGCAATACGAGGGTGCTGGAGCAGACCCTGAAGCAGACCCAGGACCGCTTCAACGTCGGCGAAGTCACCCGCACCGACGTGGCGCAGTCCGAGGCGCAACTTGCTGCCGGCCGCACCCAGCAACTGCAGGCCGAATCCAATCTCACCACGACGCGTTCGAACTTCCGCCGCATCATCGGCAACGAGCCGGTCGCGCTGGCGCCGGGTTCGCCGGTCGATCGCTTCCTGCCCGGTGCGCTTCCAGCCGCCGTCGAGCTCAGCCTGACGGAAAATCCCAACGTCACGTCGGCGATGTTCGGCATCGACGTCAACTTCCTGCAGGTCAAGATCAACGAAGGCGCGCTGCTGCCGACGGTGACGGTGCAGGCCGCGGTTCAGCAATCCTATGAACAGACCCTGACCACGCAACGTGCGTTCGGCGCATCCGCGATCGCGCAGCTCTCGGTTCCGATCTATCAGGGCGGCGGCGAATATTCGCTGATCCGGCAGTCCAAGGAAAATCTGGCGCAGCAGCGCCTCAACCTCGAGCTGACCCGCGACCAGACCCGCGCCAATACCGTGACGGCGTGGGGCCAGCTCGTCGCCGGCAAGGCGCAGGTGGCGTCGGCGCAGGCGCAGGTGACCGCTTCGGAAATCGCGCTCAACGGCGTGCGCGAAGAAGCCAAGGCCGGACAGCGCACCACGCTCGACGTGTTGAACGCGCAGCAGGCGCTGGTTAACGCCCGCGTCGCGCTGGTCACCGCGCAGCATGACCGCGTGGTGGCATCGTATTCGGTGTTGAACGCGGTCGGACGGCTGTCGCCGATCGTACTCAAGTTGCCGACCGCGACCTACGATCCGAGCGTTCACTACCAGCAGGTCCGCGATAGCTGGATCGGCGTGCGCACGCCCGACGGCCGCTGATATCAGACCCATGACGCGCGATTGATTTCGCGCGGCGTGCTGCGCTCGCAAATTTTTCGCGAAGTGACCGCGCAAGCAAAGCCAAAGCGAAAACCGCTTTGGCTTTTTGCTTTGGTGCGGACGCGCAATATCGTGTCTGCAGCGATTTAAATCTCTCCTCGTCAAAGATGCCGCGGGCGCGTTGTTGCAATCGTTTAGGGGCCTGACATACCTTTGCCGCAGGCAGCAGAACGATTTGTACCGCATCCGGCATCATGATGCCGCGCGACGCTTCGGTCTCCTGAGGGGAAGCAGGCCCGCACGATACTTGCGTTGCTTGATCTGGGGACAAGTCAGGCTTGTGCGACGAAAATCGGAACCTGCATATCCGGAACAGCCAAATCCAGGCCGGGCTTGGTGTAAAAAGCATGCGAAGGCGTTGATGATGCGGAGTTGGAGATGAGCCAGCCTGCAAAGGTCCAGGAACCCTCGATGGAGGAGATTTTGGCATCGATCCGTCGCATCATTGCCGACGATGAGGCCAAGCCGCCGGCCGCCGCAGCCCCGGCTGCACCGGCAAAGCCAGCAGCGCCGCCGCCGGCAGCGAAGGCGCCCGTGATGAACGACATACCACCGTCGAACATCCCCGCCGCGCAGGCTGCCGCCGCGAAAGTCGCAGCGCCTGCGCCGCCTCCCAAGCCGGCACCCGCGCCCGCCGCGACCAACAGCCAGGACGATATCGACGCGATGCTGGCCGGCCTCGACGAGGCGACCTCCGAAGCCGAGATTCGCCCGGCCCAGCCCGATGGCGAGGTGTTCGAACTGACCGACGAGATGGCGCTGCCCAGTCCGGCGCCGCAACCGGCTTTCAAGAAGGTCGATCCGCAGGACGATCTCGAATTCAGCGAGACCGCCAAATCGCCGTTCCGGCAGCCGCCGGCGTTCGAGCCGCCGCCGTTCGAGAGCACGGTAGCGGCCGCGGCGCAGCAGCAGATCCTGTCGCGCAACACCGTGTCGGCGGTCGAATCCGCCTTCAATAGCCTCGCCAATACCGTGCTGAGCAACAACGCGCGGACGCTCGAGGATCTGGTCAAGGAAATGCTGCGGCCGATGCTGAAATCCTGGCTCGACGACAATCTGCCGGGATTGGTCGAGCGCATCGTCAAGGCCGAGATCGAGCGGGTTTCGCGCGGCCGCTAGACCACTCGCGGTTCCGGCCAGACCACCAGGGAGCAGCCCGATCGGGCCCCTGGACCTGTTCCTTACCTTCAAAGCCGATTATCGGACCTTTTAGGCCGCCTGTCGTGTTGACTTGGCGCCCTCTGGCGGCTTTCTAGCCGGTTCCCACATCACGATTGCAGCGCCATGATCGAAAAAAACTACCAGCCCGCCGATATCGAGACCCGGATGTCCCGCATCTGGGAAGAGGCCGGTGCGTTCAAGGCTGGCCGTCCGGAACGCCGCGACGCCGAACCGTTCACGATCGTGATCCCGCCGCCGAATGTCACCGGCTCGCTGCATATGGGTCACGCGCTCAACAATACCCTTCAGGATATTTTGTGCCGGTTCGAGCGGATGCGCGGCCGTGACGTGTTGTGGCAACCTGGAACCGATCACGCCGGGATCGCGACCCAGATGGTGGTCGAACGGCAATTGATGGAGCGGCAGCAGCCCGGCCGCCGCGACATGGGGCGCGCCAAATTCCTCGAACGGGTCTGGCAGTGGAAGGCCGAGAGCGGCGGCGTCATCGTTAATCAGTTGAAGCGGCTCGGCGCATCCTGCGACTGGTCGCGCGAACGTTTCACCATGGACGAGGGCCTGTCGCGCGCGGTCGTGAAGGTGTTCGTCGAACTGCACCGCGACGGCCTGATCTACCGGGACAAGCGGCTGGTGAACTGGGATCCGAAATTGCTGACCGCGATCTCCGATCTCGAAGTGCAGCAGATCGAGGTCAAGGGCAGCCTCTGGTATCTGCGCTATCCGCTGCAAGGCAAAACCTTCAACCCCGACGATCCCACGACCTTCATCGTGGTCGCCACGACGCGGCCCGAAACCATGCTCGGCGACAGCGCGGTCGCGGTGCACCCGGACAACGACAATCTCAAGTCTCTGATCGGAAAGCATGTCGTGCTGCCGCTGGTCGGCCGGCTGATCCCTGTTGTCGGCGACGACTATGCCGATCCGGAAAAGGGCTCTGGCGCGGTCAAGATTACGCCGGCGCACGACTTCAACGACTTCGAAGTTGGACGGCGGCACAATCTGCCGCAGATCAATGTGCTCGACCAGGAGGCCCGGCTCGCGCTGACCGGCAACGAAGCCTACCTGCACGGCCTGCCGGAAGGTTCGGAAAACCTGGCCGAAGAGCTCAATGGCCTCGATCGGTTCGCGGCGCGAAAATTGATCGTCTCGCGGCTGGAGGATTTCGGCTTCCTGGAGCGGATCGAACCCAACACCCACATGGTGCCGCATGGCGACCGATCCGGCGTCGTGATCGAGCCGTTTCTCACCGACCAATGGTATGTCGACGCCAAGACCATGGCGCAGCCCGCGATGGCCGCGGTGCGCTCCGGCGATACCGTGTTCGTGCCGAAGAATTGGGAAAAGACTTATTTCGAGTGGATGGAAAACATCCAGCCCTGGTGCATCTCGCGGCAGCTCTGGTGGGGTCACCAGATTCCGGCCTGGTACGGTCCCGATGGCAAGGTGTTCGTCGCCGAGACCGAGGAAGAAGCGGTCGGCCACGCGCTCGGCTATTACGTCGAGCAGGAAGTGATCACGGAAGAGCAGGGGCGGGCGATGGCGCTCGATCCGGCCCAGCGGGAAGGTTTCATTACCCGCGACGAGGACGTGCTCGACACCTGGTTCTCCTCGGCGCTGTGGCCTTTCTCGACCCTGGGCTGGCCCGGCGACGTCACGGATGTCGAACGCTATTACCCGACCAACGTGCTGGTCACCGGCTGGGACATCATCTTCTTCTGGGTGGCGCGGATGATGATGATGGGCCTTCATTTCATGAAGGAGGCGCCGTTCTCGACGGTCTACATCCATCGTCTGGTGCGCGACGAGAAGGGCGCCAAGATGTCGAAGTCGAAAGGCAACGTCATCGATCCGCTCGGCGTCATCGACGACTACGGCGCCGATGCGCTGCGTTTCGCGCTGGCGCGCGGCGCCGCGCACAGCCACGACATCAAGCTGTCGCCGCAACTGGTGGAGACCAATCGCAACTTCGCGACCAAGCTGTGGAACGCTTGCCGCTTTGCCGAAATGAACGAATGCGCGATGCCCTCAGGCTTCGATGCGTTCGCCGCCAAGGAAAACCTCAACCGCTGGATCGCGCATGAAACCGTGCGTACGACCCGTGAGGTCACCGAGGCGATCGAGGGCTATCGCTTCAACGAAGCCGCCGGCGCGATGTATCGCTTCGTCTGGAACGTCTATTGCGACTGGTATGTCGAACTGGCGAAACCGGTGCTGTTGGGCGAGGACGGCCCTGCCAGGTCGGAGACCCGGGCGATGGTGGCCTGGGCACGCGATGAAATTCTGAAACTGCTGCATCCGTTCATGCCGTTTATAACAGAGGAATTGTGGGCGGTGACGGCGAAGCGGGACGGCCTGCTGGCCCTGACCGACTGGTCGCGCAAGGCGGTCGATCTGACCGCCGAGGAACTCGTGCTGATGTCGGCGACCGGGCCGAACGATCCGATCGTCCCGCCGTTGCTGCTGCCGCCGCGCGAGCCTGATTTCAGCGATCCCGCCGCCGAAGCCGAGATCGGCTGGGTGGTCGACCTGCTCACCGCGATCCGTTCGGTGCGCGCCGAGATGAACATTCCGCCGGCGACGTTGACGCCGCTGGTGATCATCGCCGCATCCGCTGAGACCAAGGCGCGCGCGCAGCGCTGGAACGACGTCATCAGGCGGATGGCGCGGCTCGGCGATATATCGTTCGCCGAGCAGCCGCCGCAGGGCGCGGTGCAGCTTCTGGTGCGCGGCGAAGTCGCAGCGTTGCCGCTGAAGGGCCTGATCGATTTTTCGGCCGAAAAAACCCGGCTCGACAAGGAAATCGCCAAGGCCGATGCCGACATCAAACGGGTCGATGCCAAACTCTCCAACGAAAAATTCGTCGCCAATGCGCCGGAAGAAATCGTCGAGGAAGAGAAGGAGAAGCGCGAAGCCGCGGTCGCCCGGAAGGAAAAGATGATCGAGGCGCTGGAGCGCATCAAGAGCGCGGTGTGATCGCCGTAGGCAGGGCGGATTCGCGTAGCGCGATCTACCAGGCTAAGCCGCCTTGCAACAACAGTACCGTCATCCAGAGGTGCGCGCCGTCCGCACCTCTGGATGACGACACTGCCCGTGGCGGTCATTGCGCGTAAAAGCGAAATTACCCAATCATCTCAAGATGAATTGCCCCGTCCACCCCATCGCCTCGAAAATATTCGCTTCACATCCTCCGCAAATCAGCTGCGTATAGCCGCTATCCCGTGCCCCATGAGAGGGGCGTTTCGCGATCGTCACGGACGTTGGGCATGGGATGCGATGGACGCGGATGCGCTTTTGACGAATAGCGCGTAACGCGGACGGCGAAGTCGTGTGGTTCTGACGCCCCGACGCTGGCGTCACGCTTGCGAACTTGTTCGCAGGCAATGGTGGCAAACAAGCCCGGTCACCAGGAAGAGCACGAAGGAAACCGTAACACCATCGCGTGCGGGAATGCCGGGTGATTCCGGTGCGACCGTGGTGACTAACGCGCGTGCTATCTACTTCTACACGCGCGGCTGCGGGTGCATCGGGCACCCGGCATTCCCCACGCCCTCCCTTTTGGGCGAAACGATTTGCAAAACTCGGGCGCATCAGTCGCGAGAACGCGGAGGCGCGTTTGGTGATCGTGGCCCGCTCTCCATCATGACCGCTTGCTGAACGCCGGATGAATGCGCGAGTCACGTTATTATGTGTTCGGGAACGAAGGTGCAGCGCCTACGATTTTGTTGTTGCAACCCGACCATCCAAGGAAGTCCTCATGAAATCGCTTGCCTACGTGCTCTCGGCTTTTCTCGTTCTCGCCATGGCCGCCCCGTCGATCGCCAGCGCGCGTGACTGGCATCACCACCACCATTTCCACCATCACCATCATTGATCCGACGCTGACGAGATCGGCCCCTTCACCGGGGCCTTTTTCTTGTCCTCATCTTCGTCTTGGGCGGGTCACACACGCCGGGCCGGAAACGGCTTGCTCACGAACGCCGAGCCCTTCAGCCCGTATCGCCAGGGCAAATCCGACCGCCTTGGTGATGCCGATCCGGACGCCGCTCACGACATCGACGTCACCCACGCGCGCATGCAGCGCGAACGGCGGCTGGTCCAGCGGCAGTTCGCTGTGTTTGATGGTGATGCCGAGCGCCTCGCACAGTTTGCCGGGGCCCGAACACAGGGAGCGCGGTTCCGCCACGCCGCGGCGCCGGCGCATCGCGGCGAGGCCATGGGTGGGCTCCAGCGCGCGGATCAGCACCGCGCTGGCCGAGCCTTCGGCTTCGCAGACGAAATTCACGCACCAATGGATGCCGTAGGAGCGATAGACGTAGCAAAAACCCGGCGGCCCGAACATGACCAGGTTGCGCGGCGTCGGGCCGTTATACGAATGCGCGGCCGGCTCGGTGTGGTGATAGGCCTCGACCTCGACAATGATCCCGCCGACGCCGTCGACCAGCAGGGTCGCGCCGATCAGATCGGGCGCCACCTCATGCACGCTGCGGGCGAAAAACGACCGCTTCAGCTTGCGGCCCAGTTTGGGAGCCGGCTGGGCCGGGTCTGCGTTTCGGATTTGAATCATTCGAGGGATCAGGCTGAAAAAGCGGGTGAGCGCCGTAGGGACGGAACCGTGGGTAACATGCCCGATCTGCCGCCGGTGCACCATGCCGGAGAACGTCCTGACAGGGCGAGCGGTTGCGATTTCCGCCCGGGCGGATTAGCTAGATGGCTCAGAGAATGGACAATCCATGGTCGTTGTCGTCGATACCATTTCAGCCACGCCGCTGCGCCCGCGCCACCCCGAAAAGGTGAACCGGCCGGACGCGTTATCGCCGCCGAAACCGGACTGGATCCGGGTTCGCGCGCCGAACACGCGCGGCTATGCCGACACCCGCAACATCGTCAAGGAAAACGGCCTCGTGACGGTGTGCGAGGAGGCGGGCTGCCCGAATATCGGCGAGTGCTGGGACAAGAAGCACGCCACCTTCATGATCATGGGCGACACCTGCACCCGGGCTTGCGCGTTCTGCAACGTCAAGACCGGCATGCCCGGCGCGCTCGATTCCGACGAGCCGGAGCATATCGCCGAGGCGACCTTCAAGCTCGGGCTCGCCCATATCGTGATCACCTCGGTCGACCGCGACGATCTTGCCGACGGCGGCGCCGAGCATTTCGCGCAGACCATCCGCGCGATCCGGGCCCGCTGCCCCGACACCACGATCGAGATCCTGACGCCGGATTTCCTGCGCAAGCCGGGCGCACTGGAAGTCGTGGTCGCGGCCAGGCCCGATGTGTTCAACCACAATCTGGAAACCGTACCCTCGGGCTATCTGACGGTGCGGCCCGGGCGCGCGCTATTTCCATTCGATCCGGCTGTTGCAGCGGGTCAAGGAGCTCGATCCCACTGTCTTCACCAAGTCCGGCATCATGGTCGGGCTCGGCGAGGAGCGCCACGAAGTGTTGCAGGTGATGGACGACCTGCGCACCGCGGACGTCGATTTCCTCACCATCGGGCAATATCTGCAGCCGACCCGCAAGCATCACGCCGTGATGCGCTATGTGCCGCCGGATGAATTCGCAGGCTATGAGAAGGTCGCCTACACCAAGGGATTCCTGATGGTGTCGGCGAGCCCGCTGACACGCTCGTCGCATCATGCCGGCGACGATTTCGCCAAGCTCAAGGCGGCGCGGGCGGCGATCTCGCGCTGAGCCCCCGATCATGCCGAGATTTTCCAGCAAGCGCCGGGTCCAGCACAGCGCGCCAGAGATGTTCGATCTGGTGGCCGATGTCGAGCGCTATCCCGAATTCGTGCCGCTGTGCCAGGCGCTGAAAATTCGCCAGCGCACCCGGCAGGCCGACGGCACCGAGATCGTGATCGCCGACATGACGGTGTCGTTCAAGCTGATCCGGGAAAGTTTTACCAGCCGCGTCACGCTCGACCGTCCCAACCTGAAAATCCTGGTCGAATATCTGAAAGGGCCGTTCAGCAATCTGGAGAACCGCTGGACCTTCGAGGCCAAGTCCGACGCACGAGTGCGACGTCGGGTTTTTCCTGAGCTACGAATTCAAGAGCCGGATGCTGGCGCTGCTGATGGGCACCATGTTCGACACCATGTTTCAGCGTTTCGCGGCCGCCTTCGAAAAGCGCGCCGACGTCGTGTACGGCAAACCGGGTGCGGTCACGTCGAGCTAGCGGTCAAGTGGCTTTGGGGCTCGACGGCCGCGTCGGCCGGCGGCGCTTGACGGCGGTGCGGCGCGGCGAGCGGGCGACGCGGCGGTGCGCGGCGCTGGCGGCTTCGCGGCGGGGTTTGGCGGGCTGGCTGCGGGCCGCGGGCCAGTTCCATCAGCATGCGCAGCGCCTCGACCACCGAGCGCTGGCGGACGGTGCTGCGGCCGATGGCGCCGAACCGGCATTCGCGGTGCAGGATCCGGCCGTCGCGCGCGGCGACCGCGAAGTGGACCAGCCCGACCGGCTTGCCGGGGGTAGCGCCGCCGGGACCGGCGATGCCGGTGATGGAGACCGCGAGATCGACGCCGGCCTTCTCCAGCGCGCCGACCGCCATCGCGGTCGCGGTCTCCTTGCTGACCGCGCCGAAGGTGGCCAGCGTCGTGGTGTTAACGCCGAGCATCGCGCGCTTGGCTTCGTTGGAATAGGTCACGAAGCCGCGGTCGATGACGTCGGAGGAGCCGGGAATGTCAGTCAATGCGCCGGCCACCAGACCGCCGGTGCAGGATTCCGCCGTGGCGATGGTCAGCTTGCGCGATCGGCATAAATCGAGCAACGCGCGGGAGAGGGCTCGGGCGTCGCTGCCGCTCATGTCAGTCGCCCCAGGGCAGGCGGATGGTGGCGCAGGCGGTCGCCGCGATGCCTTCCTCGCGCCCGGTAAAGCCGAGCCGCTCGCTGGTGGTCGCCTTGACCGCGATCCGCGAAACGGAAACGCCGGTGATTTCGGCGATGCGCGCCCGCATCACGTCGCGCAACGGGCCGATCTTAGGACGCTCGCAGATCATCGTCACTTCGAGATTGGCGATCCGGCCGCCGCGCGCGGTGACGCGATCGATAGCGTATTTCAGGAAACGGTCGGAGGCCGCGCCCTTCCATTGCATGTCGCTGGGCGGGAAATGCGAGCCGATATCGCCATCCGCCAGCGCGCCGAGAATGGCATCGACCAGCGCATGCAGCCCGACGTCGCCGTCGGAATGGGCCAGGAAGCCGCGCGTGTGCGGCACCCGGACGCCGCACAGCATCAGATGGTCGCCATCACCGAACGCGTGCACATCGTAGCCGGTGCCGGTCCTGATGTCGCCGAGGCTGGCGGCGAGGCGGGCTTCCTCTCGGATAAAATCTTCCGGGGTGGTGAGTTTCATGTTCGCAGGATCGCCTTCAAAAGTTGCCACCGTCAATCCCGCCCATTCCGCCAGCGCCGCGTCGTCGGTGAAATCGCTGCGGCCATCGCGCGCGGCGCGGCGGTGGGCGTCGAGAATGACATCGAAGCGAAACGCCTGCGGCGTCTGCGCGATGCGCAGCGACGCGCGCGCCGGGGTGGCTTCGACATCGCCGGTGTCGCCGACCTGCTTGATGGTGTCGGTGACGGGGGTCACCGGCACCGCGGCGCCGGTGCGGCCGGCGGCCTCGATCGCGCGCGAGATCACCGCGGCGGAGACGAAGGGCCGCGCGGCGTCGTGGATCAGCACCACGTCCGGCTTCTCGTGTGCCAGCGCCTCCAGTCCGGCATGCACCGAGGCCTGACGCGTCGCGCCGCCGCTGGCGGGAGAGGCATAGGTCAATCCACGCACCGCGGCGTTGAAGACGTCCATGTCGTCCGGATTCAGAACCGGCTGCACTGCAAAGATCTGTGGATGGACGCAGAACGGCTCCATCGCCCGAAAGATCACCGGCCGGCCGCCAATGGTTCGATATTGCTTGGGGCCTCCCGCGCCGGCGCGAAGGCCGCGGCCGGCGGCGACAAGGATGGCGGCGGTACGGTCAGATCTGGACATGTGACTCAATGAAGGGCGATTCAGGGTGTTTTTGTGGGCTCGATTTTGGGCTGGCGCACAGCCCTTACCATGCCGGCGGGCCAAAAGCAGAGCGATTCCCATTAGCTGTGGAAGACGCAGTTTTTGCTGCAGTGCACTTGCACATTTGACAGAACTGTCTAAAGTGTAGGCATGATGCTTGACTGCTCAAGATTTGAGCGCAGAATGTGTGTAGGCGACTGCGATGACGCGGCCGCTAGAAAAACGAGACGCCCGTGACCGGCTCGGTATCTTCGTGCCTTAAGCCTTTGAAAATAGGCGATATAACCATCGCGACCCCCGTCTTGTTGGCGCCGATGTCGGGCGTCACGGACGCTCCGTTTCGGCGCCTGACGGCGAGACTCGGTGCCGGCCTCGTGGTCTCTGAGATGACCGCCTGCAGTGATTTGGTCAACGGTCGGCCGATGTCGCAGCTGCGCTGCGAGGCAACTGGAATCGGGCCCCACGTGGTTCAACTGGCGGGCTGCGAGGCCGACTGGATGGCCGAAGGCGCGCGGATCGCGGAAGCCACCGGTGCCGATATCATCGACATCAACATGGGCTGCCCGGCACGCCACGTGACCGGCGGGCAATCCGGTTCGGCGCTGATGCGGGATCTCGACCACGCGCTGACCTTGATCGACGCCACGGTCGCCGCGGTCAAAGTTCCCGTCACGCTGAAGATGCGACTCGGTTGGGACGATCGTTCCTTGAATGCGCCAGAACTTGCGCGCCGCGCCGAAGCTGCCGGCGTTCGGATGATTTCAGTGCATGGCCGCACCCGCTGCCAGTTCTACAAGGGTGAAGCCGATTGGGCCGCGATACGCGCCGTCAAGGATGCGATCAATGTGCCGCTGGTCGTCAACGGCGACATCACCTCGTTTGAAAAGGCGGTGTCCGCGCTGGATATGTCGGGCGCCGACGCGATCATGGTCGGTCGCGGCGCGCAGGGGCAACCCTGGTTCCTGGGCCAACTGGCCCGGCGTCTGCAGACGGGCGTGGCCGAAAGCCTGCCGTCGCTGCCGCAGCAGCTCGGTTATATCCGCACGCTCTATGACGAAGTCTGCAGCCATTACGGCTTGCGCATTGGGCTACGCCACGCCCGCAAGCATCTCGGCTGGGCGCTCGACGTCGCGGCCCAAACCAGTTGCGCGCCCACGGCGACGGCAAAAGCCTGGCGCCAGAAGATCCTGACGGCCGAAGAACCTGCAAGCGTACACCGCGCGTTGCAGGATGCCTTCGACGACTTTGCATGGAGCGCCGCTGCATGAACAGAGCCGCCGAAAATTTCCGAACCAAGCCGTCCGAGAGCGAGGCCATCCTCAACGCGCTTCCCAATCCGGTGCTGCTGGTGGCGCCCGATGGCAAGATCGTCGACGCCAACATGGCGGCGGAATCCTTCTTCGAGATTTCGACCCAGTTTCTGCAACGTCAGTCGTTGAAGGAACTGGTGCCGTTCGGCAGCCCGCTATTGGCGCTGATCGATCAGGTCCGCACCTCCGGTTCGCCGGTCAACGAATACAAGGTTGACCTCGGCACGCCCCGAATTGGCGGCGACCGTCAGGTCGACCTTCATGTCGCGCCGCTGACCGAGCGGCCCGGCCACATCGTGGTGATGCTGCAGGAGCGCACCATCGCCGACAAGATGGACCGGCAATTGACCCATCGCAGCGCCGCGCGATCGGTAATCGCGCTGGCGGCGATGCTGGCGCATGAGATCAAGAACCCGCTGTCCGGCATCCGCGGCGCGGCGCAGCTCCTGGAGCAGGCGGCGTCATCCGAAGACCGCATGCTGACCCGGCTGATCTGCGACGAAGCCGACCGAATCGTTACGCTGGTCGATCGCATGGAGGTTTTCGGCGACGATCGTCCGGTGGCGCGGGGGCCGGTCAACATCCATTCGGTGCTCGATCACGTCAAACGGCTGGCGCAATCCGGCTTTGCCCGCAACATCCGCTTTGTCGAGGAATACGACCCCTCGCTGCCGCCGGTGCTGGCCAATCAGGATCAACTGATTCAGGTCTTCCTCAATCTGGTGAAGAACGCCGCCGAGGCCGTCGCCGATCTTGGTACGGATGCCGAAATCCAGCTTACCACGGCGTTCCGTCCGGGCGTCCGGCTGTCGGTGCCGGGCAAAAAATCCCGGGTGTCGCTGCCGCTGGAATTTTGCGTCAAGGACAACGGTCCGGGCGTGCCGGAAGATCTGCTGCCCAATCTGTTCGATCCCTTCGTCACCACCAAGCAGACCGGAAGCGGGCTCGGGCTGGCATTGGTCGCCAAGATCGTCGGCGACCATGGCGGCATCATCGAATGCGAATCCCAGCCGCGGAAAACCATTTTCCGCGTGCTGCTGCCCATGTTCAACAGCACCAAACATTTCGATCAAAGCAACCGCGATGACGTTTCGGGTACGTCTTCGCCTGCGCCGCGTGACTCAAGATGAGGATTAACTGACTATGCCCGCAGGTAGCATACTCGTCGCGGATGACGACACCGCCATCCGTACCGTTCTGAACCAGGCCTTGTCGCGTGCCGGATATGAGGTGCGACTGACGGGGAACGCAGCGACGTTGTGGCGCTGGGTCAGCCAGGGCGAGGGCGATCTTGTGATCACCGACGTCGTGATGCCCGACGAAAACGCCTTCGATCTGCTGCCGCGGATCAAGAAGATGCGGCCCAATCTGCCTGTCATCGTGATGAGCGCGCAGAACACCTTCATGACCGCGATCCGCGCCTCCGAGCGTGGCGCCTATGAATATCTGCCGAAGCCGTTCGACCTCAAGGAACTGATCGCGATCGTCGGCCGCGCGCTGGCGGAGCCGAAGGAACGGATTTCCAATCCGGCCGATGAAGCCGAGTTCGACTCGATCCCGCTGGTCGGCCGCTCGCCGGCGATGCAGGAAATTTACCGGGTGCTGGCGCGGCTGATGCAGACCGACCTCACGGTGATGATCTCCGGCGAGTCCGGCACCGGCAAAGAGCTGGTCGCCCGCGCGCTGCATGATTACGGCAAACGCCGTAACGGGCCGTTCGTCGCGGTCAACATGGCGGCCATCCCGCGTGATCTGATCGAATCCGAATTGTTCGGCCACGAGCGTGGCGCGTTCACCGGCGCCAATACCAGGGCCTCGGGCCGGTTCGAACAGGCCGAGGGCGGCACGTTGTTTCTCGACGAAATCGGCGACATGCCGATGGAAGCGCAGACCCGGTTGCTGCGCGTGCTGCAGCAGGGCGAATACACCACCGTCGGCGGCCGCACCCCGATCAAGACCGACGTGCGGATCGTGGCGGCGAGCAACAAGGATCTGCGCATCCTGATCCAGCAGGGCCTGTTCCGCGAGGATCTGTTCTTCCGCTTGAACGTGGTGCCGCTGCGGTTGCCGCCGTTGCGGGAGCGGATCGAGGATCTGCCGGATTTGATCCGGCACTTCTTCTCGCTCGCCGAGAAAGACGGCCTGCCGCCGAAAAAGCTCGACGCGCTGGCACTGGAGCGGATGAAGCAGCATCGTTGGCCGGGCAATGTGCGGGAGTTGGAAAATCTGGCGCGCCGGCTGGCAGCGCTGTATCCGCAGGACGTCATCACCGGTCCCGTGATCGATGGTGAACTGGCGCCGCCCGCAGTCAGTTCCGGTGGAAATGTCTCGCTCGGCGTCGACAATCTCGGCGGCGCGGTCGAAGCCTATCTGTCGTCGCACTTCTCCGGTTTTCCCAATGGCGTGCCGCCGCCCGGCCTTTATCATCGCATTCTCAAGGAGATCGAGGTGCCGCTGCTGACCGCGGCACTGGCTGCGACCCGAGGCAACCAGATCCGCGCTGCAGATCTGTTGGGGTTGAACCGCAACACGCTGCGGAAGAAAATCCGCGACCTCGACATCCAAGTCTACCGAAGCGGGGGTTAGCCGAGCAGTCCTGGACCGGCAAAAGCTCATTCGATTTCCGGCGCAACTAGAGGTATGCTCCCTCATCACCGATGACAGGTGAGATCAGGGAGAGAAGCCATGAAATTTGCGTTGCTTTTCGTGATGGGCCTTGCTGCCGCAACTCTGTCAGCCGCAACTGCCAAAGAAAACAAGCCGCTGGCCACCACCACCGGAAACTGTTCGACCACGACGGATATTTTCTCGCCGGTTCAATGCACCAAGCCTTTGGCTCACAGCTACATCGAGTGCACCGAGATGGTGCGGAAAAATGGCTCAAGGCCTTCCGATGCCTGGTGGTGGTGTAGCAACCAGGGTTTCAAGAACTGACAAGGTCGATCTCCGAACAGTCTGAGGCCGCCGCGCGTCGGCGGCCGTTCAGTCGTTCGGCAGCCGCATGGGGCTACCGCTTCGTATCAGTGCGTCACGCTGTCCACAGACCCATCTCAGCCCTTAAAAATGTCTCATTCCGGCAACATTGTGATATGAATGCATCAGTTTGCCGCAGGACGTTGATTCCCGCGGGGCGATGCCTTCAGCAACCTCACCGCCGAAATGACCAGCGCAGACAACTCGATCCCATCTTTCGATCCGTCGTTCGCTGAGCCCAAGAGGGGCGTTCTGCGGGCCTGGCTGGCGCCGTTCGCAGTCGTGCTGGCGCTGCTGTCAGCGCTCCTGACCTTCGTGGTGCTGACCGGGGCCACCCGCATTACCCCGACCCACGACGTCGCCGTGACCTTCATGCTGATCAACGGCGCCACCATACTGGTGCTGATCGGCTTTATCTTCCGCGAGCTCTGGCAGATGGTCCAGGCGCGCCGGCGCGGCCGGGCCGCGGCGCGGCTGCATTTTCAGGTCGTCGGGCTGTTCTCGGTGTTCGCGGTCTTGCCCGCCGTGCTGGTGGCGATCGTGGCCAACCTGACCATCGATCGTGGCTTGGACCGGCTGTTTTCCGGACCGACCCGCGAGGTCATCCAGAATTCACTGAGCATCGCTCGCGCCTACACCAACGAGCACGCGCAGCTCATTCGCGGCGACATTCTGGGCATGGCCAGCGATATCGCCCGCGCCAGACCGCTCTACGACCAGGATCGCGGCACCTTCCACGAATTGTTGACGGCCAGCGCGGCCGCGCGCGATCTGCCGGTCGCGATGATCATCGACAAGGATGCCAAGCAACTCGAGAAGGCAGACACTGACGCTCAGGTAACTTTCCCGCCGCCACCGGCCGACTTTCTGGCCAATGTCAACGACACCGAACCCGAGATTTCAGTTTTTCCGGAGAACTACGTCGCGGCGGTGATCCGGCTGCGGGCGTTCGACAACACCTTCCTGTATGTGGCGCGGCTGCTCGATCCCCGCGTGGTGGCGCAGCTTCGGCAGACCGAGGCGAGCGTCGCCGAATACGCCGAGATGGAGCAGCGAAGGCTCGGCCTGCAGGTCAACTTCGCGCTGATCTTCGCGGTGATCGCGCTGACGATTCTGATGGCCTCGGTGCTGATCGGTCTGAATTTCTCCAATTGGCTGGTGGCGCCGATCAAGCGGCTGATGAGCGCCGCAAACATGGTCTCGACCGGCAACCTCAATGTCGAAGTGCCCGTGCACAAATCGGAAGGCGATCTCGCCCAGCTTGGCGAAACCTTCAACAAGATGACCCAGGAATTGCGCAGTCAGCGCGACGAGCTGGTCAGCGCCAGCGACCTGATCGACAGCCGCCGCCGCTTCATCGAGGCGGTGTTGTCGTCGGCCAGCGCCGGCATCATCGGCGTCGACGCCTCCGGCAGCGTCGGCATCATGAACCGGTCCGCGGAGAAGCTGATCGGTCACGCCGAATCCGAGACGCTGGATCATCCGCTGTCGGACGTGCTGCCCGAACTCGACGACATGATGAAGTCGGCGCGCGAGGGCACCCAGCGCCTGGTCCAGGGCCAGGTCACCATCAATCGCGACGGGCATGAGCGCAATCTTGTCGGTGCGGGTCAGCGCCGAATCGACCAGCCAGGCGCGCGAGAGCTACATCATCACGCTCGACGACATCACCGAACTGGTCTCGGCGCAGCGTACCTCGGCTTGGGGCGACGTCGCTCGCCGCATCGCCCACGAGATCAAGAATCCGCTGACGCCGATCCAGCTCTCGGCCGAGCGCATTCGCCGCAAATTTGGCAAGGCGATCACCGAGGACAAGGCGATCTTCGAACAGTGCACCGACACCATCGTTCGGCAGGTCGACGACATCAGGCGGATGGTCGACGAGTTCTCGCGCTTCGCGCGCATGCCGAAACCGGTGATGGAGGGTGAAGATGTCGCCGACACCGTTCGGCAGGCGGTGTTCCTGATGCGGGTCGGACATCCCGAGATCGACATCGAGGCGGACATCAAACAAGACCCGTTGCGGGCCCAGTTCGACCGGCGGCTGATCTCGCAGGCACTCACCAACATCATCAAGAATGCCACCGAGGCGATCGAGGCCGTTCCCGCAGAAGAGCTCGGAAAAGGTCGCATTGATGTCATCGCGGCGCGCGAGAACGAGGACGTGCTGATCGATGTCATCGACAACGGCATCGGCCTGCCCAAGGTGGCCCGCGCCCGCTTGCTCGAGCCCTATGTGACGACGCGCGAGAAGGGCACCGGCCTTGGTCTCGCCATCGTCGGACGGGTGCTGGAGGACCATGGCGGCCGAATCGAGCTCAAGGATGCGTCCGACTTCCGGCCCGGCCAGCGTGGGGCCTGGATGCGGCTGCGGTTTGCGGTCTCGGGTCAGGCGGCCAAAGGCGAGGCGAAAGACAAGCCCCTGGCGCCACAAGAGGCAACCACTGAGACAAAACCGCCGGAATCCGAAACTAAAGCGCCCGAATCCGGAACCGTTGAGCCGCCTCACGCGACCAACAATGAAACAAAAATCAGAGCCGCGACAGGCAATTGACAAGACAGGCGTAATCCATGGCGAATGAAATTCTCATTGTCGACGACGAAGCGGATATTCGAGATCTGGTGGCCGGCATTCTCGACGACGAGGGATTCTCGACCCGCACCGCGCGCGACAGCGATTCCGCGATGGCGGAAATCACCACCCGCCGGCCGCATCTGGTGTTTCTCGACATCTGGCTGCAGGGCAGCAAGCTCGACGGTCTGCAACTGCTGGAGCAGATCAAGCGCGATCACGCCGAGGTGCCCGTGGTGATGATCTCCGGCCACGGCAATATCGAAACCGCGGTCGCCGCGATCAAGCGCGGCGCCTACGACTTCATCGAAAAGCCGTTCAAGTCCGATCGGCTGATTCTGGTGGCGACGCGGGCGCTGGAGACCTCGCGGCTGAAACGCGAGGTCAAGGAGCTCAAGCAGCTCGCGCCGGCGGCGAGCGTGCTGACCGGGCGCTCGGCCTGCATGAACCAGTTGCGCCAGACCATCGATCGCGCCGCCAAGGCCAACAGCCGCATCCTGATCGTCGGGCCATCCGGCTCCGGCAAGGAACTGGCCGCGCGCACGCTGCACAACGCATCGAGCCGCGCCGAAGGCCCCTTCGTCGTGATCAACGCCGCGGCGATCACGCCGGAGCGCATGGAAGTCGAACTGTTCGGCATCGAGCAGTCCAACGGCGAGCAGGCCGCGCAAGGCCGGCGCGCTGGAGGAAGCCCATGGCGGCACGCTGTTCATCGACGAGATCGGCGACATGCCGCGCGAAACCCAGAACAAGATCCTGCGGGTGCTGGTCGATCAGACCTTCCAGCGTTCGGGCGGCACCGCCAAGGTCAATGTCGACGTCCGCATCATCTCGTCGACCGCGCGCAATCTGGAGGAGGAGATCGCCGAGGGCCGGTTCCGCGAGGATCTCTATCACCGGCTGTCGGTGGTGCCGATCCGGGTGCCGCCGCTGTCGGAGCGCCGCGAGGATATTCCGGAGCTGATCGACTATTTCATGGACCAGATCTCGGTCGCGACCGGCTTGCCGAAACGCCAGATCGGGCAGGACGCCATGGCGGTGTTGCAGTCCCATGTCTGGCCTGGAAACGTCCGGCAGCTTCGCAACAACGTCGAGCGCGTGATGATTCTGGCCGGCGGCGGTCCGGAGGTCATCATCACCGCCGACATGCTGCCGCAGGACGTCGGCTCCATGGTGCCGGCGATGCCGACCAGCAACAATGGCGAGCACATCATGGGATTGCCGCTGCGCGAGGCGCGGGAAGTATTCGAGCGCGACTATCTGATTGCGCAGATCAGCCGCTTTTCCGGCAATATTTCTCGCACTGCGGAATTCGTCGGCATGGAGCGGTCGGCGCTTCATCGCAAGCTCAAGGCTCTCGGGGTCGGCTGAGCGTCGGCCTGACAGGGCATTCATGCATTTGCTTGAGAAATCTGGATTATTTCGCGACTTTTCCCCGGTATTGGTCCTTTGGTCGATATGACTGACGCGTGAACTGGCTTGCCTAAAAACCGCGCCTGCCTCTAATCACTGCGCCGCGCTCCCCGGAGGGGGATCTCAGGGAAGTCGGCAGCCGGGGGACGCTCCACTTAGAGAGCTGCAACCGGTTCAATAAAAACAAGCAATCAAATATTGCGGGATAAAAACAAATGGCGGCAGACCGCGCACAAAACCTACAAGACACCTTCCTAAATCACGTTCGCAAAACCAAAACACCGCTGACGATCTTTCTGGTCAATGGCGTAAAACTGCAGGGCATTGTCACCTGGTTCGACAATTTCTGCCTGCTGCTTCGGCGCGACGGTCATTCGCAGCTTGTATACAAGCACGCGATTTCGACCATCATGCCGGGCGCGCCGATCCAGTTGTTCGAAGGCGGCGAGGATGCTCCGGCTTGAAAGTGACCTGATTGGAACCCCGACAGTTTGAAGGGGATGCCGACCGTCCGCGGTCGGCAGGGGGTAATGCAACCGGGCGGGTGATCGTCATCGGCCCGTATTTGCGCATGCGCCGCGGTGATCCCGAGGCGCAAACGGAGGCCCATGTCGTACGCGGCTCGGAAGCGCGGCTGGAGGAGGCCGTCGGCCTCGCGCGCGCCATCGACCTCACCATCGCGGAAGCGCTGATCGCGCCGGTCAGCCAGATCAGGCCCGCGACCTATCTCGGCAAAGGCAAGGTCGAGGAGATCGCCGGTCTGATCACCGGCCACGACATCGAACTCGTGGTGATGGATTGCGCGTTGTCGCCGATCCAGCAGCGCAACCTCGAGAAGGCCTGGAACACCAAGGTGCTCGACCGCACCGGCTTGATTCTCGAAATCTTCGGCCGCCGCGCCAAGACCAAGGAGGGCACGCTGCAGGTCGAGCTGGCGCATCTGAATTATCAGCGCAGCCGGCTGGTGCGGTCCTGGACCCATCTGGAGCGGCAGCGCGGCGGCTTCGGCTTCATGGGCGGCCCCGGCGAAACCCAGATCGAGGCCGATCGCCGCCTGATCGGCGACCGCATCTCGCGGCTCGAGAACGAGATCAAGAAGGTTCAGGCGACGCGGCGGCTGCATCGCGCCGGGCGGCAGCGGGTGCCGTATCGCGTGGTGGCGCTGGTCGGCTACACCAATGCCGGCAAATCGACGCTGTTCAACCGGCTGACCCGCGCCGACGTGCAGGCCGCCGACATGCTGTTCGCAACGCTCGATCCGACCTTGCGCGCGCTCACTCTGCCGCATGGCGGCAAGGCGATGCTGTCGGACACCGTCGGCTTCATCTCCAACCTGCCAACGCAACTGGTCGCGGCATTTCGCGCGACGCTGGAGGAGGTGCTGGAGGCCGACATCATCCTTCACGTCCGCGACATCTCGCACGAGGATGCCGAAGCCCAGGAGCGCGATGTCGACACCGTGCTGCGCCAGCTCGGCATCGATCCGGGCGCGGGGCAGGGCATTCTCGAAGTCTGGAACAAGATCGATCGCTTCGATCCCGACGAGCGCGAAAACCTGCGCAACATCGCCGCGCGCCGGCCGCCGGAGCGCCCGTGTTTCCTGGTCTCCGCCGAAACCGGGGAGGGCGTCGACGAACTGCTCGCCGCGATCGAGGACCGGCTGGCCGCGAGCCGGATGACGCTCGATCTGTCGATCGATGCCTCCGACGGCGCCGGCATCAGCTGGCTGCATCGCAATGCCGAGGTGCTCAACAAGGAACTGCATGACGGCCGGTTCGACATGACCGTGCGGGTCGACGAGACCAAGCGCGACATCGTCGTCAGCCGGTTCGACGCGGTGCCGCACGCGGTGTGAACGCGACGCTCTGGTGTCACGTCAGGGCGCTCGCCGTCGCGCCAGCAACCAGGGGCGGCTGGGGGCGGGATGACACCGGCTCCCAGAGGCATTGTCGCCCTGGTCTTGCATGACGGTTGCGGAGGGCAGAGCCCTTGAGAGTGCCATTTTCCAACGGTAAAACTCGCGCTTGTTTGCCTCTAGGTCACCGAACCGATGGCCCCAATCTGATCAGCGTTTTAGGGTTACAGTCGTGGAGAGCGTTCCCATGCGTTTTTCGTCCAGTTTGGGACGAGTTATCACAATCCGCGTTTGTGCTTGTCTTTGCGGACTCTTGTTAAGCCAGAGTCGGGCCGCCGATTTTGAACAATTGCTGAAGAACAGCCATGTGCCGGGACTCTCCTATGCTGTTATCCGTGATGACAAAATTGTCGATCTAAAAGCTTTTGGCATTCGCGACGCGTCATCTGGAAATCCGGTCGACGGGAACACGGTCTTTGAGGCTGCCTCCCTGTCGAAGCCTGTGTTCGCTTTTGCCGTTTTACAGCTTGTCGATTCCGGGGTTTTATCGCTTGACACTCCGCTATCGAAATATGTCCCTGACTACGTCAAGGATGATCCGCGCGCCGCTCTGGTCACTGTTGGTGATGTGCTCAGTCAAACGTCCGGTTTACAGAATTGGCGCAGTACGACGAGTCCTTTGAAGACCTATTTTGCGCCGGGTAGCCGCTTTAGCTATTCTGGCGAAGGATTTATTTGGCTTCAGCGTGCGGTCGTTGTAGCCACCGGCGAAACGCTAAACGACTTGATGGCGCGCTTGGTGTTTGATCCGCTTGAAATGAAGCAATCGAGCTACATCTGGCGTTCTGATTTTGAAGCAGACTACGCGACGCCGCATGATGCCCAATCGATACCCGGCAAAAAAAAGCGACCGGCCAAACCCCTGGTCGCCTCCACGCTGCACACAACTGCGATAGATTACGCACGCTTCCTGCAAGCGGTTCTGTCAGGTGCCCGTCTCAAACCCGCCACGGCAGCCCGATGGCTGAAGCCGCAAATCAGGCTTCATCAGCGATGCGTCGAATGTGTCCAGTTGGACACGCCGGATGCGGATCAGCACGTTGCCTGGGGTTTGGGCTGGGGTCTTGAACCTGATCAGGGCTTGTTTTTCCATTGGGGCGATAATGGAGGATTCAAAGCATTCGTGGTCGGCTCTGTCGCAACACAGTCTGCCGTTGTTGTCTTTACGAATGGCTCCAACGGAATGGCGATCATGCCGGAGATGATCGGTCAATTAATGCCGGGCGACAATCCAGCGTTCGCTTGGCTGAACTATGATCAGATTTCGACAGCTGGAAGGTGGCTCGACTGGCTTCACGCACATTAGTTTTTTCGGACCGAGTGGTTACTCCGGCCCGATATTCCAAGGTGCGCGCGCCGCTTAAGGCGTCTTTTTCGCCCCCTGCCGCAACCCAAACCACATCACCGTTATGATGGGTGAACCCACCGCCAGCCACGCCAGATAGCGGCCGATCTCGCCGAGCAACAGGGCCGCCAGCAGTCCGGCGGCCGAGGCGAGGCCGATGATCAATGGCATCGCGAACACGGATCGCCAATTGGGCGCGCGGCCGGGTTTGCCGGAAACGCTCATTCAGCTCTTCGCGCCAAAGCCGTCGAGGGCAGGATAGGCTCGCCGATGGCCGACCTTACGCCGGCGGGCAACGTACAGATAAAGCCCGCTGCCGATCACGATCAGGGTAAAGACGTCCAGCACCGCCCAGATGATTTTCAGCGGCATGCCGCCATAATCGCCGAAGTGCAGCGGCTGCGAGATGAACAGCGCCTTCAAATACATTGGCAGGTCGCGGGTATCGGCGACCTCGGCGGTCTCCGCATCGAGCAACACCGGCTTCAGCAATCGCGACGTCAGCGGCGTGTCGCCGCGCATGAAGGTTGCGAAATGATGCGAACTGCTGAACGGCGTTCCCGGAAAGGCAATGAACGCGACTTCCATGCCGGGCGCGGCCTTCGTCGCGTTATCGACGACCCGATCGAGCGACGCGGTGCGCGTCGGTGCGGGCTTGCCGGCGAAGGGCGCGACCATGCTGGCCAGTTCACTGGCCCGCCATTGATCGAGCATCGGCTCGGCCCAGGTGTTGATGACGCCGGTCGCCGCCACGACGCTGGTCCAGACCACCGTGATGACGCCCAGCAGATTGTGCCAGTCCAGCCATCGGATGCGGTTTGATTTGTCCTGTCGCAGCGTGCCGAATTCGAGCCGACGCGTGAACGGCCAATACAGCACGACACCCGAGACGATCGCGATCAGGAACAAGAGCCCCATGCCGCCGAGAAACAGCTTTCCGGGTTGGCCGGCAAACATGTCGGTGTGGAGTTTCAAGACCACCAGCATCGGCCCGGTGCCGACCGCACCGAGCAATTTTGCAGAGTGAGCGTCGAACGCCCGGACCACGGCGTCGTCCGGTTTGCCGTTCGCCGCAACGTTGGTGTAGGCGATCACCATGCCGGGCTCGTCTTTGTCCCAGGCGATGTATTGCAGCACCTTGCCGGGCTCGCTGGCGAGGGCGGCCGCGGCGATCTGATCGACGGTGGATTTCGGCGCGCCGGCGGGAGCTGTTTCGGGGCGGGGGACGTACCCCAACAGCTCGTCGATCTCATGATGGAAGATCAACGGCAACCCGGTAAGGCAGAGCAGCAGCAAGAACACAGTCGAGACCAGGCTGGTCCAGCGATGGACATTGGACCAGATTCGAACCGACCGAGCTTTCACGTCAACTCCGCTGCGGGCGCACCACCGCCGGCGTCAGCCTACCATTTATAGGTTACGCTGGCGACCGCGCGGCGCCGATCGCCGTAGAAGCAGGCCGTCGCGGTCTGACAGCTGCCGACATAGATCTTGTCGGCGATATTGGTGACGTTGAGCGCAAACCGCCAGTTTTGCATTTCGTAGTGGATCGCGGCGTCCCCGAGCACGTAGTAGGGCACTTCGAGGGTATTGGCCGTGTCGGCGTAGGAAACGCCGTTATAGCGAACGCCGGCGCCAAATCCGAAACCGGTCAGCGGCCCGCTCTTGAAGGTGTAGTCGCCCCACAGCGAAGCTATTTCGCTCGGCGTATTGGTCGGCACCATGCCGATCAGCGCTGGATTGAGATCGGCACTGACGAAGATGTGGAACTTGGTGAAGGAGCTGGTGACCTTCAGCTCCGGCGTCACGTTGGCGACACCCTCGAGTTCGACACCACGCGAGGTGACTTCGCCGGTTTGTATCGATTGCAGCACGTTGAGTCGGATCGGTCGTCAGCACGTTTTCGCGCTTGAGGTCGAACACCGATGCGCCGAAATAGCCGTCGAGGCCGGCGGGTTGGATCTTGACGCCCGCTTCGGTTTGCTCGCCGGTCTCCGGCGAGAATAACTGTCCGGTCGTGGCATTGGTCCCGATGATCGGGTTGTAGCTGGTCGCGTAAGACACATAGGGCGCGATGCCGATGTCGGTGTTGTAGATCAAGCCGGCGCGGCCGCTGAAGCGGCTGTCGTCGCGGCTCGGGCTCGGCGCCAGCCGGTTGTTGTTCTCCGTGTTGACCCAATCGTTGCGGCCGCTCAGGACCAGCGTGAAGCGGCCGAGCTTGGCCTGGTCCTGCGGATAGACGCCGGCCTGCTTCTGCGTGATCGTCTGGTCTGGAACGTCGGTCCCGGGAATCCCTGCGGCACGCCGTAGACCGGATTGAGAATGTTGAGGGCGGGCGTGGCAAAATCGAACGCCTGAAGGTCGTCGATCTGGTAAGCCTTGAGATCGACACCGAACAACGCCTTGTGCAGCACCGGACCAGTGGCAAAGCGATATTCGAGCGAGGTATCGAGATTGCCCTGGGTCGCGGCATCGTGGGCGAAATCGTTGAAGCGCGACAGCTGCGCGCTTGCGGGTGTGCCGACATAGCCGTTGCCCAGCAGGGTCTGGAACTGGACATCGTCGTGGGCAATGCGGGCGTTCTGCCGCAAGGTCAGATCATCGGTCAGGTTCTTTTCGAATTGGTAGCCCACCATTTCCTGCTGACGTCTGAAGTAATCGTCGCGGGGATCGCTGGCGAACAGGCTGGTGGGAATGCGCCCGAACGGCGCGTTCACGACGGTTCCGACATAGGGCAGAAAGCCTTGAACGCGAGTCTCATTGCGCGAGGCCTGCGCCAGAATTGTCAGCGTGGTGTCGATGTCGGGCTTGTAAGTGATCGACGGCGCGAAGAAGTAGGTGTTGTCAGGGGTGAAGTTGGTCTGGGTGTCGCCGCCTTTCACAGTGCCGATCAGGCGATAGAACAACTCGCTGCTCGGACCCTTGGCGGTCGGCACCGGACCGCCGAGATCGAAGTTGAAATAGCCGTTGCCAAAAGAGTCGACCCCGGTCTCGACCGAATTCTGTGGGGTCAGGGGCGGCCTCTTGCTGATGATGTTGACAAAGCCGCCGGGTGCGCTGCCGCCATAGAGCATCGCCGAGGGGCCGCGCAGGATGTCGATGCGCTCGATGCCGGCTACCGGAAATTTCCAGGTGGCAAACGCGAAGCCTGCCTGCAGTTGCATGCCGTCCAGGAACAGCCCGTCGTTCTGGGCGTCGAAGCCGCGGACCTTGAACCAGTCGTTCCGGGTGTCGGCGCCGAAAGTCTCGCTGCTGACGCCAGGTGCATAACGCAACGCCGCGGCAAAGCTCACGGGATTCTGATCGCGGATCTGGTCGCGGCCCACCACCGAGATCGCCTGCGGCGTTTCCATGATGGGCGTGTCGGTCTTGGTTCCGGTCATGGCGCGGGTGGCGACGTAACCACGGATGGGACCGCGCGGATTTTGTCCAACCGGGGCGTTGGGCGCATTGCCGCCGGGATTGTTCGCAGCCGAGTCGGCTTGCGGATTGCGGCCGCTATGACGGGCGGCGCCTGACGTTGCGGCGCGCCGCGTCGATCGCGAAGATGGTGTACTGGCGCGACGGGGTTGCGGCGCGGCGACGACGACCGGCGGGAGCGCGCCGCCGGATGCCGCCGCCGAACTTTGCTGCGCGCTCGCGCCGTCGGTTGAAATACAGATGACCGAGACCGAAGCTGAAGCCAGCACCAGCTTGCGCAGATCGCGACGCGTCATGAATTTTGCCCCACAGTTTAGAATGAGACTGAGAACAAACGATGCGTTGAAGCAGCGTCGTGTTGTCAGGACCCCAAGTGAGTACGGGCTATTTCACGGTGGGGAATTTGAAGGAAATCGAATCTATCTAAGAACGGCTCTAAAACACCATCTCAAATCGCAAAGAGCGCAAAACCAATCACCGGAATTGCGGTTTTGCGCAGGAGGCCATCACCTGCGTTCGCATGCCGACGACACCAGAAGGAGCGGACACGCAGATGTCGCGATCAGCGTCGTTTGCGTCGAAATGAAGATCGAGCCCCAATAGAATAAGGGCTTTCGTGCATGTCAGCGGCGCGCGCAGCCGGCGCTTCGACGGCTCGGATCGATGCGGCGATTTGACCTAAGTTGGAAGATCATGCAAGCGACCAAAGGTCGCGTTGTTGCGCGCGAACCACAGCCGCCGCCAAAGTGAGAGGCGCGCACGGAACTTATTAGTTGCGTGCGCTCGCCGACAGCGCTGACATCAGCGCGAGCGCGGCGTGCCGGCGGTCGATGCGCGCTCCTTGCCCTTGGCTTCATCCCACAGCGCGTCCATCTCCTGGAGCGACGCGTCTTGCAGCGAGCGGCCCTGCGCCGCGAGGGTCGCTCGATGTAGCCAAACCGGCGCTCGAATTTGGCGTTGGTGCCGCGCAGCGCCAGATCGGGATCGACCCCGACATGGCGCGCCAGATTGACCAGCACGAACAGCAGATCGCCGGTTTCGTCGGCGAGTTCGTCGGCATTGCCGTGATCGAGGGCGGCTTCGATCTCGTCGGCCTCTTCGCGGATCTTGCGCAGCACCTCGCGCGGATCGTTCCAGTCGAAGCCGACGCTGGAGGCCTTGCGCTGCAATTCCATCGCGCGGCTCAGCGCCGGCTGCCCGGCCTTGACGCCGGACAGCAGCGATGTTGCGGAGCGGCGTCTCCTCTGGCGGCCGCCGCGCCGCGCGTTCGGCTTTCTCCTCGGCCTTGATGCGATCCCAGGCTTCCTTGACATGTCCTGATGTGATCCGGCCATCCTTGTCGGCGAACACATGCGGATGCCGCCGGATCATCTTGCGGGTGATGGCCTCGACCACGTCGCCGAACGCGAACGCGCCCTGTTCCTCCGCCATGCGGGCGTGAAACACCACCTGCAGCAGGAGATCGCCGAGTTCGTCGCAGAGGTCGTCGAGATCGCCGCGCGCGATGGCGTCGGTGACCTCATAGGCCTCCTCGATGGTGTAGGGCGCGATGCTCGCAAAATTCTGTTCGAGGTCCCACGGGCAGCCGCTGCCGGGCGTTCGCAGCGCCGCCATGATGTCGAGCAGGCCTTAGATGTCGCGGGAAGGGAGCATGAGGCACCGGTTCGAAGATTGATCCCGCCTGTATGCCGCAAGACGCGCGGTCCATCCCAGCAAAACGAGCCGGCACGACAGCGGTTTCCACCGATTGGCGCTGCGCGTCGAGGGGTGCTATGGGCACGGCCATGAGCCAGCAGATCGACGACAGGTTCCAGGACGAGACCGCGCTGGTGCTGTTCTCCGGCGGGCAGGATTCCGCGACCTGTCTGGCCTGGGCGCTGGAGCGCTTTGCGCGGGTCGAAACGCTCGGCTTCCACTACGGCCAGCGCCACGCCATCGAACTCGAATGCCGCGCCGATCTGCTCGACGGCATGAAGTCGCTGCGCGCGGATTGGGCGGCCAGGCTCGGCGACAGCCACACCCTGGAGATTCCGACGCTGGCGGAGATTTCCGATACCGCGCTGACCCGCGATGTCGCGATCGCGATGGGCGCCGACGGCCTGCCCAACACCTTCGTGCCCGGCCGCAATCTGGTGTTCCTGACCTTCGCCGCGGCGCTGGCCTACCGGCGCGGCATCACCCACATCGTCGGCGGCATGTGCGAGACCGATTATTCCGGCTATCCGGATTGCCGCGACGAGACCATCAAGGCGCTGCAGACCGCGCTCAATCTCGGCATGGCCAGAACGTTCGAACTGCACACGCCGCTGATGTGGCTCGACAAGGCCGCGACCTGGAAGCTGGCGCGACGAACTCGGCGGGGCAGGGCTGGTCGACCTGATCCGCGAGCACTCCCACACCTGCTATCTCGGCGAACGCGGCGCGCGCCACGACTGGGGCTATGGCTGCGGCGAATGCCCGGCCTGTGCGCTGCGCGCCAAGGGATGGCGGGAATACGCGGCGGCGTCTCCGATCTAGCTCGGAAAATCTTCCGGCCGCAATTCGATCGGCGCGCCGTGCGGCGTGCGGTCGGCGGCATGGTCCCAGGCGTCGCGATAGCGGTGCAGGGTTTCCGGGGTCGCGACGCCTTTGTCGGCGACCAGCCGTTCCAGCGCGGCGAGCCAGTGCCGGTAATAGGTCTCGCCGGTGTCGGGATCGCCGGCGGCCTGCGCGCGCTTGATTTCGTCGGAGAGCGTCGCCGCCCATTCGGTCCAGGTGAACAGCCCGCGCTCATGCAGCGCCAGCGCCATCGCGAAGGCCTGCGCTTCCCAGGGCTCGCGAAACACCGGGCCCTCGGCGTCGCAGGGAATGCTGGGGACGGCGCTGGTCGCGCGCGCCGCGGCGGCGTCCATCACGCCAGCTCCAGATAGGGCTCGAACGCATCGATGGAGACCTTGACGCGTCGGATCGGCGTCCGGGCCCCACAGTTCGGCGCCGTCGAACACCACGGTGTAGAGCCATTGCGGATTTTCGCCGGCTTCCATCGCCGCGGTATCGGGATAGACGCTGCAGCCGAGATTGAGCTCGACCGTGCCGACATGGCCGCGCACATAGCGCGGCAGCCGGGTATGCGTCGTCGGATGGATGTTCTTCGCGCGCACCCGATCGCCCGGCTTGAATGTCGCAGGCGCGGGCGGCGTGCGGCCGAATTTGCCGCGCACCATGACGCGCTCGACCTGGTCGACCGTGAACTTGCCGTGCTTGAGCGGCTTCGGCGGGCGTCGCCGCGTGGCCGCGGCGACTTCTTCCGCGGTGATGTAGCCCTTGGCGATCAGATTGTCCTCAAGCCCGAGGAACCATTTCTTGTAATAGGAACTGGTGAGATAGACCTCGGGCGGCAGCGACTCGCGATAGAAGCGCGAAGTGTCGATGTTGAAGGCGCCGGCCGCGCCCATCGCGCGCACCATCGCCAGCACGCGGCCTTCCCATTCGGTGTGAAACATCGGCTCGTTCGGCTCGGGCTCGACCTTGCCGAAGCCGTCCATGCCGCCCATGTCGTGCACGCCGTTCATGACGGCGCGCCCGGCGTTTTCGGAAATCCGGTGCCGATCATGGAGTCGCGCGTCACGATTTCGGCGAGCTGCTCCTCGCTCCAGCCTTCGGTGCCGGCGGGCCGCATCGGCAGCACCAGGAAGCGGGTCTCGGCGGTCGAGTCCCAGACCCGGATTTCGGTTTCCTTCGGCAACGCTGACGCCGAAATCGGCGAGCACGCCGCGCGGATCCTTGACCGCGCGCGAGCGATAGGGCGCGGCCTTGTACCAGACCGGCGGCAGTCCCAGCATTTCCCAGGGGTAACAGGAGCACAGCGTGCACACGACCATGTTGTGCCGCTGCGGCGTGTTCTCGACCGCGACCAGATGATCGCCGACCCGGCTGACATGGCCGAGCGTGCCGACGGCCTTGCTGGCGTCCTCCAGCAGCGCCTGCTTGAACGCCGGATCGGACCAGGCCTTGGCGACGACCTGCGCGCCATTGTGGGGGCCGATCTTGGTCTCATAGGCCTGGACGATGGCATCGAGCGCGGCCGGATCGACATAGCCTTTTTCGGTCAGGATGGTCTCGAGCGCGCGCACGCGCAGCTCCATCTCGGACAGTTCCGAATGGTCGTGATCGTCGTGATGGTCGTGGTCATGATTGGTCATGCCAGGAGGATAAACCCAGATGATCGGCGACTGTCGAGGTTGCCTTGGCCGCAAATCGGCATGGGTGCGTCACTGCGATCCTACAGCGCGGACCCGGCTGGACGCTCATCAAGGGATTTTGACTATCGGCGCGGCCCGCTTGCAGGGGGTACTCACCGCCTGAAAGAAACCGAAATCTCTCAATCTGTTGCGGGAAAATGATGAAATCCGGGATGATGAAATTAGCAGTCTGGGCCAGTGTCGTCGGCACGGCGTTTTCGGTCGCCGCGGTCTCGCCCGCATCGGCCCAGCAGCCGACCGGACAAGCCCCGGCCTACGGACCGGAACTGGAAGGATTCGACTATCCGTTCCCGGTCCAGCGCTTCGCGTTCACCTCGCAGCGGCAGTCGCTGCAGATGGCCTATCTCGACGTCAAGCCGGATCATCCGAACGGGCAGACCGCGGTGCTGCTGCACGGCAAGAATTTTTGTGCCGCCACCTGGGAGCCGACCATCAAGGATCTGGTCGCGGCCGGCTATCGCGTGATCGCGCCGGACCAGATCGGCTTCTGCAAGTCGAGCAAGCCCGCCGCCTACCAGTTCACCTTCAAGCAGCTTGCCGGCAACACCCATGAGCTGCTGGCCAAGCTCGGCATCGAAAAGCCCGTCGTGGTCGGCCATTCGACCGGCGGCATGCTGGCGGCGCATTACGCGCTGATCTATCCGAACGACGTCAGCCATCTGGTGCTGGTCAATCCGGTCGGGCTGGAGGATTGGTCCGCCAAGGGCGTGCCGCCGATCTCGGTCGACCAATGGTACGCGCGCGAGTTGAAGACCAATCGCCGACGGCATCCGCGCCTACGAGAAATCGACCTACTATGCCGGCAAATGGGAGGACCGCTACGAGCGCGCGGTCGACATGCTCGCCGGTCTCAACAACGGTCCGGGCAAGGAAGCGGTCGCCTGGGATTCGGCGCTGATCTACGACATGATCATCACCGAGCCTGTGCTGTACCGGTTCGGCGAGATCTCGGTGCCGACCTTGCTGATGATCGGCCAGAAGGACACCACCGCGATCGCCAAGGATTTCGCGCCGCCGGAGCTGCGGCCGAAACTCGGCAATTATCCCGAATTGGGCAAGGCGGCCGCCAAGGCCATTCCCGGCGCCAGGCTGATCGAGTTTCCCGAATTCGGCCACGCGCCGCAAATGACGGACCCGGAGGGCTTCGACAAGGCGCTGATCGCGGGCATCTCGAAATCCGTGACGACTATCCCGGGTTCACCGCGAACAGCAGCAGCGAGCGGCCGGTGACTTCATAGACGCTGCCGGCCTTGAAGATCTCCTCGGACTCCGCGTCGGGCAGATTGGTGTCGACCAGCAGCGACCAGGTTTCGCTGGCTTCGGCGGCGGGCAGGGTGAAACCGACCGGGCCTTCCCAACTGTTCATCACCATCAGCACGGTCTTGTCTTCGCCGCGCCGCCGGATGCCGGTCTTCTGGGCGCGGCCGTCGAGCATCATGCCGAAGCATTTCATCGACGCGTCCTTCCAGTTGGACTCCTGCATCTCGTGTGCCATTGGCGTTGATCCAGGTGACGTCGCGGATGCCGAGCCCCTCGTCGAATTGACCGGTCAGGAAGCGGGTGCGGCGCAGGGTAGGGTAGGCCTGCCGCAGTTTGATCAGGCGTTTTGTAAACGCCAGCAGCTTGTTGGCGTCGTCGCCGAGATTCCAGTCGAACCAGGAGATGTCGCTGTCCTGGCAATAGGCGTTGTTGTTGCCGTGCTGGGTGCGGCCGAATTCGTCGCCGCCGAGCAGCATCGGCGTGCCCTGCGAGAACAACAGGGTCGCCAGCATGTTGCGCTTCTGGCGTTCGCGCAAGCGTGAGGATCGCCTTGTCGTCGGTCGGGCCTTCGGCGCCGCAATTCCAGGAGCGGTTGCTGGAGCTGCCGTCCTTGTTGTCCTCGCCATTGGCCTCATTGTGCTTGTCGTTGTAGCTGGCCCAGTCGTTCAGCGTGAAACCGTCATGGGCGGTGATGAAGTTGACGCTGGCCCAGGCGCGGCGGCCGCCATGGTTGAACAGGTCGCCGGAGGCGCAGATCCGCGGCGTCAGTGCCGCGACCGTGGCCTCCGCGCGCCAGAAATCGCGCACGGTGTCGCGGAATTTGTCGTTCCATTCCGCCCAGCCCGGCGGAAAGCCGCCGACCTGGTAGCCGCCGGGGCCGCAATCCCAGGGCTCGGCGATCAGCTTGACCTGCGCGAGCAGGGGATCCTGATCGACCGCCTTGAGAAAACCGCTCTGCTCGTCGAAGCCATAGACCTCGCGCGCCAGAATGGTGCCGAGGTCGAAACGGAAACCGTCGATATGCATATGCGACGCCCAGTAGCGCAGGCTGTCGGCGACCATCTGGATCACGCGCGGATGCGACAGGTTGACGGTGTTGCCGGTGCCGGTGTCGTTGATGTAGCGGCGCTTGTCGGCGGGCAGGCGGTAATAGCTGACATTGTCGATGCCCTTGAACGACAAGCGTCGGTCCGAGTTCGTTGCCCTCGGCGGTGTGGTTGTAGACCACGTCGAGGATGACCTCGAGGCCGCCGGCGTGCAGCCGCGCCACCATCTCCTTGAACTCGCGCAGGCTGTTGGGCACATCCGATGCGTAGCGCGGATCGGGCGCGAAGAAGCCGATGGTGTTGTAGCCCCAGTAGTTGGTGAGCTTCTTTTCCAGCAGATGGCTGTCGTTGATGAAGGTGTGCACCGGCAGCAATTCGATCGAGGTGACGCCGAGCCCGGTCAGATAGTCCACCATCGCCTTGCTGCCGAACCCGGCATAGGTGCCGCGCAGGTTTTCCGGCACGCCCTGGATGCTTCCTGGTGAAGCCCTTGACGTGGACTTCGTAGATCACCGTCTGGTCCCAGGGCACGGCCTGCCGGCCGGCTTCGCCGTGCCAGTCGAAATCGGGATCGACGATCACGCATTTGGGCATGAACGGCGCGCTGTCGCGCTCGTCGAAGGTGAGGTCGTCGCCGGTTTCCATCTTGTAGCCGAACACCGCCGGATCCCATTTCAGCGACCCGGCATGGGCGCGGGCGTAGGGGTCGAGCAGCAATTTGTTCGGGTTGAAGCGATGCCCGGCCTCGGGCTGATACGGGCCGTGAACGCGGTAGCCGTAGAAGGTGCCAGGTCCGACATCCGGCAGATAGCCGTGAAAAATCTGGTCGGTATATTCGGGAAGTTCGATCCGGCTTAGTTCGCGCTCGCCGCTCTCGTCGAACAGACATACCTCGACCTTGGTGGCGTTGGCGGAAAACAGCGCGAAGTTGGTGCCTTTGCCGTCCCAATGCGAACCGAGCGGATAGGGCAGGCCTTCCTCGATTGATTTGACCGGCATTTAACACTCCCCAGGATACAGCGCCCCAATGCGCGCGATACAACGAGGATATCGCCGAATTGTTGCAATGCGATGGGGTGTTTTTAGGCCTGCGAGCGATATCCTGCTTAATGCGCCACGGGCGTGACGTGCTTGCCGATCCAGTCAAGCAGGATGTCGGCGATATCGAGACTATTGTCGTCCTGCATCAGCATATGCGTGTTGCCCTTGATGCCGATATCCGGCAGCACCAGCATTTCCGCCTTGCCGCCGGCTGCGTTGGCCGCCGCGACGAAAGCCCGGCAGTTCTTCAGTCGCGGCGCCCAGCGCGGAAACTCGTCGACGTAATCGCCCCACAGAACCAGGATCGGCAAACCGGCGTAAGGCGTCATATCCACGGTGGGTTCGGGGCAGGCGCCCGGTTCAATCGAGACGATGCCGGCGATGCCTTTGCGATCCAGCGCCGCAGTCTGGAACGGATAGATACCCGACTGCGAATGGCTCATCAGCACGGTGCCGCCGATTTTCTGCGCCAGCTCCGACAGCGCCGGAACGGTCGGGTTGGGCGTCGGGAGGCTGTTGAGACTATCCGGTACCATCTGCTTCCAGAATTCGGCTTGAGCGGCGAGCGGATAGCGCATTCCCGGCATGGTCTGCGGATATTCCTTGCCGAACCGGAAAATCGCCCAGGCGCCTTCGTGGCCGGCAGAAAACACCGTCGGCAATTGATCGACGGCGGCCTTACCGCTGCGCACCGCGTTGATCGCCGACGGATCGGCCGCAGAGCGACCGCGCCAGACCTGGTCGATGACGTAGGTCGGATGGCCGTGACGAACAAAATATTCGTCCCAACCCATGCGGCCATCAGGGGTCGTTTCCCAGGTCTTGCCGGTCAAACAGCAACCATGGATCAATGTGATGGGAACGCCGAGATCGCCTGATGGCACCTGGTAGCGCACATACATCTGATCAACCGTAATGGTGCCGGACGAAGCGTAAGCGGGGAGCGTCGATAGCGTTTCCGATTTGACGTCCCGGCCTCCGACAAAGAAACTGCCCTGGCGAGCAATGGTCAGCGGGCCGGGGTCGGGGCGAGCGGTCTGCGCAGTGGCGGCAACGGCAATCGAGCAAAAGCTGGCGGCAAGCAGCGCGGAACGCATGGGATGTTCCTCCCCGGGATCAGGCCGTTTTGGCCATTAGGCCGGATTTAATCCGGTGTTGATGCCGCACACTATATTGCGCCCGACCTGACGTCGATTGTGTTGAGCGGTCGCGTGGTGGCGGCACGGCGCGCGTAAGGCGTCATGATGATGGCGAGGTCGTTGAAGCGAAGGACCGCAGGCGGTGTACGCCGCACGGCCAACGCCCCAGAGTTTTCCCGACAAGAACTCGACGCTCCTTGCGTTCAGTGGACATGCGGGCCGGGAACGATCCAATCCCCAGCGGCCAAGCCCATATCTCTAATTCGCATAAGGTATATTATGGAATAATTATATCTCGAGGGATTACAGATACTTGTAGCCAAATGCTGAGCTTTTGCGCCAATTTGCACTCCTTGGGACGTTGATCTGGTTTGGCGCCGATACAAATGGCCATCGTCTCAATCCTCGCACCAGCGGCCTCGCCAGGCCTGCCAAGACAGCACCCTTGCTGACCGGAATTGCGCGACATCAATCCACACAAAAGCTGAGGTCCCGGCGCTTGGTATTTTCCGAGAAAGCAGGCAATAAGCCTGTAAAGGATGATCGCTGGCTTGGCGGTCTGACTCGACGGAGCCTGGCCGGCGCGATCCGATTAAAAGAATACGTTTCAAGAAGGCTTTGAGGGAGAAAACGAAATGAGTTTTTCACGACGCACGCTGCTCAAGGCAACCGCGGCATCGGCGGTCTTTGGCGGCGTCGGCGCGCCTTATATTGCGCGCGCGCAGACGGCCGAATTCACCTACAAATTCGCCAACAATCTTCCGGAATCGCATCCGTTCGTGGCGCGCGCCCGTGAGATGGCGGCGGCGATCAAGACCGAGACCAATGGCCGCTTCGATCTGCAGGTTTTCCCCAACAGCCAGCTCGGTTCCGACACCGACATGCTGAGCCAGGTGCGCTCCGGCGGCGTCGAGTTCTTCACGCTGTCCGGCCTGATTCTGGCGACGCTGGTCCCGGCGGCCTCGATCAACGGCATCGGCTTTGCGTTCCCGGATTACCCGACGGTCTGGAAGGCCATGGACGGCGATCTCGGCGCCTATGTGCGCGGCGAAATCAACAAGGCCGGCCTCGAGGTCATGGACAAGATCTGGGACAACGGCTTCCGCCAGACCACCTCCTCGACCAAGCCGATCAACGGCCCTGACGACTACAAGGGCTTCAAGATCCGCGTGCCGGTGTCGCCGCTGTGGACCTCGATGTTCAAGGCGTTCGACGCCTCGCCCGCCTCGATCAATTTCAGCGAAGTCTATTCGGCGCTGCAGACCAAGATCGTCGAAGGCCAGGAAAATCCGCTGGCGCTGATTTCGACCGCGAAGCTCTACGAAGTGCAGAAATACTGCTCGATGACCAACCACATGTGGGACGGCTTCTGGTTCCTGATGAATCGCCGCGCCTGGGCGGCTTTGCCCGATGACATCAGGACCATCGTCGCCAAGAACATCAACGCCGCTGCGGTCAAGGAGCGCGACGACACCGAAAAGCTCAATGCCTCGGTCAAGCAGGAACTGGCCGGCAAGGGTCTGGTCTTCAACCAGCCCGAAGTGGCGCCGTTCCGCGAAAAGCTGCGTTCCGCCGGCTTCTATGCCGAATGGAAGGGCAAATACGGCGACCAGGCCTGGGAGCTGCTGGAAAAGGCGGTCGGCAAGCTGTCCTAAACGGCATCGAACGAGGGCACCGCAATGGTCCAGATCGAGTTTTCGTCCGTGACGGCAGGCGAGGTGACGCCCCCTCGCCGCCGTTCGATCCTCGGCTCGATCGAAGCCGTGCTGGGCATGCTGGTCGAAATCCCGGCGGCGCTGCTGGTCGTCGCCGAGATCGTCATTCTGTTCGCCGGCGTGGTCTCGCGCTACGTGATGCACCAGCCGTTGATCTGGTCGGACGAACTGGCCTCGATCCTGTTCCTGTGGCTGGCGATGCTCGGCGCCGTGGTGGCGTTCCGCCGCGCCGAGCACATGCGGATGACGGCGGTGGTCGCCAGCGCCGGTCCGACGATGCGGGCCTATCTCGATGTGGTGGCGACCTGCGCCGCGCTGGCGTTCCTGCTGCTGATCGTCTGGCCCGCCTACCAATACGCCTACGAAGAGAGCTTCATCACCACGCCGGCGCTGCAGATTCCCAACACCTGGCGCGCCGCGGCGTTGCCGGTCGGCATCTGCCTGATGGCGATGTTCGCGCTGCTGCGGCTGTTTCGTTCGGCCGATCTGCGGACCACGCTGGCGGCGATCGTCTCGGTCGCGGCCGTCATCGGCGTCTTCTGGCTTTGCGCAGCCCTGGCTGCGACCGCTCGGCAATATCAATCTGATCATCTTCTTCGTCGGCGTCGCCGGCTTCTGCGTGTTCGCCGGCGTGCCGATCGCGTTCGGATTCGGCCTTGCCATGTTCGGCTATCTGGCGCTGACCACGCACACGCCGCTGATGGTGCTGGTCGGCCGCATGGACGAGGGCATGAGCCACCTGATCCTGCTGGCGGTGCCGCTGTTCGTGTTTCTGGGATTGCTGATCGAGATGACCGGCATGGCGCGGGCCATGGTGGCGTTTCTGGCCAGCCTGCTCGGCCATGTCCGCGGCGGCCTGCACTACGTGCTGGTCGGCGCGATGTATCTGGTGTCGGGCATCTCGGGCTCCAAGGCCGCCGACATGGCGGCCGTGGCGCCGGTGCTGTTTCCGGAAATGAAGGCGCGCGGCGCCAAGCCCGGCGATCTGGTCGCGCTGCTCGCGGCCACCGGCGCGCAGACCGAGACCATTCCGCCGAGCCTTGTGCTGATCACCATCGGTTCGGTGACCGGCGTCTCGATCTCGGCGCTGTTCACCGGCGGTCTGCTGCCGGGCGTGGTGCTGGCGGTCGACGCTGGCGTCGCTGGTGTGGTGGCGCTATCGCGGCGAGGATCTTAGCCACGTCAAGAAGGCGGGCGGCCGGCGAGGTCGGCAAAGCCCTTTGTCGTCGCCCTGCCCGCGCTGGCGCTGCCGTTCGTGATCCGCGCCGCCGTCGTCGAAGGTATCGCCACCGCCACCGAAGTGTCCACCATCGGCATCGTCTACGGCATCCTCGTCGGCTTGCTAGTCTATCGCCAGTTCGACTGGCGGCGGCTGATGCCGATGCTGATCGATACCGCGTGCCTGTCCGGCGCGATCCTGCTGATCATCGGCACCGCGACCGGCATGGCCTGGGGCTTGACGCAATCAGGGTTTTCGCGCGCGCTGGCGGCCGCGATGACCGGCCTGCCCGGCGGCGCCGCCGCCTTTATCGCGGTTTCGATCGTGGCCTTCATGGTGCTCGGCAGCGTGCTGGAAGGTATCCCGGCGATCGTGCTGTTCGGTCCGCTGTTGTTTCCGATCGCGCGCGCCGTCGGCGTGCATGAGGTGCATTACGCCATGATCATCATCCTGGCGATGGGCATCGGCCTGTTCGCGCCGCCGTTCGGGGTCGGCTATTATGCCGCCTGCGCCATCGGCCGGGTCGATCCGGCCGAAGGCATCCGGCCGATCTGGGGCTACATGCTGGCGCTGCTGGCCGGCCTGATCATCGTGGCCGCATTTCCGTGGATCTCGATCGGGTTTCTTTCAAACTAGCTATTTGCGCAAACGAGAGGCCGCCGATGAGTGGCAAACCAAATCAATACAGCGTTGGGCTGGACAAGACGCCGGCCAATTTCGTGGCCCTGTCGCCGCTGAGTTTTCTGGCGCGCACCGCGGCGGTCTATCCGAACCATGTCAGCGCGGTTTACGAGGGCCGCAGCTTCACCTGGTCGGAAACCTATCGGCGCTGCCGGCGCTTTGCGTCGTATCTCGCAAGCCGGGAAATCGGCCGTGGCGATACCGTCGCGGCGATGCTGCCGAACATTCCTGCCATGAACGAGGCGCATTTTGCGGTGCCGATGGCCGGCGCGGTGCTGAACGCGCTCAATATCCGGCTCGATGCCGCCTCGATCGCGTTTCAGCTCGATCATGGCGGCGCCAAGCTCATCCTGGTCGATCCGGAATTCTCCGGGGTGATCGCCGAAGCGTTGCGCCTGATGAAAGAGCCCAGGCCATTCGTTGTCGACGTCGATGACAGCGCCTTCGTCGGCGGCAACCGGATCGGCGCGATCGAATATGAGGAGGCGCTCGCGCAGGGCGATCCCGATTTCGCGATGTTGCCGCCGGACGACGAATGGGACGCGATCGCGCTAAGTTACACCTCGGGCACCACGGGCAATCCAAAGGGCGTGGTGACCCATCACCGCGGCGCCTATCTCAACGCCGTCAGCAATATCCTCGCCGGCAATCTCGGCCAGCATCCGGTCTATCTCTGGACCTTGCCGATGTTTCACTGCAACGGCTGGTGCTTTCCGTGGACCATCGCGGCCACCGCCGGCATCAACGTCTGCCTGCGCAAGGTCGATCCCGCCAAGATCTTCGAACTGATCCCGAAGCACGGCGTCACCCACATGTGCGGCGCGCCGATCGTCTACAACACGCTGATCAATGCGCCGCAAGCGCCGAAGACCACGCCTTCGCGTTCAGTGGTCGGCCTGATCGCCGGCGCCGCGCCGCCGGTCGCGGTGCTCGAAGGCGCCGAGCGCATCGGCATCAGGCTGACACATGTTTACGGCCTGACCGAAGTCTACGGTCCGGCCTCGGTCTGTGCGGAGCAGCCGGGCTGGGATGATCTGTCAGGCGAGGCGCGCGCGCAGCTCAAGCGCCGCCAGGGCGTGCCCTACCCGCTGCAGGAAAACGTCACGGTGATGGATCCCGAAACCATGCGCGAAGTGCCGCGCGACGGCGAGACCATCGGCGAAGTGATGTTCCGCGGCAATATCGTGATGAAGGGCTATCTGAAGAACGAGAAGGCCACCCAGGATGCTTTCGAGGGCGGCTGGTTTCACACCGGCGATCTCGGCGTGCTCGACGAGCACGGCTATGTCATCATCAAGGACCGCTCCAAGGACATCATCATTTCCGGCGGCGAAAACATCTCGTCGGTCGAGGTCGAGGACGTGCTCTACAAACATCCCGCGGTGCTGTTCGCCGCCGTGGTGGCAAAGCCAGATCCAAAATGGGGCGAAGTGCCCTGCGCGTTCGTTGAATTAAAGGACAATGCGAACAGCTCGGAAGCCGAGATCATCGCGTTCTGTCGCGGCCAGATGCCGGGGTTCAAGACCCCGAAGGCCGTGGTGTTCTGCACCATCCCTAAGACCTCGACCGGCAAGATCCAGAAATTTCTGCTGCGCGATCAGATCAATTCGGCAAAGGCGATTTCGGCATAGCCGTCATTGCGAGGAGCGAAGCGACGAAGCAATGACGGGTAAGCGAAACGCCCTATTTCGCCCGCTCCAGCGTCAGCCGCATGCCGTCAAACCCCGGGATCACGCCGTCGGGAAGTTTTCCGCGCAGCACTTCGTAATCCAGATCGGCGTGCATATTGGTGATGACGGCACGCTTCGGCTTGAAGCGCTCGATCCAGGACAGCGCATCGCCGACGCTGAAATGGCTGCTGTGCTGGGCATAGCGCAGCCCGTCGATGATCCATAGTTCCAGATTTTGCAGTTGTGGCCAGCTCTCCTCGGGAATGTCGACCACGTCGGGCGTGTAGGCGGCATCGCCGATACGGTAACCGAGAGCCTTGATCTGGCCGTGGTCGACCCAGAACGCCGACAGCGTTATCGGGCCTCCCTTCCCCGCGATGGTCTGGCTCTCGCCGGCTTCGACCGACACATAGTCGAGGATCGGCGGATAGTCGCTGCCCGGCGGCGATACGAAGCAGTAGGAAAACCGCAGCAACATGTGGTCCGCGGTCAACTTGTTCATATGCACGGGGATGCGCTTGCGCTGATGCAACACCACCGAGCGCAGGTCGTCGATGCCGTGGGTCTGGTCGGCGTGCTCGTGGGTCAGAAACACCGCGTCGATATGACCGACATCGGCGTCGATCAACTGCTCGCGCAGATCCGGCGAAGTGTCGATGACGATTCGTGTGGTACCCTCGCCTGCCAAGCGCTCCACCATCAGCGAGCAGCGGCGACGCCGGTTCTTCGGATTGGCGGGATCGCAGGCGCCCCAGCCCAGCGCTGGCCGCGGAACGCCGGCGGAAGATCCGGAGCCGAGAATCGTGAGCGTCAGTGTCATGCCTGGACTTTCGCCAAGGAACCGTCGATCGCCGGCACCTTGCTGAACAGCCGGAAGAAATTTTCCGTGGTCTGCCGCGAAATCTCCTCCAGCGAAACGCCCCGTGTCTCCGCCAGCACCTTGGCGGTTTCGACCACATACGAAGGCTCGTTGCGCTTGCCGCGGAATTTGCCGGGACCCAGGAACGGTGCGTCAGTCTCGACCAGGATGCGATCAGACGGCAGCTCAGCCGCGAGATCGCGCAGCGCCTGCGATTTCTTGAAGGTCAGGATACCGGTGAATCCGATCAGGAGGCCCATATCAATCGCTTTCAGCGCCAACTCGCGCCCGCCGGTATAGCAATGCAGCACGGCGCGAAACGATCCCTTGGCCATCTCGTCGGCAAGGATCTTGCCACAATCCTCGTCGGCCTCGCGGGTATGGATCACCAACGGCAGCCCCGTCGCGCGGGCAGCCGCGATATGGGCGCGAAAGCCGCGCTCCTGTGCGCCCCGTGAGCCGTGCTCGTAAAAATAATCGAGCCCGGCTTCGCCCAGCGCGACGACTTTGGGATGCCGGGTGAGTTCGATCAGTTCCTCCGCGGAAATACCGTCTTCCTCATCGGCCTGGTGCGGATGGGTGCCGACCGAGCAATAGACGTTGGGAAACCGCGCGGTGATCTCGAGCAGCGCGCCCAGCCGCCGGACCCGCGTCGAGATGGTGACGATGCGACCGATCCCGGCTTCGCTGGCGCGGGCGACGATGGCGTCGAGGTCCTCGGCGAAGTCGGGAAAATCGAGGTGGCAGTGACTATCGATCAGCATTCGCTATCAACCGCTCAGTCCGCGGGTCGTTCGACATAACGCGGAAACACCCCGACCGGCGCCGGCAGTGCCGTGCCCGCCGTGATCCGTCCAGCCGCGCCCAGCGCCGCGAAATCCCGGGCACTGCCTTTCGCGATGCCGAGGCTGTCGAGAAACTTCGCCGCCGATGCCGGCATTACCGGCTGCGCCAGGATAGCAATTTGCCGCACCACTTCCGCGGTTACATACAGCACCGTCTTCTGACGCTCCGGATCGGTCTTGGCCAGCGCCCACGGCGCCTCGCCCGCGAAATATCGGTTGGCCTCCGCGACCACGGCCCACACCGCGTTGAGCCATTGATGGATCTGCTGGGTGGCCATCGCAGTCCGGGACAGTTCGAGCATGCCGTCAGCCTGCGTCAGGATCGCCATGTCGTTGTCGCTCAATTCGCCTGGCGCGGGCAGTATTCCACCGTGTTGCTTGGCGATCATCGATAGCGAGCGCTGCGCCAGATTGCCGAGATCGTTGGCGAGATCGGCATTGATGCGTGCGACGATGGCTTCATGGTTGTAGCTGCCGTCCTGGCCGAACGGCACCTCGCGCAGGAAGAAATAGCGCATCTGGTCGACGCCGTATTGATCGGCAAGATTGAACGGGTCGACCACGTTGCCGACCGACTTCGACATCTTCTCGCCCCTGTTGAACAGGAAGCCGTGGGCATAGACCCGCTTCTGCACGGGAATACCGGCCGACATCAGAAATGCCGGCCAGTACACCGCGTGGAAGCGAATGATGTCCTTGCCGATGATATGCACGTCGGCCGGCCAGTAGCGCCAATTGTCGCTGCTCTCGTCGGGAAAGCCGACGCCGGTGATGTAATTGGTCAGCGCGTCGACCCAGACATACATCACGTGGTCGGGATCATTGGGCACCTTGACGCCCCAGTCGAAGGTGGTGCGCGAGATCGACAGGTCTTTCAGACCGCCCTTCACGAAGCTCATCACTTCGTTACGGCGCGAGTCCGGGCCGATGAAATCGGGCTGATCGTTGTAAAGCGCAAGCAACTTGTCCTGATAGGCCGAGAGCTTGAAGAAATAGCTCTTCTCCTCGACCCACTCCACCGGCGTGCCTTGCGGGCCGCGGCGCACATTGTCCTCGCCGACCACGGTCTCGTCTTCGGCGTAATAGGCTTCGTCGCGCACCGAATACCAGCCGGCATAGGCGTCGATATAGATGTCGCCATTCTCTTGCATCCGGTTCCAGATCGTCTGCACCGAATGATGATGCGCCGGCTCCGACGTGCGGATGAAGCGGTCGAACGACACATTCAGGCGCTCGTCCATCTCCTTGAAACGGGCGGCATTGCGGGTGGCGAGATCGGCCGGCGTCATGCCCTCGTTCTGCGCGGTCTGAACCATCTTCAGGCCGTGCTCGTCGGTGCCGGTCAGGAAGAACACATCCTTGCCGTCGAGCCGCTGAAAGCGCGCCAGCGCATCGGTCGCAATCGCCTCATAGGCGTGGCCGATATGCGGGACGCCGTTCGGATAGGCGATCGCGGTGGTGATGAAAAACGTTTCGCGCACAGCGGACGCCGCCGGATTGATGCGGGAGACGGCTCGGCGCGAGTAACGGTTTCGACGGGCTTCGGTGCGGGCGACAGAGCCTTCGGCTTGCGCTTGACCGGCGCAGCAGCCGGAACCGGCGGCTTCGTCGCGGCAATCGTTTTTTTGGCAGACGGCTTCGTGACGGCTTTCTTGTCGTCGTCTTGGTTGTCGTCTTGGCCGCCTTCCCGGCAGTTTTCTTGCCGGCTTTGGTGGCTGCTTTCTTCACCGTCTTCTTGGCAGTTTTGTTGGCTTTCGCGGCCGGCTTGCGCTTCTTGGCGCGGGTTTTCTTCGCCGCTGCCTCGGCGGCCTTCTTCCCGGATTTCCTGGCGCTCTTGGAGGCCGACTTTTTGCCAGCCTTTTTCGCCGATGCTTTCTTACCTGGCGTCGCCACCACCAATTCCTTCATCATTCAAACGGGATTGCCTGGAAATACCCGGGCGGCGCCTTTATTGCATCGCTTCCGCAAGCAGGCCGAACACCGAGAAAACCAGCGGTTTTCGTTCCAGATTATAGGATTCGGTGTCGCGCGCGGCGCGGTTGATCTTTTCCCATACCTCCGCCAGCCGTGCAAGGCGCGGCAGGTTGGCGTTCGCATTGGCATCGTCGGCCCGCAGCCGTTCGCCGACCCAGCGATCGACGCTATCGATGAACGCCGCCAGCGCCACCCGGTCGCTGCCGCCGAGCGCATTCCCCCAGCGCATGCAATTCGCGCGGATCGACCCGCGGCAGGGTCGACAACAGCGCCGCGGTACGCTGCTGCAGTTTCAGCGCGTCGCCGCCGAGCAGGGTCAGCGCCCGCGAGACGCTGCCTTCCGAGGCTTCGGCAGCTTCCGCCAGCTCGGTATCGTCGGCCGCGATACCGGTCGCTTGTCCGGCGGCGCCGATCACGTCGGAAGTCGCCAGCGGGCGCAACATCAGCTTGCGGCAGCGCGACAGGATGGTCGGCAGCGCCCGCGCCGGAGCGTGACTGACCAGCAGGAACAGCGATTGCCGCGGCGGCTCTTCGAGAACCTTCAGCAGCGCATTGGCGGCGTTGGGATTGAGTTCGTCGACGGTGTCGACGATGCACACCCGCCAGCCCTCGACCGCCGCGGTCGAGCCGAAGAACGAAATGGTCTCGCGGGTCTCGTCGACCGTGATCACGGTCCGCAGCACGCCCTTGTCGTTGAGCGAGCGCTCCAGCGTCAGCAGTCCGCCATGGCCGCCGGCCGCGATCTGGCGCGCGACCGGATGGGACGGATCGACCTCCAGCGTCTCGGCGCGCTGCACCTCGGCGGCAAGCGGATTGCGATGCGCGAGCACGAACCGCGCCATGCGATAGGCCAGCGTCGCCTTGCCGATGCCCTGCGCGCCGCCGATCAGCCAGGCATGCGGAATGCGCCCGCTGCGATAGGCGGTCAAGCAATGCCGGTCTCGGCCTCGCGATGGCCGAACAAGACCGAGGTTTCGCGGGGATGCGCGACCGTGATCTGCGGTTCGACCTGTTTTGCGCTCATGCCGAAGTGACCGCCTTGGCCGGACTTGGCGTGAACAGACGCTCGCGCAAAGCGGCCCACACGGTCGCAGCGACCGCGTCGGGTGCCGCGGTGGCGTCGATCAGCACGCAGCGCTGCGGTTCGCTCTCGGCGATCTGCCGATAGGCGTCGCGCAACTCCTGATGAAATTTGACGTCCTCGGCCTCGAACCGGTCCGGCGCGCCGGTGCCGCGCCGGGCGGCGGCACGCTGCAGGCCGACCTCCACGGGAACATCGAGGATGAAGGTCAGATCCGGCTTTAGGTCGCCGATGGTGACGCGCTCCATCGCGTTGAGAACACCAGCCGATACCTGGCCGAGCCTGCCCTGATAGACCCGCGTCGAATCCGAAAAGCGGTCGCACAGCACCCAGATGCCCTGATTGAGCGCCGGCTGGATCACGGTGTGGACATGGTCGTCGCGCGCCGCGGCAAACAACAGCGTTTCCGCGTCCGGGCCCAGCAGCTTGCCCATCCCCGACAGCACCAGATGCCGGATGATTTCGGCGCCCGGCGATCCGCCGGGTTCGCGGGTGACGATGGTGCGCAGCTTGGCGGCTTCGAGCCGCTCGGCCAGCGTCTTGATCTGGGTGGATTTGCCCGACCCCTCGCCGCCCTCGAAGGTGATGAATCGTCCGCGTCCGCCCGCTCGTTTGACCGCTGCCTCGGCCATGCTCAGAGCTTCTCGGCGCCCGCGCGGAACATCCCGATCACGAGTTCGCTGACGCCATCGATCGCCCGCCGCATCGTCGAGCCCTTGCCGACCGCGTCCGCGGCATAAGACCGGCGCTTCCATCGCGATATTGGCGCCGCGCCAGACCCTGACCACGCCGACCTGCTGGCCCGGGCTGATCGGCGCCCGCACCGGGCCGTTATAGACGATGCGCGCGATCAGTTTGTCGTTGCCGTTCTTCTGCACCATCACCTTGATCGGATCGGGGCTGGCGAGCTTGACCGAGCGGCTGTCGCCGCCGAACACCTTGGCATAGCCGACCGGCTGCTGCGCCGCGAACAGGGTGCGCACCTCGAAATTGCGGAATCCCCATTCCAGCATCTTCTTGGCTTCGGTGGCGCGGTCCTCGCGGTCCTCGAGGCCGTTGACGACGACGATCAGCCGCATGCCGTTCTGCACGGCGGAGCCGACCATGCCGTAGCCGCCCTCCTTGGTGTAGCCGGTCTTGAGCCCGTCGGCGCCTTCGAGCGAATTCAGCAGCGGATTGCGGTTCGGCTGCCGGATCTTGTTCCAGGTGAATTCCTTCTCGCCGAACAGCTTGTAGAATTCGGGATAGGTCTGGATGATGTAGCGCGCCAGCGTCGCCAGTTCGCGCACCGTCATCTTGTTGCCGGGGTCGGGCAGACCGTTGGAATTGGCGAAGGTCGATTTGGTCAGGCCGAGCTCGCGGGCGCGCTTGGTCATGATCTCGGTGGCGAAGGTGCGCTCGTTGCCGGCGATGCCTTCGGCCAGCGCGATGCAGGCGTCGTTGCCGCTCTGGATGATGCGCGCCGTGCAGCAGGTCGTCGACCGAGACCTTGCTGTTGAGGGCCGCGAACATCGTCGAGGTGCCCGAGGGCGCGCCGCCCCGGCGCCAGGCGTTCTCGCTGATGCGGTATTCGTCGGTCAGCTTGATGTCGCCCTGCTTGATGGCGTGAAAAACCACCTCGGCGGTCATCAGCTTCATCATGCTGGAGGGCGCGCGCAGTTCGTCGGCGTTCTTTTCGAACAGCACGCTGCCGCTGGTGGCCTCGATCAGGATCGCGGTCGGCGCGTCGCCGTCGAAACCGCCCTCTTCCTTCTTGGAGCCCTGCACGCTCTGGTTGGCGGCGTAGACCACGCCGCCCCAGCCGACCGCCATCGCGACGACGGCCGCGACCAGGCGGCGCCAGATCGCGGCCGAACGCCGAGTTTCGAGGTGCGGGAGGGTGCTGGTTCGACTGCCATCGGCGATGCCCTGAGCCCGGCGTTGCTCTGGTCCGAGCAGATGATGTTTCGCGGACCATGCTCTAACAGTTGGGAGTAGCGCGAACAACACGGGTGCTGATCGCGCCGGCTTCCGGCAGCGAATGCGGCGACGCGAGTCAGCGCGACGCGAGCGAGTCGCGTCGGCTCAATAAAGCCCGCGTCCGGCCAGTATCTCGCTCGGTCCGCGCGGATCGACCGGCGCATAGGCGGTGATCGGCCGGCTCGTCCGGAGCGTAACGCGGATCGTCCTCGTACGAGACACCGCGCGCGGATTATTCGATGACCCGGCCGGCCGAGCGCGAGCGGGCCGAGGCCGACATTTCGGACGTGGCGTTGATCGAGGCCTGGTCGGCCGAGGTATTGCCGAGGCTGTAGGGCCGCCCTTCCGGCATCGGAACCTCGCCCCGGATCGCGCGGCCGGACGACATCATTTCCGGCACGAACGGACGGGCCGAGGCCACCCGGACCAGCGACGGCGAAGGCGCCGGCGCGCCGGTGCGCAGGGTCGCCATCAACTGGCGGTCGTCGGAACCTTCCAGCGGCGCCCGGCCGACATATTCGACCCGCACGCGGGCGACGCCATTGCCTTTGAATTCAAGCAGTTCGGCGGCCTTGTTCGAGACGTCGATCAGGCGGTTGCCGTGATAGGGGCCGCGGTCATTGACGCGCACGATCAGCGATTTGCCGTTGGCTGAGATTGGTGACCCGCGCATAGCACGGCATCGGCAGGGTCGGATGGGCCGCGGTCAGCGAGCCCATGTCGAACACTTCGCCATTGGCGGTCAGCCGGCCGTGGAAATCGTCGCCATACCAGGAGGCCAGGCCCTCCTCGCGGTAATTGACGTCTTCTTCCGGGACGTAGACCCGGCCGCCGACGGTATAGGGCTTGCCGACGCGGTAGGTGCCGCCGCCCTTCGGCACGGGATCGCCGAACGCGACCACGCGCGGGCTGGAGGAAACGCCGTATTTGGGATCGACCCGGCTGGCGAATTGTCCGGACGAAGCGCAATTGGCGAGGGCGAGGCACATCGCCACGGCCGCAGCAGCCGCGCGCTGCCCGAATGATCGGATCTGACCGTCGAATCCCCATCGCCCCAAATACCATTCCGCCGGCCGTACGCCTATTCGTCGACACGCCTACCCGACGGCGTCCGGCGGCTGCGTCCCCTATGCAGCCCACTTCCGCATCAAGTGATGAACATATCGCAGCCCGAACGCGGCGGAAATGGGGAGACCGTCGGGGTGGTGAATGAATGGTTGTGTGGCCGATCCGTCCTCCTTACGGGGCCAGCTCGCGTCATGCGTGTTGCATAAAATCATCATTTACTTTTGAAAATCAGACACTGCGCGGAATCCTTTTGACTGTGCGCGGTCGCAAGGCGTTTGGTTCGATCGCTGGGTCAAGGATCAAAGGCCATGTTTGAAGCTGTCACTGCATTCTTCGGCGTCATGAGCGCCAGTATTTTTATCGCCCACGCCGTCGACGGTTATCGGTCGCGCTTTTAAGCGACCGCCCCTTCGCGGCGTCCATCGCTGCATTTGAAGCTCCGGCTCATCACCGGGGTCTGCGAGTTAAAAGCCCGACAGATTTTACTGCGGGGCTAGTTGCTGAAAGACATACGTTTGGAAGGCCGGTACCGCGATGCGCTCGACGAGAGCTTGTCGTGGGATCGGTTTTTTCAACAGCGGCATGCAGGATGTCGTCCGGCCGTGGCCAACCCGCGTGACCCCACCAATCCCGTTTGAAATGGCGATGCTGGAACCGGCTTGGGCTCTTGAGCTCAATTCCGGGAGCCGCGTGCTGACGCGCCAGCCAAATAAGGCTTGCCGGCTCGACTAAGGCTGCAATGTGGCGGATAAATCACACGCCACTGATGGCGCCTTGGCAAACTGTGGCAATTAGGTGATTCCGGCGCCGCCGGGAGGTGCCGCGGCGGCCGGGCCGTGCTCAATCGAATCTGAGAATTTCGTCGAATTCCGACGGCGCGAACTGACGGCCGGCGGCATTGATGACTTGAACCCTCCATCCCGACTTGAACAGCATGCGCGCCTTGGCCACCGTCATGGTCGGGCTGGTCAGCTGCAGTTCGTCGGTCTCGCCGTCTCTGGTGGACGAGATCGTGAAGCCGACCTTGGGGACGGTGAGCGGCCGGGTCGCCCGCGGCTCGTCGGCGACGCTGTCGAACACCGCCTTCGGGCTTTTGATTTGCGCGGGAGCGGCCGCTAACGCGGCTTTCGGCTGTTCGGGTGTCGGCAGTATGTCGGCGGCAGGAACCGGCGGCGGGACCGCCGGACGCTTTGATGATTTGAACCACTCCACGCCACTACTCCCGCACACACGCCTTTGACTGGCTTTTCTCGACTAAGTTTATGTCGGGATCCGATCGTCAGGCAAGGGAAAGCCTCGGACGGTCGTTAACGCGCGACAGCTACCTCTTTCCCTCCCCGGCGCGTTTGCTAAGTTCCGCACTCTGGCGATGGAAGGGTGGCCGAGTGGTTTAAGGCACCGGTCGGTGTCGGAACGATCGCGGTAACCGCCGTCTTCACTGCAACATCGATGGCAGCGCCGCATTCCCTAGCCTTTTTTGAATTTGTCGTTCATCAGGCTGCAGCGTTTAGGGACTACTTCGCGGTGGCGTCCCAAAATCCGCAGCTAACTCGGGTGATCGATGCGATTGAATACGTGTGCATCAAATTATCTTCGCCGGATCGTTAGAGCGGGCTGCTCCGATCGCCACACCTTGACGCAGCTGACTGATGCGCTTTATGAGAATGATTTAATGATCGATACACCACCCGACATACCCATCACCCACCCCGAAGAAATGCGCGCAGGTTTCGACCTTCGCATCGGCAAAAGCATCTACCTCAAAGGCAACGCCCGGATCACGCCGGCCGGGGTCGTTACGGTCGGCCTGATGACTGTAGGCATCCTGTTGGCGACGGCCGCGCTCGTTCGCGCGGCACGGCGATGATCGGCAAACGAAAGAGTTGCTGCGAGCGCGAAGACAGCTTTGTACATTCCAACCTCTAACACCAATGCGATGATCCCCTATCGCATGGGTTGGTCCGCCGAGACACTGGAAGACCGATACATCCTTAGCGTGTCGCAGGCAGTTGTTAGCGAACGCCCCCGTTCTGGCCCGAGAATTTAGTGAGCAATCAGCATCCGCGGCAGATGCCCTTGATCCTGCGGTCGAGCGCGACGTCGGCGGGATCACGGTTTTGCTCGGGAACGTTCGCGGGCTTGGGCTTTGCCGGCGTCGCAACGGGCGTGACCGCACGACGATGCGACCGGGCATCAACCGCATGGGTCGCGCACAGCGCGAACGCTGCGATGACGATTAGACGTGCCAACATTCGGGCCAGGTTCAGCATCCCTTACAGATGCTCTTAATCTTCTTGTCGATCTTGGAGTTTTGCGCGTCTTCTTCCTTGATGACGTCGTCGCCGGGCTTATCCGGTCCTCCTTGCGTCACGGTCCCGTCGATGCGGCCGCCTGTCGCGCCACCGGCCGGGTTGCCTGCCGTTCCCGCGGTCATTGATCCACGCGGCGCTCCGCCGCCAGCGGCCCCGCCCGAGGGCGATCCGGAAGAGTTCGCCGTACCGGCGCCGTTCGTGCCGGGCGCGTTGTTTACCGCCCTGTTGCCGTTGCCTGCACCGCTGGGATCGTTTCCCGAGTTATTCAGCCCGCCGGCATTGCCGGGGCCGGTAACACCACTCACCGCCGAGGTGCCTGCGCCCGCCGAGCCGGCAGCAGGAGCAGCGCCGGGGCTGGTGCTAGACGTACCGGCCGCCGCGGCACCTGCCGCGCCGCCGCCTGCCGCTCCCCCACCTGAGGCGCCGCCAGCAGATCCACCACCGCCTCCGCCGCTTCCGCCGCCTCCTCCACCGCCTCCCTGCGCGATCGCGGGCAACGGTGACAACAAGGCCGCCAGAATAACCAGCTTGCTCAACGATGAATGATGCATGGAACACTCCCTTTCGACAGCAACGTTACGAACAGGTGCCCGTTCCTAGGGATTTGAGTCCTTGATCCACCAACAAACGCCTGAGACCCATTTTGCAACCAGGGAGGAACTCCGCTTCCTCGCTTCGGTTCTCGTAAGGTCCGCGTCGGCCGCGCGCTAAGACGTCGCCGTCTAAGGATGGAAATCAACCAAGGAGAAGCAAATGAACACGAGACAGCTCGCCCTAGCAGGCTGCGCTTTCATCATGATGGGCGTCGGCGCTCAGGCCGGCCCTTGCAACACCGGCAAAGACGCCGGGTCAGGTCCAACGCCGGGCGCAACCGGGCAGTCCATCACCACCGGCTCGGCTGATGTCAAACCGCATCCACCGACCGAAACGATGAACAACGTGGCCGGCGATAAAGCCATGTCATCGCAGGATACTCTAAGGCAACAACAGGGGCAGCCCACCGCGGCACAGGAAGCGCAGGGCGCCAAGCCGTCGGAAAAAATGGCAGACCAAGGCTGCTAACTCACCGCTGGCGGTTCGGCACCTTGTCATTATCGAGGTGCCGACCGCTTGCTCGTGGTGTTTCGTCAGAAGGGCGCCTTGAATGCGAGACTTGCCACAAACGATACGCTGCTCTTGCCGACCAAGGCGGTACCATCAACGTTTGCGCTTCCATCCGCGTACGTTCCGGTGAACCCACAGGTCACCTCTCTACCACCAAACAGCAATTGCACGCCCGGCGCGTCGGTGTGCTGGTGGGTAATAAGTTCGCCGCGCCACCTGCCACTTTTGAACGTGTAGGAGCCGGTATAATAGAAATTGCAGTCGCCGCCGGCGATACGCCCGTTATTGAGGATGATCACGCCGCTTGCTTTGCCGCGGCCGCCCTCCCTCATTTCGATGTTTATTGCGTAGAGACCGTTCTTGATAGTCGTCATGGAACTCGTAGCCAATTCCCGCGGCGCCCAGTCGACTAGGACGACCGACGTCAAAGATCAAAGAGCAAATTGTCGCCGTTCCGCCCGTCTGTAGGCATCCAGAACCTCATGTCCCCAACAGCCCCGGCGAAGTCACTTTTTAACGCAAGGAAACTGTTTTCCCGTTGTCACGAAACCACGCTGAAACAAACCGACGGTCCAATCTACCCATTGTTCACCGGGGATTTTGACCATGACCTTTAAAATTACGAGATTTGCCGTTGTCGCTTCAGCTTTCGCTGTCGCATTGTTTGCTCTGCCCGCCGCGAGCCGGGCGTTCAGTCCGGAAGCGCAGCAGATGTGCACAAGCGACGCTTTCAGGCTTTGTAGCTCCGAAATCCCCAATGTGTCGAAGATCACGGCCTGCATGATGCGCCAACGCGCGAGCCTTAGTGCAGGTTGCCGAACAGTGATGGACCGTGACCTCGCCCAGTCTCACAAGGTCGCTGTCAACTGATCCTGATCGATGTTGTCCGTCAACAGCCGCAATTCCTAGCGGCTTCTCAAGCCATTCCTGCATCGGCATTCTTGTCCGCCTGATGTGCACCAAGTCGCGCGAATATCTCCGCGCGGGTGACGACTGGCTCGTCGTCCGACGGCTCAGGGCTCCAGCCCCAAAGCCTGACGCACGTCGTGAGCGCGTTTTTAAAGGAATGGAGCATCACGCTGCATGGACTAGGGCATAGCCACACCAGCGATATGCTCGCCTCGAATGTCCATCCCAAGATTGTCCAGGAGCGCCTTGGGCATTCCAGCATCGCGATCACGATGGACGTGTATCCGCGCGAATATGCAGGGTGACGCGGTTGACGGAGTGCTTCGAGCCGCCATAAAGAAGCGCTCCGAAGACATTGGGTAGCAAAGCGGTAGCAGATGGCCCTTTTGAGCCAGCGTAGCCCTCAGCTTTCCTAAATGATTTCAATCGGATGGAAGGGTGTCCGAGTGGTTTAAGGAACCGGTCTTGAAAACCGGCGTGCCTGCAAGGGTACCGTGGGTTCGAATCCCACCCCTTCCGCCAGCGTCACATGGTGAGCCCGCCGCGGGCCCTCATGGATCGGGGCCTGTTTAATGCCTACGGTCGACCGATCTCGAAAGCATCAAGTTCGGCAGTCCCACAACTTGAGCCGAGCCAGGTCGGTGCACGGCACAACCATTGCGGGTGCCGATCAACCGAGCGCATATTGCGCGGCGAACGGTGGACGATCGGTCACCGTGCTCGCGCGATCGACATGACTGCTTTCGATCAAAGTGCCTGCGGATACGTTTCACGGCCTTAGAGCAATCGCCTCGTATAATTTCTCCCCGGCGCCATATTCGACTTCAAATAAAGCCGCAATCGCCGTTCACGTTTTGGGTTCCAGCGCTCTGCCCCAGGTTGAAATTAACGCCCTTCACAAGAAGGGTGCGCAAAATAGTTTTGTGTAGCGGAGGAATAGGTGGTGACGACCCTGCAAGCTGTGCTCCTTGGGATGATGATATCGTGGACGCCATCATTGGTGATCATGGCTATCCTGTTGCGGCGCGCGCCGCTGAAAGCCGTCGAGTTCGATAACGAAGCTTCCAATTACAAAGACGCCGCCCGCCTCGGCCGCTCGAATTAATCTCTTGTTCATTCGAATCTGAAGACTGTCCTCGAAAGTCATTGAGGAAACGCAGACGTGATGCATTCGGCGAACCCGCTCAAGGTGGGTAAGATCTACCGATTGAAATTTCCCGGAGTTGCCGCCCGAGTCATTCAATCGCTTCCCGCCACCCGACCCTCTCCGTATCCCTATCTCGTCGAAAGCCTGTTTGTGCGAAGCCGCTGGTGGGTCAATGATCGTGGCGAGCCCGACAACATCTATTCGCCGATGTTGGTTGCGCCGCCACAGTTGAACGGCGCGCCAGTCGTGGCGCTCGAAGTCGCGGCCCAATAGGATCCATCCCCGTGAGGATTACCGGCTTCCGTTGCGGCATTGCCCAAGGGGACAATGGTCTGCAATGGCCTGCACGGTGGAAGCGTCGAACGTTCGTGACGATGGCGAGATCGGCAGTCCCATCGAAATCATCATGACGGCGCCCGAGAGATCAGCTCTCAAATACGGCGGCCCTAGCCTGAGACGCCGCCATTCCGTTGTGCGCGCCGCTCAACAGCGCCTCGAAAGCGCGGTGGACGGTTTCGGGCGGGTATAAAAAATTAGCGGGCATTGGTTTTCGCAACCATTGACAGTCACCCGCGAATACTACCAGATGTGGACGTCACGGTCCGCTATTTCGCAAGATTTGGTGGCTAAGAGGGAAGTCGGTGCGCTGCCTTGGTGCAGTCATTCCGGCGCTGCCCCCGCAACTGTAAGCAGAGAGTTTCTTCCGAACGATGTCACTGGCCTTCGGGCCGGGAAGACCGGAAGCGACGACGACCTGCGAGCCAGGAGACCTGCCGCGACACCAGAACGTCCATGGGCGGGGTGTCCCAGCGGTCGCTTGCAGGCTTGCCGGCATGTGCCGCCGGTATGCCGACCGGCGCCCATGTCGATGCCCCCGTCAATTAACAAACGCGCGCATCACACGGGGTCTATGTCGATGTCACCAACTCTCAGCAACGCGGAATCCGCTTCCGCTCCGATCGTTCGTATTTACCCGGAAGTGTCCGCGCCATCGGCGCATGCGCCGCCGCTGCAGGTGATCCGCCGTAACGGCAAGGTCTCGCCGTTCGATGCCGGAAAGATCTCCATTGCGATGACCAAGGCGTTTCTCGCCGTCGAGGGCCATTCCGCCGCGGCCTCGCGCCGGGTGCATGAAGCCGTCGAGACGCTGACCAACGAAGTCGTCGTCGCTCTCACCCGCCGGCTCAACGAAGGCCGCACCTTTCACATCGAGGACGTCCAGGATCAGGTGGAACTGGCGTTGATGCGCAGCGAGCATCACAAGGTCGCCCGCGCCTATGTGCTTTACCGCGAGGAGCGCGCCCGCAGCCGCGCCGAAGAACTCGCCGCCAAGCCGACCGCTACCGTGAACGCGCCCGTGCTGCATGTAACGCCGCGCCGACGGCGTCCGGGTGCCGCTCGACGACGAGCGGCTTGCCGTGATCGTCGAGGAAGCCTGTGCCGGTCTCGACGGCGTCGATCCCTCGCCCGTACTGGATGAGACCCGCCGCAATCTCTATGACGGCATCACGCTCGACGAACTGGCGCTCGCCGGCATCATGGCGGCCCGCACCCTGGTCGAACAGGAACCGAACTACACTTACGTCAGCGCCCGCCTGCTGCTGGACAAGCTTCGAACCGAGGTGCTGAGCTTCGTTCATCGGATCGCGACCACGGCGACCCAGGCCGATATGGCCAGTCGCTACGTCGAATACTTTCCGAACTACGTCAGGAAGGGCATCGCGGCCGAATTGCTCGACCCGGAACTCGCGCGCTTCGATCTTGCCCGGCATCGCCGCGGCCCTGAAGCCCGAGCGCGACCTGCCAATTCCAGTTCCTCGGCCTGCAGACGCTTTATGACCGCTATTTCCTGCACGAAGACGGCAATCGCATCGAGCTGCCGCAGGCCTTCTTCATGCGCGTCGCCATGGGTCTGGCGATGCGCGAGATCGACCGCGAGAGCAAGGCGATCGAGTTCTACGATCTGCTGTCCTCGTTCGACTTCATGGCGTCGACGCCGACCCTGTTCAACGCCGGCACGCTGCGCCCGCAGCTTTCCTCGTGCTTCCTGACGACCGTGGCCGACGACCTCGACGGCATCTTCAAATCAATCAAGGACAACGCGCTGCTCGCCAAATATTCCGGCGGCCTCGGCAACGACTGGACCCGCGTGCGCGGCCTGGGCGCGCACATCAAGGGCACCAACGGCGAAAGCCAGGGCGTCGTGCCGTTCCTGAAGGTCGCCAACGATACCGCCATCGCGGTCAACCAGGGCGGCAAGCGCAAGGGCGCGGTCTGCGCCTATCTCGAGACCTGGCACATCGACATCGAGGAGTTCCTCGATCTGCGCAAGAACACCGGCGACGACCGCCGCCGCACCCACGACATGAACACCGCCAACTGGGTGCCTGACCTGTTCATGCAGCGCGTCGAGGCGGACGGCGACTGGACCTTGTTCTCGCCGGACGAAACGCCCGACCTGCACGATCTCTACGGCAAGGCTTTCGCCGAGCGCTACGCGTTCTACGAGGCAAAGGCCGCCCGTGGCGAGATTCGCGTCCTTCAAGCACGTCAGGCGCATCGATCTGTGGCGCCGCATGCTGACCATGCTGTTCGAGACCGGCCATCCCTGGATCACCTTCAAGGACCCCTGCAATCTGCGCTCGCCGCAGCAGCACGTCGGCGTGGTTCACTCGTCGAACCTCTGCACCGAGATCACGCTCAACACGTCGGACGACGAGGTCGCGGTCTGCAATCTCGGCTCGGTCAATCTGCTCAACCATATCCACGGCGGCAGGCTCGACATCGACGCGCCTGAAGCGCACCGTGACGACCGCGATGCGGATGCTCGACAACGTCATCGACATCAATTTTTACACCATTCCGGAGGCGCGGCGCTCGAACCTGCGACATCGCCCGGTCGGCCTCGGCCTGATGGGCTTCCAGGACGCGCTTGCACGCGTCGCGCATTCCGATCGCTTCCGATGAAGCGGTTGCCTTCGCCGATCACAGCATGGAAGCGATTTCGTTTCACGCGATCTCGGCTTCGGTCGATCTTGCCGCCGAGCGCGGCCGCTATCCGTCGTTCGACGGCTCGCTGTGGAGCCGGGGCATCCTGCCGATCGATTCGATCGAAATCCTGGCCGACGCCCGTGGCAGCCTCGACATGGATCGCTCGGCGACGCTCGACTGGGACGGCCTTCGCGACCGCGTGAAATCAACAGGCATGCGCAACTCCAACATGATGGCGATCGCGCCCACCGCGACGATCTCCAATATCTGCGGCGTCGCGCAGTCGATCGAGCCGACCTACCAGAACCTCTTCGTCAAATCGAACATGTCCGGCGACTTCACCGTCGTGAACGACTTCCTGGTGCGCGACCTCAAGGCGCGCGGCCTGTGGGACGAAGTCATGGTATCCGACCTGAAATATTTCGACGGCAGCCTCGGCCCGATCGACCGCGTTCCCGACGACCTGAAGGCGCTCTATGCCACGGCCTTCGAGATCGATAGTACGTGGCTGATCAAGGCGGCGGCCCGCCGGCAGAAATGGATCGATCAGTCGCAGTCGCTCAATCTGTACATCGCCAACCCCTCGGGCAAGAAGCTCGACAGCCTGTACCGGCTGGCCTGGACCAGCGGTCTGAAGACCACCTATTATCTGCGCTCGCGCTCGGCGACGCATGTCGAGAAATCGACCATGAAGGGAACCGACGGCAAGTTGAATGCCGTTCCGATGGAGCCAATGCGGGCCGCGCCGATTGCCATCGCGCCGGATCTGACCGGCGTCCAGGCTTGCTCGATCGACAATCCGGAATGCGAGGCCTGCCAGTGAACGGCTCTTTGAAAGGATCACCCGCCAACCTCGACTGGTCCGACACCGTCACCGCGGCAGCACGCCCGCCGCTTGCAGATGACAGCTCGAACCGCTGCACCCGACCGGCCTCGGCACCATCGACCGTTCCGGCGGCCGCGTGTCGGTCGACGAAAAGCGCATGATCAACTGCCGCGCCGACGTCAACCAGTTGCTGCCGCTGAAGTACAAATGGGCGTGGGAGAAGTATCTCTCCGGCTGCAACAACCACTGGATGCCGACCGAGGTCTCCATGCAGGCCGACATCGCGCTGTGGAAGTCGCGCGACGGCCTGACCGAGGACGAGCGCCGCGCCATCAAGCGCAATCTCGGCTTCTTCGCGGCTTCCGAGAGTCCTGGTCGCCAACAACATCGTGCTGGCGATCTATCGCCACCTCACCAATCCGGAGTGCCGGCAGTATCTGCTGCGGCAGGCGTTTGAGGAGGCGGTGCACACCCACACCTTCCAGTACATCGTCGAAAGCCTCGGCCTCGACGAAGGCGAGCTCTTCAACATGTACCGCGAGGTGCCATCGATCACGGAGAAGGCCGCCTGGGCGCTCAAGCACACGCAGCACCTGGACGATCCGGCCTTCAAGACCGGGACCCCGGAGGCGGACCAGGCCTTCCTGCGCGACCTGATCGCCTTCTACGTCGTCTTCGAAGGCATGTGGTTCTACACCGGCTTCGCGCAGATCCTGTCGCTCGGCCGCCGCAACAAGATGGTCGGCATCGCCGAGCAGTATCAGTACATCCTGCGCGACGAGTCGCATCCACCTGAACTTCGGCATCGACGTCATCAACCAGATCAAGATCGAGAATCCGCATCTGTGGACCAGATGCCTTCCAGGAAGAGGTCCGCAGCATGGTCCGCGACCGCAGCCGAGCTGGAGGCGGCTTACGGCCGCGACACCATGCCCCGCGGCTTCCTCGGCCTGAACGCCGCGCTATGCGAGCAGTACATGCACTTCATCGCCAACCGCCGCTGCGCCCAGATCGGCCTCGGCCGGCGTATTCGCGGAAGCGGAGAATCCATTCCCGTGGATGTCGGAGGCCATGGACCTGAAGAAGGAGAAGAACTTCTTCGAGACGCGGGTTATCGAATACCAGAACGGCGGGTCTCTTAGCTGGGACTGAAGCCGAGCTGGGATTATGCCACGGTAGCTGCCGGCTTCAACTGCGAAGCCGGCCGCTCCTGCTATACAAACGTCGGCAGAGCTGGAGCACCTCGTGGAGGCGCTAACGGACCTGCCTGGGGTGATTTATCAGTTCCAGCGCCGGCGATAGCCCCACCCGCCATTGATCAGGCGGAGGACCAGCAATAGGACAACGGCACCTATAAATGCATTCAGAATGGCCGCGACGATTCCGACACCCAGATGAATGCCGAGCCGGGGCAATAGCCAATCCCCGATAAAAGCGCCGACCAAGCCGACCAGCAGATCCCCGATCAACCCAAAGCCTCCCCCTTCCATCACACGGCCGGCGAGCCAACCGGCAACGATCCCGACAAAGATAATGATGAGCAGGCTCTGATTGGAAAGATGCATGACATGTCCTCAGTTTGCTGCGGACCTAATGACCGTCGCTGCAGATGGTTCCATTGATTGATAACGGCATTCGAGAAGACGCGCCGTCATCCCAAATATCGGGAGTCAAAAGTTTCGCGGATTCAACCGACAGTGGAGGTCGATCCTTTGAGATCAGACCCGGCGGCGCCGGCGCCTTTGCTGAACGCCGAACAGGGGCGCCCGCAGCTCGCCGTAACTCGAAGGCGCCATAACCTTTAAGAAATATTAGAACTTTACCATCACGTTTCGAGCATGCCCCTTGTCAAACAGCCACGCTCCTCGACCCGAAAGGCGCGAAATCACGGCGCCTGGATCACGCTGGACGGCGACGTGCGCAGCCATGAATGTCACGTACTCGACGTTTCGGCCGGGGGCGCCAAATTGATCGTGGACATCGACACGCCAATCGGGAGCTTGTTTCGCCTGTCGGTCGCGCCGCACTCGATCGTTCGCAGACCGTGCCAGGTCGTTTGGCGAAAAGGACGGCAAGTCGGCGTTACCTTTCTGGAGAAAACGACTGAGCCGGTGTAAGTGTGCCGCTCGGCGCTTTCGTATCCGGGCGGGTCTGGCTCTGCCGTCGTTCCTTTCGCGGACGCGTTAAATGCCTAGATCGGCGGCATCGGCACGCACCCTGCCCGTTGATTAAAGCAGGAAGCCCAATGCGGTATCACAGCTTTCCTCGACCTTGAGGGCCAGCATCTCGTCGGCGCGGGTTCGGCCGAGATTGACCGCCGCAATCGGCAAGCCGGCGCGCGCTGCCATTTGCACGAACCGGAAGCCCGAATAGACCATCAGCGAAGAGCCCACGATCAGCATGCCGTCGGCTTGCCGCAGATGTTCGGTCGCGGCGTCGACGAAGGCGCGGGGAACGCTCTCGCCGAAGAACACCACGTCGGGTTTGAGCACACCGCCGCAATCGCGGCAGGCCGGCACCCTGAACGAGGAAAAGTCATGAACTTCGAGGTCGGCGTCGCCATCGGGCGCCTCGGCGGCGTCCAGGTCGAGCCATCCGGTGTTTAACCGGGTCAACTGCTCCTGAAACTCGTCGCGCTTCAATTTGCGCTCGCATCCCATGCACCGGACGAGATCGAGCCGGCCATGAAGATCGATCACGTTTTCGGTGCCGGCGGCCTGATGCAGCCGATCGACGTTTTGCGTGAGAACCAGTTCGGACCGCCCGCTCGCCTCGAGTCGGGCCAAGGCCCGATGCGCCGCGTTGGGCTGCGCTCGACCGAACCGCCGCCACCCGATCAGGCTTCGCGCCCAATAGCGCTGACGCGTGGCTTCTCCGCCCATGAACGCCTGATACGTCACCGGCTGCTGACGCTTCCAATTGCCATCGGCGTCACGGTAATCGGGAATGCCCGAATTGGTGCTGCAGCCCGCCCCGGTCAAGACGAAAAGACGCGGGTGACGATCGACGAAATCTGGAAGTGACGCGTATTCGGTCATGGCCTTGGTGATATCGTTGTCGGGCCGATCGTGTGCAAGTTCAGTAGCTCGGTTAAATCAGCGGTTCCGCAGCTGGTACCGTAACCACACCGCGCCGCCGTCGAGAACGGTGCTGCTTTCGAGCGTCATGGCATCGACCGGCGCGGAAGGTCCGGTCAAGATTTGCCCGGAATCGAACACAGCAGGCGCGCCCTTGGCGCCGTCGATGGCCGGACACAGGATCAGGCTGAGTTCGTCGACCAGTCCGGCGCGCAGGAATGCGCCGTTGGCGCCGCCGCCGCCCTCCAGCAGCAACCGCTTGACGCCGAGTTCGCGATTGAGGATCTCGAGTGTCAGGGAAAGGTCCAGCTCGGTCTTGCCGGCGAAGATGTAGGAGACGCCCTCGCCGCGCAGTCCTGCCAGATGGGCGTCGGAAACCTGTTCCGACAACACCACAACGATCGGATCGCCGCCAATGTCCGATCGGCCCCAGCCGATCTTGCCGTGCGCATCGAGCACGACGCCATAGGCCTCGGCGTCGCGGCGAGCAAACCAGGCTTGCCGAGGGAAAGTCTGCTCCGTGGCCGTGAGATAGGGCTTGCCCTTTGCGAATTCCTGCCCGGTCACCCGCCCGATCAACCATGCGTCGCCCGCGAGTTCATCATGCAGACGCTCGAACAACGCGCTCGCCAGCTTTCCATCGGGACGCCAGCGACTGTTAAGCGTTCGGCCATCCACGCTGGAGGCCATGTGACAGATGACGTGCGGCTTCATGAATTCTCCATCGGCGTGCCGAACACCCACGTCGCGGATGCTCGGCTCATGCCGGGAAAGATAGGGATTCAGTGGAGGATTTCACCCCAGCGAACGGTCTCCGCCTGTCGGAACCCGCCCCCAGACCGTGCGCCATCGGTCGGTGTCCTGTCATACCTGAAGAGGCGCCCTCTCGCGCAGCGAACGAGCGTCCGGCTTGAACCGTCGAGCGCCGAAACACTCCTCGCGGCCACCCATGGCATTGCGGCGATCGATCAGCGCCAACATCTCGCGCCGCATTGCCATCAACCGCAGTGAACCGCTGCTGCAGTCCTCACCCCGGCTGATATGGCCACCGATGGTGTCCGATAGATCCAGCATATCCGCTCTTAACGTTCTGATCTTTCGACGAATTTCGTTCAATCTGTTGTCCATGATGCGCGCCTCTTGCGGTGAGACGATCAAGAGAACAAATAAAGAACAAAATTGCAAGCCACCAATTGCTTGGATTTGGAGATTGAAATGACCTACGACCGCTATCCCGACCGCCTTAAGGGTCCGATGAGCCGGGGCCAGGCGCAGACACTGCGCTCCCTGGCAGCGGAGGCCTACCAGCCCAGGCAGTTCGCCGAGGATTTGTCCGCCGCGGAAGCCGCACGCCGCATTGAAGCGTTGCGGCAGGAAATTGATCTGGCGAATTCGTTCTGAGCGCAAGGCCGGAACGTCTGGTCTTCGTTTCTGCTCGTGGTTCGCGAACGGTGACGACGCTCGGTTCCGGCCGCGCCGTTTACATTTCGTTAGCCACGACGCGTCGCGGTTGAGGAACGCCCGGTCGCGATGTCGCTTACTTCCAAGGAAGGAGCGACGTCATGAATGAGATCAGCAAGATCGATCGAGCGCTCGACGAAGTCCTCGTGCATCTCGGCGCCATGGTACTTCGATTGGCCAGTCCGCACGTGACGAAAAGCGCCGAGGAGCGCAACGCGCTGATGCAATCGGTCAACCAGTATGCTGCGTGCGCCGCTCGCTCCGGCGACCCGCGGGTCCATCAGCTCAAGACCGAACTTCAGAACACCCTGAAGCCTCGCCTGCGGCTGGTCGCCAGTCGGTAAGATCAGAGAAGCTTGGCCCGGCCGAAAAGCACGCGCAATGCGCCGGTCGCCTGCCCCGTCAGCATCGCGTTTTCAGCGGCGCCTTTAAGCGCATCGACGGCTTCGTCATGCAGCGACCGGAATTCCATCCACTCGACCGAGCCGAGTTTGGTGATGAAATCAAACGCCTGGCCAACGGTCGTGATCGAGACCGCCTGACCGTTCAGCTTGATTCTGAATGTCGCGGTCAGCGGCGTTCCGCAATCGGATACGTTGTTCATGCCGCGAATACCCCTCGCGGACGGCTCAGGTCAGTCGCTACGGTCAGGATTGCTGTTCCGCGTGAGCGACAGTTACGTTGTTGCCGTTGCCGTTCAGGCTTCGCAGCACCACAAGACGGGTGAACATGCCATCGTTGTACGCCTTGATGAACAGGTCGTAGTTCTTGATCGAGACACAACCGTTGGAGTCGCCTCGCGGGCCCAACATGAAGGGATGCGTGAGCAATCCAGACCGTCCCAGCGCCGCGCTCGCGTCCTGCGGGTTCATGCGCAACGCCGGTACACCGTGAAACAGCTTTTCGCGCGGCTTCAGGTCGTAGATGGCAGGAGGTGTGGCTCCGACCATTTTTTCACCGACATGGTCGGGATCGTCCATCAGATTGCCCATGCCGGAATGGGCCTCAAGCCTGATGCCGTTCGGCAGATAAACCGCATGGGCCGTTATGTCGTAAACGGCGGTCTGCTTATCGTAGCCGTAGGTCGAAAGATCCGGTGCATCGTGGAAGGTGCCGGTTTCAGACGATCCGAGCGAGGCCATCGTGATCTTGCCCGTAAAGTCGGACAATTTCTGGAACAGGCTACGATCGTCCGCCCGCGCATAAGACGACGCGCCCGGCGGCGGGGGCGGCTCATCAATCTTTGCATCGACCGGGCGGGCATCCGAAGGGCGCGCCTTGGGCAGCGGGACGCTGATCGCGGCAGGCACCGGTGGTTTGGTTTCGTCCACCGGCTTGGCTTCTTCGACCGGCTTCGGCGCGTCAATCATCGCCGTTCGGAAATCTTGCGGAAGCTGATTTCCCGACTGAAGCCTCTGCGCAAGCCGGCTTTTGGCTTGCTGCATTTTGAGCTCGAGCTCGGAGGACCACGACTGCACAAGCTGCCGCGCCGACGCATCCACCGAGGTCGACGGCTGTTGCGGCACGAAGCGATCGTTGAAATTCATGATATTGCCGGTCGCGGGCGGCAGATCGGCCGTGATCCAGGTGGTTGGATCGAAGCCCGCGATCAAGGCGGCAGAAAACGAGGCGGCGGCGCAGGCGATAACAGCAACGGCGATCTTGCCGGGCAATGAAATGCCCGCGCGAGAAGCAGCCTCCCCTTTAGTCGCCGCTACGTAAACCATACGTTCCCCAACGCTCGGCGCTCCCCCCACGGACTCGCCGACATCTGCATCATATCAGGAAACCGAACTGAGGCATATTAGAGACAGAGCCAAATAAAAGGTTTTTTATGCGCGCCCGGCCGGGACCAGATCACGTGGATTCCGACATTTTTAATCAACTGGTCCCCATTGTGCCCGCTTCCATGGACGGAGTGGCGTCATGCGTTCCATCGATCGGGTTTCCGGGGGGTTTTTGGTGGTTCTGTTCGCCGGAATCGCACTTTTGTGCGGTAGCCTGCTGTTTGCGACCTTGAGCTGATCCACTACTTCCCGACCAAATGCTACTGCCAAACCGGCTATTTCCCAAACAATGGCGGTACCGTGATCCGGTTTGTCAACTGGATTTCGCGCGCGGGCTCCCGGGGGGCGCACTGGCAGGTGACTTGCCGTGATGCTCGCTCAGCCGGCGTGCCAGGGTTTCCAGGTCTTGCTTTCGACCGCTGCGGATCAGATCCGAAAACTCCTCCGGATCGAATACCGCAATCGAATGCGACGGCGGGGCAGATTTCAGCCAACGGTTCGCCAGTTTCCGCATCAAACGCCAGATGACGCGCAGGTCCCGCATATCGCCGCCGCTGCCCGCCCTATTTTTTTGGCGGAATCGGTGAGACCGGCGATCCCGGCCCGATCTTCTGCAGATTGCCCGTGATCACTTGGTCCGTCTCGGCAAGGCCGGTCACGCTGACGGAATCGCCGTCGGTCGGTCCCAGTTGCACGATCTTCTGCTCGGCTTTGCCATCGGCGCCGACCACGAACACGTATTTGCCGAGCTGGCTCGACCCCAGGGCCGTCTGCGGCACCAGCATCGCGTTGGGCTCGTCGCGTACATGCAGCCGCACGCGAACATACTGGCCCGGCAGCAAGGTGAATTTCGGATTGGGTACGGTGGCGCGCGCCGTGATCGTACCCGTCGTACGGTCGACGCCGTTGTCGATGAAGGTCAATTCGCCGGAATACCCGGCCGAGGAATCGTCCGGCAGCGATACCTTGGCGACCACCTTGCTGGCGTTGCGCGCGGTCTGGATCACGCCGAGATCGCGTTCGCTCGGATTGAAGGTGACATAGAGCGGATCAAGCTGCACCAGCGTATTGAGCGTGAATCCGGATCCGCCGACCAGCGTGCCCACGGGCGCGCGGTTGCGGCCCAGACGCCCCGAAAACGGCGCCCGGATGTCGGTATAAGCGAGATTGATCTCGGCCGCGCGAACCGACGCGCTATCCATCGCGACCGACGCTTCGCTTTGCCCAAGCGTACTGGCACGCTGGTCGTAATTGTCCTTGGCGAGGAAGCCGGTTTTGACCAGTTCGTCGCCGCGGTTGAAATTCGATTTGGCGTAACTGAGCGCCGCGACGTTGCGTTGGGCCGACGCCTTGGCCTGATCGAGCGCCGCGGAATAGTCGCGGTCGTCGATCTTGTAAAGCAGGTCGCCCTCCTTGACGTCGGCGCCGTCGGCCGCGGGCTGCGACTGGATGTAGCCGGCGACCTTGGCCTGCAGCGAGACCTCGCGAATGGATTCGGTTCGCGCCGAATAATCCAGATAGACCGCAATGGTCTTCTTGATCACCGGCGTCACCGGCACCGGCATCGCGAACGGCCCCGCAGGTGCGGCCGCGGCGACCGGTCCGGTCCGTAGCGAGGAATACGCAATGCCCGCGCCGACACAAATAACAGCCGCGCTGCCGAGCCAGATTTTCCAGTGTCGCATGAAGATCTTCCTGATTTTTACTCGGCCGCGATCTGGTGCGGCTCGGTGGCATTCGAATTATCGGTGGCCGCGTTCGCGGAAGCCTTCGATGACCGCGTAGAACACGGGAACAAACAGCAGGGTCAAAATCGTGGCGGCGAGCATGCCGCCGAACACGGTGGTGCCGATCGACTGCCGGCTGGCGGCGCCGGCTCCGCTCGCGACCATCAGCGGCACCACGCCGAGGATGAAGGCGAAGGCGGTCATCAGGATCGGCCGCAGCCGCAGCCGGGCCGCTTCCATCGCGGCATCGACGATGCTCAGCCCTTCCTGACGGCGGCGCTTGGCAAACTCGACGATCAGAATGGCGTTCTTGGCCGACAGACCGATCAGCATCACGAAACCGATCTGCGAATAGACATCGGTCTGCAAGCCGCGGACGAACAATGCCAGGAATGCGCCGAACAACGCCAGCGGCACCGCGAACAGCACCATGAACGGCATCGACCAGCTTTCATACTGCGCGGCCAGGATCAGGAACACGAACACGATGGCGAGCGTGAACACCACGGTCGCGATCGATCCGGCTTTCAGCTCCTGATAGGTGATGCCGGTCCATTCGAACGCGAAGTCGCGCGGCAACGCGACCGCCGCGGCGCGTTCCATCGCGGTCACCGCCTGGCCCGAGCTAAAGCCGGGCGCCGGGCCGCCATTGACCAACGCGGAGGCGTAGTTGTTGTAATGCGGCACGGTTTCCGGGCCCACGATCGGCTTGAGCAGTCCGAGCGTACTGAGCGGAACCATGTTGCCGCCGGAGTTTCGGACATAGAGCCGCGACAGGTCGGTGGCCGATGCGCGCGAATCCTTGTCCGCCTGCAGCGTCACGCGAAACGTCCGCCCGAACAAATTGAAATCGTTCACATAAAGCGAACCCAAAAAAATCTGCAGGGTGTTGAAGACATCAGGCACGTTGAGCCCGAGCAGTTTCGCCTTGGTGCGGTCGAGGTCGTATTTGAACTGCGGCGTCGAGGTCGAGAACGAGCTGAACAACTGCATCGGATTGAGCTCGGGCTGCTTGCGCGCCTCCGCGATCAAGGCTTGCGTGGCGTCGTTGAGCGCGTAAGGCCCTCGCCCTGTCAGATCCTCGACCTGGAATTCAAATCCGCCCGTGGTGCCGAGCCCCGGGATCGACGGCGGATCGAAACTCAGCACGAACGCTTCCGGGATCGCCAGCAGCTTCATGCGGACATCGGCGACGATCCTGGATGCGCCTTGCGAAGCTGGACGTTCGTCCCAAGGTTTCAGGATGCCGAACTCCACCGCCGAGTTGGATTGCGCCGCATTGGTCAGGAAGTTGAGTCCCTGAAATCGAACCGACGATGTCGACCCCCGGCGTCCCTTCCAGCACATTGCGCACCTTCTCGGCGACGGCATCGGTACGCTGCAGGGACGCGCCGTCCGGCAGCTGGATCACGACAAAGAAATAGCCTTGATCTTCGACCGGCAGGAAGCTCGAGGGGATCCGCTGCGACAGGAAGAACGTGCCGCCGAGCACGGCCAGGAACACGATCAGCACGGCCCAGCTCCAGCCGATCAATGTCTTCACGAGATCGGCATACCAATGCGACAGCCGGTCGAAGCCGGTATTGAACCATCGGAACGGCGCGAAATTTCCGGCCGGACGATGGCGCAGGAAGGCGGCGCTCAAGGCCGGGCTGAGCGTCAGCGAGTTGAAAGCCGAAATCCCCACCGAAATCGCGACCGTCAAAGCGAATTGATTATACAGGCGCCCAGTAACGCCGGGAATGAATGCGACCGGCACGAACACCGCCATCAGCACCGCGGTGGTCGCAATGATCGGTCCGGTCACTTCCGCCATCGCCGCCTGCGCGGCTTTCAGTGGAGGAAGGCCGTTCTCGAGCTGCCGCTCGACGTTTTCGACCACCACGATGGCGTCGTCGACCACGAGACCGATCGCCAGCACCATGCCGAGCAGGCTCAGCATGTTCAGCGAGAAGCCCATGACCTCCATTACCGCCAGGGTCGCGATCAGCGACACAGGAATGGCGATGGTCGGGATCAGCGTGGTGCGCCAGTTCTGCAGGAAGATGAACACCACCAGGATGACCAGCCCCAGCGCCTCGCTCAGGGTGATGATGACGTCGCGCTTGGCCGCCCGAACGAACCGTGTGGTGTCGTAGTGCAGACCGTAGGCGATGCCTTTCGGAAAACGGCTCGACAGTTCATCCATCTTCTTCTTCACCTGCTCCTGCAGGTCGAGGGCGTTGGAGCCCGGTAGTTGGAACACCGCTAGCACAACGGTCGGATCCTTGCCGAACACCGCGGTCGAGGAGTATTGCAACGCGCCCAATTCGATCCGGGCGACGTCGCGCATCCGCACGATCGCCCCGGTCTGCGGATCGGACCGCACGACGATATCACCGAACTGCTCGGGATCGCTAAGCCGCCCGGTGGCGTTGACCTGCATCTCGAACGCCGTGCCTTCCGGCGCCGGCGACTGCCCGATCTTGCCGGCGGCAACCTGGATGTTCTGTTCAGCGACGGCCTGCTGGACGTCGACCGCGGTGATGCCGAGTTTGGCAAGCTTGTCGGGATCGAGCCAGAGCCGCATCGAATAGCGCCGTTCACCGAAGATCTGGACATCGCCCACCCCGGGGACCCGCTTCAGGGGATCGACCACCTGGAGGTATGCGTAATTGCTCAGCGCGACCGGGTCGACCGAGCGATCCGGCGAGATCAGGTTCACGATCAAGACGAAATTCGGGTTCTGCTTCTTGATGATAACGCCGCCCTGATTGACGATCGCGGGCAGCGAGGCCGCCGCCTGGGCGACGCGGTTCTGGACGTCGACCGCGGCGATCGCCAGCGGATATCCGACGTCGAACGTCACGGTGATGGTCGACGAGCCGTCATTGGAGCTGGCGGACGACATGTACGTCATGCCCTGCACGCCATTGATCTGCTGCTCGAGCGGCGTGGTCACGGTGTCGGCCACCACCTGGGCGCTGGCGCCCGGATAGGCGGCGCTGATCACGACTTGGGGCGGCGTGATGTCTGGGAATTGCGAGACCGGCAGCAGGAAATAACAAATTGCGCCGGCGAGCACCATGATGACGGCGATCGACGATGCGAAGATCGGACGATGGATGAAGAAGCTAACCATGAATGGGTCCGATCTTGACCTGAACTGCCGGCTGATGTTACCAGTCGGTAACAGGCTGTTATTACCGACCGGTAACACCGTGGTCAAGCGGGCGGCGCAACGCAGGTCTTCGCAGGAAGCGAAATGCCCCAGATTTTGTCCGATAGCCCCTTTCCTGCCCAAGGCGGCTCCGACGCAGCCCCGTCCGATCCGCTCCGCCCCCGTGAGCGAATCCTGCGCGCCGCCCGCGACCTCTTTCATCGTCACGGCATCCGCGGTGTCGGCGTCGAGACCATCGCCGAGGCAGCCGGCACCAACAAGATGACGCTCTACCGGCATTTCGATTCGAAGGACGATTTGATCCTGGCCTATCTGCGCGGTGTCGCGGTCGAGGCCGACAAATCTGGCGGGAAATCGAGCGCGATCACCCCGGCGACATGCAGGCACAGTTACAGGCGTGGCTGGTGTGCGCGGATGAATGCGTGACATCGGACGCGCGCGGCTGCGATCTCGCCAATGCCGCGGTCGAACTCACCGAAGACGGCCATCCGGGGCGCCGCATCATCGAGGACTTGAAGACCGAACATCGCAACCGCCTCGCCGCGCTGTGCCGCCGCGCCGGAATATCCCAGCCCGAAGTCCTCGCCGACACGCTGACGCTGCTGCTGGAGGGAGCCCGGGTCAGCCGGCAATCCGCCGGCAGCAATGGCCCGAGTTCAAAGTTCATCAGGACCGCCGAGAAGGTGATCGAATCCTTCAAACTGCGATCGGCATCCGGCAAACCCGGCTCCAGGGAAAAATCGAAAGCCCCGGCAAAGCGCGCCGTGCGGAAACCGGCCTGATTTTTAAGGAGCGAGACTGACGCGGCCGTTCATGCCTGTCATCAGGTCGGATGCGTCGCCACTGATATCACCGATCGCTTTGACCGACTGCGTCGCCGGATCAACCCGGGCGCCAAGCCGGGAGATCCTGCCCGAATAGATTTTACCGGTCTCGTCGATTCGAACCTGAAACGGGGCGCCGGGTCTCAGCGCGCCGACCGAGCGCGCCGGCGCGGTCAGTTCGATTTCCAGCGCATGGTCATCGAGCACATCCAGCAGCGGCTGGCCCGGCGCGGCGTATTCAAACTCGTGGGCTTTCTGCGCAACGGTCACGCCGGCGAACGGCGCTGTAACCGAGCATCTCGATGCCGCGGCTTCGGCGATAGCCAGATCGGCCTTGGCTTTCAGAACCTCGGCGGCGGCAATGTCGAGTTCGAGCTGCCCGGTTGATTTCTGCTCGACCGCCCGGCGATTGATCTCGAAGGTCCGCGCCGCCTGGGTCACGACCGCCTGCGCGCGGCCGAGTTGCGCCCGCGGCATTGCACAGTCGAACGTCACCAGCACGTCACCCTTTTTGAAACGATCGCCGGCCCGGGTCGCGAGGCCATCGATCCGGCCCGCCATCTCGCTCGACAAGGTCGCGCTGTGCAGCGGCACGATTTGCGCGCGGATCTCTTCGGTTCCAGCAGGGACAGCCTTCTGTGCGCTCGCGGCTCCCAGGCATGAAACCATGGCGAGGCTCATCAGCAAGACCGGCGGCGGCAACCTGCGATCAAGGCGTTTCGCCGCGGCGTTATGTTTCCGGATAATGTGCCGCACCGATATTTCCTTGATTGAGATCACACTGGGCCTTGCAGTCGTGCGCTGCATTGCCACAATGGCAGTTTCCAGCGAGTGAATCCATCTCGCTGGGTAAGCTTCCCTCGCCTCGATTTCGGAGCACGCCGGTGAAAAAGATTTGCCATGCGCTTGTCGCGGTTCTCGCGCTCGCCGGTCCTGCGGCGTTGGGCACGGTCCCGGCTTTGGCGCAGAGCGCGGTGGTGGCGCAGCTCGCCAAGCCGATGTCCTTGCCCGACATGGCGCTCGGCGATGCCAAGGCGCCGGTCACAATCTATGAATTTGCCTCGATGAGCTGTCCGCATTGCGCGGCGTTCGAGCAAAACGTGTTTCCGATGATCCGCACGAAATACATCGATACCGGCAAGGTGCGCTATGTGTTTCGCGAATTCCCGCTCGACATCAAGGCCGCGGCCGCCTCGATGCTGGCGCGATGCATCGCCAACGGCGATGCCGAAAAATTCTTCGCCACCATCGACACCATGTTCAAGCAGCAGGGTCCGCTGATGACGCAGACCCAGGACACCTTGCAGGCGATCGGCAAGGAGCGCCGGCATGGACGACAAGGGCGCGGAGACCTGCACCAAGGACCAGACGCTGCTCGACAAGCTCTCGGCCGATGAGAAGTTCGCCAATGAGGAGCTCAAGGTCGACGCGACGCCGACCTTCTTCATCAACGGCGCCATGACCAAAGGCGCGATCTCGTTCGAGGATTTCGAGGCCAAGCTGAAACCGCTGCTGAAGAAATAGCGGTGGCGCAGGCGCGCCGGCCCGCGACGCGGCCTGGCTGACGTTTTGCGGCATCGCAGCAAAGGCGATGCCGTCAAGCCCGCCCTGCCCGCTCGAGTTGCCTCCATCGCCTTCCTGGATCAGTTCCGCGCATCGCTGCCGTGTTTTTGGCGCACGACTGCTTATTTATCGGTCGATAAAATTCTTTGGTTTGGAGCCTCCGCGCTCTTGCCGTTGCCGGCTTTGACAGGATAGCCTTGCCGTCATTGCCGATGCGTAGGCGCGACGCATCGCTCACAAAAACGAACAAGCGCCGAGGGAAATAACGCCATGTTCGAGATTCTCGACCGAAGGACGAGTTTGACCGGCAACCAGATCAAGATCCTCGCCGCGGCCATCATCGGCGATGCGCTGGAATTCTTCGACTACTTCCTGATCGGCTTCGTGCTCGCCTTCCTGATCGGGCCGTGGAAACTCACCTTCGGCCAATCGGCGACGGTGCTGATGAGCTCCGGCATCGGCGCCATCATCGGCGCCTATGTCTGGGGCTGGCTCGCCGACCGCATCGGCCGCCGCAAGGTGTTCATCTGCACCGTGCTGAATTTCTCGCTCGCCACCGGCCTGCTGTATTTCACGCCGGACAATGGCTGGATCTATCTCTCGGTGATGCGCTTCTTCGTCGGCGTCGGCGTCGGCGGGCTTTATTGCGTCGACCTGCCGCTGGTGCAGGAGTTCATGCCTTCCTCCAAGCGCGGCTGGGTCGGCGGTCTCGTCACCTGCGTGATCCCGCTCGGCACCGGCCTGGGCGCCGTGCTCGGCGCCTCGATCGGCGCCGGCGACTGGCGGCTGTTGTTTGCGATCGGCGTGCTGCCGGCGATGCTGGTGCTGCTGGTTCGGCTGTGGGTGCCGGAATCGCCGCGCTGGCTGTGCCGCCAGGGCCGCTACGAAGAAGCGCGCAAGTCGCTGGCCTGGGCGCTGCAGATGGAGCCCGTCGGCGCTGCCGATGCCGACCGCGGCCGACGCCGGCCCGATCATCAAATCGAGCTGGTTCGACCTGTTCAAATATCCGCGCAGCCTGATCGTGTCCTGGCTCGGCAATGCCGGCGCCCAGACCGGCGTCTACGGCATCACGCTGTGGGTGCCGTCGCTGTTCGTGCTGCTGCTCAAGGTGACGCCGCAGGAAGCCGCCAAGATGATGATCCTGCTGACGGTGTTCGGCTTCGTCGGCCGCATCTCCTTCGCCTACTTCTCGGAAATGATGGGACGGCGCAACGCCGGCGGCCTGCTCGGCTTCGGCGCCGGCGTCCTGACCATCGTGGCGGGCTACAATTACGACACCATGATCATGGGCGTATCGGCGTTCTGGCTGATCCTGGCGGTCGGCTACTTCTTCGCCGATGGCGGTTTCGCCATCGTCGGGCCCTACGCGGCGGAAGTCTGGCCGTCGCATCTGCGCACCTCGGGCATGGGCTCGGCCTATGGCTTCGGCGGCATCGGCAAGATCATCGGGCCGGTCGGCCTGGCGCTGATCGTGGGCTCCGGCAACTATCTCAAGCCCGACGTGCCGCTGCCGCAGATTCCGCTGGCCTTCCTCTATCTCGGCTGCTGGTTCCTGATGGCCGGCGCGGTCTATTATTTCTTCGGCATCGAGACCCGCGGCAAGTCGATCGAGCAGATCGATCGCGAACTGGCCGAGGGGCTCGAAGCTTCTTCATCGACCGCTCCCGCGGTTCGGCGAGCATAGGACCTACGCGATGGTGACGGATACGATGGTTGCGACATCCGCCGCATCTGGCGGGCGACCCGGCCGTGATTTCACGCGCCGAGGCCGTTCGCGGCGATGTCGGCGCGGCATCCGCCGAAATCGAGCGCACCCGCCGGCTGCCGCCGGCGCTGCTCGACAAACTGCACGAGGCGGGGCTGTTTCGCCTGCTGCTGCCCCGCTCGTCGAACGGGATCGAGACCGATCCCATGACCTTCTTCCATGTCATCGAGACCATCGCACGGGCCGACGCCTCGACCGCCTGGTGCCTGAGCCAGGCCGGCGGCTGCGCGATGTCGGCGGCCTATCTCGATCTGCCGGTCGCGCACGCGATCTTCGGCAACGATCCGCGCGCGGTGCTGGCCTGGGGCCCGGGTCCCAAGGTCACGGCGGTCGAATGCGACGGCGGCTATCGGGTCATCGGGCGTCTGGGCGTTCGCGTCCGGCGGCCGGCACGCGACCTGGCTCGGCGCTCACTGCCCGATCACGCAGGCCGATGGCTCGCCCCGGCTCGACGCCAATGGCGTCCAGCAGGAGCGCACCATGCTGGTGCGGACAGACGACGTGCAGTGGACCGACATCTGGAACACGGTCGGTCTGCGCGGCACCGCCAGCGACCAGTTCGCGCTGAAGGATTATTTCGTTCGCACCGACCATTCGATCACCCGCGAATTCGATCAGGAATGCCGCGAGAGCGGTCCGCTGTACCGGATGGGCTCGGGCACCTGCTACCAGGTCGGCTTCGCCGGGGTCGCCTGCGGCATCGCGCGCGGTGCGCTCGACAGTTTTGTCGATGTCGCGCGCAACAAGGTGGCGCGCGGTGCGAAAAATCTGCTGCGCGACAACGCCGTGGTGCAGTCGAACCTGGCGCAGGCCGAGGTCAATCTGCGCGCCGCGCGCGGCTTTGTGCTGCAGTCGATGGCCGACGTCTGGAAATCCCTCTCGGCGGGATCGCTGATCACGGTCGAGCAGCGCGTCACCATCCGCATGGCCGCCACACATGCGATCCACAAGGCGCGCGAGGCGGTCGACTTCGCCTATAATGCCGCGGGCGCCACCGCGATCTTCGAGAACCATCCGCTGGAGCGCCGCTTCCGCGACATCCACACCGTGACCCAGCAATTGCAGGGCCGGCTCAGCCATTTCGAAACCGTCGGCGCCTGGATGATGGGCGCCGAAGCCGACCTCACTTTCGTCTGAACTCACTGAGTCTGAACCACCTTCGTCAAAGTCAAAAAGGAGAACAACCATGCCCCTTGGCGGACTGCAGCACTACACCATCGAGCCCCAGGACCTGGAGCAGACCAAGGATTTCTATTGCGACGTCCTCGGCCTCGAGAACGGCGATCGGCCGCCGCTCGATTTCCCCGGCTACTGGCTCTATTCCGGCGGCGTCGCCACGGTGCATCTGATGGGCACCCGCAAGCCGCGCGACGGCATCGTGGTGCGCGGCACCGAAAAGAAATACGACGACACCGGCCGCCTCGACCACATTGCGTTTGCCGCGACCGATGTCGAAGGCGTCCGCAAGCGCCTGCAATCCAAGAACGTCAAGTTCCGCGAAAGCATCGTGCCGCGCACCGGCGACACCCAGTTCTTCATGTACGACCCCGACGGCGTCGGCGTGGAGCTGAATTTCCCGAAGACCTGAACCTGCAACCAAGAACCGGCCAGACAAGAACCGGTCACGTCAGAACAAGACTATGCACCCCGGTCCCAGAAGACCGGGGTGTTTTGCTTTGAGAGTCCCCATCGACAGTCGCCCATCGACCCGCAGGACGGCCAGCCAGAATTAATCCAGCCCGCGCTCATGGCTGAGGCGCACCATCTCGTCGATGAAGGTCGCCTTTTGCTTGGCATCGAGGCTCGCGAATAACGGCTCGGCGGCGTCGGCGACGGCGCGCTGATCGACGGCGCGATCGTCGAGGAACTGGGCCTCGTTGCGCATCTGCTCGATAATATCGTCGGGCGGATCGCGCTTGGCACGCGCGATGCGCAGGTTGAGCCGGTCGGCGCCGTTATGACCGAGATAATGCATGGCGCTGTTGAAGGCGGTCCAGTTCTTTTCCTGTTCGGGCGTCAGATTCAGTTCGGTCTTGATCCGCTCGATATTGGCGTCGCTGTTGGAGACCATCTGTTCGGCGGTCAACTGCGGCGCGCCTTCCTGGGTCATCACGGCGGGCTCCTGCTGGGCGGCCTCCTTGGCTTTGGCCGGCTCCCCCTTGGTCGCGGCCTTGGGAGCCTTTGGAGGACCGGCCTGTTTGGTTCCAGCCGGCGGAGGCGGCGCAGCGGGCGCGGGTTCGGCCGGCGCCGGCTTTTGTGGAACGCCGACGATCCCGGTGAAGACGCCGACCACCCCGCCGATGGCGCCGCCCAGGACACCGCCGACGGGACCGGCGGCCTTGTTACCGGCCTGCGCGCCTTGTTGAACGCCTTGCACCAGGCCCTGCGCCTGCGCGCACTGGCTCACGCCGACCAGCGTCGCAAGAAACGTCAGGACAGCTGCCCCAATTGCGAAACGCCATCGCATCTGCCCACGCGTTGACGGTCTCGGCCTCGACATCATTCATCTCCGTGATTGCTTCGAATTCGGCGGCAGGTCGCGCCGATGCACCAACATAACTTTGTCGCGCCACGCAAGTCTACCGCTGCGCCGACTCATCCGGATGAACAGGAAGCCGATTGCAGCGTAGAAAGGCGACAGCGAGGATACTGCGACGCTATCTCGCACCCGCATTGCAACGCGTGTCGCGTGCAGCGCAGTAATTCCAAATTCTTCGGCCAATCATGCGAGCCGCGATTGCAGCTTCGCCGTCGTGCACGAAAATCAATGCTGGCCCCGACGTAAGTTTTAGAGATTGCCGTATCTGATTTCTCGACAGTTCGAAATAATTCTGCTCTGTTTGTGACAAAGAAATCTCCGCAGCGCCACGGTGCGCGATCTCGGGGTTGCCCCGGCGGCGATAAAAAGAAGAGCAAAAGAGATTTCTATCTGGTCATTGGTTCACCTGGGAGGGGAATGCCATGTCACGGAAGAAGCTGTCTCGCCGACAATTCGTCACCGCTACCGCACTGACATCCGCGGCGCTGATCTCCGCGCCGTATGTTCGCTCCGCCCATGCCGCCGGCAAATTGACCATGGGCTTCTGGGATCACTGGGTGCCCGGCGCCAACCAGGCCTCGACCGACCTGGTCAATGAATGGGCTGCGAAAGAAAAGGTCGAGGTTTCGATCGACTACATCACCAGCCAGGGCAACAAGAACCTCGTCACCATCGCCGCCGAAGTCCGCGGCAAAATCCGGGCACGACATCATGGCGATGCCGACCTGGTGGTCGCATGCGCAATCGGATCTGCTCGAGCCGGTCAACGACATCATGGGGCCGATCATCGCGCAGAACGGCGAGGTCAACGACACCGTCAAATATCTAGGCCAGCTCGACGGCAAATGGCTCGGCGTTCCCGCCTGCGTCGGCAGCCAGATCAAGGGGCCCTGCTCCCGCATCGATCTGATGAAGAAGCTCGCCAACATCGACGTCCAGGAAATGTATCCGGCCGGCGCTCAGCCCAAGGCCGACAACTGGACCACCGACACCTTCCTGAAAGCGGCCGAGGCCTGCCACAAGGGGGGATATCCCTTCGGCATCGGGCTCGGAGAGACGTCGGATAACGTCGATTCACGCGGGCGCGTTTTTCCTGGCGTTCGGCGCCCAGCTCGTCAACGCCAAGGGCGACCTCTCGGTCAAGACCGACGAGGTGCGGCAGGTCCTCGAGTTCTACAAAAAGCTGATTTCGTTTCTGCCGCCTGACGTGGCCGCCTGGGACGATGCCTCCAACAATAAATGGCTGATCGCCGGCAAGGGCGCGATGATCATGAACCCGCCCAGCGCCTGGGCGGTTGCCAAACGCGACGCGCCGCAGGTGGCCGAGCAGTTGTGGACCCATGGCTTCCCAGTCGGGCCCAAAGGTCGCTTCGCGCCGTTCCTGCCCTATTTCTGGAACATATGGAAATTCTCCAAGAACAAGGAAGCCGCCAAGAGCCTCCTGGTCCACCTGTCGAAGCCGGAGTCGATCGAGAAGATGGTGGTCGCCAGCGGTGGCTACGATCTGCCGGCCTATTCCAAGCTGACGACCTTGAAGGTCTGGGAAGAACAGGGTCCGCCCAAGGGCACGCTCTTCCACTATCCCAATCCGTACAACCATCAGACCTTGTCGATCGCGGCGTCTCCGGCGCCCCCGAAGATCGCCCAGCAGATCTACACCCAGGCCGTGCAGACCAAGATGTGCCTGAAATACGCCCAGGGCGGCAAGATGGAAGACGTGTTGGCCTGGGCCGAGGGCGAGTGCGAAGGCTACATGCGGAGCTGATTGTTCAGCCGCATCGCCTTTGCGAAGGGGAGCCGACACAGCGCCGGCTCCCGAAGTGTCCCGAGATCTACTGCTCCGGCCTTTATCCCTGCGAGGAAGATGCATCATGGTCGATGTCACGTTTCAGCCGACCGGCGTCACCGAACCGCGTGTGGCAAGAAAGCGCTCAAGCTTGCGCGCGACGCTGAAACGCAAATCGACCGCGGCATTCCTGATGACGCTGCCGCTGATCCTGTTGGTCGGCATCCTCGTGGTTTATCCGGCGTTCTATTCGCTGCACTTGGCGACCTTGAACAAGTCGATGCAGCGCTTTGTCGGCCTCGGCAATTTCGAGTTCCTGTTCAAGCGCGACACTTTCTGGCTGGTGGTCAAGCAGTCGTGCATCTTCGCCCTCTCCGCGGTGTTCTTCAAAGCGCTGATCGGCTTTGTCGTGGCGCATTTCGTCCACAACGTCCCGGCCAAGGGCCAGCGCAAATGGCGCGGCATGCTGCTGGTGCCGTGGGTGATCCCGCCGGCGATGAGCACGCTGGCGTGGCTGTGGCTGTTCGACCCGTCCTACAGCGCCTTCAATTACACCCTGTCGTATTTCGGCATCGGACCGATTTCGTGGCTCGGCGAGCCCGGCTGGGCGCGGTTCTCCGTGATCCTGGTCAATGTCTGGTTCGGCGCGCCGTTCTTCATGATCATGTATCTGGCGTCGCTGAAATCGGTGCCGGACCAGCTCTATGAGGCCGCCGCGATCGACGGCGCCAATTGGTGGCAGCGGATCTGGTACGTGACGCTGCCGATGATGCGAAACATCATCGCGATCACGACCCTGTTCTCGCTGATCGTGACGTTCGCGAACTTCGACATCACCCGCATCCTCACCGCGGGCGGCCCACTCGACCACACCCACATCTTCGCCACCTGGGCATTCCGGATCGGGATCGAGGGCAGCGATCTGCCGCTCGGCGCCAGCGTTTCACTGTTCATGGTGCCGATCCTCGCCGTCGCCGCGATCTTCATCCTGCGCGACATCAACAAACGCGGGAATGAAGCCTGATGACAAGCACCCTGGTAATCGACAAGGCCGCGCCGACCCGCACGGTCAAATATGGCAGCATGAGCCGCGACCGCGCCTGGGCGTTGCGATGGTCGTATTTCTTTCTGACTTTGTTTGCGATCTTCTCGCTGGTGCCGCCGATCTACATGCTGATCACCTCGCTCAAAAGCAGCGCGGAGATTTCGGCCGCGACCAATCCGTGGTGGGTGTTCCACCCGACCTTGGCTAATTACGCCGCATTGCTGACCTCGAACCAGTTCCTGACCTTCTTCCGCAATTCGGCGCTGGTCTCGATCATGGTCGTCACCATCACCATGCTGATCAGCGTCCCGGCGGCATTCGCGCTGGCCCGGATGCGGTTCTGGGGATCGGCCACGCTCGCGACCGGCGTGTTCCTGACCTATCTCATTCCGGATTCGCTGCTGTTCCTGCCACTGTTCAAGATGTTCGCGGTGTTCGGCGACTACACCGGTATCAATCTGATCAACAAATGGTATGTGCTGGTGATCGTCTATCCGACCCTGACGGTGCCGTTCTGCACCTGGATCATGATCGGCTATTTCGCCTCGATCCCGAAAGAACTCGACGAGGCCGCCGTGATCGATGGAGCGTCGTGGTTTCAGACGCTGACCCGGATCTTCATTCCGGTGGCGCTGCCCGGCCTGATCGCGGCGACGATCTTCGCCTTCACGGTATCCTGGGCGCAATATCTCTATCCGCTGGTGTTCACGACCTCGACCGATCAGCTGGTGCTGCCAGTCGGCATCATCACCACCCTGATCAAGGGCGACGTCTTCAACTGGGGGCAGATCATGACCGGCGCCCTGCTCGGCGCCGCCCCGCCGCTGATCATCTACGCGTTCCTGATGGACTATTACATTGCCGGCCTCACCGCCGGCGCGACAAAGGGTTGATGCATATGGCTGACGTGACGTTGCGCAAGGTGATCAAGCGGTACGAGGACGTCGAGGCGGTGCGAGGCATCGATCTCGATATTGCCGACCATGAGTTTCTCGTGCTGGTCGGACCGTCCGGCTGCGGCAAGTCGACCACCTTGCGGATGATCGCGGGACTGGAAGACATCACCGACGGCGACATCATGATCGGCGGCGACCTCGTCAACGACGTGCCGCCCAAGGATCGCGACATCGCGATGGTGTTCCAGAACTACGCGCTCTATCCGCACATGACCGTCGCTGAAAACATGTCTTTCGGATTACGCCTGAAGCGCTATCCCAAGGCCGAGATCAAGACCCGGATCGACGAAGCCGCGCGCATGCTCGATATCGTCGAATTGGTCGATCGCAAGCCGAAGCAGCTCTCCGGCGGCCAGCGCCAGCGGGTCGCGATGGGCCGCGCCATCGTGCGAAATCCAAAGGTTTTCCTGTTCGACGAGCCGCTGTCCAATCTCGACGCCAAGCTGCGGGTGCAGATGCGGATCGAGATCAAGAAGGTGCACCAGAAGGTCCGCACCACCACGGTGTATGTCACGCATGACCAGGTCGAGGCGATGACCTTGGCGGACCGGGTCGTGGTGATGAACAAGGGACGGATCGAGCAGATCGGCACGCCGAACGAGCTCTATCACCGCCCCGCCACCAAATTTGTCGCCGGGTTCATCGGCTCGCCCGCGATGAATTTCATGCCGTGCCGGCTCGAGGAGGCCGGCGGCAAGCTCAACATCCGGCTGACCGATCGTATCGCCTTCGTGCTGCCCCCGGCCCGCGCGGCCCGCTACCAGAACGTGCCACGCGGAGAGAAATTGCTGCTGGGGTTGCGACCCGAACATATCGCGGAAGCAAAGGCGCATCCGGAACCCGGAGTAGAGCCGTTCGACGCCGTGCTCGACGTCACCGAGCCGATGGGAATGGAGACGCTGGTTTATTTTACCCTCGAAGGCACGCAGATCTGCGGCCGGGTCAATCCCAATGCCGGCGCCACGGCCGGCGGACCGCTCCGATTGGCTGTGGACCTCAACAATATGCACCTGCTAAACGAGGGCACCGGCGCGGTCATTTGACCGCGCACAACAAAAAACGACCGGCAAGGAAACCTGAATGGCGACCAACAAGAAGAAAATTCTCGTCACCGAAACCATGTCACCGCGCGGCAGATCGGTCTTACAAGAGCGGGACGACATCGAACTGATCGAATTCCCCAATCTGATTTCGGCCAAGGATTTCGTGGTGCTGCTCGCGGCGCAGGCGCCAGTGCATGGCGTGGCGCTCGGCGCCACCCGGTTCGGCGAACCCGAACTCGAAGCCTCCAAGGACATGAAAGTGGTCACGCGGATCGGCGTCGGCTACGACGCGGTCGATGTTCCCGCGCTGAGCCGGCGCAAGGTGCCGCTGATGGTGGCGGGCTCCGCCAATTCGCCGTCGGTCGCCGAACAGGCGCTGTTCATGATGCTGACCCTGGCCAAGCGCGGCGCCGAGATGCATTCCCTGGTCAAGAACGGCGAATGGGCGACGCGCCTCGGCCGCCTGCCCTACGATCTCTACGGGAAGACGGTGCTGATCGTCGGCTTCGGCCGCATCGGCACCCGCACCGCCAAGCGCTGCCTGGCGATGGAAATGAACGTGCAGGTCTACGACCCTTACAAGCCCGCTGCGGAAATCAAGGCGGCCGGGTGCGAGCCGGTGGCTGATCTGGACAAGGCGCTGGCGCATGCCGATTTCGTCAGCGTGCATTGTCCGAAATCACCGGAGACCGTCGGCCTGTTCAACGCCGCACGGCTCAAGCACATGAAGCCGACGGCCTATCTGATCAACACCGCGCGGGGCGGTATTGTCGAGGAAGCGGCGCTCTATGACGCGTTGACATCGGGCCGACTTGCTGGTGCCGGCCTCGACGTGTTCGAAGCCGAGCCGCCGCCGCATGGTCATAAGCTGTTCGAACTGCCCAACGTCATCATCGCCCCGCATGTCGCAGGCGTGACCCGCGAGGCAGTCGACCGCATGAGCGAGCAGACCGCGCTCAACATCCTGAGCGTGCTCGACGGCGAGCCGATCCGGCAAAACGTGATCAATCAGGACACTTTGGGTTAGCGCTTCCAGCGCCCGAATGCGGCCAAAAAGCCAACTTTCAGCCGCATTCGGGCGCAAGCCTTGCTTATTAGCAATGGCCGGCGGGAGCCACGCTCCCGCTGCCAGTGCCCATAAGGAGTACGTGTTTTGACCGTGAATGACCCGACCGATACGGCATTGGCCGTGATCGCCAGTATCCTCGACCACCAGGAAATCCATCACGAGGCAGAAGCGGTATCAATCGTCGCCGACGAACCGGTCGTTGCCGATGAAAAGCCACTGGTCCCCGAGATGGTCGACGCATCGGGCTACCAGAAGGTCGGTCCCGGTCCGATGGACGCGATCCGTTTCAAATGGGCCGTACGCCATGAGGCCAACGATGAATATTACGTCGATGAAACCATCGGCGAGAATTCGACGCCGATCGTTTCGGGGCCGATGACCGCCGATGCCGCGATCCGGTTCGTCGACGATCGCTCCAGCGACGCGCATCAGCGTTTCGAGCAGTTTCGAAACGAGATCAACGGGCGCGCCGCCGCGTATATGATGCATCACGATAACGACGAACTCTGACGTTCTCGTCGCGCGATTTAGCTAAAGGCGCGCTGTCGCTTTAGCGGCAAGGTTGAAACGCGGCGGCGGCGCGCTAAGGTGCCGGCGCGCCACGGTCCGGAACTCCAATCGGCGACCGCTTGCCGCTCGAGGAGACCGTTTCCATGATCCGTGTGTTTGCGGCGCTCGCCGCGCTGTTCCTGTCAGCAGCGGCGTATGCCCAGCAGCCGTCGCGGCTCGATGAGATCATCCAGCGCGGCACACTGCGGGTCGGCATGACCGGCGACTATCTGCCGTTCAGCTCATACGACAAGATCACGCAAAAATTCCGTGGCTTCGACGTCGACATGGCGGAGGCGCTGGGCAAGGCGCTCGGGGTCAAGGTCGATTACGTCCTGACCGCATGGCCGCAACTGACGACGCGATTTCGAGGCCGACAAATTTGACGTTGCGATGGGCGGCATTTCGATCACGCTGGACCGGCAGAAGAAAGGAGTGTTCTCGACCCCGATCATGCGCGAAGGCAAGACGCCGATCGCGCGCTGCGCCGACAAGGGCAAATACGAAACCATCGCCGATATCGACAAGGCCGGGCACGCGCGTGATCGTCAATCCCGGCGGCACCAACGAGCGATTTGCAAAGGCCAATATCAGGAACGCCGAGATCAAGGTCTACAACGACAACGTCACCATCTTCGACGAGATCGCCAAAGGCGACGCCGACCTGATGATGACCGATGCCTCGGAGACCCGTTATCAGCAGAAGCTGCATCCCGGCGTGCTCTGCGCGGTGCATCCCGACAAGCCGTTCGACTTCGCCGAGAAAGCCTATTGGCTGCAGCGCGACGTCGCGCTCAAGGACTTCGTCGATCAGTGGCTGCACATCGCGCCGAGGACGGCAGCTATCGGAAAATCTACGCGGCCTGGTTTGAATAATGGTCGTCGATTGCAAACCGTTCCTGGCCCCGGAACGGGCCTATTTTCCGAACGTCGATGGCGCCGAAAATTGACGGTGTCATCGCCAGCCAACTAGACTGCGCCAATATGCTTTGAACCAAAGCCGTTAGCGTAAGACTTATTGTTTGAAAGTGATCTGGATCACGTTGCCAACGTAGCTCAAGAGTAGGGTCGGATCGGGATTCCCCTGCCCAGGAGGACATGATGAAAAGGCTTTTCGCGCTCGCCGCGTTTTTGCTCGCGAGCACCGCCGCGCAGGCTCAATACAACTTCGAATATGGTGGACGGACCATCCACATCGACCCCGACCGCGGTACGGTTTCGATACCCGGCGTCTACAGCAATACCGGACGCAAGAAGCGCGCCCATAACGATCACGACAGTGACCGGCCGCACAAATCCGCCCCGGAACAGGCCAAGGTCGATCCGGCGCCTGCCCCGGCCGAAACGCCGGCGGTCGCCGTAGCACCGGCGAGCCCGCCGGCGGAGCCGTCGAGCACGACCGCAAACGTTGCTCCGCTGAATACGGCCCCGGCTCCGGCCGACGTCCCCGCGCCCGCGCCTTCCTTGCAAGACCCGAGCCCGCCTCCGTTTGCACCCGCACCGACGGTTGCCACGACACCGCCGCCGTTAGCGCCTGCTCCTGCGCCGATGCAAAAGCAGGCCGCGGCAGCCCCGACCGCGACGGCCCAGCCCTCGAACTCGCCGCTCGGCCTGTGGCTGACCGAGGAGAAGGAAGGCAAGGTCCGGATCGAACAATGCGGCGCCAATCTGTGCGGCTATTCGGTGGACAAGAAGTCGAACCAGAACGGCGAGCAGGTTCTGATCAACATGAAGCCCGCCAAGGACTCCAAATGGAGCGGCCGCATTTTCGATCCGAACACCGGCAGCACCTACGATTCGACGATTGCGATGAAGGGCACGGATTCCCTGCGGGTGCAGGGCTGCGCGTTCGGCGGCATGTTCTGCGGCGGCCAGACCTGGACCCGGCTGAACTGACCGGAGCAGCATACTTTGTGATCGCAAAGGCCCTGCCTTGCCGGCGGGGCCTTTTGACTTCCCGGTCATTCAACGCGCCGCGGTTTTCGTCGCGAACCAGATCACGTGATGCGCGCCGCTGCGCTTGGTGGTGGCGCGCACCCCGGCCTCATTGACTTCGAAACCGGCCGCACGCAGCCGCTTTGTAAACGCCAGGTTCGGGCCCGACGACCAGACCGCCAGCACCCCGCGCGGACGCAGCGCGCGCCGGATCGCCTGCAATCCCCCGAGATCGTACAGCGCGTCGTTGGCCTTGCGGATCAGCCCCTCCGGGCCGTTATCGACATCGAGCAGAATGGCATCGAATGCCGACGGCGACGATTTGATCACCTCGATGACGTCGGCCTCGCGAATCTCGGCGCGGGGATCGCTCAGGCTGCCGCCGAACAGCTCGGCCATCGGCCCCCGCGCCCACGCGATGACGGCGGGCACCAGTTCGGCGACGGTGACGCGGGCATCGGGGCCGAGCACGGCGAGCGCGGCGCGCAGCGTAAAGCCCATGCCGAGGCCGCCGACCAGGATATGCGGCCGCTTCACTGCCTCGATCTTCTTCGCCGTCAGGGTGGCCAGCGCCTCCTCGGACCCGCTAAGGCGGCTGTTCATCAGCTCGTTCTGGTCGAGCATCATGGAAAACTCGGTCCCTCGCCGCATCAGACGAAGTTCGACCTCCGCGCCGGGTACCCGAGTCTTGTCGATCTGCTGCCACGGAATCATCGGCGGCTCCCTGTCGTGCGAAACCAGTGCGCCGATTATCTCACAAATTCAATGGGTTATTTCCAGACTTTACAATGTGAGGCCCGTCACGGTCCCCGGCGTCCCGATGTGGGAATTACCCCGCATCAGAACATAGGGGTATGTCATGAACTACTTTTCAAAAGCCAAGATTGCCACTCGCATCCTGATGCTGGCCGGAGCCGTCATGGCCACGCCGGCCGCCGCCGCGGGCTTTGACGGCCAGTGGAACGTCCAGATCGCCTCCAGCCATGCCGCCTGCCCGAACGGGGCCAGCGTCTCGATCGGCATCAACAACGGCAAGGTCGAGTCGAACGACGCCATGATGAATGCGTCAGGCCGCGTCGCCGACGCCGGCAGCATCAGCGTAACCCTGAGCAGCGGCATGAAGCGCGCGGTCGGTTCGGGCCACCTCTCGGCTACGTCGGGATCGGGCACCTGGCACGGCGCAATGTGCTCGGGCACCTGGACCGCACAGCGCATCTGACGGCCGTCATCACACTCAATGACGGCCGCCAAGTGCGCGGCCGTGGTTAGCCGACCTTCTCGGAATATTCCGCGTCGGTGACGTGCTCCATCCAGGTCACGTGATTGCCATCGAGCGATTCCTGCATCGCGACGTGGACCATGCCGGTGGTGGGCGAGCCGCCGTGCCAATGCTTCTCGCCCGGCGGAATCCAGACCACGTCACCGGGCCGGATTTCGCGCACCGGGCCGCCCTTGGTCTGGCAGCGGCCGACGCCGGCGATCACATACAGCGTCTGGCCCAGCGGATGGGTGTGCCACGCCGTCCGCGCGCCCGGCTCGAACGCCACCCGCGCCGCCACCACCCGCGCCGGCGCCTGCGGCGTGATGATCGGATCCTGCCACACCGTCCCGGTAAAACTCTCTTTCGGCGCGCGACGGGTCGGCCCCGAGCCGGCGAGATGGATATCCATGGTGATTCCTCCTTTTGTTGACGACACTTTTTAGTTGACACTCTTAGAGCCTCATGGTGAGGCGGCGCGACCGGGACCAGCGCGCCGATGACAGCTCGCGCCGTCTCGAACCATGACCACAGAACGCACATCCTTCGAGACGCCGCTTCGCGCTCCTCAGGATGTGGTCATTTCTTCGTGGCCGCGTAGCGCGCCTTGGTCTCGGCATTCATCGGATAAAGGCCCGGCAGCGCCGCGCCGTTGTTCACCTCGTCGACGATCCAGGCTTCCATCCGCTCCTGCTCGGCGCCTTCGGCCAGAATCAGATCGAGGAACGCCTTGGGGATCACCACCGCGCCGTCCTGATCGGCGACGATCACGTCATCCGGGAAGATCGCCACGCCGCCGCAGCCGATCGGCTCGCCCCAGCCGACAAAGGTCAGCCCCGCGACCGAGGGCGGCGCCGCGAACCCATCGCACCACACCGGCAGGCCGGTGCCGAGCACGCCTTCGACATCGCGCACCACGCCGTCGGTGATCAGGGCCGTGACCTTGCGCTTCACCATGCGCGCGCACAGGATGTCGCCGAAAATGCCGGCATCGGTGATGCCCATGGCGTCGACCACGGCGATGCAGCCTTCCGGCATCGCTTCGATCGCGGTGCGGGTCGAGATCGGCGACGACCAGGATTCCGGCGTCGCCAGATCCTCGCGCGCCGGCACGAAGCGCAAGGTGAAGGCCGGCCCGACCAGCCGCGGCTGTCCCGGTCGCAGCGGATTGGTGCCGCGCAGCCAGACGTTTCGCAGGCCCTTCTTGAGCAGAACCGTGGTGATGGTGGCGGTCGACACCTTGGACAGGGTCGCGATCGCTTCGGGGGTCAGGGACATCGAAAACAGCGCTCCGGTAAGGGATTGATCGTCCGGCGCATCTTGCGGGGCACGGCCATCGCGTCAAGGGGCGTCGTCGGCTTGGCTGACGTATCCGTGCGATGCTATTGCATAACCCGAACTTATCGCCGGTGTACGGTTTAATTTATTGAACTTGCACGCGCATTTCGACAAACCGAATTCCACTTCGGCGCAAAACGCGCTACAGCTTGCGTTCCATGCCTACGCGTTTGTGAGGCCTTCGAGTTCAACATCATGGCCGCGTCACTTTCCCCGCCCCGCCTGCTGCCGAGTGGCGACAGCGCCATCACGGTCGAATTCAGCCGCACCATCGACGATGCGGCCAATGAGCGGGTGCTGGCGCTCGATCGCGATGCTGGCGCAGGCTGCGATCGCCGGCGTGATCGAGGCCGTGCCGACCTACCGCTCGCTGCTGGTGCACTACGATCCCCTTCAGATCGGCTTCGACGCGCTGAGTGAAAAACTCGCCGCGCTGGCCGTGCTGCCGACGACATCCGTAACCAACACCCGGCGCTGGCGAATTCCCGTCGCCTATGGCGGCGAGCACGGCGTCGATCTCGAGGACGTCGCCAAGACGCTGAAGACCACGCCCGAGGAAGTCGTGGCACGCCACATCGCCGGCGACTATCGCGTCGCCATGATCGGCTTCACGCCGGGCTGGTCCTACCTGAGCGGGCTCGATCCGTCGATGCAGATGCCGCGACGGCAAAACCCGCGATTGCTGACCCCGGCCGGCACGATTTCGATCGGCGGCATCCAGACCGGCGTGCAGTGCCTGGCCGGCCCGAGCGGCTGGCATCTGCTCGGCCGCACCCCGGTCCGAACCTATCAATTGCATCGCGATCCGACCTTCCTGCTGGAGCCCGGCGATCGCGTCACCTTCGCGGCAATCGATCACAAGATCTTTGCCGAGCAGGATCGCGCCGCGGAAGCCGGCGAGATCATCGCCGAGCTGATTGCCGCATGAGCAAACTGGTCGTCGCCAGCATCGGGCCCGCGAGCTCCGTCCAGGATGGCGGCCGTCCCGGTTCGCAGCGTTACGGCCTGGTGCCGAGCGGCGCAATGGACCGGCTGGCGCTCGCGGCCGCCAATGTGCTGGTCGGCAACGCGCCGTTCACCGCGGCGGTCGAAATCGGACCGTTCGGCGCATCGTTCACCGCGCGCGACGGCGCAGTGCGCGTGGCGCTGTCGGGCGCGCCGCGCAACGCCGATATCGCCAAGCGCCCGGTGGCGTTCGATACGTCGATGACCCTGGCCGAGGGCGAAACCCTGACGCTCGGTTTCGCGCGCGGCGGCTCGTTCAGCTATCTCGCGATCGAGGGCGGCGTGCAGGGCGAGCCGATGTTCGGCAGCCTCGCGGTCAATGCCCGCGCCGGGCTCGGCAGTCCCTACCCGCGACCGTTGCAGGCCGGCGATGAATTGCAGGTGGCCAACGCCAGTGGCGCGACCGAGCGCCGGATCGAACTGCCCGCCGCTGGTCGACGGCCCGATCCGGGTGGTGCTCGGACCGCAGGACGACGAATTCAGCGACGAGATGAAAGCGCTGTTTCTCGACAGCGAATGGAAGATCTCGGCGACCAGCGACCGCATGGGCTACCGGCTGGAAGGCCCGGCGATCCGGCATCTGCACGGCCACAACATCGTCTCCGACGGCACCGTCAACGGCAGCATCCAGGTGCCCGGCAACGGCGCGCCGATCGTGCTGATGAAGGATCGCGGCACCAGCGGCGGCTATCCCAAGATCGCGACCGTGATTTCGGCCGATCTCGGCCGCTTCGCGCAGACGCCGGCCGGCCGCGGCTTCCGGTTCAAGGCGATCAGCATGGCCGAGGCGCAGGCGGAATTCGCCGCCTTCGCAAAATTGCTGCACACGCTGCCCGACCGCCTGCGCGACATCGAGAATTTTGCGCTCAACCTCGAAGCGCTGCAAGATGCCAATGTCGCCGGCGCCGCCGTCAGCGCCATCGACTCCGCGACCTGGCAAGTTGCCGCCGCGCGGCAACGCTCGGACTGATCGATCCAATAACCACTCGTGCAAAGCGGAGCCTCATCATGACAACCATCGATCTCAATTGCGATCTCGGCGAAGGCTTTGGCGCCTGGGAGATGGGCAATGACGCCGCGATGATCGAGCTCGCCACCTCGGTCAATGTCGCCTGCGGCTTTCACGCCGGCGACGCCGACATCATGCGGCACACCGTGGAATTGGCCAAAGCCCGCGGCGTCAGCGTCGGCGCCCATCCCGGCTATCGCGACCTGCATGGATTTGGCCGCCGCCCGATCCCCGGCCTGAAGGCCTCCGAGATCGAAAACCTGATCGCCTACCAGATCGGCGCGTTGCAGGCGATCGCGACCGCGGCCGGCCACAAGGTGACGCACGTGAAGGCGCATGGCGCGATCTCGAACGTCGCCTGCGAAGACGACATGACCGCCAAGGCCATCGCCAATGGCATCAAGGCGGTCGATCCCAATCTGATCTTCGTGGTGCTGGCGAATTCGCGGCTGGTCAAGGCCGGCGAAGCCGCCAACCTGCCGATGGTGCATGAAGTATTCGCCGATCGCGCCTATGAGGACGACGGCTCGCTGGTGTCACGCCGCAAGCCCGGCGCGGTGCTGCACGACGCCAAGCAGATCGCGCAGCGCGTGGTGCGGATGGTCGAGGACGGCGCGGTCGTGTCCGTATCAGGCAAGGTGATCAAGATGCGCACCGACACCGTCTGCATTCACGGCGACACCCCGGGCGCGGTCGATATCGCGCGCGACATCCGCGCTGCGTTGAAGGAGGCGAAGATCGACGTAGCGCCGTTCAAGAAGGGTGTTTGATCGGTAAGGTGGGCAAAGCGACCCCGTTCGCCGTAGCTCAACAAGTGAAGGCGGAAGCGTGCCCACCATTCAAGGTTTCAGAGTCTGGTGGTGGGCACGGCGCAAGCGCGCCTCTGCCGACCCTACGATCCATCAAAACGGATGGTACGACAGCGTCCCGAACACCACGGCTGCGATCACCGCGAACGCGCTGTATATCGCTACCACATGCAGTCGCCTGGTGGTGCGCCCGGACAACGAACGCGCATACCAGTGCAGGCGGGCTTCCGCCGATATCTCGCGCATAGCCATTCTCCAACGAAGCATCGCGGATAATGGAATGCCGGTGGCGTCCGGATGCAAGATGGTCCGGCAAAAAAGCAACATAGCCACGTTGCCAGACTCGTTCGGGCGTCGAAATTTCTCCGAGACGCACGCCTTGCAAGAATATTATTCGGCCCGATTTGACCTAACTGGAACCCGCTCAGTAGACGTCGAGCTGGAATCTGCCCTTCTTCTTGAGTTCTGCGACAAAGCTGATGGCCTCGTCGGTCGACCGCGCCCCATGCTGCGCGATGATGTCGACCAGCGCGCGCTCGACGTCCTTGGCCATGCGCTTGGCGTCGCCGCAGATGTAGAGATGCGCGCCTTCGGCGAGCCAGGTCCACACTTCGCGGCCGACCTCGCGCATCCGGTCCTGCACATAGAACTTCTTCTCGCCGTCCCGCGACCACGCCAGCGACAGCCGCGTCAGTTGCCCCGAAGTCTTCATCGCATTGAGTTCATCGGCGTAGAAGAAATCGCAGGCGCTGCGCTGGTGGCCGAAGAACAGCCAGTTCTTGCCCGGCGCGCCGGTGGCGCGACGATCGAGCAGGAATGCGCGGAACGGCGCGATGCCGGTGCCCGGCCCGACCATGATGATCGGGGTTTTGGGATCCTCCGGCAGTGCAAAGCCGTGCGCCTTCTGCACATAGACCTTGAGTTCGTCGCCGGGTTTGATCCGCTCAGCCAGGAACGTGGAGGCCAGTCCCAGCCGCTTGCGTTTGCCGATCACGTAGCGCACGCAGTCGACCGTCAGTGACAATTTCCCGGGCGTCGCGTTGTGCGACGACGAGATCGAATACAGCCGCGGCTGCAGCGGCTCCAGCGCTTCGATGAAGGCCTCGGGGTGCGGGCGCACATTGGGGAATTTGTGCAGCACCGCCATCACGTCGAGCGTCGCGGCATCGCCATCGGGATCCTCGCCCTGCGCCAGCGCCCGCGCCTTCTCGCGCTGCGCGCCGCCGGTCAGATACGACATCAGTTCGAACAGCGAATCCGGCGCCGGCGCCAGCGAAACCTCATCGAGCAGGACCTCGCGCAACGTCTTGCCGCGAACCTCGGTGGTGTGCGACGCGCCGAGCATCGCGATGATCTGGTCGACCAGCCCGAGATCGTTACGCGCGAAGATACCGAAGGAATCGCCGACCACGTAATCGAGACCGCAACCCGAGAGATCGAATTCGATATGCCAGGTTTCCTTTTCCGACTTGCCCTTGTTGAGCAGGGTGCGCGAGATGAATTTGGCCGGCGCCGGATTGTCGCGGGATCGGCCGGGTTCGCCGAGCGTGATCGGCGCGGTCACCGAGGGCGGCGCGTTGCTGCCTGGCGAGGCCGGCGGCGCGTTTTCCAGTTCCTCGTTCAGCGCCTTCAGCATCCGCGCGGTTTCCTTGCCGCCGGGGACGCAAAGGTTGAGCCGCGCTTCGCTCTTGCCGGCGATCGCATCCGAATAGTCGTTGCAATTATAGCCGCATTGGCCGCAATCCTGTTGGGCCATCGCCGCCATCATGCGCCGCCGCAGCGGCCGGCCTTCGGCCAGTTTCATGCGGTCGACGATCGGCATGGTCTGATCGTGCCATGGCGCCTCGCCATCATCGCCGTCGCCGCCTTCCAGCACGGCGGCGCCCTGCTCGGCCGACAACGCGGTGGGACCGTCCGACAACAGGCCGGCGAAGAAGCCGTTCAGCCAGGAGCGCTGCGCTTCGGAGAACGGCGCGCTGGCGGGAATGACTTCCAGTTTCGGGGGAGGCGTCATCTGGTTCATGCGGAGACCTCGGCATCGGCAAGCTTGCGCAGCGTTTCGCCGTCATGGCGGCGCGCGAAGGTGAGGAAGGTTTCTTCAGGTGAAGCGCGGTGCGCGAGATAGGCTTTCAGCAGCCGCTCCACGGTTTGCGGCGCGTCCTCGGCCTTGAGGTCGTGATAGACCTCCTGCCCGACATCGGCGTCGGGTCCGAAGCCACCGCCGGCAAACAGGTGGTAACCTTCGACGGGATCGACATCCTCCCCGACGTCCACCTTCGCTGCGATCAGCCCGATATCGCTGATGTAGTGCTGGGCGCACGAGTGATGGCAGCCGGTAACGTGGATATTGATCGGCGTTTCGATGTTGACGCGCGGCTCGCACCAGTCGCCGATCTCGGCGGCGTGAAGCTTGGTGTTGGAGGCGGCGAATTTGCAACCGGCATTGCCGGTACAGGCAATCAAGCCCGCCCGAATTTGCGAAGCTTCGACCGCGAGCCCGATGGCCTTGATCGCAGCGATGGCGAGTTGGACATTTTCATCACGGACCCCCGGGATCAGAAGATTTTGCCAGACCGTCAGGCGGATATCGCCGTCACCCAAATCCTGCGCGATCTTGGCAAGCCCCCGCATCTGCGCGCATGTCACTTTGCCGAGCGGCAGCGACACGCCGATCCAGTTCAGGCCGGCCTGCTTTTGCGGCTGCACGCCGATATGCGCCATGCGATCGAATGCCGGCCGCGGCGCCAGGGCTTCCGCCGGCACCCTGGTAAAGGGTTGCCCGAGCCGTTCCTCGACCAACTGCAGGAATTTGTCGTGGCCCATGCCATCCAGCACGTATTTCAGCCGAGCCTTGTTGCGGTTGGTGCGGTCGCCGAGATCGATGAAGACCCGGACGATGGCATCCGAAACCTTTGTACCGTCGGCGGGCCTGACGATGATGTCACCATATTTGGCAAAATCCTTGTGGCCGGTGATGCCGCCGATCCCGAGCCGAAACCAGACGCCGGGTTCGACGCCAAAACCATCCTTCACCTCGACGGCGGAAAACGCGATGTCGTTGGTATCCTCCAGCACCGCGATCTTGCCGGCGCCGTCGAACGCGACATTGAATTTGCGCGGCAGGCCGGTCAGCGAGCGATCATTGAGAATGTGATAGTGCCACTCACGGGCGTATTCGCGAGTGTCGAGCAGTTCCTGCGGATCGATCCCCGCGGTCGGCGTGCCCGTGACATTGCGGATGTTGTCGGCGCCGGAGCCGCGTGAGCACAGGCCGAGATCCTGGATGCCTTCGATCAGCGCGACGGCATGCTTGAACGGAATTTCACGGACCTGAAGATTGGCCCGGGTGGTGACGTGGCAGAACGGGCCGCAGAGCTGCTCGGCGAGGTCAGCCATCCCGGCGAACTGCCAATGCTTCATGATGCCGTTCGGAATCCGCAGCCGGCACATGTAGGAATCCTGCGCCGGCGCCACGTAAAACAGGCCGTAATAACGCCAGCGGAAATTGTCCGCCGGCGACGGTGGCGCATTGTCGAGCGCCTGTTGCTTCAGCCGCGGATAGGCATCGAACGGATGCTCGTCGCGCTTGAACTTCTCCTGGTCGGCCAGCTTCTTGCCCGACGCGACGACCTTGTCCTGCGCCTTGATATGCGCGGCCTCGGGTCCGGTCGGCTCGGCGCCGGACTTGGCCGCACCGCCACCAAGGCCGCGTCCGACCCGGCTGATTTGCAGGCCCGTGGTGAATCCTTCGAGGTAGCGTTTCTGTTCGTCGGTAAAATCGACGGAAAGCGTTTCGAGTTTCATGGTGCGCGACGAAGCTCCTGCGGCCACCAATCGGTGGCATCAACGGTAGGGAATCTGACCGCTTGGACGTCGAACAGGCGGAAACCGCCGGTTCAACTCCTTCCACGGTCCGGCCAGCCTCGTTGCTGCGGAAATCCATCTTGGATCGGCCGGCGCCATCAATGACCGCCGGACGCACTGCAACATTCAAGTTGCGTGCCACGTCGCGGCACCAGCAATATCAAGTTAGGTCAATGGGTTATTGGACGAACTTGGAACCCGCCTGGAGGCGCGTCGATGATTTGAAGCAGACCGCCCAGAAAACAGCCAACAGCGGCGAATGCCCAGCATTGTTCCAAACCGTCGGCTTCAGGCCTTGCGGCGCCCGATCTTGAATGCCGCCAAATGCGCGGCAATGTCGTTGGGATCGAACGCCGGTCCTGTGAAGGCGCCGATCGCATCGGTTGTTTCTGCAAACTTGCCCTGATGGCCCAGTGCAGTGTCATAGAGGTCGGTCCGGAACACCGCCATGGCGGTACGCAGCGCGCCTGCGCTGATCGAGGCCTGCCCCCAGCGGACCATCTGGGCATACAGCCAGGCGGCCTGCGCCGGATCGGGCCGGGCCGCGCCTTCCCGTCCAACCAGCAGGTATCGGCCGCTCTCGCGGATGGTGCCGTCAGGCGCGATCTTGAGCCGGCCGTCGAGCGTTCGTCGGATCACGTCGGCGTCGACCCCGATGCGCTCCGGCTGCGCCAGGATGCGCGCCACCTCGGCGCGATTTTGCGGCTCCTCGATGAATTCGGCCGCGCGATGATGCGAGCGCACCAGCGCAGCCACCACATCGGGGTTTTTCTCCGCCCAGTCCTGGCGTACCGCCAACACCTTTTCGACCGCGCTGATCAGGATGTCCGACACGAAATGCAGGATGCGGCCGACGCCGAGATCGACGGCGATCGAGTTCCAGGGCGCGCCAACGCAGAACGCATCGACGTGCCCGCTGGCGATGCTGTTCACCATGAAAGGCGGCGGCAACACCACCATGCGGACGTCCTCGTCGGGATCGACTCCGCCGGCGGCCATCCAGAACCGCAATTGATAATTGTGGGTCGAAAACGGAAACGTCATGCCGAACGTCAGCGGATCGGCGCCGCTCTTGCGCCGGGCTGCCACCACGCGCGCCAGCGCCAAGGCGGTGGCCATTGGGTCGAATGGATCGCCCTCGAGTTCCGCCATGATCGCCGCATGGAGGGCCAGCGAGACACTGATGGCGTTGCCGTTGAGGCCGAGATTGAAAGGTGCCGTGATCGGTACCTTGACGTGGCCGAGACCGAGGCTCGAGGCGATCGCGACCGGAGCCAGCAGATGCGCCGCATCGAACATGCCGATGTTCAGCTTGTCGCGAACGTTCGACCACGAGACTTCGCGCACCAGACTAACGTCGAGGCCTTCGTCGGCGGCAAATCCCTTGTCGACGGCGACGATCAGCGCCGCGGCATCGACCAGGGGAATGAACCCGATGTGAAGCGGTATACTCATTTCAACAACTCCGAAGCGGTCAGGATCGATTGCGCGATCTCGCCGATTTTCTTTTTTTCGCGCATCGCGGTCGAGCGCAGCAGCACATAGGCCTCGTCTTCGGTGAGGCCCTTCAGTTTCATCAGGATGCCCTTGGCGCGATCGATCACCTTGCGATCCTCGAGCGCGGATTTGGCGCGATCGAGTTCGTCCTGCAGCTTGGCGAAGGCGTTGAAACGGGAAATGCAGAGGTCGAGGATCGGCTTGATGCGCTCCTTCTTCAGGCCGTCGACGATATAGGCGGAGACGCCGGCCTCGACCGAGGCCTGGATCGAGGCCGCATCGCTCTGGTCGACGAACATCGCGATCGGCCGCCGCACCGCGCGGCTGACCTGGAACATCTGTTCCAGCACGTCGCGGCTGGGGTTTTCCAGGTCGATCACGATCACGTCGGGATCCTGCGCATAGATCCGCGACAGCAGGCCCTGCATCTCGCTGATATGAACGACGCCGGTAAAGCCGGCCTCCCGCAGCCCCTCCTCGAGGATCGCGGCGCGGATCGGGCTTTCGTCGACAATGACGATTTTGGGAGACTGCTCAGCGGCCATCGATGACTCGTGTTCCGGCCCTACCCATAGCACGCCGGAGCCGGGCACAAAGCCTTGTAAATATGGGCAATTAAGACTAGTTCCTGCGCATCAATCAGGCAGATGGAAATATGTCGCAGGCCGCCGCGCCCAAAGTCAGCTTTGTTTCCTTGGGTTGCTCCTGAGACAACCATATCGATATTGACGCTGCTACTCCTGAAGGGAGCTGAGTGTCCTAGCTCTCCAGACATAGGAGCCATTCGATTTGGACTCGGAATTCGGATGGAAAGACGACTGAAAGTGAGCAGCTATCCGATGTTTTCTCAACCGCGCCACGAAGTATCGAGAGGTAAGTTCTTGCATTCGCAACATCGTCTAGGAGCGGTATGTCAGCGTGGATCAGCCCCACGCGCTCGACCGATAACCACGATAGATCGCGCAAGCATTCCTCGAGCGCGTCCCAATTTCCCCCAAAGTAGTCGGGAAAACTGAGTTCTGATTGCGAGTGTTGTCAGCAGTTCTTTCTTCGTAGCCAGCGGCACGGGGACTCGCGTGGATATATTGCCCCGAGCGCTTTCATCGGCGCGGATGAATGGCTCATAGCTCATTTAAAGCAAAGCGCTCCTATCGCAAGTTTTCTAAGACACGCAAAAATATCTACTTTAGATTGCGTTTACTAGTATTTGTTGTTAGTCAGCAAAGGTGGTTGACCCAAGAACGTGACCCACGCACTGCCGTGCGAGAGCCATAAATGAACGAATTTCGCACAGACGAGGAGTTTTTTGCGGCTCTGCGCGGACTAGTCGAGAGATCGGCTCCGCCGGCACACACCCCGCTTGAGGGTATGAAGCAGATGTTCTGTCAGCCTAGACCGCAAAATCAACGCGACCCGTCAGACCAGCGGGATGCAATCCGCGAAATGAACAAGCCGTATCGCCCTAATGCTGTGGTTCTATCTGACCTCGAACGCGAACGAATTCGCGCAGCGATTCGCGACACGTGTGCGGCGTCCTTGATGTCTGACACTAAATGGCACAAGCTTTTCTCGGTTGTCGCGACGTTCCCTTCGATCAAGCATTATTTATTGAAATTTATCCGAGATGCCGCCGAGATTCCGGGGACGGGTTGGCTGAACGGTCAAGCGCCGCACGCATTCACCGACACGCTTCAGTTTGGCCCAATATATTTGCGCGAGATCGAGTGGCTGGAATTTCCGGCATTAATCCCTCGACGTCCAAGCGAGGCGGTCCAGCAGGCAGATCACTTTCAGGACATCGAGGCGTTGGAGCGTGCTCTCAGTGTGATCGGAAAATTCCCGATCGAGCGCACTCCGCGAGGGCTGCGCATCGTCGGCCACGTCCGGACTATGGCTGATCGTAAGTGAATGACAAAACGGAGCGTCCTCGCTGCAGGATATGCTGCGGAGGCGAGCGCTATAGTAAGGCAGCCCATGTCGAACGATCTTCGAGTTGTAGATATCGCCGCCGATAAGTCGATGGATGGCGCTACGGCTGTCGTCCGGTTCGCAACAATTCGGGGAAGACTTCGCTACGAGTGTCTTCCCTTTCTTAGAGCAGCTTTGTGATGCGATCCGCGTTTTACATGACGGATACATCGATGAGACAATCCGTCTTCTGATAGGTGCTCCCGAGTGCGAATTGCGTTTACAAGCCGAGGCGAATTCGCCGCAAGCTGTCCTGAAGATAAACCTTTGGCCGGATTAGAGGCGTAGCGCCTTGGTCGCTGAGCCGACTGTCTTCAGATTTAACGGTCAGCGCCAGAGTATCGTGCTTCCGTTCGTTGCAGCACTCAAGAATTTGCGGGCAAAGATCAGCGATACAGACTTTGAACGGGAGTATGGAGGTGCGTTTCCAACCGCCGCATACGCCAAACTGATGCTGCGCTTGCAATGACCAGAAACGTTTCCTCCTCCCGAACGACCTGCCGCAAATTCGCCTTTGCAGATGACTCGGAGCTCACTGAATTCATCAATTGAAACTATGGCTTGGACCGTAAACTCCATGCCGCCCAATCACTCCTTCCAGAAATGGCGATGAACTCTGAAACTGAACGGCTTATCCAGCGATTTGTGTGTGGTACGGACTGCTCAATCGGCGCCGCGAACAAGATCGAGGTCGCCTTGGACGATGCTTTTCCGGACGACGACTATGTGCAACAGACCGTCGATATGCTTGCGATGTATCGACCTCAGGGTGGGCAGTTCCTGTTCGATACGATTGCTGTGAGACGACGGCTGATTGAGACCGTCGAGCACTTGCAGAATATAGCTTAGCTTGAAGGCGCCGACAGCCATGGTCTACATCACGCCATCCAAAATAAAAATGCCGCCCGAAGGCGGCTGTCATACCTATTAGTGATGTCGTTCGAGCACAATCAGTAAAAGCTTGTCAGGAAGTTGCTATTTCGAAGCGAAACAGCAATACGCGCCGGCGGAACGCTCAAGGAAAACAGGTTGATTGGATTCGTCGAGGTTTCACCTCAGATCTCGGTTGAATTTTCTCATCAGATCAATTACTTCGGTCGTAAATCCGAACAATTCAAATTTAGGCTCCGACTGGACACATGGACAGAGCGCCCCGCATTTCTTTTACCTCCCTCGGTTGCCCCAAGGCGCTGGTGGATTCCGAGCGCATCATCACCCGGCTGCGTGCCGAGGGGTATGAACTGGCGCGCAAGCATGACGGCGCCGATATCGTGATCGTCAACACCTGCGGCTTCCTCGACAGCGCCAAGCAGGAATCGCTCGGCGCCATCGGCGACGCGATGGCCGAGAACGGCAAGGTAATCGTCACCGGCTGCATGGGCGCCGAGCCCGAGCAGATCGAGGCGGCCTATCCCGGCGTGCTGTCGATCACCGGCCCGCAGCAATATGAGAGCGTGCTGGAGGCGGTGCACCGGGCGCTGCCGCCGATGCACAATCCGCATCTCGATCTGGTGCCGCCGCAGGGCGTCAAGCTGACGCCGCGGCACTACGCTTATCTGAAGATTTCCGAGGGTTGCAACAACCGCTGCAGCTTCTGCATCATCCCGAAGCTGCGCGGCGATCTGGTCTCGCGTCCGGCCAATGACGTGCTGCGCGAGGCGGAAAAGCTGGTCGCCGCCGGCGTCAAGGAATTGCTTGTCATCTCGCAGGACACCTCGGCCTACGGCGTCGACATCAAATACGCCGAAAGCCCGTGGAAAGACCGCCAGGTCCGCGCCAAGTTCTACGATCTCGCCAGGGAGCTCGGCGAACTCGGCGCCTGGGTGCGGCTGCAATATGTCTATCCCTACCCGCATGTCGACGAAGTCATCGGTTTAATGAACGATGGCAAAGTGCTGCCCTATCTCGACATTCCGTTCCAGCACGCCAGCCCTGATGTGCTCAAGGCGATGAAGCGCCCGGCGGCGCAGGAAAAGACCCTGGGCCGCATCAAGCAATGGCGCGAGCAGTGTCCCGATTTGACGCTGCGCTCGACCTTCATCGTCGGCTTCCCCGGCGAGACCGATGCCGATTTTGCCTATCTGCTCGAATGGCTGGAGGAAGCCGAGATCGATCGCCTCGGCTGCTTCAAATACGAACCGGTCGCCGGCGCGTCTTCGAACGCGATCGGCAATCCGGTGCCCGACGAGGTCAAGCAGCAGCGCTGGAACGCGCTGATGGCGCGGCAGCAGAAGATTTCCGCGCGGCGTCTGAAGCGCAAGGTCGGCACGCGGCAGCAGATCATCATCGACGAGGTCGGCCCGACCGTCTCAAAGGGCCGCTCCAAGGCCGACGCCCCGCAGATCGACGGCGCGGTTTACGTCTCCGGCCGGCGGCCGTTGAAGGTCGGCGAGATCGTCACCGCCAAAATCGAGCGCGCCGACGAATACGATCTGCACGGCAGCGTCGCGGATTCAACGGATCGTCCTTATCCTGAGAGCCTGACCCAGAAGGAAAAGAGGCAGCTAACGGCATGTGGGGCCATGGTTCGAGACGGCGCTTTGCGCCTCCTCACCAGAGGCTGTGCAAAAGCCTTCTCGAACCGAGCGACACACACCGCCCTCATCCTGAGGAGCGGCTCTTGGTTGCGTCTCGAAGGATGAATTTGAAGCACGGTGGTTCGGCCGCGTTTCTCGCTCGGCCAACATCAACCACGCTTGACATCGCCTGCCGTTCGGCTGTATGCGCCTGCGGCATGAACCTCAACCGGACCAACCGCCGCGCCGACTTCCGTCGTCGCTCGATCGACGATGATGGGCTGCGCCGTGTCCGACGACCACGCTGATTAACTAAGTTCAGCAACGTTCTCGAGAAGGCCGCACCCTGAAAAGTGCGGCCTTCTCGCGTTTCGGCCTGCTTTTCACCCCAACGCCAGAGGAGTTTTGAGAGATGACCTACGCCACCCATCGGTTCGACGCGCTGATGAACATCACCCCTCGCCCGCCGACCGCGTTCGTGCGCGGCGAAGGCTCGTTGCTGTGGGACGACAGCGGCAAGCGCTATCTCGATTTCATGCAGGGCTGGGCGGTCAATTGCCTCGGCCATTCGCCGCCGGCGGTCGCCGAAGCGATCGCCGCGCAGGCAAAATTGCTGCTGACGCCGAGCCCGGCCTTCTACAACGAGCCGAGCCTCAAGCTCGCCAACGCGCTGGTCGAGCAGAGCTGCTTCGATCAGGTGTTCTTCGCCAATTCCGGCGCGCGAAGCCAATGAAGGCGCGATCAAGCTGGCGCGCAAATATGGCGCGCTACACAAGAACGGCGCGCATGAAATCATCACCTTCGAGGGCGGCTTCCATGGCCGCACGCTGGCGACGATGTCGGCGTCCGGCAAGAAGGCGTTCGAGCCGCTGTTCGAACCGAAAGTGCCGGGCTTTCGCAAGGCGCGGCTGAACGACCTGGCCTCGGTCGAAGCGCTTGATCAGCGACAACACCGTCGCCGTGATGCTGGAGCCGATCCAGGGCGAAGCCGGCGTCTGGCCCGCGACCGATCAATTCCTGCAGCAGTTGCGCGCGCTGACCAAGGCGCACGGCCTGCTGCTGATCGTCGACGAGATCCAGACCGGCATCGGCCGTACCGGAAAACTGTTCGGCTACGAACATGCCGGAATCGAGCCCGACATCATGACGCTCGGCAAGGGCATCGGCGGCGGCGTGCCGCTGGCGGCGTTGCTGGCGACCGAGCACGCGTCCTGTTTCGAGCATGGCGACCAGGGCGGCACCTTCAACGGCAATCCGCTGATGTGCGCGGCGGGACTCGCCGTGCTCGAACAGGTCGCGACGCCGGAGTTCCTGAAAGCGACGGTCGATGCCGGGCTGTTTCTGGAGAGCGAGTTGCAGCGGCTGTCGGCACGGCATGGGCTCGGCGAAGTCCGCGGCCGCGGGCTGTTGCTGGCGCTCGACCTGAAGCTGCCGATCGGCGCGCCTCGATCGTCGCGCAGGCGTTCGAGGCGGGCCTGCTGCTGAACTCGCCGCAACCGGACGCGTTGCGGTTCATGCCGGCGCTCAACGTGACACGCGAGGAGATCGGCGAGATGATCGAGAGCCTCGATGCGATCCTGATGAACATCGGCGCGGCGCGTCGGGTGGCGTAGATGCGTGTCCCGGACGCGATGCAGCGTGTGACGCTGCTCCGCAGAGCCGGACCCAGGCAGCCTCGGTTCCGTGGCTCCGGATCAGCTGCGCGCTTCGCGCTGCGCAGCATCCGGGCACGCACGCATCTCACGGCCGCATGATCGCCGCACCGGTGGTCGCGCGTCCCTCGAGCTCGATATGCGCCTTGGCGGCATCCTTCAGCGCATAGGCGTGGTTGATCGGCACGTGCAGCTTGCCGTTGATCACGGCGGCGAACAGCGTGTCGGCGCCTTCGAGCAATTCCTTGCGGGTGCCGATATAGTCGTTGAGCTTGGGCCGGGTCGCGAACAGCGAGCCGTGGTTGTTGAGCTCGGCGATCGCGAACGGCGGCACCGGGCCCGAGGCGTTGCCGAAACTGACGAACATCCCGCGCGGCTTCAGGCAGGACAGCGAGCCGGGAAATGTGGTCTTGCCGACGCCGTCATAGACCACGTCGCAGAGCTCGTTGCGGCTGATCTGCTTCACCCGCGCGACGAAATCCTCCTCGTTGTAGAGGATGACGTGATCGCAGCCATTGGCGAGCGCCAGATCGGCCTTGGCCTTCGAGCCGACCGTGCCGATCACATGCGCGCCCATCGCCCGCGCCCATTGGCAGGCCAGCAGGCCGATGCCGCCGGCCGCGGCATGGATCAGCACCCGGTGATGCGGCTCGACCTTGAAGGTCTTGTGCAGCAGGTACCAGACCGTCAGTCCCTTGAGCATCAGCACCGCGCCCTGCTCGTAGGTGATGTGGTCGGGCAGCTTGACCAGTTTCTCCCAGGGGATGTTGCGCTCCGACGCATAGCCGCCGAGATTGTGATAATAGGCGACGCGGTCACCGGGATGAAAATGCGTCACGCCCGGCCCGATCGCCAGCACCTCGCCGGCGGCTTCATTGCCGGGATGAACGGCAGCCCCGGCGCCTTGTAGAGCCCGGTGCGGTAGTACACGTCGATGAAGTTGAGGCCGACCGCGTGCTGGCGGATCCGCACTTCGCCGGGCCCGGGCGCGGCGAGCTCGACGGCCTCGTAGACCATGGCCTCGGGGCCTCCCACCTTGTGCACCTGCACGGCCTTTGTCATTTCAGGGTCTCCGTCTGCCACGAGCTAATTACGGCTGAATCGAAAGCCATCGAGGCCAGCTTGTCAACTCGACGGCGCTCCGAAACATATTGAACGACTACCGGCTCTTCCTGCGATTGCGCCTGGCCAGCACATTGAACAGCTCGACCGCCGCCGAAAACGCGATCGCGAAATAGATGTAGCCGCGCGGGATATGAAACTTGAAGCCGTCGGCGACCAGCGCCACCCCGATCAGCACCAGAAACGCCAGCGCCAGCATCTTGGTGGTGGGATGTTCGGCGACGAATCGGGCCACCGGGCCCGACGAGACGTACATGACGATACAGGCGATCACGACCGCGGCGATCATGATCTGCAGATCCTGCGCCATGCCGATCGCGGTGATGATGGAATCCAGCGAGAACACCACATCGATGACGATGATCTGGATGATCACCAGCGCAAACGCGCTCGCCTTCGAGCGCGGCGCTGTCATCGCCGTCGCCCGCCTCCACCTCGGTGTGGATTTCATGGGTGGCCTTGCCGATCAGGAACAGGCCGCCGCCGATCAGGATGATGTCGCGCCACGAAAACGCGATGCCCTGGACGGTCAGCACCGCCTCGGTCAGGCCGATCAGCCAGACCAGCAGGCTGAGCAGCAGGATCCGGAACACCAGCGCCAGCGCCAGCCCGATCTGCCGGGCGCGCTTGGCCTGCGCCGGCGGAATCCGCGACACGATCACCGACAGGAAAATCACGTTGTCGATGCCGAGCACGATTTCGAGCGCGGTCAGGGTCAACAGCGCCGCCCAGGCCTCCGGCGTGCTCCACAATTCGATCATGCGCGGACCGACCGCAGCAGCCGGAATCACGGCGTCGCTGCCGGCGACATAGATCGCGATCGCGCACAGCGCCGATGGTCACCGTAAAGCCGACATCGAAATCGTTGAGCAGCGCGTACACCGCCAGCACCGCCCAGGCCGCCATCAGCGACAGCGTCAGGCCGCGCAGCCGGACCACGCGCACCGGATGCAGCACATGAATGGGAATGAAGGTCAGCACGATCAGGATCGCGACCCCGAGGCTTGCGAGGGCCGGCGGCCGATGCAGCAGGAACAGATAAAACGCCGCGGCATTCCACAGCGCCGGAAAGCCGCGGAAATGATTGTCGTCGGATTTCATGCGGCGATCGGCGAAATACAGCGCGCTGGAGACCACGATGCCGATCCCGAGCAGCGGCGCCGCCAGCGGCAGCAACAGCCCGCTCGCGGTGATCGCGTAGGCCGGCACGAACACATAGGTGAGGAAATCGACCACGAGGTCGAGCACCTCGCCAGACCAGTTCGGCTGCAGATCGATCACATTCAGCCGCCGCGCGATCGGGCCGTCGAGCGCCGTCGATCACGAGCGCGATCCCGAGCCAGGCGAACATCGAGGCCCAATGCTCGCGCACCGCCTCGAGCTGCGCCATCAGCGCGATCCCCGCCCCCAACGCCGTGAAAATATGCACGGAAAACGCCGCCGCCCGGATCCGCGGCGGAGCAAGGAGAATCCTGTTGATCGGTCTGGTCCATTGGCCCGCAGTGCTATCAGGAATCGCGCGGCTTTGCATACCGGCGCTTGCGGCGTTCCGCCGCGCAAAATCGTTAAAAACCGAACCAGTGACAGAGGCTTGAAAATGCCGCCGGGAACGTCAATTGTCCCGGCATGAACGATGCTCCCGCTCCCTTCGATGTCGCCGTGATCGGCGGCGGCCCGGCCGGCCTCGCGGCCGCGATCGCGCTGGCGCAGGCCGGCGTCAGCGACCGCGCTGGTCGCGCGCCAGGCGCCCTATGCCGACAACCGTACCACCGCCCTGCTCGGCGCCTCCGTCGATTTTCTGGAGCGCCTGGACGTCTGGTCGCGCTGCGGCAAGGACGCCGCGCCGTTGCAGACCATGCGGCTGGTCGACGATACCGGCCGCCTGATCCGCGCGCCGGAGGTCAGGTTTTCCTCGCACCGAGATCGGCCTCGACCAGTTCGGCTACAACATCCAGAACCGCGCGCTGATGGTGGCCCTCGAAGCCCGCGCCGCGGAGTTGTCCAACCTGATCCGGTTCGACGATGAGGCCGACGCGATCAGCCCCGGATGAGGCCGCCGTCTCCATTCACACCGGCGGGCGGAAAATCGCTGTCGGCGCAGCTCGTGGTCGGCGCCGACGGCCGGCAATCGCTGTCCCGTCAAGCCGCCGGCATCGACGTCCGGCAGCCGCGATCTGGCCCAGGCCGCGCTGACCTTCAATGTCGGCCATTCGCGGCCGCATCGGAACATCTCGACCGAGTTCCATACCCCGCAACGGACCGTGCGTGTTCGTGCCGCTGCCCGGCGACCGCTGCAGCGTGGTCTGGGTGACCTCGCCCGCGGAAGCCGAACGGCTGCGCGCCCTGAGCGATGAAGAACTGTCCGAGGCCGCCGAAAAGCAGTCGCATTCCATTCTCGGCCGGCTTCGGGTCGAGCCGGGACGAAACGTGTTTCCGCTCGCGATCGAAACGCCGAGCAAATTCGCGCAACACCGCATCGCGCTGATTGGCGAAGCCGCCCATGTGCTGCCGCCGATCGGTGCGCAGGGCCTCAACATGGGTCTGCGCGACGCCGCCGACATCGCCGAGATCGCGGCCGATGCCAGGCTGATGGGGCACGACCCCGGCGCCGACCACGTGCTCGTCCGTTATCAATCAGGCGCGCCGCACCGATGTCGCCAGCCGCACCTTCGCGATCGATGTCGCCAACCGCTCGCTGCTGTCTGATTTCCTGCCCGTGCAGTCACTGCGCGCGGCGGGTCTGCATCTGATCGGATCGATCGGCCCGCTGCGCCGGCTCGCGATGCGCGAAGGCCTGGCGCCGTCGTGGCGATCCCGCGTGAATTAGCCCGTTACGGAAACACCAGCCGTCCGGTCTGCAGCAGCCACATCACGGTCGTCAGCGTGACCACCGACGCGAAGGTGCCGATCAGAACCGCGACCGATGCCGGCTCGATCCAGGTCTCGTTTTGCCGGGCGATCACGAACACATTGAGCGCCGGCGGCAACGACGCCATCAGCACCGCGGTCGCCGCCCATGGCTGCGCGAACGGGCCGACCAGCAGCATCAGGCCGAACACCACCAGCGGATGGACCAGCAGCTTGACCGCGATGACGCCCGGAACTTCCCAGGGCACCCGGCCGAGCGGACGCAGCGCCACCGTGACGCCGAGCGCGAACAGCGCCACCGGCGCCGCGGCGTTCTGCAGAAACAACAGCGTATTGTCGAGGGCGACCGGCAAATGGATATGCAGCGCCGCGGCCAGCGTGCCGGCGGCAGGCCGACATGATCAGCGGATTGAGCACGATCTGGCGCACCACCACGCCAAGCGTATGCAGCGCCGACGGATGCTGGCGGTCGGTCAGCGCGATCAACACCGGCACGATGGTGAACAGGAAGATGCTGTCGCAACAGAAGATCAGCGCGGTCGGCGCCGCGGCTTTCGAGCCGAGCACCGCCAGCGCCAGCCCGGGGCCCATATAGCCGATATTGCCATAGCCGCCGGACAGGCCGGCCAGCGTCGCCTCGCGCACCGTCAACCCGCCGATCAGCCGGCCCACGAGCATCGACAGGAAGAATGCCGTCATCGTTGCGGCCGTGGTGGCGATCAGGAACGGCGGGTTATTGAGCTCCGCCAGCGGCGTCTTGGCCATGATGCCGTAGAGCAGTGCCGGCAGCGACACGTAGAGCAGGAAGAAGTTCATCCAGGCGAGCCCGGCCTCCGGCAGCCCCTTGGCCTTGCCGCAGGCAAAGCCGATGAAGACCAGGCTGAAATAGGGCAGCGCCAGATTGAGCACGTCGGTCATCGGGAGGCGTCTTTTTCATCATGATGGCCCCGGTCGACAACTCTGACGTTCCAGCCATGGCAAGGGTTAATTCGGCCGTTTGCCTCTAGCATCGGCCACAATCATGGTCTATTCGACGAGTTATGATAAAAACGCGAACCGCCAAATTTCAGATCGGTCAGATCGTCCGCCACCGGATCTTTTCGTTCCGGGGCGTGATCTTCGACATCGATCCGGAATTCAACAATACCGAGGAATGGTGGTTGTCGATCCCCGAGGATGTCCGTCCGCACAAGGATCAGCCGTTTTACCACCTGCTCGCCGAAAACTCGGAGTCGGAATACGTGGCATACGTTTCCGAACAGAACCTGCTGCCCGACGATTCCGGTGAACCGATCCGGCATTCCCAGGTCGCCGAGATCTTCATCAAGGACAAATCCGGCGGCTATCGCCCGCGGAACCCGTCGCTGAATTGAGCCTGGACGCCAACTGAGCGTAAAGCGTCATACTGAGATTCTGACCGAAGCAGCAGTTTCATGTTGGCGGCGTATGGTTCGAGACGCCGCTGCGCGGCTCCTCACCATGAAGACGAGAAAAAATGCGACGCCCTCATCCTAAGGAGCGCGCTCTTGCGTGCGTCCTCGAAGGATGGCCGCATCCACAATACCTGGTTCTCATCCCTTAGAGACGGCGCTTCGGGCCTCCTCAGGATGGCGACGATCCATCACTCGCACATGAAAAAGGCGCCGGATCCGGCGCCTTTTTGCTGATATGTGGGATCGCTTACTTCGGCGGCGTGGTGGCCGCCGTCGCGCCCGCGGGCGGATTGGCTTCGAGCTTCTTGCGCTGCTCTTCAGCCCGCTTCTGCAGCTCTTCCTGCAGCTTCTTCTGGGTTTCCTCGAATACCTTCGGGTCGGTCGGCGGGCCGTCATAGGCCTTGGCGAACTCGCCCAGCGGCAGCGGCAGGGTCAGCGGCGCGCCGTTGGAGTTGATCGCCTGCACCACCAGGTTCTGGCCCTTCTTCATGTTGGCCAGCAGTTCCGGGGTCACTTCGTAATCCGACATACAGCCATTGGCGAAGCAGATCACATAGGGGCTCTGCATCGGAGCGTTGCTGTCGACGATCACGCGGGTGCCGTGGATCAGCTGCATGCCGAGCGGCAACGTGACACGCAGGATCTTTTTCGGCTCGCCTTCCGGCTCGATGATGACAGCCGCGATCACGGGCTGGCCGGATTCGATACGGCCGTCCTTGCCGGTGAAGCAGACCTGCTTGGCATTGGCGTCCTGGCCCTTGAGGCAGAACTTGGTCCAGGGCGCGTAGATCAGCTGAACCTGCTGTTCCGGGGGCTGCTGTCCGCCGGCGGCCGGAGCACCCGCCGCGGGAGCTCCGCCGGCGGCCGGAGCCTGTGCGGTCGGCGCGGGCGCCGGGGCGGCCCTTGGCGGCGCCTTCGGCTTGGCCTTCGGTGCGGCCGCCGGCGCTGCCGGGGCCGGAGCCTGCGCCAGGGCGGCGGAACCGATCAACGAAGGGGCCAGCGCGGTCGCCGCCAACAGGGCGAGAACCCGCCCACGCGGCCCGGCCGACGCGGCCAAGATACGGAAATTCATTGCGGAAAACCCTTTCTGAACGGGAGCGCCCGGAACCGCGGCGGGCACCGAGATTTGGCCGTTGGGGCGGCTGTCTCGGTGCCAATTGAGGCAGATGCGTGACAGGCCGGACGCCCTGGCCAATTGCACGTCTTCATACAGCGGCGAGCGGAAAGATCAATGCCGGCTAGCGTTTTTGGCAGCATCTTTGAGGCCTTTCCGGCCGATCGCGGGCCGATGCGCGGCACCTGTGATAGCCTTGCGACAGTGAGCGATATCGAATCAAATCGGCACCATGAGCGGCGGGTTGCGCGGCGCTGGCGCGTCCCGGATTTTGCCGATGCAATGCGTCTGGTCGGGGCCGTCGCCGCCACACTGTTGATGCTCATTCACGCGCCTCCGCTGGCGGCCGAGCCCAGCCACGCGATCGCGATGCACGGCGCGCCGGCGCTGCCCGCCAATTACGATCATTTCCCCTACGCCAATCCGGATGCGCCGAAAGGCGGCCGGCTGGTGCAAGGCCTGCTCGGCACCTTCGACAGCTTCAATCCGATGATCGTCAGGGGCATCGCCGTGCAGCAGATCAGGGGCAACGGTTTCGATCGCGGCTACGTCTATGAAAGCCTGATGACGCGCAGCGATGACGAAGCCTTCACGCTCTACGGTCTGCTCGCGGACACCGTGGAGACCGATGACGCCAGGAGCTTCGTCACCTTCCACCTCAATCCCAAAGCGCAGTTCTCGGATGGCAAACCGGTGCTGGCCGATGACGTGCTGTTTTCCTGGGCCCTGCTGCGCGACCACGGCCGGCCCAATCATCGGCAGTTTTATTCCAAGGTCGCAAAGGCCGAAGCGCTCGATCCGTTGACGGTGCGGTTCGATTTCGGCGGCGTCCCCGATCGCGAACTGCCGCTGATCCTCGGGCTGATGCCGATCCTGCCCCGGCATGCCACCAACGTTGCGACCTTCGAGGAAACCTCATTGTCGCCGCCCATCGGATCCGGCCCCTATCGCGTCACCGACGTAAAGCCCGGCGCCAGCGTGACGTTCACGCGCAATCCGGATTATTGGGGCCGCGATTTGCCGGTCAATCGCGGGCTTGTGGAATTTCGACGAGATCAGGCTCGATTTCTATCGCGAGGCCAACGGCCAGTTCGAAGCCTTCAAACGCGGCCTTTATGATTTTCGCGTCGAGACCGAACCGTTGCGCTGGCACGAGGGCTATGATTTCCCGGCGGCACGCAATGGCGAGGTGATCCGCGACACCATCAAGACCGGCGTGCCGCAGCCGTCGGAATTCCTGGTGTTCAACACGAGGCGGCCGCTGTTTGCCGACATTCGGGTACGCCAGGCACTGACCTTGCTGCTCGATTTCGAATGGATCAACCACAATTACTTTTTCGATCTCTATGCGCGCTCGGGCGGCTTCTTTGCCGGATCCGAATTATCGGCCTACGGCAACGCCGCCGACGCGCGCGAGCGCGAATTGTTGAAACCGTATGCCGCGCAAATTCCGCCCGACATTCTCGATGGCAGCTATCGCCTGCCCGTCACCGACGGCTCGGGCCGCGACCGCGACACGCTGCGCGCCGCGCTGACGCTGTTCGCGCAGGCCGGCTACGATCTCGAAGGCACGGTGCTGCGGCAGCGTTCGACCAAGAGCGCCTTTCACCTTCGAGATCCTGGTATCGACCCGCGATCAGGAGCGGATCGCGCTGGCCTATCTGCGCGACCTCAAGCGCGCCGGCATCGAGGCCACGGTGCGCTCGGTGGACGGCGTTCAATTCGACCAGCGCCGGCTCGGGTACGATTTCGACATGATCGAAAACCGCTGGGACCAGTCGCTCTCGCCCGGCAACGAGCAGTGGTTCTACTGGGGCAGCGAGGCCGCCACCCATCCCGGTACCCGCAACTATATGGGCGCCAAAGACCCGGCCATCGACGCGATGATCGCGGCGCTGCTGGCGGCGCGCGACCGTCCCGGGTTTGACTCCGCGGTACGGGCGCTGGACCGCGCGCTGATCTCGGGTTTCTACGCTATCCCCCTGTTTAACATCAGAGAGCAATGGATCGCGCGATGGAATCGGATAGAACGGCCTGATGCCACCGCTTTAACCGGCTACCTCCCGGAAACATGGTGGCAACGACCGGCGCGTTCGAGTAGCCCCGCAGCTCAAACTGATCTTGCAAAGTGATCCCGTGATTCAGACCAGCGCATCGCCGACACTCGATGGATTGTTTCGACGGATTTTGGCGCGTCAGCCAAACGCGTCCGCATTGGTCGATCCGATCAACAAGCCACGGATCACGGGGCAGCGGCCCAAGCGCCTGACTTACGCGCAAGCGGACCAGGCCATCTCGGCATTGGCGGCGCATTTCATCGAAACCGGCCTGCCCGCCAATTCGGTGATCGCCATCCAGCTGCCCAACACCGTCGAGTTCATGCTGACGGTACTGGCCGCGCATCGGGCCGGATTGATCGTGGCGCTGCTGCCGATGTTGTGGCGCCAATCCGAACTGACCGTCGCGCTGAACCGCACGGGGGCGCGCGCGATCGTCACCACCAGCACGATCGATGGCGTCAGCTATGCCGATTTTGCCATGAACGCCGCCGCCGAATGCTTTTCGATCCGCCATGTCTGCGGCTTCGGCGACGATCTACCCGAAGGCATGGCCTCGCTCGACCATGTGCTGGCGCATCCGACCCAGACCACCCGCGATTATATTCAGGATGGCCGCAAGGCGGCGATGATCTCGTTCGACGTCACCGCGGACGGGTTTCGCGCGGTCCCGCGCACCCATCTGAACCTGATCGCCGGGGGTCTTGCGATCTTTCTCGAAAGCGACGTGGCGCAGGGCGCCAAGATCATGTCGGCCTTCGCGCCATCGTCGTTCGCCGGCCTCGCCTCGTCGCTGCTGGTCTGGCTGTTGTGTGGCGGCTCGCTGTCGCTGCATCATCCGTTCGACGATGAGATCTTCGAGATCCAGATCCACCAGGACAGTTGCGATACCCTGGTCGCACCGGCGTCGCTGGCGCTGCGGCTGAACGAGTTCGAAGGGCCCGTCGCGGATGCCGACGCTGCGTACCGTGATCGGGCTGTGGCGCGCGCCGGAACAGATCACCTCCTCGCCATCATGGACCTCGGCCGAGGCGACCTTCACCGACGTCTATCTGTTCGGCGAAGCCGGTCTGTTCGGCGCCAGGCGGAGCGATGACGGCGCACCGGCGCCGATCCTGCCCGGCCCGCACGGTGCCCCACGCCATGTTGCGGGCTCCTCGATCGCGGGCGAAACCCTGATCACGCCCAAAGGTACGTTGGGACTGCGCGGCCCGATGGTAACGATCGCGGCCTACGCGCCGCCGGCGCCGGTTGGCGACGCGATGATCGCGCCGCCGCCGCGCGACTATGTCGACACCGAATATTCCGCCAGGCTCGACCGTCCGACCGGCGCGATCTTCATTACCGCGCCGCCCTCGGGCACCATGGCGGTCGGCGGTTATCGCTTCCTGTCCAACGATCTGCAGGAATGGGGCCGCCGGCTCGGCCAGGGCGCGCTGCTGACCGCGTTGCCCGATCGCCTGAGCGGTTACCGGCTTGCCGGCCGCGCCCAGGACAACGCCCGCGCCCGCGAGGCGCTGGCCGAACTCGGCCTTAACCCGCTGATGGTCGAAGCGTTTCGCGACCGCAACAATCCAGCCTGATCAAGTCGTCGCGTTGACGGGCTATTAAGGACGACGGTTTACCGTACCACGCTCAGTATCGGCGTTGGTCACCACAGCAAAATGTCCCAGCAAGGCCCCGTTATCGTCGTATCGGCCGCCGGGCACCCGGCGTTCGCCGCCGCGCTTGACGACGCCAAGCTATTTCCTGTGATCGACACCGCCCTGGCCGACGCCGCGCGAGCCGTCGAGCAGACCCAGCCGGCCGCGGTTGTGGTCGCGATGCCCGAAGCCGCCTCTCCGCAGTTCGATGCGCTGGCGGCCAGGACCGCCGCGACGCGGCCCTATCTGCCGCTGATCGCGATCAATCCGCACCAGGCGCTGCCCGAAAACGCCATTCCGTTTTCGCAAAAGGGCGACGATTTCAGCCGGCTGGCAGCCCGGCTGCGTGCGGCACTCCGGATCCGAACGCTGCATGCGGCTGTCATGCGCCGGCTCGACAACGATCCGGATCCGCCGACCAAATTGTCCGAAACCAATCCGGCCCGCGACGCCACGGTGCTGTTGATCGGTCGCGGCGCCGCTTACCCCGCGCTGTCGGTCGCGCTTGGAGAGCGGATCGGCGTGGTCGGCGCACTCAGCATCGAAGCGGCGGCCAAGCATCTCAACACGCGCGACATCGACGGCGTGGTGCTCGGCCAGGGTTTCAGTTTGCGCGTGATCGACGCGTTTCTGACCGTGCTCAGCGAAGACGCGCGGTTTCGCAATTTGCCCGTGGTGCTGACCTCGGACGAACTGGCGCCGGCCTACGACCTGCCCAACCTCGAAATCATCCAGGGCGAGCCAGCGCTGATCGCCACCAACGCCCTGCCGTTGATCCGCCAGCACGCGCTGGAGGCTCATTTGAGCCGCACCCTGCGCGCGATCGACGCCGGCGGCCTGATCGATCCGCGAACCGGTTTGTTGACCCCCGCCGCGTTCAGCCGGGACCTTGCGACCGCCGTTTACCACACCGCCTCGCGCGGCGGCGGCCTGTCGGTGGCGCGTTTCGCATTCGACCCGGCGCATCCGCGCGCGCAGTCCGACGGCGCCCGGATCATCGGCCGCCTGATGCGTCAGATGGATTTCGGCACCGCCCACGACGATGGTTCGGTCGTGGTGGCATTCGCGGAGACCGACCTGCGCACCGCCCACAGCGTGGCGCGGCGGCTGTCGAGCGTGATGCGCCACACCAGTCACGGCAAGCGCGAGCCCAACGCGGAACCCGTGGTGACGATCGCGACCATGCTGCCGCAGGACTCGGCAACCTCGCTGCTGGCGCGGTTGAACGGCGAAGGCCAGCGCGCCGCCTGTTAAATGTCGGCGTGATCCGCCGGAACATCCATGTCGCTCCGGAATTGTAGATCAGCAAATCTGCACTGCATCTACACTGGAGGATATTATGAAGAAAATCGCATTGATCGCGGCGTCGCTCGCCATTCTCGCCACCCCCGCCCTGGCGGCCAGCGACAAGACAACGGGCGCCGCGCCGGCTGAAGCCAAGTTTTCGACTGTCCAGAAGGACGAGATGTTCAGCTCCAAGCTGAAGGGTCTCAACATCACCAATCAGAAGGATGAATCGATCGGCGAGATCACCGACCTGGCGATCAAGAACCACGAGGTCGACGCGTTGATCCTGTCGGTCGGCGGCTTCCTCGGCGTCGGCGAGCACTACGTTGCCGTGTCGCCATCCTCGGTCAACGTCCACTATGACCAGAAGAACGACAAATGGCTGGCCTCGATGAACACCACCAAGGAAGCGCTGAAGGCCGCGCCGGAGTTCAAATATCCCGCAAAGTAACGCGCGTGATTGCAAAATGAACCAGCCGCCGATGGCAACATCGGCGGCCTCTTTGTGTCCTCACCAACCTCAACTTTGGTGCGGTGTCGAAGGGCGCATATTTCACTGACTATGTCCGCATGATGCGCACTGGAACCGATTTTCCAGCCGGGACCTTGCTCTCTTCTGCGTAGTGAGAGAGCGGGATCAGAACATTGCATTCCGGATAATAGGCCCCCAGGCACCCTTGCGGGATGTCATAAGCGAACACCCTGAGACCTTGCTTTTCGCGGGCGATCCCGTCGTCTGCCTGAGTTGAGAGGCCAATCGCCTCTCCGTCTGCCAGGCCAACTGCGCAATGTCGACCGGATTCATGAAAACGATATCCCGGGTGCCAGCTGACATCCCGCAGCCGGTCATCGTAGCCATAGACCGTGGTGTTGAACTGGTCGTTTGACCTTAGCGTCATCAGACGAAGAAGGCCTGGTTCGTCGGCGAAGCCCGTCGCGGAAAGATGCGTCGGCGGCGAAGAAAGTCGCGCGTTTTGCCGCTTTCGTGTCGGAAAAGTCCCGCTTGCGCGCTTTGTTGGGCGCGGTAAAATCCGCCGGGCTTGTTCGACTGCGGGTATCGAAGTCCTTGAACCACTGCGGGTAGGTCTCCGCGATCGCGTCCCGAACCTTGGCATAGTCAGCCGTCCACGCCGTCCAATCCAGCTTGGGGTTCGGGTGCAGCGTAGCCTCGGCGAGACCGGCTACGATCTTGGCCTCCGCCAGTAGCTTATCGCTGGTCGGCACGACGTCGCCGAACGAGGGATGAATTACGCTCGTCGAGTCCTCCATCGTTACCGTCTGCGGCCCGCTTGCCTGGACGTCGCGTCTCGATGCGGCTGAGGCACGGCAACAGATAAGTCACCTCGCCCGGCACGAGGTGACTTCGGTTGAGTTTGGTCGCGATCTGCACCGAGAGACGCAGTTTCCGCCATGCCGTCTTCCATCGGATCGGTGTCCGGAATGGCGCGCACGAAATTGCCGCCCAGGCTGACAAATCCGTGAACCTCTCCACGACAGGATTCCTTCACAGGCTTCGACCGTGTTGCGGCCTTTTTCGCGGGGCGGCTCGAAACCAAACTGTTCGGCCAGCTTGTCCAGCGGAGCAAGTTCCGGCTTTTCGGTGATGCCGACGGTGCGTTGGCCCTGAACGTTCGAGTGGCCGCGGACCGGGCAGGGTCCCGCCCCGGGCTTGCCGATGTTGCCGCGCAGCAGCAGCAGGTTGCAGGCCATGTGCACGTTCTGGACGCCGAAGCGATGCTGGGTCAGGCCCATGCCGTAAACAAGGATGACGGCCTTTGGCTTCCGCATAGGTTTGGGCAGCGGTTTCGATGTCCGCGCGGGACAATGACGTTTCCTGCGTGATCTCGTCCCAATCCGCCTCACGGCAGAACTTTGCGAACTCCTCGAAGCCTGCCGTGTACTGCGCGATGAAAGCGTGATCGAGCACGCGGCTCGCCGCCGTCTTTGACCGCCGCGTCGTCACGCTCGATCAGCCATTTGCACATCCCCGTCATCGCCGCGATGTCGCTGCCGGCGCGCAATTGATAATACTGCGTGCTGATGCTGGTCGACGAACCCGTCACCATTTGGATCGGCGACTGCGGATTGGTAAATTCTTCGAGGCCGCGTTCGCGCAGCGGATTGAAGGTGATGATCGGAACGCCCCGTTTGGCGCAAGGCTGTAGTTCGTGAAGCATGCGCGGGCTGTTCGACCCGACATTCTGGCCGAAGAACAGGATGCAATCGGTCTTTTCGAAATCCTCGAGCTTCACGGTGCCGACCGGCGCGCCGAGGCTTTGTTTCAAGCCGACGGATGTCGAACTCGTGGCACATATTGGAGCTGTCGGGCAGATTGTTGCAGCCGTACATGCGGGCAAAGATGCCATACATGTAGGAGGTCTCGAGCGAGGCCCGCCCCGAGGCATAGAAGATCACCGATTTTGGATCGAGCGCCTTCAATTCACGGCCGATCTCGGCAAACGCATCGCTCCAGCGGCATTCGAAATATTTGTCTGTCGCTGGATCGTACTTCATCGGCGCCGTCAGACGGCCCTGATGCTCCAGGTCAAAATCCTTCCAGTCGCGCAATTCCGTCAGCGTATGTTGCGCGAAGAACTCCGGCGTACAGCGATGCCGTGTCAAATCCCACGCCGTTGCCTTGGCGCCGTTTTCGCAGAATTCGGCCGGGTTCGGCTTTTCGGGCTTGCTCCAGGCGCAACTCACGCACATGAAGCCACCCTGCTTGTTCTGCCGCAGTAATTCTTCGCCCAACGTCCACCGGATGGGATTTTTCACGCAGAACAACCGCGCTCAGTCCCCTGAGTGACCCCCAACCGCCGACGGCGCCGTCATAGTGATGGGGTTCATCTTCCGGGGAATTGGTCACCGGAGCATCGATCTGAGCCATGGGGCATATCCCGATATTACTTTGCTGTCGCCGTGACGGGCGCAGCTCACGTGAACAAACATCGGGGTTTCAACGGAGTTCCTCGACGACTTCGTGTCTGCGTACGTGCAGCACGACGGAGCTCCGTTCGCGAAGCGCCAGCGCCGTCAAACGATGACCGGCTTCGCCTTGCTCAGATGATCAATTGTGGCTTGATCAAGCGCCAGATGGGATTTTACCAACAGCGAAGGCGTCAGGGCCAGCCATTGATTGAGCGAGACATCCTCGAACCGGTTCGAGCGAAACAACTCGACAAACTTCAAAGGCACATCGCCGGTATTCTCGACGTAGTGGTTCATCGATTTTGGAACGTAACCCACATCGCCCGCTCGAAAGTCGAAGGTACGCGACGAATCTGCGAAGCAAAAACGGTCATGCGGCCGGTTCCGGAAATGTAATATTGCCACTCATCGGCATTCGGATGCCAATGAATTCGCGCATCGAGTTTGGCGCCACTTCGACAATCGCTGCGGCGACTTCGGTCGAGATCGGAAAATTGCTGCTGTCCACGATCCGAACCGTACCGCCGGCGGCCTTGGTGACGGTCTGTTCGGATGCCCGTGAAATCATGCTCAGAGGAGCCTTTCCCTGAGGGCTCGTGACCGCATCACTGTCGATCGGCCCCGGCACCGGCGCCTCAAAGATAAACAGCTGCTCCTTGGGGATCCGGTCAAATGCGCTTTCCGGCACGCCAAAATTCTTCGACAGCACGTCCTTGGGCGTCCGCGCGAACACTTCACTCAACAGAAACGTGCTGCTTTCAGAAAACGTGCCATCCGGAAACGCCAGCAGGAATTCGCATCCGTCCGGGCCGAGCCCCTGAATGGAGTGTGGTATTCCGGGCGGGAAATACCACAGATCACCCGCCTGAATGTCGGCAATGAAATTCTTGCCGTTGTTGTCGACCGCGGTGATGCGCGCGTTGCCCGCCAGCATGATCGACCACTCAGCCTGCTTGTGCCAGTGCAACTCGCGGACACCGCCGGTCTTCAGGCGCATATTGACGCCGGCCATTTGGGTCGCGATCGGCAATTCGCGTTGCGTGACTTCTCGCGACCAGCCGCCGTCCTGAAGATTCATGTGCGCATCGGCGAAGGAAAAGCGCAGGTTTGGAACCAGGCCCTTGTCGGTGGACGGAGGAATCAGAATGTCAGGATTTTCGGCCTCCCGATCCGGATCGTGCGGTCCGATGTCGGTCGCGCCTTTGGTTGATTTGATCGGTTCGGACATTTGATCGGCTCCCAGCGCGCGGGCTTGCGTGGCTGCACCGGCGACGACAGCGGTGCCGGTTAGCAGGATCGATCGCCGGCTCATCGGATCCATTAATCATCTCCTGCACGGGATCGTGGGCCGCCGCACGCTCGACATTGCATCGCTTGATGTCGGGTCGCTCCGGCAACCGTTGTTCCACGCATGAACTCGGCGCGTTGCAGAAGGTTCAATCCGCGGATCTCTGCCTGGATCATTTCAAAGTGAGCCATCGGGCGAACTGACCGGTCGCGCTCTGTCGCTTATCCGACCGTGAAAACAGAACTTCCTGTCAACGAGTTCACCGAACTCGCTGCTACGCCGTGCGGCTCTCTATGGCGAAGGAAGCGCGCGACCAGCTGACTAGGCGGCCTTCTTGTTCTCCGCGAGGTTGGCGAGTTGCCGCAGAATCTCCGTGGTGCCCATCAGGCGCTCTTCCGGCGTTTCCCAGTCCTGCAGGAACACCACCTTCATATCCGGACGCACCTTGGCGGCATTGCCGTGCTGGCGGATGAAATAGACCAGGCGATCCGGCTGCGCGAATTTGTTGTCCCGGAAGGTGATCACCGCGCCTTTCGGGCCGGCATCGACCTTCTCGACATTGGCGCGGCGGCAATAAGCCTTGATCGCGGCGACCTTGAACAGATAGCGCACCTCGTCGGGCAGCACGCCGAAGCGGTCGCGCAGTTCGGCGGCGAAGTTGTCGATCTCCTCGTCGGTGTCGAGATCGGCAAGCCGCCGGTACAGCGATAGCCGCACCGCCAGATCGTTGACGTAGTCCTCGGGGATCAGCACCGGCATGCCGATGGTAATCGTCGGCGACCAGCGGTCGGCCACCGGCTCGACCACGCCGGCCTTGAGGTTGAGGATCGCCTCCTCCAGCATCGATTGATAGAGCTCGAAGCCGACCTCCTTGATGTGGCCGGACTGCTCGTCGCCGAGCAGATTGCCGGCGCCGCGCAGGTCCAGATCGTGCGAGGCGAGCTGGAAGCCCGCGCCCAGTGTTTCCAGCGACTGCAGCACTTTCAGCCGCCGCTCGGCCTGCGCCGTGATCTTGGCCTGTGCCGGCAGAGTGAAGAGCGCGTACGCGCGCAGTTTCGAACGGCCGACCCGGCCGCGCAACTGATAGAGCTGCGCGAGGCCGAACATGTCGGCGCGATGCACGATCAAGGTGTTGGCCGCGGGAATGTCGAGGCCGGATTCGACGATCGTGGTCGACAGCAGGATATCGTATTTGCCGTCGTAAAACGCCGACATGATATCCTCGATCACGGTCGGCGGCATCTGGCCATGGGCGACCGCGACCTTCATCTCCGGCACGTTCTTGTCGAGAAAATCCTTCACACCGGCGAGGTCCTCGATCCGCGGCACCACATAGAAAGCCTGGCCGCCCCGATAGCGTTCGCGCAGCAGCGCCTCGCGGATCATCAGGGGATCGTGCGGCGCCACGAAGGTGCGCACTGCCAGGCGATCGACCGGCGGCGAGGCGATGATCGACAGGTCGCGCACCCCCGTCAGCGCCAGTTGCAAGGTGCGCGGGATCGGCGTCGCGCTCAAGGTCAGCACGTGGACCTGCGAACGCAATTGCTTCAGCCGCTCTTTGTGACTGACGCCGAAATGCTGTTCCTCATCAACAATCAGCAGCCCGAGATCCCGGAACTTGATCGATTTGCTGAGCAACGCGTGGGTGCCGACCACGATGTCGACGCCGCCCTCCGCAAGTCCCTTCTTGACCTGGTTCAATTCCTTGGTTGCGACCAGCCGCGAGGCCTGCGCGACATTGATCGGGAACCCCTTGAACCGTTCGGTGAAGGTCCGGCTGTGCTGGCGCGCCAAGAGCGTGGTCGGCACCACCACGGCGACCTGCTTGCCGTCGAGCGCTACCGCAAACGCCGCGCGCAGCGCGACCTCGGTCTTGCCGAAGCCGACGTCGCCGCACACCAGCCGGTCCATCGGCTTGCCGCTTTCGAGATCCTGCAGCGAGGCGTTGATCGCGCCGAGCTGATCCTCGGTTTCCTCATACGGAAAACGCGCGCAGAACTCGTCATAGACATGCGGCTGCACCGGCATCTTCGGCGCCTCGTGCAGATGCCGCTCGGCGGCGATCTTGATCAACTCGCCGGCGATTTCGCGAATCCGGTTCTTGAGCTTGGCCTTGCGCGCCTGCCAGCCGCTGCCGCCGAGCTTGTCCAGTTCGACATTGGACCCTTCGGAGCCGAACCGCGACAGCAGTTCGATATTCTCCACCGGCAGGAACAGTTTGGTTTCGTTGGCGTAGCGCAATTCCAGACAATCGTGCGGCGCGCCGCCGACCTCGATGGTCTGCAGTCCGACAAAGCGGCCGATGCCATGCTCGACATGGACAACGAGATCGCCCGCGGCGAGGCTGGTGACCTCGGAGATGAAATTGTCGAGCTTGCGGCTCGCCTTGCGCGGCCGCACCAGCCGGTCGCCGAGGATGTCCTGCTCGCTGATCACGGCGACGTCGTTGGTCTCGAAGCCGGACTCCATGCCGACCACGGCCAGCATCGCCTCGTTGCGCGGCGTCGCCTGCACGGTGCGCCAGGAGTTGACGCTGGTGAGGTTGAGCAGCTTGTGATCGCGCAGCATGCTGCCCATGCGGTCGCGCGAGCCTTCGCTCCACAGCGCGATCACCACTTTCTTGCGCTGGGCCTGCAGCGCCTGCACATGCGCCACCACCGCCGCGAACACGTTGACGGTCGAGTCGGCGCGCTCCGGCGTGAAATTGCGGCCCTGCCGCGCGCCGGCATCGACCGTCCCGGTCGAGCCTTCGGGCACCGCGAACGGCGTCAGCCGCGCCAGCGCGCTGTCATCGAGGCATTTCGTCCATTCGTCTTCGGTCAGATAGAGCCGGTCCGGCGGCAGCGGCTTGTACAGCGCGCCGCCGCCGCGTTGCTCCAGCACCTCGCGGCGAGCGTCGTAATAATCCGAGATCTGCTTGAAACGCTCGCGCGCCGCATCCTCGCCTTGCGGCTCGATCGCGACCGGCGCATCGCCGAGATAATCGAACAGCGTATCCATCCGCTCCTGGAACAGCGGCAGCCAATGCTCCATGCCGGGATAGCGGCGGCCTTCGCTGACCGCTTCATAGAGCAGATCGTCGCGCTCCGGCGCGCCGAAAGTCGCGACATAGCCCATCCGGAACCGGCGGATGGTTTCGGTGACCAACTGGAATTCCGAGATCGGCACCAGATCGAGCGCGCGCATGTCCAGCAGCGTGCGCTGGCTCTCGGAATCGAACGTCCGGATCGACTCCAGGCTGTCGCCGAAGAAGTCGAACCGCACCGGCTGTTCGAGCCCGGCCGGAAACAGATCGAGGATGCCGCCGCGCACCGCATATTCGCCGGGCTCGCGCACCGTCGAGGAGCGGTTGTAGCCATTGTGCTCCAGCCAGGCGACGATCGAATCCATCGGCACCACGTGGCCGGGCGCGACCGACAGCGCCTGCGCCGCGACGATCTCGCGCGCCGGCACCCGCTGGACGATGGCATTGACCGTGGTCAGCACGATCAGCGGTTTGGCGCTGCCGGTCAGCCTTGCGAGGCGCGCCAGGGTGGTCAGCCGCTGCGCCAGGATGCCGCCATGCGGCGACACCCGGTCATAGGGCTGGCAGTCCCAGGCCGGAAACTGCAGCACCGGCAGATCGGGCGCGAAGAATTCCAGCGAGCGCGCCAGTTGCTGCATCCGCGCGCCGTCGCGGCACACCACCGCCAGGCTGATCGCCGGCGGCTTCGGCCGCGCCGCGATCGCGCGGGCCAGATCGGAAACAACCAGGCCTTCGGCACCCTCGGCGACATTGGCGAAAGTCAGCGCGCGGCCGGGCGCCAGCGACTGCGCCGGAGATTGAACAGGCGATTTCATGCGTCGTGATCCGTGACCCGAAACGCCTTGATCCGTTCGAACAGCGGCCCGGCATGTTCCGCCATCGGCGGTACCGCGCCGGTCAGCGCGGCATATAGATCCGGATCGGGCGCCTCGATCAGGCGTTCGAGACCGGCCAACTCATCGTCGGACAGACCAGCAATTTCTGCATCGGCGAAACGGCCGAGGATCAGATCCATTTCGCGGGTACCGCGATGCCAGCAGCGGAACAAGAGCCGCTTGCGGCGGTCGTCAAGCCCGTGGCTCGACCGTGTCGATCCCGTCATATCCCAATCCAATCCAACGCCAAAAACCCGGACGTAGTGCCGGGCCGGGTTGATATAACCATTGAAGGCGGCGATGTCAGCCCTCGCGGCACGCCCGATTTGAACTCGTCCCGCGAAAAAACCCGTGGAAGCCGGCGATAATGCCGGACATGACCGGCAACAACCGCTTTAGGTTTCGACGATGCGCCCTGCTCTGCTCAATCCCCTGTTCGCGCCGGTCACCAGCCTCCCCGGCGTCGGACCGAAGCAGGACAAACTGCTGCGTTATCTGCTCAGCCGCAGCGAGACGCCGCGGCTGGTGGATCTGTTGTTGCATCTGCCCGCGAGCGTGATCGATCGCCGTGCCCGCCCGAAGGTCCGCGACGCGGTGCCGGGCACGGTGGCGACCCTCGAAGTCACCGTCGACCGCCATCGGCCGGCTCCGCCGCGCAATGCGCGCGCGCCCTATCTGGTCTATGCCAGCGACGACACCGGCGACGTGGTGCTGACCTTCTTCCGCGCCAAGCCCGGCTATGTCGAAAAGCTGCTGCCGATCGGCGAGAAGCGCTATGTCTCCGGCACCGTGCAGATGTATGACGGCATCCCGCAGATGATCCATCCCGAACGGATCGTCGACGAGGCGGCCTTCTCCAAACTATCGGGGATCGATCCGGTCTATCCGCTGACGGTCGGACTGGCGCTTGGGTCGCTGCGGCGTGCGGTGACGCAGGCGTTGCAAAAGCTGCCGGATCTGCCGGAATGGATCAGCCCCGAGATCATGCGTCGCTGCAGCTTTCCGCCGATCGCCGAAGCGCTGCACCGCGTCCATAACCCGGTCGAACTGACCGACATCCTGCCGGACCGCCCGTTCTGGTCACGGCTGGCGTTCGACGAATTGCTGGCCGGTCAATTGGCGCTGGCGCTGGTGCGCGCGCAATTGCGCCGCCCCGCCGGCGATCGCCATGCCGGCGACGGCCATCTGCGCAACAGGATCATCGACGCGCTGCCTTATGCGCTGACGGCATCGCAACAGCAGGCCGCCGCCGCGATCTCGGAGGACCTGCGGCAGCCCCTGCGAATGCTGCGGTTGCTGCAGGGCGATGTCGGCTCCGGCAAGACGGTGGTGGCGCTGCTCGCCGCCGCCGCGGTCGCCGAGGTCGGCAAGCAGGCCGCCTTGATGGCGCCGACGGAAATCCTGGCGCGGCAGCACATCAAGACCATCACGCCGCTGGCGGAGCGCGCCGGAATGCGGGTCGCGATTCTGACAGGCCGCGAAAAAGGCCGGGAGCGCCGCGAACTGCTGGCGCGGCTCGAAGCTGGCGAGATCGATTTTCTGGTCGGCACCCACGCCCTGATCCAGGACGACGTGATCTTCAAGGCGCTCGCACTGGCGGTGGTCGACGAACAGCACCGCTTCGGCGTGCGCGAGCGGCTGGCGCTGACCAACAAAGGCGACGCGGTCGACGTGCTGGTGCTCAGCGCCACGCCGATCCCGCGCACATTGGTGCTGACCTATTTCGGCGACATGGACGTTTCGGAACTGCGAGAAAAACCCGCGGGCCGGCAACCGATCGATACCCGCACCCTGCCCGCCAGCCGGCTCGGCGAAGTCATCGACGGCGTCGGCCGCGCGCTCTCGGGCGGCAAGCTGGTGTACTGGATCTGCCCGCTGGTCGAGGAATCCGAAGCCGAGGGCACCGAGCGCCTGACCAACGCCACGCAACGCTTCGAGAGCCTGCAGCAGCGTTTCGGCGATCGCGTCGGGCTGGTGCACGGCCAGATGAAGGGCGGCGAAAAGGACGAGGCAATGGCGCGGTTCGCCGCGCATGAGATCAACCTTCTGGTCGCCACCACCGTGGTCGAAGTCGGCGTCGACGTTCCGGCCGCGACCATCATGGTGATCGAGAACGCCGAGCGGTTTGGCCTGGCGCAACTGCATCAGTTGCGCGGCCGTATCGGCCGCGGTTCCGAAGCCTCGACCTGCCTTCTGTTGTACCACGAGCCGCTCAACGAGATGTCGACCGCGCGCCTGAAAGTGATCCGCGAAACCACCGACGGTTTTCGCATCGCCGAGGAGGACCTGAAACTGCGCGGCGAAGGCGATGTGCTCGGCATCCGGCAGAGCGGCCTGCCCGGCTACCGCATCGCGCGCTCGGAAATCCATGGCCAGTTGATCACGCAGGCGCGCGACGAAGCGCTGCGCATCCTGAAAGACGATCCGAAGCTGAAAGGCGAACGCGGCGAGGCGCTGCGCTGCCTGCTCTATCTGTACGAACGCGACGAGGCGATCCCGCTGATCGGCGCGGGCTGACCGGCCCGGCGCTGCGGTTCCGCATCACACAGAACCGCAGCGCCGGATGGTTTTGACGCATTGTCCTCAGAACGAGATTTTCAGCCCGCCTGAGCCGTAGAAATCATCGCCGCCCTCTCGCGCAAAGGAACGCGACACATTGGCGATAAACGACACGTTCTTCCACACCGGCGCGACGACGCCCGCCGTCACGCGCCCATAGACGTTCCGCGACGCGTCGTTCGGAATGCTCAGATTGTTGATGATCTGAGGCGTCGACGACGCATTGAACTGGATCAGGCGACCATTGCCGATGAAATCATCGTCCGCAGTCAGATCGAGATAAGGCGTGATGACCTGTCCATTGACCATGAACGGCGCGCGGAGCTGGACGCCGAGGCTGCCGATCAGGGCTTCCTCGGTCTGCCGGCCGACATTGTACGTCAGCGCCGGATCGCCCGTCTCCGTATAGCCATTCACCTGGGCACGCGCGTAAGTCAGCCCTCCGATCGGACCGAGCTGCGCCGGTCCGACGTCGAACAGGTATCCCGTCTTGCCGGCGATCACGAAGGTCGATCCATCCGGATTGGAGGTGATGGCATCGCCCGCCCCGGGTCTGGCGTTGCGATAGTCCTGATGGCCGATGGTAGCGAGCGCCTGGGCGAAGAAGTGCTCGTCGGTCCAGCCACCATAGAGACCAAGCTGATAGGAATTCGCCTTGGTCGTGCCGGCATCGTTGAACAGGTGCGCATCGAGACTTGAATAGTCGAACGCGGCGCCGATGATCGCGTTGGCGTCGATGCGGTACTCCGTCCCGATCGTGCCGCCGACGCTATTCAGGTCGAAACCGTCGGAGACTGCCGTCGCCTGCCGGTCGCTGACGCCGCCATTGGCCTGCATGTAGAACGACCACGGGCTGACGGCCGCCAGCGGCACCGCCTTCGTGTAGGATGGCGCCTTCGTGTAAAGCGGCGCCTTGACCGGATAAGCGACCGGCGCCGCATATCCATAGGTCGCTCGGAACAGATCGAGCCTGCCGAACAGTGTCGATGCAAAGCCCATGGCGGATATCTCGCCAACGTCGCCTTCGGCTGCGAAAGTGAGCGGCGCGCCGGACATGTTGACCGCGTTGCCGCCGAGGCCGCCCGGTGCTGCGTTCTGTTGGGCGGGCGGCGGGGCCTGTTGTGCCAGCGCCGGCGGCGGGGCCTGCAGGGCCGGTGCAGGCGGAGCAGGCTGATGCGCCTGGACTGGAGGTGGACGTTGTGCTTGTGCCGGTGGAGGGGTTGGCTTCACTGGCTTCGATTGTGCCGGGCCACAATCGCAACCCGGCGCACATTTGCCCGATTTCGACGAGTCATACCCTGCGGAATTATCTCGACCCTTGGTGTATGCAACCCCTGCATGTACTTTTGTCGTGGTGGCCGGAAACACGGCTCCTGCCAATAACATCCAACCGCAAGCCTTTGCGGTGGTACGCATTACTCTCACTGAACGCTCTCCTGGTACGCAAAAAAATACACGTGGAGCGATGCTCGCGCTCTCACAGCAGCCGAGTACCAGCCGGCCAAGTCGGAAAATTTGTTCGGGGGGTGACGGAAGCGGAACGCTGTCGGGGCCCAAATAGGGCCCGCGAGCAAATCGGTTTTTGACAACCGAAACATCTGCAATGGATGGTTGCAACGTCGATCAAGCAGCTCTCACGCTGCGCACTTCTGTTTTGGCTATCACGGGAATGTCGGACATTCGGCGCGGCGCAAATGGCACCAACTCCGCGGCCCCAGCGGGTTCTCTGCTAGGTAGATCTGAACCTCAGCCAGCGAAAGCGACGTTGCTGAATATCGAAGCGGCCTTCCCGGCTAGCGCATCGCGCGATCGGGAATTCACGGCGTGGCCGCCATTCCCGAAAAAGGCAAGCGCAGACGCAACTCAGGAAAATCTACCGGTTCCAACGAGTTGGGCGACGACGTGAAGTATGCCGGATATGGGTGATGTGAATTTCGTCTGTCGCGACCGTATAAAAAATGAAATAACGCAATCGAGGAACCACGATTACACGTGCATTCGGTTCGTCAGTAGCTCGGCCTTCGAACGGAATATCCGCGAGCTCCCGAGCCCTTTCAATAAGACCCGCGACCAGCCGGGACGCGACCTCCGAACTGTCTTGGCTGAGATAAGAGTGGATTTCGGCGAGATCGCGTTGTGCGCGCCGAGTAAACCTGACCTTCATGCACCACGGTGCGTGCGATAAAAGTCTTCCATCTCTTCCTCGGGTACAAAATCGCCGTTGCGCGCTTCCGCCATGCCGGCCCGAACCGCAGCACGTTCTTCGTCTGATAGCCGGTACACACCGCTTCGCCGCGATTCAATCTCGCGTGCAACATCCGCAAGTTCCTGCTGATCTTCTTCAGGCCAGCGCTCGACCCGCTCGAGCAACGATTTCGTTCCAGGGCTCATGTTCGTCAAAATACCATATCCGCGTATTTGTGCCAGCGCTCTCGCGCCGCAATTGCCCTCCACCGTCATTCCAGAGCGTATTCGGCGCGGCACCGAAAGACCGTGGAGATTACTAATCCGCCTTGAGCGGCACCGGCTGTAACGCGGCCGTATTCGCGACCCGGGCGGCATTCGCCACGCCGGCGAGGGCTGCGATCTTCTTCTGCTGGTCCGAACCGGGCTGCACCACGCCGGCCGACATGATCAGGGTCGCGGCATCTTCGGCGCTCATCTCGATTTCGATGATCTTGCTCTTGGGCACGTAGAAGAAAAAGCCGGTGGTGGGGTTCGGCGCACAGGGCAGGAACACCGAGATGTGCTCCTCCTGCCCCGGAAGATTATTGGCGATTTCCACGCTCGGCGATTGCGAGATCAGCACCAGCGACCACATCCCGGGCGACGGAAACTCGACCAGCCCGACCCGGCGAAGGCTCGATCCGCTGCCCGAGAACAGCGTTTCGAACACTTGCTTGAGGCCGCGGTAGATCGCGCGCACGACCGGCATCCGGCCGAGCAGCTTTTCGCCGAGGTCGACCAGGGTGCGGCCGATCAGATTATGGGTCAGGAACCCCAGCAGGGTCAGCGCGATCACCGCCACCACCAGGCCGGAACCCGGGAGGCCGAACGGCAAATAGGTTTCCGGGCGGTACGCCACGGGGACGAATGGCCGGACCAGCGCGTCGACCCAGGTCACGAACCACCACGTCAGATACAGCGTGATCGCGACCGGACCCGCCACGATCAGGCCAGTCAGGAAATAGTTCCGCAACCGGGCGGTAAATCCCCTGGGGGCGGCCGGCGGAACATCCGCCGGGGGCATCATCGGGGGCAGCGCATCGCGATCCATCAGGGTCCCAGGGTCTACGCCAGAGTGGCGTCTATCAGCGGCCGGCTCAGCTCCAGCTAAGCCATCCTAACAGACTTTTGAAGACCCGGTCTTGGTCCCAATCAGCGCAGGCCTACTCGACAGTTACCGATTTGGCGAGGTTTCGCGGCTGATCGACGTCGGTGCCCATCACGACGGCAGTATGATAGGCCAATAGCTGCACGGGAACGGCGTAGACCAGCGGCGTGAAGGTCGCGTCCATGTCCGGCAGCACGATCGTCACCAGCGACTCGATGGTGGCCTCGGTGGCGCCCTTGGCGTCGGTCATCAGGATGATGTTGCCGCCGCGCGCCGCCACCTCCTGCATGTTGGAGACGGTCTTGTCGAACACCCGGTCGAACGGCGCGATCACCACGACCGGCATGTTCTCGTCGATCAGCGCGATCGGACCATGCTTGAGTTCGCCGGCGGCGTAGCCTTCGGCATGGATGTAGGAGATCTCTTTCAGCTTCAGCGCGCCTTCCAGCGCCAGCGGATAGCTGGTGCCGCGGCCGAGATAGAGCACGTCGCGGCATTTGGCGATGTCGCGCGCCAGTTTTTCGATCTGCGGCTCGCAGCGCAACGCCGCCGCCATCAACCTGGGAACCTCGACCAGCCCATGCACCAGTTTGGCCTCGTCGGTCTCGGACAACTCGCCGCGCGCCTTGCCGGCGGCGATCGCGATCGCGGCCAGCACCATCAACTGGCAGGTGAACGCCTTGGTCGAGGCGACGCCGATCTCGGGACCGGCCAGGGTCGGCAACACGGTTTCGCTCTCGCGCGCGATCGTCGAGGTCGGCACATTGACGACCGATAGCGTATGGACGCCCTGCGACTTGGCATAGCGCAGCGCCGCCAGGGTATCGGCGGTCTCGCCGGATTGCGAAATGAAGATCGCCAGATCGCCCTTGCGCAGCGGCGCCTCGCGATAACGGAATTCGGAGGCGACATCGAGTTCGACCGGCACGCGACCGAGCCGTTCGAACCAGTATTTCGAAACATAGCCGGCATAGCTCGCGGTGCCGCAGGCGACGATCGAAATGCGGCCGATATCCTTGAAGTCGAACGGCAGCTTCAGCGGCAGCGCGACCCGCTCGGTCGCCATGTCGATATAGCGCGCCAGGGTGTGGCCGACCACTTCGGGCTGCTCGTGGATTTCCTTGGCCATGAAGTGGCGATAATTGGCCTTGTCGACCAGAAACGCCGACGCACCTGATTTCAGCACGTCGCGCTGAACCACGTTGTTCTGGGCGTCATAGATCACGCCGACCTCGCGGCTCAAAACCACCCAGTCGCCGTCCTCGAGATAGCTGATGGTGTCGGTGAACGGCGCCAGCGCGATCGCGTCCGAACCGAGATACATCTCGCCGTCGCCATGACCGACCGCCAGCGGCGAACCCTTGCGGGCGCCGATCATCAGGTCGCCATGGCCCTTGAACAGGAACGCCAGCGCGAACGCGCCGGTCAATTGCGGCAGCGATGCCTTCACCGCTTCCTGCGGCGACAATCCCTTCGATATGTAGGAGTCGACGAGATGCGCCACCACTTCGGTGTCGGTCTCGCTGGCGAATTTCGCGCCCTGCTTTTCCAGCATGGTGCGCAACTCGCGAAAATTCTCGATGATGCCGTTATGAACGACGACGACGTTGTCGGCCGCGTGCGGATGCGCATTGGCCTCGGTCGGCTTGCCGTGGGTGGCCCAGCGGGTGTGACCGATGCCGCTGGTGCCCGCCAGCGGAGACGCCCGCAGCCTGGCTTCCAGATTCTTCAGCTTGCCCTCGGCACGGCGTCGATCGAGATGATCGCCTTCCAGGGTCGCGACCCCCGCGGAATCGTAACCGCGATATTCAAGCCGTTTGAGTGAATCCACCAACTGCTCCGCGACCGGAGCGCGTCCCAAAATGCCAACAATGCCGCACATGCGGATCGATATCCCCAAATCGAGCGAAACTGGCCGAAACGGCGCAAGCTTCTCTTAACGAAAAGCACCGGCGCCCAGATACTCAATAATTGTTGCCGATTGAGACGGCGTTAAGCGGCAAGCTTAACGATTAAGATGTAAGGCGCGAACACGTAGCGGACTACCCCGCAGGATCCGCGCTGCGGCGAAAAACAGCGCGAACGATACCGTGATCGAGCGGAGCGAAGCAGCAAAGCCTTCGCCCGAGCAAGACAATTTTTCCAAACGATTTCAGAGTGATTTGGCCTGTCCAGCCTCGCGGGCGAAAATAATTTCGTTTCCATCGAGCGCAAATCAGCTGCTTATCCCTCTCCGTTCCGCCCCGGGAGAGGGGCGTTGGCCATCGTCACGAACGTTGGGGCGGAATGCGGTGGACGCTGGCTGCGGCGTCGCGCGGGAGGATCGCAGGGCGGGCTTTGCTCGTGAGCGATCGACGCGCGGAGACGAGCGGCGCAGTTGCGTACGGCGAAGCCGTGTGGTCCTGGCACCCGTTGCTGGTGTCAAATCGTCGGAGGTTTTGTCATCCCAACCGGGACTGACAAGACCGTCAATCCGGCGATGACGGTGACAAAAAGGAATTCGTCGCCGGGGAGAGCACGGAGGAAACCGTTAAAACCATTGCGCAGGGAATGCCGGGTGTCCGGTGAACCTGTGGTGACTACCGTGTGCTACCTACACTTTGCACACGGGCCGCGGGTGCAGCGGGCACCCGGCATTTCCCTGCGCCCTCACTTTCCTGGGCGGAACGTTTTGCATAACTCGGGCGTATCGAGCCGCGAGAACGCGGAAACGTGTTCAGGCTACTTATCGCAACTCGATCTCGCGATGACGCAAGGCACTCTACACGATGCGCGAGAACGAATGGATCACCGAACCATCGGCAATGGAGACGCCGGGGCCGATCACCACGAACGGCTCGATGGTGACGTCGCTGCCGAAGATGGTGTCGGCGGCCAGATAAACCGTCTCCGGCGCAATCAGCGTGACACCGGCCTCGAGTGCCGCCTTGCGCAGCCGCGCCTGCATCACCTGCTCGGCCTCGGCCAGCTGGGTCTTGGTGTTGACGCCGCGCACCTCATCCTCGCTGGTTTCGATGACCACGGCTTCCCATCCCAGATCCCTGACGAATGCCGACGGCATCGGTCAGATAATATTCGCGCTTGCTGTTGGCGTTGCCGATCAGGTCGATGATCTCCAGCGCCTTGCGGCCATCGAACGCCATCACACCGGCGTTGCAGAGCTTGACCGCGCGTTCGCCGGCGTTGGCGTCGGCATGTTCGCGGATCGCCACCAGATGATCGCCCTCGACCAGCAGACGGCCGTAGCCGGTGGGGTCGGCGGCACGAAAACCCAGCACCGCCAGCGCCGCGCCGTTTCGCAGCGGTTCGCGCAGGCGCTCGAAGGTTTCGGCCGAGATCAACGGCGTGTCGCCGAACGCCACCAGCAGATCGTCGGCGCCGCGGGCGATCGCCTCGCGCGCGGTCAGTACCGCATGCGCGGTGCCGAGGCGCTCGCGCTGAACGAAGGTCGCCACATCGGGCCGGATACGCGCGGCTTCCTTGGCGACCGCGGCGTGGTCGGGGCCGATCACCACGGCGAGCGCCGCGTTTGGTCCCTTCGGGACCGCGGCCAGCACATGCGCCAGCAACGATTCGCCGGCGACGTGATGCAGAACCTTCGGTATCGACGATCGCATGCGGGTGCCTTCGCCGGCCGCGAGCACGACGGTGAGGCTGGATCGAACGGACATGCGACTCCCTGCATCGTCGGGGATGATGATGCCGCCGTCATAAAGCGTTTTGCGGCGGAGGGGAAACCCGAATCAAGGCTCCGTCGAAATACCGAGGCCCGGGAACGGCGCGCATTTCCTGATAAAGTTGATCATGTGATTCGGCGGGCCTCAGGAGGGCCAGAGAAGTCCTATGCCTAAGAAGAGCGACCAGCTGGCTGGCGGTTTCGACACAGAAAATGCCGGCGGCTTGCTGACCGGTCTGTTGGCCGAAGAAGAGAATTTCGATCGCCGCGCGATGTTTCGCCTGGGAACCTGGGGCGTCGTCTCGGTCGGCGCCGTGGTAGTCGCGGTGCTCGCCAATCAATCTGCGATCAAGACCCGCCGCGATGAAGTCGCCTCGCTCGATCTCACTCGACAGTCGATGCAGATATCGGCCATCGCCAAGGAAAGCCAGAACGAGGCGCGACGGCTGGCGTCGGCGATCGATACGCTCAACAGCGATCGCGACCGCATGTTCACCCGCCTCGCCGGCGTGGAACAGGGACTGGAGTTGGTGACCGGCGCGATCGCCAAACAGAAGGCGGCGACTTCGTCGACGGCCGCGCCTCCCTCCGTCACGGCAAGCCCTGCGGCAAACCAACCCGCTCCCGCCTCGCCGCCGGTCGTCCACAATGCACCGGCCGAGCCGGCGCCGATGGTCGGCCCGGTGGCAACGACCGCGGCGGCGGCGCTGGCCGCCGAACGGGCCAATGCCGAGGCCAGGAAATCCGTCAGCCCCACCGCGACGGTTGCCGCCGCGACTCCGGCTCCGACGCCCTCCCCGATGCCGTCCCCGGCGCCGACGACAACCTCGGCCATGTCGGTGATGCCGCGATCGATGATGGCGCCGCCTGATCCCGCCGCGCCCAAATTGATCGAGGCCGAACCGCCCGCGAAACCACTCACCACGGTGCCCACGCCGGCCCCTTCGCAGACGCCCGCTCCGCCGCAGAGTCCTCGGCCGCAGCGATTGCGCCAAAAGTCACCCCGTCCGCATCTCCAATCCTTGCGCCAATTCCCGCGCCGGCGCCCACGCCCACTCCGGAAAAAACCGCCGCTGTCGAGAAGACCGCGCCGGCCGCTGCGGCGACGGCCACCGCGCCGATCGAGGTCAAGCGCACCGAGTTCGGAATCGATGTCGGCGGCGCCAATTCGGTCGCCGGCCTGCGCGCGCTGTGGCGCGGGCTGTTGAAATACCGGTCCCACGCGGCGCTGGCGGGGCTGCAACCGATCATCGTGGTCAAGGAAGCCAGCAATGGTCTCGGCATGCAGTTGCGGCTGGTGGCCGGACCGCTGGCCGATGCCGCGGCGGCGGCACGGATCTGCGCCACGATCGGCTCCCGGGAGCGCTCCTGCGAAACCACCGTGTATGACGGCCAGAAGCTGGCGATCAAGGACGATGCACCTGTTAGCACGGAGGCGATTTCGGCCAAACCGGCGCCGGAAAAACCTGCAGCCGACAAGCCTTCGGCGGACAAGCCATCTTCCGAACGAACCCCGCAACGGGAGCAGGCCGAGCCGGCGCCGGAGAAACCGGCGGCCAAGCCCGGATCGAACCGGTATTTCCACCGGCGCGGCAGTTACGTTCCCGCCCGACGCGCGGCGGCGTTGGCTCCGCCGCCCCCCGCTGCCGCCGTCGAGGAACCTCCAAAGGCTGAATCCAGCGGCATTTCGTCGTTCTTCAGCAGCCGGCTGCATCCGCAACCGCAGCAATAAAGCGCATGGCCGCAATGCTTTGGGGATGGATTTTCATTTGGTTTGACCGGGTTTCGCGCTATCGAAGCACGGCTTGTCCCACCCCCGATTGGTCCGCATAATCATCCGATGAAGAAAACTCCGTTCCGGCTGACGCCCTACCAGGTTCAATGGCTGATGTTGGTCGGCTTCCTCGCGGTCGGCTACGCGCTGTATTTGCGCTACCTCGCCATCGAACTGTCGCCGGTGGCCTTGGCCTGCGACGCCGGCGGATTGCAGAGCGCGAGCGCGCTTTGCAAGATGCGCACGCTGGCGACCACGCTGTTCCAGAACTCGGTGTTCGGGATCACGGCCCTCGTCATCGCCACGCTGAACCTGCTGCGGCCTTCGGTGGTGCTGCTGACCGGTGGATTGATCGCCGCCGGGTTCGGCATCGTGCTCTACAATGTCGCGCTGTCGGGATTGGCGATCGGCCTGTTTATTTTGGGCTTTGCACGACCCGCGCCTGCCACAGCGTGACGGCGAACAGCAGATAGATCGCGCAGGTCCACAGCGATTGCCAGTTCTCGGGGCCTTCGTTGAATCCGGTAAAGATGGCGGCGACCGCGAGCAATCCGGCGAACACCGCTTCGGCGATCGGCCGCGCGCCGGCATTGGGGCGGTTGAGCAGCATCAGCGCGGCAAACGGCACCACCGCCATGGTCAGGGAGGCGAACGGAAAATCCTTGTAGCGCGGGTCGAACACGAAGCCGAGGGCGGTTTGCGCCGCCAGCACCGCGGTGACCGCGAGCACCAGCGCCAGCAGCACCGGCAGCATGGCGCGGGTCTTCAATTCGCGGGGACCGAGCAATTCCAGAAACGTCGGCAGCGAACGCCCGGCCATCAGCGCATTGGTGCACAATATCGGCGACAGAATGCCGGCGCCGAGCAGCGTGCCCCAGGCCAGCCAGCCGGCGAAGCCGTAGCTTTCGTAGAACATCTTGTCGGTGGCGATGCCGAGCAAAATCCCCGCCGCCGTCGCCGAAATCGCAACCGCGATCCAGGCCGACAGCCGCGGCATCCAGGGCCGACGGCGCAGCGTCAACAGGCCGGCGCCGAACACGATGACCGCCAGCGCCATGCCGCCGCCCATCTGCCATTTCCACATCGGAAAATTGCTGATGGCCTCGCCGGGCGGATATTTCGGCTGCCGCTTGGCGGAATCGAGCAGGCCCCAATAGCCGCCGACGGTGCCTTCGAGCTTGCGCTTCCAGGGCTGGTCATAGGCCTCGATCAGGTTGACGCGGAATTTCTCCTGCTTGGCCATCGCGAGGATTTCGGACACCACCCGCGCCTGGTTGGTGCGCGACGGCAGCGCGCCATCGCGCATCCGGCCCTCGCTCGGCCAGCCGGTCTCGCCGATCAGGATCTCCTTGCCGGGGAACGCCACCGCGACCCGCTTGCGGATGCCATCGACATGGGCGGCGGCATATTTGGCCCGGATCGGGAAGTCTTCCCAATACGGCAGGATGTGGATGGTGACGAAATCGACCACGTCATAGATTTCCCGGCTGCGCAGCCAGAACTCCCAGACATCGGCGTAGGTGACGGGAACGGTGACCTGGGCCTTGACCGAGCGGATGATGGCGGCGAGGTCGGAGGTGGTCATTTCGCCGCGGAGCAACACCTCGTTGCCGACCACGACGGCGGTGATCACGTCGGGATATTGCTTGGTCAGGGCGATGACCGTCGAAACCTGGGTGGCGTTTCGCAGCCGGTCGCTGCCGAGCCAGATGCCCTGGATCACCTTGAGGCCGACCTTGGCCGCCAAACCAGGAACCTGGTCGAGCCCGTTTTCGATCGAATAGGTGCGCACGCAATCGGAAATTTTGGCGAGCTGCGCCAGATCCTCGGAGATCTGTTCTGCCGAAATGTGCGTGGTCGGCACCAATGGCGTTTGCGCGCCGCGGAACGGCGCATAGGAGACGCATTGCAGCTTGGCGTCGGGATCGATCGGCGCACGCGCCAACGTGATCGGCGTGGCCATCCACCACCATGTCGCGGCGATCACACCGAGGGTAATTACGAGAAGCGCCAGCGGCGTGCGAAGAGAAATCGGTTCCATCCTCCGGGCGGGGCCCGTCGATTACCCGGTCAATGCCGGTCTGCCAAGCCTGTCCCGATCCGTCGGCGGTCGGGAACTCACGTCGGGACTTTACCACGGCACGATAAAGTTGTGAGTTTGCTGGACAAATTCCGAAATGTCCGTCATGGAAATTCGCCAGCGTCTCCGCCGCATTGGAGACCCATTTGAACGGCATCAAAATTCGGCCGGCGCGAGCCGAATGCCGGCAACATATCGGGGAATTTATGCGTCGACGGGTGCTTGAGCTTCAGAATGCGGTGTTGCGAAAACTCGCTGTCGCCGGGCTCGTTGCCGGGCTTTCCCTGACCGGTGGTGTCGGCGCCGCCTTCGCCCAGAGCGGCGACCCGCATGCCCAGGATCAGGCCAAGCCCAACGGCAATTCGGGCCAGCCGAGCGACGCCTCGAAGGAAAACCAGCGCAAGACCGACGAATTCGTGGAAGCCGCCCAGGCGCTCAACGGTCCGGCCGGCAATCCGGAGTGCGTCTGGCTCGGCCGCCGCGTCGTGCGGCTGATGTGGCTCGACGATCTCGACACCGCCTTCCGCCACCTCGACCTATATGATCGCTTCGGCTGCCCCGGTGGCCACGTTCAGGCCGCGTTCCGGTGCCTGACGCGGTTCGGGGGCCAGATCGATCCCAAGGTCGCAGAAACCCTCAACAGCCGCGTCCATGGCTGCTGGATCAATCCCGCCGCGCAGCCTCAGCAGGCCGCGGCGGCCACACCGCCCGCAGCGGCGCCAGCCACCGCAGGAAACGCGGCGGCCGCCCCTGCCCCGGCAGCGACGCCGGCACCCGCCCCGGCGCCGGCGCCGGCGAAATAAGTTCCGGGTAAGTTACGGAACCGCTGCGACAAATTCGCCGGCCGATGGACCCGGCCCTTAAAACGCCACGCCGTCATAACAGTTGTGATATGGCGTGGCAGAGCTACACTCCATTTGCCGCTGACTCGGTCGGATCTCGGGGATGATCCGCTTCCCTGCCATCCTGCCCCGTATGGTTTAGTCGCGATGCGCGCCGTCGTCGCCGTTTTATTGTTCGTCACCGCCGCGCACGCTGCGCTCTGGGGCCTGCTCCAGGAGAAACAATCGGCGCCCGATTTCCGCGGCCTGTTGCCGAGCGTTTCCTATGCGCCGTTCGAGCCCGGTCACACCGTGGCCGACGCCAGCGCCGACTCCGACAAGATTCGCGCCGACCTGAAGAAACTCTCGACGCTGTCGCGCGCGGTCCGGCTCTACTCGTCGACCGAAGGCAACGAACTGGTGCCGCCGGTTGCCGCCGAGTTCGGCATGAAGGTCATGGTCGGCGCCTGGATCGACAAGGACAGCAACCGCAACAACCGCGAAATCGAAGCCGCCATCAATCTCGCGCGCCACAACAGCAACGTCATCGGGCTCGTGGTCGGCAACGAAACCATCTACCGCGGCGAGCAGGTTCCGATCGAGAACCTCGGCACGGTCCCCGAGACCGGGCTCGAACCCGGCGATGCCGCCGGACTGCTTCGCGAGGAACTGGAGCGGACCCGCGAAGCCGAAGCCCAGCCCGAGGACAAAAGGGCCGAGGCGCTGAAGCTGGCGCTGGCGGAAAATAACGTTCAGCGACTGGCCAAGCTGATTCAGCGGGTCAAGAAGTCGGTCAACGTGCCCGTGACCACCGGTGAAATCTGGAACATCTGGCGCGACCATCCGGCGCTCGCCAATTCCGTCGATTTCATCGCCGCGCACGTACTGCCGTACTGGGAAAACTTTACGGACAAGCAGGCCGCCGATCAGGCTGTCGCGATGTTCCAATTGTTGCGCGACCAGTTTCCCGGCAAGCGCATCATGATCGCCGAATTCGGCTGGCCGAGTTCCGGTTATAATCTGCGCAACGCCGATCCCGGCCAGTTCGAACAGGCCAAGGTGCTGCGCAACTTCGTTTCCCGCGCCGAAGCCATCGGCATGGAATACAACATCGTCGAGGCGATCGATCAGCCCTGGAAGTTCTTCGAAGGCGGCGTCGGGCCGTATTGGGGCATCCTCAACGCCGATCGCGATCCGAAATTTTCCTGGACCGGTCCCGTCGTCGATCCGAACTACTGGAAGTTCGCCGGCATCGCGCTGCTGGTCGGCATCCTGCTGTCGCTGCCGATCCTGCGGATCGAGCGGGTGACCGTGCTGCAGGCGATGATGCTGTCGGCGGCGGCCAACGGCGTCGGCGCCTGGGCTGCGGTCGTGTTCGAATACTGGACCGTGCATTATTTCGTATTCGGCTCGGCGTTCGCCTTGACCCTCGGCCTGATCCTGCTGGTGCCGCTGATCCTGATCGCGATGGCGCGGATCGAGGAGATCGCGGCGATCGCGTTCGGCCGCGCCCCTCGCCGCCTGATCACCAAGGGCGCCGAACTGGCGCCGGCCACGATCGGCGAAGGCGTTGCCTTCCCCAAGGTCTCGATTCACATCCCGGCCTATCGCGAGCCGCCGGACATGCTCAAGCAGACGCTCGATGCGGTGGCGCGGCTCGACTATCCGAACTTCGAATGCATCGTGATCGTCAACAACACGCCGGACCCTGAATTCGTGCTGCCGATCCGGGATCACTGCCGCGCGCTCGGCGAACGCTTCGTGTTCATCAACGCGGAGAAGGTGCAGGGCTTCAAGGCCGGCGCGCTGCGGATCGCGATGGAACGCACCGCGGTCGATGCGGAAATCATCGGCATCATCGACGCCGACTATGTGGTGACGCCGGACTGGCTGAAGGATCTGGTGCCTGTGTTCGCCGACCCGCGCGTCGGCATCGTGCAGGCGCCGCAGGAGCATCGCGACGGCGACCGCTCGCTGATGCACTACATCATGAACGGCGAATATGCCGGGTTCTTCGACATCGGCATGGTCCAGCGCAACGAGTTCAATTCGATCGTCGTCCACGGCACCATGTGCCTGATGCGACGCACCGCGATGGACATGGCCGGCGGCTGGGCCGGCGACACCATCTGCGAGGACACCGATCTCGGCCTCGCCATCATCGAGCAGGGCTGGCTGACGCACTACACCAATACCCGCTACGGCTACGGCCTGCTGCCCGACACCTACGAGGCCTTCAAGAAGCAGCGCCACCGCTGGGCCTATGGCGGCTTCCAGATCGTCAAGAAGCACTGGCGTCGCTTTCTGCCCGGCGCCAGCCGGCTCAGCCCGGACCAGCGCCGCGAATTCTCGCTGGGCTGGCTCAACTGGCTCGGCGCCGAAAGCCTCGGCGTGGTGGTGGCGATCCTCAATCTGGTCTGGGTGCCGATCGTGGCGTTCGCCGACATCGCCATTCCCGACAAGATTCTCACTTTGCCGATCATCGCCTCGTTCGTGATCTCGCTGGTGCATTTCGTGGCGTTGTACCGGCTGCGCGTGCACATCAAGGCCGGCCAGATGCTGGGCGCCATGATCGCAGCGATGTCGGTGCAATGGACGGTGTCGCGCGCGGTCGCGCAGGGCCTGGTGACCGAGCATCTGCCGTTCGCCCGGACCTCCAAGGGCGGCCTGTCGCGGATGTCGATCGAGTTCCAGGCGTTCTGGGAAGCCGTGATCGGCGTCCTGCTCCTGGGCGGCGCGGCGGTGCTGATCGCCACCAACAGTTACAAGCAGGTCCGCGAGATCTACATCTTCGCCGGCGTGCTGGTGCTGGAAAGTCTGCCGTTCATCTCGGCGGTCGCGATCGCCATTCTGGAGCAGTCGCGGATCAACTCGTTCGATTTCTGGCGCAACAGCGCGGTACGGACCGCGGAACTGATCGGGCTGCGCCCGGTGGCGATGCCGACGGTAGCCGGCCCCTCGCGGCCGCATGCCCCGCAGGACGCCCGTCACGAAGCCAACTGACGCCGATCTGCGTTTTCTGTGGGCAATCGGCTTGAAAAGATCCGGCCAACCGCCCGTTTTGGCTGGAAAAACCGCGCCCGACCAGCTGCCCGTCAGCGGATCGCCACGCTATTGACCGACAACGCCCCGCCCCCTACACAGCGCGGCAAGTGAGCGCGTAGCTCAGGCGGTAGAGCACGTGACTTTTAATCATGGGGTCGAGGGTTCGAGTCCCTCCGCGCTCACCATGTAAGCCATCGGGTCGTCACGCGACCTGTCAGGGCGGCCCCCCGTGCCAATGGACGCAGGTAGAGGTCCGTCCGCGCGTCGAGCTATCCCGACGGCAGTTTGTCACCGAACACTGAGAAGGCTGAGCGCAAGGCCAGTATGACCGACATCATGGATCTAGCTACGCAGTCTGAAATAGCGTCGCAGCCAGGCGCAGCATGCCGTCGCCTGGGGACAGCCGATGCCGATTTTCCTGACCTTTGCTGTTTTGCTCTGCTCCATGGCGGGCGGGTATCGCAATCACGAGAGATGCGTACGAACCGCGTTCGATCACGAGTTTACCGCCGAGGCGTGTGAAGACCAGCGGAAATACATGGAAGAGTTTGCCAAGCCGGGCGTGCGCGTGATCTGCCGGGAAAACCTGAAATTTGGTGAACCAAGAAGTGGCGGTCCGGACGGTCCGTGAGCTTTCGGGACGAGAGGAAGCCGCGGCACCTTTGATGAGACATCGAGCAATATCCTTACTCCGCGGCTAGGGCTTCGCGCGTTTGACGTCCTTGTTTTTGACGGCGGTCGAATGTTTGTCGCGCGCGGCAGTCAGGTCGCTTTTGAGCTTCGATACTTCGTCGGCGGTCAATGCCGGCTTCTCGCGTTTTGGCGGCGTGTAGAAAACGCTCGATTTTGGAGTGGTGACCTGAGCCCTTGCGTCCATCGGTGACGAAGCGTGCGCAGAGGAGTTGAGGAAGCCTCCGGCGCCGATGAGCGTGATCGCGAGAATTAGCTGGCGTACCATGGTCTGAGCTCCTGCAAGGGCGGGGCCACACCAATCCTAGACGCTTGACGACGAGAAACCCAGAACATGCCGGGATGGGACGGTTGCGATGCGCGATGGAACTAAAAGCCGCGCGAGATAAGGCGACGGGCTCAGGACCGGCGTATCTCGGCTGGATCGAGCTGTCGCACCCGCTAATTGGTGCCCCGCGGACAACTCCCGGAAGTTTTCGCGGACCACCCAATAATCGTTACACCGGCAACGCCGTGTCGGCGACAACGCGGCATGCGGTGTGATAACATCAAGCTGCGCGAGAAACGACGAACCGTCAGCCCTTGGGCATATTGTGAGTTCTCTAGCCAGAAAGCTCGATCGGAGAGCCCATCGGGACGACCGGCGTGAACCGATCGCCCGGATGTGCGGTCGCGTCAGCCCGCCGGGCGTGATGCAGGCATCGTGGTAAACGGGGCTTCCAGCGAGAACGGATCATCAGGCTTGATCCGGCGTGCCACCCGCTTACGAGCGACGCTCGATACCCGATGACCGCGCTCCTTCGGGATCGACGAGGTGATCTCCGAGGACATGGTCTTGGGCAGCGAGTTCGACCTTCGCGATCAGCGTCGAGAGCTGAGCCGAGATTGTCTTCACATCGGACTGTATCGTTTTCACATCGGACTGTTCGTCCGTCAGACTCGATCGCAGGATATCGAGCTTGCTCGAATCCTGCAGCAACAGCGCCGTGTGACCTTCCAGCACGGAACCGTTCTGTTGCAGCAATTCGGTATTTCGTTGCAACACCGATCCATCGCGCTCCAGCAGCGCCGTGTTCTGGTGCAACAGCGAGCCATGGTCCTGCTGCGCGGACTGAATATCGCTCAAGGAGGCGACGGCCCTCCCCGGGGTCGGCGTGGATGTCCCTGCTTGCGGCAGCAGTTCGGCCACTAAACCGCTGACATTCGGCAAGGCAAAATCGGACGGCGAGCTTGTATAAACGGCCGCGGCAGCATTTAGGCCCAGCGCGAAAATCGCCAGCGCTGAGATGCGCGTCTGGCTGGATTTCTTGCTTTGTCCTGCCGGCTTGAGCGGTTCGGCTTGATTCTGCTTATCGGATGGCTTGATCACCTGCGTCGACCCCAAATTGAGTGAAAAAGTAAGCCGTCGCGCGGAAAACTCAGCGACGGCTCGATACGCGTGGCGCACTAAAATTTAGATGCAATATGAGCTGATCAGATTAATTCCCGGTTAGCGTTTTAGCCTCCGGGATGGCCACGGGCCGCCATCATTGTGACGGCCACCCAGATACAATCAGCACCTTGGGTCGAAGCCATTGATCGAGAATCTCTGCTGCATCGACAGCTTTCACGAGGGCTCGCGCCCTCCGCGGCGTTGAAACCCGACGGCGGAAGACTACGTATAAGATATTGAATTACTAGAGTTTCTATTGAGGGTGGAATTGAGCACTGATGATACGCCGGGGCTGCTGGCCATGCTGAGCCGCGCCCTGAAATCAAAAGACCCAATCTTGAAATCTGAAAGCGAGGCGGTTCAGGAAAGCCGGTCTCCGTCCGAGCCGGATGCCGATGCCCACAGTTCTACCACCGAGCCTGTCGACGACAGCAGCGCTGCGGTGGACGTGACGGGAACGCCGGACCTGTCGGCCGAGGCCGAGGTACCGCCGTCGGTTGTCGAATTACATCCCAACGAATTGGCGGTAACACCGTCGCGGCCGCCGAGTTCGTACAAGGTATCGGTCGACGAGGCGCGGGACATCATTTTGCGTGGTCTTCAACGGCTCCCGGATTTCCCGGCCCAAGGCGTCGAGGTCAAGCTCTACGGCTCACGGCCATGGGGCGCCATGCTGGTGTTCGCACCGGGCTCGACGTCGCATCGAAACGCCACGTTCTTCCGCTCCGAACTGGTCGACATGGTGGTCAGCCTTCGAAAGCAGATTGACATCGACCACGGCGAATAAATGTCGGGACGTCCGACATCGTGATCCTGAGTATTAGGGGTTTGGATCGGGCAGCGCGAGTTGTGCGGCGGGCTGCGGCGGCTTCAGCGCGGTTCCCTCATAGGCCAGCCCCGCCGCGAACAGCATCGTGGCAACGATCAAGACAACCAGGCTCGAGCGTTCACTGGAACTTTTGAAGTGGTGCATGGCGGACCTCCCGTTGGAAAACCTTGGGACAAACGCCGATCGCTTGCGCGGCGTTCCGATGCAGTAAGCCTGGCAAGGAAACCCCACGAAGCGCTGCATTGCACACATCGTGCGACGCTCGGCTGTGGCGTCGATGGCTTTGCCGGGGCTGCGCGCTTGGTGGTCAGGCGCACTGTTTCCGTGTTGTAATGGCCTCCGATCTACTCAGAAGAAACCGGGAGGATTCGCGTGAGAATTGTTTGTGCCGCCGCGGCCGTGACGCTGATGCTGATGCTGACCGCGCCTGCCTCCGCCCAGAGCAAGGCTTCCACCATGCCGACCCCGGAGCAGATGATGGGCGGAAAGACGCCGGATCAGGTCGCAAAGGAAGAGGCCGCCGACAAAGCCTACAAGGAATCGCTCAAGAAAATACCAGACGCCAAGGCGCCTGCGGATCCATGGGGCACCGCGCGCAGCGCCGATGCCGCAAAGGTGCCCGCGACGAAGAAGCCGCCAGCCAAGCGTGCCAATTAGGATTTGGCGAACGCCCCGGACGGACGCGGAGGTAAAAATCGGGGAGCGGCGGAAGCTGTGGTTCCCGTTGCATATGCCCACAAAGGTGAAGACAGCGGCTCTGAAAGTTGTAGGATTTGGCAAACATCGGGAGAAGCGCATGTACGAAATAAGCGGTTTCGATACGTCGGGCAGCGTCAAACTCAAGCGGATGTCGTTTCCCGCGGCTCTCAAGAAGGCCCGTGAGCTTTTGGAAGACGGATGCTGGGACGTCCAGATCCTCGACCCGGATGGGCGGGTCTACACCTCGTTCGAGGAGCAAGCGGCTTAATCGTCCGCCTCCGGACAATCGATTGAACCTTTTACCGCCAGCCGAGACATATCGGTGCTGGGGGATTTGAGGGCCCAGTAATTACCCGGCGCCGCCGAGCGAATATACTCCGCTCAGGCGGCGTCGTAGTTTTCCCGGCAGGTTGAAGCTGCCGATAAAAAATAACGCCCCGTCCGGGTGCCGTTTCACTTTTTCCAGGAAACCTTTTTGGGCGTCGCGCATTGATGATGCGAAGTGATGCTCGCGCTTCTTTAAAACGACCCCGCTTCCCTCCAAGGGCGGGGTCTTTCTCTGGGGTGATCTCTATGCAAGACGGCTTCCCTCCGCACGTTGTTGGCTTCATGCGTCGCAAGCGCGAAAAAGAGCAGGAACAGCCCAGGGAACAGCCGCAGTCCTGATCTTTTAGATCACGCCGACGTCGCCCCAGCCGACGGCAATGCTGGCCTACCTTCGGTTCCCGGCGCCCGATGGCATACCATTGGAGTGTGACCGGCAAGCTCGACGGTTTGGCTGGACCGGTCAGTCTGCCGAGACTTCGGCTGTGTTGACGACAGCCCACCTCTGTCCCGAAGATCAAGCTATACACCCGATATCGCTTGGCAAATTCTTCGGGCGGTCTTTGACGCGGTCGTTTAGAAGTCTTATGACATCTCGAAGGCGGTCAGCGCGCTGGCCCGCAATCCGACGCCCGTCGAGAACTCACGCGAAATTCCAAGTACCCTGATGCTTCCTGACGGCCCGGAAAAAGACAACAGAATCAGATCCTTCAGCCCAAATCTTCGGGCTTCGGATCATGGGGTCGAAGGCTCTTGTTGCTCCGAGCACACCGCGATCGCCCCACCCTTCGGTCATCTCGGAAAGGATAGCTGGCAATGATCCGGCACTTCAAGTTTGGCGTAGTGACGATTGCCGCCCTCCTGCTTTCAAGCATTGGCGCACGAGCCGCCGATCCGACCGAAATCAGAACCGACCAGGGCAAGTCGGTCGGCTTTGCCAATTTCGTGGCGGCCCGGCCCGACTGCAGCATCGTCCCGGGACCTCAGCCGTTGCCGATCCTGCTCAAAAAACCTGCCAACGGCAGGATTGGCATGCAGATCGCAAGCACCGATGTCGCCTCCTCGATCAATTGCGCAACCGAGCGCAAAGTGCCTTCGATCGCGTTGTTCTACGTGCCGAAGCCGGACTTTGTCGGTGAAGACGACATCCAGCTCGAAATCGACGCGGGCGACGACAAGATCGCGACATTGGCCTATCGCATCATCGTCCAGGCACCGGCGACGGCCAACACCAAGCACTAGCTTGCCTACGCCGTTTGCGCCTCGATGTCCGGTTCGCGCCGGGACCCGATCGCACGTGGCCAAGAGCTAGTCGTGAGAGCTTCGCCGGGGCTGTTGTTCGGCCATCCTCGCCGCCACCAACGCGTCCTCCGCAGCTATACGGATGTCTCGCGCCGCCTTCAGCGGCCGCCGGACGTTCGGATCCTCGAGAGCTTGAGTCGAACGTAATCAGCCGCATGCAGTTCGGGCATTGCATCTGATAGCCGTTCTTCAGCTTGCTGGCTCGCTCGGAAAAGGGTTTGCGGCAATTGGAGCAAAGGCATTTAATTCGATCGGTCATGAAAATCTCCCGCCCTCGCTTTACGATGGCCGGTTTAGCTTTTCGCTAAGCGAGGGGGTTAACATTTGCCGATTTAATGCGCACAAATTTCCGGACCATCCGGTGCAAGCAGTGGCCCGGCACCCGTCAGCTACACGATGAGGCCGCGGCGGCCCCGATGCGCCGAATTTTTTTCTAGAGATTGTGAACTGGATCACCAGCGGTCGTTTTCGCACCACCTATGGGATTATTTTGTCCGGGAGGCTTTTGATGAGATTGATTGATCGTGCATTCGCGGTCTTGTTTTTATCGGCGCTTTCTTTCCATGGCAGTATTGCCCAGAAATTGGTCGACCCTGACAAGGTCGCTCCGGAATATCGTGTCGCCGCAGAGAAGCGGCGCGCCGAACAGATCAAGATCCTTCAATGCTCTCACAAGGCCGACGAGGCCAAGGTGTTACCCCGGGATCGCACCGCCAACATCCAGCATTGCCTGGATGAGCAATAAGAGGCGGGCGCTATCAGCTCTTCGGCGTCGAATGCAGCCCCGCGCCGGTCAATGACGCGGCCGATCGAACACCCCTTCCCGGTAAAGAAGCAAAGTCAGCACCGCGCTGCTCGGCATCAGCACAGTCATGCCGCCCAAAAGAAAAGCCTGGAATACCGTCATGTGGCGCTCCCCCGCGCATTGCCACGCTGTTCCCGCGTGGCGTTAATTAATTTGACGGACTTCGTGACCGGATTGTGTCCTTCTCGGGATTGATGAACGGCAAAAGAAAGCGAATTTCGGCAACTGTCGGCCAAGGCGCACGCATCGGCTTTACTAATTTCTTAGCTTTTTGTTTTGAGAGCGCCAGCTAAGTCGGCCTGCCGCCGTCTGCCGTTGGCAATCTAGTTCACTCGATTTGCAGGCAATCAGCGTTCCGGCCGAAGATCGTAGCGATGCCGCAATCGCTTGCGGATGGTGCTGATCGCGAACGGAATGCGCGCCATGTTCCGCTAGCGGGTGAAGACATGCAGCGTCCAATTGGTCTTGGCCATATCGTCGATCTCGCGATCCACCTCGACGGTGGGGACGTGCGCGGCGCCGGGAACTTCGAAATCTCCTGCCGCGCGATCAGGGCCAACTCTTGCCGGGTGAGCGTCTTCGCCACGGCGGCACTCCCAACCATCCCTGCGCCAAACCGCCGCTCACCCCAAACGTTCCAGGGGCGGACAAGGGGCCTTTTTCACGTTCTATCTGCAACATATCCACAGCCCTGCCGGGATCAAAAAGCGCAATGCTGGCTAGTGCTTGCTGCGCACAAATCCCAAGCCTTCACTCACCCGAATGCTGCCTCCACCGCCGTCGCCCCGGCGCCAGTCATTCCCGACGAATATCCACAGGCTATCCGCAGCATATCCGCAACATATCCACAGCTCTCGCAGAACCAAAACCTCTTCTCTATCCGCCTCTTGCTGCGCACATATCCACAGCAATTGCGGGACGCACGGGCTCAGAGCGGATAGGTTGCAGACAGGCTGCACCACCTTGATCGATTAAACGATTGTGCAGCGCACTGTCGCGACTTTCGCAGATGGATTAGGTCAGCCAATCTGACCTAATCTGCATGCCTGCCAATCACCCGTATTAGTACGGTATCGCATGCCCGAGCGGCCCAGTATGCACTGCAGCATGCCCAACCAATCTTTGCTCCGGCCGACCTGCCCCAAATGCGGGATGAACATGATCGCGACATCGAAAACCAGCGCCAAGCAGGCTTTCGAGTGCCTGCGGTGCGGCCATCTCGAGCAAAAAGCTCCCGGCAAGGAGTAGAGCTCTTTCGTATGCTGCATCGCAGCATGGCAGCTCTGGAGCCAGGCGCGCCGCGCCCGTCGTGGCGGGCACTGACATCGCGGACCGAATCGCGGCATTGAACCATCCCGGCTCCGCCGTTCAGGACGCAGTCATCTTGACGACGATATGCCCCTGCAAATCCGCAGCGCGCGCGACCTCGAAGAATTGGATGAAATGAAACCGCGACTTCCTGTCCTGCTTTCCGCTGTGCTGATGGCGGCGGCTATCCTGCTGGTCTTCAAGGACGATTTGCACGCCCGCGACCCGCACCGGCTGAACCGCCTGGCTGAACCGACGGAATGCGGTTTTTGGGGACCGATGTCGGCGGGCATGTCCTGTCGATGAGTTCACGCCGATCGGATTTTACCCAGGACACCTAATCCCCCCGGGCAGCCTTGATCTCGATCGTCGCCTGCTGAGCGCCGCGCGTCCGCCGGTCGTACAGCCTATTGGCGCCGGGGAGGCGCGCCGACCACAGTGACGTGGATCACGACGATATTTGCTCCCGGCGATGAAGATAGGCCATCGTCCCGCCGATCTTCATCGGGTCCGTCGCCGGACCATCCGCCGCCGCGAGAGAGCCATGAACCGTCGAGCCTTCCTTCGCGCGTCCGCCCGTGTCGTGGCGCTGACCGGCATGGCATCGCGCTGCGCTCGAGCGGCCGGCGATGTCGGCGTACACAAGCACCATGGCCTATCGACCAAGAACACCGCGATAGATCCGGCGACGCTTTCCGCGGCACAAATGCAGCTCGGTCAATCGCTGTTGACGCAGCTTGGCAAGGAGCCGTCCTCGGCCGCGAATGTCGTGGTCTCGCCCGCCAGCCTGACCGCGGTGCTCTCATTGATCGAACTCGGCGCCAGCGACGAGATGTCGGAGGCGCTTTATCGAACACTGGGCTTTGAGAAGAACTCTCTCGGTGGCACCAGGAGCACTTTTGAAGCCTTGCGAAAATTAACGCGAGCCGCCGCTCCCGGTATCAAGGATCCGCTGAAACTCGCAAACATGATCGTGTTCGATCCGACCACCCGACCATTGAAATCCGCGCTGGAGCAATTGAGCGACGCCGGCGCCGACGTTTCGGTCGAGAACCTCAGAACGCCAGGCGCGCTGGACAAGATCAACAACTGGGCCAAGGAGAAAACCGAGGGGATGATCCCCAGGGTTCTGGATGACGTTTCGCAAGCGGGCCTCGTTGCCGTCAACGCGCTGTATTTCAAGGATGCGTGGAAGACCCGCTTCGATCCCTCGAACACGACAACGCAAGCTTTCAATCCTGCGACCGGCACACCGCTGCAGGTTCAGATGATGAACCTCAGCGAACGCCACCTGGCATTTCGTCAAAACGAAAAGTTCATCGCGGTGGAACTGCCCTACGCCACGGAACGCTATCGCATGGTGGTCGCGACCACCACGGGCGGACTGGCCAAGGTCGCCGACTTTCAGCCTATCGCCGGGTGGATGGCCGGGACGGGTTTCGACGAAGCCGCCGGCCAGATTTCATTGCCCCGCTTCTCGCTGAACGCGAGCGTGGACCTGTTGGATTCGCTCGACCGTCTGGGACTGTCGCCGGCGCGCCATGAACCGGATTCATTGAAGGGGTTGTCGCTGGCGGCGCAAACCATTGCAAAGATCGCGCAGAGCACCGTGTTGCGCGTCAGCGAGGAAGGCACCGAGGCCGCGGCGACGACCGCAACGACGACGGTGCGTTCGGTCGCCCTGTCGCCGATCAGGATGGTGGTGGACCGGCCCTTCATCTTCGCCCTGCGCGATGCCGGCAGCGGGCTTATCATTCTGCAGGGATATGTCGGCACCCTTTCGAGCTGATACGGCGGCGTTCGTTCAAAAAATCATCGCCGGTCTCGCCCCGCGCGAGACGGCACCCGGAGACGGTCGTTCGCCTTGCGCCGTGCCGCGCGCCACTGCCTGCCCGCGCTTGAGGCATGAAAATATCTGGATCAAGGCCAGCCGACTGGGTTAGAGCATCGGAGGGCTGAGGGCGTCCTTCGTATTCGGGACGGCCTGCGCCCGGCGCCATGCGCCTTGGAATCACTCGATGCAGGACGGAAATACCATGCGGATCACCCTCGTCGGCTCCCGCCATTTCGGCGTGACGACCCTCGACATGCTGCGCCAGCACGGCGTCGATATCGTCCGGGTGGTGGTCGCGGACGCCGATGACCGGCTGGCCACCGCCGCTCGCGCCGCCGGGATCGACGTCACGGTCCAGGCCGATCCCAAGCGTGTCGCCGCCGCCGAGATCGCCGGCAATACCGACCTGATCGTGACCGCGCACAGCCATGCCCGCATCACCAAGGAGGCGCTCGCCGTCGCCAAGCTCGGCGGGATCGGCTACCACCCCTCGCTGCTGCCGCGGCATCGCGGCATCGCCGCGGTGGAGTGGACCATCAAGGAAGGCGATCCGATCGCCGGCGGCACGATCTATCATCTCGCCGACCGCATGGACGCCGGCGCCATCGCGCTGCAGGAATGGGTCTTCGTCAAGAAGGGCGAGACCGCGCGCCAGCTGTGGGAGCGCGCGCTGGCGCCGCTCGGACAAAAGTTGCTCGGCGACGTGATCGATTATGCCAAAACTCACGGCAGCCTGCCGGCGAAAGCCGCAGGACGAAGAGTTCGCCACCAGCGCGCCAAGCCTGGCCTGACAACGAATCGGTATTCCGACACCTGACGCTTTAACCACCGGGGAACAAATCACTGTTCTCCGCGCGTGAATTCAGCTCACATCCATGTGTTTGATCTCATGGAACAATTGCCGTTGCCGCGGTCGCAACAAACTTTGAACACATTCTCCACAAATAAGCCGTTTTATCACACACATCGAGGATATTTCGCGTCATGCGCCGCAATCGCATTCGAACGATTCTGTTTGGGACTTTTGTTCTCGCTACCACCGCTTCCCTCGCCGCCCCAGCACTTGCCGCCTCACCTTACGACGGACTATGGAATGTTACGGTCGTAACCAAGACAGGCAGTTGCGAACCGCACGACCTCCTCCACACTTACTGTGGCGGATGGAAAAATCTCGGCGCCAGGCGCTGAGGTTTCCGGCACCGTGGGTCGCGAGGGTCTTGTGCGTGTCTCGATCCATGGTGCATATGCGAACGGCCAACTCAGTGGCAATGCAGGATCGGGGAAGTGGAATGGGGCATCAGCAGGCGTACCTTGCAGCGGTCGATGGGAAGCATCGCGCCAGTAAAGCAGGTCAGACGACCAGTGCCTTCAAGGTGATCAGAGGTTTTGCAATCGGGGCCGGCGCATTGTTCGCGGCCTCGGTATTTAGTTCCGCAGGCCACGCGCAGTCGGCGAGCCCGTTCAACGGTCTCGCGGGCGTCTGGTGCGGTGTCGGCAAGGTCGAACTCGATGATGGATCCAGCGAGCGGATCCGCTGCCGCGCCACTTACGCGGTCGGTGCCGGCGGTACCGGTCTCAACCAGTCCCTCACCTGCGCCAGCGACAGCTACAAGTTCGAACTCAAGGCCGACGTGGTGGCGCAAGGGTCGGAATTTCGGGAACCTGGAGCGAGAGCAGCCGCGGCGTCAGCGGCAACATCCAGGGCCGTGGCACCAACGGCAATATCCAGGTCGTCGCCAGTTCCGCCGGCTTCAACGCCAACATCTCGTTGATCACCCATGGCACCAAACAATCGGTCGTGATCCGCGCCGACAGCCAGTTCAAGGGCGCCACCATCTCGTTGACGCGCTCCTGAGCGCGGCGGCGGCCGCCGGCCGGAACTGCGGCACCGACGCAAAGCGCCAAATCTATCGTTTGGGCGCTTTGAGCTGTGCCGCGGTCTGCGTCATGGTTTTCGCGATCAGCAAGGCTTGCTCCTTGTTGAACGCAAAATCCTGCACGCCTTTGTGCGTCGTCAGCGACAGCACCATGATGTCAGGCTGATTTTCCGGCCAGCCGGTGGCGAAGGCCGTGACGAAATCCGCTGACGTCGATCGCTTGGTCATTTCCAGACTTTCCCTTCAACCGTTCAAAGACAGGCCAACGGCCTATGCCGGCACGAAGGCCGTGACCTCGATTTCGACCTTGGCGCGCGCATCGACCAGGCCGCCGATGTAGAGCAGCGTCGAGGGCGGAAAATTCCGTCCGAGCGTTTCCTTCCAGGCCGCGCCGATGCCGGCACCGGCGGCTTCATATTCGTTACGGCTGGTTAGATACCAGGTCAGCCGCACGATGTGCTCCGGGCCCGCGCCGGCTTCGGCGAGCAGCTTGATGATCCGCTTCAGCGCGACGCCGACCTGGGCGGCCATCTCGTCGGAATAGTCGCCCTTCTCGTCGCCGCCGGTCTGGCCCGCCAGCACGATCCAGCGGCCAGGCCCCTCGACCGCGACGCCGTGCGAAAAACCCCGTGGCTTCGACCATTCGGCCGGCTGCAAGATGCGCATGCGCGGAACCTCCCTTTTGTGTTGTCACGTCATTCCGGGATAGTCCAAAGCACCAGACCCGGAATCTCGGAATTCCCGATGCGCAATTGCGCATTTGAGGTTTGTGCTGCGCACGGCCACGGAATGACTGGTGATGGCTTAGCATCGATAGCCCCGCAGCTCCTACCCCCACCGAACCCAACCCCTTCCCTTATATTTGAGCGTTGCAAATCGCGACGCGGTCGCCGATACCGGCCGCGCTTCCCGCCGTCATTTATCGCAGCGCAAAACTGGCTAACTCCGGATGGATCGAACACCCTCAAAACCCCTGGCCGCGATGTGGATGGCCGGATGGCTTTCGCTGATGCTGATCGTCGCTGTCGCCGGACGCGAGGCGCTGCGCGAAATCAACGTGTTCCAGCTGATGGAGCTGCGTTCGCTGATCGGCTTCGTGCATGCTCTATCCGCTGATCCGGCGCCAATGGCGGTTTCGCCGCGCTGAAGACCTCGCGGCCGGTGCAGCATATCGGACGCAACCTGATTCACTACGGCGCCCAGCTCGGCTGGTTCTTCGCGCTGACGCTGATCCCGATCGGCCAGGTGGTCTCGATCGAGTTCACGATGCCGATCTGGACCGCGATCCTGGCCGCCAGTTTTCTCGGCGAGCGCATCACGGTCTGGAAGATACTGGCGATCGTGCTCGGCCTGATCGGCGTCGATCGTGATCGTTCGTCCCGTCGACCGGCGAGATCAATCCGGGCCAGCTGATCGCGCTTGCCGCTGCGGTCGGCTTCGGCATCTCGGTCGCCATGATGAAGTCGCTGACCCGCACCGAGAAGACGGTCACGATCATCTTCTGGATGCTGGTGATCCAGTCGGCGGCCGGCTTGTTGCCGTCGCTCTATGTCTGGAGATGGCCGTCCACCATCGCCTGGGGCTGGATCGTGGTGATCGCGTTCTGCGGCACCTTTTCGCATTACTGCATGGCGCGCGCGATGCTGCACGCCGACGCCACCATCGTGCTGCCGATGGATTTCCTGCGGGTTCCGCTCACCGCGACGGTCGGCTGGCTGCTCTATTCCGAGCGGCTGGATCTGTTCACCGTGCTCGGCGCCGTGCTGATCCTGACCGGCAATTTGTTGAACCTGAAACCGCCGACCCCCGCTCCGGTGACGGCGCCAACCTGAAGCCCGCGGCAGGCGAGCGCAGTCGGGATGCAAAGTGGTATCGGCTTAGCGACCCCGCTACCGGCCACCATGTGATTTCAATCACGCAATACCCCTGGCTGTCTTAGGACCTTCGGCCCCGGCCGCGGGTGAGACCTCAAATATCCGCC
>CAWJSD010000015.1:0-378799 GCA_963845435.1 uncultured Alphaproteobacteria bacterium
TATGTACCTGGTCGCCGACAGTTACGTATTGCTCGTCGGCAACGGCGCCTACAAGAACGTCGCCCAGCTTCCCAACCCGCCGATCGACGCCAAGGCGATGGCGGCGGTGCTTCGCAATGTCGGCTTCGAAGTCGTCGAAGGCACCAACCTCACCCGCGACACGATGACCGAACGCTGCTCGAGTTCGGCAAGAAGGCGCAAGGCGCCGACGTCGCGGTGTTCTTCTATGCCGGCCACGGCATCGCCATCAGCGGCACCAATTATCTGTTGCCGATCGACGCCGACATCAAATCGGAAATGGACGTCAAGCTCGGCGCCGCGATCAACATCGATCTGACGCTCGACCAGACCATGAGCGACGCCAAGGTCAAGCTGGTGTTCCTCGACGCCTGCCGCGACAATCCGTTCGCCGCCAAGATCAAGTCGAACTCGGCGACCCGCAGCGTGTCGGTCGGCAGCCGGCCTGGCCGAAATGAAATCCGGCGAAGGCACCCTGATCGCATTCGCGACCGGCCCCGGCCAGACCGCGCTGGACGGCCAGGGCGGCACCAACAGCCCGTTCACCCGCGCGCTGATCGACCACATCACCCAGCCCGGCGTCGAGATCCAGCAGGCGATGACCAAGGTTCGCGCCGAGGTCAACGAGGAGACCAACAAGGGCCAATTGCCCTGGGGCCACACCAACCTGATCGGCTCGGTCTATCTCAACCCGGCGGCGGCGCCCGCTGCAGCCAACCGCGCCGTCGGCCGCGCCGGCTCCGGTGGCCTCGACCGCGCAGCAATACCGACGTCGAACTGGAGTTCTGGCGCTCGGTCAAGGAATCCAACAAGCCGGAAGAGCTCAACGCCTATCTGAGCAGCTATCCCAACGGCCAGTTCAAGTCGCTGGCGCTGGCCCGGATCGCCTCGCTGGAGAAACGGCGCCGTCAGCACCACCGACCCGCAACCTGACCAGCGTCGATCCCGCCACCTTCAACGCCGAAGTCGAACCAGGTCACCGAAGACCAGATCGGCCTCGACAAGGGCCAGCGCCGCGACGTGCAGCGCCGGCTGAACGGCCTCGGCTTCGACACCAAGGTCAACGGCAAGTTCGACGAAGAGACCCGCGCCGTGATCATGCGCTGGCAGGCCGCCCGCGGCTATCCCAAGACCGGCTACCTCAACCAGCTGCAGCACAAGGCGCTGCTCGGCGAGATCGTCTCGGCACAAGCCGACCAGCGACGAGGAATCCTCGGAAGGCGGTTCATCGCGGCGTCACCGCAGCAGTGGTGGTGGCGGCGGTGGTGGCGGCGGCCGTCATTATCGCGGCGGCGGCGGTCCCAACCCGGGCGCCTTCATCGGTGGCATGATGGGCGGCCTGTTCCGCTAAAGCCACCCAAATCGATCAAACAAAAAGCCCGGGTCGCAAGCCCGGGCTTTTTCTTTTGGCAAAACGCCTCGTGCCTCGGACGCGTAGCGCCGCTCCGCAGAGCTAGGCCCATGAGGAATCGGGAGCAGTTAGCCCCTGCTCTTCGGCGTACCATACCGTTGGAAGGGCCCCTGGCTCAGCAGCACGTGCCGCGCTGCGTCCGGGGCAGCAGGCCAACGTGACCGGCCCCGCCCCTACTTCCCCGCCGCCTTGCGCAGCGCGTCGTTGATGCGGTCCTGCCAGCCCGGGCCGCCCTCCTGGAAATGCTCCAGCACGTCCTGGTCGATCCGCAGCGAGACCAATTCCTTGAACGCCGGGCAGCGCGGCCGGCTTCGGCGGCGCTTCCGGCACCTTGGTGGTGGTCTTCTTGAACGCCGCCTCCGCCTCGGTGCGGGCGTCGTTGAGGGTTCGCGGGCGGCGGGGTTGGTCGGCCACGGTCAGATTCCTTCGAACAGAGCGGTCGACAGATAGCGCTCCGAGAACGACGGCACGATCGCCAGGATGGTCTTGCCGGCGTTCTCCGGCCGCTTGCCGATCTGGATCGCGGCGGCGATCGCGGCGCCCGAGGAAATGCCGCCGGGAATGCCCTCGGTGCGCGCCAGCGCCCGCGAGGTCTCGATCGCGGTTGCGCTGTTGATCTTGACGATCTCGTCGATCACGGAACGATCGAGGATGTCGGGCACGAAGCCCGCGCCGATGCCCTGGATCTTGTGCGGCGAATGCTGGCCGCCGGACAGCACCGGGCTTTCCTCCGGTTCGACCGCGACCACCCGCAGCGACGGCTTGCGCGGCTTCAGCACCTGGCCGACGCCGGTGATGGTGCCGCCGGTGCCGACGCCGGCGACAAAGAAATCGATGTTGCCGCCGGTGTCGTTCCAGATTTCTTCCGCGGTGGTGCGGCGGTGAATTTCGGGATTGGCGAGGTTCTTGAACTGCTGCGGCATCACCGCGTTCGGCGTGGTGCGCACCAATTCCTCGGCCGCCGCGATCGAGCCCTTCATGCCCTGCGCCGCCGGCGTCAGCACGATCTCGGCGCCGAGGAACGCCAGCATCTTGCGCCGCTCGATCGACATCGATTCCGGCATCACCAGTTTCAGCCGGTAGCCGCGCGACGCCGCGACGAACGCCAGCGCAATGCCGGTATTGCCCGAGGTCGGTTCGATCAGCACGGTGTCGGCATTGATCGCGCCGGACTTTTCCATCGCGATGATCATCGCCGCGCCGATGCGGTCCTTCACGCTGGCGGCTGGATTGAAATATTCCAGCTTGGCCAGGATGGTTGCATTCGCCCCCTGCGCTTGAGGTAATTTGCGCAAGCGCACGATCGGCGTATCGCCGACCGCGTCGACGATGCTGTCGAACACCCGGCCTCGGCCCGGGCGGTGCACTGCGTCAGCGGATGAAGCGGCGTCCATGTCGAACTCCTGTGGAAGCGTTGCGGAAACGGAGCGTTTCGGGAACGTTAAGAACGATAAATCCATAGCGCATTGACGGCCAAAATGTGAGCGCTTTCCCCGCACGCTGACTCCAAAGAAAGCAAACTCCGGCCGCTAATTTGGACACGCTCTTCGTTGGCGCGTTCGCAGACTGGATCAATTCCAGCAGGTGGTAGGAACAATCTCACATTCGCTGCAATGCGAAAATCAACGGCTATTGGCGAAAATTTGAACGGCGCGCGACTCGATTTCAATACACCGAGAAATTCGAATGCGTCGCAATAACGTCAAACCAACGCATTTGTGTTACGACATCGTCAAAACGATCGGTGTATGTTAGCGTCAAGTTCGGAATGGAGGTCACGATGCCAGCAGTTGTCGAAATGCTGACGACCGTCGCGCCCAGGCCCGGCCCGCGTGGAAGCGATTTGCCGACCTGCCCGGTGTGCGCCGATTCCATGGTGGCCGCGGAAGCCTCAGCGTTCGTTGCCGACGACGTTATCAGCTATCTCTGGACCTGTGACACCTGCGGCTATGGTTTCGTCACCAAGCACGCGCTCAAGCCATTTGTGTGCAACTAGGCTGTTGCCGGAATTTTGCGGTGCGTTTGCAGGCCCCGGCATTCCGGAAAAGCATCCTTCGCGTCAACATCGTTGCTTGAAGGGACGCCGGGCCATCAGCGCGGCGGAATGTCGCCCTGCGCCCATCCGGCACGCGTCCGATCGCGAAATTCAGCAAACGTTCCCTGCGCGATCGCAGTTCTGATGTCCTGCATCAGCCGCTGATAATAGGCGATATTGATCTCCGACAGCAGCATCGCGCCGAGCGTCTCGCCCGATCGCACCAGATGATGCAGATAGGCGCGTGAAATGCCGTTGGTGGACGGCCAGTCGCTCTCTTCATCGAGCGGCCGGGGATCGTCCTGGTGGCGCGCATTGCGCAGATTGATCTGGCCGAACCGGGTGAACGCCATGCCATGACGGCCATTCCGGGTCGGCATCACACAATCGAACATGTCGACACCGCGCGCGACCGCTTCCAGCATGTCGTCGGGGGTGCCGACCCCCATCAGATAGCGCGGCCGGTCCGGCGGCAGGATCGGCGCCACCTCCTCGATCATCGCCAGCATCACCGCCTGAGGCTCGCCGACCGCAAGGCCGCCGATTGCATAGCCGTGAAAGCCGATATCGATCAGGCCCCGCGCGCTGTCGTGGCGCAGTGCGGGGATATCGCCGCCCTGCACGATCCCGAACAGCATGTAGCCGGAAGGGGCGGTCTCGAACGCCCGCTTGCAGCGCTCGGCCCAGCGCAGCGAGAGCCGCATCGCGCTTTCGATCACGCCGTGCTCCGCCGGCAGCCGTACGCATTCGTCGAGCTGCATCACGATATCGGAACCGAGCAACCGCTGCACCTCGATCGAACGCTCCGGCGACAATTCGATCTTGGCGCCGTCGACATGCGAGCGGAAGGTGACCGCCTTTTCGGTGACCTTTCGCAGTTCGGACAGCGACATCACCTGGAAGCCGCCGGAATCGGTCAGCATCGGCCCGCGCCAGCCGGTGAAGTGCTGCAGGCCACCCAGCGCCGCGATCCGCTCGGCGCCCGGCCGCAGCATCAGGTGATAGGTATTGCCGAGCACGATATCGGCGCCGGCGTCGCGCACCTCGCGCCAATGCATGCCCTTCATCGCGCCGGCGGTGCCGACCGGCATGAATGCCGGCGTCCGCACCACGCCGTGCGGCGTGGTCAGCCGGCCGGTGCGTGCGGGCCCGTCCTGGCCCAACAGCTCGAAATGATTGGCCGGTGTCATGCGCCCGATTCCGCACGAAACAGCAGGCAGGCATCGCCATAGGAGTAGAACCGGTAACCGCTGCCGATCGCGTGGGCGTAGGCCTGCTTCATGGTCTCGAGGCCGCTGAACGCCGAGACCAGCATGAACAGGGTCGAACGCGGCAGATGGAAATTGGTCAGCAGCTTATCGACCGCACGAAACCGATACCCCGGCGTAATGAAGATCGAGGTCTCTGCGCTGAACGGCTGGATCGTACCGTCCTCGGCGGCAGCGCTTTCCAGCAGGCGCATCGACGTGGTGCCGACCGCGACAATGCGGCCGCCTCGCGCGCGCGCCGCGTTCAACGCGCCGGCGGTTTCGGCGGAAATGCAGCCCCATTCGGCGTGCATCTTGTGGCCGTCGGTGTCGTCCATCTTGACCGGCAGGAATGTCCCGGCGCCGACATGCAGCGTGAGGCGATGCACTTGAACGCCGCGGTCGCGCAACGCCGCTTCCAGCGCGGGCGTGAAATGCAGGCCCGCGGTCGGGGCGGCGACGGCGCCCTCTTTCGCCGCGAACATGGTCTGGTAGTCGGCCAGATCCTGCTCATCAGGATTGCGCTTGGATGCGATGTAGGGCGGCAACGGCGGACTGCCGAGATCGGCAATAGCCTGGTCCAGCGTCGGTCCGTGAAATGAGAACGACAGTGTCACTTCGCCGTCTTCGCCCTTGCGTTCGACCTCGGCGTCGAGATGGCCGAGCAGGCACACTTTGCCCTCATTGCCGAACCGCACCACGTCGCCCGGCGCGAGCTTTTTCGCCGGCTTGACCAACGCCTGCCAGCGCGAGCCGTCGAGCCGCTTGATCAGCGTGGCCTCGATCCTGGGCTCGGTCTCGCGGCCGATGCGACGACCTTTCAATTGGGCTGCGATCACCTTGGTGTCGTTGACCACCAGCTGATCGCCAGGCTCCAGCCATTGCGGCAGGTCGGCGACGATGCGGTCGCGCAGCATTCCATCCGGCTGCACCACCAGCATCCGCGCGGAATCGCGCGGGCTCGCCGGCCGCAGCGCGATGTTTTCAGGGGGAAGATTGAAATCGAAGAGATCGGTGCGCATGGCGCGTTCCTCAGGGGCCACCTCATCCTGAGGAGCGGCGTCTTCGCCGCGTCTCGAAGGATGAAGTCACGCGCCGTAATGTGGTTCGAGACGCGTGCTTCGTACGCGCCTCGCCACGAGGGTCTCTTACTTGGCGTCGGCGGCCATATGCGCCTTGACGATCTTGTCGGGGTTCTGCACCGGCTCGCCGCGCTTGATCTTGTCGACGTTCTCCATGCCCTCGGTGACCTTGCCCCAGACCGTGTACTGGTTGTTGAGGAACGAGGCGTCGTCGAAGCAGATGAAGAACTGGCTGTCGCCGGAATCCGGGCTCGCCGCGCGCGCCATCGAGGTGGTGCCACGGACGTGCGGCTCCTTGTTGAACTCGGCCTTGAGCTTCTTGCCCGAACCGCCGGTGCCGGTGCCCTGCGGACAGCCGGTCTGCGCCATGAAACCGTCGATCACGCGATGGAACACGATGCCGTCGTAAAAGCCTTCGCGCACCAGTTCCTTGATCCGCGCCACGTGGCCGGGCGCCAGGTCGGGCCGCATTTCGATGGTGACGGGACCCTGGGTGGTTTCAAGGATCAAAGTATTTTCGGTAGCAGCCATACTCTCTTCTCCGCAGGTTTAGGTGGAGGTTTCCGGTTCATAAATCGAATGGTGACGGGGTGGCCGGCCGAAGCGCCAGCCATGCCCTCGGTAAATGGCATCGGCGTGCAGCGTTGCAACGCCTCCATTACCGCAACGCGGTATAATAGCCGATCATTATCGGTCGCTTGTTCCGATTCATAGGTAATTTTCGGCTTGCCGAGGATATTGCCGCCGCGGTCGAAACTGACCATCACGGTGATATCGATCAGCGCGCCGGCGCTGGCCGGTATTCGCCAGCAACTGCCGATCCTGGCGAACAGTTCCTTGAGGTTGTCGACGTGCTCCGGCGCAATGTGGAATTCGGATTGCGCCTCGGCGCCGCTCGATGCCACCGCCAGGCACAACACCAGCGCCGCCGCACACCAGCCTCCCGAACGAGCGAGCGATTTGCGGTGCGGCAGCGCCATCTTCCATCAACCCAGGCTCACTTGATGTCGGATGCGACCTGCACCTTGGTCATCTTGTCGGGATCGGTGACCGCGCCACCGGCCGAACCGGGCGGGGCTTTCTTCAGCTTGTCGACCACGTCCATGCCCGACACCACCTCGCCGATCACGGTGTACTGGCCGTCGAGGCTGGCGCCGTCCGCAAACATGATGAAGAACTGCGAATTCGCGCTGTCGGTGCTGTCGCCGCGTCGCGCCATGCCGACGATGCCGCGCTTGAAATGGGTTGAGGAGAATTCCTGCTTCAGGTTCGGATATTTCGAGCCGCCGCTGCCGTTGAAATTCTGGCCGTCGCCGGTCTGCGCCATGAAGCCATCCATCACGCGGTGGAACGGCACGTTGTTGTAAAAGCCGTCGCGCGCGAGTTGCTTGATGCGCTCTGCGTGCTGGGGCGCCAGGTCAGGCCGCAGCTTGATGATGATGCGGCCCTTGGTGGTGTCGATGACAATGGCATTGGCCTTGTCGAGATTGGCTGGGAGGGGTTGGGCCAGCGCGGGGGCCACGCTGAACAGCACAGCGAAAAGAGCGAGGATGCGAATCATGAAAACTCCGGATCAGGTGAGTTGGTGAAGGTGAGTGAGGTGACGCGGCCGCTGGTCGCGAAACCGGTTCCAGTGGCGGCGGCTCCCGCGAGCCAACGCGCGATCAGCCGAATTTGGACTTCAGGCGGGTTGCGACCGCTTTCGGCACGAAGCTCGAGACATCGCCCCCCATGCTCGCGATCTGGCGCACCAGTGTGGCCGTGATCGGGCGGACCGTCGGCGAAGCCGGCAGGAACACCGTCCGGACTTCGGGTGCCATGGTTTCATTCATGCCGGCGATCTGCATTTCGTAATCGAGGTCGGTGCCATCGCGGAGGCCGCGGATCAGGATGGTGGCACCCGCACGTTGCGCGGCTGTGACGGTCAGGTCGTCGAAGGTGGTGCATTCGAAGGCGCAGCCGGCCGAGGCGGCCAGTGGCCCGAACACCTCCTGCAGCATCGCCAGCCGCTCCTGAACGGTAAAAAGCGGCGCCTTGCCGGGATGAACCCCGATCGCGACGATCAGGCGGTCGCACAGCCCGACGGCGTGCTTGACCACGTCCAGATGGCCGTTGGTGACGGGATCGAATGAACCTGGGTAGAGCGCGATTCGGGGCATAAACCCCTCTACCCCGCCCCGGCCCGGCTCGCAAGGCGCGCAGGTTCCCCAAGTCTTGCGAAAAACGACGATTTTTTATTTCGGTCGCCCAATGAACTACTTGGCACGTCTGCGCGTCTGTATGCCGAGCCGTTTGTTTCATCGCCGGGCGGGCAACGAAACAAAACTCCGGCCAACGAAACCGTTTTCCCATCGGGTGAAGACATCCCGAAACGGGCAAAGGTTAATAAGACGCCAACGAAACGACCGGCCTTAACGGCCAGCTGACAGGGGACCGTCATGATCAAGGCAATTTCCGCTCTCGCCATTGCTGGGTGTGCCGCTGCCGCGTTCAGTATTCTTCCAGGCTTTGCCCCCACGGTCGAAGCCAGCGTGCCGCAAGCGCTCGCCAAGGCTGACCGGCTCGACATCCATCCGGTGGGTCCGGATTGCTCCAAGCAGGCCTGGCCGAATTTCGAAGCCGCTTGCCTGCGCAAAGTGGGCACCAAAGCAAGCAATGTCCACGAAGCCCGGATGGTAACCGCTGACCGCGTGCGGTAAGCCTTGCTGCCTTCAATTGTGCCTTAGGGTTACAAGCGTCATTTCAATCTGCGTCATGGCAATTTGCGACCCGACGTCGCACACTCGCTCCGACCCGTAAGCCTGCCGGGCGATTCCACCGGCAGGCGCGATCTGTTTGGGGAGTAGCCCGTGACCGCCACGCACGCCGCCGCGATCAAGTCCAATGCGCTCCCGATCACCTCTACGATAGGCGCGCTCGGCGTCGTCTACGGCGACATCGGCACCAGTCCTCTTTACGCACTCAAGGAAGCGGCCAAGGCCGCAACCCATGGCGGTCCGCTGACGCATGCCGCCGTCCTCGGCGTAGTGTCGCTGATCCTGTGGGCGTTGATCCTGATCATCTCGATCAAATACGCGATGCTGATCATGCGCGCCGACAATCGCGGCGAAGGCGGCATCGTGGCGCTGCTGGCATTATTGTCGGCGCGCAATGCGCTGCCGGGCACCTGGCGGGCGCAGCTTCTCGTAGTCGGGCTGATCGGCGCGGCGCTGTTGTACGGCGACGGCGCGATCACGCCGGCGATCTCGGTGCTGAGCGCGATCGAAGGCCTCAAGGTCGATGCGCCCTCGCTGACGCCGGCCGTAGTGCCGCTGACGATCGCAATCCTGATCGGCCTGTTCGTGATGCAGAAACAAGGCACCGGCTTCATCGGAAAAATATTCGGACCGGTGATGCTCGGCTGGTTCGCGATCCTGGCCGCGCTCGGCATCCACGGCATCGTCAAGGCGCCGGCGGTGCTGGCGGCGCTGAGCCCGCTCTATGCGTTCGACTTCCTGGTGCACCAGGATTTCCACGTCAGCTTTGCAATCCTTGGCGCGGCGTTCCTCGCGGTGACCGGCGGCGAGGCGATGTACGCCGACATGGGCCATTTCGGCCGGCATCCGATCCGGCTGGCGTGGTTCGCGATCGCCCTGCCCGCTCTGGTGCTGAATTATTTCGGCCAGGCCGGGCTGCTGATCACCGATCCCGACCGCGATCGACAACCCGTTCTACCAGCTCGCGCCGGACTGGGCGCAGTATCCGCTGGTGGCGATCGCGGCACTGGCGACCGTGATCGCCTCGCAGGCGATCATCTCGGGCGTGTTCTCGCTGACCCAGCAATCGATCCAGCTCGGCTTCCTGCCGCGGATGCGCATCACCCACACCACCAGCGACGCGATCGGCCAGATCTACGTGCCGCTGGTGAACTGGCTGCTGGCCGCCGCCACGCTGGGCGCCGTGATCGGGTTCGGCACCTCGGACGCGCTGGCCGGCGCCTACGGCATCGCGGTGTCGCTCTTGATGGCGATCACCACGTTGCTGGCGGCCCTGGTCGCGATCCAATGGGGCTATTCGCCCGTGATCGTGATCGCGGTGAACGGGTTCTTCCTGGTGATCGACTGCATCTTCTTTGCGGCCAATTCCACCAAGCTGATGGAAGGCGGCTGGTTTCCGCTGTTGCTCGCCGGCGCGGTGGCGTTCCTGATGTTGACCTGGCGCAGCGGCGTCAAGCTGGTCGAGCGCGCGCGCGGCAGCCTGCGCCAGCCGGAGGAGGACCTGATCGAGACCGCGGTCAGTAAATGCCACGCGCGGCTGCCCGGCACCGCGGTGTTTCTGGCCTCGGCGCCGAACGGCGTGCCGCTGGCGCTGACCCAGTTCGTCAAGCACAACCACTGCCTGCACCAGCGCGTGGTGCTGGTCACGGTGCTGATCGCGGAATCCCCGCGCATTCCCGAGGCCGATCGCGCCGAGGTGATCGAGGTGATCCCCGGCATCACCCGCGTGATCCTGCATTACGGCTTCATGCAATATCCGACGATCTATCAGGGCCTGGTGCTGGCCTGCCAGCAGGGCAAGCTGCCCGGCCTCGACCTCACCGACATCACCTATTACATCGGCCGCGAGACCATCATTCCGCGCGAAGACATTCCCGGCATGTGGCTGTGGCGCGAGAACGTGTTCGCCTTCCTGCAGCGCAACGCCGAACGCTCCGCTGCCTTCTTCGGCGTGCCGACCAAGCAGGTCGTGGAATTCGGCACCGAGATCGAGATCTAGCTACCGGCGATACGGTTCCCCCAGCGTCGCCGGCGCCATCTGGCGTCCGACCAGTCCGCCGACCGCCAGCAACGCCAGCAGATAGGGCAGCATGATCAGCAGCGCGTTCGGGACCTCGACGCCGAGCGCCGGCAACTGAAATTGCAGCGCGGTGGCGGCGCCGAACAGCAGGCACGCCAGCACCGTTCCGCCGACCCGCCATTTGCCGAAGATCACCGAGGCGATGGCGAGATAGCCGGCGCCGCGGGTCATGCCTTCGGTAAAGGTGTGGATGTCGCCGATCGACAGGAATGCGCCGGCCAGCGACGCCATGAAGCCGGCGAACAGCACGCAGCCGTAGCGGATGCGGGTGACGGAAAGTCCTGACTTGTCGACCGCCTTGGGCTCGGCGCCGGCGGCGTGGATTGCAAGTCCGATCGAGGTGTAGCGCAGCACCAAAGCCGTCACCACGATCAGCGCGATCCCGAGATAGAGCAGCCAGACCTGCTCGAAGATCGCCGGCCCCAGCACCGGGATCTTGCCGAGCAGCGGCGGCGTAATCTTGCCGAGCCCCGGAATTTCGGCGCGCGATCGGGCGCCGAAGATCTCGCGATAGGCCAGCGTGGTGGCGCCGAGCACCAGGATGTTGATGCCGATCCCCGAAACGATCTGATTGGCGCGCAGGCTGTTGCTCAGCACGGCCTGCAGCAGCGCCACGGGCTGCACGGCGATGATGCCGATCAGAAGCCCGAGCACCGGGCTGCCGGTTGCCCAGGCTCCCACGGCCGAGGCGAACGCCGACGTCAGCATCATGCCCTCGATGCTCATGTTGAGCACGCCGGCGCGCTCGGAGACCATCTCGCCGATGCCGGCGAGCAACAACGGTGCCGCAAGACGGATCGAGGATCCGAGGAAGACGGCGAACAGCTCCCAAGTCATGTTCGCTTCTCCCACCGCTCGATGAACAGCGTGGCCCCCGCCAGCGTGATCACGATCAGTCCCTGAATGACCACGACCAGAGCGGTCGGCACCTCAGCGGACATTTCCATGCTGATGCCGCCGGAGCGCATGAAGCCGAACAACAATGCCGCGGCGACCACGCCGGTCACCGAGCCGCGCGCCAAAAGCCCGGCAACCAGGCCATCAAAGCCGTAGCCGGACGAAAATCCGTCCTTCAGCGTATATTGTTCGCCGAGCAGCATCAGCGCGCCGGCCAGCCCACCGAGCCCGCCCGCGGTGGCGAGCGCGAAGATCACGGTGCGGCCGTAGGAGATCCCGGCGCGGTGCGCCGCCACCGGATTGAGCCCGACCGCGCGCAGCCGCAAGCCCAGCACGGTTTTCGACAGGAGCACCGCGATCACCACCGCGATCACGATCGCGAGCGGAAGCCCGATATGCAGTGGAAACGAATAGTCGCCGGTCAGCAGCGGCAGTTTGGTCTCGTCCGGAATTTCCAGCGATTCCGGCAAGGTCGCCGAACTGGTCATCGGCTTGCGCAGCAGCGCCGGTGACTGCACGCACCAGTACAGCAGCCAGATCCCGATGAAGGACAACAGCAGCGTGCTGATGACCTCGTTGGTGCCGGCCTTGATCTTCATCACCGCGGCGATCGCACCCCAGATCGCGCCGGCCAGGACACCCGCCAGCATCGGCAGGATGAAAGCCGAGCCCCAGCGGCAGTTCGCCGACATGGCCGTACAGCGCGACCGCGGTGGCGGCGATGCCGCCGACCGCAATCTGGCCTTCGCCGCCGACATTGGTCAGATTGGCGCGATTGGCCAGCACGAAGCCGAACCCGACCAGCGCGAACGCGATGCTGCGATTGATCGACGCCGCGATCGAATAGGGCGACCCCACGGTGCCGTCGATGAACGCCGCGATGGCGTCCCGCACGGGCACGCCGATCACCGCGATCAATCCGAGCCCGATCAGTGCTGCGAAAGCCACCGCTGCGATCGGCACCAGCAGCGCGGGACGCGCGGCGAAGCGCGGTGCGCCGGCTTTGCCGGTTTGCTCCAGCGCGGTCATGGCTGCGCGTGCCCCGCCATCATAGCCCCGATCTCCTCGCGGCGGGCCGGATCGGCGGCACAGGCCCCCATGATCCGCCCCCGATACAGCACCACGATGCGGTCGGCGACGCTGAGCAGTTCGTCGAGTTCGGATGACACCAGCAGGATCGCCACGCCGCGCGCGCAGGCGGCGCGGATGTGATCGTACACCGCCGCGACCGCGCCGACGTCGAGACCGCGCGTCGGCTGCGCGGCGACCAGGCATGTCAGATTGGGCAGCGTGATTTCGCGCGCCAGCACCGCCTTCTGCTGGTTGCCGCCGGACAGGCTGGAAAACACCGCGCCCGGCCCGCGCGCCCGAACATCGAACCGCTGCATCATCGCGACGGCCTCGCGCTCCAGCGCCGTGCGCCTGAGAAAGCCGTAACGCGTGAACTCGTCGAGCCGGTTGAGATAGATGTTCTCGGCCAGGCTCATGCCGGTCACGCATCCGACCGCATGACGGTCTTCCGGAACGATGCCGATGCCGGCGGCGGTGATTTCCTTCGGCGCCAGATTTGTCAGTTCAGCTTCGCCGAGATGAATTCGTCCCTCGGTCGCGGCCATCATGCCCGACAGCACCGCGGTCAATTCGCTCTGGCCGTTGCCCTCGACGCCGGCGACGCCGACGATCTCGCCGCGATCGACCGTCAGCGTAAAATTGTCGAGCCGGGTGACGCCCTGGTAATCCCGCACGGTGAGCCCGTCGATCTGCAGCGCCTCGGTCTTCACGCCACTTTTCGCGATCGCGCTGGGCCCGATGGACCGGAGCCAGGCCGAGCACCGAGGCTGCCGGCGTGTCGAGTACTTCGGCGTTACCCTGGATCATCGCCCGCACCAGCGCGTCGATATCGGCCGCCGGCGTCGCCGAGGTCGCGACCACCCGGCCGCCGCGCAACACCGTGACCCGGTCGGCGATCTTCTTGATCTCGGCAAGCTTGTGGGTGACCAGCACGACCGCCCGCCCCGACGAAGCCACGCGCCGACAGACATCCAGCAGCGCCGCGATCTCATCCGGCAACAGCACGGCGGTCGGCTCGTCGAGCACGAACAGCGAGGGATCGCGGATCAGGCATTTGACGATCTCGACCCGTTGCCGTTCGCCGACCGAGAGGTCCTCGATCCTGGCGTAGGGATCGAGCGGAAGCCCGTAATCGACCGCCAGCTTCTCCAACTGCGCGGCGCATTCGCTTGCGCTTCAGTACGCCGCGCTCGCGCCCGAGCAGCACGTTGTCGACCACGGTCATGTCGGGCACCAGACTGAAATGCTGATGCACCATGGCGATGCCCTGGGCCAGCGAGTCCGCCGGCCCCGATGGCTGGAACGTCGCGCCGCGAAACCGCATCGTGCCGCCATCGGGCCGATGCACGCCGAAGATCAGGTTGCACAGGGTCGATTTGCCGGCGCCGTTCTCGCCGAGGATGCAGTGAATTTCGCCGGCACGAAGATCGAGCGAGACGTCCGACAACGCCGCGAAGCTGCCGAACCGCTTGCTGATCGCCTCAGCGACAGCAACGGCTCGACGGTCGCAACGGTGCCGGACGTCATACCCATGACGAACTAGCCCTTCAGGACGGTGATCTTGCCGGACATGATGTCCTTCATGATCGCGTCGAGCTTGGCCTTCTGCTCGGGCGTACCGTTGCAGATCACCATGCCGGAGGCTTCCGGGCCCATCTTGAGACCGAACTCCTTGTAGCCGGCCTTCCACGTTCCCTTGACCGCCTCGTCGATCGCGTATTGCACCTGATAGCCGGTGCCGGTGATGGAGTACGCGACATAGAGCGGATCGCTGCCGCAGCGATCGGTATAGCTGCCGATGATGTGGGTGCCCTTTTCCTTGGCCGCCTGCTCCATGCCGCGCAGGCCGAGATTCAGGATGTGGTAGTGGATGTCGGCGCCCTGCGCGATCGCCGCGAGGGTTGCTTCCTTGGCCTTGGCGACGTCATCGAAATCGCCGGTGAAGTTCGAAAAATACTTGATGCTGGGGTTGATCGATTTCGCGCCGTTGCCGAATTCCTTGCCGGCGTTGACGATCGACGGAATTTCGAGCCCGCCGACATAACTGATCGCGCCGTTCTTCGACAGCATCGCCGCAGCGGCGCCCGCGACATAGGCGATCTCGGCCTGCTTGACGTCATAGCCGGCCACGTTCGGCGCGGACTCGCCCTCATTGCCGCCGACGATCGAGAAGTGGACTTTCGGAAACCGCTTTGCAATTTTGTAGACCGACGCCTGGGTCTGGCCGCCGACGCCGATCACGAGTTCATTCTTGGAGGCAAGATTGGTCAGCGCCTGATCCATGTCGGCGTAGTTGATGTTTTCGATCATCTGCACCTTGATCTTGTCGCCGTATTTTTTCTCCGCGGCCATCAGGCCGTCGTAAGAAGATTCCATCCAGCCCTTGTCGGACTTCGATCCCGGGATCAGGATTCCGACCTTGAGCGGTTCGGCAGCACGAACAACCGGAGCGAACGTCGCCGACAACGCCAGCACCGTCGTGAGCAACGCACCCCGCAAAATCAAACGGCGTGACAACATGGAGGACCTCGCATTTTTGATTGTTGAAGTGAGAATTCGTCCGGCGCGAATGGCACAGCAAACGTCATGCCAAGCCCCCACTTCTTTGAAATGACTGATTTTTCAATCGACGCCGGCCGCTCGAAACAAATAACTGCTTACTTTTTATCCAAACCGCGCGCCGGATTGTTGGAATCGTAAGCAGGCGAGCATTTCCGATCGTCGCCGCGACTGAAATCTTCTGCACAATTTCCCTTGGCAACGAACTTGCAAACAACTGGCAGTGACGAGAACAAGGCATGAGACTGCGAGGAGCCAATGATGAAGGCGACCGAAACACGCGACGTTGAGGCCGGCGGCCAACTCGGCTCCGGCCGTCACACCGCCTGGTGGGCGACCGCGACTGAAGTCAACATGGCGATGCCAGCGCCTCGCCCCGCAGCCGGTCTCGATCGCCTGCGCGCCGCAGAACGTCACGGTCGATCTCCATCGCACCGCCATCATCGTGATCGACATGCAGAACGATTTCTGCGCGCCGGGCGGCTGGGTCGATTATCTCGGCGCCGACTACCGTCCGGACCGCAAGCCGATCGCGCCGCTGCAGCGGCTGTTGCCCGCGCTGCGCGATGCCGGCGTGCCGGTGATCTGGGTCAACTGGGGCAATCGTCCCGACCTGGCCAACATGCCGCCGAACCAGATCCACCTCTACAAGCCGACCGGGGTCGGCGTCGGCCTCGGCGATCCCCTGCCCGGCAATGGCGCCCGCGTGCTCGAAAAGGATTCCTGGGCCGCCGCGGTGGTCGACGAACTGAAGCAGGAGCCGGCGGACATCAAGGTCGACAAATATCGCATCAGCGGATTCTGGGACACGCCGCTCGACAGCATCCTGCGCAATCTCGGCGTCCGCTCGATCCTGTTCGCCGGCGTGAACACCGACCAGTGCGTGCTGCACTCGCTGACCGACGCCAACTTCCTCGGCTATGGCTGCATCATGGTGGAGGATTGCTGCGCCACCACGTCGCCGGATTTCTGCACCGAAGCCACCGTCTGGAACGTCAAGAAATGCTTCGGCTTCGTCACCGACTCCGGCGCCGATGATGGCTGCGCTCGGCAAGCGTGCCGGAGCGTAAGATGGAATCCGTCGACCGCGCACTCGATGATTCGGCGCTTTCGTGCCGGGCCCGTTGCTGACCGTGGCTCCGACCGGCGCGGGCGCGCTGGACGGGTTGACGTTCGCGGTCAAGGACCTGATCGACGTCGAGGGCACGCGAACCGGCGGCGGCAATCCCGACTGGTTGGCGACGCATGGGCCGGCCGGCGACGTCGGCGCCCGCCGTGGCCGCGCTGCTCGCCGCGGGCGCGACTCTCGACGGCAAAACCAATACCGACGAACTGGCCTTCGGCCTCGAAGGCGCGAACGCGCATTACGGGACGCCGGTCAATCCGCGCCTGCCCGGATCGAATTCCCGGGGGATCGTCGAGCGGATCGGGCGTTGCGGTGGCGGCAGGACTGGTCGACTTTGCCTTGGGCACCGACACCGGCGGCTCGGTTCGGGTGCCCGCAAGTTTCGTCGGCGTGTTCGGTTTCCGGCCGACGCACGGCGCGGTGTCGGTCGAAGGCGTGATTCCGTTCTCGCCGTCCTACGACACCGTCGGCTGGTTCGCGCGCGATATCGCGACGCTGAAGCTTGCCGGCGATGCCCTGCTGCCCAAAACCGAAGTCGCGCCCATTCGCAAGCTTCGGCTTGTGCGTGACGCCTTTGCAATGGCCGACCCCGACGTGGCGGCCTTGTTGCTGTCGCGCTGCGAAGCGATGGGGATATCCGACGAAGTCACGCTGTTCGACGACGCCCCCGGCGACTGGCTGGAGTGCTACCGCGTGGTGCAATGCGCCGGCATCTGGCAAACGCTCGGGCCCTGGATCTCCTCGGCAAAGCCCCGGTTCGGCGACGCCATTGCATCGCGTTTTGCCGAGGCCTCGACAATCACACCGGCCGAGATCGCCCGATGGACGCCTGTGCGCGTATCGTTGGCCGCCCGGGTCCGCGCGATGCTCGGCGACGGCGTCGGCCTGGTTGTCCCGACCACGCCCCGCGTCGCGCTTCGCAAGGACGCGCCGCCAGCCGAGTTCGGAGATTTCTACCAGCGGGCGCTGACGATCACCTCGATCGCGGGCCATGCCGGCCTGCCGCAGATCACGGTGCCGGCGGGCACTGTCGACGGCTGTCCCATCGGTCTGTCCATCATCGGATCACATGGTCACGATCGCGCCCTGCTCGAGGTCGAAAGCCCCTGGGCAAAGCTCGCGTCCGCCAAAGGGCAAGCATGACCTATCGGGATTCCACCTCCGACGCGGCTGCGGCCAAGCGCCAGGCATCGCCGCGTCGCCCGCGCCGTTCGGCAGAGCAAAACCGTCAGGAAATCATGCGCGCCGCCACGGCCGAATTCGCCACCTACGGCCTCGCCGGCGCGCGGGTCAGCCGCATCGTCCAGAAAGCCGGAACCAATCCGCGCATGCTCTACGAACAATTCGGCAGCAAATCGGCCCTTTATGTCGCCACGCTTGAAAGTGCGCTCGGCGCATTGCGCGCCGAAGAACTTGCGCTCGATGTCGAACACCTCGATCCGCTGGAGGGACTGCTTCGGCTATTCGACTTCATGAACGGCCATTTCGAGCGCAATGGCCATCTCGTCAGCCTTCTGAGGGCGGAAAACCTGATGAAGGCGCGCAACATGAAGAAGGCGCCGCGGATCCACGAGATGTCATCGCCTGTGGTCGCGATGACCGAACGGATGCTCTCGCGGGGCATCGCGGAAGGAAAGCTCGCCGCGGACATCGATCCGCTTCGCCTCTACATCATGATCGCCGCGCTTAGCCAGTTTCACCTGGCCAACGTTCACACCCTGTCGAACGAATTCGGCCATGATCTGTCGAAGCCGGCATGGCGCGCCGAGCGCCGCGCGGACGCAAGGCGGATGCTGGCGGCGTATCTGGCAGGAAAACGTGAGAGACGCAGTTCACGTCTCACTCGGATTTCACGCGCGATCTCGGCCGCGCCGAGCAGCCTGTCATTTCGGGCCCGGTCCTTCGACCATCCCGGAATGACAGCTCAGGCCCCGTTGCCGTTCTCGCCGTTTTCGCCATTCTCGTCGCCGATATGCTCGACCGAGACCACGTGCTCGTCCTCGGCAGTATCGAACACGATCACGCCCTGGGTGGAGCGGCCGGCGATGCGGATGCCTTCGACCGGGCAACGGATCAACTGGCCCTTGTCGGTCACCAACATGATCTGGTCCGAGTCCTCGACCGGGAACGACGCCACCAGCTTGCCGTTGCGGTTGTTGACCGACATCGCGACGATGCCTTTGCCGCCGCGGCCGGTGGTGCGGTACTCGTAGGAAGAGGTACGCTTGCCGTAGCCGTTGACCGACACCGTCAGCACCACCTGCTCCTGCGCCGACATCTCGACATAGCGTTCCGAACTGATCTGGACCGCGCCGGCATTATCGGCAGAAGCCTCTCCTGAAACTTCCGCCGACGTCTCTTCGGTCTCGGTGTCCACGGCCTCTTCCGCCACGGCCTCGCCGGCAACCGCGCGGCGCATCTTCAGATAGGCGGTTCGCTCGTCGGAGGTGGTCTCGACATGGCGCAGGATGGTCAGCGAGATCAGCTTGTCGGTATCCGGCAGCGCGATGCCGCGCACGCCCATCGAGGTGCGGCCGGTGAAGACGCGGACATCGGTGACCGGGAAGCGGATGCACTGGCCGCCGGCGGCGGTCAGCAGCACGTCGTCGCGCTCGGTGCAGATCTGGACGTCGACGATCGCCTCGTCGTCCTCGAGCTTCATCGCGATGATGCCGGAACGGCGCACATCGACGAAGTCGGACAGCTTGTTGCGGCGCACGTTGCCGCCTGTGGTGGCGAACATCACGTCGAGATTGCCCCAGGATTTTTCATCCTCGGGCAGCGGCATGATGGTGGTGATGCGCTCGCCCTGCTCCAGCGGCAGGATGTTGATCATCGCCTTGCCGCGGGCGTTCGGCGCCGCCATCGGCAGCCGCCAGACCTTTTCCTTGTAGACCTGCCCGCGCGACGAGAAGAACAGCATCGGCGTATGGGTCGAGGCCACGAACAGCCGCGCGACGAAATCCTCGTCGCGGGTCGTCATGCCGGCACGGCCCTTGCCGCCGCGACGTTGCGCGCGGTAGGCCGACAGCGGCACGCGCTTGACATAGCCGGCGTGCGACACCGTCACCACCATGTCCTCGCGCTGAATGAGATCCTCGTCTTCGACCTCGTCGCCTGCTCGACGATTTCGGTCTTGCGCGGGGTCGCGAATTCCGATTTTACCGCGGCAAGTTCGTCCTTGATGATGGTCTGGACCCGGGCACGCGAACGCAGGATTTCCAGATAGTCGGCGATTTCCACCGCGAGCTTGTCGAGTTCCTCGCCGATCTCCTCGCGGCCGAGCGCGGTCAATCTGGCCAGACGCAAATCGAGAATGGCCTGGGCCTGGTCGAACGACAGTCGCGCGGTGCCATCCTCCGCCAGCCGATGGCGTGGATCGTCGATCAGCGTGATCATTGCCGCGACGTCTTTGGCCGCCCAGTCGCGCGACATCAGGGTGTCGCGCGCGGTCGCCGGGTTGGGCGAGGTCCGGATCACATGGATGATCTCGTCGATATTGGCCACCGCGATCGCGAGGCCGACCAGGATGTGGGCGCGGTCGCGGGCCTTGTTGAGCAGGAACTTGGTGCGCCGGGTGACCACCTGCTCGCGGAACGCGACGAAGATCGTCAGCAGATCCTTCAGATTCATCAGCAGCGGCCGGCCGGCGTCGAGCGCCACCATGTTGGCGCCGAAATTGGTCTGCAGCGGCGTGAACCGATAGAGCTGGTTCAGCACCACTTCCGGCACCGCGTCGCGCTTCAATTCGACCACGACGCGCAAGCCATCGCGGTCGGATTCGTCGCGCAGATCGGAAATGCCTTCGATCTTCTTTTCGCGGATCAGTTCGGCGATGCGCGCCACCATGGTGGCCTTGTTCACCTGGTAGGGAATTTCGGTGATGATGATGGCTTCGCGGTCCTTGCCGGATGGCCTCGATCGTCGGCCTTGCCGCGCATCACGATCGAGCCGCGGCCGAGATGATAGGCCGAGCGGATGCCCTGGCGGCCGAGGATGATGCCGCCGGTCGGGAAATCCGGGCCCGGGAATGATGTTGATGAGATCGTCGATCGAGAGCGCGGGATCGTCGATCAGCGCGACGCAGGCATCGATCACTTCGCCGAGATTATGCGGCGGAATGTTGGTGGCCATGCCGACGGCGATGCCGCCGCCGCCATTGACCAGCAGATTGGGAAATTTGGCCGGCAGCACCCGCGGCTCCTGGAACGAGCCGTCGTAATTGTCCTGGAAGTCGACCGTGTCCTTGTCGATATCGTCGAGCAGCGTCTGCGCGATCTTGGTCAGACGGGATTCGGTGTAGCGCATGGCCGCGGCCATATCGCCGTCGACCGAGCCGAAATTGCCCTGCCCGTCGATCAACGGCACGCGCATGGAGAAACTCTGCGCCATGCGCACCATCGCGTCATAGACGGACTGGTCGCCGTGCGGATGGTATTTACCGATGACGTCGCCGACGGTGCGCGCCGATTTGCGGTACGGCTTGTTCCACTCGAAGCCGTTCTCGTGCATCGCGTACAGAATGCGACGATGCACCGGCTTCAGACCGTCGCGCGCATCCGGCAGCGCCCGCGACACGATCACGCTCATGGCGTAATCGAGGTAGGAGCGTTTCATCTCGTCGAGGATCGATACGGGACGAATATCGGAGGGGCTCGGCGGCTCGCCGGGCTTGTCGTCTTCAGGCTCAGACAAAGGGGAAATCCGGTCAGTTCTTGATTCCAGATCATATAGCGTATCGAGGGCTTTCAAACCACCTCTAACTGGTTAATCCAGGCGGTTTTTCCCTTCGTTTTTCCAGTGACTTACAGGTTTTGCATCGCCCTTTGCACAAGCCACTGAAACGGCTTTCGATACGGTGCCGGAACAGCCGCTTTTGGAGTGCAATTTCGCCGCCTAGCCGAACACCACCGCGTGCATGATCCGTCCCGGCACAAGGGTAAAAAGTCCGGCGATGAGCAGCGCGCCGACGAAGGTGAAGATCATGGTGCGGCGGTGTCCCGCAACGTCGTGCCGGTGCGCGCGCCAGACGCCGAACGGCACGATGGCCAGGGTGAAGATGGACAGCAGATGGATCGGGCTCCAGAGGCCCCAGACACGGCTCTGGTGGATCCAGAACGAGCTTCCCGCGACGACCATCATCAGCGCCACCCAGAGCCAGCCAAGCGTCCGGTGCGGCACGGTGCCCTTTGGCGCCACCAACTGGATCACGCCGATCCCGAAGGCGGCCATCGCCGCGAAGGCATGCAGCGGGATTTGCAGCGGCGCGTGGAGCAGCGGCGCGAGAGTCATGCGGGTTTGCCCCTCGACATAAATTCCCTTGCGGCGACGCTGACCCGTCGGGTCGAACTATGGCCTCATTATTCGAACGGAGAGCGCAGCATCACCCGCGCTCTCCGTTCACTGTCTTGTTGTCTCTATAGAGAGCGCGCTCAGAACGGGATGTCGTCATCCATGTCGCTGTTGCTGCGGCCACCGGCACTCGCCGCCGCCACCCGGCGCTGCGGCGCGCTCGACGGGCCGCTGGAGCCGAAATCGCTGCCGCCGCCATCATCGCCGCCGAAGCTGCCGCCACCGCCACCGCTGCGGCCGTCCAGCATGGTCAGGGTCGAGTTGAAGTTCTGCAGCACCACTTCGGTCGAGTATTTCTCGACCCCGCTCTGGTCGGTCCATTTGCGGGTCTGCAGCGCGCCCTCGATATACACCTTGGCGCCCTTCTTCAGATATTGCTCGGCGACCTTGCAGAGACCCTCGTTGAAGATCACCACGCGGTGCCACTCGGTCTTTTCCTTGCGCTCGCCTGAGTTCTTGTCGCGCCAGGTGTCGGAGGTGGCGATCCGCAAGTTCGCGATCGGCCGCCCGTCCTGGGTCCGCTTGATTTCCGGATCGGCGCCGAGATTGCCGATCAGAATCACCTTGTTCACACTTCCCGCCATCGCCGCTCTCCACTCTCGAATCTACTGGCCAACTATATGGACTGATGTGGCGCTCTCCCGAGCCGGCCCGAATCCCCTCCGGCCGGGCCGCCGGTCAAGACCGAGCGCCGTCGGATCGACCCTATACGCTCGCCGATCCCGGTCCCCGCCGCCGCGCGGGTTATCCACATATAGCAGCACCGGCCCGAATGTTCCAGTTTTGTTCCGAAAAGATTTCGCGTTCGGCATGGAACCAAAATGGATCGGTACAATAGTGGCCGGAAGTCACAAAACCGCCCGATTTCAGATTGGAAAAGTTCCAACAAGTTCCAAATTATCGTAATCAAATCATTACCTTGGAGGCTGGGCACTTCGCGGCTGACTGTTGCCTTTGGGTGACGGCTTTTTGTTTGGAATCGAATATTATCAGCCTCGGAATTTGGATGGCCTCGCGGCGATAACGCCCAAATTAAAATGCTTCGAGAAGCGAAGCGACGACAGTCTGGAGAATGAGAGATGAAGAAGTTTTTGCTGGGTACCGTTGGTTTGGTGGCACTGGGTATGGCCTCGGCGCCTGCTTCGGCCGCCGATCTGGCCGCCCGTCCCTACACCAAGGCTCCCCCGATGGTGCAGGCGATGTATGACTGGAGCGGTTTCTACATCGGTATCAACGGTGGTTGGGCCCAGAGCAACGATCGTCGCACGGACCCGACCGGTCTCGTGTTCGGCGACCATGACGTCGACGGCGGCACCGTCGGTGGCCAGGTTGGCTACCGCTGGCAGAGCGGCCAGTTCGTGTTCGGCCTCGAAGCTCAGGGCAACTGGGCTGACATCAGCGGCAGCTCCACCAACCTGCTGGGCACCCCGGGCGCCACGATCCGTTCGAAGATGGACGCGTTCGGTCTGTTCACCGGCCAGGTCGGTTATGCCTGGAACAACGTCCTGCTCTACGCCAAGGGCGGTGCTGCGGTTACCGATCGCAACTACGAATTCGTGCTCCCGTCGGGCGCTCTCGGTTCGTCGAGCGGTTACGACACCCAGTGGAGCCCGGTTGTCGGTGCTGGCCTCGAATACGGCTTCGCCCCCAACTGGTCGATCGGCGTCGAATACAACCACATCTTCGAAGATCGTCATGGCACGACCTTCACCACCCCGGGCGGCGTCGTCATCACTGGCGACCGTGCGGGTGGCGACACCGACATGGTTCTGGGCCGCCTGAACTACAAGTTCGGCTACGGCGCTCCGCTCCTCGCGAAGTACTGATAAAACGATTGCTCCCGGCGCAAGCCGGGCAGCTGGAAAAGGCCGGCCTCGCGCCGGCCTTTTTTATTGCCTGCATTGGTCGGCTCCGGTTCCCGTCGGCCGATCCTTTCGTGCCACCTCCTGCCATTTCCGCATGGCTGCAAGCTGAACCAAAACAAACGGTTGATGGTTTTCTCCGGGCTCTGGAAATCGTCACCCGTTCTTCCTATGTTCCGAGCGCACCCATTGGCGTTCATTCCGGATCGTAAAGCGGATTGCGCGCCCAACACGCATGCGCGTCTGGAATCGCCGGTATGGATGAAGTGATCAAGGCCAAGCGCCAAGGCAACACGGGCTCCGGCCTGCGCTCGATAACGATCCGCGGCGCGCGCGAGCACAATCTGAAAAACGTCGACCTCGAAATCCCGCGCGACAAGCTCGTCGTGTTCACGGGGCTGTCGGGGTCGGGCAAATCGTCGCTGGCATTCGACACCATCTATGCCGAGGGCCAGCGCCGCTACGTCGAATCGCTGTCGGCCTATGCGCGCCAGTTCCTGGAGATGATGCAGAAGCCCGATGTCGACCAGATCGACGGCCTGTCGCCGGCGATTTCGATCGAGCAGAAGACCACCTCGAAGAATCCGCGCTCGACGGTCGGCACCGTCACCGAGATCTACGACTATATGCGCCTGCTGTGGGCGCGGGTCGGCATCCCCTATTCGCCCGCGACTGGTTTGCCGATCGAGAGCCAGATCGTGTCGCAGATGGTCGACCGCGTGCTGGCGCTGCCCGAGGGCACGCGGCTCTATCTGCTGGCGCCCGTGGTGCGCGGCCGCAAGGGCGAGTACCGCAAGGAACTCGCCGAATACCTCAAAAAGGGCTTCCAGCGGGTCAAGATCGACGGCACATTCCACGAACTGGCGGAAGCGCCCACGCTCGACAAGAAATTCCCGCACGACATCGACGTCGTGGTCGACCGCATCGTGGTGCGCCCTGACATCGGCCAGCGCCTCGCGGAAAGCTTCGAGACCGCCTTGAAACTCGCCGAAGGCCTCGCGGTGATCGAATATGCCGACGCGCCGGCGGCCGCCGCGCCCGAGGAAAAGAAGTCCGACAAGAAAACCGCAAAAATCCACGACAAGAGCGGGCCGGAGCGGATTCTGTTTTCGGAAAAATTCGCCTGCCCGGTGTCCGGCTTCACGATTCCCGAAATCGAGCCGCGACTGTTCTCGTTCAACAACCCCTACGGCGCCTGCCCGGCCTGCGGCGGCCTCGGCGTCGAGCAGCATATCGACGAAGACCTGGTCATTCCCGACAAGGAATTGCCGATCGGCAAGGGCGCGATCGCGCCATGGGCGAAATCCTCGTCGCCCTATTACATCCAGACCCTGACCGCGCTGGGCAAGTTCTACAAGTTCACGCTCGCCACCAAGTGGAAGGACCTGCCGAAGAAGACGCAGAACGCCATCCTGCACGGCTCCGGCGACGACGAGATCAAGTTCTCCTACGAAGACGGCGTGCGCTCCTACGACACCAAGAAGCCGTTCGAGGGCGTCGTCACCAATATCGAGCGCCGCTTCCGCGAGACCGACAGCGAATGGGCGCGCGAGGAACTGGCGAAGTATTTCTCCGACGTGCCCTGCGCGGCCTGCCACGGCTATCGGCTGAAGCCGGAGGCGCTGTGCGTCAAGATCGGCGGCAAGCATATCGGCGAGATCTCCGAACTCTCGGTGCGCCGCGCCGGCGAATGGTTCGAGACCGTGCCGGAGGCGCTCAACGCGCAGCAGAACGAGATCGCGGCGCGGGTGCTGAAGGAGATCCGCGAGCGGCTGTCCTTCCTGCTCGATGTCGGCCTCAATTACCTGACGCTGGCGCGCGCCTCCGGCACGCTGTCCGGCGGCGAAAGCCAGCGCATCCGGCTGGCCTCGCAGATCGGCTCCGGGCTGACCGGCGTGCTCTATGTGCTGGACGAGCCGTCGATCGGCCTGCACCAGCGCGACAATGCGCGGCTGCTGGAAACGCTGAAGCGGCTGCGCGACCTCGGCAATACCGTGATCGTGGTCGAGCATGACGAGGACGCCATCCGCCTCGCCGATTATGTGGTCGACGTCGGCCCCGGCGCCGGCATGCATGGCGGCAACATCATCGCCCAGGGCACGCCCGCCGAGGTGATGGCCAATCCGAAATCGCTGACCGGCAAATATCTCACCGGCGAATTGACCGTCGAGGTGCCGGAGCGGCGGCCGCCGAACCATCGCCGCACCATCAAGGTGATCAACGCCCGCGGCAACAATCTGAAGAACGTCTCGGCGGAAATTCCGCTGGGGCTGTTCACCTGCGTCACCGGCGTCTCCGGCGGCGGCAAGTCGACGCTTCTGATCGACACGCTCTACAAGGCCATCGCGCGCAAGCTCAACAATGCCAGCGAGGGCGCCGCGCCGCACGACCGCATCGAGGGGCTGGAGCATATCGACAAGATCATCGACATCGACCAGTCGCCGATCGGCCGCACCCCGCGCTCGAACCCGGCGACCTATACCGGCGCCTTCACCCCGATCCGCGAATGGTTCGCCGGCCTGCCCGAAGCCAAGGCGCGCGGCTACGAGCCCGGGCGGTTTTCGTTCAACGTCAAGGGCGGCCGCTGCGAGGCCTGCCAGGGCGACGGCGTCATCAAGATCGAGATGCACTTCCTGCCCGACGTCTACGTCACCTGCGACGTCTGCAAGGGCAAGCGCTACAACCGCGAAACCCTGGAAGTGCTGTTCAAGGGCAAGTCGATCGCCGACGTGCTCGACATGACCGTGGAAGAGGCCGCCGAGTTCTTCAAGGCGGTGCCGCGGGTGCGCGAAACCTTCAAGACCCTGCACCGGGTCGGGCTCGACTACATCCATGTCGGCCAGCAGGCCACGACGCTGTCGGGCGGCGAAGCCCAGCGCGTGAAGCTCGCCAAGGAACTGTCGAAAGCGCGCCACCGGCCGCACGCTCTACATCCTCGACGAGCCGACCACCGGCCTGCATTTCCACGACGTCAAGAAGCTGCTGGAAGTGCTGCACGAGCTGGTGTCGCAGGGCAACACCGTGGTCGTGATCGAGCACAATCTCGAGGTCATCAAGACCGCCGACTGGGTGATCGACCTCGGCCCCGAAGGCGGCGACGGCGGCGGCGAAATCGTCGCCTGGGGTCCGCCGGAGGATATCGTCAAGGCGCCGCGCAGCTACACCGGGCAGTTCCTGACGCCGGTGCTGGCGAAGTCGGACGGTGCCGCGCGAAGAAGCGGGCAGCGGCGGCAACGAAGCGAGCGAAGCCGCGGAATAGCGGCCTCGCTTACAGCGCCTGCCCGCATGCGTTACCCGCTCGTCATCTTCGATCTCGACGGCACCCTGGCCGACAGCTTTCCGTGGTTCCTGCGCACCTGAATGACGTGGCCGACCGTTTCCGCTTCCGCCGCGTCGCGGAGGAGGACGTGGAAAAGCTGCGCCATCTGTCCACGCGCGAGATGCTGGCTTACCTGCAAGTGCCGTCGTGGAAGCTGCCGTCGATCGCCCGGCATATGCGCAAGCTGAAGGCGGATCCGACCGCCAAGATCAGCCTTGTTCGACGGCGTCGAACACCATGCTGCGCACCCTCTTCGACAGCGGCGTGCAGCTCGCGCTGGTCAGCTCCGACAGCGAAGCCAACGTCAAGCGCAAGCTCGGCGATCTCGCCGCCCTGTTCACCTATTACGACTGCGCCGCCTCGCTGTTCGGCAAACCCGCCAAATTCCGCCGCGTGATCCGCCGCGCCCGGGCCAGCCCGTCGCACGTGATCGCGATCGGCGACGAAACTCGCGACATCGAAGCCGCCCGCGCGGTGGGCATCGCCTGCGGCGCGGTGTGCTGGGGATACGCGGCACCGGAAGCGCTGCGGGCGCAGCAGCCGGATTTTGTATTTGAGCGGATGGAGGAGATTGCAGGGCGCCTGCTGGCGTCCCCTGAAGAAAGATCGTGAAAGCGCCGCGCAGCAATGTCGTCAAATTCCTTCGCATCAGGATTTCATCACTTTGACTGACCTCTCGACAACCTCTGTGGGTCGAGGCAACTTGCGCAGATGCTGAAGAAAGTTGAATGGCCGGGAATCGCGACCGCAGTGGGATTGCTGCTAATCCTTACTTTGGTAGTCGTAGGATCGCGTGACGATTTTCATCTAAAGGACTACGCAACCGTTGTTGCAGCATTTGTTGCGGTGGGAGGTGCAATGTTGGCCTATCACGGCGCGATGGCGAAAGTTTATCAGGACCAAGACCGGGACCGACGCGATCTCGATCGCAAAAAAATGGGACTATATCTCAGACTTCTCTTTCCGATGGACAGATTGCACAAGCGCGCGAAGGACGTTATCAAAATACTCGGGGGTTACAGCCCGTCGGTGCGCAAATTTCCCCCTAATGCAATCCGAATAGATTTACCGGAAGAATTCGATGAGGCATGGAAAGCCTTAGAGATGCTTCCGTTTGAAGTGAGTTTGACTATCGATCTCATTCGGGCCGAATTACCAAACGGCAAGCGATTGCTCGACACTTTCCCCGACAATTCAGCTATCGAAGTCGGTCAATATGGCGTGCGATACGGCGACCCGCTCCAACCATATCTAGAAACTTGCGAACGGATTGCCGAGGCCACGAATGATTTTATTCGATTGCTTCGAGCAGAAGTCCTGCGCATCAGTAACACTTACCAGAGCTAAGAGAGATTTTGGTCGGTCATACCCGTTCAAGACTTCACCTCGCCTCGCCCGCAAACCCCTCGCGCAGTGCCGCCAGCCGCTCCAATGCCGCCTGCGGTAGCGGCCCCTTCTGCACCGCGGCCAACGCGTCCTCGAACTGCTGCGGCGTCGCCATGCCGACCAGGATGGTGCCCATCGCCGGGTGCGAGATCGAGAACCGCGTGGCGGCTTCGGTCAGGCTCGCGGCAAACCCCTCCTTCACCAGCGGCATCAGGCGACGAGCGCGATCGATGTCGGCGTCATAGTTCATCGCCGAGCCGATCGGCTCGGGCGCCGGGCTGGCGATCGGGTGACGCTCGGCCGAGCCGGACAGCGCGCCGCCGGCCAGCACGCGGATGCCGACCACGCCGGTGCCGGCTTTCTGGGTGTGATCGAACAATCGCCCATAATCCTGCGCCGGATAGTTGTTCGGCAACGCCTCGCCGGCCGACGGGTTGAGCATGTTGTAGACGACCTGCGCGCTGTCGAAGGCGCCGCTGTCGATCACCTGATGCAGCGACGCGGTGTCGCCGACCGCCGTCAATCCGAGGAAGCGAATCTTGCCCTGGTCGCGCAGGCGCTGGAACGCCGGCACCACCTCGCTCCAGCACCTGCCGGACGCTCAGCGCCGGGCCGCCGCCCTCAGGCGTGATCGAATTGTGCAGATGAAGGATGTCGACCCGGTCGAGCCGCAGCCGCGCCAGGCTGCCTTCGAGCGATTGTGTGATCGCATCGGCGATCCGGCCGGACATCGCTTTGCGGCAGCCGCACCTTGGTGCCGACCACGGCATTGTCGGGCTTCAGGTTCTGCAGGATACGGCCGAGATTGGTCTCGGATTCGCCGTCGCCATATTGCACCGCGGTGTCGAAATAATTGATCCCGGCCGCGAGCGCCCGCGCGACGGTGCGTTCCTGGTCGGCATGATCGCCGCGCACCATGATGCCGCCCACCGCGCCACAGCCGAAGCCCAGCACCGAGAGCTGCATCCCGGTACGTCCGAACGTTCGCATCTGCATGATTGTTTCCTCCTGATGGGCGAGAGTACCCGCCGCGACCGGTTCACCTCAACCCGCATGTTTAGAGATGTGAGCGCACGACCGGCGTCATCCTGAGGCGCCCGCTCTTGCGGGCCTCGAAGGATGGCCGCAAACCCTGTGCTCGACCCCATCCTTCGAGACGCGCGAAGACGCGCTCCTCAGGATGACGCATCGTCGCTCGCAAAAAAGAAATTATCCTGCAATTCCAACCTGTTTCGCCAGGTCCAGCCCCATCCGCAAAAATATTCCTGTTTCCTTTGCCCTCAAATCATCTGCGTATGGCCTTCATCCCGTGCCCATGAGAAGGGCGTTTCGCGATCGTCACGAACGTTGGGCACAGGATGCGGTGGACGCGGGAGTGCCTTTGACGAACGGCACGAACGCGGACGGCGAAGTCGTGTGGTCCTGACGCCCCGACGCTGGCGTCAAGTCGGTGGAAGTATTCATCGGCGATGGTGGCAAACAAGCCCGGTCACCAGGGAGAGCTCGAAGGAAACCGTAACACCATCGCGCAGGGAAGGCCGGGCGTGTTTCGGCGAACCTGTGGTCGACTACCGTGTGCTTTCTACCTTTTGCACACGGGGCTATGGGTGCGCCACGCACCCGGCTTTCCCTGCGCCTTCTCTTGGAAGGCGCCTGCGATGAATTTGCAAAACTCGGGCGCATCGTGTCGCGAGCTCATATGCGTTTGCCAAGTAGAGAATCCTCATGGTGAGGAGGCGCTTCTTCAGCGCCGTCTCGAACCATGGCCACATTGGTCGCCATCCTTCGAGACGCCGCTTCGCGGCTCCTCAGGATGAGGTCTGAAAGTGTAGCAACGAACAGCGCCTCTTCAATCAAGGCCTCCTGGTGAGGGGGCGCGACCGGGTCCGCGCAAGCGCGGCCCGATGACAGGGTCCGCGCCGTCTCGAACCATGGCCAAGTAGAGCCGCTATGTGCCCACCACTTCCAGCACCAGCTCCATCGTCATCAGCACCGGGTTGTCGCCGCGCAGCAGATGACCTTCATTGAGGCCGCCGAGATAATCGACCAGCGCGACATCCAGTTCGGCTTCAAGCGAACCGCCATCATTTGGAGCAATGCTGCCGCCACGGATCGCGAGTTCGGTCGCGAACGGCACCACGCTGCGGCCGTCGGTGAAACGCGCGCCGATGGTGCTGCCGACGCCGCCATGGATGCGGGCACGAAAAATGCCATGCCGGCGGCCGAAATTTTCCAGCGCGCCGGCAAAGTCCTGGTTCGGGCGCAGCCGCAATGCGAAGGCGCGTTCGGTATTTTTCAGGGTGAGCCGTCGCGGCGCTCACCGGCCCGAACAATTTGAAATTGGTTTCCGGATCAGGCTCGGCCGCGAAAACAGCGCCGTCGATCCCGAACGCCGCAACCTCGAACGGTTCGGCGACGATCGTCTCCTCGGGCAGGATATGACCGCCATTGACGCGGCCATCAGCCTCGGTCCACAGCGCGTGGCAGTGAAAGAACGGCGCGCCGTCGCGGCTGCCGAACGTCATCGCTCCCATTTTCAAGCGTGTCACGCCGGCGGGGCGGAAGGTGTCGCTGTAGAACGCGGCGTTGGCGCCGTCCCGCGACAACGCCGGCATCACATAGGCGAACGGGCCGAGCGCGCCTTCCCCGATGTTCAATGTGCCGCTGGCAAAGCCTTCGGCGGCGAAGCCACGACGGACCCCTTCCAGCAGCGGCACGCCGGCCTGCAGGGTCAACGCAAAGGCGCGGCCCCGCGCTTCGGCCCACTGGATCCGTTCGGGCGCGGCTGGACCTGGTTGCTGGACGCTTCGCATTCAGTCCTGCGGCTTGGTCACGTCAAGCAACCCACGCGCTTCCAGTTCGTCCCGGATCAGGCGCTTCGGGATTTTGCCGTAGCCCGACTTCGGCAACTCGTCCCAGAAGAAGAACCGCTTCGGCATCTTGTAGCGCGGCACCTTCGGCGACAGGAATCCGGCCATTTCGGCCTCGGTCACCTCGGCGCCCGCGCGCGGCACGCAGACCGCGATGCCGATCTCGCCCCACATCGGATCGGGCACGCCGAGCACCGCGACTTCGCCGATCGCGGGATGGGTCAGGATCTTTTCCTCGACCTCGCGCGGATAGATGTTGGAACCGCCGGAGATGTACATGTCGGAGGCGCGGCCGGTGATGTAGACAAAACCCTGCTCGTCCATATGGCCGAGATCGCCGGTGCGAAACCATCCGTCGCGAAACGCCTTCGCGTTGGCCTCGGGGTTATCGTAATAGCCCGCGAACACCGCCGGACCGATCACGCAGATCTCGCCGGTTTCGAACGGTTTCAATTCGCGCCCGTCGTCACCCTGGATCGAGACCTGCATTCCGGTGCGCTCGAAGCCGCAGGAGCCGATCCGGGCGTGCGGCCCATCCTCGGGATCGTGCAGCTCGCGCGGCAGCACGGTGATGTTGCCGGTGACTTCGCCGAGGCCGAAATATTGCACCAGCACGTTGCCGAGCTTCTTCAGCGCCGCCTTCTGGTCCTCGCGATACATCGGCGCGCCGGCATAAATGACGTAGCGCAGCGACGAGTGATCGAATTTATCCGCCGCCGGATGCTCGGCCATCATCTTCAGGATGGTCGGCACCGTGAACATGTTGCTGACCCGGTAGCGCTCGATCAATCGAAACGCCTCGGTGATGTCGAATTTCTCCGACGGCAGCAGGATGGTCGGAACACCCCGCGCGGTCTGCATCAATTGGTGCACGCCGGCGCCGTGCGAGAGCGGCGCCACCACCAGCGCCGCATCGCGCTCGGTGGTGCCGGGCGTCAGGTCCGCGAGATGATTGTTGACCACAAAGGCCATCTGGCCGTGGGTCAGCACTGCCGCCTTGGACCGGCCGGTGGTGCCCGAGGTGAAGAAGAACCAGCAGGGATCGTCGTACTCGACCGCAACGTTCTCGACCGCGGCACCGGCATTGGCCTTGATCGCCTCGGTCAGCGAGGTCTCGCCGAACGCGCCGTCGCCGATCCGCCAGGTGAATTCCAGCGCCGGACCGGACACCGCGGCGGCGTGTTCGGGAAAATCGCCGTGGCACAGAAACGCCTTGGCGCCGGAGGCGCTGGCGAGATAGGCGACCTCGTCGGGCATCAGGCGGAAATTGGTCGGCACCCACACCGCGCCGAGCCGAAACGCGGCGAACATCGACCAGAACATCTCGTCGCCATTCTTGGAATGAACGATGATACGGTCGCCCTTGACGATGCCGCGCTTGGCAAGCGCCGCCGCCAGCGCCGAGACCTGGGCGTCGATCTCGCGCCAGTTCCAGGTTTTGTCGCCCCAGATGAAGCCGGGGCGATCGCCAAGCCGGCGCGCGTTCTGGGTGACGAAATGCGCGAGATTCATGACCCGGCGCGACATCCGGTCCATGCCGCCGCGCGGTGCGGTCGGGCTATCGGCCATGTTCACCGCCGCCCCATGAACACACCGGCGCCGAGCAGCACCAGACCCGCTACCCCGGCGACAATGCCGTGCTTGGTGTGAACATGCGCATCACCTGCCGCATAGCCCGGCATGAACGTCGGCAACTGGTCCGCCGGCATCAGGAAATACACCGCGGCCACCACCAGCAGCACCACGCCAAGCAGGCTCAAAATGGTTTTCATCATCATCCTCCGGAATCGATATTGCCGCAGCCGGTGTTGCCACCCGCATTGATGGCGAAAATTGAAGCAAATTCAGCGGCGCTTGTTAATGGGGACCGGAGCGTCAAAAGCGTGTTCGTCATTCCGGGGCGAGCGGAGCGAGAACCCGGAATCCATACACCCGGTGTCCTCGTTCGATACGAAACAGAAGCGCAGGGATTATCGATTCCGGGCCCGCGCCAGGAGGCGCGTCCCGGAATGACGAGCGAAGGTTACGCCTCCCCTCACCTCAGTCCCGTGCCCTTGCAGCGCTGGCACTTGACGACGCTGTCGCCCTTCTTGACCAGGCCCTTGCCTTCGCAATTCTTGCACTTCTGCTTCTTCTTGACGTTGGGACCTTTTTCATTGGCCATGATGTTTGCTCCGGACCGTCGAACGCGGGAGCGCGTCGATCGGCGTACTGCCCATGTCTTAGCCCGTCGCCGCCAGGAACGAAATCATCAACAATACCGGCCGGCAGCGCTTTGAATTCGCGTGCGAAGGATTACCTTCAAGGACCGAACGACAGGAAAGGTTACAGGCAATGACCACAGGCAGCGTGCGCGACAACAAATCCCGGCACCGGTTCGAACTCGACATCGACGGCGCGGTGGCATTCGCGAATTACCGGACTGACGCCGGACACCGTCATCATCACCCACACCGAAACGCCGCCCGCGCTGCGCGGCCGCGGCATCGCCTCGCAACTGGTCAAGGCGCGCTGGAACTGATCCGCGCCGACGGCCTGAAGGTGGTCGCCGGTTGCGGCTATCGTGGTCGATTATCTGCGGCAGCATCCGGAATACGCCGATATGGAGGGGTGATGGGATGTAGCCCCGTCATTCCGGGGCGACGCACAGCGTCGAACCCGAAATCCAGAGGTGAAAGACGATGACTTTGCGAGGTCATGAACCTTGTCAGATTCCGGGTTCGCGCTGTCGCGCGCCCCGGAATGACGTCGGGAAAACTCACACGATCCGGATCGACATATCCGGCAGGCCTTCCAGCTTGGCCAGCAGCACGTCGCCCTTCACCACCGGGCCGACATTTTCCGGGGTGCCGGAATAGATGATGTCGCCGGCCTTGAGTTCGAACGCTTCGGAGAGTTTCGCGATCTGCTCGGCGACGCTCCAGGTCATGTGGTCGAGGTCGGAGTTCTGCCGGACGGTGCCGTTGACGGCGAGCGAGATCGCGCCCTTGGTGAGATGGCCGACCTTGGCGACCGGATGGATCGGGCCGAGCACGGCGGCATGATCGAAGCTCTTGCCGATTTCCCACGGCTTCTTCTCGGCGGCCATGCCGTTCTGCAGATCGCGCCGCGTCATGTCGAGGCCGAGCGCGTAGCCATAGACGTGCTCGAGCGCCTGCTCCGGCGCGATGTTGGTGCCGCCGGATTTCAGCGCCGCGACCAGTTCGACCTCGTGATGATAGTTCTTGGTCAGCGAGGGATAGGGATGATCCGCCACCGTCCCGACCGCGACATTCTGGATCGCGTCGGTCGGCTTCTGGAAGAAGAACGGCGGCTCGCGGGTCGGATCGGAGCCGCGCTCGATCGCATGCGCCGCGTAGTTGCGGCCGATGCAGTAGATGCGGCGGACCGGAAACACCTCGGCCTCGCCGACGATCGGGATGGTGATCACGGGTATGGCGAAGATCGGCTTGGCGGCGGTCTGCGCCTCGGCGCGGCCGCTCTGCGTGGTGGCGCCGGCCAGCGCCAGCGCGCCGGTGGCGATCAGGGTCCTGCGATCGACGGTGTTCAAGGGCGTATTCCTCACGGTTCCTATTTTGTCGACCGGGTGTCTAACGCCCCGCCCCATGCCCGGCAAGCCGCCGCACCGGCCCGGCCTCGAAAGGCTAGATGGTGCTTCCACCGAAAGGGCCGATACAAAAAAAGGCCCGCGAAACCGCGGGCCTTGATCGCCTTATGAACCGAAAATCAGTGCTTGATATCCGGCGGCAGCTTGCCGCCATTGGCGGCCAGCTTGGCCATGACCTGCTTGTGCAGCCAGATGTTCATGGTCGCGGAATCGTTGGTGTCGCCCGAATAGCCGAGTTCCTTGGCCAATTCCTTGCGGGCGGTCAGGCTGGAGTCGATGTCGAGCGCCTTCATCAGGTCGACGATCGAGGTCCGCCATTCCAGCTTTTCACCCTTGGCGGCGGCCGCCTTGTCGACGATCGCCGCGACATCGACGCTCTGAGCGGGCGCTGCGGGAGCCGCCGACGCGGAAGACGAACTGGTGCCGGCGGGAGCCGAACCGCTCGCGGGAGCGCTGCCGCCCGGAGCCGGCGCGGCGCCGCCGGGGGCCGGTGTGGCGCTGGCGTGAGACCCGAAGATCGCGCCCATGATTTTTCCGAAAATGCTCATCGCTTGCTCCCAATCCAATGAAGACAAAGATCTCGAGACAAAGATCCCGTGAATGTCGATCCCGTGAAAGCCCGAACCGCACATCGGGCGGACCAGCGTCGGGAGATGATGCCGTGAATATCCCGGCGCCGCGAACCGTAGTGGCCTCGAATTTAGTTGCCAATGCGGCACTGAGACGCCGGAACCACATTAGCGGACGCGGAATGACCGGGGAATGACATTGAGCAACCGTGCTCGCACCCGCAAAGCCAGTCGCTCACCAGGGCTGTGCGTTTGCGGTGCCGCAACACCGAAGCGTGAGCGCCGTCTCCGGCAATCAGGCGTAGGCTGCAGGTTCAGTTCGCGACAAGGCCAGTTCTGGTTTCCTGTCTTCGCGTCTGGCCTGATCGTGATCATTTCCGCAGACGGTTCGCCTGCGCCCGGTTCCGGGCGACAAGAATGCGACCGCTGCTTCGAGGAGACAACGAAAGGGAGACAACGACATGGCGACCTCATACCCAGGCAGTGTAACCCCCGCCGCCGAGCGCGCCGCCGACATCGCATCCGCGCCGATCATTCGAACCATCGGCCTGTCCGATCTGCATCAGGCGTTGCGGCTCGGCTGGGAGGACTTCAAGGCGGTACCCAGCCACGCCATCATGCTGTGCGTGATCTATCCGGTGCTCGGCATCGCGCTGGCGCGCACCGTGCTCGGCTATTCGGTGCTGCCGCTGTTGTTTCCGCTGGCGGCGGGCTTTGCGCTGCTCGGCCCGTTCGCCGCACTTGGACTGTACGAACTGAGCCGCCGCCGCGAAAACGGCGAGCACGCCACCGCGTGGGATGCGATCGAGGTGTTTCGTTCGCCCTCGTTCGGCGCCATGCTCGGTCTCGGCGTGTTGCTGCTGGCCCTGTTCGTGACCTGGGTCGCGACAGCGCAGGCGATCTACGTCGCCGCGTTCGGTTATGCGGCGGCCGCCAGCATTCCCGATTTCGCCACGCGGGTGCTGACCACGCCGCAGGGCTGGTGGCTGATCATCGCCGGCTGCAGCACGGGATTCCTGTTCGCGTTGGTGGCCTTGTGCATCAGCGTGGTGTCGTTCCCCTTGATGCTCGATCGTCGCGCCAGCGCCGGCGAGGCGATCGTGACCTCGCTGCGCGCCGTGGCCAGGAACCCGGTGCCGATGGCCGCATGGGGATTGATCGTGGCCGCGCTGCTGGTCGTAGGATCGCTGCCGCTGTTCATCGGACTCGCGGTGGTGATCCCGCTGCTCGGCCATGCGACCTGGCATCTCTACCGCGCGGTGATCGCGCCGGACCCCAACCCGCGGCCGCTTCCGCCTCGCCCGCAATTCGAGCGCAGTTCAGCGGCGGATTTCCCGGCAGCGCTGTTCTCCTGGCGGCGCAAGGACAGCCAATAATCGCAGTAAACAGGTACCACGTCATCTGTTCGTCATCGCCCGTCGGCCACATTGGCCGGCGGCAGCGCTCGCCCGCCCTGGTGGGCCCTGCTCACGTTGTTGGCATCGGCTGGCCATGTTTTGGCCGCGCTTGCGGCTGACATTCCGTGCTATCCAACCAACCGTCATCCATAACGAATCGATCCCGGTGCGCGCCCTGCTGCCCTCTCGTTATCTTCTCGCCGCCATTGTCGTCAGCGCCGCGCTGGCGACGTCGTCCGCACCGGTGGCCGCTGCGGTGGCCTGCGGGACCGACTTTGACGCCTGGCTCGCCGACTTCAAGACCGATGCCGCCGTCCAAGGGCATTTCCCAGGCTACGATCAATTCGGCCCTGAACGGCGTGACCCTGGACAAATCGGTGATCTCGCGAGATCACTCGCAGGCGGTTTTCAGCCAGACCTTCGAGCAGTTCTCCGGCCGGATGGTGCCGCCGCGCCTGACCCGCGGCAGCGACATGCTCAAGAAATACGGTTCGGTGCTGGTACGCGCCGAGGAGACCTACGGCGTTCCCGGCGAAGTGGTCGTCGCGATCTGGGGCCTGGAGACCGACTTCGGGGTCAACATCGGCAAATTTCCGACCGTGCGATCGCTGGCGACGCTGGCATTCGATTGCCGCCGCGCCGACGAGTTCCGAGGCGGAATTGCTGGATGCGCTGCGCATCATCGATCGCGGCGACGTCGCCGCCGCTGACATGCATGGCGCCTGGGCGGGTGAAATCGGCCAGACCCAGTTCATGCCGTCGTCCTACATGAAATACGCCGTCGATTTTGACAGCAACGGCCACCGTGATCTTCTGCGTAGCGCGCCGGATGCACTGGGTTCGACCGCCAACTACCTCGCCGCACATGGCTGGCAGCGCGGCAAGGGCTGGGAGCCGGGCAGCCCGAACTTCGCGGCGATCCAGCAGTGGAACAAGAGCGAGGTCTACGCCAAGACCATCGGCTATTTCGCGACCCAGCTGTCGCGCGCGCCTTAGCGGGCCGGCCGAAGCCGAACCGAAATTCCCAAACCGTCATTCCTCAGAGCCTGGGCCGATCGCGATGATCGGCCCCCCGCCCCATTCAGTAGCTTATCTGGCCGAAACGTCGTGCGCCGCTTTGCTCAGATGCATCGCGCAGGGGCCCATCTTGCCGTCGAGCATCGAAGTCTGCGCGGCGGTGATTTCCTTCTCGGCGTCCCACTTGGCGTTGCCGTCAGCGGAGACTTCAATCGCCGATTCAGTTTTCGCGAAATTGTCGCCGCTGCAGCCGACCATGCCCATCTTGGCGGCCGAAGCAGGAGCAACTGCGAGTACAACGGCGGCCATTGCGGCCGCTCCGAGTAACTTATTGATCATGTTACTTTCCATCTCTGTAAGACAGATCCGACGTCATTGCCGGATTCTGCGGGGAGATTTTTCGCCGATTGTACGAAAGTTTAGGAATGAATTTCGTGCGAGAATTTCGTGATCGACGCGCAGCGCAGATGCGTTATGCGAAACATCGATTTTGCATTACAGCTTGGTAAGGAATTTCACGCGCGCGTCTTGTTTGGTCTCGGCGAGTTGCCCTCCGCGAACGCAAGCGATACGCGACCAACAATTTAGTTGGACGAATTCGACAGCGCCTCCATTCAACGACAACCGCCACCCTTGGTGTCAGAGCGTTTCGCCACATCGCGTTGGCCAGTTACTCGCTCGACCTATTCCGACCTTGGGTCGAGCCCGATCAATCCAATTGAGAAATCCGATCCGCCGCTCAACACAGTCTGCACCCTGAACGGAGCAGGCATGGTGATGTTCGGGAAAATAAGAACGACGCGCGCCATCGTGGTGCATTTGTCTCCGGCAAAAGAATGATTATATATTCATTATGTATACCATGCAGGTCACGCATGAGACTGAAGGCGAATCGGTGGCAACGGTTGCGTGACGTCGTCAATGGTTCGAGCGCCAAGTCCACCGAAAACGCTTGGAACCGCTGTTGCCTGGCGTGTTATTTGTTCGAAAATGCAGCAATTTTAGGGGAATTTTTCAACATGCCCCCTTTCGCACTCTCACGCGCCGGCTCTGCTTGGGCAGCCTCGAACGGGTTAATCATCTCTTACCGTCGTTATGCGTTCTAGGCTTAGCTGCATCGCAACAATTGAAGTTCCGCACTGCAATAATCTCTCCTATATTCATTTCAACGATGAGGCTTCCCTCCAAGGGCTGAATCGAATTTTTAAGGAGATATCCTATGTTGCTCTCGCTCATCCGCATGATCCAGGCTTTCCGGGACTATCAGCGCAATGTCAGCGAACTGGCCCAGCTTAGCGATCGCGAACTGGCCGACATCGGGCTGGATCGCTCGGACATTCCGCGCGTTGCAGCCGGGACCTATAACGGCTGAATAGCCGTTGCCGACTGACGGACGACCAGCGCCCGCGTCACCGCGGGCGTTGTCGTGTGAAGGGTCAATTGAAGTCCTCGGACGCAAAGTCCGGATCCCGGCCATCAGCGCATTCCACTGCGGCTCAAAAAGCGCTAACCCTGCGCGATGACTGCTACCAAATCATCTACCGAACCCGTGCATATCATTGGCGCGGGCCTCGCCGGTTCGGAAGCCGCTTGGCAGATCGCGCAGGCGGGCATTCCGGTTATTCTGCACGAGATGCGCCCGCAACGAATGACCGAGGCCCATCGGACCGAGGGTCTCGCCGAACTCGTGTGCTCCAATTCGTTTCGCTCCGACGACGCTGCAAATAACGCGGTGGGGCTGCTGCACGCCGAAATGCGCCGGCTGGGTTCGCTGATCATGCGCGCGGCCGATTCGAATCAGGTGCCCGCCGGAGGCGCCCTGGCGGTCGACCGCGACGGGTTTTCCGCTGCCGTGACCAAGGCGCTGACCGATCATCCGCTGATCGAGATCGATCGGGCTGAAATCGCCAGACTACCGCCGGCCGAGTGGAACAATGTCATCGTCGCGACCGGTCCCCTTACCTCGGCGCCGTTGGCCGACGCGATCCGCGAACTTACCGATGAGAGCGCGCTGGCGTTCTTCGACGCGATCGCGCCGATCGTCCACAAGGAGTCCATCGACATGTCGGTGGCCTGGTTCCAGTCGCGCTACGACAAAGTCGGCCCAGGTGGAACCGGCGCGGACTACATCAACTGCCCGATGACTAAAGAACAGTACGACGGCTTCGTCGAAGCGCTGATTTCAGGTGAGAAGACCGACTTCAAGGAATGGGAGACCAACACCCCCTACTTCGACGGCTGCCTGCCGATCGAGGTGATGGCGGAGCGTGGTCCTGAAACCCTGCGTCACGGCCCGATGAAGCCGGTGGGTCTGACCAATCCACATAATCCGACCGTGAAGGCCTACGCTATCGTGCAACTGCGCCAGGACAACAAACTTGCGACGCTCTACAACATCGTCGGCTTCCAGACCAAGCTGAAGCACGGCGCGCAGCAGCGCGTGTTCCGCAGCATTCCCGGCCTTGAGAACGCTGAATTCGCACGACTGGGCGGGCTGCATCGCAACACTTTTCTCAACTCTCCGAAGCTGCTGGACGGCCAGTTGCGGCTGCGGGCGCAACCGCGGCTGCGCTTTGCCGGACAGATGACCGGGTGCGAGGGCTATGTCGAATCGGCCAGCGTCGGCCTGATGGCCGGCCTCTATGCCGCGGCCGATGCGCGCGCGACCTCGCTGACCCCGCCGCCGGCGACGACCGCGCTTGGGGTCGCTGCTCGGCCATATCACCGGCGGCCATATCGAGACCATCGACGCCGGGCCGCGCTCGTTCCAGCCGATGAACATCAATTTCGGCCTGTTCCCGCCGCTGGCGAACCCGCCGACCAAGAAGCCCGATGGCACGCCGGCTGCGCGGCAATGAAAAGACAGTGGCCAAGAAGCAGGCGCTCAGCGCCCGTGCGCTGGCCGATCTCGATCACTGGATCGCGGACAGCCTGCATATCGCGGCCGCGGCGTGAGGCTTTGATGAGTCTCCCCAAAGAGGATAACGCCGTGTTGTCGGCGCGATGGACCGAAGGCGTCCTGCTCAAGCGCGACGTATTTTCGACGGTCGAACGCGGACGGTTTCGCGGTGAGAGCGGCGAAGTCGACGCGGTGCTGCGCCGGCTCGACCAGGTGCCGTGGTGGTCCTACATCCCGGCGCGCCATCTGTTCGGCCGCGAACGTCGCGCATTGGCGCTGGCGCGTCACCTCCATGTTGGACCTGACTTGCTGTGGGCCGGCCGGCAGGCGCTGGTGCGCGGGTTCATCAACGGCGTCGCGCTGCATCTGGCCAAGCCAACCGGTGACATCGCCTATTTCCGTTCGGCCAAGGTGGCGCTGCGCAAGCTGCACCGCGCCGGCATCTGCCACAACGATCTCGCCAAGGAGCAGAACTGGCTGCGCGGCAATGACGGACAGGCTTATCTCACCGACTTCCAGCTCGCCGCCTGCTTCAAGCGTCGCAGCCGGCTGTTCCGGATCGCCGCCTATGAGGATCTGCGCCATCTGCTCAAGCACAAGCGCAGCTACGCGCCGGAGGCGCTGACGCCGAAGGAGCGCAACATCCTGGCGCGCAAATCCTTCGTAGCCCGGCTGTGGCTGATGACCGGCAAGAAGGTCTATCGCGCCATTACGCGCGGCCTGTTCAACTTCACCGATCGCGAGGGTGGCGGCCGGAGGCTGGTCAATGACGCGCCTGTTCTGATCGACCTGATCCGGCGCAATCCCGACGTTCGCGATACCGCGATTGTCGCCTTTGCCGATCGTCGCAGCGGCGTCGGACTTTACGCCTTCGTCGAGGCCGACCGCACCGCGCTCGAGACGCAATTGCGCAACGAGCTCGCCGCTGCCAAGGGCCCCAAACCACCTGAACATATCCAGGTGGTGCAGGCCTTGCCGCGCGATCGCGGCGGAAATCCGCGCACCGAGATCCTGCAACTTGTGGCGATGAACCAGGTCGATCTGATCGAACCGATGATCTCGAGCGACACCGATCGCGCATTCCTGAAAAGCATTCTGGAATTGCGAAAAAATCTGCGCGACCGGTTCAATTTCGAAGCCGCCGATCACACCTTGCCGTCTTGAGGCGCAGAGCGCACGCTGACGGATCACGAGCAAGCGATAGCCATGGATACGATGCAGGATCGCGAGGCGATCATCGACGCCGACGAAGGTCCATGGAGACGAAATCTGGTCGTCTGCCTGCTGGGTTCGTTCACCACCATCATGGCGATGACCCTGCTTCTTCCGTTCCTGCCGATCTATGTCGAACAGCTCGGAGTGACCGACCACGCCGCGATCGTCCAATGGTCCGGCGTCGCCTATGGCGCGACGTTTTTCACCGCGGCGCTGACGGCGCCGTTGTGGGGGCGGCTGGCGGACCGCTACGGCCGTAAGCTGATGCTGATCCGCGCCAGCCTCGGCATGGCCGTGGCCATGTCACTGATCGGCATGGCGCATAATGTCTGGCAATTGGTCGGGCTGCGGCTGCTGGCCGGCCTGCTCGGCGGTTACGCGTCGGGCTCCACGGTGCTGATCGCCGCGCAAACGCCCAAGGCCTATTCCGGATGGGCGCTGGGTGTTCTGTCCGCCGGTATCATGGCAGGCAATCTGGTCGGCCCGCTGGTCGGCGGCGCGTTGCCGCCGCTGATCGGCATCCGCTCGACCTTCTTGCTGGCCGGCGCCATCATCTTCGTGACCTTCCTCGGCACCACCTTTTTCATTCGCGAAGCGCCAAGATCGCCCGAGGCGCGCAAGAAATCCGGTGGCGGCTGGTCGGCGATCCCGGACAAGCTCCCGGTCGTCGCGATGCTGATCACGGGCCTGTTGCTGATGATCGCCCAGATGTCGATCGAGCCGATCATCACGGTCTATGTCGCACAGCTCGTCGATCTGTCCCGCGTGACATTCGTCGCCGGCCTGGTGATGGCCGCGGCAGCCTTGGGCAGCATTCTGTCCTCGTCGTATCTCGGCAAACTGGCGGATCGTGTCGGCCATTGGAACGTCATTACGGCGTGCCTCGCCGTATCGGCGCTGCTGCTGATTCCGCAGGCTTTTGTCACCAGTGGCTGGCAGCTCATCGTGCTGCGCTTCCTGATGGGGCTGGCGCTCGGCGGCCTGCTGCCGTGCATCGCGAGCGTCATCAGGCACAATGTGCCGGAAACCATCGCCGGTGGCATTTTGGGTTACTCGGTGTCGGCGCAATACGCCGGCCAGGTGATTGGCCCGCTCGCTGGAGGTTTTGTCGGCGGCCATATCGGCATGCAGGCCGTGTTTCTCGGCACCAGCGTGCTTATGGCTGCCGGCGCCATCGGCAATTTCCTCGCAGCAAAGCGGCGCTAAGCAATCCGGCTTCCCGAACGTGAGTGGTAATCGGTCGGATCGCTGCCGGGCCCGCGCAGGCACATCATAGGACGGCCCGGAACACCTTCGACCGTGATGCGCGCCACATCGTCCAGAGCGTTCGTAACCTTGAGGCCGGATTTGGTACGAACAGATCGCTGTCCGGGCGCGCCATCCATTCGAGATCACGGCGCACTTGCGCTAGCGGCAGGAACATCGGCCGCGCATCGGGCGGCACGCTGGGCAGCAGCGTCAACGCCGTAGCCAGATGTTCAAGCGCATCGCCGATCAACGGGTCGAGCACAGCGCGCAATTTCTGCGTCTGCTTGCCCGCGAATACCTCATTGGTGCTGACGCCGCGCTGTTGCAGCAATTGTGCCGGCACGAACAGCTGCCGCCGCGATGAATCAAGCGGCAACGCCGCCATCACCTGTGCGATGCCTTGCGCCAGCCCGGCATGGCGCGCGGCGTGCTCGATCGACTCGGAATGCCAGCCGGCGATGCGCGCCGCGAGCGAAAACAGAACCGAACTGGTATCGTTGAGATATCCCTCCAGCGCCGCCTGGGTCGGCATCGGATCGTTGTAGAGATCGAATTGGTGCTCTTCGATCAGGCGCGACAGCGGCTCGATCGGAAGATTCGCGTAGCGGATCGCGAGCAATAATTCGGCCGCGACTGGATTGCCCTCGACCCCGCCATGGCCGACGCCGGCCAGCATGTCGGTCCACCATTGCAGGCGCATCTCGCCCGGCAGCGCCTGACTAACCTGGATGCGAACCCGGGAGATCTCGATATTGAAGGCATACAACGCCAGCAACGCGCGGCGCTGTTCGGGCGGCACGAACAGAGTCGAGGCGTAGCGGGTGAAATCGTGGCCGCGGACCAGCTCGGCGCAGAAGCCGGCAGCATCCGTATCGGTCGCGGCCGCGCTCATGGCACCGCGATCAGCGCCGCCGCGACGCGCCGGCGTTCGCCGAGCATGATGTTGTAGGTGCGGATCGCCGGCCCCGTCTGCATCGCGTCCAGCACCACGCGAACCGCGCGCAAGCGCCTCGCGCAGCGGCGCCGGAGGCGAGCCAGACATCGGTGCCGGTGCCGACGATCAGGGTATCGATGCTGTTGGCCGCCGCGAAAATCCGCTCCAGCGAATAGCGGTCGATCTGCTTCGGGCCGCGTCACCGGCCAGGCCCAGATGCCATCCGGCAGGCACAGCAGCGAGCCGCGATGCGACATGTCGTCAAAGGCAAACCCGCCCTTGCCGTAAGCCTCGATCGGCGCCGCTCTCGGCAGATGCGGGGCGTCCGGGCGATCGGCCATGGCTACTTCTTCTTCGTCGGCTCGTCCGGGGCTTCGGCGCGATGATCGCCGACACCCAGATAGATCAGGATCGGCGCGGCGATGAAGATCGAAGTATAGGTGCCGACCAGCACCACGCCGAACATCATCACAGCGGTAAAGCTGTGGATCGCGTTGCCGCCGAACAGAAGCAGCGCCAATAGCGCCAGAGTTACCGTGACGTGGGTGATGATCGAGCGCGACAGCGTCGAATTGATCGAATTCATTGAGCAATTCCGGCATCGGCATTTTCTTGTAACGCCGCAGCATTTCCCGGATCCGGTCGTAGATCACGACGGTGTCGTTGAGCGAATAGCCGAGAATTGTCAGCAACGCCGCGATGCTGGTGAGGTCGAAATCGACCTGCGAGATCGACATGAAACCGATCGTCAGCACGATGTCGTGGACGTTGGCGATCATGGCGCCGAGCGCGAACTGCCATTCGAACCGGAACCAGAGATAGATCAGGATCGAAAAGATCGCCAGCATCAGCCCGATCATGCCGTAGGCCAGCAATTCGCCTGACACCCGCGGGCCCACCACTTCGACCCGGCGATAGTCGACGGAATCGCCGAGCGCGCCGCGAACCTTCTGCACCGCGCCCTGTTGCGCGGCGTCGCCGCCGGGCTGTTCGGCGACCCGGATCAGCACCTCGTCGGGGCCGCCGAATTGCTGCATCTGGATATCGCCCAGGCCAAGGCTGCCGAGGCTGGCGCGCATCGCGGCGAGATCGGCGGTGCCGGACTTGGCCCGCACTTCCAGCAGCGTGCCGCCCTTGAAGTCGATGCCGAAGTTCAGCCCGTGGGTGAAGAACAGCGTGATCGCGACGATCGACAACGCCGCCGAGATCGGAAAACTGATGCGGCGAAAGCGCGTGAAGTCGAAATGGGTGTTATCCGGAACGATCCGCAGCGACGGCAGCCAGCCGAAGCAACTGACGATCGTCAGCACCACGATAACGGCGCCCAGCGCCAACAGTACGAAATGCGTCACGACTGGCTCCGGAATTTCAAATCGGCACGCTTTGCGGCCGCTTCCACCGCACCCAGGTCGCAACGATCAGCCGGGTCAGCGTAAACGCAGTGAAGACCGTGGTGATGATGCCGATCCCGAGCGTCACGGCAAAGCCGCGCACCGGGCCGGTGCCGATGTAGAACAGCACCGCGGCGGCGATGAAGGTGGTGATGTTGGAATCGAGGATGGTCGACAGCGCCCGCTTGAAGCCGGCGTCGATCGCCGAAATCGCGGTGCGCCCTCCCCGCAATTCCTCGCGGATACGCTCGTAGATCAGCACGTTGGAGTCCACCGCGATGCCGACCGTCAGCACGATGCCGGCGATGCCGGGCAAGGTCAGCGTGGCATTCAGCAGCGACAGCACGCCGAAGATCATCGCGACATTGACCGCGACCGCGATGTTGGCGAACACACCGAACAGCCGATAGGTGATCAGCATGAACACGATCACCATGATCGAGCCGACATAGGCGGCGAGTTCGCCCTTGTCGATCGAATCCTGGCCAAGGCCCGGGCCGACGGTACGCTGCTCGATGATGGTCAACGGCGCCGGCAGCGCGCCCGCGCGCAGCAGCACCGCGAGATCGTTGGCGGCCTGCACGGTGAAGCTGCCGGAAATCTGTCCGCTTCCCGCGGTGATCGGCTCGCGGATCACAGGCGCCGAGATCACCTTGTTATCCAGCACGATTGCGAACGGCTGGCCGACATTCTCCGAGGTGGCCTGCGCGAACTTGCGGGAACCTGAACTGTTGAACTTGAAGCTGACGATCGGCTCGTTGGAGCGTTGGTCGAATCCCGGCTGTGCGTCGGTTAGATCGCCGCCGGAGACCAGCACCTGCTTCTTGACGACATAAGGGGGATGCCCGGCCTCGGTGCTCGGCAACAGTTCCGAATCCGGCGGCAGGCTGCCCGCGGCCGCCTGTTCCGGCGAGACGGTCGAGTCGACCATCCGGAAATCCATCTTGGCGGTCTGGCCGAGGATCGCGATCAGCCTGGACGGATCGCCCAATCCGGGAACCTGCACCAGGATGCGGTCGGTGCCCTGGCGCTGGATCAGAGGCTCGACGGTGCCGAGCTCGTTGACGCGGCGCTCGACGATCTGGATCGACTGCTCGATCGCCTGCCGGATACGGTCGGTGATCGCGGCCGGTGGCACCGACAGCCGGATCACACCGCCGCCGGCGTCACTGACATCAAGGCTGCGCTGGCCGTTGGAGCCGAGCAAACCGCCGAGCGGCTGCGACAGGTCGCGCAATTTGCCGAGCGCGTTGGCCTGGTCGGTGTCCTTGGTGATGCGGACCTCGACGCTGTCGCCCTTGGTTGCCAGCCCGGTGTAAAGGATTTTGGCTTCACGCAGGGTCTTGCGGACGTCGTCGCGGAGCTGTTCGAGTTTTTCTTTCTTGATGTAGTTGGAATCGACCTCCAGCAACAAATAAGAACCGCCCTGCAGGTCGAGGCCGAGTACCAGACGGCGCTGCGCCCAGGCCGGCCAGGTCTTGACCCGGGCTTCAGGGAAGAAGTTCGGAACGGCGCAAAGGCACACCACCAGCGCTGTCAGGATGATCGCCAGCGCCTTCCACCGCGTGAAATACAACATCGAGTTGACCCGTCAAATTCTGGCAGATGGGGGGATAGGCGCGGTTTCGAAGGCGCTAGCCCGCCGAGGAGTCTTCCTTGGAATCGGCCTTCTCCTTGGCCGGTTCGCCCTTGGCGCGCACGCCGGAAATCATCTGCCGCATCTGCCGCACGCGGACGCCGTCGGAGATTTCGAATTCGATCTGGTCGTCGTCGACCACCTTGGTCACCTTGCCGACCAGGCCACCGGTCGTCACCACGGTGTCGCCGCGACGGATGTTCTTCACCAGTTCGTTATGGTCCTTCACCTTCTTCTGCTGCGGGCGCAGAATCAGGAAGTACATGATCACAAAGATCAGCGCGAATGGCAGCAACGACATCAACATGCTGTTGGTGTCGCCACCGGCGCCGGCCTGGGCAAACGCAGGGGTAATCAGCATTCGAACGATCCTCGTGAAACGGGAATAGACCGGCGACGCGTGGGCGTCAGGCCGGTCCGGGCAAATTCGGCGGGACTATAGCGGCCACGGTCCCAATTGCAACGCTACCAAGCCGCTCTTTTTTCTCACTTTTGAGGCGCTTGCGGGGCCCGTCAAGGGTCGTTAAGGGTGCGCCGTCAGGAACCCCGAATATGTCAAAAAAACCCACGAAAACAACCCCACGCACCGTCTCAAAGGCGGCCATGCGCAAGCCGCCCGCCGCCGCGGCAAAACGCCCTTCGCAGCCGCCCAAGACCGGCCACCGACGAGCGCATCGCACGCGCGCTCGAGGCCATCGTCGCCCACCTCTCGGCGGCCTCGCCGGCGCCGGACACCACCGATCCCGTTTGACGGCGCGGATGCCTTTGTCTGGCACCCCGACGGACGGCTGGCGCCGGTGCCGCGGGTCAGCCGCGTCGACCTCGGCCTGCTCAAGGGCATCGAGCGGATGCGCGACATCCTGATCGAGAACACCGAGCGATTTTCCGACGGGCTGCCCGCCAACAACGCGCTGCTGTGGGGCGCGCGCGGCATGGGCAAATCGTCGCTGGTCAAGGCCGCGCATGCCAACATCAATGTCGACCGCAAGCCCGCCGATCGGTTGAAGCTGATCGAGATTCATCGCGAGGATATCGAGAGCCTGCCGCAATTGATGGACCTTCTGCGCAGCTCGAGTTTTCGCTTCATCGTGTTCTGCGACGACCTGTCGTTCGACGGCAACGACGCATCCTACAAATCGCTGAAAGCGGTGCTGGACGGCGGCATCGAAGGCCGCCCCGATAACGTGATCCTGTACGCCACCTCGAACCGCCGCCATCTGTTGGCGCGCGAGATGATCGAGAACGAACGCTCCACCGCGATCAATCCCGGTGAAGCGGTCGAGGAGAAAGTCTCGCTGTCCGATCGGTTCGGATTATGGCTCGGCTTCCATCGCTGCAGCCAGGACGAGTATCTGGCGATGGTGAAAGGCTATTGCAGCCATTTCGGCATCAAGATCGCCGACGACGAACTCGAACGCGAGGCGCTGGAATGGTCGACCACGCGCGGCTCCCGCTCCGGCCGCGTCGCCTGGCAGTTCACGCAGGAACTGGCGGGACGGCTCGGGGTCAAGATGACGGCGAGTAAGCGCCGTCTCAAAGGAGAGACGTCGTGGCACATGGTTCGAGACGGCGCTTCGCGCCTCCTCACCATGAGCTGTCGAAATAGTCGCTACGTCCTCATCCTGAGGAGCGCGCTCTTGGCGCGCGTCTCGAAGGATGGCCGCGCGTCGAGCCGTCGCTCTTACGCGCCGTTGAGGAATTGAAGCGGGTCAACCGGCGACGATCCCTTGCGGATCTCGAAGTGCAGTTGCGGCGACTGCACCTCGCCCGATTGACCCGACTTGGCAATCACCTGGCCGCGCTTGATGGTATCGCCGCGCTTCACCATCAGTTCACTCGCATGGGCATATGCGGTGACATAACCGTTGGCGTGCCGGATCAGGACCAGATTGCCGTAACCCTTGAGCTCATTTCCAGAATAGGCGACGACGCCGTCATCGGCGGCCTTCACCGGCGTGCCTTCCGGCACCGCCAGGTTGATGCCGTCATTGGCTTTGCCGTTGGCCTTGGCGCCATAGGCGGTGATCACCTTGCCACGCACCGGCCAGCGGAAAGTCGGTACTGCGCCGGTGGACTCGGCGGCTTTCACGGGTGACTCGACCGCGGGCTCTTCCGCATTCGGCGCGGCCTGCGCCAGCCGGGCCTTCTGCGGGGTTTCGGCGGCAGCGAATTTCGTGACCTGCGGCACCGGCGCCGCGGCGAGCGGCTGAACGGCAACGGGTGTGGCAGCCGCGGGTGGCGGCCGCGACCCTGGAGGCCGGCACGACGATCTTTTCACCGAGGCTGAGCTTACTCGACGGATTGAGGTTGTTCGCCCGGGCGAGATCCGGCAGCGAGACATGGTTGCGGCGTGCGATGCTGAGCAGCGTATCGCCATGACCGACGACGTGCGTGTTCGGCGCTACGGCCGCGACAGCAACCGGCTTGCTGGCCGGCGGCGCCAGAGCGGGCGTCGCCGCGGCGACGGCCGACGCGGAATGCGGAATGATCAGTTGCTGGCCCGGCGACAATGCGCGGGGGCCCTTGAGGTTGTTGGCCTGCATGATCGCGGCGGCCGGAACGTTGTAGCGGTGCGCCAGGATCTCCAGCGTATCGCTGGTGCCGACAATGATCTTGGTGCTGGTCGGTGTCGGCGTGCGTGCCGCCGCGACCGAGCGCGGTGCGATGCTGGCGGTGGCTTCAAGTGGCGGACGCGAAGGAGCTGTATAGGCCGGCGGCGAATAAGCAGGCGGCGAGTAGGACGCAACGCCGCGCCCGCCTCCGGTCACGCCGACGCTGGCAGGAGGCGTATGCTCTTTCGGCGCATAGGTGGCAGGCTGCGCGGCCGCGTAGGACTGCGGCGCGGAAATCGGCGGCAGCGCCGAGGATTGATACGGCTGCGGCGGCTGGTAGGGCTGCTGCTGCGGATAGGCCTGCGGCTGGTAGGACTGAGACTGATAGGGCTGCGGCCGCGAATAGGCCGGCACGTCGCGCGGCGGCACCGAACCGGTGGCTTCCTGCGGCCCGAACGGATTGGAGGTCTGGGAAAGGCGCGACTGCATGTCGGCGCTGCAGCCGGCAAACGCAAACGACATCAGCGCCAGTACCGCCAGCTGCGGGACGCGGCGCGAGCAAAGCAACTCGACGGCACGGGACATGGTTACTCACTCGTACGCAACTAAATACTTTTTTGAGTAAACACGTCCCCAGTAAACAAGCGCTTAACCCTGCGAATAAGATGTTGGTGGAACTGTCGATCCGCCCTTTTACAGCTCGCGGGCAATGCCAGGTAGCGCCGGCACAAAACGCACGTCGACCAGATCGCGGCGGTCGAAACCGGCTTCGGTCCTGGTGGTCCGGACCAGGGTTTGGACGCCCTGCAGCGGTCCGACCGGAGCTATCAGGATGCCGGCCGGCTCCAGCCGCTCCAGCAGCGGGTCCGGAATCTGCTCGATCGCCGCGGTGACGATGATGCGGTCGAACTGGCCGCCCGGGATCGCCGCGACATCGAGCCCGTCGGCCACCAGCACTTCGACATTATCGCAGCCGGTCTTCTCGAGCCGGTCGCGGGCGCGCTCGGCCAATGTACGGTATCGCTCAATGGTCAGCACCTGGCGGCACAGCCGCGACAGGATCGCGGCCTGGTAGCCGGAGCCGGTGCCGACCTCCAGCACGCGATGCTGCTTCTGCAGCTTCAGTTGCTCGGTCATGTACGCGACGACGAAGGGCTGGCTGATGGTTTGGCCGCAGGCGATACCCAGTGCGCTATCCTGATAGGCGTTTTCCCGATCGGTCGGCTCGACAAAGACCTCGCGCGGGATTTCCTCCATGGCGCGCAGCACGGTTTGATCGCTGATGCCCCGCCGCCGCAGGTTGAGCTGAAACATCATTTTTTCCGGAGGGTGTGGTTTTGCGGACATGGCGATCTCGGGAGGTGATTTCGGTCGGCCGGGCACGGCCAGGGCAACCGAGTAATGCAACAAATCCGCCCGATTAAGCCATAATTCTTCTAAATTTGCGTTCCCGGCCGGGAACCGGACCAGGCCGCACAAACCGGCGACGAACACCCTTTCCGGCAACAAAACCGCGTGCGATAGCAGCCTTATCGGGGCCGATCAGGCCACGTGGACATTGCGCAAATCAGCGTTATTTGCGAACTTCAGGCATGGGACGGGCAAGGACATCCGCATGACTACGACGCGGCCGCAGGGCGGTTCAGTTTTCCTCGTGGAAGACGAGGTCATGATCAGGATGATGGTCGCCGATATGCTGGAGGAATTGGGCTTCAGCGTGGCGGCCGAGGCCGGCGAAATCAACGAGGCGATGAAGCTGGCGCAGACCGCCACGTTCGACATCGCGATCCTCGACGTCAACGTCAACGGCAAGGTGATTTCGCCGGTGGCCGAACTGATCAAGTCGCGCAATCTGCCCTTCATCTTCGCCACCGGCTACGGCTCCTCCGGCCTGCCGGAAGAATATCGCGACCGCCCTGCGCTGCAGAAGCCGTTCCAGTTGGAAACGCTCGGCAAGATGATCGACACCGCGCTGCAGAGCCCGGCGGCTTGATATTTTCGTCATTGCGAGGAGCTCATGCGGCGAAGCAATCCAGGTGTTCACGTATTGGAGCCCCTGGATTGCTTCGTCGCTTCACTCCTCGCAATGACGGCAATACCTATTTCAGCGTCGCCGCCAGTTCCTGCGAAAACGCCTCGTCGGTGCGGTCGAGCCGCAGCGGCGTCACCGACACATAGCGCGCGGCGAGCGCCGCAAGGTCGGTGCCTTCGGCCGGCAGTTCGGCCTGCGCCACGCCGCTCGAAGCCGATCCAGAAATACGGATTGCCGCGGCCGTCACGGCGTTCGTCGACTTTCAGGAAGCCGAAATTGCGCTTGCCCTGCCGCGTCACCTGAATGCCGCGAACGTCTTCGGGCGCGCAGGCCGGAAAGTTGACATTGATCACGGTGTTCTTGGGCACGCCGGCGTCGAGCGCCTTGCGCAGGATTCCGGGACCGAATTTCAGCGCGGTGTTCCACAGCGGCGCGTGGCGGGTTTCGACGCTGAACTCCTGCGACAGCGCGAACGACGGCAGCCCGAGGATGGTGCCTTCCAGCGCGCCGGCGATGGTGCCGGAATAGACCACGTCCTCGGCGACGTTGCGGCCCTTGTTGACCCCCGACAGCACCACATCCGGCTTGATGTCGCCGAGGATGTGGCGCGCGCCCATGATCACGCAATCGGTCGGCGTGCCCCGCACCGCGAAATGCCGCGGCCCGACTTCGCGCAGCCGCAGCGGATCGTTCAGCGACAGCGAATGCGAGACGCCGGACTGGTCCAGTTCCGGCGCCACCACCCAGACGTCGTCGGACAGCGCGCGTGCGATTTCCTCGACGATCTTCAGGCCGGGGGCGTGGATGCCGTCATCATTGGTGCAGAGAATGCGCATGGCTTAAATGCCTTTTTTTCAATCTATTCCGAGACCGGCGATGCGTCGTCTTATCCGCCTGCTGCCATCAAGGCAAACCCCGGTAGGACGCGCGGAACGAGGCCGTTAAAACGTCAGCCGCCCGGCGCGGACCTTTTCGCGCGGCGCCTCGAACATGGCGTTGATCGCCTGCCCGGTGCGGCCGACCACGACCACGCCGTCGCCGGCATGGATCCGGACCGATCGCTCGGGCCCGGTGATCGGATCGCCGTCGCGGCGGTTGATCTGGACGACGAAAAACGCGCCGTTGGTCCGGGTCTCGATTTCCTCGATCGACAGATCCGTGAGCGCGCCGTTCTCCGGCGCCACCACCACTTCGACCGCGAGGCCGAGCACCCGCAGATTGCGTTCGAGATCGCGCATCTGAGTCGGAGTCGCGGATGAAGCGCGAGGTTTCCGGAAACAGCAGCATGCCGGCGATGCGCTCGGCGCCGATATGGGTCGGCAGCACCACCTTGTTGGCGCCGGCGTGCAGCAATTTACGTTCGGTGGACACGGCGTCGCCGCGCGCGATGATCTCGATCTTGCGGTTGAGGCTGCGCGCGCTCAGCGTGATGAAGACATTGGCGGCGTCGTTCGGCAGCACGGTGGCGAGCGCCCTCGCCCGGTCGATGCCGGCATCCTGCAGGATGGTCTCGTTGGTGGCGTCGCCCTGAATGCAGAGATGGCCGGCCTCGCGGGCCTGCTCGACCCGGCGCTCGCTCTGTTCGAGCACCACGACCTCGGCGCGGCCGTCTTTCAGCGCCTTGGCGAGTTCGACGCCGATGCGGCCATAGCCGCAGACGATGACGTGGTTGTTCAGTTTGTCGACTTCAGCTTGCACGCGGCGACCACCCAATAATTGCTGCAGCGAGTTCAGCGTCATGAACTGGATCAGCGAACCCGTCAGAAAGATCATGCCGGTGCAGCCGAACGCCATGGTGGCCATGGTCACGACGTGCAGATACATGGTGTCGATCGGCCGCACCTCGCCATAGCCGACGGTGAACACCGTCAGCGTCACCATGTAGAGCGCGTCCTGAAAGCTCCATCCTGCCTTCCAGTAGGCCAAGGTGGCGGCCACCCACACCACCAGCATAAAAACCGAGCCGCGGATCAGGTTGCGGGATGGATAGGAATTCAGACTGTCCATCGCGGCATCCGGTTGCCCAGCGCTCCCTTCACGTCCCCTTTGGCGTTCGCTCGGCCGAACGTGACGGCAACTATGCGCAAAATCGCCGGAGGCGAAAAGCGGAATCCGCCGCGCGTGTCTGGCCTCGCGCTCGCCGCCGTCAGCGGCGGATCCGAACCCGCCACATCCGGGAGAACTTGGCGCCGCTGCTTTCGATGCACATGTCGAATGGCGGGCACGTCCGTGTCGGCGGCTCGACCATCACAGCGGCCGGTTTCGGCGCATCAAAACGCGGCGGTGATTTGGCCGGCGCGGCAAATACGCCGGACATCGACGCCACCGGCTGCGGCGGAGCCGCCTTCCTTGGAGACGTAGACGCCGCGGTCCTCGCCAATTCCGCCAGGCTGGCCCAGGTGTCGTGGGAGGGCTCGGCCGGTATGGCCCGGGGTTTTGCTGGATCGCGCTCCGGTAAATCGGGCTTCGGTAGATCAGGCTTTGGTAGATTGGGCTTGGGCAGCGCTCCCGGCGACGCAACGGAAGCCATTTCCCGTACCGGAGACAGTGGCTCACGCCGCGGCGCCGACACATGCAGGGCCTCCTCCGGCTCGGGCTCGGCTTGGGGCACGAACGGCTGCGCGCCCCCGGTCTCGCCTGCAGACGGAAAGCGTGCGCGGGCCATCGACAGCCCGCGGCTGAAATCCTCGGCATTAAACCATCGCTCGGCGGCCAGCTCATGCGTGAGATCGTCGGCCCACAGCCGGGAGATTTCGATGTCGAACCTGCTCTTCTGTTTTTGATCGACCGCCTGCAGACCGTAACCGGTCACGGCCCATTGCCGGCCCACCCAGAAGATGTCGCGATGCAAAGCCATTGACGTAAAATTCGTTGTCTGATCGGCCAACGCCGCAGGAAATAATCAAACATACCGGGACCCGACGCAGGCGCAATGTCAGGGGTGACACGGCCGGAAATAAATTCGTATGGCCGCCGGCCCGATCGCGTGGAAGCCGCGACTGAGAACTCGCCAGTGCATGCACGCGGCGACTTGTGGTGGCTTTCTGCCCAATCTTAGGGCGCAATTAACCAAGATCCTTCAAGTTGATGATCAGGGCTGTGGGGAGTCAGCCAAACCCAATCTCATCTCTTGAGAGGACAACATGTTTGGCAAAGCGGCGCCGGTTACGGTGCTCAGATCTGCTGCAATTTTTTTAGCTGGATTGATTGGCGCGACATTGATCGTAGAGGACGCGGCCGGGGCGGATCTTCGTATTCCCGCCGCGCCGAAAACCCAGGCGACAGCGGCGGCGCCGAGCAGCGCACGCCTGTACGAGCAGTTCCTGGAATGGCTCAGGACCCATCCTCGCTGACGCGAGGCGGGTCCGGAAGCTCTCGCCGCCGGAATTACTTGTCCTTCTCGACCACTTTCAGTCCGCCCATATAGGGCTGCAACACTTCGGGGACGGCGATCGAGCCGTTCTCCTGCTGATAGGTTTCCATGACAGCGATCAGCGCGCGGCCGACCGCGGTGCCGGAACCGTTCAGCGTATGCACGAAACGCGGCTTGCCGTCCGGGCCCGCGATAGCGCGCATCCATCCGGCGGGCCTGGAACTCGCCGCACACCGAGCAGCTCGAGATTTCGCGGTAGGCGCCGTTGTCGCCCTGCCCCGGCATCCAGACCTCGATGTCGTAGGTCTTCTGCGACGCAAACCCCATGTCGCCGGTGCACAAGGTCATGACGCGATAATGCAGATCGAGCCGGCGCAGCACTTCCTCGGCGCAGGCCAGCATACGCTCGTGCTCGTCCTTGCTGGTTTCTGGTGTGGTGACCGAGACCAGTTCGACTTTCGTAAACTGATGCTGCCGGATCATACCGCGCGTATCACGCCCCGCCGCGCCGGCTTCAGCGCGGAAGCACGGCGTCAGCGCGGTCAGGCGCATCGGTAGTTCTTTCTCATCGACGATGGACTCGCGGACGAGATTGGTCAGCGGCACTTCGGCGGTGGGGATCAGCCAGAGATGTCCACCTGGCTCGCCGGCCAGACCCGCATGAACCGAGAACTGATCGTCGCTGAACTTGGGTAATTGCGCCGTGCCGAACATCGTTGCGTCGCGCACCAGCAGCGGCGGATTGATCTCGGTATAACCGTGCTCATTGGTGTGCAGGTCGAGCATGAACTGCCCGATCGCGCGCTCCAGCCGCGCCAGTCCTTTTTTCATCACGACAAAGCGGGCGCCGCTCAGTTTCGCTGCGGCTTCAAAGTCCATGGTAGCCCATGGCTTCGCCGAGATCGAAATGCGGCTTCGGCTTGAACGCATAATTACGCGCCGCGCCGAACACGTGGCGCTGGATGTTGCCGTGCTCGTCAGCACCTTCCGGCACTTCATCCAATGGCAGGTTCGGAATCGCGGCAAGCTCTTTCGCCAGTTCCTCGTCGGCGGCTTTCGCAGCAGCTTCGAGCTCCGGCATCGTGGTCTTGAGTTCGGCGACCTCGGCCATCAGCTTTGCGGCGCGCGCCTCGTCCTTGGCCTTCTTGGCGTCGCCGATTTCCTTCGAGGCCGCGTTGCGCCGGGCCTGGGCCTGCTCGGATGCCAGGATCGCGCGCGCGACGCCTTTCGTCGATCGCCAGCAGCGACGCCGACAACGGCGCCAGGCCGCGCCGCTTCAGCCCGGTGTCGAAGGCGTCGGGATTGTCGCGAATGGCTTTGATGTCGTGCATGGGCGTTGGTCCTGAATCGTGCCGGCACCGGCTCGCATCCAGTAACCCGAATGGGGCCGATTTGGAACAGTGAAGGCGGGAGGGATTACGTGCCTGACGTCATCCTGAGGTGCTCGCCTGCTTAGGCGAGCCTCGAAGGGTGGCTGCGAATGCTGTGCCTGCGGCCGTCCTTCGAGGCGCGCAAGAGCGCGCACCTCAGGATGACGTTGATCAACTGCATCCTACTCCGCCGGGGTCGATGCGGGCGGCGGCGGGCTTGCCGGGGGTGGCGTGGTGGCGCCGCGGGCCGCGTTCCGCTTCTCGACGATGCGCACCGCGATGATCGAGCCCTCGTAGAGCGCCAGTAGCGGCAGCGCCAGCGAGGCCTGGCTCAGCACGTCGGGCGGGGTCAGCACCGCGGCAATGATGAAGGCGACGACGACGAAATAGCGCCGCTTCTCGCTCAGAAATTTCGAGGTGACGATGCCGACCCGCCCCAGCAGCGTCAGGATGACCGGCAACTGGAACGCGATGCCGAAGGCAAAGATCAGCGACATCATCAGCGACAGATATTCGCCGACCTTGGGCAGCAACTCGATCTGCGCGGTGCCGGCTCCGCCGCTCTGCTGCATGCCGAGCGAAAATCGCGCCAGCATCGGGAACACCACGAAATAAACCAGCATCGCGCCCAGCGCGAAGAAGAACGGTGTCGCGATCAGATAGGGCAGGAACGCGCCGCGCTCGTGCTTGTACAAGCCCGGCGCTACGAATTTGTAGATCTGCGTCGCCACGATCGGGAACGAAATAAAGCCCGCGCCGAACAGCGCCAACTTCAGCTGGGTGATGAAATATTCCAGCAGCGCCGTGTAGATGAGCTTGGAATCCGCGCCCGCGACCCAGACGTACGGCAACACCAGAATGTTGAAAATCTGCTTGGCAAAGAAGAAGCAGAAGATGAACGCGACGCCGAATCCCAACAGCGCCTTGATCAGCCGCGACCGCAGCTCGATCAGGTGGTCCATCAGCGGCGCTTTGCTGGCCTCGATATCCTCGGCGCTCATGACGCTTTGGCGTCCCTCTGGACCTCAGGCGTCGCCGGCTCGGCGTGGGGCGCGGCCGGTTCTGGCGGAATATGCGGGGTGATCGCCAGCGGCTCGGTGGCCGCCTGATGGGCGGTTGCCTCGGCGAATGTTTCCGGCGTCGGCGCTTCCGGCGTGGTCGGAGCGGCCGGCGCGTCACTCGACGTCGCCGGCGCGTCGTTGGACGTCGCCGATGTCTCGATTGCCGGCGTCGCCGCAGCGTCGGTTGATGCAGCATCAACCGACGGCGCGGCCTGCGGGTCCATCGGCTTCTCTGGATCGTCGATGCGCAGCGCGCTGGTGACGTCCTTCTGCAGCGACGTCATCAGACTGCCGCCCTTGAACCCGGCGGCCGCTTCGCGGACCTCGTCAAAACTCTTCTTGAGGTCGGCCATCTCGGCTTCGCGCATGGCTTCGTTGAACTGGCCCTGGAATTCGCTGGCCATCCGGCGAGCCTTGCCGATCCATTGGCCCACCATGCGCAGCACGCCCGGCAATTCCTTGGGACCGATGGCGATCAGCGCGACCACCGCGATGACAGCTATTTCACTCCACCCGATGTCGAACATGAAAAATCCAGCTCACGCGAGGCGAACACCCGCCGCGACGGCTCCGCCACGCGTCCTGCTCAGACAGCCTTGCTGCCGACATCCGAGCGCGTCGCCGGCGACTGCGTCGGGTTATGATCGATCGACTTCACGGGCTCGGACTTTTCCGCCGTCGTGTCGTCGTCCGCCATGCCCTTCTTGAACGCCTTGATGCCCTGCGCGACGTCGCCCATCAGGTCCGAAATCTTGCCGCGGCCGAACAACAGCAGGACGACTGCGATCACGATGATCCAGTGCCAAATGCTAAGCGAACCCATCCTGCAACCCTCCAAACATCTGAGTCAGCGACCCAGCCTCGTCTCTAGCGGAAACTAGGCTTTGGGGTTGTCAAAAACAAGGACTTAACCCGGGTCAAATGGTCGATAGCGGCGACTACCGTTAACCGGGAATATCGCCGCCAGCCGGCCGATCTAGTCCTCTTCCGGTTTCGGATCCTGTTCCGGTTCCGGATCGATTTCCGGCTCGGGGTCGGCTTCGGGCTCCAGTTCGGCCGCCTCTTCCGCGCCGTCTTCTACGTCGGCGCCGACCTCCAGCTCCGCGCTGACTTCCAGTTCCGCGCTGACTTCCGGCTCAAGACCGGCTTCCAACTCGGAGCCGGCCTCCTGCTCGGGGTCGGCTTCCGGCTCGACCGCCGGGGACAATAGCAGTTCCAGGCTATCGTCGGCTTCGAGCGGATCCTCATCCTCGCGCAGCGCCGGATCGTCCGACGGCGACGGAACGCTGAAACCGGACGGCAGCCGCGAATCCAGCAATCCCGTTCCCTTCAGTTCCTCGAGACCCGGCAGGTCGCCGAGCGCCTCGAGGCTGAACTGCGACAGAAACGCCTCGGTGGTACCGAAGGTCAGCGGGCGGCCGGGCGTCTTGCGGCGGCCGCGCGGGCGGATCCAGCCGGTTTCCAGCAGCACGTCGAGCGTGCCCTTCGAGGTGACGACGCCGCGGATTTCCTCGATCTCGGCGCGGGTCACCGGCTGATGGTAGGCGATGATCGCCAGCATCTCGATCGCGGCGCGCGACAGCCGCCGGGTCTCGGTGCTCTCGCGGGTCATCAGCCACGACAGATCGGTCGCGGTGCGGAACGTCCATTTGTTGGCGACACGAACCAGATTGACGCCGCGCAGGGCATAGTCCGCCTGCAACAGGGCCAGCGCTTCCTTGATGTCGACGCCCTCCGGCATCCGCTTGGCCAGCGTGGCCTGATCGAGCGGCTCGCTCGAGGCAAACAGCAAGGCTTCGAGCAACCGAAGTTCTTCGGGTCGCGCCTGCGGATCCACCGGGTCGTCCTCGACGTCGGACACGCGCTTTTCGGCCAGGCTTGGCATGGCTCGGGCTCCTTCTTCCACTTACTCGACAGGTAGATCCGGCGCAGGCATTGCGGCGGTTACTGGACGTTTGCGAAAATACAGCGGCGCGAACGCCTCTTTCTGGTTCAGCTCCATTTCGCCTTCCCGCACCAGTTCCAGCGCGGCGGCGAAGCTCGACGCAAACACCGTGGCCTTCTGCGTGGGATCGACCACGTAGTTGAGCAGGAATTCGTCGAGGCAGCTCCACTCCTCGGCGATGCCGACCAGTCGCTCCAGCGAAGCCCGCGCTTCCGCCAGCGACCACACCGTGCGCTTGGCCAGATGCACCGTGGTCAGCACGCGCTGCTGGCGCTGCACCGCATAGGCGCTCAACAGATCGTACAGCGTCGCGGTGAATCTCGGATGCTTGATCTCGGCGATCAACTCCGGCGCGCCGCGCGGAAAAATATCGCGCTGCAATTGCGGACGGTTCATCAGCCGGTTAGAGGCTTCGCGAATGGCTTCGAGCCGGCGCAGCCGGTTGGCCAACGCGGTCGCCATCTCCTCGGCGCTCGGTCCGTCCGGGGTCGCCGGTTCCGGCAGCAGCAGCCGCGATTTCAGGTACGCCAGCCACGCCGCCATCACCAGATAGTCGGCCGCCAATTCGAGACGAATTTTGCGCGCCGCCTCGATGAACACCAGATACTGGTCGGCAAGCGCCAGGATCGAGATCTTCGCGAGGTCGACCTTCTGCTGCCGCGCCAGCGCGAGCAACAGATCGAGCGGCCCTTCATAGCCCTCGACGTCGACGACCAGCGCCGGCTCGCCCTCGGTCAATTCGGGGGTGGCGGCGGGGCGTCCGGTTTCGAACGATAGAATTTCCGCGCTCATGCGCCCGTCCCTACGCGGTCGATCAATGCATCAAGTTGCGCGCGGGCGGCCTGCCGATCGAACGACTGCGCGGGTTTCCGGGACGCCAGCGCCTGGTCGGCGCGCTGCAATGCCCTGCCCGCCAATTCTGGCGTCGCACGGGCAACCTCGCGCATTTCATCCAACTTGCCGTTGCAATGCAGCACCATGTCGCAACCGGCGGCTACGATCGCGCGGGTGCGCTCGGCGATCGAACCCGCCAACGCGTTCATGGAGACGTCATCACTCATCAACAAACCCTGGAACCCAATTCCATTGCAAATCACCTGCTCGATGATTGTCGCAGAAGTCGTCGCCGGATGGACCGGGTCCAGCGCGCTAAACACAACATGTGCGGTCATCGCCATCGGCAGGTCGGCCAATGGCCGAAACGCCGCGAAATCAGTGAGTTCCAGCTCGGATTTGGCTGTATCGACGGTCGGGAGCTTGAAATGGGTGTCGGCAGTGGCGCGGCCGTGCCCGGGAATGTGCTTCAGGACCGGTAATACTCCACCCTGCTCCAGGCCCTCGGTGACGGCGCGTGCGATCGCGGCCACCTTGGCCGGCTCCGTCCCATAGGCGCGGTTGCCGATGACGGCGTCGGCGCCGGCCACCGGCACGTCCGCCAGCGGCAGGCAGTCGACCGTTATGCCAAGCTGGGCCAAGTCGTCGGCGATCAGCCGCGAACTCAATCGCGCCGCCAGCAGCCCTGCGGCCGGATCGATGTCATACAGCGCGTCGAAGATCGCGCCCGGCGGATAGACCGGCCAATTCGGCGGACCAAGACGCTGAACCCGGCCACCCTCCTGGTCGATCAGGACCGGGGCATCCGGCTGCGCATTGACAGCGCGCAATTCGGCCACAAGCCGAGTGACTTGGGTGGTCGTTTCCACATTGCGCTTGAAGAGGATAAATCCCCACGGCCGTTCCGAACGGATGAATTCGCGCTCGTCGGCGCTCAATTCCGTTCCGGAGATTCCCGTGATGAAGGCCCGTGTGTTCATGGGGCCGATTAGCCCTCAGTTCACCCATGGGTCAAGGAAACGGCGGTTAATTCCTTGGGATGAAGCACTGTCCGCCGGCCGAAACCAGGCTTTTGCAGAATTGTGATGCTTCTTCGCCGGTCTCGAACGGCCCCACCATCGCGCGGTAGACGGTGCCTTTTTCGCCACCGAGATCGACCCGCTTGATCACCGGCGTGCGGGATCCCAGCACGGCCGGGAACTTGCCCTGCAGCACACGATAGGAAGACTGCGCGTCAGTCTCACTCTTTTGCGACGAAACCGAAACCAGGTAGTTGCCGGTCGCTGCGCCGGCGTTGGACGTCGCCGGAGCAATCGGGGCCGGCGTGTTGGTCGCCATCCGGGTTGCGGGCGCGGCGGGGGTCGGCGCGCCCTGCGGCGACAGCGACAACGGCGCGTTGGCATTGGCGTTGGCATTCGCGGCCGACGGTGAGACGCCGCGGGTCGCGGGGGTCCGCGCCGCGGGAGCAGCGGGCGCCGCCGCGCCGTCCTGCTCACCATGAACCGTGAAGGTCTTGATCGAGCGCGGCTGGTTGTTCGGCATGGTGCCATTGGCCGCTGTCGGTGGTGGCGGCGTGTTGGTCGCGACGCTCGACGGCGACGGCGGATTGGCATTCTGGTTCAACGGCGGAAACACCATCCGCGGGCCGCCGGAACGCGTGTTGGCGTTGACGTCGACCGGCGTCTCTTCGCGCGGGACGATCTTTTCGCTGCCGTCGCCTGCCGGCAACCGGTCCGGCTGCTTGCTCACGGCGTCTTGCGCCGGAACGATCTTGGTCGGGCTGGTATCGGCCTTGATGATCGGCGGCTCGCCGGTGCGGGCCGAGCCGAAATATGTGCGGTAGGCGAACGCGCCGCCGGTGCCGACGATCGCGAGCCCAAGCACCACGAAAACCGTGGTCAGGCCGCCGCGACGCTTCTGGACCGGTTCCTCGCCCTCGTATTCCTCCTGGTAATCGTACTGCTCGTCAGGATAGGCGGCCTCGTGCTGGGCCTCGTGCCCGTCGGCTTCGAACTGACCGTAGAGCGCATCGTCGTAACGCGAGGGATCGAGCGGCTGATGATCGGCTTCGCTGTAAACCGGCGCTGAGTCATACAGCGGCTCTGCTTCCGGCTCAGCCTGGTGGCCGGCGTAGCGGCGCAGCGGATGCTCCGAACTCGGATAGTCCTGCTCGGCGTAACGTTGCTCGGGCTGCTCGTGGTATTCCTGTTCCGCGTAATCCTGCTCAGGCTCGGAATGCGTCGGAAGCGGCGGCGGCTCATGACGCGTCGCGCGCTGCATCCATGGCGGCGGTCCACCAGCCGACGGCGCATCGTCATCGGCGATCGGCGCCTCGTATTGATCGCGGGAAACACCGCGCGGCGGCTGCGGCGGATTGGCGCGGTTGGCGAACGGATCGTTTTGTCCGATCAGTCGTGCCAGTTCCGCCAACGGATCGCTCTCGGGGCGTGCCGGCGGGTGTTGTTCATCGCGGTGATCGTAGCCACCAGAAGCGGCGAATGGTCTACCTTGATATCGATCAGCCATCGTGGTGATGCGCCCCCTTCGGGAAAGCTGCCAACTCGCTTCTACAAACGAACCGACTGCCGCCAGGAGCCCTCGCACATCCCCATGCGAGAGCCTTTGCCCCTGCTAAATTATCGCATCTCATCCGGAGCATCGACGCCTAAGATGGCCAAACCCGATGCCAGGACCGAGACAACGCCCTGGACCAGTGCCAATCGCGCCTTCGTGATCTCTGCATCATTATTCATAATGAAGCGTAAATAGGGCATATCCCGGCCCCTGGTCCAGAGCGCGTGAAATTCACTGGCAAGATCATATAGATAAAAAGCGATTCGGTGAGGCTCATGTGCAGCCGCCGCCGCGTCAATCAAACGCGGATACAGAGCCAGTTGCCGCAGCAGGCTGACTTCGGCGGTGTCTGACAACCGCTCGACTGCGGCATCACCCAGGAATGCCGCCCGGGCGGCGGTTTCCCCGGGCAGGTCCGGGATCACGTCGCGGGCGTTCTTGAATACCGAATGGCCGCGGGCGTGGCCGTACTGGACGTAAAAGACCGGATTGTCCTTGGACTGTTCGAGCACCTTGGCGAGATCGAAGTCCAGCACCGCGTCATTCTTGCGGAACAGCATCATGAAGCGCACGGCGTCGGAACCGACCTCGTCGACCACCTCGCGCAAGGTGACGAAATCGCCCGAACGTTTCGACATCTTCACGGGCTCGCCGTTGCGCAGCAATTTGACCAATTGCACGATCTTGACGTCGAGCGCCGCCTGCCCCGACGTCACGGCTTTCACCGCGGCCTGCATGCGCTTGATGTAGCCGCCGTGATCGGCGCCCCAGACGTCGACGAGATTGCGAAACCCGCGGTCGAACTTGTCCTTATGGTAGGCGATGTCGGAAGCGAAATAAGTATAGCTGCCATCGGACTTGAGCAGCGGCCGGTCGACGTCGTCGCCATAGGCGGTGGCGCGAAACAAGGTTTGCTCGCGGTCTTCGTAATCCTCCACCGGCGCGCCTTTCGGCGGCGGTAGGCGGCCTTCGTAGACGTCACCCTTCGCGCGCAGATAATCGATGGTCTCGGCGACGCGATTGTTGCCGGTCTCGATCAGCGAACGCTCGGAGAAAAACACATCGTGCTTGATGTTGAGCGCGGCGAGATCCTGCTTGATCATCGCCATCATCATCGCGACCGCCTTGGTGCGTACGCCCGGGAGCCACGCCGCTTCTGGCATCGTCAGCAACTTGTCGCCATGCTCGGCGGCGAGCGCCTCGCCGACCGGCTTGAGATAGTCGCCCGGATAAAGCCCTTCCGGAATCTCGCCGATGGTCTGGCCAAGCGCCTCGCGGTAACGCAGGAACGCGGAGCGCGCCAGCACGTCGACCTGTGCGCCGGCATCGTTGATGTAATATTCGCGCGCGACGTCATGGCCGGCGAAATCCAGCAGGCTGGCCAGCGCATCGCCGAACACCGCGCCCCGGCAATGGCCGACATGCATCGGCCCGGTCGGATTGGCCGAGACATATTCGACATTGACCTTTTCGGTGGTGCCCGACACGCCCCGTCCATAGGCCGCGCCGTCGCGCAGCACGGTGCGCAGCGCGTCCGACCAGGCCTGCGGCTTCAGGGTCAAATTGATGAAGCCCGGACCGGCGATATCGACCGAGGCGATCAGATCGTCGGCGCGCAGTTTCCCGGCGATCTTCTCGGCGAGGTCGCGCGGCTTTGCCTTGGCTTCCTTGGCCAGCACCATCGCGGCGTTGGTCGCCATGTCGCCATGCGCGGCGTCGCGCGGCGGCTCGACTACCACCCGCGACAAATCGATGTCGGCGGGCCAGCCGCCCTCGGCCGCGAGTGCGCCGCACACCGCGTGCACGCGCGCCAGAACGTCGGCGAAAAGGTGAAGCGATGAAGATTTTTCGGACATGGCCGCCGCCTAACGCAATTCCGGGGTCGAGTCAAAAAGCCGCTGATGCTCGGTCAGGGCAAAGCGGTCGGTCATCCCGGCGATGAAATTGCCGATCCGCCTGCTGCGGTCGATCTCGCTCTCGTCCCCCTTGGGCGGCAACCATTCCGCCGGAAGATCGCCTGGTGTCTTCTGATACCGGGCGAACAGGTCCGCGACGATCGTCTCGGCATCGCCCATCACCTGCATCACCCATTTGTGCCGATACATCCGCTGTTTCAGAAACGCCTTGATCTCGGCCTCGGCCTGCGCGACCGGCGCTGAAAACCCGATCAGGCTGTCGCCATGGTGACGGACGTCGTCGACCGACCCCGGTCGCGCGATCTGAAGCCGCCGCCCGGCTTCGGTAACGACCGCGCCGATCAGGTACGAGATCAGTTCGCGCACCAGCTCGGCGCCGCGCCTGATGTCGTCGAGCTCGGGATAATGCGCATCGATGTCGGCGATCATCGACGCGGTCAGCGGCATCTCCTTGAGATCGTCGACCCGGAACAGGCCCGCGCGCAGACCGTCGTCGATGTCGTGGGCATCGTAGGCAATGTCGTCGGCGATGGCAGCGACCTGGGCCTCCAGCGAGGCAAAGCTTGCCAGTTCCAGATCGTAAGTCGCCATGTAGTCCGAGATGGCATAGGGGATGCCGTGCTCGCTGTAGCGCCCCAGCGCGCTGCCATCCCGCCTGGTCAGCGGCCCGTTATGCTTGACGATCCCCTCCAGCGATTCCCAGGTCAAATTGAGCCCCTCGAATTCGGGGTAGCGATGCTCGAGCGAAGTGACGACGCGCAGGGTCTGGGCGTTGTGGTCAAAGCCCCCATGGTCCTGCAGGCAGGCATCCAGCGCCCGCTCGCCGGCATGGCCGAACGGCGGATGGCCGAGATCGTGCGCCAGCGCCAGGGTTTCCGTCAGGTCCTCATCGAGGCCCAGCTGCCGGGCCAGCGCCCGGGCGATCTGGGCCACTTCCAGGGTGTGGGTCAGCCGGGTGCGGTAATGGTCGCCTTCGTGGAACACGAAGACCTGGGTCTTGTGTTTGAGGCGGCGAAACGCCGTGGAATGGATCACCCGGTCGCAATCGCGCCGAAACGGGCTGCGGGTCCGGCTCGGCGGCTCGTCGAACAGCCGCCCGCGGCTGCGGTCGGGGTCGCAGCCATAGGCCGAGCGGGGAGCAGCCATTCCGACCGACACGGTGTATTGATCCTCTGTAAGGTTTGATTCCGCTGTCCGGCGCACTTAACTATGCTGTCAGCCGGATACCATATAATTATGATTTGGCATTGCACCGGCCATTCGGAGACCTTGTCATGAGCGCAGCCATCACCGTCAGCGAGCGGGCCGCCCGCCGCATCGGCGAAATCCTCAAATCCGAGGGTGACGGCGCCATGCTGCGGATCAGCGTCGAGGGCGGCGGCTGCTCGGGCTTTCAGTACAAGTTCGACGTCGAGCGCGCGCGCGCCGAGGACGATCTGGTGATCGCGCGCGACAGCGCCGTGGTGCTGGTCGATCCGGCATCGGTGCCGTTCCTGGCCGGCTCCGAGGTCGATTTCGTCGATGATCTGATCGGGGCGTCGTTTCGCGTGGTCAATCCGAATGCCACCGCATCCTGCGGCTGCGGCACCAGTTTTTCGATTTAAGCTGCTCGCTGAGAAACTTCACGCCTGATGAGAATAGCGACCTGGAACGTCAATTCGGTCCGGCAGCGGATCGAGCATCTCCTGAGCTGGCTCAAGGAGTGTTCGCCTGACATCGTCTGCCTGCAGGAGATCAAATGCGTCGATGACGCGTTCCCGCGGCTGGAGATCGAGGCGCTCGGCTACAACGTGGTCACCCACGGTCAGAAGACCTTCAACGGCGTGGCGCTGCTGTCCAAACTGCCGTTCGACGAGACCAAGTCCGGCCTCGCCGGCGATGACGAGGACAGCCATGCGCGGTTCCTCGAAGGCGTGGTGCCCCTGAAGCGCGGGGTGCTCCGGGTTGCATGTCTCTATCTGCCCAACGGCAATCCGCCCGAGACCGAGAAATATCCCTACAAACTCAAGTGGATGTCGCGGCTTCTTGAGTTCTCGAAGCAGCGCCTCAAGACCGAGGAGCCGCTGGTTTTGGCGGGTGATTTCAATGTCATCCCGACGGCAGTGGATGTGCATAACCCGGCCGCCTGGGTCAACGACGCCCTGTTCCGGCCGACCACCCGCGAGGCCTTCCAGTCGCTGCTCGGCCTCGGGCTGACGGATGCGCTGCGGGCGGTCACCGACAGTCCGGGCCAGTACACCTTCTGGGACTACCAGGCCGGCGCCTGGCAGAAGAACCACGGCCTGCGCATCGACCATCTCTTGCTGTCGCCGCAGGCCAGCGACCGTCTGATCGATGTCGGCGTCGATAGCTACGTCCGGGCCTGGGAAAAGCCGTCGGACCATGTGCCGGTGTGGGCGGATCTGGATTTCGAGACGGCGTGAGGGCCGGTTCGTAGGGTGGGCAAAGGCGCGTAGCGCCGTGCCCACCGTGTTCAATTGTCGGCGAGAATGGTAGGCACGCTGCGCTTTGCCCACCCTGCGGCTACGACGCCGGTCAGTCCTTGCGGCCCTGGACCCAGTGCTCGAGCATCTGCAGCGCCATGGCGCGGTCGTCGTCGGACGCCTTCGAGATCGCCTTGTTGTAGCTTTCCTTGATCCAGGCTTCGTCCGGACCGGCACTGTCGCGCGCCAGGGTCAGCCACATCAGCCCACGGGCGGGCTGGCGCGGCAACTGATCGCCATTGAACAGCATCTGGCCGAGCAGCGCCTGCGCCTGATGCTGGCCCTTCTGGGCGGCAAGCCCGAGCCAGCGTGCGCCGTAGCGGAAATCATCCCGCGAAGTGCCGCCGCCATTGAGGTAGAGCCGGGCCAGATCGTATTGCGCGTCGGCATTGCCGAAATAGGACGCGGCGTAGGAGAACATCTCCCTCGCCCGCTCCGGATCCGACTTGATCTTCGAGTTCGGGATGCCGTTGAGGTAATAGCGTCCAAGCGCCACGAAGGCATTGGCCACGATCGCCGATTGCGGCTCCGACGGGCTGTCTTCCGCATGCGCGTTGGCGATGCGGCTGAAATATTCGAACGCGCGCAAATCGTCCTGCATGACGCCGTCACCGTCGGCGTACATCCGTCCCAGCTTCCACTGCGCGATCGGATGACCGCCCTCGGCGGCGTATTGCAGCGCCGTCAGCGAGCTCTCCGGAGCCGCCGGCGGCACCGACTTTTTCAACGGGTTGACAACTCCGGGCTGGGCCGAAACCAGCGGAATCGACGCGTCCTGGTTGGCCGGCGCACCATCGAAGGCGTAGCCGGGCGCAGCCACCGGAATGGCTCCCAACATCAACGCAAAAATGAACCGCCTAGATGTCCGCATAACACTGTTTCTCGTGTGCCCCGCCGGGGTGGGTCACGGCGCCACCAACCGCCGGCCCAACCTGTTGGGCATATTTCCACAGCGCACCCGACGTATGGTTCGTCGCGCGCGCCTTCCATTTGGTCTTACGTTCGGCCAACTCCGCGTCGGTCAACTTTACGTTAAGAGTTCCAACCACCGCGTCGATCTCGATGACATCGCCGTCCTGCAGCAGGGCGATCGGTCCACCGACCGCCGCTTCCGGCCCGACATGGCCGATGCAGAAGCCGCGGGTGGCCCCGGAGAACCGTCCGTCGGTGATCAAGGCGATTTTGCCGCCCATGCCCTGCCCGGTCAGCGCCGCCGTGGTCGACAGCATTTCCCGCATGCCGGGACCGCCGCGCGGCCCCTCGTAGCGGATCACGATGACTTCGCCCTCTTTGTAGGTTTTCTTCTGGACCGCCTCAAAGGCGTCCTCTTCCCGATCAAAGCAGCGGGCTGGGCCGGTAAATTTCAAATTCGACATGCCCGCGACCTTCACGATCGCACCCTCCGGCGCGAGATTACCTTTCAAGCCCACCACACCGCCCGTGACGGTGATCGGCTTGTCCGCGGAACGCACCACATCCTGGTGCGGATTCCACTTCACGCTCTTAAGGTTTTCGGCGATCGTGCGGCCAGTGACGGTCAAGCAATCCCCGTGCAGGTGGCCATTATCGAGCAACGTCTTCATCAAAAGCGGAATGCCACCAACTTCAAACATGTCTTTGGCAACATAACGACCGCCCGGCTTCAAATCCGCGACATACGGTGTCTTTTTGAAGATTTCGGCCACGTCAAATAGATCAAATTTTATACCACATTCGTGGGCAATCGCCGGCAGATGCAGCGCAGCATTGGTCGAGCCGCCAGACGCCGCAACCACGGCGGCCGCGTTCTGCAGCGACTTGAGCGTGACGATATCGCGCGGCCGGATATTCAGGCTGATCAGCTCGACGACCTTTTCGCCGGCGGTGGCGCAAAACGAGTCGCGGATTTCGTAGGGCGCCGGGGCGCCGGCCGAATACGGCAACGCCAGGCCGATGGCTTCAGAAACGGTCGCCATGGTGTTGGCCGTGAATTGTGCGCCGCACGCTCCGGCCGACGGACAGGCCACCCGCTCGATCTCGTCGAGGTCCTCGTCCGACATCTCGCCGACCGAGTGTTTGCCGACCGCCTCGAACATGTCCTGGACCGTCACCTGCTGGCCGCGGAAATTGCCGGGCAGGATCGAGCCGCCGTAGATGAAGACCGACGGCACGTTGAGGCGCACCATCGCCATCATCATTCCCGGAAGCGACTTGTCGCAACCCGCGAGCCCGACCAGCGCGTCATAGGCATGGCCGCGCACCGTCAGCTCGACCGAGTCGGCGATGCATTCGCGAGACGGCAGCGACGAGCGCATGCCGTCATGGCCCATCGCGATGCCGTCGGTGACGGTGATGGTGCAGAATTCGCGCGGCGTGCCGCCGGCGGCAGCCACGCCCTTCTTGACCGCCTGGGCCTGGCGCATCAGCGAGATGTTACAGGGCGCGGCCTCGTTCCAGCATGACGCCACGCCGACGAACGGCTGGTGTATCTGCTGGGTGGTCAAGCCCATGGCATACAAATAGGAGCGATGCGGCGCGCGCTCGGGCCCTTCCGTCACGTGACGGCTTGGCAGCCTGCTCTTGATATTGGTCTTGGCGTCCATCGCGAACCTGTTTCCCAGCCAATTTCGTCGGCCCGGAAAACCCACTCACACAACGCCGGATTTTCCTTCGCCCTCAAGGGCCACGCGACTTACTGGCTTACGAACAATGATTTCACGGACAGGTGTGGCTAAAAAGCGGCGTAGGCAAGAACTGGTTGTGATGAGGGTTAAATGGAGCCGCGAGTGTTGCGGACCTACCACAATCGTGGCCACAAGGTCACCATTTATACCACTTCTAGGAGCGGTGACGCGCTTCTCGCGTGTGCTTTCAGTCCATTTTGATCTCGGCGGCCTTGAGCATCGGCCACCATTTGGCGATCTCGGACTTCTGCCACGCGCCAAGCGCCTCCGGCGAAAGCTGGTCCTTGGACGGCATTTCCAAGCCCAGTTGTTCGAACTTCTCGCGCACCGCGGGATCGCTCATGGCTTCCACCGCGGCGGCATTGAGCCTGGCCACGACGTCTTTTGGCGTGTCTTTCGGCACCCAAAGGCCGGACCACAGCGTCATGTGAAATCCTTTGAGGCCCGATTCGTCAGTGGTCGGAATATCCGAGGCTTGCCCGACGCGCTTGTCGTCGGTGACGGCGTAAGCGCGAATCGTGCCGGCGCGGATCTGGCTGATCGAATTGGAGGTCTGGTCGATCATCAGATCGATCTGACCTGCGACCAGGTCGGTCAAAGCAGGCGCAGTGCCGCGGTAGGGCACGTATTGCAGCTTGATGCCCGTGGTTTTCTCGAAATAAAGCCCGGCGATGTGGCTGCCGGAGCCTGCGCCGGCTGTCCCGGCGATCGGCGGCGTCGGCTTGGCCTTCAGCCAGGCCAGCAGTTCCGGCAGCGTTTTGGCCGGGACGGTATTCTTGCTGACGATCACCATCGGGTTGCTCGGCAGCAGCACCACCGGCTCCAGATCGGTCACGAGGTCGTAGCCGAGCTTGTAGACCGCGCCATTGGCGACGTGGGTGCCGAGATGGCCGATGCTGATGGTGTAGCCGTCAGGCGGCGATCGCACCACGCGGCCGACGCCGAGCGAGCCGCCGGCGCCGGTGACGTTTTCGATCAGGATGGTTTGGCCCAGCGTGACCCGCATCCGCTCGGCCAGAATTCGCGCCATCGCGTCGGTCGGGCCGCCGGCCGAGAACGGAACCACCATGGTGATCTGATGCGACGGAAAATTGTCCGCGCGCGCGGGGCTGACAATCGACAGCACTGCGAGCAAGGCAGCCCAAATCGTTCTGCGCATCCTGTTCCTCCCGGCGGCGGCCTGTTGCGGCAGCCTTGTTGGTTTCGCGGCGCGTTGGTTCGCGCCGGTTATAGTTTAGCGTAGTCGATCGGTTGATGACGATCGAGCGTTCGGGTAACCGGCGGCAACGGATATTTCAGCCCCGTCGCGCAATTGAACAGCATCACCCGATCGTTTTTCGTCACGCGTCCATCGGCGAGGCTTTGCTTGTACGCCGCATAGGTCGCAGCACCTTCCGGACACAACAGCAGGCCCTCCTCGCGTGCGACCTCGTTGAGCGCGGCCGAAATCTTGTCGTCGTCGACCGCGATCGCGAAACCCTTGCTCTCGCGCACGGCGCGGAGGATCAGGAAATCTCCGACGGCCTGCGGCACGCGGATGCCGGAAGCGATGGTGTGAGCGTCCTCCCAGCGCGGCGCGTGCTCCGTGCCGTTTTCGAAGGCCCGCACCATCGGCGCGCAGCCGGATGCCTGCACCGCGACCATCCGTGGCCGCTTGCTGCCGATGAAGCCGATGGCCTCAAGCTCGGCGAACGCCTTCCACATTCCGATCAGGCCGGTGCCGCCACCGGTCGGATAGAAGATCACGTCGGGAACGTCCCAGCCGAGTTGCTCGGCCAGTTCCAGTCCCATCGTCTTCTTGCCTTCGATCCGATACGGCTCCTTCAGGGTGGAAGTATCGAACCAGCCGGCCTTGGCCTTGCCCTCGCCGACGATCTTGCCGCAATCGTCGATCAGGCCGTTGACGCGATAAACCGTCGCGCCCTGCAATTCGATCTCGCTGACATTCACTTCAGGCGTATCCGCCGGGCAGAAGATCGTGGTCTTGATGCCGCACGAGGTGGCGTAGGCCGCCAGCGCCGCGCCGGCATTGCCGTTGGTCGGCATCGCCATGTGCTTGATGCCGAGCGCCTTGCCCATCGACACCGCCATCACAAGGCCGCGCGCCTTGAACGATCCGGTCGGCAACCGGCCTTCATCCTTCACGATGATCTCGCCGCCGCCGATCTTCTTCGCAAGCTTGGGCAGCCGGATCAGCGGCGTCGTCACCTCGCCGAGGCTGACGATGTCGCTGACCTTGCGCACCGGCAGCATCTCGCGATAGCGCCAGAGATCGGCGGGCCGCTGCTTCAGCGCGTCCTTGGTCAGCGCCTTCTTCACGCCGGCCAGATCGTAGCGCACCAACAGCGGCTTGCCGGCCTTCGACAGATTGTGGATCTGGTCGGCGGGATAGTGGTCGCCTTCCATCGCGCATTCCAGATGAGTCACGAAGGTCGGGCGCTCGATGGTCAGATTGTCGTTGTCTTTCACGAATATTTCTCTCGATCTTTGAAGAGGGGTTACGACGTCATCCTGAGGCGCGCGCCTTTGCGCGCGTCTCGAAGGATGGCCGCGAGCCCTACCTGTTTGCCCATCCTTCGAGACGCTTGCTTCGCAAGCTCCTCAGGATGAGGTCTTCATTTCCTTTTTCGGCCTCATGGTGAGGAGCCGCGCAAGCGGCGTCTGGAACCATGCGCCACGACAGTGAAGCTGCTTTTTCAGTCAGGCTCCTCAGGATGAGGGAAAACTTGTCGCTTCGACCTCAGTTGAGTTCTTACATGTTGAGCGCGTGGCCGTAAGCGTCGAGCACCGCTTCCTTCATGGTTTCGGAAATGGTGGGATGCGGGAAGATCGAGTGCATCAGCTCTTCCTCGGTCGTTTCGAGGTTCATCGCCACGACAAAGCCCTGGATCAGCTCGGTGACTTCGGCACCGACCATGTGCGCGCCGAGCAATTGGCCGGTCTTCTTGTCGAACACCACCTTGACCATGCCCTGGTCTTCGCCCTGCGCGATCGCCTTGCCGTTGCCGACAAACGGGAAACGTCCGACGCGGATGTCGTGCCCGGCTTCCTTGGCCTTGGCTTCGGTCAGACCGACGGACGCTACCTGCGGATGGCAATAGGTGCAGCCCGGGATCAGCAACTTGTCCATCGGATGCGGATGCATGCCCTTGATGGCTTCGACGCAGATCACACCCTCATGTTCGGCCTTGTGCGCCAGCATCGGCGGCCCGGCGACGTCGCCGATGGCGTAGATCCCCGGCACGTTGGTCTTGCAGAATGGATCGATCACGATGCAGCCGCGCTCGGTCTTGACGCCGAGTTTTTCAAGCCCGAAGCCTTCGATGTTGCCGACGACACCCACCGCCGAGATCACCCGGTCGAATTCCGCGGTCTGCGGCTTGCCCTTGCCGTCGTCGATGGTGGCGACCACGCTGTCGCTCTTTTTCTCCAGTTTCGTCACCTTGGTGCCGGACATGATCTTGATGCCCTGCTTCTCGAACTGCTTGCGCGCGAAGCCCGCGATCTCGGCATCTTCGACGGGCAGGATCTGCGGCAGCACTTCGACCACGGTCACCTCGGCGCCCATGGTGCGATAGAACGAAGCGAACTCGATCCCGATGGCGCCGGAACCGACGACCAGAAGCGACTTCGGCATCTTGTCCGGCACCATCGCCTCGAAATAGGTCCAGACCAGCTTTTTGTCGGGCTCGAGGCCGGGCAGCACGCGCGGCCGCGCGCCGGTCGCGACGATGATGTGCTTGGCCTGGTAGGCGCCCTCGCCCAGCGCGCCCTTGGGCGCTGCCGCTTCCGATTTCTTCACCGTGAATTTTCCGGGAGCATCGAGCGTCGCTTCGCCCCAGATGATCGCAATCTTGTTCTTTTTCATCAGGAACTCGACGCCGCCATTGAGGCGCTTCACGACACCGCGCGAACGCTCGATCACGGCCTTCGGATCGAACGAGACATTGTCCGCCGACAACCCGTAGTCCTTGGCGTGCTTCATGTAGTGGTAGATTTCCGCCGAGCGCAGCAGCGCCTTGGTCGGAATGCAGCCCCAATTGTTGCAGATGCCGCCGAGATACGCCTTCTCGACGATCGCGGTCTTGAAGCCCAATTGCGCCGCACGGATCGCGGTGACATAGCCCCCGGGACCGGAGCCGATAACGACGACGTCGAAGGATGTATCAGCCATGGCAGGCTCCAATTAGCTCACGCAGCCGCCGAGCGGCGTCCGCGTCGATGTCAGATTCGTCGATGTTGAAATGATGAAAATCATGTGGGGGCGGCTTCCGCAACGATCGGCCGCCGTGACAGGTATATATGCAGGATCAGCCACTGTACCAGCGCGACGGTCCAGAGCGGCGTGAACATCTGAACCATGGCGACGCCCTCGTGCAGCCATGCAATGTCGCGGATGCCGTTGTCGACGAGGCCGAGCATGACGATGAAAAACGGCACCAGCAACAGCACATAGAGCGCGCGCTTGAGATGGAGCCGGCGATCCCGGCGCCACACCGCGAAGCCGTAGAGAGCGATGCCGGTCAGCACATAGGCCAGCGTCAGCACCCCACGAAATGCCTCCGCCAGCCCGCGGCCGGCCGGATCGTCCCAATCCGGCAGCAACGACGCCCCGGCATAGACCACAAGACCGGCAACGGCCGAGGCGACGATAGCCAGGATGAACACTCCCGCGAGCCGCATGATCGCCCCTGCGTAAGGAAGGCGCGAGGCCTACACCATCATCATCACGGGATTTTCGATCAACAGCTTGAACGCCCCGATCAGCTCGGCGCCGAGCGCGCCGTCGACCGCGCGGTGATCGCACGACAGGGTCACGCTCATGATGTGCGCGGCTTCGATCTTGCCGCCCCGCACCACCGCCCGCTCCTCGCTGGTGCCGACCGCCAGAATGGTGGCATGCGGCGGATTGATCACCGCGGTGAAGTCCTTGATGCCGTACATGCCGAGGTTGGATATCGCCGTCGTGCCGCCCTGATATTCCTCGGGCTTGAGCTTGCGCGCCCTCGCCCGCGCCGCGAAATCCTTCATCTCGGCCGAGATCGTCGAGAGCGACTTGGTTTCGGCGTTGCGAATGATCGGGGTGATCAGGCCGCCAGGCATCGCCACCGCGACGCCGATATCGGAATGCTTGTGCTTGAGCATGCCGCGCTTCGGTCCAGCTCACATTGCAATTGGGAATGCGCTGCAGCGCGATCGCCATCGCCTTGATGACGAAGTCGTTGACCGACAGCTTGTAGAGCGGCTTCTTCTCTTTGTCCTTCGGCGCCGAGGCATTGATCTCCTCGCGCGCCGCCAGCAATTTGCCGATGTCGCAATCCATCGTCAGGTAGAAATGCGGCACGGTCTGTACCGACGCGGTCAGACGCTGGGCGATGGTGCGGCGCATGCCGTCATGCGGCACGACCTCATAGCTGCCGGGTTCGAACAGCGCGAGGATCTGCCTTGTCGGACATCGCAGGTGCGATCTGTGGCGCGCCGGCGGCGGGCGCCGCGGCCGGAGCCTTCAGGCCCTTGCCGGATTTGGCGTCCTCGACGTCGCGGGCAACGATGCGGCCATGCGGACCGGAGCCGCTGATACGAGTGAGCTCGATGCCGGCTTCCTTGGCGAGACGACGGGCCAGCGGTGAGGAGAACGTGCGGTCGTGGCCGTTGGCTTGCGGCGCGGCCGGTTTGGCCTGGGCGGGAGCCGCCGCGGCCGGCGCCTTTGCCGGAGCCGGTGCGGGCTTCGCGGATTCGGCCTTGGCCTCGGATTTGGCCTCTGCCTTGGCCTCGCTCTTGTCGCCCTTGGCTTCCGCCTTGGCTTCGCTCTTGGCGGGCTGCGGCGCGGCGCCGGCCGCCTTGGCATCCTCGCCGTCGCCGGCGAGTACCGCAATCACGTCGTTGACAGGCACATCCTGGGTGCCTTCCGGCACCACGATCTTGGCGATGGTGCCCTCGTCGACCGCTTCGACCTCCATCGTCGCCTTGTCGGTCTCGATTTCGGCGATCACGTCGCCCGACTTGACCTTGTCGCCCTCTTTCTTGAGCCACTTGGCCAGATTGCCCTTTTCCATCGTCGGCGACAGCGCGGGCATCAGAATATTGATTGGCATTGTCAGTGACCTTGTTGCGACCGCGGCGTGGTGGTGCCGGTATCGGTCGGCCGCGCGATTTCGGCTTCGAACATATCGACGATGCGCGTCAGCGCTTCGTCCTCGGTAAAGCTGCTCTCGCGCGCAAACGCCCTGGCGGCATGGCGGGCGATGTCGACCAGCAGCAGGCCCCACATGTCAGGCTCCTCGAACGCGCGGGTGAACGCGATCGAAAGTCCGCCATCGACGACGAACGCGCGCAGCACTTCGGTGGCGTCATCGCGATCGATGACATCAGGCGGCAATGGCTGTTCCTTGGGACCAGCCATGGCTCACCTGTAGCAAACGGCTTTGGCGGCCTCGACCACCTCGGCGACCGTGGGCAGCGCCAGCTTTTCCAGATTGGCGGCGTAGGGCATCGGCACGTCCTTGCCGGACACCCGCGCCACCGGCGCATCCAGATAGTCGAACGCGTGCTCCATCAGGCGCGCGGCGATTTCGGCGCCGACGCCGTTCTGCTGCCAGCCTTCTTCCACCGTGACCGCGCGGCCGGTTTTCTTGACCGAGGCGACGATGGTGTCGGTGTCCATCGGGCGCAACGTGCGCAGATCGATCACTTCGGCCTCGATGCCTTCCTTGGCCAGTTCGTCGGCGGCCTTCAGCGCGTAGGTCATGCCGTTCGACCAGGAGACGATCGTGACGTGACCGCCGGTCCGCACCACCCGCGCCTTGCCGATCGGGATCACGTAATCGTCGAGCTTCGGCACCTCGCCGGTGTGGCCGTAGAGCATTTCGTTTTCGAGGAAGATCACCGGATTGGGATCGCGGATCGCGGATTTCAGCAGGCCCTTGTAATCGGCGGCCGAGAACGGCGCGACCACCTTGAGGCCAGGAATCTGCGAGTACCAGGCCGAGTAATCCTGGCTGTGCTGGGCGGCGACGCGGGCGGCGGCGCCGTTGGGCCCGCGGAACACGATCGCGCAGCCCATCTGACCGCCCGACATGTACAGCGTCTTGGCCGCGGAATTGATGATCTGGTCCATCGCCTGCATGGCGAAGTTGAAGGTCATGAACTCGACGATCGGCTTCAGGCCGGCCATCGCAGCGCCGACACCGATGCCGGCAAAGCCGTGCTCGGTGATCGGGGTATCGATCACGCGGCGGGCGCCGAATTCCTGCAGCAGGCCCTGGCTGACCTTGTAGGCGCCCTGATACTCGGCGACTTCCTCGCCCATCAGGAACACGTCGGGATCGCGCCGCATTTCCTCGGCCATGGCGTCGCGCAACGCGTCACGAATGGTCATGCTGACCATCTCGGTGCCGGCGGGAACTTCCGGATCGGGCTCGACGACGGCCTTGGGCGCCGATGGCTTTGCTTCCGATGCAGGCTTGGCTTCCGCCTTCGCTTCGGACTTCTCTGGCTTGGGCTCCGGCGCCTTCGCCTCGGCGGCCTTTTCCGGTTTTGCGGGCGCGCTGGTCTTGGCGTCCGAGGCGCTCTCGCCGTCGGCCAGAATGGTCGCGATCGGCGTGTTGACCGCGACGTCGGCGGTGCCTTCCGGGATCAGGATCTGGCCGAGCGTGCCCTCATCGGTGGCCTCGACTTCCATCGTCGCCTTGTCGGTTTCGATCTCGGCGATCACGTCGCCGGACTTGATGGTCTCGCCTTCCTTTTTCAGCCATTTGGCGAGGTTGCCCTTTTCCATGGTGGGCGACAGCGCAGGCATCAGCACTTGAATTGGCATATCAACTCCGAAAGTCAGCTTGCGCGCTTAGCGATAGATGTCGGTGTAAAGCTCGGACGGATCCGGCTCGGGATCGTGCTGCGCGAAATCCGCAGCCGCGTTGACGATCTCGCGCACCTCGGCGTCGATCGTCTTCAATTCCTGTTCGGCCATGCCGGCCGCCAGCAGCCGGTTGCGGACCTGCTCGATCGGATCCTGGTCGTGACGGACCTTCTCGACTTCCTCGCGGGTGCGGTATTTCGCCGGGTCCGACATCGAGTGGCCGCGGTAGCGATAGGTCTGCATTTCCAGGATGAACGGGCCCTTGCCTTCGCGGCACCACGCCACCGCCTCGTCGCCGGCCGCCTTCACGGCGCGGACGTCCATGCCGTCGACCTGCTTGCCGGGGATGTTGAAGGAAATGCCGCGCCTGGAGAAATCGGTCTGCGCCGACGAGCGGGTCACCGAGGTGCCCATCGCGTAGCGGTTGTTCTCGATCACGTAGATCACCGGCAGCTTCCACAGCTCCGCCATGTTGAAGCTTTCGTAGACCTGGCCCTGGTTGGAGGCGCCGTCGCCGAAATAGGCCAGGCTGACAAAATTGTTACCGCGATAGCGGTTGGCGAAGGCCAGACCGGTGCCGAGCGAGACCTGGGCGCCGACGATGCCGTGACCGCCGAAGAAGTTCTTCTCCTTGCTGAACATGTGCATGGAGCCGCCCTTGCCGCGGGAATAGCCGCCCTGGCGTCCGGTCAATTCGGCCATCACGCCCTTGGCTTCCATGCCGCTGGCCAGCATGTGGCCGTGGTCCCGGTATCCGGTTATGACCTGATCGCCCTTTTGCAGCGCCATCTGCATGCCGACCACGACCGCTTCCTGGCCGATATAAAGATGGCAGAAGCCGCCGATCGCGCCCATGCCGTACAGCTGGCCGGCCTTCTCCTCGAACCGGCGGATCAGCAGCATGTCGCGCAGCGCGACCAGTTCCTGCTCCTTGGTGAATTCCGGCGGCGGCGCTGCCTCTCCGGCTCGACTTCCTTTGCGGCGGTTTTTTTCGGTGCGGCCATGGGATTTCCGGATGAGAGAGTGGATTGCCCTCTCTAGCTCAACTCAAACCGCCTTGAAAGGATTGCGTGAGCTTCGACAAATTTCGCTATGCCGCAGTGCAATGCGACACGAAACTTTCGAAATCGATTTCGCCGGGTTTTGAAATTTGACGCTTAGTTCGGATTGATCCGGACCAGATCGTGGGGATTGACGTAGTCGAGCTGATAACGCGCGCGTTCGTCGAGCATGTCGGGATCGACCCGGTCCGACCGCAACAGCGAGACGCGCTGCTCGCCCTGCGGCGCGCTCGCGCTTCAGCCGCGCCAGTTCGGTGGTCAGCGACGACGATCTCCTGGTCGAGCTCCTGCTGCGCGTTCAGCCCGTAGCGTCCGGTATAGGCGTTGACGCCGAAATAGCCGATCATGGCCGCCGCGATCGCATAGAGCGCGAGGCCGGTCAGGACGGATTTGAGGCGACTGCGGGAGACCATGATCCGGAGCATGCGGTGCTCCGGTTAATGGAATCCTAAGCCCGCTGCGCCGCACGACCGATATCCCGCTGACCGCCCCACCCTCGCCTAGCGGTGGTGCCGCTCCACGAAGGTCGCGTAGGCGTCGATATATTGCTGCAGCACCGTCTTCAGCGATTCCTTGGTCAGTTCGCCCTTGTCGTCGAAGGCATCGCCGACCGCGTTGAGATAGATCTCGGGCTGGCCCATGATCGGCCCGGAAATGCCCGGCAGCACGTTCTGCAACGTCTTGGCCGCGCTGACGCCGCCGAGCGGCCCCGGCGAATTGCTGATGATGCCCATCGGCTTGCCCAGGAACGAGCTCTTGCCATAGGGCCGCGAGGCGACGTCGATGGCGTTCTTCAGCACGCCCGGGATCGCGCGGTTGTATTCCGGCGTCACGAAGATCACGCCGTTCGATTTCTGGATCTTTTCGCGCAGCGCGAGCCAGTCGGCCGGCGGGTTGGCTTCCAGATCCTGGTTGAAGAATGAGATGTCGTTCAGGGTCACGACCTCGAGCTTCAGCGAGGCGGGCGCGAGCTTGGCCAGCGCCTTGGCGATCTTGAGCGAAAAGCTCTCCTTGCGGATGCTGCCGACGATGACGACGATCGGGTGGGTGGCCATGAGAAGTCCTTTTTGACGCGGGCGCCGGAACGGCTTGGGCTCAACCTAGCCTTAAGCCGCAGAAGGATGCAAGTGCATGAAATGCGACATCACCCTCACTTGGAACGCAGAACAGGCCGCCCGATGAGGACGGCCTGCCCTTGATCACAAAAATATTCCAATCAGATCACCGGATTCCAGGCGACCGGGACCAGCCGGTACTTCGCGCCGTCCTTTTCGACATGGCCGACCGACGGGAACGTGAAATGGAAGCCGACCACGGTCGCCTTCTCGGCCGCTGCCATGTCGTAGAATTTGTGCCGGGTCTTCTGCGCCATCTCGGGATCCGCGTCATACATCACGTGCCAATCCGGATTGCGCAGGAAGAACTCCGGAATGTTGGTGACGTCGGACTGAATCAGGATCGTCGAGCTGCCTGACGCGACGGCAAAGGACGTATGCCCCGGCGTATGGCCGGGCGTTTCGATCGAGGTGATGCCGGGCGCGACTTCCTTGCCCCATTCGTATTTCGTCACCTTGGACTCAAGGCCCGCGAAGGTCTTTTTGTTGTTGGCGAAATAGTTCTTCATCACGTCGGTCTTCGCCTTGGCGGCGTTTTCGTCGTTCATGCAGAACGCCCAGTCGACCGCCGGCACCATGATCTCGGCGTTGGGGAATGCCAGCGAGCCGTCGGCGGCGTGGATGCCGTTGGTGTGGTCGGGATGCAGATGCGACAGCAGCACGACATCGATCTTGGCGGGGTCGACGCCGGCGGCGGCCAGGTTTTGCAGGGTGCGGCCGATCGCGTTCTTGGTCGGCCCCAGATTGGCGGCGCCGTTGCCGGTGTCGATCAGGATCAGCTTGCTGCCGGTGTTGATCAGTTGCGGGTTGAACGGCACCGTCACCATGCCCTTCGGCATGTAGGCGGCCTCGGCGGCGGTCAGCGCCTGCGGCTTCGGCAACGTTGGTGACGAACGTATCGGGCATCGGAAACGAACGCGCGCCGTCATTGATCGAGGTGCATTCGTAAGCTGCCGACCTTGTAGCGATAAAACCCGGGCGCCTGGGCGCCGGCGGCCGGTTCCACGGCCTGCGCGGGCGTGCCCAGCGCTGTCATGGCGGTTGCGGCGCCCGCCACGGCGGCGCCGGCGAGCAGTTGGCGACGGTTCAGGTCGATCATAGTCAATTGTGTCCCACAGTTGTAGCGTTTGCGCACTCGGCTCGGAAATCGGATGGCCGGCAAGAACCGGATGCGGTTTCATAGGCGCGCACGGCTGAATCAAGCAAGGGTTTCGGCTGATCAATTCATCGGCACGAAACTACACCCCAGAATTGTAGGCTTATTCCGACGCCTTGTTTGGATTGATCAGGTATTTCTCGCCGGTCGCACGCTTGTTGTAGACGGCGATATGGGAGAGCTGCAGCGCTTCCTGCAACGACACCACCTGCGTGTAATGGCTGGCGAAGGTCGTCTTCAGCTCGGCGACCACGCGCTGGCGCAGCCGACTCGCGTCGGGGCGTCCGATCTTCTGCAGGAACGGGAACAACAGCCAGCCGCCGACGCCCCAGGCCATGCCGAAAGCCCGGACCAATTCGACCGGGCGCGGATCGAGGCTGCCATAGAGATAGACCTGCTTGTGCACGGTCGATCCGTAGCGGCTGTAGACCTTGGCGGTCTTGTTGGCGGCGGCTTCCATGCAGGTCAGGATCTGGCTGGCCAGCTTGCCGCCGCCGATCGCATCGAACGCGATGGTCGCGCCGGTCTCGACCAGCGCCTCGGTCAGATCGTCCATGAATCCGGGCGCGCTGGAATCGCAGATATGCTTGGCGCCGATCTTGCGCAGGATGTCGGCCTGCTCCTGGTTGCGCACGATATTGACCAGGCCAATGCCGTCCTTGAGGCAGATCCGGTTCAGCATCTGACCCAGATTGGAAGCGGCCGCAGTGTGCACCAGCGCGTTGTGGTTTTCGCGGCGCATGGTCTCGGTCATGCCGAGCGCGGTCAGCGGATTGACGAAGCAGGACGCGCCCTCGGCCGCGGTCGTGCCTTCCGGCAGCACCAATACGTCGCGTGCCTTGATGGCGCGATATTGCGCATACATCGCGCCGCCGATCATCGCCACGGTCTTGCCCATCATGGCCTTGGCCGCGTCCGACGAGCCGGTCTTGATCACGACGCCGGCGCCCTCATTGCCGACCGGCATCGCTTCATCGAGCCGCCCGGCCATCGCCTTCATCGCCGCCTCCGGCACTTTGGCGCGGATCACCGGCGCGTCCTTGCCGCCGGACGCGGTGGCCGTGGTCATATCGGCGGCGCCGAACAACAGGCCGAGGTCCGACGGATTGATCGGCGAGGCCTCGACACGCACCAGGATTTCGTCCTCGGCCGGCTCCGGGATCGGCACGCCGGCGAGCGAGACTTCGAGTTCGCCGCTTTTCCTGATCAGCGAACGCAGCTGCAGGCCGGTGCTGTTATTTGATGAACTCACGTCGATTCCTCCATCCGGCCGTCACCGGCACTTTCATTCTCGATTGCCGTCTCAGCTCTTCATCGCGTTTCGATCGGCCAGCCCCGACGCCCAGGTCGACGGCCTGCCCTCGAAGGCGGATTTGGCGCGCTTGCCGAGCCAATAGGAATAAGGCGGTGGCACCATGCTGAAATCCGGATCAGCGCCGAGCTTCTGCGCGGCGTCCATCGGCCAGTTCGGATTGTACATGATCTCGCGCGCCAACGCGCAGAGGTCGGCGCGGCCCTCTTGCAGGATCGCCTCGGCCTGGTCGGCATGCACGATATGGCCGACCGCCATGGTCATGACGTCGGCTTCCTTGCGGATCCGTTCCGCATACGGCACCTGATAGCCGTATTTTTTGGAACGCTCGCCGTCCATCGGCGAATAATTCAGCGTGCCGCCCGAAGAACAGTCGATCACGTCGACGCCCTTGGCCTTGAGCAACTTCGCCAGCCGCACGCTTTCGTCCGGCCCCCAACCGGCATCGTCCTCGCAGGACAGCCGCATGAACAGCGGCTTCTCGGCTGGCCAGGCCGCGCGCACGCATTCGGCGACCTCGATCGCGAACCGCATCCGGTTGAGTTCGGAGCCGCCATATTCGTCGGTCCTGACATTGGCGACCGGCGACAGGAATTGATGGATCAGGTAGCCGTGGGCGCCGTGGATCTCCATCACGTCGAAGCCGGCGGTGTTGGCGCGCGCCGCGGCCTCGCCCCACTTCACCGCGAGGTCGCGCACCTCGTTATGCGACAGCGCCCGCGGCGTCGGCGAGCGCTCGTTATGCGGCACCGCGCTCGGCGCCACCAGTTCCCAGCCGTCCCAGTCCCAGATTTCAGGCTCGTTGCCCTGCAGCGGCTTGCCGCCTTCCCAGGGTCGCGACAACCGCGCCTTGCGTCCGGAGTGACCGAGCTGCAAGCCGGCGACCGCGCCATGGGCCTTGATGAAAGCGGCGCAGCGCGCCAGCCCCGGTATGAAATCGTCATTCCAGAGCGCGGTATCGCCGACGGTGCCGCAGCCGTTGCGCGCCACCTTGGTCGATTCCATGATCACCAGCCCGGCGCCGCCCTGCGCATATTTGCCGGCGTTGACCAGGTGCCAGTCGGTCGTGAAACCCTCGACCGCCGAATATTGATGCATCGGCGCGACCACGACGCGGTTCTTCAGGCGCACGCTGCGGAGTTCAAGGGGTGAAAACAGCATCGGTTGCGTCATGGTCGTGTTCCCTCTTTTTTGTCTTTTCGGGTTTCTTGTCGAACCCTTATCATCGGACCGTGATCGGCGCGCTTACGCAAGCGCCTTCAGCGCCGCCTTGCCGGCATATTTGGCCTGGCTTCCCAGTTCCTGCTCGATCCGCAGCAACTGATTGTATTTCGCGGTGCGGTCGGATCGCGCCAGCGAACCGGTCTTGATCTGCCCGCAATTGGTCGCGACCGCGAGATCGGCGATGGTGGAGTCTTCGGTCTCGCCCGAGCGGTGCGACATCACGGCGGTGTAGCCGGCCTTGTAGGCCATCTCGATCGCGCTCAGCGTTTCGGTCAGGGTGCCGATCTGGTTGACCTTGACCAGGATGGAATTGGCGCGGCCGTTCTTGATGCCGTCGGCGAGCCGGATCACATTGGTGACGAACAGATCGTCGCCGACCAGCTGGCACTTGCTGCCGATCAGGTCGGTCAATTCCTTCCAGCCCTCCATGTCGTCCTCGGACATGCCGTCCTCGATCGACACGATCGGATAGCGCGACACCAGATCGGCGAGATACTTCGCCTGTTCGGAACGCGTGCGGGTCTTGTCCTCGCCGCCATAGACGTATTTGCCGTCCTTGAAAAACTCGGTCGATGCGCAATCCAGTCCGAGCATCACGTCATCGCCGGCCTTGTAGCCGGCCTTGTCGATCGCCGACATCACGAACTCGAGCGCGGCATCCGCCGACGGCAGGTTCGGCGCGAAACCGCCCTCGTCGCCGACATTGGTGTTGTGGCCGGCTTTCTTCAGCTCGCCGCGGAGAGTGTGGAAGATCTCCGAGCCGCAGCGCAGCGCTTCCGCAAACGTCTCGGCGCCGACCGGCAGGATCATGAATTCCTGGAAGTCGATCGGATTGTCGGCATGCACGCCGCCATTGATGATGTTCATCATCGGCACCGGCAGGGTCCGCGCCGAGGTGCCGCCGACATAGCGATACAGCGGCATGTCGAAGGATTCTGCGGCCGCCTTGGCGACCGCGAGCGAGACGCCGAGAATGGCGTTGGCGCCGAGCCGGCTCTTGTTCGGGGTGCCGTCGAGCTCGATCATGGCCTGGTCGATCTCGACCTGCTCCTCGACCGCCATGTCTTCCAGCGCCTCGTAGATCTCGCCGTTGACGGCCTCGACCGCCTTCTGCACGCCCTTGCCGAGGTAGCGCGCCTTGTCGCCGTCGCGCAGTTCCACCGCCTCATGGGCCCCGGTCGAGGCACCCGACGGCACCGCGGCGCGGCCGACCGAGCCATCCTCCAGCACCACATCGACCTCAATGGTGGGATTGCCCCGGCTATCGAGGATTTCGCGGCCGATGATGTCGAGGATGGCGGTCATGGGTGCCTCATTTTGAATGGTCGGACATGGACAGAGATGGCGCAGCTTCTACAGCAACCCCGGGGAGCGGAAAAGGCCGCCGCGCCGGTGACGCTGGCGGTCGAATTGTCTAATAGAACGGCAACGGAGTCGCCGAAATGTCGAAAACCCCTCGCAAGTCCCAGAGCCCGTCCGGCCTGCAACTCGGCCGCGCGGTCGAATGGCCCGATAGCCCGGAAAAGGCCCAGATCGACCGGGTGCCAAATCCGCAAGTGGATACCGATTACGTCGTGCGCTTCACCGCGCCGGAGTTCACCTCGCTGTGCCCGGTCACCGGCCAACCGGACTTTGCCCATCTGATGATCGACTATGTGCCGGGGGCCTGGCTGCTGGAGTCGAAATCGCTGAAACTGTATGTCGCGAGTTTCCGCAATCACGGCGCGTTCCACGAGGATTGCACCGTCATGATCGGCAAACGGATCGCTTCCGAAATCAAACCGAAATACCTCCGCATCGGCGGCTACTGGTATCCCCGCGGCGGCATCCCGATCGACGTGTTCTGGCAGACCGGGAAGCTGCCCAAGGGGATGTGGATTCCGGACCAGGGCGTCGCGCCCTATCGCGGCCGGGGATGAAGACCTCATCCCGAGGAGCCGCGAAGCGGCGTCTCGAAGGATGGCGACCAATGTGGCCATGGTTCGAGACGGCGCTGAAGAAGCGCCTCCTCACCATGAGGATTCTCTACTTGGCAAACGCATATGAGCTCGCGACACGATGCGCCCGAGTTTGCAAATTCATCGCAGGCGACCTTCAAGGAGAAGGCGCAGGGAAAGCCGGGTGCGTGGCGCACCCATAGCCCCGTGTGCAAAAGGTAGAAAGCACACGGTAGTCGACCACAGGTTCGCCGAAACACGCCCGGCCTTCCCTGCGCGATGGTGTTACGGTTTCCTTCGCGCTCTCCCTGGTGACCGGGCTTGTTTGCCACCATCGCCGATGGATACCTCCACCGACTTGACGCCAGCGTCGGGGCGTCAGGACCACACGACTTCGCCGTCCGCGTTCGTGCCATTCGTCAAAGGCACTCCCGCGTCCACCGCATCCCATGCCCCACGTCCGTGACGATCGCGAAACGCCCTTCTCATGGGCACGGGATATCGGTCATACGCAGGTGATTTGCGGGATAAGGGAAGCGGAAAATTTTTACCGCGCTGGCTGGACCAGCCAAATCACGTTGCAATAACTGGACAATTTCGCGCTGACGCGCAGCAGGCTTGGTGCGTCATGCGCTGCCGAAACAGGCGGATTACGCTACGTTGACGCGCCCTACGCCTATTCCCAGCGGAGCACCCGACATGAGCGATCGCCCCCTTGCCCCAAAAATCGAAAATTATTCCGTCGTTCCGGGTTCCTCCGGGCCTCGCCGCGATTTTCGCATCAGCGTGGGCTTGCGCGAAGGCTGGGACGCCGAGGGCCGTGTGTTCGACGTCTCGGAAGCGGTCCGCACCGCGCGGGCCTGGATGAAGCGCCGCGTCGAGGCCGGCCTGCCCGCGCTGTCGGGCATGTTCACCCGTGCCGAGGTGACCTATGCGTGGCCCCGCCCCGACGGCACCGTGGGCTCCGACCGCGAACCCGTGGCGCTGTTCACCGGCGAAGCGGTGCACGCCTATCTCGGACATCTGCCCGACGAGACGATCGAACAGATGTTGAACGAATTGTCGGTCGAACTTGGCGCCGCACTCGGACAGGAGCGAATTTATGTCGCCTTCGCCGACAAGACCTGGATCCTGGATGCCGGCGAACGCTAGCGACGTCACGGGCACGGCCCCTAGCGCACCTCGCCGAGGATTCCCCACCCCTGCGGCGGCAACGTGATCTCCGTTGTGGTTCCGTCACGATGGAGCGAAACGTTTCCAGCCAGAACAGCGACCGAGAACGGAAGCGATTGCACCACGCTCTCGTCGCCTGCGTTGAATGCGACGGTCAGTTTGTTTCCTTCGTTCATCGCTTCGTAAACCAGCGTGGTGTTACGAAGCACCAGCACCCGGGTGCGTGCGCCGTGCAACCATGGATGACGCCGCCGCAAACCGATCAGTTGCTGGTGCAGCCGGTAGGTCGTCCAGCCGAACGGCGCCAAGTCAGCCGGGGACGCCGGAAACGCCGGCCGGATCGCGTCGTCACCCCCGGCGCGGTGCTCCTTGATCCCGCGAAACGCCTGCTCGTCGCCTGAATAGATCGAAGGCGTCCCGCCACAGGTCATCAGGATCACCAGCGCATGGGCAAGGTGGCGCTCGTCGCGAAGCTGGCTCGCGATCCGCGTGACGTCGTGATTGCCGATGAACGTCTGCGGCACGAACGTCTCCAGCAGCGCGTTGTGACGATCGAGCGCCCAGGCCAGTTCGAAGAAATTGCGATCGTTCAGCGCGCTCCAGATCGCTTTCCATAGTTCGTACTGGGTCACGGCATCGACGGCGGTATCGCGAACAAATCCGGCATAGTCGCCGTGGATCACTTCACCGAAAATATACGCGTGAGGAAAGCGGGCCCGCACCGCAGGCAGAACATGGTTCCAGAACGGTCTTGGAACGGCGTAGGCGGCATCGAGCCGCCAGCCATCGGCGCCGCGGTCGAGCCAGTGGGTCATGACCCGGATAACGTATTCGGCGACCGCCGGCTCGTCATGGTTCAAGGCCACGAGCTGACGATGACCTTCGAAGGTGGCGTAATCGGGCTCGTTGCCCGCGGCGCCGTCGTCCGGCCATGTGATCCGAAACCACGCCGCTTCGGGCGCACCGCGAGTTGCCTTGATGGCCCGCTGGAACGCCGGAAATTCGCGCCCGACATGATTGAACACACCATCGAGAATGACGCGCAGGCCACGGCGATGCGCCGCGTCGATGAATCCGTCGAAATCGCCCTCGTCTCCGAGCCGCCGGTCGATCTGAAAGTGATCGATCGTGTCGTAGCCATGGGTGGATGACGCAAATATCGGCCCGAGCAAAACGCCGGACGCGCCGAGATCGACCGCGTAGTCGAGCCACGCGGTCAGCCGGTCGAAGCGATGCGCAACGCCGTCATGCGCGACGGCGTCAGGCTCGGCGCCGACGAAGCCCAGCGGGTATATCTGCCACCAGATGGCGTGCTTGATCCAATCTGCCACGGGTCTCCCTTGCGAAAGCGGCGCTTCGACAACAGGTGTAGCCCGTACACATGGCGATCATGCGTTCGTCCCGCCATCGACCGTCAGGCTGGCGCCGGTAATGTACGACGCGTCGGGGCCCGCGACGAAAGCCACCATCGCCGCGATATCCTCGACGGTGCCATATCGATTGAGCGCGGTGTTGGCCTTTTGCGGCGTGGCCCAATCACCGGAAGCGGGGTTGAGATCGGTGTCGATCGGACCGGGCTGGATGTTGTTGACGGTGATGCCACGGTCGCCGACCTCGCGGGCCAGGCCCTGCGTGAACATCTTGACCGCGCCCTTGGTCGCGGCATAGGCGGCAAGCCCCGGCGTCATCATCCGCTCGCCGACGCAGGAGCCGATCATGATCAATCGGCCGTTCCTGTTCAGATGCTTGAGGGCGGCCTGGGTCGCGATGAAGGTGCCGCGCAGGTTGATGTCGATGACCCGGTCCAGTTCCTCCAGGGTGGCATCCTCGAATTTGTTCGGGATCGCGGTGCCGGCGTTGTTCACCAGAATGTCCAGTCCGCCGAAGCCGGCGACCGCCTTGTCGACCGCGGCTTTCACCGCCTTGGGGTCCACCGCGTCGGCCTGAATGGCGATTGCCTTACCGCCCGCCTTCTCGATCGACTGGACCACGGAGGCGGCGGCCTCGGCGCCCTTGGTATAGGTGATGGCCACCTTGGCGCCATCGGCGGCCAGACGTTTGGCGATGGCGGCGCCTATGCCGCGCGAGCCGCCGGTCACCAGAGCGATTTTGCCGTCGAGTTTCTTGGACACGGTGATTTTCCTTGCTTCACGGGGTAGATACGCGTGGCGACAGCCGAGTCCTGCCAACCGGGTATGGCCACAGCGATCAAGCTATCTTGTGCGCCGCATTTACTTCCGGCGTGGTGCACTTGAAAAAGACTTTGTAACTTGGAGGTCATGCTTCCGAGGCAGTACCCACGACAGGATATGCAACATGGAGCTTCGCCATCTCCGCTACTTCGTCGCGATCGCCGAAACCGGCAGCCTGACCTTCGCCGCGGAGAAGCGTCTGAATACGGCGCAGCCTTCGCTCAGCCGCCAGATCCGAGATCTCGAACTCGAGGTCGGCGTGCAATTGCTGCAACGCAGCCCGCACGGCACCAAGCTGACAGCGGCAGGCCGTGCATTCCTCGATCACGCCCGGCTGTCGCTCAATCAGGCCGAGGCCGCCATCGAAGCCGCGCGGCGCGCCGCCCAACCGGCCAAGCCGGCATTCTCGATCGGCTTTCTGACCGGGCAGGAAGTCGACTGGCTGCCGCATGCGCCGGGCATGCTGCGCGATGAACTGCCCGACATCGAGATCCGGGTCTCTAGCGGTTTCTCGACCGACCTTGCCGATGATCTGCAACGCGGCAAGCTCGACGTTGCCTTCATGCGCCCCGAACCGAAGCCCGACCTGGAATACCGGCTATTGCGCCAGGAGACGCTGGTCGCAGTGCTGCCGAGCCATCACCCGCTCGCTGCCGACGCGGCGATCGATCCGAAGGATATCCCGGAAAAAACGTTCATCGGCATTTCCGACGTTGCGCCGATCCTGCGCGCTTCGATCAAGGATTACCTGAAGCGATGCCAAATCGAGATCGTGCCCGCGCTCGAGGTCGATAATTTCGCGATGGCGATGTCGCTGGTCACCTCCACCGGAGGAATTGCGATGTTGCCGGTGTCGATCAACGGCTATTTGCCGAACTCGATCACCAGCCGCCCGATGGCCGGCGCGCAGCCGACCGTCGATCTCGTGCTGGGCTTTCACAAGGCCAATCCGTCGCCGCTGCTCCGGACGTTCCTGTCCAAGGTTGATGACGTGGCGCGACGGATTTATGGGCCGTAACGCCGGTCACTTCACCAAAGTCAGCAGCGGCTTGCCTTTCTCGACGATATAGGTCGCCAGTTCGCTGGCGGTGGTGATGCCGACGTTCCTGGCGGAATGGATCGTGCCGGCCGGAATGAACAGCACGTCGCCGGCTTTGAGGATGACAGGCGGCTTGCCGTCGATGTCATACTCCATGCTGCCGTCGAGCACGTAGATGATCTCCTCGCCTGGATGGGTATGCCGGCCGAAGGCGACGCCGCGGTCGAGATCGACCCGAACTTGCACGGCCTCGTGTCCGGGAACGCTGATGTCATGACGCTGCAGGTTGGTCCGTTTGACACCCGGCATGGCGGCGTCCTGCTGGGCGCACGCTATCCGCGGCGCACAGGTGCCTGCCGCGACCAGAGCCGCGACGATCAGCGCTTGCACGGTCTTCGTCGCAGACAGGCTCATGTCGGCAATTCCGTGCCGGCCTGCTCGCGGGCGATGTACTCGGCGTACCAGTCCGGCCAGTCGTCGTCGCGTTTGCCGAGCCGCTTCTCGTGTTCGCCATGCGCGGCCGCGGCCCGCCGCAGCGCCGCGGCGAGGTCCGTCGACGAGGTGAACGAGGTATCCGCATCGACCCGTCCGGGCAGCCGGGTGGTGATCTCCTGGAACAGCCAGCCATTGCCGTCGGGATCGCTGAACGAGGCGAAGGAGCGGTAGCTCTGGTGCTTGGGATCGATGCCGGCAAGCCGGCGGCGTCCAAACAGGTATGGTGCGTCCGGTCCGGCATATTCGCCGGCGGCATCGTGAAACACCTCGCTGACCTCGACGCCGCGGCCGAGCAGTTCCTTGCGGGCGGCTTCGACGTCGGAGACGATCAGATACAACCCTTGAGCCGACCCCGGCGCCGCCGCGGTGACGTTCCTGCCGAAGATCACCGAACACCCCGAACCCGGCGGCGTGAACTGGATCACGCGGTAATCGTCGCCGGCGGCGAAGTCGGCATCGAGCCGCCAGCCGAGCCCATCGTAAAAGCGCTTGGCGCGATCGACATCCGCGACCGGAAGGACGACGATCTCGAGTTTCATATCGACCTGCCCCACCTGCGCGGTCTTGCCGGCAGTGTCGCGGCTCGAGTCCGTGCTGTTCACATCAGCCTCCTGTTGTCAGGGAAATCTGAGGTCGAAAACCATAACCAAAGCGGGCGACGCGAAATAGAAGCCATGCTGACCTAATCAGGCACGCGATCACCTGACGTCGCCATTAGCATCCATTTTTAGCGAAAATTGGTCGGGGCGTTGCCGTGCGCTTGAACGTGACAGCTAATACTAAGAACATATTGTAACCAGCGGTTGACACGCCGAATGCGACCGCGTGTCAGGTCACCGCGGCGTCCGCCGGCCGGGTCTGTCGCAACAGCCGCGCGCAGACAAAACCGAGCGTGACGATGATCGCGGCGGCGCCCAGCAGGGTCGGAAGCTTGCCGGCATTGAGAATGCCGAAGCCGTAGGCGATCGGGCCGACGGTCTGGCCCATGAAAAAGAAGAACGAGTGCAGCGACAATGCGGTGGCGCGGGCCTCGATCGAGAGTTCGCTGGCGAACACCTGCAGTGAGCCGTGGATCATGTAGAAGCCGCAGCCCATCAGCATGAAGTTGAAGGTCTGCAATTGCCAGCGCGGGCCGAACGCGATGATCGCGAGTTGCAGGCCCATCAAGGCCGCGCCCGAAATCATCATGCCCTTGACCCCGATCAGCGGCAACACCCGCGACACGGTGAGGGTGTAGAACAGACCGCCGATCGCAAAGCCCGCGATCACCAGGCCGCCGATCGACAGGCTGGTGACGCCTTGCTCGAACAGGAACGAAGCGATGTAGGGAAACAGCCCGAGCACGCAACAGCCCTCGATGAACACCGCGCTATAGCAAACCCTGGCGTTGGGATTGGCGAAGATGGTGCGGTAGCCCTGCCTGAGCACCGACAGATCGATCCTGGCGGGCGATCGCGTCAGCGCGCCGCCGCGAAAGCCGAGCGCAACCGCGATCGAGGCCACCACCGCCAGCGAGCCCAGCATTGCCAGCACGCCGCGCCAGCCGAGCCAATCGCCGATCAGGCCCGACAAGGTCGCGCCCAACAGGTTGCCGGTCATCGAGCCGGCCAAAGTGCGACCGATCGCGACCTGGCGCTTCTCCGGCCCGACCAGATCGCTGGTCAGGCCAAGCGCGATCGGAAACACGCCGCCGGCGCCGATACCCGCCATGACACGGGTCGCGAACAACATCGCGAACGACGACGACAAGGCGCCGAGCACATTGGCGATACCGAGCAGCACCAGGCAGACGATGACCAGGCGCGCCTTGCCGAACAGATCGGCTGCCGCCCCCAGCACCGGCTGGATGATCGCAAAGGTGAAGGCGAAGACCGACGCGAAGCCGGCGGCGGTGGCGATGCTGACGGAGAAATCGCTGGCGACATGCGGCAGCACCGGATCGAGCGCCCGCGCCGACAGGCTGGCGGCAAAGGTTGCCAGCGCAATGATGTTGAGCACCGGCGGCAAGCGAGAGTCATGGCTGCCGCCGGCAGTCTTGTCCATCAAGCCGCCGGGCTTTTCGCCAGCGCGTCGAACGCCATCAATCGCCGCAGCAGGCTTTCGAACTCGCGCAGCGGCACCATGTTGGGGCCGTCGGACGGCGCGTGATCGGGATCGGGATGGGTTTCGATGAACACGCCGGCGACACCGACGGCGACCGCGGCGCGCGCCAATACGGGCACGAACTCGCGCTCGCCGCCCGACGATGCGCCCTTGCCGCCGGGCTGCTGCACCGAATGGGTGGCGTCGAAAATCACCGGCGCGCCGGTCGTGCGCGCCAGGATCGGCAGCGCCCGCATGTCCGACACCAGCGTGTTGTAGCCGAACGACGCGCCGCGCTCGGTGACCAGCACATTGGCATTGCCGGCGCCGGTGATCTTGGCGACGACATTGGCCATATCCCACGGCGCCAGGAACTGGCCCTTCTTGACATTGACCACCTTCCCGGTCGCCGCCGCGGCGACCAAGAGATCGGTCTGACGCGACAGGAAGGCCGGGATCTGCAGGATGTCGACCGCCTGCGCCACCTCGGCGCATTGCGAGCTGTCGTGGATGTCGGTGAGCACCGGCAATCCGAGCGACGACCTGATCTCGGCAAAGATCGGAAGCGCCTGCTGGAGGCCGATGCCGCGCGCCGCGGTCGCGCTGGTGCGGTTGGCCTTGTCGAACGAGGTCTTGTAGACGAGGCCGATGTTGAGCCGGGCCGCGATCTCCTTCAACGCACCGGCGACTTCGAGCGCATGGGCACGGCTCTCGAGCTGGCACGGCCCGGCGATTACCGAGATCGGCAGATCATTGCCGAATCGGACCGGTCCGGCGGCGACGACCGGCGCGGCATCAAGCTTGCTATCCAAAGCGCGTTCCTCTTGCCGGCCGACCATGCCGGGCTGTTGTCGGGGGATCAACCCTGTTTGGCCGCTTCGAATATCAGGGTTGCGCCATGGGCGATGTCCGGGGCCACGATCAATCGGCCGCCATGCCGGCGCGAGGCGATTCCGCTGTTGCGGTGCAATGCCTCGACCGCGGCCAGATCGGCGACCTCGAACCGCAGCGCATCCAGCGTCATCCCCTCGCCGCCTACTTTCACCACGACGCCGGACTGATCGCGGAACGCCACGGGAGTGATGATTTCGACGTCGCCATTTTCGGTGGCGGCGGTAATCCCCATCGAGTTCGAATGCAGGTCGCTGACCCCGGTGAACGATTTCAGGAAAATGTGGTGATCGGTCGGATTGTCCGCGACCAACGCTACGCCGGGCACGCGCCGCGCACCGTTGGCGTGAGTTTGAAACGCCGGATTCCAGAAATTTTCGGGAAAATGATGCTGGCATGCCGCGAAGCCGGCGTTCGGGGACGTTTTATCGCGCGCGAACACCAGCGAGAAAGCGAGTTTCGCCACCGTGCCGTCCGGCCTGGCGCCCTCGCGGGCAAACTCGAACACGTCAAAGCCGCCGATGCCGGCCGCTTCGAATGCGCGCGCATCCGCCGACGCGTCGCGGCTGTTGAGCAGGAGCATCGCCAGCCCCTCCTGCGACGTAAGATATTCGCGATGGAAGGCGCCGAACGAAAACGACCGTGCCGCATGCGGCGGGATCTTTTCCGGTTCGGCGACTTCCAGGATTTCGATGTAGCAGTTCTTCAACTGCACGATCCGGTTATGGGTGCCCCACGGATGTCTGTTGCGCGAGCCGACCGTGAAGCCGGCGCGCGCATACAATTCTGCCGCCGCGTCGAGGTCGCGGACGGCGTGCACGATGTGGTCGAGACCGTGGGGCATCGCCTCGGAGCAGTTACTTGACCGACGAGAACGAGGTCGGCACCAGCAACTGGCTGACGATGTTGCCGACGATCTGGCCGTCTTCCTCGCTCTTGGTGCGCCCCGCGATCCAGTCCTGATCGTTCTGGAACGCGGCCCATTTCTTCTCGCGGTCGGCGAGCAAGTCCCAGGCCAGCATATAGGTCAATTCCTGATTGGATTCGCCGATCAGCGTGGTGAAGAACCCGGCCTGCTTGATGCCGTGCTTCTCCCACAGCTTCAGCGTGGTGTTCTCGAACCGCTTCAACAGCGCGGGCAGCCGGCCCGGCAGGCAACGATAAACGCGTAGTTCTAGGATCATTGGTCTTCCTCCCTGTTCTTGCGCGGTGTTTATAGCCGCTGCCATCGAAGCTGTCTTGAGCCGATCGTCATGAGACTGCTTTGAAGGCTTGACCGAGCAGCAAACAGATTGTATATACAATAAATGGCTGAGTTCGATCCGGCCAAGGAAGCGATCAATCTTTCCAAGCACGGTATATCGCTGGCGCGGTGGGCCGATCTCGATATCACGACAACCTATGTCGACGATCGTTATGATTACGGCGAGATCCGTTATCGCGCTTATGGCTTGATTGACGGCCTCGCCTACTGCCTGACGTTCACTGAACGAAACAAACAGGTGCGACCGATCAGCTTGAGGCGTGCTCATGCCAAGGAGATGACGCGATATGCCCCGAAAAGCTAAGCATCCGCCCGTCGTCTTCGACGACGACAACCCGGAATGGACAAAAGCGGATTTCGCCAGGGCGCGCCCAGCGGCTGAAGTTCTGCCACCGCATTTGCTAGCCCAGTTCAAGAAAACCCGGGGCATCCAAAAAGCCCCGACCAAGGTCGCGGTATCGATCCGTCTCAGCCCGGAGGTGGTCCGGCATTTCAAGGCGAAGGGCCCGGGATGGCAATCGCGGATCGACGATGCCCTGCTCAAGATCGCCAGGAAGAAAGCCGGCTGACGCAGTTCGCTAGAACAGCCGGCTCTGCACCATCGCCGCCTGAATGAACGACGCGAACAGCGGATGCGGCTCGAACGGGCGCGACTTCAGTTCGGGATGGAATTGCACGCCGATGAACCAGGGATGGTCCTCGTATTCAACGATCTCCGGCAGCACACCGTCAGGCGACAGGCCCGAGAAGCGCAGACCGTGCTGTTCGAGCCGGTCCTTGTAGGCGGTGTTGACTTCATAGCGGTGGCGATGGCGCTCGAAAATCTCGGTGGCGCCGCCATAGACTTCGGAAACCCGGCTGCCGCGCTTGAGTTCGGCCGGATAGGCGCCGAGTCGCATGGTGCCGCCGAGGTCGCCGGCCTTGGTGCGCTTCTCAAGTTCGTTGCCGCGCAGCCATTCCGTCATCAGACCGACCAGCGGTTCGGATGTGGCGCCGAATTCGGTGGAGTTGGCCTGTTCGATTCCGACCAGGTTTCGCGCCGCCTCGATCACCGCCATCTGCATCCCGAAGCAGATGCCGAAATACGGCACGTCGCGCTCCCTGGCGAATTGCGCCGCGCGAATCTTGCCTTCGGCGCCGCGCTGGCCAAAACCGCCGGGCACCAGGATTCCGTTAACGTGCTCGAGGAACGGCGCCGGATCCTCGTTCTCGAACACCTCGCTCTCGATCCAGTCGAGATTGACCTTGACCTTGTTGGCGATACCGCCATGCGAGAGCGCCTCGGTCAGCGATTTATAGGCATCCTTCATGCCGGTGTATTTGCCGACAATGGCGATGGTCACCGCGCCCTCGGGGTTGCGCACCCGCTCGTTGATGACGTGCCAGCTTTGCAGCGCCGGCGGAATCCGCGCCTCGATGCCGAACGCCGCCAGCACCTCGTCGTCGAGGCCCGCAGCATGATACGCCTCCGGCACGGCATAGATGTTGTCGACGTCGCGCGCCTCGATCACGGCGCTTTCGCGCACGTTGCAGAACAGCCCGAGCTTGCGGCGCTCCTCGCGCGGAATCTCGCGGTCGGTGCGGCACAGCAGGATGTCGGGCTGAATGCCGATCGAGCGCAATTCCTTGACCGAATGCTGGGTTGGCTTGGTCTTGAGTTCGCCGGCGCTCGGAATGAACGGCAGCAGCGTCAAATGAATGTAGATGGCGTGGTCGCGCGGCAGATCGTTCTTGATCTGGCGGATCGCCTCGAAGAACGGCAAGCCCTCGATGTCGCCGACAGTGCCGCCGATCTCGCACAGGACGAAATCATAGTCGTCATTGCTGTCGAGGATGAAATCCTTGATCGCGTTGGTCACGTGCGGAATCACCTGGATGGTGGCGCCGAGATAATCGCCGCGCCGCTCCTTGGTGAGGATGTCCTGATAGATTCGTCCGGTGGTGATGTTGTCGGCCTTGGTGGCCGGCCGCCCGGTGAAGCGTTCGTAATGGCCGAGATCGAGATCGGTCTCGGCGCCGTCGTCGGTCACGAACACTTCGCCATGCTGATACGGCGACATCGTCCCTGGATCGAGATTGAGATAGGGGTCGAGCTTGCGCAGCCGGACCTTGTAGCCTCGTGACTGCAACAGGGCGCCAAGCGCCGCCGAAGCCAGACCTTTACCGAGCGAGGAAACCACGCCGCCGGTGATGAATATATACCGCGCCATGGGGCTTAACCTTTAAGGCCACTGGCCCGATTCGCCAAAACAATTCGCGCGCCGCGCCGAACATTTTGCGGACCTGTGGGTGACTTGAAATTGGCAGTATTTTCAGAGCTTTGATGGGTATTTCTCATGCAGGACGCCAGATGCGATCCTGCATGGCCACCCCGCTTTATTGCGACCGCGGCGCTTCCGGACCCGTCGGCGCCGGCGCGCCTTGCTGCTGATCCGACTTCTTCAGCGAATCGAGGAGACCGCCGCTGGTCGGCGGCGCGACCGGGGTTGCCCCGCCTGCCGGCTGCGACTGCGTGGCGGGGGCACCCAGGATCGAGCCCGACGGGCGGTTGTAGCTGGCGAGCCAGGACAGAAACAGGCTGGTCGACGAAGAAACCCACCGCCAGGATCGCCGTGGTGCGCGTCAGAAGGTTCGCGGTGCCGCGGCTCGACATGAAGCCGGCGCCGCCGCCCATGCCAAGGCCGCCGCCTTCGGATTTCTGCAGCAGCACGGTCGCGATCAGGACCGCGACAATCATGAGATGGACGACGATAACGACAGTCTGCATTGCTACCTTCCGTCGCATACCCAGAGCGGCCGGGCTTCGGCCGTAGCGTCGGGGCTTTGCGGGGTTTTGAAGTCGCGCGGGTGTTACACGATCCGACCGGGCATTGTCACCCCCCGCGCGTCCCACCGCACATAATGGCCTCAAGACCTCCAGGCGAGTCCCGGCGGCGAACGAGGATCCCCGCGGGAGGATTTACATCGGCACCGGAATTCTCTTATATTAGACAAATGGATACTATTGTAGACGATACCGGGGTCAGGCTTGCCCAGCGGCTGCGCCTGGAACGCGACAGCCGCGGCTGGTCTCTCGCGCAATTGGCCGAGCAATCCGGGGTCTCCAAGGCGACGATCAGCAAGATCGAGCGCGCCGAGGTCAGCCCGACCGCGGTGATCCTGGTGCGGCTCGCCACCGCCTTCGATCTCACCCTCGCCGGCCTGTTGTTGCGCGCGGAAGGCCACGACACGCGGCTGGTCCGATCGGCCGATCAACCGGTCTGGCGTGACCCCGAGACCGGCTATCTGCGCCAGCAGATATTTGCCCGCCCCGATCATCCGGTCGAACTCGTTCGCGTTGAATTGCCCGCCGGCCAGAGGGTGACGATGCCAGCGTCTTCTTACGCCCATATCCGCCAGATCGTCTGGGTGCAGAACGGCAATCTCACCCTCACCGAAGGCGGTGAGGTGTTTGAACTCGGCCCAAGTGATTGCCTTGGCTTCGGCACGCCCTCGGAAGTCACCCTCGCGAACGTGACCGACGCGACCTGCATTTATCTCGTTGCGCTGGCACGGAGCTGATCGATGTCGGGAATCTTGATCGCGCCTCTGACCGCTTCATCCGATAATTGCGCAGCGCTGAGCGACGTGCTGATCGAGGCCGTCGCGAGCGGCGGTTCGGTCACCTTCATGCACCCGCTGGCGCCCGATCTCGCTGCCGGTTTTTGGACCGCGTCGCTGGCCGCCGCCGACCGCGACGAGCGGATCATTCTTGGCGCCTATGATGCGGAACAATTGATCGGCACCGTTACGCTGTTGCTCGACATGCCGCAGAACCAGCCGCATCGGGCCGAGATCGCAAAGATGCTGACCCGGGTCAGTCATCGCGGCCGTGGCGTGGCCACCGCGTTGATGCGCGCGGCCGAAGACATCGCGATCGCGCGTGGGCGCAGCTTGCTGGTGCTCGACACCGCGGTCGAACACGGCGCGTCAGGATTATATGAGCGCCTCGGTTTCCAGCTCTGCGGAGTCATCCCGGACTATGCGTTGAAGCCGCATGGCGGGCTCACCGGCGCGATGATCTACTGGAAACGCATCGGCGAGATCGCGCGCGTCTAGGCGCAGCCCTTTGCAATCGCCAGAAAGTCGCTTGCCTTCAGGCTGGCGCCGCCGACCAGCGCACCGTTGACGTTGGCAACCGCCATCAGTTCCGCCGCGTTCGAAGGTTTGACCGAGCCGCCATAGAGGATGCGCATCCTGGCGCCCTCGCCCTTGAAGCGGGCCATCAGGGCCTCGCGGATAAAACGATGAACCTGCGCGACATCGTCGACCGTCGGCGTCAGCCCGGTGCCGATCGCCCATACCGGCTCATAGGCCACCACCAGATTTGCCGCGGTGGCGTTGTCGGGTAGCGAGCCCGCGAGCTGATTGCCGCAAACATCGAGCGCCTTGCCGTGGTCACGCTCGTGCCGGGTCTCGCCGATGCAGACGATGGCGAGAAGGCCGGCGCGCCATGCCGCCTCGGCCTTTTGCCGCACCAGCGCGTCGCTCTCGCCATGATCGGCGCGGCGCTCGGAGTGGCCGACAATGATTGCGCTGGCGCCCGCATCCGCCAGCATTTCAGCGGAGAGATCGCCGGTATGCGCACCGGATACCTTGGGGTGGCAATCCTGGGCACCTACTGCAAGGTTTTTGCCGCCGCGGGCTTTGTCTGCAAATGCGGCAATCAATGTCGCCGGCGGGCACACCAACAGATCGGCTTTGGCCGCGAGCTGCGGCGCTCCGTCGCACATAGCGGCGAACTCGGCGATCGACGATTTGAGGCCGTTCATTTTCCAGTTGCCGGCGATCAGCGGACGGATGGTGTCGGTCATGGCAATTTCTTCTCGCAAAGTGTGAACGTCGGCATCTTTGAAACGGTAACCCGCGCAACTCGTTTCTCATTATCGACTTATCGAGCAATCGATCGGACATCGGCTGGGCGTTTTCGTACTGGTAGCGCAATTCGCCCGTGTCACAAATACTTGTTGGAGAAGGTTCTTCGCGATCGTGCGTATGGCATGCCAATTGCTTGCGTACAGACTCCATTAAGGAGTTCGTATTTTGGTTGAAGATCCGCGTTCGAATAAGATTTCACGTCGTACCGCTCTGGCTTTGCCGCTCGGGTTAGCCGCATCCTCCAGCACCCTCTTCAGCAGCCTTGCCAAGGCCGAAGAGCCGGTGCGTGGCGGCACGATGGTGATGATCGTGCAGCCCGAGCCTTCGACGCTGGCCCATTACGCCGTGACCGCCGGCAACATCCCGCCGATCGCCACCCAGGTCTATGAAGGTCTCGTGACCTATGACTGGGACCAGAAACCGCAACCCAATCTCGCGACCTCCTGGGAGATCGCGCCCGACGGCAAGTCGATCACCTTCAAGCTGCGCGAAGGCGTCCTGTTTCACAACGGCAAGCCGTTCACCAGCGCCGACGTTCAATTCTCCTTCATGGAGATCCTGAAGAAATATCACCCGATCGCGCCGCTGCTGCTGGCCGAGCTGACCGGCGTCGACACGCCCGACGAAAAGACCGCGATTCTGCAACTGGCCAATCCCGCGCCCTATCTGATGAAGGGGCTGGCCGGGCGCGATCTGCCGATCATGTGCAAGTCGGTGTTCGAGGGAACGGCGATCCTGCAGAACCCGACCGCCAACAAGCCGATCGGCACCGGGCCGTTCAAATTCGGCGCAATGGGAGCGCGGACAGTTCGTGCGGCTCGACCGCAACGACAAATACTGGAAGCCGGGCCTGCCCTATCTCGACCACATCATCGCGCGCTTCATCCCCGACGCCGCGACGCGTTCGGCCGCGCTCGAAACCGGCGAAGCGCATTTCGCCGGCTACAGCGCCGTCAATTACGCCGACCTGGCGCGGATGAAGACCAACCCGATCCTCGACATGACGATGAAGGGCTATGAGATGACGCCCGCGCTGAGCGTGCTCGAACTCAATGCCAAGCATCCGCCGCTCGACAAGAAGGAAGTACGCCAGGCCATCGCCTATGCGATCGACCGCAAGGTGATCCTGAAGGACGTCATGTACGGCTATGGCGAGCCGGCCACCGGCCCGCTCAGCCGCCGCTTCAAGGCGGTCGGGTTCTATACCGACGACGTGCGCAATTACGATGTGCCCGATCGTCTCGACATCGCCAACAAGCTGCTCGACGGCGCGGGCCTGCCGCGCGGCGCCAACGGCATGCGCTTCGGCATGCATCTCGAAGTCAATTCGTTCGGCGAGCAATGGCTGCGCCAGGCCGAATATCTCAAACAGGCGCTCGCCATCGTCGGGATCGACCTGACGCTGCGCTCGGAAGACACCGCGACCTGGCTGCGGCGCGTCTATACCGATTACGACTACGACATCAACGAGCCGTTCCTGAGCCAGGGCGTCGATCCGGTCTATGGTCTCAACAAGCAATATCTGACGTCGCAGATCCGCAAGGGCGTCACCTTCGTCAATGACAGCTTCTACTCCAATCCGGAGTTCGACAACATTCTGCTCGAGGCGATGCGCGAACAGGACCACGACAAGCGCGCCGCGCTGTACAAGAAGGCGCAGCAGATCCTGGCCGAGGATTGCCCGCTGATCTGGCTGATCGACGTGCAATACGTCTCGGTGTTCAACCGAAAGCTTCACGATCACACCACCGGACCGCTCGGCACGCAGCAGGCTTTCGAACGGGCCTGGCTGGAAAAGTAGCCGTGCGTTTCGCCCGCTATATGGGATACCGGCTGGTCACCGCGCTGCCGGTGATCTTCGGCATCATCGTGCTCAACTTCCTGCTGATCCATCTCGCGCCGGGCGATGCGGCCTCCGTGCTCGCCGGCGAGAGCGGCGCGGCGACGCCCGAATATATGGACGAGCTGCGCCATAAATTCGGCCTCGACCAATCGCTCGGCATGCAGTTCGCTGACCTACGTCTCGAACATGGCGCATTTCAATCTCGGCTATTCCTACCGCAACGATGCCGATGTCTGCAGCCTGATCCTCGAACGGCTCGGGCCGACCAGCCTGCTGATGTTGACGGCGTTCGGCGCCGCGCTGGCGCTCGGCATCATCCTCGGTCTGGTCGCCGCCACCGGGCGCAATTCCTGGCGCGACAATGTCATTTCGCTGGTCAGCCTGGTCGCCTATGCGACGCCCGGCTTCTGGCTCGGGCTGATGATGATCGTGATCTTCTCGATCAGCCTCGGCTGGCTGCCGACCAGCGGCTACGACACCGTCGGCGCCGGTCACGAAGGCTGGGCCGAGGTGTGGGACGTCGGCCGCCATCTGGTGATGCCCGCGGTCTCGCTGGCGCTGTTCTATCTCGCGCTCTATGCGCGCCTGATGCGGGCCTCCGTGCTGGAGCAGACCGGCATGGATTACGTCACGACGGCGCGCGCCAAGGGCCAGACCGAGCGCCGCATCATGACCGGTCATGTGCTGCGCAACGCGATGCTGCCGATCGTGACCATGGCCGGGCGTTCAGGCCGGCAATCTGATCGGCGGCTCCATCGTCGTGGAAACCGTGTTCGGCTGGCCCGGCATCGGCACGCTGGCCTTCAACGCGCTGCAATCGCGCGACCTCAATCTGCTGCTCGCGATCTTCTTCATCTCGGCCTGCCTGATCGTGGTCATCAACCTCGCCGTCGACGTGATCTATGTCATGCTCGACCCGCGCATGGAGATCTGAGATGTGGGCGGGCTTGAAGCGGTTCGCGCGCAACCGGATGGCACTGTTCGGCGCGGTCGTGCTGCTGTGCCTGGTGCTGCTCGTCGTGCTGACGCCGGTGATCTACCCGACGACCCCTTCAAGCTCGCGGGGCCCGCGCTGCAGCCGCCGGGCGGACGCTTCCTGCTCGGCACCGACACGCTCGGCCGCGACGTCGCGGCCGAGATCGCCTACGGCGCCCGCACCTCGCTGATCATCGGCGTCGGCGCGACGCTTGCCGCCATCGTGTTCGGCGTGCTGGTCGGCGGGCTTGCCGGCTATTATCGCGGCAAGACCGAGACCGCGCTGATGCGGGTCACGGAATTCTTCCAGACCATCCCGGCCTTCATCTTTGCTTTGCTGATCGTCGCCATTCTCTCGCCCTCGGTCAGCAGCGAGATCGTCGCGATCGCCGCCGTCTCCTGGCCCAGCATCGCGCGGCTGGTGCGCGGCGAGTTCGTGGCGCTCGGCGGCCGCGAATTCGTGCAGGCCTGCGCCGGCCTCGGCGCCAGCGATGCGCGCATCATCTTCCGCCACATGCTGCCGAACTGCGCCTCCTCCGATCATCGCGGTCGGCTCGCTGCTGATCGGCACCGCGATCCTGCTCGAAGCCGGGCTGGCGTTTCTCGGGCCTCGGCGATCCCAACGTGATGAGCTGGGGCCTGATCATCAGCGCCGGCCGCGCGGTGCTGCGCTCGGCCTGGTGGATCTGCACTTTTCCGGGCATCGCGATCCTGCTCACGGTGCTCGGCATCAACCTGATCGGCGACGGCCTCAACGAAGCGCTTAATCCGAGGCTGCGCGAGCGATGAGCGATACCGTCCTCGAACTCGACAAGCTCACGCATCGCGCTGCCGCCGGGCGCCGACCGCGCCAATGCGGTCAGCGACGTCGATCTCGACCTTGCGCGCCGGCAAGGTGACCTGCCTGATCGGCGAGAGCGGCTCGGGCAAATCGCTGGTGGCGCGCTCGATCCTGGGGCTGCTGCCGCGCCCGCATGTGCGCGTCGCCGGCGGCCGCATCCTGTTCGAGGGCCAGGACCTCGCCGCCGCGTCGCCGGAGCAGGATGCGCGAGATTCGCGGCGCCAAGATCGGCATGATCTTTCAGGAGCCGATGACGGCGCTGAACCCGCTGCACACGATCGGCCGCCAGCTCGATGAGGTGCTGCGCATCCATACCGCGCTCGGCAAGGCCGCGCGCCGCGCCCGCGTGCTGGAACTGATCGACAACGTGCACCTGCCCGATCCCGGCCGCATCATCCGCTCGTATCCCGCATCAATTGAGCGGCGGCCAGCGCCAGCGCGCGATGATCGCGATGGCGCTGCTGCTCAATCCGCGGCTGTTGATCGCCGACGAGCCGACCACGGCGCTCGACGTCACCACCCAGGCGCAGATCCTCTATCTGATCCGCGAATTGCAGCGCGAGCACGGCACGTCGGTGCTGTTCATCACCCACGATTTCGGCGTCGTCGCCGATATCGCCGACGAGGTCGCGGTGCTGCAACGCGGCACACTGGTCGAACGCGGCACCGCCGCCGCCGTGCTCGGCGCGCCCAGCCATCCCTACACCAAGGCCCTGATCGCGGCGGTGCCGAAGCTCGCGCCGCCGGCGGCGCGGCCCGCGAACACACAGCCGTTCATCGTCGAGGCGCGCGACGTCGCCAAGACCTATGGCACCACGCGGCCTGTTCGGCGGCCGGGTCACGCTGGCGCTGATCGGCGTGATCGATGGAGCTGCGCCGCGGCGAGACGCTCGGCGCTGGTCGGCGAAAGCGGCTCGGGCAAGAGCACGCTGGCGCGCGCCATCACGCGGCTGATGCCGATCGACGGCGGCGAGATCCTGCTCGGCGGCGCACGACATCGCCCATCTGTCGCGCCGCGAGCTGCGCCCGGTCCGCAAGCGCGTGCAGATGGTGTTTCAGGATCCCTACGCCTCGCTCGATCCGCGGCAGCGCGTGATCGACATCATCGCCGAGGGCCCGATCATCCACGGCACGCCGGCCGCCAAGGCCCGCGAGGAGGCGCATGGCCCTGCTCGGCCTGGTCGGGCTCGATCGCGTCGGCCGCGCAAGCGCTTTCCGCACGAGTTCAGCGGCGGCCAGCGCCAGCGGATCGGCATCGCCCGCGCGCTCGCGCTGCGTCCGGAAGTGCTGGTCGCGGACGAGCCGGTCTCGGCGCTCGACGTGTCGGTGCAGGCGCAGGTGCTGGCGCTGCTCGCCGACATCAAGGCGCGGCTGCATCTCAGCATGCTGTTCGTGACGCACGATCTGCGCGTGGCGCTGCAGGTCTGCGACCGCATCGCCGTGATGAAACAGGGCGAGGTGGTCGAAGTCGCGCCGACCGCCGAGATCTTCTTCAATCCGCAGCATCCCTACACCAAGGCCCTGTTCGCCGCCGTGCCCGGCGCGCACTGGCAAGACCCGCAAGAAGCGTCATGACTTCGACTGACGCGTTTGTGCCGGGCCCGCGCACGCAGGTGCCGGGCGCGGCGACCGGACCGCTCGCCGGGCTCGACTTTCGCGGTCAAGGACCTGATCGACGTCGCCGATGTGCCGACCGGCGGCGGCAATCCGGACTGGCCGCGCTTCGCGCCGACGCCGACGCGTCACGCCTGGGTGGTGCAGACGCTGCTCGATGCCGGCGCCTCGGTGATCGGCAAGACCATCACCGACGAGGTGTCGCTCGGCATCCTCGGCGAGAACGCGCATGACGGCACGCCGCTGAACCCGGCGGCGCCCGACCGGGTGCCGGGCGGCTCGTCCAGCGGCTCGGCCTCGGCGGTCGCCGCCGGCGCGTGCGATTTCGCGCTCGGCACCGACACCGGCGGCTCGGTGCGCGTGCCCTCGAGCTTCTGCGGCCTCTACGGCATCCGGCCGACCCATGGCCGGATCGATTTCGCCGGCATCGCCGTGCAGGCGCCCGGCAGCGACACCTGCGGCTGGTTCGCCCGCGATGCCGCGACATTCGCCCGGGTCGGCGAGGTGCTGTGTCGGCGGCGCCCTGCCCGCCGCGCTGCCCACGACGCTGCTGGTGGCCGAGGACGCGCTTCGGCTTCGCGGATGAAGACGTGCAGCAGGCGCTGGCGCCGATGGTCGACCGCCTCGCCGACCTGATCGGCCAGCGCCGCGACGTCACGATGGCGCCGCAGGGCCTGTCGGTCTGGCAGCGCGCCCAGCGCGTCCTGCAGGCAGCGAGGCGTGGCGGACGTTCCAGCCCTGGCTCGACGGCTACAATCCGCGTCTCGCCTTCAGCGTCGCGCGGGGCCTCGTGCAGGGCTCGATGATGACCGACGCGGAGCGCAATGCCGCGAGCCTGATGCGGATGGAAGCCCGCGCCCGGATGCGCGCTGCTGCTGCCGCCCGGCACCATCCTCTGCCTGCCGACCACACCGTTTCCGGCGCCCCTGAACGGTCTTCCGCTGCATCAACTCGACCCCTTGCGCGAACGCATCAGCTGCCTGACCAGCCATGGCGGCCTGACCGGCGTGCCGCAGGTCAATCTGCCCGGCGCCACTGTCGACGGCGCGCCGGTCGGGCTTTCGATCATCGGCGCGCGCGGATCGGATCTTGGGCTATTGAGGGTAGCGCTTGCGTTCGAGGCGCAGGCCGCCGAAAACAAATAGACGACGCCGGGGATAACAATATGAACTGGGACAACGAGACCGGTCAGCTTCGCGCTCGGCGATTTCGCCGTCGAAAAAGGCGGCGTGATCCGCGACGCGCACCTCGCCTGGCAGCGCTTCGGGACGCTCAACGCCAAACGCGACAATCTCATTCTGTATCCCAGCAGCTACTCCGCGCGGCTTGCGGACATGTCGTGGCTGGTCGGGCCAGACGGCATTCTCGATCCGACACGCTGGTGCATCGTCGCCGTGGCGATGTTCTCGAACGGAGAATCATCTGGCGCGGCGGAGACGCCGGATTATCCAGCCCTCGTCACCATGGCCGACAACGTGCGGGCGCAGCACCGTCTGGTCACCGAAATGTACGGCGTCGACAAGCTCGCCGGCGTCTACGGATTTTCGATGGGCGGCATCCAGGCCTATCACTGGGCGGCGTTGTATCCCGACATGGTCGAGCGCGCCTTCGTGGTCTGCGGCAGCGCCCGCACCGCCGATCATAACAAGGTGTTTCTGTCCGGCCTGTTGCGCACGCTGGAGGCCGCACCGGAGCACATCGGCAACGGCCGCTTTTCGAGCCGAGCCGCTACCGACGCTCAAGGCCTTCGGCCACATCTATGCCGGCTGGGGCCTGAGCCAGGATTTCTATCGCGCCGGCCTCTACAAGAGCGTGCTCGGCGCGCCCGACCTCGAAACCTTCGTCCGCATCAATTGGGCCGAGCGATTTTCGCAATGCCGCGCCGCCAACCTCTATGCGCAGGCCCACGCCTGGTTTCACGGCGATATCAGCGACAACGCGCTGTATCACGGCGACCTCGCGCGGGCGCTGCGGTCGATCAAGGCGCGGGTGCTGCTGATGCCGAGCGAGACCGACCTGTATTTCCGCGTCGCCGACAACGCCGCCGAACTGCCTTATCTTGCATCCGGCGCCCTGCGGCCGATCCCGAGCATCTGGGGGCATCGCGCCGGCAATCCGAGCGCCAATCCGGCCGACGCCACCTTCCTCAAGACCCAAGTGGCGGATTTACTGCGCTAAATCCCCAGTCCTTCGGGTCGTCCGCACGGCGACTTTCTGCCCCAAAACACAGGCCGTATCAGACTTGCAGCGAGGGGCTTCGGCACGTTAGACCGTGCCCGGACCGAAAATAGTGCACGTGTTTCCGCACCGATGGCTGAGGCGCGGGCCAGATCGCTAAAAAGCGAACAAAATCAGCCCTTTAATTTTTAGACAGAAGACGAATCCATGCTCCGAGGAATGCGCAAGGTCTCATCGAACTGGATCGGCAAGACCATCATGTCGGTCGTGATGGGGGTGCTGATCATCAGTTTTGGCGTCTGGGGCATCGCCGACATTTTCCGGGGCTTTGGCCAGTCGACCCTGGCCACGATCGGCCACACCGATATTTCGACCGACCAGTTCCGCCAGCTCTACACCGATCGGCTGCAGCAGATCGGCCGCCAGTTCGGCCGTCCGCTGACGATGGATCAGGCCCGCGCCTTCGGCTTCGATCGCCAGGTGCTGCAGCAGACCATCGCCGAAGCGGCGCTGGATGAGGACGCGCGGCGGCTGGGGCTTGGTCAATCCGATGAAGAAACCAAACGCCTGATCTTCAGCGACCCCAATTTCAAGGGCGCCAATGGCGCGTTCGATCCGGCGCGGTTCGCGGCCGCGATCCAGCAGTTCGGCTATAGCGAGGCGCGCTACGTTGCCGAACAGCGCAAGGTATCGCTGCGGCGCCAGATTGCCGGCACCATTTCGGCCGGCGTCCAGCCGTCGAAAGTGATGATCGACGCGCTCAGCCGATTCCAGAACGAGCAGCGCTCGGTCGACTATGTCAGGCTCGACGCCGCCCAGGCCGGCACCATCGATCCGCCGTCGCCGGAAACGCTGGCCAGCTATTTCGACGAGCACAAGATCCAGTTCCGCGCGCCCGAATATCGCAAGATCGTTTTTGTCGCCGATCACCCCGGAAGAGATCGCCAAATGGTCTGACGTCTCCGACGACGACGCCAAGAAGCTGTACGAACGTGCGCAAGGACACGCTGGGCACGCCGGAGAAGCGCGAAGTCTCGCAGATCGTGTTTCCCAACATGGAGGAAGCCACCGCGGCGCGCAGCCGCATCGATACCGGCACTCCGTTCGACGAGATCGCCAAGGAGCGCGGGCTGAAATCGTCCGACGTCGATCTCGGATCGGTCTCGAAATCCGAGGTCATCGATCCCGAGGTCGCGAAAGCGGCATTCGCGCTGCCGAGCGGCGAGATCAGCCAGCCGGTGCAGGGCCAATTCGGCGTCACCCTGGCCAAGATCGGCAAGATCGATCCAGGCAACCAGGTTTCCTATGAAAGCGTCGCCCAGAACCTGAAGAAGGAAATCGCAACCGACCGCGCCCGCAAATCGGTCGCCGATCTGCGCGACAAGATGGAAGACGAGCGCGGCGGCGGCGCCAGCGTGATCGAGGCCGCCAAGAAACTCGGGCTGCGTGCGGTCACCATCGATGCCGTCGATCGCTCCGGCCGCCGTCCCGACGGTCAGCTGGTGAACGATATTCCCCAGGGCCTCGACGTCGTCACCCAGGCGTTCAACAGCGACGTCGGCGTCGACAATGATCCGATTACGTATCAACGGCGGCTATGTCTGGTACGACGTGCTCGGCATCACCCCGTCGCGCGAGCGCAACCTCGACGAGGTCAAGGACCAGGTCGAGGCGAAATGGCGCGAGGACCAGATCGCGACCAAGCTGCGCGCCAAGGCCACCGACATGGTGCAGAAGCTCGACAATGGCGGCAAGCTTGCGGACCTGGCCGCGGCCGATGGCCTGAAGGTCGAAACCGCGGCTGGATTCAAGCGCGAAGCCACCCCGCCCGGCGTTCCCGCCAGCCTGATCGCGGCGGCGTTTCGTACCGCCAAGGACGGCGCCGGACAAACGGCCGGTGCCTCGGACGGCCAGTGGATCGTGTTTCGCGTCACCGACATCAGCGTGCCGCCGCTCGACATGGCCTCCGACGACATGAAGAAGATGAAGGACCAACTTCGGTCGCAGCCTCGAGGACGAGGGCATCGCGCAATACGTCACCAAGCTTGAATCCAACATCGGCACCACCATCAATGAAGCCGCCTTCGCGCAGGTCACCGGCGCGAGCAACAGCAACAATTGAGCAGCATGTGATGCCAACTCGCGCCCGCCCCGGAGTGACCCTCGTCCTGAGGAGCGGCCGCTTGGCCGCGTCTCGAAGGATGCGGCAACTCGTGGCCATGGTTCGAGACGGCGCAAGTGCGCTTCCTCACCATGAGGTTTCCTTGTCCTGAAAGCACGCGATGGACGACTTTAAATCTATCATCGGAAAAGTCGCGACCGGCGCGACGCTGACGCGCGACGAGGCGGCCTCCGCGTTCGACAGCATGATGTCCGGCGAGGCGACGCCCTCGCAGATGGGCGGTCTGCTGATGGCGCTGCGGGTGCGCGGCGAAACCGTCGACGAGATCACCGGCGCGGTGTCGGCGATGCGCGCCAAGATGCTGCGCGTCAAGGCCCCCGCCGACGCCGTCGACGTGGTCGGCACCGGCGGCGACGGCTCGGGTTCGGTCAACGTCTCGACCTGCGCGTCGTTCATCGTCGCCGGCTGCGGCGTGCCGGTCGCCAAGCATGGCAATCGCGCGCTGTCGTCGCGCTCCGGCGCCGCCGACGTGCTGGCCTCGCTCGGGGTCAAGATCGACATCACGCCCGAACAGGTCGGCCGCTGCGTCGCCGAGGCCGGGATCGGCTTCATGTTCGCGCCCGCGCATCATCCGGCGATGAAGAATGTCGGTCCGACCCGGGTCGAGCTCGCTACCCGCACCATCTTCAATCTGCTCGGGCCGCTGTCCAATCCGGCCGGCGTCAAGCGGCAGATGGTCGGGGTGTTCTCGCGGCAATGGGTGCAGCCGCTGGCGCAGGTGCTGAAGAATCTCGGCGCCGAAGCGGTCTGGGTGGTGCATGGCTCCGACGGGCTCGACGAGATCACCCTCACCGGCCCGACCTTTGTCGCGGCGCTCGAAGACGGCAACATCCGCACCTTCGACGTCACGCCGGAGCAAGCCGGTCTGCCCCGCGCCGGCGGCGACGCCCTGAAGGGCGGCGATGCCGCGGCCAACGCGATCGCGCTGCAAGGCGTGCTCGACGGCAAGCCGGGCGCGTTTCGCGATGTCGCGCTGCTCAACGCCGCGGCGGCGCTGATCGTGGCCGGCCGCGCCGGCGATTTGAAGGAAGGCGTCGACCTCGGCACCAAATCGCTCGACAGCGGCGCCGCGGCGGCGCGGCTGAAGCAGTTGATCGCGGTCTCCAACAGCTGAGAGGCCCCCGATGTCGGACATCCTGACCAAGATCGAAGCCTACAAGCGCGAGGAAATCGCCGCCGCCAAGCGCGCGCATCCGCTGGCGAGCCTCGAAGCGCTGGCGAAATCCGCGCCGCCGCCGCGCGGCTTCGTGCGCGCGATCCGCGAAAAACATCGCGCGCGGCGACTACGCGCTGATCGCCGAGGTGAAAAAGGCCTCGCCGTCCAAGGGTCTGATCCGCGCCGATTTCGATCCGCCGGCGCTGGCCAAGGCCTATGAGGCCGGCGGCGCGGCCTGCCTGTCGGTGCTGACCGATACGCCGTCGTTCCAGGGCCATCTCGATTTCATGGTGGCGGCGCGCGCCGCGGTCCGCCTGCCGGTGCTGCGCAAGGATTTCATGTTCGATCCCTATCAGGTGGTCGAGGCCCGCGCCCATGGCGCCGACTGCATCCTGATCATCATGGCCGCGCTCGACGATGCCGCCGCACGCGATATCGAGGACACCGCGCTCGACCCATGGCATGGACGTGCTGATCGAGATCCATGACCGCGCCGAACTCGATCGCGCCCTGAAACTTCGCTCGCCGATGATCGGCGTCAACAACCGCAATTTGCGGACCTTCGAGACCACGCTAGCGACCAGCGAGGCGCTGGCGCCGTTGATCCCGGCCGACCGGCTGATGGTCGGCGAAAGCGGCATCTTCGCGCCGGCCGATCTGGCCCGGCTGGCACGTGTCGGCATGTCGACCTTCCTGGTCGGCGAAAGCCTGATGCGGCAGGCCGATGTCACCGCGGCGACCCGCGCGCTGCTGGCGCGCGACGACGGCTACCGCACCGCGGGGACGCGCTAGATCATGGCGCGCAAGGCTTCCAAAGCATCGAACGGCAAATCCGCGAAGCCCAAGCCCGCCCTCACCCATATCGACGCGTCAGGCGAAGCGCGGATGGTCGATGTCTCGGCCAAAGCCGCCACCGAGCGTACCGCGGTGGCCGAAGGCCGCGTCGTCATGAGCCAGGCGACGCTCGATTTGATCGTCAGCGGCAATGCCAAGAAGGGCGACGTGCTCGGCACCGCGCGAATTGCCGGCATCATGGCGGCGAAACGCACGTCGGAGCTGATCCCGCTATGCCATCCGCTGGCGCTCTCGAAAGTCACGCTCGACATTGAGCCCGACAGCAAGCTGCCGGGCTGCATCGTGCGCGCCACCGTCAAGGTCACCGGCCCGACCGGCGTCGAGATGGAAGCGCTGACCGCCGTGTCGGTGGCGTGCCTCACGATCTACGACATGATCAAGGCGGTCGAGCGCGGCGTGCGCATCGAGGCCATTCACCTGGTCGAAAAGATCGGCGGCAAATCGGGCCACTACCGCGCCTGACGCGATCGCGTCAGTTGGGCCGCGACTATTTCAGCGAAGTGTTGATCGAGACGAACTTGTTGTTGAGCGTGGTGCCCAACCCTTTCACCGTCGCAATAATCGCCAGTGCGATGCCGGCCGCGATCAGTCCATACTCGATCGCCGTGGCGGCGGTTTCGTCAGCGAGAAATTCCTTGAATACGTTTTTCATCGTTCTGCTTCCCAATATCATCGCCTTCTATCGACGTATAAATCGCAAATAGCATGCCAAACCGATAACGAGCATCGCCAACGGATTAGATAGTTAAGGCTTGCTTGATCTCCGCTACTGGGGAAATTAGTTCCGACTATTCGCGCTGCGTCCGGCAAATACTGCTGCCAAGTATTTGCGCATCGGTATCTTGAGCGGGTGAGCACATTTCACGGCGTCGGCCATGGTTCCATCGACGGAACTTGTTTCCACCATGACCACGATAAAATTGTATCGCCGACCAGGCCAATAATCGCACGCGTGCCCAGCACGCTGAAACGTGAACACGGCGACGACCGCTCGGCGCCAGATCCGGGCTGACCTCTGGAACATTTCGTACCGTTGACGCGTTGATTGGGCATAATTTCACAAAGGAAACCGGTCATGAAAATCAAGACAATCGTCCTCGCGTCAGCGTTCGCTTTGTCCAGCACGTTCGCGCTTGCCCAAGCCGGCGGCGCCGCGGGAGCGGGTGCCGGTACGTCGACCGGCGGCGCGGCCATGAGCGGCTCGTCAACGGGCAGCACCACCGGCATGGGAAGCGGCAGCACATCGACCTCGGGCACCATGCGTTCGCCCAGCGCCTCCAACCCATCGGGCAACACGCTCAATCCAAGCACCAGTTCGCCGAGCGGATCGACGCTTTCGCCGACCGGTCCCGGTTCGCGCTGAGCCGGCACGCTTCCTTGCAGATCAAGAGCCCCGCTTCGGCGGGGCTTTTTTGTTGTCTTGATCGGGAGCGTCGGGTTCGCGGCACGATGTACCGGCAGCACCGATGTTCAATCGCACCGATTAAGCGGCCATTAACTCAACTTGCTAACGTCGCCTCCACATCGGTTCGGTAGTCTTGTGTGTGGCCTGCGGTCCCAAATGACTACCGGCATCATGCGTTGGCGGCGATCAAGACCAATGACGATATCGGGAAACGCCTGGTTGAAGACAGGTTCATTCACGACCCGGGCCGCCCTTCGCGGCAGCCCGGTGCGCTGGCTGATCGTCGGCGGCGTGCTGCTGATGTCCGCTATCGTGATCGGGACCGGCATGATGGTCGGCGTCTTCCGCGAGCGCGCGCTGCAGAGCGCCGAACGCGAACTCGACAACACGGTGTTGCTGCTGGCGCGTCATTTCGATCAGCAGCTTGAAGATTTCGTCACGATCCAGCGCGAAGTCGCCGCCGAATCTCACCTTGCCAAACTGTCCTCGCCCGATGCCTTCAAGACGCGGATGTCGACCGCCGAATTTCACGAGGTGTTGAAGGCCAAGGTCAGCGGCCACGCCGACGTTGCCGGGGTCAATATATTCGACGCCGACGGCAAACTGATCAATTCGTCCGAAAGCTGGCCGGTCCCCAAGATCAGCGTCGCCGACCGCAACTATTTCAAGGCCTTCAAATCGGGCACGGCGGCGACTTCCGTCCTGATCGCGCTGGTGCATGGCCGTTTCACCGGCGAATGGGCGACCGTGATCTCTCACAACATCACCGGCCCGAACGGCGAATTTCTGGGAATGGTCACGCGCGCGATCACTCCGGCCAATTTCGAAAAATTCTTTGCTTCGCTGACGCTCGGAGATGATGCGGCGATCTCGCTGTACCACAGCGACGGTACGCTGCTGGCGCGCTATCCGCACATCGAGGAGATGATCGGACGGAATTTTTCCAAGGGGCCGGTCCATCAGGAGGTGCTGTCGAAAGCAGATCACGGCACGATCCGGCTGACCAGTCCGATGGATGGCGTGGACCGGCTGGCGTCGGCGCGCAAGCTGAGCGAGTTTCCGATCTCGGTGATCGCGACCACGACGGTCGCGGCGGCGCTGACGGACTGGCGCGAGCAGACCCGGTTCCTGGTCATCGTCGCCTCGCTGTCGGTGATGGTGATCGCCGGCGTTCTGTTTCTGGTGGTGCGGAAATTGTCGCGGCAGCACCGGATGGAGAAACAGCGGCTGGACACCGCGGTGAACAACATCCCGCAGGGCCTCGTGGTCTATGACGACACCGCCCACGTCACCGTGTGCAACCGCCGCTACATCGAGATGTTCGGGTTGTCGGCGCAGGGGATCGAGCCCGGTTGCACCATGCAGGACCTGATCGCCGCCCGCAAAGCGACCGGCTCGTTCGATGGCGACGTCGAAGCGTTTTGCGCCTCGGCCATGCGCAATGTCGCGCTCGGCAAGGTCACCCGGCAGATCACCGAGATACCCGGCAACCGCGCGATCGAGATCATCAATCAACCGCTGGAGGCCGGCGGCTGGGTCGCGACCATCGAGGACATCACCGAACGTCGCGACGCCGAGGCGCGGATCACGCATCTGGCGCATTACGATGCGCTGACCGATTTGCCCAACCGCGCACTGTTCCATCAGCGGCTGCGACAGGAGCTGGGCCGGATCGCACCGGGCCAGCAACTGGCGGTGCTCTATATCGACATCGACGAATTCAAGAGCGTCAACGACACGCTCGGCCATCTGATCGGCGACGAGTTGCTCAAATCGGTGGCCGTGAGCCTCAGCACCTGCACGCGCGGCGACGGCTTCGTCGCCCGGCTCGGCGGCGACGAATTCGCCATCGTCCAGACCGCGGTCGAGACCGAAGCCGAGATCGTCGAACTGGTGAGCCGGATCTTCGACGCGATCCGGATGCCGTATGAATGCCTCGGCCATCAGGTCGCCACCGACGCCAGCATCGGCGTCGCGCTGGCGCCGCAGCATGGCAGCGACCTGCACCAGATCCTGAAGAACGCCGACATGGCGATGTATGCCGCCAAATCGGCCGGCCGCCGCACCTATCGTTTCTTCGAGCCGGAGATGGACGCGCAGGTCCGGGCGCGGCGACTGCTCGAAATCGATCTGCGGCAGGCGATCGCCGATGGCGGCGCGCTGGAGGTCTATTACCAGCCCTGTCTCGGTCTCCAGGACGACAAGATCACCGGCTGCGAAGCGCTGTTGCGCTGGCGGCATCCCGAACGCGGCCTGGTTTCGCCGGCCGAATTCATTCCGATCGCCGAAGACACCGGCCTGATCAACCAGATCGGCGAATGGGTGCTGATGACGGCCTGCGCCGAGGCCGCGACCTGGCCCGAGCATATCCGGCTCGCGGTCAACGTCTCGCCGGTTCAGTTCAAGAGCGGCACGCTGGCGCTGAAGGTGGTGGCGGCCCTGGCGGCGTCCGGCCTCGCGGCGAGCCGGCTGGAGCTCGAGATCACCGAGGCGGTGCTGATCCGCGACGACGAAGCCGCGCTGGCCATCCTGCATCAATTGCGCGCGATCGGCGTGCGGATCGCGCTCGACGATTTCGGCACCGGCTATTCCTCGCTGAGCTATCTGCAGCGTTTTCCGTTCGACAAGATCAAGATCGACCGCTGCTTCGTCACGGATATCGAACAGCCCGAAGGCTCCTCCAGCATCGTGCAGGCGGTGGTCAACATCGCCGCCGCCCGACGCATGACCACCACGGCGGAAGGCGTCGAAACAAGGCAGCAGCAGCAATTGCTGCGCACGCTCGGTTGCTCGGAAATGCAGGGTTACCTGTTCAGCCGGCCGAAGCCGGCCGCCGAGATCCGGCAATTGTTCGGCGTGCACGCCAAACACCCGTCGGCGGTAGCCTGAAAACGCAATCGGGGCGGCCTTGGCCACCCCGATCGAATTCCCGTTCGGCAACCCGGCAAACTTAGTTCGGCACCGTCGTCTTCGGCGGCGTCGCCGGCATATCGGCCTTGATCGTAACCCCGCGCAGGGTATCGAGAGCGGCGGCCAGCGCCTTGTCGTTCTTCTCGTCCGGCGGCACATAGGCCTGCGAGCCGGTCTGCTCGGCGCCTTCGGCCGACAGATGGCCGCGCATCGAGGCTTCGCCCTTGGTGTCGACGCGCCCCTTCAGGTCGTCGGGCACATCCTGCAGCACCTCGATGTCAGGCGAGACGCCCAGCGCCTGGATCGAGTGACCGGACGGCGTAAAATAACGCGCCGTGGTCAGCGCCAGCGCGCCGTTGCCGGTGCCGAGCGGAATGATGGTCTGCACCGAGCCCTTGCCGAACGAACGGGTGCCGATCAGGGTCGCGCGCTTGTGATCGTGCAGCGCGCCGGCGACGATTTCGGAGGCCGAGGCCGAGCCGCCGTTGATCAGAACCACCAGCGGCTTGCCCTTGGTCATGTCGCCGCCCTTGGCGGTGTAACGCTGGGTTTCCTCCGGGGTACGGCCGCGGGTCGAGACCACCTCGCCGCGCTGCAGGAAAGTGCTCACCACCGACACCGCCTGGTCGAGCAGGCCGCCCGGATTGTTGCGGAGGTCGACGACATAGCCGGTCAGTTTGTCCTGCGGGATCTGCTTGGAGATATCGTCGATCGCCTTGTGCAGGCCCTCGGTGGTCTGCTCGTTGAACGAACTGATCCTGATGTAGCCGATATCGCCGCCATCGGTGTGGAAGCTGACCGGCTTGACCTGGATGATTTCACGCTCGATCGAAACGTCGATCGGCTTGTCGGCGCCCTTGCGCTCGATCTTGAGCTTGGTGCTGGTGTGCACCGGGCCCTTCATCTTGTTGACGGCCTGCTCCAGGGTCAGGCCCTGCACTGCGTCGCCATCGATATAGGTGATGAAGTCGCCGGAGAGGATGCCGGCCTTCGCCGCCGGGGTGCCATCCATCGGCGAGACCACCTTGACCAGGCCGTCTTCCATGGTGACTTCGATGCCGAGCCCGCCGAACTCGCCATGGGTGGTCTCCTGCATGTCGCGCCAGGACGCCTCGTTCATGTAGCGCGAATGCGGATCCAGCGACGTCACCATGCCGGTGATGGCGCCCTCGATCATCTTGGAGTCGTCGGGCTTCTCGACGTAATCGGTGCGGATCCGCTCGAACACGTCGCCGAACAGATTGAGCTGCGAATAGGTGTCGCCCTTGGCGGCCGCCTTGGCCGCGGCGATCCAGAACTGCGGGCTCGGGCCTGCGACCACCAGCGTCAGGCACGTACCGGCCAACGCACCGAGGATAAAGGAGGAATTCTTGCGCATTGTTCGCGGAACCTTCTCGCTGTCAGTTATGGCACGCTTGGATCGGATGAACCGGATCGGTGAAACTCGTGGTCGTTGAACTCGGGGTCGTCAAACGCTGGCGGGGCAACCCTCAGGCGCCCGGGTCGGCAATTCGGCGTCTTACGCGTGGATTCTGGACACAGATAAGATCGACCGAAAGGCTCACAATAACTTTCTGGTGTCATTGCGGCGGTTTTGCCGCACCGCCGGAGTTTTCGGCGAATACGGCACGGTATACGCGCTGTTGCGCCGCCGCAAAGCCGAAATCCGGCCTGTGACAAAATTGTAACCTCGGGCCTCGATTTCGGGCGTTTTGCCCGAATAAAATGCGGTGTGCTTAAGCAGAGACCGGCCGGTATCACCCTGCTCCGAGATACGTCGATCGCAGACGCATAGCATTTTCGTGATCGACCAGTGTGGGTTTGGCGTTCCAACAGTCCTCCCGAATACGGGCGGAGCTTCGGCCCTCGCAAAAAGTTCAGCGAATGGGGACACGGATTCGCAGCCCCCGCGACGCATACGCCCGAGCAGCAGCCAAGATATCGGCCTTCCTAAGCAGGAGACCCAGCAACCTCCTGGAGAAAAGGGCGAACCAGGTTGGATCGATTAGAGGACCTGATCGATCTGTATAATCTTGCGCGCATGGCGCGCTTCTCCCGGAAACGGTGTTGCAAGCCAGCGCGTGACGGCGTCCTTCCTGATCGAGCGTGAGAAAGCGAAGCCCCAGAGAGAGGGCATTTGCGTCGTTATGTTCGCGGGTTGAGCTGAGGATATCCAGAGTTTTTCCGGAAGCGTCTAATTGCTCGATCCCCGGGAGAACCATAGTAAAGGGCGCAGCGAAGCCCTTGAACTTGTTGACCATGATTGCTTCGCCCTGCCCCGAAGCCCCGGCAACGATGGCGCGGCTGTTTTTCCCCGCAGCCGACGTCCTCCGATAGCTTTCGGGCGGACCGAAGGATTCCCGGACAGTCGTCTTGCGGATCGTTTACCGACGCGCCGCAGTCTTCAACTTCGCATTTGAGCTGACGTGGACATACTCGACAAGCCTGTTTTTGACGTCAAGCCAGCAATTTTCAAAGCGCCGATCGAACATAATCGTGAAGCCATCAGGCCTCAACAGTTGAGTCGATTATGCGCAACCAAGCGGCCGGCCGGCTGCCAAAAGGGCTTATGCATTTCCCCCTGCTGGTGACAGCCCAGGGCGCCTTTGATATCAACAATCTTTGATTGTATCCCGTATCGGTCTTCTGTAGTGGCTGTTGCTCCCAACGAGAATGAACCATTCGGGCCAGTCAGTCCGCAGGGCAGGATCGCTGCCATCGACGCGTTGCGCGGCATTGCCTTGTTCGGTGTTCTCGCAATCAATTTGATAACGGAATTCCGCGTTTCGATTTTCGCGCAATTTCTGCCGGCCACAGAGGCTGCGCCGCCGGTCGACCGGTTCGTAGAGACCGTTCTAATGCTGGCCGTCGATATGAAGGCATTCGCACTTTTCTCCTTTCTGTTCGGCATAGGGCTTGCCATCCAATTCGAGAGGCTGTCGGCGAGCCCGCACCGCAGGCTCCTTCTGATGCGTCGGCTTATCGTCCTGCTGATATTCGGACTGTTGCATCTGTGCTTGATCTGGAACGGCGATATCCTCACCGAATACGCCGTTGCGGGTCTCGTCGTTTTGCCGCTTCTGTCCGGCCCTCGATGGCTCGTGGCCTGCGGCGTGCTGGCCTTTTTCGGGCTGTATCTCGCGATGCAGACATGGCCACCGGAAGGACTTTTTCCGAAGTTTGCCGCGATCCATGGCGACGTCGCGGCGGCGAACCGCATCTATCCGTCGGGTAGCTTCGGCGAAGTACTGGCGTTCCGGTTTCGAGAAATCCCTATGATCACTCCCCTGCACGTCTTTGTTTTTCCGCGCACGATGGGACTTTTTCTGCTCGGTGCACTTGCCTGGCGATGCGATATGTTGCGTAAACCGCGACTAAGGCCGCTTTTCTCGATAGCAATGGGGTTCATTGCCATGGGCGCGATGTTGGTCCTCGTCAGCTTCGGCCGCTCTTTCGGGCGCGGAAGCATTGGCCTGATGGCTGGTCCCGCAGGCACGACCCTGTTGGCCCTCGGATACGCTGCGCTTATCATTGCCATTGCCAACTCGAAAAGCGGCAAAGCGCTAGTGGGCTGGGCAGTGCCACTGGGGCGGATGGCATTTACGAACTACATTGCCCAATCCCTGATCTTCGGCTGGATTTTTTATGGATACGGCCTCGGGATGTTCGGCCAACTTGGCGCCGCCAAAACGCTCGCCATCGGCGCCGCTGTTTACGCTGCCCAAGTTTTCTTCAGCGCCTGGTGGCTGAGCCGATTTCGGTACGGTCCCGTCGAATGGCTGTGGCGCACGCTGACGTACGGCGCATGGCAGCCAATGTCGATTTCTTCACGCACCGGTGACGCATGACATTGCCTTGCGATATGCGATAGCCCGCACGTTTCAACCACTCGATCCAATCCGCAGATCGGGTGCGGTCGCGAGCGACACGCGCCGGTATCGGCGGCTTCGCGGATCAGTTGGCGTGCGAACGGCTCAGGGCGTCCGCGACGCAGGACGCGCGCGCCGCGGCGAACGCCGCCATCCTGTTGCAACGCGAAAAAACGAAACGAAAAGCCATCGCCTATTGGTCTTTCAATTTCATGCAGGTGCGATAACCTGACCCTGCTGGTCGTCGATACATATTTCGCCCGGAGCGCGCCCGCTGAAGGAATACCAGGCTTACATGGTCGGCGAAGACGGCCGCATCAGCCAACGGATCGACCTGTCCTGCGAGAGCGACGAGGCCGCAAGGCAACGCGCCTCCGGCTTCGCGGATCGCAACACCATCGAGCTTTGGCAGAACGACCGCATGATCGCGAGATTTCCGCGATCATCGTGAGGCAGGCAGGCGCTCGGCATACGCGCGTCTCGGATCAAGCGCTCCTCGCGAGCCCAAATGGCAGCACCGACGAGATCACCGTGCTGCTCGGCAAGATTTTCGTCGCACGACATCAAGACCTTCGTTGAAAAGCTGACCGAACTCGACGGCGCCCATTCGGTGCAAGTCGCCGAACGAAAGCGCGGCGAGCAGCTCTGATCACTTCGGAAACAGCTGCTCGACGATATAGCGCGAAGTCGGGGTCAGGCGGATGCCGCGCGGTTTGCGCCAAATGGCCTTGTCGATTTCCTTCTTGTCGCCGATTTTCAGCGTGCCGGTGGCCTTCTTGACGACGAAAATGGCGTCGCTCATTTTTCGTCCCGATCGACGATTGACGGCGGTCACCTTTTTCCAGAGGCGAACCCGCCCCAATCGCAGCTCCGGGAGCTCTTCCTTGATCTCCCGGCGCAGGCAATCCTTCTCGCTCTCGCGATCGCGCTTGCGGCCACCCGGGAACATCCACAATTTATCGCTTTTGCGCCGGACCAGAAGGACCTTGCCGCGTTTCACGGCCACAAGCTTGGACGATTTCGCCATCTGAGCAGAGAACCTGAGTCGGGTCGAACACACCAGCAACAGCCGGATCCATAACAGAAAAACTGCCGTTGGCGGCAACGCCAAAACAAGATTGGTTACGGATCTAATTTGCTATGAACGCGCATCGCTCCGGCCCGGTCCCGTCCCCGGCGCGCGCAATCGGGCAACCGGCCGCCGCCGGGTCGAGGCCGCCCAAAACGCCCGCCTGCCACGTTCTCGTGACCGCATGGGGGCTTGCGCACGGTTCTCGTTGTGTTCACAATGCCCCGGTATTTGTACGGAGTGCGTGCGTGTGGCGGACATCGATTACATCGAGGCCGAGATCGAGCGTTTGCGCGTTCAGGTAAGGCGCGAGCGGCGGGAAGCTCTGGAGCTTCAGCGGGCGAGGCAGCATTGGCTGGCTGCCAAAGCACCGCTGGCGCGGATCGATGAGCTGTGCGCCGATCGCGACCGACCGACACCGGACAAACGCGTTGGGCGGATTGAGGTCGGACGATATTCACTCGATTGAGTTTTGAGACGCGATCGAGTGTTGAGAAGCGGCGGACGCCGGTTACGCCTGTCGCGATCGAGAAGTGCATCAGCCAAGTCGCTATCGCCGCAATTTTTTCTCGCGCCAGTCAAAACGCAGGAACCGGGCGACAGGAAATGACTTGTGAGTCCAGCAGGGAGTAGCTGAGATGAACACCATCCTCGGAATGACGCTCGCGGTGATGCTGATGGCCAGTGGCGTTTGGGCCAACATCAGCGATGTCGGTACCCTCGCCCACGCCCGGGGCGCCTGGGTATCGCGCTGAAAATTCAACGCGCGTAACCGTTTCGATCAGGCGGCTCATTCGCCGGGCATGATGCGTCCGCGTTCCCTCGGCTAAATGGCCTTGGCGGTAACGAAGCGGTACGCCAGGTTCGGGAGAACGTTTGATGGGTCGTATCATCAAAGCGGTCGTGGCGATCGCCTTCATCGCCGGAAGTTCACAATCCCATGCACAGGGCAGCGCCGGCACCGGCAATACGTCGACCGGCATCGGAGCCCCGGTAGGCCCGGCCGGACCCGGCCGCCGCGGCGATCTCACCCAGCAACCGGGCACGGCGACCAATCGCACGGCCGGCGCGTCCAACCTGAGCCCGGCGCAGAAGAACGCCGTTCCGCCGCCGAATGCGCCTTTGAACGCAAACCGTGTTCCAAGGTGATGCGCTTGATTTCGGCCGGCCTACGCTCTCCGATGCAACGGGTCCTTAACCATGTTCTGGCATGATCTGGACATGAAGAGGCCCCGCGACGATTTGAAGATTGTGATCGAGACGCTCCGCGGGCGTCCCAGCCTTCTTGCCGCCTACCTCGACGCCGCGAACAAGTTCGATTGGCACGCCGTCCGCAAACCGGTCCCGATCGGCAAACTCGCAGCCGTCGCCAATCCAGAGTTTGCCGGCCAGGCCTGAACCACTTCCACGCAACCGTCAGCGAGATTGAATTCGCCGCAATTCCGCATCGAGCGCATCGCGGCGGGCAAGTCGCACAATGGCGGCGCGATCGGGCTTTCCCTGTTCCGTGAGAGGTGTCCGCTCAACTGGAATGACGATCAGCGACGCCGCAACAGCCGCACCGAAACGAAGCATGACCGTTCGACGGCATGTCGCCGCGTCGATGGACGCACCCGGCCAGGGCGTTACAACGGCGATGGTCAGGTTCGCTTCCGCATCCCTGACCGCGACGGCATAACGAATCGATGGATGCCGGCAGAGCGCTTCTTCGATCTCGGTCGGCATCACCCTGACGCCGCCGACTTCCAAAGCATCCACCGCGCGTCCCAGGATGTGCAGGAAGCCGTCCCGGTCGAGCCGGCCGAGATCGCCGGTATGGTACCATCCCTGCTGAAAACTCCGCTCGGTCAGGTGGGGATTGTTGCGATACCCCTGCGCCACGGCGGGCGAACGACACCTCGATCGTTCCCGTCTCTCCGGGACCAGCCAACCGGCCATCCGCACGGCGAAAGCGGATCTCGACGCCGGGCTGGATGTGGCCGGCGGACCCGAAAACCTCGGGCTGCGACGGATCATGCTCACCCGGCGCAAGCACGCTCACGACGCCCATCTCGCTCGCCCCGTAGACATGCCGCATGATCGGCCCAAACCGCTTGCGGGCTCTTTGCCGAAGACAATTAGGCGCCGAGACGCCGATATGGGTAATCGAGCGAAGTGAAGACAGGTCCCGCGCATCGACGCCTCGATGATCCATCAATTCGAAAAGCTGGGGTTCGACCAGGAAGAGATCGGTGATCCTCTCTCGCTCGACGGTGGCAAGCGTATCGGCCGCGTCATACGCATCACGAAATACAACCTGCCCCCCGCCCAACAGCGTCACATCGACCAGAACCTGCGAAAGATAAGCGAGCGGACCGTTGATCAGCTGGATGCGATCCGGGCTCGAGGGTGCGTCGACCATGGCGCTGTAGGCGGCAAAGCTTCGGCAACTCCCCTTCGGCACGCCGGTGGAACCGCCGGATGAAGCGATCACGCCCAAATCATTGGCCTCGGCCAAAACCTCCACTGGATCGGCGGACGCCGATGCCGCCAACAAGTCCAACCGGCCTTTGGACCCGATTTCGCTCGTCCCAACGGTGACAAAGGACACGGCGCCGGCTTCCTCGATGCAGTGAACGCTTTCCGGAAATACCACAAGCAGATCCGGCGCCATCTGTTCGATCAAGGCACGTCGTTGCGCTGTCGTTGGCGGCATCGAGAGATAAGCCGTCGCGGCACCCAACAGATGGGCGGCATAACGAATGGCGATCGCATCGGGCCGGTTCGGCGCGAACATGGCGAGCAACTTGCCGCGCTTGATTCCGAGACCTTGCAGAACATGCGCGTACCGGAAGATCAGACCGAGCAGCGTGGCGCCGGAGATGCTTCCGTCCCGGTCACGGACGACGATGGAATGATCGGCGCGCCGCAGTTCGTATAGCAGCTTGCGGACATAGATATGTTGGTTGGATTGCATCGGCGTTCTCCCGTCCGCATCGTCATCGTTCCAGCGCGGGCAGATCTATTGAGCGCCGCGCGCGACCGCAAATATCGCTTCAATATGCCGGTATTGGTTTCGACGATGGATGCTCTGGCGGGCTTCTTCAGCGCCAGGTTCGACCGTCATCCTGGCCCGATCACAAAGCAAAGCACGAGCCTTTAACGGTCCGATTTGACGCGTCAGGCGCCGGGTTTCGAAGTCAAAAGACGCGAGAAAAACAGGGTGCAGCAATCGCGATCTAAATCTTTAGTCGTACCAAAACGGCCCGAAATACTATCTTAGAGTGTAATTTTGGTCATTTTTTCAAATTTCACTTTTTTCCTGGTTCGGCGGTGGTAACGTCCGAAAATATTGTAGTTATTTCAGAGTGGTGAGTTTCATGTATCGCATACCGATATTCGCTATGCTATTTTTGGTTGTATTAGCTGGCAACGATTCAAGAGCCCAAACGAGCCGTGTTTCGCGCAACCCTTCGACTTCAGCAGCTGCGGCGGACGCGCAGATCAGACAGCGGCTCAATGCCGGGACCGTCGGCCTCGCCGGCGGCCTGATCGAGGGCGCACCGATCCGCTACGCGTCGGAGATCGCGCGCGTCGTCAGCGACGGCGGAGTGATCCAGGTCCTGCCGGTGGTTACCCGCGGCCCTACCGAAAACGTCAATGACCTTCTCTACCTGAAAGGCATCGACGCCGCGATCATCAACAGCGACTCGCTTGATGAATACAAAACCCAGGTCCCGCAGATTCAGCAGCGCATCAGCTACATCTTGAATCTGTTTCCGTCGGAACTGCATATTTTCGTCCGGCCGGAAATCAAATCGCTGGCGGACCTGGCCGGCAAGAAGGTCAACTTCAACACCCAGGGGACCGCCGCCGCCTATTCCGGGCCGCTGATCTTCAGCCGGCTCAATATCGACGTCGACAAGATGTTCATTCCGCATCCGGTCGCGCTGGAGCAACTCAAGCGCGGCGAAATCGCCGCCGTGGTGTTCGTGACGTCCAAGCCAGTCGATGCGTTTACGAAGATCAAATGGGAGCAAGGTTTCAAATTCCTGCCGGTCGACTACGGCCCGAAATTCCAGGACTATTATCTGCAGTCCTATCTCAACTCGACCGACTATCCCAACCTGATCGCGAAGGGAGAGCGGGTCGCGACCATCTCGGTGCCGACCATTCTCGCCAGCTATAATTGGGCGCCGAACTCGCCGCGCTACGCCCGCGTTGCGCATTTTGTCGATGAGTTGTTCGGCCGGATCGACAAACTCCGCTCGCCGGGGTTTGACCCGAAATGGAAGGACGTCAATCTTTCGACCAAGGCGCCGGGGCTCGAGCAATTCAAGGCCGCTCAGGACTGGCTTGCGCGCGCAAACTCCGGCAAGCAGGCCAGCCGCCCATGAAACGCATCGTCGTCTGGACACTGATGTTCTTCGTCGCCGTTGTCGGCGACCAGGCACGCTCGGCTGAAAGCCGGGTCTCGGCCCTGGAGAGCTGTTTCAAGGCTTCGCGGCTTGCTTACGCAATCTGCTCCAATCCCGACAATTCGCCGCAGACGCGTTTGGATTGCTTCCACCAGGCCCAGGCCGAACAGCTTGTATGCCTTGAACACGTTTCTTCATCCGACGTGACGGGAGCGGCGCCGGCCGCCGACCCCGCCACCACCGGCTCCCCGCAAGGTCCGGCCAAGCAGCCGACGGCCGCTGCCGCGCCGGCCCCGGCGCAAGCCACGGCCCCGGTAGCCGCAACAGCGCCGCCGGAAGTGTCACCGGTCGCGGTCTCCCCGGCCGCCCCGGCCGCGAGCCCTCCGCCTGCTGTGCCCGCTATGCCCGGCAAGATGGCGGACGCGCCGGCGAAGGAGCCACGCGAAACAACGCCGTCATCCGAGGCGACGACAGCGCCGCCCGCGGCTCCGCCAGTTGCCGTTGCGCCCGCTGCGCCGACCGCAATCGTCAAGCCGACCGCACCTGCCAAGGTCGCGGACACGCCGGTAGCGCCGTCCAATCCGAATTGGGTTGTCAGCGAAACCAGTTCGCCGATCGACTACAGCCCGGTCATTGTCGCGACCATCAAGTCATCGACCAATCGCGAGGATTCGCCCGGCGCGCTCTCGATCCAGTGCCGGCAACGGCGGACCGAGATTGCGCTCCGCACCGACGGGGCCTGGCGGAGCGCGCCGAACAACAAAGTCCAGGTCGCCCTTCAGATGAAGGACCGAACGCCCTGGAATCTGTCGGCGGATGGCAAGACCGCCACCAACGTCGACCAGGCCGCCGACCTGATCCAATCGCTGTCGGAAGGCACGACGATGATTGTCACGGTGTCTGACGGCATCGATCACGCTGCGGTGTTCACGCTCACCGGATTGGACGCCGTTCGGAAAAAAGTCCTGAAGGCTTGCGGTTCGACGCCGATCGTCAACAGCAAAGCCTCGATGGTGAAACGCTAGGCGAGGTTCACCGCGACCGAAGCCGCCTTCGTTCTTGCTCTGACTCCATTCCGTTCTCGAAGAACGAATTGGAGTCAGAGCAAATCAGCCGGAGCCAAATCCTAACGACGGGTATACGGTTTGCCACGTGAGCCGGGGAATAACGGCGCCGCGCTAACGCCAGTTTCGGGTCAGGTTGACGGCGAACGCCAGTGGGACCGCGGCGCAAACGCCGACGAAGCCGTACAGCACTGCGCAAAACAATTTGCCGTACAGCGTTGCATTGATCTCGACGCCGTAGAACGCGCCGACCGCGCCCAATCCGATCACCATCAGGATCAGCGTCCGGTCGTTGCGCGCTTCGATGCCGTTTCTGCGGGCGGCCCGGCGGCTGGGCCGATAGGGCCCGGCCAGTTCTTTCGACCCGCATTGCGGGCATTGCCGCGCGCTTGGCGAAACCGGGTGTCCGCAGTCGTGGCAATCGATCAGGCTCATGGACGGCGTTCAAACCTGTAGCGTCAACGGTTATTGGGCGCGCGGCTTGTTCGGCTGCGGCGCCGGCTGCCCCTGGATCGCACCGCTTCGCGTCGCGTTGGTCGGGTTGGTGTTGGCCGACATGCCTTTGTCTCTCGGCAGGTTGCCGTTGGTGTCGCGGCTATTGGTGACGGTTTGCGCCAGCACCGGCGTGGCAGAGAGGATGGCGATGGCGAGGGCTGATTTCAGTCGCATTCGATTGCCTTTGATGATCAGTGGGTGGCTTCGACGCGCGGGGTTATAGCATCAACTCGGGCACCGGCGCGTGGTTTCTGCCGGCACGCGGCGGTCGACATCGGCGATGGAACCTCGATCGGCTGCGGCGCCTTGATGGCGATTGCGCGGCGATCGCTTGCGCAAAACTAGGCCGGCCGGCGCGGGATCGGACCCGGCATCGGGGTAAACGTATAGACCGCCTCGCCATGCTGGTTGTAGGTGGTCCATTTGGTCACGACAACGCCCTGCGGTTTTGTTTTCGAAGGTTTCAGTTCGATTACCTCGCCCTCGACATGCAAGGTGTCGCCCGGGCGAACCGGGATCATCCATCGAAGATCTTCGACCCCTGAACCGATCAGCGGGCGGTCGCCGGACGGACGCATCTCGACCACGAGCTTCATCGAAAGCGCAGCGGTGTGCCATCCGGAAGCCGCCAGCCCCCTGAAGATGGTTTGCTTCGCCGCCTCGTCATCCAGGTGCATCGGTTGAGGATCGAACTCCCCGGCGAACCGCTTGATGTCGGCTTCGCTGACGACGATTTCCGCGCTCTTGAAGCGCATACCGATAAACGCATCCTCAAACCATTCGATCATCTATTCGACCTCCGATCCTGAAAACGACGACAGGTGTTGCGCGAAAGTGCATCCGATAGCACATGCAAGGGCCGCCCTTCGTCCCCTCATCGGGCGGGCGTCGGCGAAGCCGACCCCACCCCCGCATCGGCCGCCGGGCCGCGTGATCCGGGCACCCCCACCCTTCCGGCGATACCAGCCATAGCATTTTCGGGATGGCGCGGATGGCCCGGACGCGATAGGCGAAAGGGAGGCAAAACCTGACGCAAAAAACCGAGCGTTCCCGGAGGAAATCATGAACGACCCGACCCCGCTGCGATCACCGGCACTGGCCCAGCTCGCGGCGAGCAGCGAAGAATTTCAGAACCTGCACGAGTTCGTCCGCAAGGCGCGCGCCAATCTGAACCAGAATGCCTGGGACTATATCGTCGGAGCCGCCGAGACCGAGACCACGATGAAGCGCAACCGCATGGCGCTCGACGAGATCGCGTTCCGCCCGCGGGTGCTGCGCGACGTCTCCCGCGTCAACGCCACGGTCGAGCGGTTCGGCCGCAAGATGCGGATGCCGGTCATGATCGCCCCGGTCGGCGCGCTGGAAATCTTCGATCCGGAAGGCGCCGCCGCCGTGGTCCGCGCCACCGCTAAATTCAACATCGCCCATATGCTGAGCTCAGTGTCCGGGCCGGGCCTCGAAAAGGTCGCCGAGGCGGCCCCCGACGCGCTGCGGCTGTACCAGCTCTACGTCCGCGGCGACGACGCCTTTGTCGAGGACAGCGTCAGCCGGGCGATCGACAAGGGCTACACCGCGTTCTGCCTCACGGTCGACACCGCGCATTACAGCCGCCGTGAGCGCGACATCGCCAAGCGTTATGTCCGCGCCACCCGGCTGCGGGTCAGCGGCGGTGACTACCAGATGGCCTTGAACTGGAACACCGTGAAGCTGATCAAGGACAAGTACAAGATCCCGCTGATCCTCAAAGGCATCGCCACCGCCGAGGACGCCGAGATGGCGATCGATCATGGCGTCGAATGGATCTACGTGTCCAACCACGGCGGCCGCCAGCTCGACCATGGCCGCGGATCCATGCATGTGCTGCCCGAGATCGTCGACGCGGTGCGCGGCCGCGCCAAGATCATGGTCGACGGCGGCATCAACCGTGGCAGCGATGTGGTCAAGGCGATCGCCGCCGGCGCCGACATCGTCGGCCTCGGCCGGCTGCAATGCTGGGCGCTGGCCGCCGGTGGCGAAGCCGGCGTGGTGCGGATGCTGGAGCTTCTGGAAGACGAGGTGATCCGCACCCTCGGACTGCTCGGCGCCACCTCTTTCGCAGGCCTCGACAAGTCCTACCTGCATCCCGCGACCTCGACGACCGTGCCGAGCATTTTCAGCGCCTATCCGCTGGTCGACATCGATCCCTATCGGTATTGATGTCGCCATTGACGCTGCGATCGGCGTCGGCCGAGCCGGCCCTCAAACCCGGCTCGGCCGACGCCCTGTTGTTCGATCTCGGTCGCGTCGTGATCGATATCGATTTCAGCAAGGTGATGGCGAGTTGGGCCGGCCACGCCGGATGCACGCCGGCGGAGTTGTCGCGGCGCTTTGCGACCGACGAGACCTTTCGGCGGCACGAAACCGGGCTGGCCAGCGACGCCGAGTTCTTCGCGGCGCTTCGCAACACGCTCGGCGTCGAGCTGTCCGACGCCCAGTTCCTCGAGGGCTGGAATGCGATCTTCGCCGGCGAAATGCCCGGGATCGGCGCCCTGCTCGCCCGCGCGGCGAGGCGCCTGCCGCTTTACGCTTTCTCCAATACCAACCCGCCGCATGTCGAACATTTCTCGAAGGCGTTTGCCGACGTGCTCGGGCATTTCACGGAAATCTTCCTGTCGTCGTCGATCGGGCTTCGTAAACCGGACGCCGCCGCCTATGATCATGTGATCCAGGCGATCGGCGTGCCGGCGGAGCGCATCGTGTTCTTCGACGACCTCGCCGAAAACATCGAGGGCGCGCGATCGCGGGGCTTGACCGCGATCCATGTCACCTCGCCTGATGACGTGGCGCGGGCGTTGTCCGCGCTCGGGATTTAGCAACCCAGGAGCATTTGCCGTGGCCTTGATGCCGGTTACCGACGCGCTGTCAGCCATTCTCGCCGGCGCCGAGCCGCTGCCGGAGGAAATGGTCGCGCTCGATGCCGCGCATTGGCGGGTGCTGGCGCGCGATCTCGCGGCGTTGCGCACCCAGCCGCCGCAGGCAATGTCGGCGATGGACGGCTACGCGGTGCGATCGGCCGACGCCTTGCAGGCCGGGGCGAAGTTCAGGGTGATCGGCGAAGTCGCGGCCGGCCGGCCGTTCGACCGGTCCGTCGGCGCCAACGAGGCGGTCAGGATCTTCACCGGCGGCGTCATCCCCGATGGCGCCGACGGCATCGTGATTCAGGAAGACACCGCGGTCGACGGCGCCATCATCACCATCACCGAGGCGACGAGCGTCGGACGCCACATCCGCCCCGCCGGGGTCGATTTCAACAAGGGCGATCTGCTGCTCAAGGGTGGCTACCGCCTCTCCGACCGCGATCTGTCGCTGGCCGCCGGGATGAACTATCCGGAACTGCCGGTGCGCCGCCGGCCCAGGGTCGCGGTGCTGGCCACAGGCGATGAACTGGTGATGCCGGGATCCGAGCCCGGCCCAGGCCAGATCGTCTATTCCAACGGCTACGCGCTGCGCGCGCTGACCCGCGCCGAGGGCGCCGAGACCATCGATCTCGGCATCGCCGCCGACACCGTCGCGGCCACCACCGCCGGCATCCGCCGCGCCCGCGACAGCGGCGCCGATATTCTGGTGACCACCGGCGGCGCCTCGGTCGGCGACCACGATCTGGTCAAGCAGTCGCTGGAGGCCGAAGGCGTCACCATGGCGTTCTGGCGGATCGCGATGCGCCCAGGCAAGCCGATGATGCATGGACGGCTCGGCGGCATGCGGGTGATCGGCCTGCCCGGCAATCCGGTGTCGTCCTATGTCTGCGCCTTCCTGTTTCTGGTGCCGTTGATTCGGGCGCTGTCGGGCCGCTCGGACATCCATCACGTCAGAGAGACCGCGCTGCTCGGTCGCGATCTCGACGCCAACGACCAGCGCGAGGATTATCTGCGCGCCCGGCTCGCGACCCGCGCCGATGGCGCGTTGATCGCCACGCCGGTCGACAAACAGGACAGCTCGTTGCTCGGAAATCTCTCTGCGGCACAGGCACTTGTGATACGTCCGCCGTTCGCGCCGGCCGCCCCGGCCGATTCGGTTTGCGAACTGCTGCGACTGCCGCTGTAGCCGCGTCCAGCTTGGTCCAAGTTGCGTCATCGGCCGCAAAACGGGCTTGTTCACCAGAAATTAAGGTGTTGCGGAACACATATGGAACATATAGTGTCCGTTCATGATTTGTTTCGAGTGTTGGCGGCTCTACAACGCAACTTGGAGTTATCTGAACTCCCGCTTACAGGACGTCGAAAGCCTGGCCTGCAACGGCTGCTCCCGACTTCTGCAAGGCGCACGATACAACTGGGGAACTGGTCGAAATGCTCACGCGCAAACAGTACGAACTTCTGCGTTTCATCAATGAGCGGCTGAAGGAGGCCGGGGTTCCGCCCTCGTTCGACGAGATGAAGGATGCGCTCGACCTCCGTTCGAAATCCGGCATTCACCGCCTCATCACCGCGCTGGAAGAGCGAGGCTTCATTCGCCGCCTGCCCAACCGGGCTCGCGCCATCGAGGTGATCAAGCTGCCCGAACTCGGCGGCAACGGCGCCGGTAACGGCCGCCGCGGCTTCACCCCGAGCGTCATCGAAGGCACGCTCGGCAAGGTCCGGACCGCTAGAAACATCGACCTCGGATCGGAGGACGACGGCAGTCATCCGGTCGCGGTGCCCGTGATGGGCCGGATCGCGGCGGGTACGCCGATCGAGGCATTGCAGACTCGCAGCCACACCATCAGCGTGCCGCCTGATATGCTGGGCTCCGGCGAGCATTATGCGCTCGAAGTGCGCGGCGATTTCGATGGTCGAGGCCGGTATTCTCGACGGCGACATGGCGCTGATCCAGCGCAACGAAATCGCTGAGACCGGCGACATCGTGGTCGCCTTGATCGACGAGGAGGAAGCTACCCTGAAACGCTTCCGCCGCCGCGGCGCCTCAATCGCGCTGGAACCCGCCAACGCCTCTTACGAAGTTCGTATCCTGCCGCCGAACCGGGTCAAGATTCAGGGCAAGTTGATCGGGCTGTACCGCAAATATTGACCTGGAACTGGGCGCTGTCGCCAAATTCAAGAGGCGATTGTTCACTCCTGATTGATGGTCCTTCTCGATCTCGGTCCATTATCAAGCGATCTCTCCGGTCCTATCTCCCATCGCAACGCAAGGCGCGAAGCAGTCGGTTTCACGCCGGAGCGTCTGACTACGGGAGACCACAATGAAAAAGACTGTTTTGACCCTGCTGGCTGCGTCGCTGATCGCGGCGTCGGCTGCGCCAATCGCCGCCTCCGCAGCCGAGCGCCACCACGTCCGCAAAATGGACCGCGCGCCGGTCAGCGAGCAGATCCGTAACGCCAACGACGCAGCCGCCTGGACCGTCGGTCCTCGGTACGATTCCAGCTATGTCGACGGGCACGCGATTTCGGCCCCGGCTGGTCGTTGATCGATCCGACACAAGCCATATTGGAGACGAGCAAAAGGCCCTGGCGAAAGCCGGGGCCTTTTTCCTGAACTCTGTTTACAACGGATCATCCGGCCGGAGGACGGCATCCGGCGCCGTACCGGTCATCAGTCCTTAACTACGCGAACAAATCGTTTTGAATTGTGAGTCGGATCACAGCGACTCCCAATCATGCTGCGTAGCGTTGCGACACGAATTTTGACCGGAGGATTTCCCATGCTCGCCGAGAAATTTTTTCTGTTGCTCGAAACCATCCGCAGCCACGCCCACGACGACGGGTCGCCGCGCATCGTCAGTGTTTCCCGATTCGTCGCGATCGAGCTGCCAGCCTCGTTCACCCGCTAATCCTCCGACTAAAGATCGGCGTCTAACGGCGTCGCATCGATTGCGTTGAGTTGTTCAGATCGGTTGATCCCGGCTTGTCGCCCAGGTCCCCTTGGCGGCAGAGTGGCAATGGGGCAGGGCCATTCTGGCAGCCTCGCGAATCACGAGAAACTTCGCGCCACCTGTTCGCGCCCGCGACGGCTCTGTGGTGGCTCGCCTGCTGACGGCAAGCGTAAGCGGTCAGATAACCACCGCCCTAACCTTTCGGTTTTGGCCATTGCTGTCCCGGTGCGAACGGTTCCGGACCGTCACCAGGCAAAGGGGGGAGCGTGACTTTCAGCATCGTATCTCCTCGCATCGCACTTCGATCAAGACCAGGTTGGCCCCAACCAGGGTCAAACGGTCAATCGATCCTGCCTTCGCTTTTTAATATAATGTTTAATTCGGACTTTAGCGCGGCCTGATTGTCGCGGGTAAAATCGCGATGTTCCACTCCGCATTGCTGAAGAATGTCGCCTAGGCGGCTACTAAACGCTTTCCATCGCTCAAGTAGTTCGTTTTCCGTGATTTTCCCCAATTTCACATATTCGGAGAAAAACTCGACCTCTTCAGCTAGGGAGTGCAAACGGGCCGCATGACCGAAGCATTCGAATCGTTTTCCGCCATTGCCGACAACCAGACTGTAGACCGCAAGGAAGGTCGCTACAGCACCAAAGACTGCCCACACGGGGGTAAGGACCGCCGGGTTTAGCTTGTCGAGAGATCCAGTTACCAACGAAATCAGGACCGATATCAAAACTGACCATCGAACGAGCCATTCTGTACGGCTCGCGCGTCGCATTAGTTTGTCGCAAACTAGCTCATTGTAGCGAAACCGAGTGTACAATTCGAAAAGCTTGATCTTGTGTTGATCAAAGCTGGCTGTTGGATCGTGGACCGACAATCATTTCCTCCAGACGTGCCAATACAGCTTAAACGTGTAACACACAATTGTGCTGCACCCAATGCCGTCTGGCTCGAAAGCATTGCTGATCCGGGAAACGCACAGTGTCTCCATCCAACGTAATTTGGAAGCTGGCGACGACCGGCGAGAGCGAGTGCCGAGACTTCGCGAGCCGATGCTCAAACCATTGCGGCAGATCTTGAGGCGGTTCAGCACTGCCTGCTTTGTCGCAAATCGAGCTGCCCGCCTCGTTCACCCGCTAATCCTCCGACTGCTGATCGGAGTCCGATGGCGTGGCGTCAATGGCGCGCGATTTCGCTCGCGAAACCACACCCGGGTCAACCTCGCCTTCGCCCGCGACCGCGGGCGACCATGGCCGGTCGAATCCTGCCGGCCTGACCGCGTCGATCGCAAAGCCGTTGCTGGTCTTGCGCAGCGCCAGCGTTCCCTGCCGGCGCAACCTGTTCAGCGAGATCACCGCCGCCGCGCAATCCGATGGTGGCTGCTTCGCCGTCACGATCAGCGCGGCGCGTTCGCAATCGTCGTCCAGCGCCTCCGGTTGCAGCGCCAGGGTGACGAAGGCGCCGTCGGCCATTTCCGTCACGCAGCCCGCCTCGTCGCAGGAGATGCCATTCGCCAGCGCGGGATCCACGGGCAGTCGCGCATCGGCATCGCCGGCGAGCCATTCTTTCACGAGAAACGCGTCCTTGGCGCTGCGCATCAGATGAAACGCGCCGTCGCGGCCACGCACCACGACATTATGGGCATCGCCTGAGATGAGGATATCCGGCTGCGGCACCGCGAGTGCCCAGATCGTCGCCAGCGCCAGCACGACCGCGCCGGACCAGCGCAGCGGCGTCCGCAACAGCCCGAGCAGCACGATTCCGACGCTCGATGCGATCAGCGGTCCGGTACCGAACGCCGCCATCCGGCCGATCGCGCCCGGCAGCCGCGCCACCCATTCGGTGACGACAATCATCCAGTCGATGCCGATTCCCATCAGCCACCAGAACGGGCCGTCGAGCCCGAACGGCATCGCCAACAGCCCGAGCATGCCCGCCGGCATCACCAGCGCCGAAACCACCGGCATCGCCGCCAGGTTGGCCAGCACGCCATAGGGCGTCACCCGATGAAAATGAAACGCCGCATAGGGTGTGGTGGCTAGTCCCGCGATCAGCGAGGCCAGGGTCAGTGTCATCAACTCGCGCCCGCCCCACAGTGCGATCCTCGCGGACACGGAATTATCGGGCGAAGCAAACAGGCGCGGCATGCCGATCTGGACCAGTGCGACCAACCCCAACGTCGCCGCGAACGACATCTGGAAACTCGGATGAACCAACGCTTCCGGCGCCAGCACCAGCACGATCATTGCAGCGACCGCCAGGGTGCGAAACGTGACCGCGCGACGGTCGACCAGCACCGCGATCAGGACCACCGCCGTCATGAAAAACGAGCGTTGGGTCGCGACCTCGGCGCCGGACAGCAGCAGGTAAAACAGCGATGCCGCGAGCGCGGCGCCGGCCGCCCATTTCTTGATCGGAACGATAGAATGGCTCTTATGATATTGATGTGGTTGTGTTTTGGCTTTGCTGCCGAGAGCGAGACCAACAACTATACCAACATTTTGTGAGACGGCGCACCGGCGCTCTGTTGGCGGTCGCCGCGCGCCGCGAAAGTAGACATCGAACTAATTTCTTCATGTCACCAACTCGCCACACGACAAACTGACGTATCAAAAACCGCTGCGGCACAACGATATCTTGGATATCCTAATTCGGGATAGGACTTACGGGATGACCGCGTGTTGTTGGCGAACGTTGTTTACCACGCATAATCGCGGTGGCTTGGATCGGCACCGAGGCAATTCGAATTTATATCTCTCCGTGATGGCTCGCGTTGGCGCGCCGCTAACAGAACGGAGACACGTGATGAGTAACGATACCCCGCCCCGTTGGGCAAGCCGCATCGAGGCGATGGAATACGCCCGAGTCGGACAGACCAAATTTCACGAATTGATGCGCGACCGACGCATCGTTGCGAAGAAGCTGGACGGCAAGAAGGTGCTCGTCGATCTGAACTCGATCGACGCGCTGTATGCGCGGATGCCGGAGGTGGCGAATGCTTAATCAGCCTTTGGAACTAACTTTTCAGCAAGCTGAATTTTTTGCCGACCTCGAAGCTCGAAGCCTTGCGAAGATCCTTCGCGTGGTTGGTGAAACCATGGATGAGCGAGTTGCGCCGCAATACGCAATGGCGCGCATGCTGCGGACGCTTGCGGCATTAGAACCGAAGCTCTTCGACCTATTTCTAGAAGCAATGGCCGAGGTGGCAGATGATTCCGTCTAGCGAAACGCCCAGGCGTCCGCCGATGAGGCGTCCGAAACTGGCAGACATGAATCTGCTCGAACTGGCGCGGTGGCGCATATTGCAATTTCGGCGCGCGGCGCGTCGCACGCTGAATAGGACGAAATGGCTGGAACGGGAAGTTAGTGAGGACCGCTTCACCGACGTCAAGAATTTGCAACGCGCTGCGCAATGCATCATTGCTGTAACTAAGCCCAGGGCCGTCGCTAGGTGCTCTGTAGAGGAAGCGGCGGTAATCTTGGGCTACATTCACTACGTGGCTGGCCCCGGCGATAGATCATCCAGCATCTTCTGAAACTGAGCGCGTCCTAAACCTCAAAATAGTTAAAGTTCGAACCACGACAACGCGCCGTCAGCGCGAACGACGGCGCGTGTCTTTTTCCGACCCAGTCCGGCCACCGGCTCGCCGCCTAGTGCGAGTCACCCCACAATCTGACCGGCCAACCGCATTCCCGAGGTCGCGGAATCGAATGCGGCGCGTCGCCAGATCGGAGACCAATCTTGAATAACGTAGTTGCTCTGCGTGAGGACGTCCTCGCGCCAAATCTAACCGACATCAAATCGATGCTGCACGAGCTGTTCAACCCCGCTTGGGTTGCGCAGCATCCCGACGCGTGGATCGAGATTGCGTACAGCCGCCCAGATGGACAGCTCAACGAGGCACAGAACTGGACCGTCTTTGAGCTGCAGGACGCCGCGATCTTTGCGGAGGCGAAGAACAAGGCAGGCTACAACGTCTACATGGGCGTAGCTCTTCGGCATGGCAAAGAGCCGCGCTCTGGCCGGGCTAATCGCGCTCATACTCTGTCATCGGCCTTCTGCTGGGCCGATTTCGACGGCGCTGGCGATGCGGAGCGAATCCAGGAAATCTTGAAGGCGAATAACTTGGTGCCAGCAATGGTCGTCACCACCGGGACCACTCCGCACATCCGCGCGCATCTCTATTTCCGGCTGGACGGTATCGCCACGCTAGACCAGCTCGAGGTCGCAAACGCCTCGCTACGAACTCTTCTGGGTAGCGACGACGTACAGAACGCTGATCGTATCCTGCGCCTGGCCGGCACGGTCAATTATCCCAGCCCTGACAAGCAAGGTCGCGGCTATGTCGACGAGCTAACCACGCTCCGGACCTTCAAGGACGCGCCTGCTTACAAGGTCGAGAGGCTGATTGCGCTGGCACCGGCGTCCACGTCGGTGACCAAGGCTAACACAGGCGATCCGTACCTCGACTACGGCAACGAACGCGCGCGGAAGGATCAGCACGAGATCAAGGAACTGCTCGACAAGGTCGGTGGAGTCGACAAATGGCACAAGCCGATGCTGAAGGCTGTCGCCAAGATGATCGGCTTTGACTGGTCCGATTTCCAGATCAAGATGGTTTGCGCACCGTACTGCGATAACGGCTTCAATGATGAGGATCTGGCTGTCCTGATCGATAAGGCCAGGAAGAAATGGGATAAGCCGGATCCTGGTGACACCCCGGCCGAACGGAAGGCGCCCGCCCTACCGACGGTCCCGATCCGCGCCACGCCGTATGTCTTCAAGGATCCAGCGACCATTCCGCCGCGTGACCGGCTCTACGGAGACGTCCTGGTGCGTAAGATGGTCTCGGCCACCATTTCCCCCGGCGGCGTCGGCAAGTCATCCCTGGTCTCCGGGGAGGCTCTGGCAATGGTGTCCGGCAAGGCCCTGCTGGGTGTTCAGCCGCGCAAGCAATTCCGCGTCTGGCTCTGGAACCTCGAGGATCCGCAGGAGGAGACCGAGCGCAAGATCCAGGCCGCGGCGAAGTATCACCGGCTCACGGCCGAGGACATCGGCGACCGTCTCCTGGTCGACAGCGGACGGACCCAGCGGCTGGTAATCGCTAAATCGACCAAGGACGGCGCCGCAATCGTTCAGCCCGTGGTGGACAGCCTGGTGGCTGAGATTCTCAAGTATGGGATCGACGTCCTTGTAATCGATCCGTTCGTGTCCTGCCACGAGGTCACCGAGAACGACAATTCTGCGATGGACATGGTTGTGAAGGAATGGGGTAAGGTCGCGGAGCGCGGGAATTGCGCCGTCCATTTGATCCATCACACCCGCAAGCTCGGCGATGCCGCTGAGGTAACAACAGAGTCATCGCGCGGCGGATCATCGGCGACCGATGCCTGTCGGGTTGTCCGGACGGTCAACCGTATGACCAAGCTCGAGGCCGAAAAGGCCGGAGTAGAGAACCCCCGGCGCTTCTTCCGGACCTTCGACGACAAGGCCAACCTGTCGCCGCCGGCCGAAAAGTCGAGCTGGTTCGAACTGGTCTCCGTCGATCTCGGCAACGCGACGGATGACATGCCCAGCGATAATGTCGGCGTGGTCACGGACTGGGAATGGCCGGACGCCACCAAGGGCATGACCGCGGCCGACTATGACAAGGTCAGGGCTGAGGTTAAGGGTGGCGTATGGCGGGAACACCATTCGTCCACGAAGTGGGTCGGTTATGCAATCGCCGACGCCCTCGATTTGGATCTGGATAGACCGACCGACAAGGCCAAGGTGACGGCTGCTCTCAAGATGTATCTGGCCGCCGGAACTCTGGTTGTAATCGAGCGAAAAGACGAGAACCGCAAGTTCAAAAAGTTCGTCGAGGTACCGTCATGATCGACCTCGATCTGCGCCACCAATGCGCCAGTAAGGATTTCGACAGATCCTGCGCTGCGCCAGTGCTCCACCCCACCCTAAGGGGTGGTGGTGGCGCAACTGTCTGCGTCGCTATGCGCCACTACTGCGCTAGTGCGTCGATCCTACTGGCGCAAACTTTTTCGGGTCGGTTTTGGCCCTCTCATCAATTCTGAACGGAGGCGAGTTTATGAGTGAAACTCTACCTAAAAGCGTGCTTGGATTACTGGTCGAAAACCGCCCCTGCCCGCCCAACAAATGCGACCGGATCATCCATCGTCCGGAAGATCGGGGACCGCGGCACGGGCTGACCTACCAGGAGGTCGTTGCCCTGATCGAGGGCGGGGTGTTGAGGAACGACTGGGTCGGTCCCGGTCTGGCCGTGGCGGTCAAGGGTGATGACCACCGGGCGGTGACCGAGTTCAGGGCTGAGGTCTACGCGGCGTGGATAAGGCTGCAGGAACGGTTGTCTGGTCGTAGCGAGATGGCGGCGTGACCGGTCTGTCCGTCAGGCGCGGTGGGGTCAGGGCACCGGGTGCGACGTCCTGACGCGTGTGTGACGCAGACCGACCTTGTGGTCGTGCTGTCGCAAGCCCACGGTCGAATCAAGTTGCGGGCGTCGCTGTACGACAGCCGTAGCCCGCGCCGTCGAGGCGTCCACCTCGGCGACGCACGTTCCATTGCCTCCGAGGTGATCCATGACGACCATTCGCACATACGCTTTGCTCGTCTTGGTGTCAGTGGCCGTCGCAGCCGCGTTCGCGAGCTTCATGACCTTCAGCGGTCCGGGGCAGCGATGGCTCGATCAGTTCGGACTGGCGGCGTCATGATGCGCGCATCCACTGGATGATTTCGGACGGGTGCCACCGTATTGTCTTGTAGTTGCTGCGTCCGAGGCCCACCGTTGAGTTAAGTCGCGGCATGCCCCCGCACTGTCGCGACCTGCGCCGTCGGTCCCTTCACGATCCCCAAGGGCATCACCCGGCGGCGCGCTTTGGAGGGACGTGCAGCCTCCCTTTAGCGATACCGCCTCCAGCCATATCGCGCATAGCGCCACGCGATTTCATCGTGTTGTCACATTCTATTTCGCAGCGCAGCATCGTGCCGGGCTGCTGAACGATCAGGCCCGATACGACAGTGGCCCGGCGCGGCTTGGCTTTCCTCCGAGGGCTGAGCCGCGTCTCACGACCCTCTTGTACTTTCTGCATTCTTGTGGCATTTTGCAGAAACTTTGAAGCTCGAGGGATTGATCATGCAGACGAATTTACGCCTCGTCACCGGCGACCAGGAGACAGTAATGCAGAAAGTCGGCCGTCAGACCGATGAGGCTTACGGTCGTGACGCGCAGAAGTACCTCACGCCCTCGCAGGTCGAGGCCCTGGTCAAGGTCAGCAGCAAGCGCGATGGCCTGATGATCTACCTCGCCTACCACCACGGCCTGCGGGTCTCCGAGCTGATCGCCCTCGAATGGCCCGCGATCGATCTCAAGGCCGGCACCGTCGTCATCCGCCGCTCCAAGGGTGGGATCGGCGGCGCGCAGCACCTAGCTCGGGAGGATCGTAAGCGGCTTGCTGCCCTACGCTCAGAGCGTCTCGATGATCGCCACGTGTTCGTCACCAAGCGGCACGGGATCTATAACCCGCTGAGCCGGGATGCGTTTGCGAAGGCTCTGGCGGCCGCTGGCGAGCGCGCTGGGATCGACCGGCGGTTATGCCATCCTCACGCATTGCGCCACGCTGCAGGCCACCATCTGGCCAATTCCGGCAAAGTAAACGCATATCAATTACAGGCTCTCCTCGGTCACCGGGATGCTCGCTCAACACAGGTCTACGTGCAGGGCGTGACGGGCCTGATCAAAGGGCTGTGGGAGGACTGACGGTCGATGCCGACGCGGTCGTCGTCGGTGCCGACAAAGTCATCCTCGAGGCTGATCGCCGTCGCTCCGACGTGCCTGCCTGATCCACCATCCCGGTCGACCTCGGCATACTCAAATACCGTGAACCCATCGCGAACTCGCCTTGGCCGGGCACGGCCATCTTCAAGACCGACACCAAAAAAATCTGACCGAAAAATCCAAAAACGGTCAGAAAAATACAAACGCGACGCGTCGCGTTTGCCGGCCCCGGAACCTCCACGGAATATCGCGCCAAGTAAAACGGCTAAACAAAATGGTGTAAAACAGTAATACCCCAGAATTGGTTCAATATAGATCTTGACCGGGACACTAATGAATGAGATAAGACATATGTGGAGAGGATATACTTCATCAATCACCAAGAAATACCTGCATATGCCTTGACGGATCGAAATATCTGTGGGAATATCGGGTGGATAGAGTCCGCATCAATGGACCTATTTGCCCAAAATGGCCATTTAATACTTGACAAAATCCGCAAAAGCGTGAGATAACTACCTGAGGAAGGGAAGCGTGTGCCGAGCTGGCCGCTCCCCTCCGAACCCTAAAACCATCTGTCACCCGGCAAGCGGCGCACCCTTACTTGCGCCGGGCGCAGTTCCATCAATCCGCGTTCACCGGTTCGGCCGGCACGCCATGGAGCTACGCCGCCTATGCCAAACCACCTACGCCCGGTCGATCTGATCGACCCGGCCGGCCACCCTGTCGTGGCCATGATCAACACCCGCGACGACGCCCTCGCCGGCCTGTTCGCCGATGGCACGATTAACTCGACCCACTGGGCCGCCGTCGTCAATTTCCGGACGGATGTCGAGGTCGTTTCCGGCGCGGCCCGGGCACCGGCATACGGGCCAGGCGACCTCGCCTGGCGTGGTCGTCGCCCTACCCCCGATCGTAGCGACCAGCAGCGCCAACGCCTCCAGCACGTCGCTGCAGTGCTTGGCCAGGCCAATGCCGCGTGGCTCTACGCCGTCGCCATCGACAAGCGCCCGATCAAAGACATCGAACTGCCGCGGCTGTTGTCCGCGCTCGACGATCTGGCCGTCGCCTACAACTTATCGACGGCGAGAAGGCATTAAAGGCGCCGCTCCGAGTGTCGCTGCCGCGCGACAACAGCCATTGCAAACAAAGGACAATCGGCGCCGGCGCCGAATCCGACACTGAAAACACAGAACAATCGGCGCAGCTGCGCCAACCACCACCCCACCATAGGAGACCCCATGACCGAACTATTCGCCCACGACGCCGGTAAGCGCGGCCGGCCGCCGTCCGCAGCCACGCGCCGGAAGCGCCTGCGTCAGCACTATCTCAGCCAGCTCGACGTCGAAAACCTCGATCCGGTAAAGCTCGAGCAGATCTTCGCCGCCGTCGAATTAACCGCCCTCGCCGCCGAGCAGCGCGCCCGGGTGACCAAGCGCGGCGCCGCAGCCACCTCCGACGACCTGCTGGCCATCGTCCGGCTCGAAAACGCCGCCAGCCGCGCTGTCGGCCGGCTGGAAATCCCGAACAAGATCGACACCGGTACCGTCGAGGAGGTCTAAATGACCGCGCGTAAGCTCGTCACCAAGAAGCGGTGCGTCGTCTGCGGCCATAAAGACCGGGCATTGATCGAAGCCAGCCGAGTTGCCGGATGCAGTCTCGACACCATCGCCGCGAAGTTTAGCGTCAGTCGTGACAGCATCCACCGGCACGAAAAAAACCATCTGACGGATGCAGATCGAGCCAGCTACTTGGCCGCGATCCCGATGTCGCAATTGGCCGAGAAGGCCGCCGAGGAAGGCGTATCGGTCCTGCAATACTTCTCGATCGTCAGGGCGACCCTGATGTCGGAATTTCAGCTCGCCGCCAGCCTGCACGATCGTAATGCGACCGCCACCCTCGCCGGCCGATTGACCGAGGTGTTGAGATCGATCGGGCAGATCAGCGGCGAGATGAGCAACCTCGCGATCAACAATTTGACGGTCAACAACACGACCAACATTCTGGCGTCGCCGGCATTCGCAAATCTGCAGGCGATCTTGTTGACCGCACTGGCACCGCATCCGGAAGCCCGTGCCGCAGTCATCCTCGCGCTACGACAAATGGAAGAACCAAGCCCGATGAAGACTATCGATCATCGTCCCGCAACGCAGTACCTCGACGGGACTGCGCTGAATGCTGCAACAGGCAACAACTAATTTAACCATCGCGACAAAGCTCGCCGACGCTCTTGAAGAAGGAACATACAGATCCAAAGCTAGACCAGCTCAGCTTCCGCCACCGGATCCATGGACCGGATGGGTAATGAGGATGGGCCGCGGTGCCGGCAAGACATGGGTGGGCGCCAATCTTACGAACGAGATGTCCAACACTGTTTCGCGCATGGTGCTGGTCGGCGCGACATCAGGCGACGTGCGCGACGTGATGATTGAGGGCCCGTCCGGGATCATCGAGACCGCGCCATCATGGGCTCGTCCAACCTACGAACCTTCGAAGCGGCGCATTACCTGGCCCAACGGCTCGCAAGCCGTCTGCCTGTCTAGCGAAGAGCCGGACAGATTGCGCGGGGTGAACGCGGGCTGGGGATGGCTCGATGAGTTTGCGGCGTGGAAAAATATCCAAGACACTTACGACATGTTTTCGTTCGGTCTGCGTCTCGGCGCGCACCCGAAATTTTTGATCACGACAACTCCGCGGCCGATCAAGTTGCTCAAGGAAATCATGGCTCGGCCCGACGTCGTTACGACGCACGGCTCGACATATGACAACGCGGAAAATTTAGCTCCGGGATTTTTGGAGTCGATCGAGCGGCGTTACGGCGGCACGAGATTAGGCAAGCAGGAGATCTACGCCGAGATCCTCGACGACGTCCCGGGCGCCATGTGGGTCTCTGCTTGGATAGAAGACCACAGGCGCAAAGCGTACCCGTTCGATGGCCTGAAGCGGATTGTTGTGGCCATCGATCCGGCAGTTACCTCAGGAGAAAACTCCGACGAGACCGGCATCATTGTCGCCGGAATCGATTTCGCTGATCGAGCTTACATCATCGAAGATCTATCCGGTCGATACCAACCGCACGAGTGGGCCGCCATTGCGGTCGCCGCATACAAGCGCCACCAGGCTGATCGCATCGTCGGAGAAAAGAACAACGGCGGCGACATGATCGAGGCGACGATCAGATCGGTCGATCCGAGCGTCAGCTTCAAGGCCGTCACCGCAACGCGCGGCAAGGTCGTTCGGGCTGAACCGATCTCCGCGCTCTACGAACAAGGCCGAGTATCTCATGTCGGCGTGTTCGATGCCCTCGAGGGCCAGATGCTTCAGTTCACGTCAGACTTTTCGAAGGCATCGGCCGGATACAGCCCAGACAGACTGGACGCGATGGTCTGGGCGTTGACCGAGCTGATGCTCGAACGGACCAAACCACAACTCACATTCGCATAACGAAAGGAACCAACTAAGAAATGTCTATTGATCTACACACCGTCGCCATCACCGGCGGCTCAACTCTCCAATGGACCGACCGGCTTGTCGTCGGGCTGCAGAAGTCCCTCGCCAACGCCGCGGGATCCGCAGGCGCGGCTGTCACCACCGCGGTGGCTTTCGTCGCCAACAGTCTCCCGCCGGCTTACTCGGTGTTTATCGAAGTCTCTCAACCCGGCGTTTTTGCCTCGGTGTCGAACAAAACCGCGAACGGGTTCAGCGTCGTGCTGACACCGCTTGCTGGCCAACCCGTCGCGGCGGGCAACTTCAGCGTTCTCGTTATCGCTTAATCAAAACCCTGAAAGGAAATCTACAATGTCCCAACCAAACATGACCGGCGTCGTTTACTCTGGCGACTGCAAACGTCGCATCGGCACCCTCCAATCCAGCAGCCCCGTTGCGATCCTGAAATCTCTCGAGTCCCTCGGTCTCATCGGCAGCACCACTGAACTGCAGAAGATGGTCACCGCTGGCCAGATGAAGCTCTCCGCACTCGGCGAGCAGCGGAAGTTTTTCGAGTATGAGATCGATCAGGCCTTCCACGACATCGACGCGAAGCCGACCGACCGCCTGGCCTTCAAAATCAATCTTGAAAGGGCCGGTCTCATGAAGCCGAACCCGCGCTGAACCTCATTCGGCGCCGCTCAATGCGCCGATACCCCGCGCGCTGTCTTTTACTTGGAAATTTGGGGCAGCGCGCGGGCCCCTTTCAACATGGATGAAACATGACCGAACTCACCACCCGCCAACATCTCGAGCACGTTGTCGATCAAGTCGCGCTCGCCATCGCACACGATACCGACGATCAGGTTCGATCCTTGGTCCCGACAATGCGAACAAGCCTGCGAGATCTGTTTTCCAAATACGACATCGGAACTGACGCGAAAGATCTCAGTGAACTGATGATCGGAAACATCATCGCCACGCGCGAAGCAATTCGCCTCGGGGCCGGCCAGATCAGCCGCACGCTCCACTAATTCCGAACATCGCGCAGACAGCCGCCAGTTCCTGTTTCCTAGTCATTTCCAGGGGCAGCGGCATCGGCGTGTGTCGGCGGCGTCACTGTAACTAAAGCAGATCGGCCGATCCGGTGGCGCCGCTGTTCTCTCATTTTATAGAAAGTTACTATCTTGATCACGACGATGGAAGTAGGCGCGGTCTTCCGCATCATTAACGAGGCCAGCCCCGCGCTTGCCGAGATGTTGAAGCAGGTTCGCGCCCTTAACCGCGCCATCAAGCAGGCCACGGAAGGCATGGCCGCCATGGGTGCGTCGTTGCCGAACCTCAAGCTCGGCGCCACCACCGGCGAAGTGGATGCACTAGCGGCTTCATGGAGAGGCGTCGCCAAAGCATCGGCCGAAGCCCGTCTCGCCATGGGTCGAGCCGCATCGCCCGCGGCTATCAGCGCCACAGCCGCCGCCGGCACTACTGGTCGCCATCGCCCCAGCTGGCTGTCGCGCGGCAATGCTCACATCAGCGGCCCGTCCGTCCCTCTGGCCGGCGGCAGTCATCTCCGTCTCGGCGGTGGTCCTGCGCTGGCGGCTGGCGGTACGCTGGCATGGGGTATCGATCAGGCGGCCAAGACCGACGATTACGCGTGGCAACTCGAGGACATCACCGGCCTCGACCACAACGAGTCCAACCACGCCAAATTCCGGAAGATCCTGCAGAACGCCCAGATCCAGACCGGCTTCGGCCTAGACGAGGTTGGCAAGGCCGCGTTGGCCGACATCCGCCAGATGCAGACGTTGCCCGACAAGGGCGTCGGAAACCTGATGGAGATGATCAACTCGGCCGCCACCGAGGCGCGCCGGAAAGGATCCGGTCTCGAGGAGTCCATGGAGTCGGGCGTCGCTCTGGCTCACCAGTTCCGAGCCTACACTCCGGAGTCGATCAAGAACCTGTTCGCGACGTTCGCGGCGTTGTCGACCACGGACCCGCGAAGCCTGACGTCGATGTCCCGCGCCGCCGGCTATGCTGTGCCGTCCCTGTCCGAACTGGGCGTCGATCCGACCAGTGTACTTCTCGCCGGCACTGGGTTGGCCCGCGCCGGTATCTCTTCCACCAAGTCCGGAACGTGGCTCGGTGAAGCTGTTACCCGCGCCATGCCCGGCGTCGTCCTCGGCCACAAGGCCCTCAACTCCAAGCACGAGGAAGCGCTCAAGGCCCTCGGTTTGGTCGGGCAAGATGGCAAGCCCACCTGGTACACGGCTGGCCATCCCGACATCTTCAAGATGTTCTCCACCGCCGGCGCCGCCATGCAGGGCATGCGACCGGAACAACGGGCAGTCTACGGCCGGGCTGCATTCGGCGCGCAGGGATCCCGTGCCGTCGCGATCATGGGTGATCCTGTCGTCAACGAGCAGATGAAGACGATCCAAGGAATTCTTGGCCTCGTCGGATTATCGCAAGCGATACGACGCGTTCGGCGGCGACTACCAGGCCGGATCCACGATGCAGGGGGCTCGCACGGCGCTGCAGGAGTTCAACGTTACGGCCGGCGAACTGGGACGGCTCACCTTGCCGGTCGTCAACAAAGTGCTGGGTGACTTCCGCAGCACGCTGGAGGCCATCCGCCAGAGCCTACCCGGTGGCGATACCAAGTCGTTCGCGACGGTTGGGGCCAGAATTGTGGAAGGTGCGCTCATCGGCGGCGGCATTGAACTCACAGGCCTTGGCGTGGGTGCCATTCCCGGCATGGGCTTGGGCGCTATCGCTGGCGGCATCAAGGGCGTCGCCGAAACCTACATGGACAACAAGCCGAAAGATGCCGACGCCGACCCGGGCCGTTCGGTGTTGAACCGACGCCCCATCAGCGCAGCCTGGCCCGAGGTGAAGATCACCCCACCGCCTCCGGTCAACGTCAGCTTCAGCCTCAACTCCACGCTGCTCGGGCGAGTCCTAATGAACATTGGCGCCGTCGAACTGGCCGGACAAGCCCCGGCGTTCGACGGATTATCGCAGCCATCCAACGCCGATCACAACACCACCGATAAGTAGAGTACCCATGCAAACAGCACACGAAGTTCTCAAGTCTCTAAGTTTCAGGATAGCCAATTCACTGGTCGCCGCACGCGATCGTTACGTTCGCGACGGCAATCCGATCAACCACGCTGCGATCGGCGAACGTTTCGAAGAGCTGGCAGACCAGGCCGGCGTCGAAGGCTTCCAGCTCGCCGAGCTGAGGCAACGGCTTGTCCCGGCGGCCATCTCGAAAATTCTGGATGCCAGAGCGAAGAGCGATCGGATTGCAGCATGAAAAAACATCCCAACTCCTACGGCCGGGAGATCATCCCGCACCTCCCCGGCCTCACCGATGCGATGCAGCGGCTGGCGATCGTGATCGGTACCAAATACGCGAGCGAGCCGAATGACCTCAAGGTTCGCCACGAGATGTGCAAGATCCAGAACGAACTCGACGAGTTCTGCGAATACGATCCGGAGTTTCAAGGCGACTGGTTCACCGTCGTCATCGATTCGGTCCTAGATATGGCCGATGCGGTCCGGAAGAATCTACGGGCCGGCCTCTAACCAATTCGCTGCGACCCCGGATGAACGGGCGCGCGATAACCTGGCCGAGCAGTTTTCATCCTGGCTGCTCGGCCAGACCCTCATCAACCCCCATGAGTTTTTTTGCAATGACGTTCCTCACATCACGATATTCATCTGAGGATGAAGCTGCCATAACGAAGTTCCTGCGTGTCCTGAAGCAATTCGAGGGAATGACCATTGAGCAGGCGCGGATCCTTCTGTCCGTCGCCTTACGCGAAGGCGAAAGCATCGCCTATCATGCTCGCTCGCTAGGCGCCGATCAGAAGATCCTCAGCCAGCGCATCGACGATCTATCAGAAACAACGCGCGGTGGCCGGCCGGGGCGCGGCTTGCTTTCGACCCGACGAAATCTGCTGAACCGAAGGGAGCTGGAGATCAAGCTGTCAGCGGTCGGTGCAGCGTTGGTGACGCGGGTGCTGAGGTTGGTTGGTGGCGAGCAAATGGCGGTGTTAGCGCCTTTACTCCAACGCAATGAGGATCCTTTGGCGGAGTCTTTGCAGCAATTCCGCCGCGCCCATGTTAGGTTCAAGATCAACGAGTCCGCCGTCGATATGTAAGTTGGCCGCAATACGATTTCCGATCACGGTAGTGTTTCCGGGGTGAATGCCAACAAGGGTACCCAGTACGCGAGCTTTGTTGAAGGTATCCTGCCGTGCTCGTAAAATGTCGAGGTTTGTGGCGTGATATCCAAACCCAAGAAAGATGACCAACGCCGCGTTAGACAAGGCATTCGCAACATCCGATGCGTCGTGCAGAGGGTCAGACTCAGTATATGTTCGAAGGTTGCCGATTGTCTTGAAGGGGTCAAAATAGGCTGTCGATCCAAAAGATCGCGGATCCCCCATCTGGTACGCGAATTTCGCGATCGAGCCATATGGCCGGATCATATGCAGGTTTCCCACGATGTGTCTGGCGGCTTCAGGGGAAGCCGCCAGCCTCTCCTGCAGAGCGAAATATAGGTACTGTTCAATTACACGATCATAATTAAAGTTGATAAACGTGACGTGACGGAACGCGGTCGCCAGCTCCTCCTGTTTTTGCCCGGCGACTGCCATCGACAGGACCTCTGCGATCCATGTTTGATCGCAACCGTCGATATTCACCCTGCCGTTTTCAGGTTTATAGCGGACTTTGCTTTTCGCCTCCGCAGCCAGGATCTCCTGGATGATCGCAATTTTGCCAATCTCAACAGCTTCCGCCGACGATCCGACAAAATGCAGAGCTTCGTCGATAGAAATAAAGGATTTGGCCGCGTTCGCTAGAGTATTGGCAGCGACGGTGTAAGCGTTTTGCCGCACGAGTTCTGGCACGTGCCGGCGAATATGATTCATCAGGACTTCATCGCCATCAACTTGGACGTTATGCTCAAAGCGAAATTTGAGTTTTTTCGCGATAGCCGTTTTAAGGGCGCCACCGAGAGGCATCTCAAATTCGTGACTTGCACCAGCACCGATCACGAAAACGACTGACTTGTTAAACAAAGACCTTCTCCAAATTTCGCTTGAGGATGGAGGGCATCCAGCAGCAATGCGCTACCGGATGCTCTCTTCTCACCGTCGCAGCATGAGGATCAGCGCGATGATCTTTAAGATCAAGAGCGTGTCTACAGCCACGTCTATGTGGACTAACATTGGGTTGCCCCGTTGTTAGTTCACGCGCGTGAACCGGTTAAGGCTCTGACGTAGTACGTCGCGATAGCTCAGCCGCATGGGCGCGACCCGCGCGGCTTATTTTCTGATGGTGAAGACGCTGCGCTGGCTCGAGGTTTTCTGTGAGTGCGCGTTTTGCTGTCTGTGCGACTGGGATGAGCGCTGGTTCGGTTTTCTGGATGCGCGAATTTGTCGGTTGAGCTTATAAGCGAATTGGAAGCACTTTACAACCGATACTTGGATAAACCAATGAAAGAGCGATCAACGTCGGAGAAACTGGCCTTCAGGTTCGGCTATGCGACTAGCTTGCTCCGCGGCGCCGAAGCTGTTGCCGACAAGAATGACCCCGTGGCGATAACGGGCTTGCCCGTTTTTTTACTGCTCGGTTTTGCGCTGGAGAATTGTTTGGCTTCTTACTTGATCGCGAATGAGCACGACAAGCCGGGAGATTATCAAAGTCACGATCTCGAACGCGCCATGGGTGCAGCAAAAAAGTATGGGTTGATTTTGAGTAAGGAAGCATCTGAGTTCATCCGGCTCCAGACTCCTTTGCAAAAAAAGTTTGTTTTTCGCTACCCGGAGAATATGGAAGACGCCAGCCTCCCTCCAGTTAGAGACGCCTGCAAGTTGGTCCGGAACATCATGATCGATATCGACACAGTTCTCCGGATGAAGGGCGTAAATCTGAACGACATTGCGGAACAGCTTTGACAGGTGCGTCATATGACGCAACTGAAACCTCAATCGACAATCCGCCGCGCGGGCCGGAATGGATCGGCGATGAGGATCGGGATCCGGCGGATGATGAGGTCGAGATCAGCCGCGACTTTCTTCAGGAACAAAAATAACGCGCTATAGTTTTATAAAAAATTTCGGTGAAAAAGTTATGTGTGCGAAGTGCTTGGAGATAGACGATCGGGTGAAGCGGCTGCGTTTCTTGTCTCGCCAGACGACAGACGAACTTTCTCTCGATGCAATTGCTGGTCTGGTTGAAACCCTTGAGGCTGAGAAGCGAGATTTGCACCCTGAAGGGGAGTGAAGCTCTGCCTATGTTCGGAGTTGCCGACCGGGCGCCGCGCCGGATCGATCTGGAACATTACCTGATCTGTTTACTTTTGATCAGAAGGTCAGAGTGACAGATCATGTGTGAAAAGTGCGTGGCATTAGACGAGAGGATCAGGAGTTATCGCGAGATCGGTGCGATGGTCACGGATGAGCGAGCGAGCGCAGCGATTAAGACTTTGATCGAAGAATGCGAAGAGGCAAAGCTGGCGCTCCATCCCCCGGTCGAACCACGATGACGACGACGATGTCTAAGAGCCGGTAGCTTCATCACGCGACGCACTCTCCAGTCTTCGCTTCTCAACCCTGATCGTGTTGTTGACGCTCCGCAACGTCATTCCCAGTCGCTCGGCGATCTGGTTGCGGCCCACACCCTGACCATGAAGCTGCAGCACGCGGTCGCGCTTTGGGCTGGGGCGTACTGCGCTCATACCAGATGTCACTGAAACTCCGATCGAATAAACCGAGACGTCAATGGAAGCGGGGTATGGTTCGTTCCAAATAAAATTGAGGCGGAACAAGGCATCGGGATGTGACAGAATGTTGGAAAATTCCAGTTCACCATGGAAACTTATGACTTCGCAAAGATCTGACGGAAAGCGCACCTTGAGTCATCACAGCCCGGTACTTGGCTTTTGTCTGTGATGAGAACGCCGTTTGCGCTCCCGCCCCCTCTAACGGAAGGGAGCACGCGCCATGAAAGAGCGGCGTCGTTTCAAACAGACCCAGACGCTTGAACAAAGGCTTGCCGAGCAGGCCATCAAGCTCCGTAACGAGGCTGATCAGGCCAAGTCGCCTGCAGATCGGGATCGACTGATTCGGTTGGCGCGGCAGGCCGAAACGGCCTCGCATGTAAACGGCTGGCTTGCCTCCCCGGGATTGCAATCGCCCAAGTAGGTCAGGCCCGCGATCCTATGCTGGTCGCGTAAAACACCTCGAGCTGATCCCGGAGAATGTCGGCCTCTTCTTTGGCGAGGCCAATCATTGAGCGGTTGTTGATCTGTGCCGGACCGCGCCGTTCGCGGTCCCAGACCATGAAGTCTCTTGTGCCTTGGCGCACCATGAAGCGTGGGAGCGGATCGGTCATCTTGGTATCTAACCCTTCTCCTGCCAGGCCCGCTGCTCCCGCTCGTTAAAAAGACGCTGCCTTGCAGCCTCACGCTGTACCGACGCTGCGATCTCTGCCTGCTTACGTCTACTGCGCAACATAAGGAAAACCGCTGCTGCGACGAAAGCGTAGAACGGCACCAGAACCAAGACAGACCAGATCAAGCCGATCAGAGCGACCGCGATAAGCACTACTCCGACAATGATGATGATCGCAACCGGCACCTAATAACCTCCATGGCCGTGGGACTACGTCGGAGGTTACGTTTTGTTGCTAAGGAGCCGCCGGACCAGATCATCCGTCAACCAATGCTGTGGCGCTGGCCATGAAGCGTCCGCCGGTTGCCGGTCAGTCAGCATGCTGGCCGGCGGATGGATTTGACTGCGTCCATAATAAGAGGGCCGCAGAGTTTCCTCTACGGCCCTACCGGGCTTCTAAAAATGGATTGTCAAATATGCGTCTCGGCCCTCAGCCCCGGTGCGACTAGTGTGGGTGGTAACTAATTAAGATTTGAGTCGAAACTGGCGGTTTAGTAAATGGAACCGCACAACGTTGCCGATAAGACACGCAATTGCCATTTGGCAAGAAATTGACATTTGGCTATTAGAATCAATAGCTTGACTCCATTGTCGTCGGCGCCATACGGTTTCACTGTGCCGATCCGGCACGAAAATGGGGCTGAACATGCATCACGTCGACACCAACAAATACGCGCGCCTGAAGGCGTTCCTGCTGCTGGCAAACCAGGAGATCGCCGAGCACAGTCAGACGGTACCCGGCCTAGAACGGCTGGCGCTGTATCTGGATCAGGCCTTTGAGCTGGCGGTCGACCTGCCGGATGGCTATTCGGTGATGGTGAACTAGGCGACCCTCGCCGGTCTCGCTCGAAACGCGTCGAGCTGATCGGCCCACCACTGCATCATGGCCACCCGTTCATCCCAACGCTCATCTCGATCGTAGGCCCGCCTGACAGTGTCGCGATCGAGGTGAGCCAAATGCCGCTCGATTGCATCAGGCGACCACAGCTTGCTCGCGTTGGCGTTGGAGCTGAAGGTCGCGCGGAAGCCGTGAGCGACATGGCGCTCGAAACCAAAGCCGATCCGGGTCAGGAACACATTCAGCGCCTTCTTGTCGATGCGTCCGTCACGCAAGCGGCTAGAAGCAAAGACGAATAGCCGACCGCCGGTCAGTTTGCGCATCTCCTCGAGCACCGCCCGCGCCTGCGTTGATAGCGGTATACGATGCGGTCGACGCATTTTGGTTTTGTGAGCCGGCAAGTTCCAGATCGTGCCGCCATCAATCTCCGACCACTCCATGGAAACCAGCTCGCCGGGGCGCGCGGCAGTCAGCGCCAGTAGTTGCAGAGCCGGCCGCACTAGCGAATGATCGACGCCATCGATAGCCCGCAACAATTCTCCAATGTCGTCGGAAGCAATGACGGCCGCATGAGGCTTCGACTGGTTGGCCGTCAACGCGCCCTTCAGATCGGCCGCCGGATCACGCACGCAATACCCGGAGGCGATGCCGAACCGGAACACCTCGCTGGCCAGCCCGCGCATACGAGAGACCTTTTCATGGGCGCCAGCCACGGCAGCCTTACGCAGCGTCTTGAGGAGTTCCGGCGGCTCGATCTCGGCGATTGGACGTTTGCCGATGTCGGCTTTGAGCGCCTTCAATGCCCACTGTTTCGCGTTCTGAGTGGTGGCGGATATCCTGCCCTCAGCGATCACCTTGGTGTCCCACCATTCTTTCGCCACGACAGAGAACGTCATCAGCGTGGCCTGCTCCTCAGCGGCCTTCTCAGCTTTCTCCGTGGCTCTAACGGCGGCCGGGTCACGGCCTTCACGGAGAGCCCGCTTCACGTCTTCGCGCTTTGTGCGGGCCTCCGCGAGGCTCACAGCAGGATAGGCGCCAAGCGCCGCGGTTCGTTGCTTTTTGCCGAACCGATAAGACTGTCGCCAGAGCTTGGAGCCGGTCGGTTGCACCAGCAGATGCAGGCCGCCGCCATCGGCGATTTTGATCGGCGCCGCGCCGGCCTTGGCGGTTCGTATTCTTGCGTCGGTAAGCATGAGCGTCGGCAACTCCAAGGGGTTTCCAGTCAGGAAAGAGTAGCCTGGATACCAACAGGATACCAACATTTTCGCCCGGCTCGACCGAGATGGCAGCGAACCTTAGCGAACGGCGTCGAAGGAACTATTGTTGTATATTCAGTGGCTTATCAGCTTAATTACGAACGTTGGCGTGATATGACGAAGCGCAACGGAGCGTTCGCCCATTTCTTGATCGGAAAGCCTGATGTCAACGCCGGAAACAGTGCCAGCAGCGCCCGCACCACGAAGAACACCACGCCGGCCACGACCGCGATGTGATAGCCCGAGATCGACAGCACATGGCCGAGGCCGGAGATGAACATCGCGTCGTTCACGGGGGTGGTGATGGCGTCGCGACGGCCCGTCAACAGCGCGGTCGCGATCGCACGCTTGTCGCCGTCCAGCGTGGTGTGGATCCGGGCATCGATCGCGTCGCGCAGATCCTGCAAGGTGGCGGCGTAGCGCAGCGCCAGCCCGCCCGCGACCGGCGGCTGCGCCACGGTCTTGATCGCGCCGGTGACAAAGCCCGACGCGCCGATGCCCTGGAAGAACATGTCGCGGGCGAAATCGTAACTGCCCGGCCGCATCGGCGCCAGCGGCGGCTGCAATCTGGCTTTCAATTCCACAAAGCTGCCGACGTCTGGCGCAGTGCCCTTGCGCACGGACAGCCGCACCCGCTGCAACCGCATCGACAGATGCGGCGCGTCCATCTGCGTCACCCGCAACACGAAGCGATCGGTGCGCTCGCGGATGTCGCGGGTTTCGACAAAACCCGAGAGCTGCACCCCGAACATCGGCCGCGCCAGCACGCCGTGCGAGACCAGGACCGTGCGCCAGGTCGCGACCGCGAAGCCGGACGCCATTGCGGCGACCATCACCAGCACCGGAAACAGCCTGTGCCGCCGAAGCGCGAACGCCGCAGCCGCCAGGATCGCGGCAGCCACGGCCGTGACCGATCCCACCGGCTCATGGTCAGCCGCGAAATAGAAGGCAATTCCGACCCCGAAGGCGATCGGCACCCACGGCATCAGCCGGCCGGCGCCGGCCTCCGCGGCGGCCCATTCGCGCAGCTTGGCGGAAACCGACGGCCAAGTCCAAAAGCCCGACGGCGCCCAGCCTCCGGCGGGCGCAGCGCCGCCCTCCGGCCAGGTCCCAGCATAGATCCGGCTCTGCCCCCTGCGCGGCGGCGCCATTCGGTACGCCCTGTACGCGACTAACGATCCCCCACAATGCTACCGCGCCGGCGCCGCCGATAGCGGAACGGAACCAGAATCACACAATCTTTAGTTGCTTTTCTTCGCGCTATTGCGGTTTCCGTTCATGCCCCGAGGGCTGCGGGGCGCCGGCAGCCCGCTTGGCTGTAGCTTGCATTTCGGTGGCGTACCGTGGCTGTATCGGCTCGTGAACACCCGCAGAGGCGTTTGCGAGAGGAAATCACATGCGCGCCGCAATCATCTCCGCTGCCTTCCTCATCCTCTCGACGGCGGCTGCCGGCGCCACGACCTGCACCCAGGCGGTCGCCCGCTGCAAGGTGGCAGGCGCCAGCAAACCCTACATCGAGAAGCAATGTCAGGCGGCCGGCGATGCTTGCAAAACGACCGGGATTTTCTACGGGCCGGTGAGCGGAACGACGTGGAAGGGGTTGCGCAAGGAATAGGTCGGCGCGTCATTCCACCCAGCTGTATTTCGCAGATCAACGGCTGAACCTTGATCGGCGTCGGGTACGGTCTCGCCGCCACCGACGATCCCGTTTGCACCACAATGCTGGCGTACGGGCTCGGCCGATGAGCGGGCCTAAAGCCGACAAAGCGGTCTGGAACGCGATCGCGGATCGATTCAAAACCGACCTGGACCAGACAGGATGCAGCCTTCGTGACCGGCCCCGAACTTCGAAAATTACGCGACGATCTTGGTAAAGCACTCGGCCGATCGCTCAGCGCCGCCGACATGGCCCGGCTGTGCGGCCTTGCACCCGCCAATGGCGGCGACACCATCAGGCGCTGGGAAATCTCCGGCCCGTCCGGGCCGGCTGGCGAACTGATGCGGATCCTGGCGATGGCCTGCGACGATTATCCGATCCTGGATAATTTCAACGTGTTCGACCGCTTCAACATTCCTGAACAGGATCGGCCGGCGCGCCGTCAGGAGTTCCGCGAACAGATGCGCGACGAAGTGCGCCGCCGTCTTGGCTGATCGCGCCTAACTTCACGGCTTCGGTTCGAGTGGTTATCCACCGCTTTGACATCGCGCGACGTGAGTTCGGGACCGACAACTCTTGCGGAGTGCCAGGCGTTGCCCGACAATTATGTTTCAAGAACCAAGTGAGCACGGCCATGAGCGAACCGGACCTCGGCTTCGACTACGATCGCTATCGTAAGTTACTCGCCGAGGCGGTCGACGAACCGAAGCGGATGGCGTTGATCAACACCCTGATCGACGAACGAGCCAAGGACAATCTGGCGCGGCAGTCGCTCCGCAACACGCTCGCGGTGATGGGACTGACCAAACCCAGAAACGACGAGGCCATCGCCATTGAGCCGTCGACCGCGCCTGCCCCGTCGAGGGTTGCGTAACGCCTTGGTGGATCGCTCGGGTTCCGCTTGAGCCGATCCGAGCTGCAGGTTCCAGGCGAACCGTCTTGTTTCCCATTCCGTTGTCGTCGCCGGGGCATCTCGTTCTGGTCCGCTCTTACGATCGGGCGTAGAACGGATTTGAACAGGAGATGCAGGCGATGTCGGGCGAGACGAACGTTCGGGCTGGCCGGTGCCATTGCGGCGCGGTGCGGTTCGAGGTGACGCTGAGCGATGGCTTCAATTCGATCCTGCGCTGCACTTGCTCCTACTGCCGGATGCGCGGCGCTGTCGTTGCGATGGCGTCAAAGGGTGGCATCAAGTTCCTACAGGGCGAGGATACGTTAACAAGCTATCGATTCAATACCGGATCGGCGCAGCACTTCTTCTGTTCCCGCTGCGGGATCTACACCCATCATCAACGACGATCGAACCAGAATCTGTACGCCGTCAACGTGGCCTGCCTCGACGGCGTCAGCCCGTTCGATTTCGCCGAGGTGCCGGTCACCGATGGCGTCAATCACCCGAGCGACACCGGCAAGCCATCGCGCCGCGCCGGAACACTTCGCTTCATCGCGACCGACTGACAGGCGCGGAAGCGCCGACCACGAGCCCGCGTCGCCGTGATTCGGCTCGGACCTTAATTCTTGCCGCCGACTTCCTTGGCAAAGGTATCGCGCAATCCGATGGTCCGGTTGAACACCGGACGATCCGCCGTCGCGTCGGCATCGCGCACGAAATAGCCCTGCCGCTCGAACTGCATCGGTTCGTTCGAATTGGTCTGCGCGATCGCCGGCTCGACCCGCGCATCGCCGAGAATTTCCAGCGATTGCGGATTGATGTCGGCGGCGAAATTGGCGGCGTCGGGCGCCGGGTTGAGAAACAGCTGGTTGTAGATGCGGATTTCCGCCGGCACCGACTGCGCCGCCGACAGCCAGTGCATGGTGGCCTTGACCTTGCGGCCATCAGGCGCGTTGCCGCCCTTGGTGGCGGGATCGTAGGTGCAGCGCAGCTCGATGACTTCGCCGCTATCGTCCTTCACCACGTCGGTGCATTTGATGAAGTACGCGTAGCGCAGCCGCACTTCATTGCCGGGCGACAAGCGGAAGAATTTCTTCGGCGGGTTTTCCATGAAATCGTCGCGCTCGATATAGAGCTCGCGGCTGAACGCGATGCGGCGGGTGCCGGCGGCCGGATCGTCCGGATGGTTGATCGCCTCCAGCTCCTCGACCTGGCCTTCCGGATAATTCGTGATCACCACCTTGAGCGGCCGCAGCACCGCCATCCGGCGCAGCGAAGTCCGGTTCAGGATTTCGCGGATCGAGAATTCCAGCATGCCGAGATCGACCACGCTGTTGGCCTTGGCGACGCCGATGCGCTTGACGAATTCGCGCAACGCTTCCGGCGGCACGCCGCGCCGCTTCAGTCCGGCCATGGTCGGCATCCGCGGATCGTCCCAGCCGGCGACATGGCCGTCGCGCACCAGCATGGTCAGCACCCGCTTCGACAGCAGCGTGTAGGTGACGTTGAGCCGGGCGAATTCGTACTGATGCGGCTTCGACGGCACCGGCAATTTGTCGAGCAGCCATTCATACAGCGGCCGGTGATCCTCGAATTCCAGCGTGCAGATCGAATGGGTGATGCCCTCGATCGCGTCGGACTGGCCGTGGGCGTAGTCGTAGCTCGGATAGATCGACCATTTGGTGCCGGTACGCGGATGATGCGCGTGCAGAATCCGATACAGCACGGGGTCGCGCAGGTTGATGTTGCCCGAGGCCATGTCGATCTTGGCGCGCAGCACCCGGGCGCCGTTCGGGAACTCGCCGGCCTTCATGCGCCGGAACAGATCGAGGTTTTCCTCGACCGATCGGTCGCGGAACGGGCTGTTCCGGCCGGGCTCGGTCAGGGTGCCGCGGTGGGCGCGGATATCGGCCTGCGACTGGTCGTCGACATAGGCGTGGCCGTCGCGGATCAGAATCTCCGCCCATTCGTACAGGCGGTCGAAATAGTCCGAGGCGTAGAAGACCTCAGGACCCCAATCGTAGCCGAGCCAGCGCACATCGGCCTGGATCGAATCGATATATTCCTGCTCTTCCCTGGTCGGGTTGGTGTCGTCGAAGCGCAGATTGCACTTGCCGGCGAACTCCTGCGCGATGCCGAAATTGAGCGCGATCGACTTGGCGTGGCCGAGATGCAGATAGCCGTTCGGCTCCGGCGGAAACCGCGTCACGATCCGGCTGTGCTTTTTGGAATCGAGATCGGCCTGCACGATGTCGCGGATGAAATCGCGGCCTGCCTCTGTCGCCACCGGTTCTGTCGTCATCAGGGTTTCCTGTTCGGGATCAACGGCCGTTCTGCCAAATTCGCTCCCTCCCGCCAAGCCCGGAATCGGCCTGACCGACCGCCAATCGGCGTCGCAAAGCGTTGACCGGCAAGGCTTTAGTTATGCGCCGTTGTGCTATACACCACCGCGCCTTGCGCAATGCCCTCTTTCTCCGCGACCCGCTCACGCCATGACCTCATCCATCATTACCCGATTTGCCCCCTCGCCGACCGGCTTTCTCCACATCGGAGGGGCCCGTACCGCGCTGTTCAACTGGCTGTACGCGCGCAAGCACGGCGGCAAGATGCTGCTGCGGATCGAGGATACCGATCGCCAGCGTTCCACCGAGCGAGGCGATCGCGGCCATTCTCGACGGGCTGAAATGGCTCGAACTCGATTGGGACGGCGACGTCATCTACCAGTTCAGCCGGGCGGCGCGGCACCGCGAGGTGGCCGAGCAACTGCTCGCCAGCGGCAAGGCCTATCGTTGCTACGCAACCCCTGAGGAACTGACCGCGATGCGCGAAAAGGCGCGCGCCGAGGGCCGCACCCGGCTCTATGACGGGCTGTGGCGCGACCGCGATTCGGCCGAGGCGCCGGAGGGCGTCAAGCCGACCATCCGCCTCAAGGCGCCGCAGACCGGGCGAGACCGTGATCGAGGACCAGGTCCAGGGCCGCGTGGTCTGGCAGAACGAGAACCTCGACGACCTGGTGCTGCTGCGCGGCGACGGCAATCCGACCTATATGCTCGCGGTCGTGGTCGACGATCACGACATGGCCGTCACCCACATCATCCGCGGCGACGATCATCTGATCAACGCCGCGCGCCAGAGCCAGATCTACGACGCGCTCGGCTGGACAGTGCCGAGCATGTCGCACATCCCGCTGATCCATGGACCCGACGGCTCGAAGCTGTCGAAACGCCACGGCGCGCTCGGGGTCGATGCCTACCGCGCCATGGGATATCTGCCGGCGGCGCTGCGCAATTACCTGGTCCGGCTCGGTTGGAGCCATGGCGACCAGGAGATCTTTTCGACCCAGGAGATGATCGAGGCGTTCGATCTATCGGGCATCGGCCGTTCCGCGGCGCGGTTCGATTTCGCCAAGCTGGAAAACCTCAACGGCCACTACATCCGGCACGCCGACGATCAATCTCTTGTGACCATGTTCGAGGACGTGCTGAATTACGTTCCCGATCGCGCCGACCTCAAGGCGAAGCTCAACGACACCACACGCGCGCAACTTCTGCGCGCGATGCCGAGCCTGAAAGAACGCGCCAAGACCCTGATCGAACTGATCGACAGCTCCTATTTTATTTTCGCCGACCGCCCGCTCCAGATCGAGCCCAAGGCCGCCGCACTACTTACGGCCGAAAACCGGCAGTTGATCGGCCGGCTACGGGCCGCGCTTGAGGCCGTCTCGCCATGGACCGCGGAAACCACCGAGGCCGCGATGCGGAGCCTCGCCGAGGCCGGCAACCTCAAGCTCGGCGCGGTCGCCCAGCCGCTCCGGGTGGCGCTGACCGGACGCACCACCTCGCCGGGCATTTTCGATGTTCTGGCGGTATTGGGGCGCGAGGAATGCCTCGCTCGGCTGGCAGATCAGGCGTCAACGTAGGGGCTGGTATACGTTATTTGGGCCGTCGCGCTGCGGTGAGGCCATCTTGCAGCGCACCCAGCAATACGGTACCCATTTTCTATATACCCTTCTAGACAACCCGGCCTGCCTCGCCATCTTATAAGAAAACAACCGCGGCAAGCCCGGTTCTCGCAACGAATTCATCGGGGATAGCAACGATGGACGCAAAATCCAGCTCCAAAACCGCAACACTGACGGTCGGCAACAAGACCTACGACTTCCCGATTTTAAGCGGCACAGTCGGTCCCGACGTCATCGACATCGCCAAGCTCTACGGCCAATCGGGGATGTTTACTTACGACCCCGGCTTCACTTCGACCGGTAGCTGCCAATCCAAGATCACCTATATCGACGGCGACGCCGGCATCCTGGAATACCGCGGCTACCCGATCGAGCAGCTCGCCGAAAAAGGCGACTTCCTCGAGACCTGTTACCTGCTGCTGCACGGCGAGTTGCCGACGCCCAAGCAGAAGCACGAGTTCGACCAGATGGTGGTCCACCACACCATGGTCCACGACCAGATGTCGCGCTTCTTCCAGGGCTTCCGCCGCGACGCCCATCCGATGGCGATCATGGTGGCGGCGGTCGGCGCGCTGGCCGCGTTCTATCACGACTCCACCGACATCAACGATCCGCACCAGCGCGAGGTCGCCTCGATCCGCATGATCGCCAAGATCCCGACCCTGGCGGCGATGGCTTACAAGTACACGATCGGCCAACCCTTCGTGTATCCGAAGAACTCGCTCGGCTTCGCGCAGAACTTCCTCAACATGTGCTTCGCGGTGCCCTGCGAGGAATACAAGATCAATCCGGTTCTGGCCGACGCGCTCGACAAGATCTTCATCCTGCACGCCGACCATGAGCAGAACGCCTCGACCTCGACGGTTCGCATCGCGGGCTCGTCGGGCGCCAATCCGTTCGCCTGTATCGCCGCCGGCATCGCCTGCCTGTGGGGACCGGCGCATGGCGGCGCCAACGAAGCCGCGCTGGCGATGCTGGCCGACATCGGCTCGGTCGACAAGATTCCCGAGTTCATCAAGAAGGTGAAGGACAAGAACAGCGAAGTCCGCCTGATGGGCTTTGGCCATCGCGTCTACAAGAACTACGATCCGCGCGCCAAGATCATGCAGAAGATGTGTCACGCCGTGCTGGCCGAAACCGGCCATGGCGACGACCCGATGCTCAAGGTCGCGCTCGAGCTCGAGAAGATCGCGCTCAGCGACGAATACTTCATCGAGCGCAAGCTGTACCCGAACGTCGACTTCTATTCGGGCATCACGCTGAAGGCGATGGGCTTCCCGACCTCGATGTTCACCGTGCTGTTCGCGGTCGCCCGCACCGTCGGCTGGATCAGCCAGTGGAGCGAGATGATCGAGGATCCGCAGCAGAAGATCGGCCGTCCGCGCCAGCTCTACACCGGCGTCACCCGCCGCGATTACGTCGATATCGAAAAGCGCAAGTAAGCACTGCCGAACACGCGCCAAAAGAAAAGCCGGATGCGCTCGTCGCATCCGGCTTTTTGCTGCGGAATCGTAGGGTGGGCAAAGGCGCGCTTGCGCCGTGCCCATCCTCTTCAATCGCCGTCTGTGCGTGTGGATGGAGGGCACGCTTCCGCCTTCGCTCGTTGAGCTACGGCGGACGGGGTCGCTTTGCCCACCCTACGAATCCTGGTCCACCGCCGCGCCTTGTGCATCGTCGCCAGCACGATGTCGGCGGCGCGGACGCTTGGCGGCTGATCGCCGGTCGACATGATGGTGTCGAGCTTGGCGAAAGCTTCGACCTGCCGCCGGCGCAGCGGCGAATCCTGAATGATCTCGCCGAGCGGCGCCGCAAGCTTTTCCGCCGTGCAGTTTTCCTGGACGAATTCCGGCACCACGTTGTCGCCGATCACGAGATTGGCGAGGATGATCGAGCTGACACGGATCGCGCGCCGCATGATCCAGGCTTCGGCGTTGCCGACCTGATAGGCTGCGACCATCGGCACGCCGGCGAGCGCAAGCTCCAGCGTCACCGTGCCTGACTTGACCAGGGCGGCGTGCGCGATCCGGAACGCCGCCCGCTTGTCCTGCTCGCCGACAACGATCCGCGGCTGCACCGGCCAATCCTTGACGCCGGCTTCGACCGCTTCCTGCAGATGCAGCATGGTCGGCAGCACCGGCTCGAAGGCGACGCCTTGCGCCCGCAGGCGGCCGAGGGTCTCGCCGAACACCGCCATGTGATGCCTGATCTCACTGCGCCGGCTGCCCGGCAGCACCAGCAGCACCGGCGGGGACCCGTCCCGGCGCGCTTGCTCAGCGGCATCGGGCCGCAACGAGCCGATCTGCTCGACCAGGGGATGGCCGACATAGCTGCAGGGCGGACCATGCAGCCGCTGATAGGCCTCCGGCTCGAACGGCAGCAGCGCCAGCACGTGATCGACATAGCGCCGCATCGCCCGCGCCCGGCCGGGCCGCCACGCCCATACCGTCGGGGAGACGTAATCGACGATCGGGATCGAAGCGTCTCGGGCGCGCACCCGGCGCGCCACCCGGTGGGTGAAATCGGGACTGTCGATGATGACGAGCATATCGGGCGCGGCCTGCGCGACAGCGTCCGCGGTCTGTCGGATCAGCCGCAGCAGTTTCGGCAGTTGCTTGACCACTGCGGCGAGCCCGACGATCGACAGCTCCTCGATCGGAAACAGCGAGGTCAGCCCCTCGCGCGCCATGGCGCGGCCGCCGACGCCTTCGAACACCACGGCATCGCCGAGCCGCTGGCGCAGCACCTTCATCAGATTGGCGCCGAGCCGATCGCCGGACTCCTCGGTCGCGATCAGGAAGATCCGGCGCGCGACGCCGTCATGGGCCCGCGCCGGGATCATTCGGGCAAACCGGTGACGAAAATGCTTGGCGGCGTCGGCGGCCGCGATCATCGCCTGCGGCTCCGCCACGATGGTGCGGCCCGCGACGATCGCGATGCCCGCGAGCTTGGCGGCGGCCGCGCCCTCCACGGTCCGCGGCCCCATGGTCGGCAGATCGAAGCGCAGGTCCTGGCCGCGCTTGGGCGCCTTCACCAGCACGCCACGCCCGGCCTTGGCCCTGATCCGGCCGGCGTCGCGCAACCGCGCCACCCGCGCCAGCAGGCCGTCGGTGCCCTCGATATCCTCGACCCCGACCACATGGCCGTCGATCACGATCACGGCCTGGCCGACGTCGTAGGGGCTCAGCGCCGCCAGCACCTCGCGCCCGCGGGCGATATCGGCCGTCGCGTCCGCATCGGGCGCCGCGCGGGTCAGGCGCCCCTCGGGCATCAGCAGATCAGGCGCGATGTCCTTGACCCCGACCATCCGAAAGCCGTCCTGCTCGAGGATGTCGCCGATCCCGGACAACAGATGATCGTCGCCGCCCCGGAACGCCGCCCATACCCGGCCGAGTACGCGCAGCGTGCCCCAGTCGAGCCGGATTTCGGACAAGTGCCGGGCGGACCAGCGTGCCGATGAAAACCAGATCGCGGCAGTTCTCGGCGCGAAACAGCTTCGTGGCCCGGCCGAGCTGGCCGACCGAAATCCAGTGATGGCGAAAGCGCTCGACCCGAACCGGATCGCAGGCCCCGCGCAGTGCGAACAGCACCGGCTGGGCGCCGCGCGCGACCAGCGAGTCCGCGACCGCGAACGGCATCGCCCCGCCGCCGGCGACCACGCCGATCGGCGATGCCAAGTCCAACGCCTTGCTGGTCATGGCGCCAGCGGGCCCCATCGTCAGTCGGTTGCGGTCGTCGGCCGGAAGGCACAGCGCGCGATGCGCGCCGTCGCCGATGAAGGTCAGGATTTCGCCGATCGCCGGATCTTCGCGACGCCAGCGGCTGCGCCGCGGCCAGCCGTTCGGCGAAGATGCCGGGGCCGTAAAACAGTTTCTGGTAGAACGCGCGCACCTTGGCGAGACGCTCCTTCGTGAAGCCGCGCCGCTTCATGCCGATGATGTTGAGGCCTTCGAGGCTGGCATATTGGCCGTTCACCAGCCCGAACGGAATCACGTCGCCGCGCACGCCGCAAACGCCGCCGACCATCACCTGCGGCCCGATCCGGGTGAACTGATGCACCGCCGACAATCCGCCGATGAAGACGAAATCGCCGATCTGGCAATGACCGCCCAAGGTCGCCGAGGTCGCGAAGATCACGTCGTTGCCGACCTCGCAGTCGTGACCGACATGGGCGCAGTTCATGAAATAGCCGCGGTCGCCGACCGTGGTGATGCCGCGGCCTTTCGGGCTGCCGCTGTTCATGGTCACGGACTCGCGGATGGTGCAGCCATCGCCGATCTGAAGCCGGCCGCAGTCGTTCAGATTGAGGATCTGCGGCGGGGCGCCCGAGCGAGGCGAACGGATAGATCGTGCAGCCGGCGCCGATGGTGGTTCGTCCCATCACATGGACATGCGCGACCAGCCTGCAGTTGGCGCCGATCACGACATCGGGGCCGATGATGCAATAGGGCCCGATCACACTGCCGTCGCCGATCACGGCGCCGTCTTCAATCCGCGCAGTGGGGTCGATCGTACTCATCGAATTTCCGGTGCCAGCGAGGTTCGCTTGAGGTGAATGATCTGGTTTCGGGGTGGTTAGCGCGACGCTGGGGGGCTGTCCAGTGACGTCTGATTACCCTCTATTTCAAGCTCTCATGATCAATCGCATGTGGCCCGGCCCGCTCAGCGGCCTTTGTTACGGCCTCTCTTCAACAGCCTCTGCTCAACATCCCTGGCAGATGCTCCTGATCCGCTTGTCGATCTTGGTGTCCTCGGGATCGCGTTTTTCGGGCGGCCGCGTGTCGGCCTTTTTCTGATCGGCCGATGTCGACGATCCCGTCGTGGAATGGCGGTGGAGCTGATGACGATGGCCGTGCCCGCTCCGCGCGTAAACCGGCGACGCGGCGATCATCGCCAGAACGAGTATGACCGGGAACGCGCTTCGCATGGTTCCGCCCATCAATCCGTCAGCATCGCGCCGACGTCGGCTTCGGCGACAGTCGTGCCGTTGACCTTGGCGTCGCCGTGAAACCACCACATGGTCTTGCGCCGGCCGATGCTCTTCATGTGATATTCGATGGTGTCGCCGGGCATCACCGGCTTGCGAAACTTGCATTTGTCGATGGTGAGGAAATAAACCGCGCGCGGCTTCTCGGTGCCCTCTACGGATTTGATGCCGATCACGCCGGCGGTCTGCGCCATCGCCTCGATCATCATCACGCCCGGATAGACCGGACGATCCGGGAAATGCCCGAGAAACGGCGGCTCGTTGAAAGTGACGTTCTTGATCCCGATGCCGCTGTAGTCGGTCCGGATGTTCTTGACCCGATCGATCAGCAGCATCGGATAACGATGCGGCAGCGTTTTCAGAATCTCGTTGATATCGACGAGTTCGAACCTGACCGGTGCCTCCTCCATCACTCCTTCCCTTCGTCCTTCTTCTCGTCTTTCGAACTGGCGGCGTTGTCCCGCACCAGGCGTTCGACTGCAATGATCTCCCTGAACCATTGCTTGGTTGGCTTGGCAAAATGACCGCCCCAGCGGCCGTTGGCCGGGATATCGTCCTTCACCGCGCTCATCGCCGTGACCTGTGCGCCATCGCCGATGTGCAGATGATTGTTGATTCCGACCTTGGCCCCCAGCGCAACGTTGTCGCCAATCGTCAGGCTGCCCGCCAGGCCGATCTGGGCCGCCAGCAGGCAGTGCCTTCCGATCGTCACATTGTGGCCGATCTGGACCTGATTGTCGATTTTGGTGCCTTCCCCGATCACGGTATCCCGCAGACTGCCCCGGTCGATGCTGGACCCGGCGCCGACTTCAACATTGTTCTGGATCAGGACCCGCCCGGTCTGGGGCACCTTCACATGGCCGTCCGGGCCGAAGAAGATGAAGCCATAGCCGTCCTGCCCGATATTGCAGGCGGGATGGATCAGCACATGATTGCCGATCAAGGCGTTCTGGATTGTGCATTTGGCGCCGACGTTGCACTCGCGGCCGATCCGGACTCCGGCCGCGATCACAGCCCCTGCCCCGATCACCGTGCCGGCGCCAATTTCGACATCCGGGCCGATTACCGCCAACGGATCGACCACGACGCCGTCTTCCAGATGGGCGGTCGGATCGATAATGGCGGAAGGCGCAATACCGGTGACACCGAACCAGGATTGCGGGCGCAGCGATGAGCGATAGAGCTCGCGGGCGATGGTGACAAAAGCGCGGAACGGCTGGTTGGCGCGCAGCACCGCGACGTGGGCCGGAACCTGCGCCTCGAACCGCGGGCTGACCAGGCAAGCTCCGGCTTTGGTGGCCGTGAGCTGATCGATGTATTTCAGATTGTCAAAAAAGGCCAAGTGCATCGGGCCGGCTTCGTCGAGTGAAGCCAGACCCCGGACGTGCTGGTCGGCACGCGAGGCGTCGACCAGGTGCGCCTTCGTCAACGCGGCCAGGTCAGCCAACGTCGACGAAGGGGGTTGCTCGAAGAATACCGGCTGCGCCATTCCACCCGTTGCGGTACGGCCCGCGGTCAAACTCAGAACGAAGTTCCGCCGCCGAACTTGAACTCCTGCACGACGTCGTACTTACCCTTGGTGATCGGGATCGCATAGTCGAAGCGCAGCGGACCGAACGGCGACGCCCAGATCAAGCCGACACCGACCGAGGTACGGACCAGATTGGTATCGTCGTAGACCATGGCGCATGAGCAAGGCTTGCCATTGACCAGACCGTTGACTTCACCTGTGGCTGCCCAGGAAGTCGGCCCCTGATAACCCCACAGCGATCCTGCATCGGCGTAGACCGCACCCTTCAGGCCCACTTCCTTCGGCAGGAACCAGAACGGCATCTGCAATTCGTACGATGCGCCCCAGTATTTCGTGCCGCCAAGCGCATCACCCGAACCGGTGTAGTTCACGAAGGTCAGATCGCGCGGACCGATACCGTTGGGCGCAAAGCCGCGCACCAGGTTCGGACCCATCTGGAACTGATCCAGCATGCGCAGTCCGGTGTTGCCAACCTTGTTCAGCATACCGGCCTGGACGTGGGCCACGCCGACGATGTCGGACACCAGCGGCGAATAGTACTTCGCGTCGATCGCCGACTTCAGGTAGCTGACGTCACCGCCAACACCGGCGAAGTCCTGCTTCCAGTCCACCAAAAGACCATCGGTCGGGTTCTTGTTATTGTCGAGCGTGTTGTAGTCGAGCGAGTAGCCCACCGACGAGGTCCAGGTCGCACCGCCCGCCAGTTCCTGCCGAACCGGCAGCGAGGATTCGCCGTCACCCAAACAGCCCGGAAGCAGGCCCGCCTGGCTGTTGCCGGTCGGATCGACGCCGCCCAGCACCTGATTGATGTAGGCCGGGGTCGGGAAGAACGACGGTCCCGCCAGGTTGTTACAATTGTCGAGCGCGCTCGGCAGCGTGATCGACTGCTGATACAGCGAGTACCGAACCTGCAGCGACAGATCTTCGCGCAGACCAAATCCCAGTCTTGGCGAGAAGCCGACCGTCTTGGTGCCGTACGAGATGTAGCTGTTCGGCAGTTGCTCACGATAGAACACGTCGAGGCCGCCGGCGACCCGATAGTCGAGCAGATAAGGCTCGACAAAGGACAGCGACACGCCGCGCGCATACTGGCCGTAGGTCACGGAGGCCTTCGCGAACAGGCCTCGCCCCAGGAAGTTCTTTTCCGAGATACTGACTTCCGCCAGCGCGCCGTCGGTCGTCGAGTAACCGCCCGACACCGAGAAGTCGCCGGTGGATTTCTCTTCGAGATCGACGATCAAGACCACGCGGTCGCTGGAGGACCCCGGTTCGGTCGTGATCTTCACGCTCTTGAAGAAGTCGAGATTCTTCAAGCGGCGCTCGGCACGGTCGACCAGCGCGCGGTTATAGGCGTCGCCTTCGGAAATATCGAATTCGCGACGGATCACATAGTCGCGGGTGCGGGTGTTGCCGCGCACGTTGATGCGCTCGATATAGACCCGCGGGCCTTCGTCGATCGCAAACACGATCGACACCGTATGCGCATCGAAATTGCGGTCGCCGCGCGGCTTCACGATCGCGAAGGCATAACCGCGCCGCGAGGCCTCGATCTGCATTTCCTCGACCGACTTCTCGAGAGCTTCGGCGTTATAGAGCGAGCCGATGGAAACGTGCGAGAAGCTCGCAAGCGTGTTGCCGTCAAGCGTGGCGATGCTGGACTGGAACCCGACCGACGCGACCCGGTATTGCTGGCCTTCTTCGATCTTGAAGGTGACCAGGAAGCCCTTTTTGTCGGGATCGTATTCGGTCAGCGCGGCCACCACCTGAACGTCGGCGAAACCGTGCTTGAGGTAATAGCGCCGGATCAGGTCGCGGTCGGCTTCGATCCGGTCCGGATCGTAGACGTCGTTGCCGCCGAGGAAGCTCAGCAGGTTCGATTCGCGGGTCTTGATCACGTCTTTCAGACGATAGGACGAATAAGCGACGTTGCCGACGAACTCGATCGACTTGACGCCAGTCTTGGCGCCCTCGGTGATCTCGAACACGAGATCGACGCGGTTGTTCGGCTGCTCGATGATCTGCGGATTGACGCGAATGTCGTAGCGGCCGGAGTGACGATAGATTTCGGCGATGCGCTCGGCGTCGGACTGCACCATCGGGCGCGAGAACGTGCCGCGCGGCTTCGACTGCACTTCCGCGGTGAGCTGTTCGTCCTTGACCTTCTTGTTGCCTTCGAAGGCAACGCGGCCGATCACCGGATTTTCCACCACCGAGACCAGCAGATGACCGCCGGCATTGCTGATCTTCACGTCCTGGAACAGGCCGGTCTCGATCAGGGCCTTGAGGCCGTCATCGATCGCACCCTGGTCAAGACGTCCGCCCGGGCCCGCCTTGAAGTAGGACCGGATGGTCTCCACTTCGACGCGCCGGTTGCCCTGAACCTCGATCGTGGCGACCGTCTGGGCAGCAGCGGGCGATGACGCAAGCGTCGCCGTCAATGTGGCGGCGACGGGCGTTGCGACCAACATCAGGGCAGCAAATAGACCACCCCGTAAACGCATTCCAAAATTCATGCGCAAAGCGCCCTTGTCATTCCGATGCCGGACCGCACCCCTACGAACCGGCAGAATCCCATTTGTCGCTTCGCTTGTAGACAATTTTGCCAAACCGGCAAACGCCCTATTGCGGTGCATTTTGATTTTCGTTCCAAGACGTTGCCTATCGGCCACGCCGTCCAAATAAGGCATCATGAGGCGGCCAGATGCAGGATGTCGTTGTAGGTGGCGAACACCATCAGCATCAGCACCAGACCGAGCCCTATCCTGAAGCCCATTTCCTGCGCCCGATCGGATAATGGGCGCCCCCTGACGGCTTCGAACGCGTAGAACAAAAGATGGCCGCCATCGAGCAGCGGCACCGGGAACAGATTCAATAGCCCGATCGAAATCGATAGCACCGCGGCCAGATGAATCAGGGCGGCCAGACCGATGGTCGCCACCTGTCCCGAAATCTGGGCAATTCGCAGCGGGCCTCCGACCTGATCGGCCGCTTCGCGTCCGGTGAACACGCCGCCGATATAGGCCAGCGTGCGGTCGATCACGAACCAGGTTTCCTTGACCCCAAGCCACACCGCGGTCGCCGGATTGACGCGTTCGGTGGTGACATCGCCCGGCGTCGATGCGCGGGTAATTCCGAGCACGCCCAGCCGATGGGCGTTGCCGAAGGCGTCTTTGACTTCCTTGAGCTCCGGCGTACCGGTCAATTGTACCGTCGAATCGCCCCGCTTGACCGTGAACGAAAGCTTCTCGCCGGCGCGGATGCCGACAATGCGCTGCATCTCGGAGAAGTTTTCGATCGGCTGACTATCAATCGCGGTGACGGTGTCGCCGATCTGGAACCCGGCGGCCGCCGCCGCGCTGCCGGCCTCGATCTTGTCGACGCGCGCCGACATGTTCGGCTTGCCGTAAAACGTGAACAATCCGGCGAAGATCACAATCGCCAGGATGAAATTGGCAAACGGGCCGGCGGCGACGATCGCCGCGCGCCGCGCCACGCTCTTGTGGTGGAAGCTGCCGGCGCGCTCTTCTTCGGTCATGCTGGCAAGCAGATCGGGGGACGGCGTCGACGCCTCGCTGTCATCGCCGAAGAATTTGACATAGCCGCCGAGCGGCACCGCGGAAATCTTCCAGCGGGTGCCATGGCGATCGTTGAAACCTGCGAGTTCCGGACCGAACCCCAGCGAGAACGTTAACACCTTCACGCCGGCCCAGCGGGCGATGAGGAAATGACCGAGTTCATGGAAGAAAACGACAATGGTCAGAACAAACAGAAACGGAACCACGTAGCCGATCAGGCCGTGGCCTAACGTATTGAAGCCATGAAGAAAAAACTCAGACATCCGTTACCCCTCACCCAGAGCCGAAGCCCTGCCCCACCTTCTATGATGCCTTTGCGGCAATTTGAGGCAAGAGGGTGGCAGCCCTATTTCGCGCCGCATGGTCAACGGAAATCGCATCATCCGCGGATTTCAGAGGTGCCAGATTACCCGAGCGATTCCAGGCTTCCAATGTTGCCTCGACCAGTCGCGCGATGGCGCCGAACCTGATCTTGCCCGCGATGAAAGCCGCCACCGCGACCTCATTGGCCGCGTTATAGACCGTGGTCGCGCCGTGGCCGGTCCGCAGCGCCTCATAGGCCAGCCGCAGACCCGGGAACCGTTCAAAATCAGGCTCCTCGAAAGTCAGTTGACCGATTTTCGCGAGGTCGAGCCTGGCGGAAGGCCCGACAATGCGATCGGGCCAGCCCAGGCAGTGCGCGATCGGGATCCGCATGTCAGGCGCGCCCAGTTGCGCCATCACCGACCGGTCGGTGAACTCGACCATGCCATGGATGATCGATTGCGGATGAACGAGGACGTCGATCTGGTCCGGCGTCAACGCGAATAAATACGACGCCTCAATTACTTCGAGGCCTTTGTTCATCATGGATGCGGAATCGATGGTGATCTTCTGGCCCATGCTCCAATTCGGATGTTTCAGCGCCTGCGCCAAAGTCGCCTGTTCGATTTCGGCCGGGGCCCAGGTCCGGAACGGGCCGCCAGAAGCCGTGATGATGACGCGAACCAGCTCGTCGCGATTACCCGAGCCCAGCGCCTGAAACAGCGCGTTATGCTCGGAATCGGCCGGCAGCACGCAGGCCCCGGCTTTGGCGGCGCGCTCCATGAAGAAATCGCCGGCGCACACCAGGCATTCCTTGTTTGCCAGCGCCACGCTGGCGCCTCGGTCGACCGCCGCCAGCGCCGGCTTCAGCCCGGCTGCCCCACTGACCGCCGCCATCACCCAATCGGCCGGGCGCGCCGCGGCTTCGATCACCGCGCTCTCGCCGGCGCCGCATTCGGTCCCGGTGCCGGCCAGCGCGTCCTGCAAATCCTCGAGCAGATTGGGGTCGGCGATAGCCGCAAAGCGGGCGTCGAACTCCCTGGCAAGCTTGGCCAATGCGGCGACGTTGGTGTTGGCGGTCAGCGCCTCGACTTGATAGCGCTCGGGCGCGCCGCGCAGCAAATCCATCGTGCTGTCGCCGATCGAGCCGGTAGCGCCCAAAACACTGACCGAGCGGATGGCGGATGCGGCCGCCTTGTTGTTTCGCAGGGGAACAGCGCTCATTTTTTCACCAAATCATAAGACCGCGGCCGACGCCATCCACGCCACCCCGCAAAAGCCCGAAAACCGCCGCCAGCACGATCGCCGCGACGAAGCCGTCGAGCCGATCCAATAACCCGCCATGGCCAGGGATGATATGGCTGGAATCCTTGACGCCGAAGCGCCGTTTGACCGCCGATTTGAACAGGTCGCCAAGCTGGGAAGCGATCGAGAGCGCCGAACCGAGCAACAGCAGCGGAACGGTACGGCCAAGGCCGGCGGCCGCGAAACCGGCGGCGACAACCAGACTGGCGGCAAAACCGCCGATCGCGCCGGCCCAGGTCTTGTTGGGGCTGACCCGCGGCCACAATTTCGGGCCGCCAATACCGCGGCCGGCGAAATAACCGCCGATGTCGGTCACCCAGACCACCAGCAGCACCAGCAGCAGCGCGCTCCAGCCTTCGACCGGATCGAGCCGCACCAGCGCCGACGCCAGTCCCGCGGCTGCGGCATAGGCAAATCCGGTCGCCGCCCATACCCGACGTTCCGGTGTCATCACGGCAACCGCCGCGAATCCAAGGCCGAAACATACCAGAGACGCTTCGATACGATCGAGCGCCAGAAACAGCCCGGCGGCGGCAAGCATGATCACGCCTGCAAACACCACGCTAGTCCGGCGCGCCTCGCCCACCACGGTGAGCCACTCGACGTAGAGGCCGATCGAAACCAGCGTCACCAGAGTGGTCCAGAACCAGCCGCCGATATAAGCCGCAGCGATCGTCAAGGGCGCGAGTACCAGCGCCACCATCACCCGGGTCTGGAGATTGCGCGAGCCGGACGCCCCCATCGCCGCAGGCGCGGCTTCGCCCTCGGTCACGAGCCGGTTTTCGCGGCCAGACCGCCGAAGCGGCGCTCCCGCCTGGCGAATTCCGCAATCGCCCCTTCGAGCGCTGCCTTGTCGAAATCGGGCCAGTGGATCGGAACGAACACCAGTTCGCTATAGGCCGCCTGCCACATCAGGAAATTCGACAGCCGCTGTTCGCCGCTGGTGCGGATGATCAAATCAGGATCGGGAATATCCGGCGTATCGAGGTAGCGGCCGAGCGCATCGGGATCGATCGAGGACGGATCCCGCTTGCCCTCGGCGACCTCGCGCGCCAGCCGCTGCGCCGCGTTGGCGATTTCCTGGCGGGAGCCGTAGTTGAAAGCGACCACCAGGGTCAGTCTGGTGTTGGCCTTGGTCAATTCCTCGGCCTCGTTCAGCAGCGCGCAGATGTCGGGCTCAAGCCCTTCGCGGCCACCGATCACGCGAACCCGGACGCCATCGCGGTGCAAGGTCGCCAGATCGTTGCGGATGAAACGCCGCAGCAGGCCGAACAAATCACCGATCTCGGTCGCCGGGCGCGACCAGTTTTCCGAGCTGAAGGAGAAGATCGTCAGATGAAGAATGCCGAGTTCGGGGGCCGCGCGAACCACACGACGCAGTGCATCAACCCCGCGACGATGGCCCTCCGCGCGCGGCAAGCCCCGGGCGGCCGCCCAGCGGCCATTGCCATCCATGATGATGGCCACATGAATCGGACCGTCGGGTCGGTCCGGTCCTTCAGTGGCGGGGGCGACGTTCGACATCGTTCAATCCTTGGAGCGTTTTCGGGCGAAGCGGCTCCGGTTCGCCGTCGCAAATAAGTCTACGCCGGCTGCGTCGACTTATTTGCGATCAAAAACGCGGCAGACAATATGGTGACGTTAAACGGTGAGGATTTCCTTTTCCTTGGCCGCGAGCAACACGTCGATCTCCGAAATGGTGCCGTCGGTAGCCTTTTGCACATCGGCGGTCAGACGCGTCTGATCGTCTTCGGAGATTTCGTGGTTTTTCTCCAGTTTCTTGATGGTGTCGATGCCGTCGCGGCGGACATGCCGCACCGCGACCTTGGCCGCCTCGGCGTATTTGTGCGCCACCTTGACCAATTCCTTGCGGCGCTCCTCGTTGAGCTCGGGAATCCGCAGCCGCAGCACCTGGCCTTCCGTCGCCGGACTCAACCCTAGATTGGAATCAACGATCGCCTTTTCGACCGCCTTGACCATCGACTTGTCCCAGACCTGGACCGACAAGCAGGCGCGGCTCAGGCACGCTGATGGTGGCAACCTGGTTGAGCGGCATATGGCTGCCATAGGCTTCGACCTGGACCGGCTCCAGCATCGACGCCGCGGCCCGGCCGGTGCGCAGGCCGCCTAGTTCGTGCTTGAGCGACTGGGTCGCGCCCTGCATGCGGCGCTTCAATTCGTTGATATCGAAACCGGGTGTGGCCATAGCACTCTCCGCTCCTCAAAGGACCAACCGCAACCCGCGCTTTGCCGGGGTTGCGGAATTTATTACCTAAACCAGCCCGTCAACCGGCGACGATGGTGCCGTGACCGGTGCCGCGCAAGATAGCGCCGATCGAGCCCGGTTCGGCGATCGAGAACACGATGATAGGCAGCGACGTTTCACGGGCAAGCGCGAATGCGGTGGCGTCCATCACCTTGTAGCCACCCTCGATCGCCTGGGAATGCGTCAAACGGTCAAATCGCTTGGCCGAAGGGTCTTTTTTTGGGTCGGCGCTGTAGACACCATCGACATTGGTCGCCTTGAGCACCGCCTCGGCGCCGATTTCGGCCGCCCGCAGCACTGCGGTGGTGTCGGTGGTAAAGAAGGGATTGCCGGTGCCACCGCCGAGCAACACGATCCGGCCCTCGGCGAGATATTTGTGAGCGACGCTGCGGGTGAACAATTCGCAGATCTCGGGCATCACGAACGCGGACAGGGTGCGGGCGGGCGTGCCTTTGCGCTCGATCGCCGCCTCCAGAGCGAGGCAGTTCATGACGGTGGCGAGCATGCCCATGGTGTCGCCGGTCGGGCGCGAGACGCCCCGGGACGAAACCTCCACACCGCGGAAGATGTTGCCGCCGCCGACCACCACCGCGATCTCGCCGCCGAGCTGGCGCGCCGCGATCAGATCGCCGGCGATTCGGTCGATGGTGGGCTGGTCGATACCGAAGGATTGGTCGCCGGCGAGGTATTCGCCCGAGAGCTTGATCACCACCCGACGATAGACCGGCTCAGCCATGATGCGATCGCTTTCCCTAGAGCCCGGTCCGGAAAAGCGGAACCCGATTTTCCGGAAAGATCATGCTCGAACAACAACCTGGAGCGCGATCCTAATCCAACCACGACCGCTCGCACCAGCCCGCTCGGTCCGCCCCGGCGATGCTGCCGGGACAACCGTACCAATTCCGGCTGCTACTTCTTGCCGCTGGCGGCCGCAACTTCGGCGGCGAAATCGGATTCCTGCTTTTCGATTCCCTCGCCGAGAGCATAGCGCACAAATCCGGCGATCTTCACCGGCGCGCCGACCTTGCCTTCGGCTTCCTTCAGCGCCTGGGCGACCGATTTGCCCTTTTCGTCGTGGATGAATGCCTGCTCCAGCAGGCAGACTTCCTTGTAATAGGTCTTCAGGCCGGACTCGACGATCTTTTCGATCACGTTCTCGGGCTTGCCCTGCTGACGATATTTGTCAGCCAGGACGTCCTTTTCGCGACGCACCAGTTCGGGATCGAGGGCGGCCGGATCCAGCGCCTGCGGATTGGTCGCGGCGACATGCATCGCAAGCTGGCGGCCGAGATGCGCGAGTTCGTCGGTTTTGCCGGTGGATTCCAGCGCAACCAGTACCCCCATCTTGCCGGCGCCTTCGATCACGGCGCCATGGACGTAGCTCGACACCACGCCCTTGCCGACTTCCAGCACGGCCGCGCGGCGCAGCGTCATGTTTTCGCCGATGGTGGCGATCGCGTCAGAGATCGCGGCCTCCACCGTGACGTCGCCGACCTTGGCGGCCTTGATGGTCTCGACGTCTGCGCCGGCCTTGAGCGCGACCTGCGCGATCATCTTGACCAGGCCCTGGAACTGCTCGTTGCGCGCCACGAAGTCGGTTTCGGAATTGACCTCGACCACGACGCCCTTGGTGCCCGACGTCACCGCGCCGATCAGGCCTTCCGCGGCGACGCGGCCGGCCTTCTTGGCGGCCTTGGACAGGCCCTTCTTGCGCAGCCAATCCTGCGCGGTCTGCATGTCGCCGCCGGTTTCGGTCAGCGCGGCCTTGCAATCCATCATGCCTGCGCCGGTCGACTCGCGCAGTTCCTTGACCATCGCTGCTGAGATCGTCGCCATCGTTGCGTATCCTTTTTGCCTGCCATGGCGGTCGCGGCGGGCATGCCGCCTCACCGCCTCCGCCACCGGGATCACGATCCCGGACATCAGGTTCACTGAGAAAGATGGCCGGAAATGATCCGGCCAACGCGCTTGTCGTTACTCGGCTTCAGCGGTCATCGCCTTGGCCTGGGCGACCCAGCCATCGGCGCGGCTCGGAAGCCCGACTTCTTCGCCGATCTTGTGCGCGGTGTCGTGATCGAGTTCGGCGAGCTGCCAGTAATGGAAGATGCCGAGATCGTTGAACTTCTTCTCGATCGCGCCCGACACGCCGGTGAGCTTCTTGAGATCGTCGGCGGTGCCACGCGGACCGGCCAGGCCCTGGAAGCCGGCGGGCTGCGCCGGCGCCGCCGGGATTTGCTCGCGGGCCGGATGCGCCTGGGCGCCGATATCGATGCCCGAATCGCCCTGCGCCCGCGAAATGCCGTCGATCGCAGCGCGCGCGATCAGATCGCAATACATCGAGATGGCGCGGCCGGCGTCGTCATTGCCCGGCACCACATAGGTGATGCCCTTCGGGTCCGAATTGGTGTCGACGATCGCGGCGACCGGGAATGTTGAGCCGCTGCGCTTCCTGGATCGCGATGTCTTCCTTGTTGGTGTCGATCACGAAGATCATGTCGGGAAGACCGCCCATGTCCTTGATGCCGCCGAGCGAACGGTCGAGCTTGTCGCGCTCGCGCTGCAGGGTCAGGCGCTCTTTCTTGGTGTATTGCGCGCCCTCGCCCGAGCCGAGCATTTCCTCGAGCTGGCGCAGCCGCTTGATCGAGCCGGACACCGTCTTCCAGTTGGTCAGCGTGCCGCCGAGCCAGCGCGAATTGACGAAATACTGCGCCGAGCGCTTGGCCGCCTCGGCAACGCCGTCCTGGGCCTGCCGCTTGGTGCCGACGAACAGGATCCGGCCGCCCTTGGCGACGGTATCGCTGACCGCCTGGAGCGCGCGATGCAACAGCGGCACGGTCTGGGCGAGATCGATGATGTGGATGTTGTTGCGGGCACCGAAAATGTAATCCGCCATCTTCGGATTCCAGCGGTGCGATTGGTGGCCAAAGTGAACGCCAGCTTCAAGCAGCTGACGCATAGAGAAATCGGGTAGCGCCATAGTATCAGTTCTCCGGTTGGTTCCTCCGGAAACGTGTGAGCAAACGAGCCTTATGGCCCGGCTGCCACCGGACGGCCTTTTGAGCCATGTTTCCGTGTGAGATGGGCCGCTATATAGCGGGATTCCGCCAGGAAGCAAGCGGATATGGCTGGCTTTGGGGGCCGACCGGCCCTCTGTGCCCCGCAACTTCCGACGCCAGCAAGGCCCCTCGGCCGGCCACTTGATACCTTAATTGGCCATTTTGAGCTCGGCGAGCGTTATTCGCGCCGTCGGCTCGTCCAGCGCATAGATTTCGGCTGGCCCCGGATTTTCGCTGCCGGAGGTTACCGCGGCGCCAACCGCAAAGCCGGCCAGACCCCCGACCATCGTCGCGCCCATCAACGAGTCGTGCCGTTGGCTGCTTCTCACGAGAAGGAAATAGATGCGGCCGGGTTCGGTGATGAAATCATGTTTGGTCTCACCCGGAAACAGCGCCTCGCTCGCCAGCATCTGATGGCGCCCCGCCGGCCGATCGACGAAGACATAAGTCCCGGCGATGACTTTCCCGACGGGATCGCCGTCCATTTTCACATCACAGGCGCACAACGCCATACTGAGGCCCTTGCGCGGTTCCTGCAGCACCACGATGCGGGATTGGCCCGGTTTAGGTGGACCGACCTTCTGCGCGATCGCCGCATAGTCAGTACCAACTCCATCGCTCACGCAACCCGACAACAAAATCGCCGCGGCCAACAAAGCCGCACTCCCCCGCACCACCACAATAACGCCCCCAAATTCGCCCACCAATGAACATATTTGGAAACATTCTTTAGTTGCAATAGTATATCAGCAACACTTCGACCCGATCGTTGACGGATCGCGCAAGCGCTGCGCTACAGTGTCTGCACGTCAACCACGCCACTCACCGCCTTGATCGCGCCGGCGATCTGCGGCGAAACCCGGAAGCGGCCGGGCAGTTTCATTTCCACTTCGGTTTCGAGGTCGAGCATCATCACCAGCGAGACGTCGCCATTGGCGGCGGCCGGAACCGCGGTGACGCCGGCGGCTTCAGGCATTTGCAGGCGCTTGGCGATCGATTCCAGCGGCTTGGTGTCGCGCACGAAAATGCGCAGGCCCTTTTGCGTTTTCGCCGCTGCGGCATCGAGCGGTTCGGCGTGCAGCACGCGGGCGCGGACGTCCTCGCCCTGCAGCTCGGCGCCGAGTTGCAGCAATACCGCGGCGCCCGGCTCGAGCACCTCGCGATATTGGGCGAGGCCCTCGGAAAACAGCACTGCCTCGAAATGGCCGGTCGGGTCCGACAGCCCCATGATCCCCATCTTGTTGCCGGTCTTGGTGCGCCGCTCCATCCGCGACACCACGGTCGCGGCGACCTTGCCGGCGGTAGCGCCGGTTTTGACCGCGCGAGAAAACTCGGCCCAGGACTGAACTCGCAGCCGTTTCAACACGGCGGCGTAGTCGTCGAGCGGATGGCCCGACAGGAAAAAACCGATCGCGTCATATTCGCGTCGCAGCCGCTCGGCCGGCAGCCACGGCTCGAGCTGCGGCAGCATGATGGTCGGTGCGTCAGCGGCGCCGCCGAACATGTCGTTCTGGCCCATGGTCGCCGCCTCATGGCTGCGCTGGCACGCCGCCAGGATCGCTTCGGCGCCGCCGAACACCCTCGCCCGGTTGGAATCCAGTGAATCGAACGCGCCGGCCGCGGCGAGACTCTCGATCACCCGCTTGTTGATCGCGCGCGGATTAACCCGCGATGCAAAATCCGCCAGCGACGTGAACAGGCCATCCTTGCGCGCCTCGACGATCAACTCGATCGCCTGCGGTCCGACGCCCTTCAGCGCCGCCAATGCATAGTAGATGGTCCCGGCGCTGACTTCGAAAGTCGGCTCCGGAGCGATTGATGTTGGGTGCTTCCACCTTGATGCCGAGCCGCTGCGCCTCGGCGCGGAATTCCGAGAGCTTGTCGGTGTTGTTGAGTTCCAGCGTCATCGACGCCGCCAGAAACTCCACCGGATAATGCGCCTTCATGTAGGCGGTGTGGTACGACACCAGCGCATAGGCCGCGGCGTGGCTCTTGTTGAAACCGTAGTCGGCGAATTTGGCGAGCAGTTCGAAGATCGTGTCTGCCTGCGCCTTCGGCACGCCGTTCTTGACCGAGCCCGCGACGAAGATCGCGCGCTGCTTCTCCATCTCGGCGCGGATCTTCTTGCCCATCGCGCGCCGCAGCAGATCGGCGTCGCCGAGCGAATAGCCCGCCATCACCTGCGCGATCTGCATCACCTGTTCCTGGTAGATGATGACGCCGAAGGTTTCCTTCAGAATCGGCTCCAGCACCGGATGCAGATATTCCGGCTCTTCGTCGCCATGCTTGCGGGCGCAATAGGTCGGAATGTTCGCCATCGGACCGGGACGATACAGCGCCACCAGCGCGATGATGTCCTCGAAACGGTCGGGCCGCATGTCGACCAGCGCCCGCCGCATGCCCTGGCTTTCAACCTGGAACACGCCGACCACATCGCCCTTGGCCAGCATCTGGTAGCTCGGGGCGTCATCGATCGGCAGGGTCGCAAGATCGACCTGGATGTCGCGCTGCTTCAGCAATTTGACCGCGACGTCGAGCACCGTCAGCGTCTTCAGGCCCAGGAAGTCGAATTTGACCAGACCCGGCCGGCTCGACCCACTTCATGTTGAACTGGGTCACCGGCATGTCGGATTTCGGATCGCGATAGAGCGGCACCAGTTCCGAAAGCGGCCGGTCGCCGATCACGATGCCGGCGGCGTGGGTCGAAGCGTGCCGGGTCAGGCCTTCGAGGCGCTGCGCGACGTCGAAGGCGCGCGCCACCACCGGATCTTCGTCGCGAAACGCCTGCAGCTTGGGTTCGCTCTCGATCGCGGCGGCCAAGGTGACCGGCGCGGCGGGATTTGCGGCACCAGCTTGGTCAGCTTGTCGACCTGGCCGTAGGGCATCTGCAATACCCGGCCGACGTCGCGCAGCACCCCGCGCGCCTGCAGAGTTCCGAAGGTGATGATCTGCGCAACCTGATCGCGACCGTAACGCTGCTGCACGTAGTCGATCACCTCGCCGCGCCGGTCCTGGCAAAAGTCGATGTCGAAGTCAGGCATCGACACGCGTTCCGGATTGAGAAAGCGCTCGAACAGCAAGCCGAACCGCAGCGGATCGAGATCGGTGATGGTCAGCGCGTATGCGACCAGCGAGCCGGCGCCGGAGCCGCGGCCCGGGCCGACCGGAATGCCCTCGGACTTGGCGTGCTTGATGAAATCAGAAACGATCAGGAAGTACCCGGCGTAGTTCATACGCGCGATGACGTCGAGCTCGAACGCCAGCCGGGCGTCGTAGTCCTCTTGCGTCATGCCCTGTGACAGGCCGTGAACCCTGAGCCTGTTGTCGAGACCATCCTTTGCCTGGCGGCGCAACTCGGAGGTTTCTTCGGCCGCAGCATCAGTAGCGTTGGTGCCGGCGCCGACCGTGAAGCGTGGGAGGATCGGCTTGCGGGTCAGCGGACGATAAGAACAGCGCTCGGCAATCTCGATCGTGGAACTCAGTGCTTCCGGAATGTCGGCGAACAGGACAGCCATTTCCGCCCGCGTCTTGAAGCGGTGGTCCGGCGTGAGCTGATAGCGATCGGTCTCGGCAATCAGGCGACCGCCCGCGATACAAAGCAGCGCATCATGCGCTTCGTGGTCGTCGGCTGCGGCAAAATACGGTTCGTTGGTGGCCACCAGCGGAAAACCCTTGGCATAGGCCAGATCAATCAGGCCGGCCTCGACGCGGCGCTCCTTGTCGACGCCGTGGCGCTGCAACTCGATATAGAGCCGATCGCCGAACAGCGCCGCGAGCCGGTCACAGCGGCTCTCCGCCAAAGCCGCCTGATCGGCATGGAGCGCGAGCGAGATCGGTCCTTCCGGGCCACCGGTCAGCGCGATGACGTCGTCAGCGCTGTCCTGCAACCATTCGAACTTGATATGCGGGGTTTGATTGACGGGCGTTTCCAGAAACGCCCGGGAGTTCAACCGCATCAGGTTGCGGTAACCGCGTTCGCGCGCCGCCAGCAGCACGATCCGCGCCGGCGTCGCGGCCAGCGCGTTGCGCGCGTTTGGATCCTGATCGCCGAAATCCACCGCGATCTCGCAGCCGGTGATGGGCTGAATACCGTAGCCCGCAAGCTTGTCCGAAAACTCCAGCGCCCCGAACATATTGTCGGTGTCGGTCAGCGCCAGCGCCGGCTGGTGGTCGGCCTTGGCCAGTTCCGCCAGCTTGGCGATCTTGATCGAGCCCTTTAGCAGCGAATAGGCGGAATGGACGTGAAGATGGACAAATCCGGCATTGGGCATGGTGGCGGCTGATTTCTCGATCATGGGCGTAACGGCGACGGGCTGCGAAGGCGCCTGATCGGCCGACTCGCCGGATGATGGTGAAGCCTCCCTTCCAAGCTGTCCACGCGGAACGCGTGATTATAGCCCGCCGTCCTGATTTTCCCCAGATCGACTGGGAACAAGGTGCCTGCGCCGGCTCAATGCGTTGCTCAGCATCCTCGAAATTCCGCGCATCGCAATGAGAACGAGCATCGCCGCCAGCAACAGACCCAGAAAAGCGAACGACCACATGGCGATGTTGCCAAGGGCGCGGCGCAGATCGCCTTCGGCATCACGAACGAGCAACACCAGGGCCGCCAGCAACGAAGCCGAGCCTGTCAACAGGGCCGCCAGCAGCAGTCGAACGCCCCATATGAGCACTGCGTCCATCGCCGTTACTGCCATTCTTCGCCTGTCGGCCCGGTCGGGCATGACCGAGCCGCCTCCAATCCGTCTCTCCCAGGCCGGACTGACGCTTTTCACCGTGGACTTCAGAGCTGGGGAATGATCTGCGCCCAGACCGCGATCATCCCGACAAACAGCACCAACGATGCCAGTGCAGCCGCTTCTTCGATAAATACCTTCAACATTCCCGCCTCCCGTTACAAGAACATAATGGGAACATTGTTCCTTTTTTGTTCCGGGAGTTAAGCGGCGACGGATCATGTGCCTGCGAAACTAATCGCCGCGTCTTGCTGTAGTTAACGACGCAATTATTCTCGTAAAAGTAGCACTATGTAACCTGCATTCTCCCTGGATGTAAATTGCTCGATAGAGGAAAATGGGGATGTCCAAAGCATGCCGAGGTCAGTTCGGCCGGCGGCATCGCGTGGCAGCAACCGGTAACAGCTCAGCTGCTGATTCCCTGAAACGTCTTCTCGGGCTGCACGGTCAAACGGATCGCGACTTCCGAGGTGCCGTCGAACACTTCGAGCACGTGATCGCACAAGAGGCAGCGGAACTCGCCGGTCGTGCCCTTGCCGCTGGCAAGCTCGACGCGCCGATAACCGGCACTGCAATTCGGACAGATGATGTCTGACTTTTTCATGGGCGAACGCGCACGCTGGAAAGTCTGCCTTGTCTAGCCAAAGGCTGTGACAATCGAACGACCTGTTCAAATCATCCAAGCCAACAGACGACGGCAAAAAGCAGTTTTCAGAGAATGCCGTCAAGCGATTCAATCGACGGTTAGAACTGGAAGGAAAACAGAAACCCCTGCTCCGCTTCGATCAGGAGCCTTTTTTCCGGTTACGCTCAAACACCGTCCTGGCGATCATGGCGATCGCCAGGATCGCGGCCATGCCCCCCAATTGCACGGATGAAGGAATATGCCTGATTTGACGGGGTTGGCTCCAGATACAGCTCAATCGTCGGCGGCATCGGACCACTCGTACCGTTGCTACCGCGCCCGACCTGCAAACGTGAATTGACCCGGGCTCATCGCCGGCGCCTTGTTTGCGACACCGGCCGAACCCTTTCAAAGGAGGACGTGCAATGCGGTGGTCTTTGTCAGTCTTGATGGCGATCGGTATGATGGCGGCAATCGATGCGGCGCCGGCCATGGCGTCACCAACGGGGAATTCGCCGTACTGTCTCAAGGGATGCAATTTCGGCGGCAATGGTGGCGTCGGCGATTGCAGCTATTCAAGCTATGCTCAGTGTCAGGCAACCGCTTCCGGACAGTCCGCCACCTGCTCGAGCAATCCGTATTACAGCAATGCCGAGATACCACAGCCAATCCGGGCACGGTTCTCGCGACGGAGATATTGATGCGACGTTTGGCTCTGATAATTCTGGCGGTCGGCGCGATTTCGGCAATCGCACCCGCCAACGCCCAGACCTATGACCCGAGTTATCCGGTCTGCTTGCAGGTATTCGGGCCGTGGGGCCACTTCGACTGCAGGTTCAACTCGATTCCGCAGTGCCAGATGTCGGCCTCCGGGCGCGCCGCGGAATGCGTCGTCAACCCGTATTTCGACAACGGCTATGATGTGCCGCCGCAACATCGGCGCCATCGCCACACCCGTTGAACACCGGGCTCATTCGAGCTCGATGACCTTGCCGGCCTCGAGCGACACCCGGCGGTCCATGCGGCCGGCCAATTCCATGTTGTGGGTCGCGATCAGCATCGACACCCGGGTAGCCTTGACCAACTGCATCAGTGCGTTGAACACGTGATCGGCGGTCTCCGGATCGAGATTTCCGGTCGGCTCGTCGGCGAACAGAACCCGTGGCGCGTTGGCGACGGCGCGCGCGATCGCGACGCGCTGCTGCTCGCCGCCGGATAGCTCGGCCGGCCGATGCTTGATGCGTTCGCCGAGGCCGAGATAAGACAGGATTTCGGTCGCGCGCTTGACGGTTTCGGAACGCCGGAGCCCGCGGATCATCTGCGGTAGCATCACGTTTTCGAGCGCGGTAAACTCCGGCAGCAGCCGGTGCGACTGGTAGACGAAGCCGATATCGGTGCGGCGAATCTGGGTTCGTTCGATATCGGACAGCGTCGAAGTCGCGGTGCCACCGACATAGACCTCGCCCTCGTCGGGGCTCTCGAGCAATCCCGCGATGTGCAGCAAGGTCGACTTGCCGGAGCCCGACGGCGCCACCAGCGCCACCGATTGCCCGGCCCACAGCGCGAGTTTGGCGCCGTCGAGGATCGTCAGCGTGCTTTCGCCCTGCGTGTACTGGCGCTTGATCTCGTGGAGATAAACGACCGGTACATCTTCCGCCTCCTGCGCCATCGGTCCCTCACTCGTACCGCAGCGCTTCGACGGGATCGAGGCGCGCGGCACGCCACGACGGATAGAGCGTGGCCAGGAACGACAGGGTCAGCGCCATGATCACGACCGCGCTGGTCTCGCCGAAATCGATCTCGGCCGGCAGCTTGGACAGAAAGTACAATGTCGGATCGAACAATTCGGTGTTGGTCAGCCAAGACAGAAATTGCCGGATCGATTCGATGTTGAGGCAAATCAGCATCCCCACCGCGAAGCCTGTCAGGGTGCCGACCACGCCGATCGACGCCCCAGTTATCAGGAACACCCGCATGATCGAACCCTGCGAGGCGCCCATGGTGCGCAGGATCGCGATGTCGCTGCCCTTGTCCTTGACCAGCATGATCAGGCCGGAGACGATGTTCAGCGCCGCGACCAGCACGATCAAAGTGAGGATCAGGAACATGACGTTGCGCTCGACCTGCAGCGCGTTGAAGAAGGTCGCGTTGCGCTGCCGCCAGTCGACCAGGAAGATCGGTCTCCCCGCGGCCTCCGTCACCAACTTGCGATAGGTCTGGATCCGGTCGGGATTGTCGGTGAATACCTCGATCGCGGTTACGTCATTGTTGCGATTGAAATAGGCCTGCGCTTCCGACAACGGCATGAACACGAAGCTGGAATCATATTCCGACATGCCGATCTCGAACACCGCCGTGATCTTGTATGGCTTGATCCGCGGCGTGGTGCCCATCGGGGTCACCGCCCCCTTGGGTGAAACCAGCGTAATGCTGTCGCCGGCATGCAGCGACAATTGATCGGCGAGCCTGCGCCCGATCGCAACGCCCTGCCCGCTGTCGAAACCTTCGAGCGTGCCCTGCTTGATGTTCTTGGAGATCGAGGTCAGGTTGTTGAGGTCGTCGGCGCGGATGCCGCGAATGAAAACGCCCGCCGCGTTGAACGGCGACGATCCCAATCCCTGACCGTCCACCACCGGCGCCGCGAGGCGAATGCCCTGGACCTGGCTGATGCGGTCGGCGACGTCCTTCCAATCGGTCAGCGGCGATTCCAGCGGCTGCACCAGCAGATGTCCGTTGAGGCCGAGAATCTTGTCGAGCAGTTCCTTGCGGAAGCCGTTCATCACGGCCATCACGATGATCAGCGTGGCGACGCCGAGCATGATGCCGAGGAACGAAAAGCCGGCGATGACCGAGATGAAGCCTTCCTTGCGTCGGGCGCGCAGATAGCGTCCCGACAGCAGCCATTCGAAGGGCGCAAAAGGTGGGGTCCGGACTGGCTCGCTCATGCTGTCATCCATAGGTCGATTTTCACACGATTCGGGCTGATTGTGGCCGTCGTCGCTGAGACGCCGTCAGCACCGGTGGATAATTCGTCACGAAGTCAGCTTGGCCAGCACATCTGCCGGGCTTAAATTCTCGCGCGAGCCGTCGCTGCGCCGCTTGATCTCGACCTTGCCTTCGGCGAGGCTTTTCGGCCCCACCAGAATCTGCCAGGGGATGCCGATCAGATCGGCCGCCGCGAACTTGGCGCCGGCGCGCTGGTCGGTGTCGTCGTAAAGCACGTCGACGCCTTTGGCGCCAAGCTCGCGATACAGTTTTTCGCAGGCCGTATCCGTATCTTCGGAGCCCTGCTTCAGATTGAGGATCGCCACCCTGAACGGCGCGACCGCTTCCGGCCATTTGATGCCGGCATCGTCGTGGCACGCCTCGATAATCGCGCCGACCAGCCGCGAAACGCCGACCCCGTAGGAGCCGCCATGGACCGGAACGTCGGCGCCATCGGCGCCCGCCACCGTCGCCTTCATGACGTCGGAATATTTGGTGCCAAAATAAAAGATCTGGCCGACCTCGATGCCCCTGGTGTTCAGACGCTTGTCCGCCGGCACTTCGCTGTCGAAACGAGCGGCATCGTGCACATCTTCGGTGGCGGCATAGACCGAGGTCCATTGCTTGATGATCGGGGTCAGATCGCCGTCATAATCGACGTCGTCGCCGGGCACCGGCAGATTGAGCACGTCGCTGTCGCAATAGACGCCGGACTCGCCAGTCTCCGCGAGCACGATGAACTCATGGCTGAGATCGCCGCCGATCGGGCCGGTCTCGGCGCGCATCGGGATCGCCTTCAGCCCCATCCGCGCGAAGGTGCGCAGGTACGCCACGAACATCCGGTTATAGGAGCGCCGAGCCGCGGCCTCGTCGATATCGAACGAGTAAGCATCCTTCATCAGGAACTCGCGGCCGCGCATCACGCCGAACCGCGGACGCTGCTCGTCACGGAACTTCCACTGGATGTGGTAGAGATTGAGCGGCAGGCTCCTGTAGGACTTGACGTAGGAGCGAAAGATCTCGGTGATCATTTCCTCGTTGGTCGGCCCGTACAGCAGCTCGCGCTTGTGGCGGTCATTGATGCGCAGCATTTCCGGACCGTAGGCGTCGTAGCGACCGCTTTCGCGCCACAGATCCGCCAGTTGCAGGGTCGGCATCAGCAATTCCAGCGCGCCGGCGCGGTCCTGCTCCTCGCGCACGATCTGTTCGATCTTCTTCAGCACCCGGAAGCCCAGCGGCAGCCAGGCGTAGATGCCCGCCGCCTCCTGCCGCATCATGCCCGCGCGCAGCATCAGCCGATGCGACACGATCTCGGCTTCCTTCGGGTTCTCTTTAAGAATGGGCAGAAAAAACCGCGATAGGCGCATGGGGACACTCAGAGAATCGGTGGAACAGAGAAGGCCCGCAGTGAAACCGGATCGGCTGGGAAAACACAAGGGCGGCAGCCCCGAAAGCGGTTCACCTGCCGGATCAACACGGCGGATTATCGGGCATTCTGCGCCTCACAGGGTGAGCACTTGGAGCGTGCGATTGCGGCGCAAACGCGTCACAAACCGGCTTTTAAACGAAAGACTTAACGCCCGATGTTAACGCGCGGGGAGATCGAGATCATCTTCCAGCGTGACCTTCTTGAAATCAGTCACCAGCGCCTCGATCCGCATGTGCCAGCGCCCGGGATAAGGCAATGTGACGTCCTTGACATGCCAATAGCCGTCGGCGCCCAGCGCCGCCGGCCGCTCCAGCGGTTCGATGCCGCGCTCGGGCAGGCTGAGCACCAAAGTGGCCTCCTTCGCCTCCAGCGGGCTGGCGTCGCCGTTCATCAACTGCAGCACAAAACTGTCCCGGCCCACCTTGCCTGGCGACACCAGCACCTGGAACATGGCGTCCTCGCGGTGGATGTGGATCGCGAGCGGCGCCTCGACATCGGCCACTTCGGTGTCCGCCATCGCCCGCGGCGGCGGCGTGAAGCGCCATCCAGCGACCACGGCGAAAATGCTGACCGCCAGCAGAATCTCGAGGCCGATCGAGCGCCGCAAGGCGTTGGTGTCGTGGTGGTCGGTCGCGACAACAGGCGTCAGATAGAATCGATTGATCGCGGCAAGCACCAGCATCAGCAGCACCAACCCGAGTTTGATCGAGAGAAGGATGCCGTATCGGGTGTCGATCACCGAGCCAAGACGCTCAAGCTGGATCACCGCGAGCCCCAGGCCGGTGATCATCAGGACGCCGACCACCGGCACCGCGACAGCGGAAAATCTGGCGAGCACCAGAGGCAGGTCACTTCCCCGCTGCCGCGCCAAGACCACTAAGGGCGCGAGCGCGCCGATCCAGTAGGCGATGCCAATGCCATGCAGGAACAGTGACGGCCGGGTCAGCCATTGCGGCGACGCGGTCGCGGCATGTCCCGTCATCGCCAGCGACAGCCCGACGCCGAGCATGGCAAACAAGGTCAATATCCGCGATAGCAAATTGCCGGGGTTGCGCCACGCCAGACGCGCGATCGCCATCGCGACGATCGCGATCAGCAGCGACGGCCCCAGACTGGTCGCGAACGCGCTGCGCCAAGGCGCCGGTGAGACGATGTCGGTGAGCGGCAGGTTTTGCAGATCGAGACCCTGCAGCCCGAGCGCCAGAACCGCACTGACGAGACCGACATAAAGCGCGCCTGAGATCACCCGGCCGCCGTTTCGCCCCTGCCCGATCCAGGCCGAAAAGAATACGCCGCCGATGCCGGTGAACATTCCGAGATAGACCCCGATCCGCGTCAACCAGATCAGCGGTGCGACCGCAGGAGCGCCGACGGGCGGCGCGGCTACGCCCGTCACTTCGCCAATCGAAAACGCCAGTGATCCGCCGACCGGATGGCCATCGGCCGAGATGATCCGGTAGCTGATCATCTGGGTGCCGCGCGGCAGGGTTTCCGGCAAGGTCAGCGTGATGGTCTGATCGACCGCGCGAACGGAGACATCGCCGCGGTTCTTGCCCGTCGCATCCACCAGGCTGATCACAGCAGGCGTGATCGCTTCGTTGAAGCGCAACTGCACCACCGTCGGAACCGCCATCAGCACGCTGCCATCAGGCGGCTCCACGGAGACCAGCGAGGCGTGCGCCGACGCGCCGGTGGCAAAGCCAACGGCCCAGAGCAGTATGACCAGGCACGCGATCGGACGCATCGACGGACGGCTCGTTACGGTTTCGCCAGCAATTTGACGCCGGGCGCGGGCCATTTGCTATCGTGCGGATGAGCCGGATCGGTGGGGATATCGATCCATCGGCTAACCCCCTGCTCGCATTCCTGCACGGTTGGAAAATACAGCGTAGTGTTGGGCTTCAGCGCGCCGGTCAGAAAAGTGGGGATGACGAATTCCTCGTAATGGTGATCGACCAGTTTGCCGCCGCTCCACGCCACTTCCGTGATCCCCTCGGAAACATTGGTGCCGTGATCGTCATAGCTGGCAGCGTATTTGCCGGTGACGGTTTCGACATTCCATCCGGCTTTCGGCGCCGGCTTCTGTGCGATCACGCCCTCGGGGATCTGAACCCGGACCTTGATCGTAGCCGAACCCGCGCAACCATGCGGCACCGCGAACACGGCCTCGTAGGGCGTGCCGATCGTAGCTTCCTTGCCCTTGAGGGTGATATGGGCGCTGGCCGACGAGGCCAGCAGCGTCGCCGCGACAACCGTGAAAAAGAAACGACTATAGGAGTTGGACATCATCCGCCTCACATCTTCATGCCGTCGGGCATCTTCTTCATCTGCATGCTGTCGCCGGCAGCGGGCCCTGGCGCACCGAGCGCCTGCACGTCGAGCGAGATCTTGGCCTTGCCGGCCTTCTCGAATTCGAGCGTCACCGGCACCGTGTCGCCCTGTTTCAGCGGGCTCTTGAGGTCGAACATCATCAGATGATTGCCGCCCGGCGCGAGTTTGACGGTTTTGCCGGGATCGATGGTGAGGCCTTTCTCGACCGGGCGCATCGTCATCACACCGTCCTTGGTCGCCATCTCGTGAACCTCGACCTTGCCGGCGATATCGGCCTTTACGCCGATCAGGCGGTCCGGCGACGCGCCCTTGTTCTCGACTGTGAAATAACCGCTGCCGATCTTGGCGCCGTTCGGGGTGGCGCGGCTCCACGCTTGGGTGATGACGAGATCGCCGGCCTTGACTTCTTCGGCGGCAACGGGCGCAGCGATCAGCGCCGCAAACAAGGCGGCGACAGCGAACTTCGATAGCATTGACGTCATGCGATATTCCTTCGGCATTTGCTCAAGATTCTCTCGGCTCAGAACGTGTATTTGCCCGCCAGCACATAGGTGCGGCCGGGAAACGGGTGGAACAGGAAATACTGCTCGTTGAAGAGGTTATCGATCCCGAAATCGAACGCGAAGTTCTGCGTTGCGGTGTAGTGCACCTTCATGTCGGCAACGATATAGTTGTCGAACGCTCCATAGACATGGGAGATGATGTCGGTGTTGTCGAGCGTCGAATATTGCTTGCCGCTGTAGCGCGCGGCGAGCGTAAAGGCCCAGGCCTCGTTCGGCCGATAAGTGACTCCGGCCTTGGCGCGCCAGTCCGGAACATTGGGGACGCGCTTGCCGACCACGGTATCAGGCAGACCGGTCAGGGGATTGCTGCCGGCCCAGGTCGGATCCGATAGAATGCGAGAATCGACATAGGTGACGCTGCCGAACAATTGCAGGCCCTTGATGCCGACATTGTCCTTTTCCGCCGACACTTCGACACCCTGCATCCGGATCGCCGCGACATTACCGATGGTCGTCGTCGGCACCTGCGCACCCGTCGTTGGACTGGTCACAAGATTGGTCTGCGAGATGATCGCATTGTTGACCCGTTCGTCGAACAGCGTCAGCCGGACACGGCCATCGTTCCATTTGCGCTCGATATTCAATTCGCCATTCAAATCCTGTTCGGGCGCCAGATTCGGATTGGCGAAGGTCGCGACCCCCGCAACCGTGATGTTCTGATAGAGTTCGGTGACGGTCGGATAGCGATAGGCCTCGCCGAAGTTGGCGGTGACATTCCATTCCTTGTTGGGATCCCATGACAGCGAAGCCTTGGGCGAGAAATTCGTCGAGTTGAGGCCGGGCTGGTTGATTGCCGCCGTCGAGGTAATCACGCCGGCGGCATTGGAGGTGGTGCCGGCGTTAAATCCATCCAGCGCCCGCCAATTTTCCAGCCGACCGCCGAGGGTCAGTTTCAGTTCAGGTAAGATCTTCCACGCATCCTGCAGCCACAGCGCTCCCGTCCGGGTCTCACCGATTCCTTCCGAATAGAGCGCACCGGTGCCCGTCGTCGTCGTCGCGTTCCACACGGTCGAAGCGAAGACCGGATTTTCGAAACGGTAACGGTCGCCATGGATACCAAAACTGATCTCCTGCGGGCCGTCAAAACCAAAGGGCCGCCAGATGCCTTTGGCGTCGGCGTTCTGCCAGTTGGTACCGTCGTTGCGGGTGATCTTGCCATTCTGCGAAAACCCGACGCCGGTCGGCGCCACCGTGAACGGGTTATACATGACGTCCTGCAGATAGTTGTAGCTCGAGGCCGACAGGTCGAAATCATAGATCCCCTTGGTGTCGCTCTTGAGCGAGACCGCGTTGCTCAAATGGGTCTGGTCCCAGATATATTTGTTGCTGGCGAAGGCCGAGAGGCCAGCGAAGGTCGGCAATCCCGTCGCGGTCGAGGTCAGATAGGTCTGCGGATTCGAGGTCTGGACGTTGTTCCAGATCCCGAGCGAGTATGTCGCCTGCACCAGCGGCGTAACATCATAGGCGAATCTGAAATTGCCTGAGGTCTGCTGCGAATGCGCCAGCGCGCCTGTGCCGACGACATCGGCCACCAGGCCCTGCTTGTTCAAAGCAGGGAACGCGCCTGAGGTGCCGGCCGGGATCGAGCCATTGGTCGTGTAGGTCAGCGGCTGCTGATAGGTGTCTTGATAATTGGCGGCGACCAGCCACGACAGCTTGCCGTCACGGTTGCCCGCGGCGGCGCTGGTCTGGCTGCTGGCGTAGGTGTCCTTGGTTCCATATTGGTTCCACGGCATCACCGATAGCGTCTCCTTGGCGATCGCAAACGGTTTGTCGGGCATCTTCGAGGTGATCAGCAACACGCCGCCGATGGAGTTGCCGGGATAGGCGGCCGAGAACGGGCCGTCGAGAAAATCGATCCGCGCGATCGACTCCGGCGACACCAGGTTCCAGTGCGGCGAGGCCCCCGAATTATTGTTGCCGATCAGCGCCGAGATCAAAAGATCATCGTCGTAGATCAGCGTGCGGGCGCTAGAACTCAGCCCCCAGTTCCGGGTCGCAAGCACCGCCTGGTTGTCGCCGTCGTTGCGTTTGCGGACGAACAGGCCCGGCATGTATTTGACCGCATCCTCGGGGTCTTTGAGGTTGATGGTCTGATCGATTTGCCTGTCGGTGATGCTGTAGGATTCCTGCGGCAGCGCAAAACGCTGCTTGATCGGCGGCGTCCCCAGCGATCCGGAGCCGCTGTCCGAGGTGACCACAACGACCGGTCTATTACGATCCTGCGCGGTCGTCGCCCGCTCGGCCGGCGGCGGCCGCCGGGCGACCTGTGCATCGGGCCTGCGCGCGGCTCGCTTGGGGAACGCCTTGGGAGCGTCGACGGTAACTGGCGGCAACGGCTGCGGATCGTTTTGCGCGTTCGCCACCGGTGCCCCCGCCACAAGCGCGGCGAGGCTCACGCCGCCGAGGGCATGAAAACGAAACATCGGAAAATCCTGACGCTGGCGCTCCGGCCAGCCTGCTCAACGGGAATCACCCGGCACGACCGAAGCCACACCGATTTTGAGATAGTCGAACGTCAGGAAAAGCGAGGTGGGGCGCGGGCCTGGGCGTGAGACCACGCCATCGATCGGTCGGAGAGTTCGGCCGTCGGGTGCCAGAATACCCGCGTGGCATGCCGTACGGGTGTCACCACCGCGATTTGCGGTGCATCGATCAAGGCCGGCGCGTGGGAGCCGCAAGACAGGCAACAGCCGCAATCGTGCGCGTGCTGGTTGCCGCCGGTCTGGTCAGTCGAGTGATCGGCCTGGCCGGTGGCAACAGCCCCGTCCCGGCAAATCGTGGCTGCGGCGACGGGATCGGAAATGGCAATGCTGGCAGCCCGACAGGCCGCGATCGGTGCCAGAATCTGCACCATCAGCGCGATCACAACGATCGGAAGATATTTGAGCAGCCGCCGACGCATCGATTCCCACAAGCTCCCGGCCGAACTAAATCACCTGCTAAGTCCGAAGTCGAGTTGAGGAACCAAAGATAGGGTTAAGGCGGTCCGAATATCTTTTTGCTGTGGCCAGGAATGAACAACCGAGCTGGGTTCGGCCGCGTGCCCGCGCCACCTCCAACCCGCCGGGTGGTCTTACTTTCAGCCGCGCCCCCTCTGCAGGGATGCCCCCAAGAAAGCACTATTAGATAGCCGATTTCCCGATCATTTCGCCTAATGCATTAATTTTGGACAATCGTTGCTGAAATTGATGACAAGCGTAAAAAGATCGTCTAGCCTTCCAATCTCAGGCAGCCGCAAGGTCAAGTCTGGTGGTCCAAGTCTCGGGAGGAGCCCTGGCGCGCACAAGCAGCGTCGCCCCGTCAACCAAGATTAAATCCAAATTTTCGGGGAAAAAGGGTCGACACAATTTTCAGAGCAGGGCTTAACGCCCTGCTCTTTTTTTGTCTGGAATCACGCGTCATTGCGACGAGGAAAGCCGCATTCGGCGCCGGACCCTAACGGCGCAAGGCCTGCTCGCGATGGCGGCTAAGCAAAATGCCACAGGCTGGAATGATGACGAGGACCAATCCGATCGAGTACAGCTTCGAACTCGCCGCCGATCGTTGCGAGGACCTGACGCCATTGGTGTATCGGCGATTGTTCGATCGACACCCCGAGGCCGAAGCCATGTTCCGCACCGAGGGAAGCGACCCCGTCAAGGGTTCAATGCTGGCATTGACGATCGACGCGATCCTCGATTGCGCCGGCGACCGCTCCGGGCCATTTCGCCTGATCGAATGTGAAGTATCGTCGCACGACGCCTACGGCACGCCGCGCGAACTGTTCGGCGCCTTTTTCCGAATCATCGCAGAAACGCTGCACGACGTTTTGGGGGCGGACTGGTCCATCGAGATCGATACGGCGTGGCGGCGACTGTTGACCGAGATCGATGGCATCATCGCCCGGGTCGAAACCTGAAACATCACGCCGGCTTCAGGAAGAAATAGATCGTCAGCAGAATGCCGACGCAGATGATTGCGGCGCGGACGATGTGAGCCGGCAGGATGCCACCAAGCTTGGCGCCGGCATATCCGCCGCCCATCGCTGCCACCATCATCACGCTGGTTTCCGGCCAGTGCACCCGGCCCGCGATGATGAAGATGATGGTCGCGGTCGCGTTCATGAGGCCGGCGAAGATGATCTTCATGCCGTTCATCTGCCGGATGTCGCGCATGCCGTAGATCGACAGCGCCGCCAGCATCAGGATGCCGATGCCGCCGCCGAAATAGCCGCCATAGATCGAGATCACGCCGTGAACGACCTTGATCGAAACCGGGCCAAGCAAGCGACGGCCATCGCCGCGCTGCAAACGGCCGCCGAGGGCGAATACCGCGGTCGGCAAACATCAGTAGCCACGGCACCAGTTTGCTGAACGCCTGCGAGGGCGTCACCAGCAACAGCATCGCGCCGATCGTGCCGCCGACCAGGCTGATGATCGAGAGGCTGAGAAGTTCGCTCTTCCACTCCTGCGGCGTGTTCCTCACCACCTCGCGCGAGGCCCAGGCCGTGACGAATTGCCCGGGCGCCAGCGCCACGGTGCTGGAAGCGTTGGCATCGATCGCGGGAATGCCGGCCGCGATCAGCGACGGAAAAGTCAGAAACGCGCCGCCACCGGCCAGCGCGTTGACAATTCCGGACGCAAACGCGGCCAACGCGAGCAGGATCAGCATGGGATCGCGCTCGACCGGCCGCTATCCGGCCCGATCGGATGGCTTTGCGCAGGCATCATTCCCGCTCGAGGAAGTTCGAGCCGATATCGGCTTTCTTCTTGATCGGGTCGTAGTCGCAATAGACGCCGTCGGCGACCAGCGTGTAGCTCGCGTTGATATTGTATTTGTCGAGCTTGACTGAATTCAATCCGACCACGGAGGTTTTGCTGCCGTCGTTCCATTTGAACGGCGTCGAGCTCGGCGCCTTTTCGCAGGCTGCGACCGCATCGGCGAACACCGCGCCCTCGACGAACGCCTTCACGGTTCGGACCTGAATCCAGATCTTCCACTCGACGAAGAAGGCCCCAGCCAGCGCCGCGACGATCAGGATCAGGAGCCCGACCACCGTCCGTTGAAAATTCATGTCCCCTCCCCCTTACGCTCGCGCCATCGCGCAATCAGAACGGCAACCCCATCAGCCGCGACAGCCGGTCGAGGTTGAACCATCCCGCGTCATAGCCGAACCAGAGGGCCGCGAAAATAATCGCCGAGATGACCGTGGTCCAGATCAGCTTGGGGCCCATCCGGGTCAGGACCGGCGCGCCGGGATCGGTGCCGTCGACGCTCTCGCCATCCTCGTGCTGACTACGGACGCCGAACGGCAAAGTCAGAAACAGCGCGATCCACCAGATGACGAAGTAAATCGCGAACGCGGTCGAGATCGTATAGGCCATGGTTTCAGGCCTGTTCGATTTCGACGAGCGCGCCCGAAAAATCCTTCGGATGGAAAAACAGCACCGGCTTGCCGTGCGCGCCGATCCTCGGCGTGCCGTCGCCGAGCACCCGGGCACCGTCCCCGATCAGTTTGTCGCGCGTCGCGAGGATATCGGGAACGTCGTAGCAGACATGATGGATGCCGCCATCCGGATTGCGCTCGACGAATTTGGCGATTGGCGAATTTTCGCCGAGCGGCTGGATGAATTCGATCTTGGTATTGGGCAGGGTCACGAACACGGTGATGACGCCATGCTCGGGCAACGGCACCGCCCCCGAGATCTCGGCATCGAACGCCGCGCCGTAGATCTTCGCGGCCTTCTCGGCATCCTTCACCGCGATCGCCACATGATTGAGCCGGCCCAGCATGATTACTCCTCCACTACATAATCGTGTGCGCGGGTTCTGCGCGCGTCACACCGTCAGAACGTGGACATAGCACAGCGGCTTCTTGCCCCACTGCTCGTTCAGCGTGGCGCGTACCGCGCGGCGCACGGATTCCGCCATCGCATCCGGATCGCGCCGCCGTGCCCTCGGCAGGCCTTCCACGGTCGAGACCACGACGTCGAACACGATCTCGTCGATCACCTCGCCGGCGCTATTCTTCTCCGGCATCCCGACCAGATCAACCTCGGGATCGTCGGCCAGTTCGCCCTTTTCGGTCACCGCGATCGCGACAAAGGCGCAACCGGCGAACGCCATCCGGCGCCGCTCGACCACCGCGCGCGACTTGGAATCCTCCAGGATCGAGCCGTCCTTGTAGAGCCGGCCCGCGGGCAGTTGATCGATGATCGCGGGATCGCCGGGACCGAGCCTGATCAGATCGCCGTTGCGGCAGGTCAGTACTTTCGGCACCCCCGCCGCCCGCGCCAATTTGGCGTGCTCGAACAGATGCAGCGGCTCGCCATGGACCGGGATCAGCAATTGCGGCCGCACCCACGAGATCATGTCGCGCAATTCGTCGCGGCGCGGATGGCCAGACACGTGCACCAGATGGGTGCGGTCGGTGATGACCTCGATACCCTGGGTGACCAGACCGTTGATGATGGCGCCGACCGCCTTCTCGTTGCCGGGAATGGTGCGCGAGGAGAAGATCACGCTGTCGCCCTTGTTGAGGGTGACCTGCGGGTGATCGTCATTGGCGATGCGCGCCAGCGCCGCGCGCGGCTCGCCCTGGCTTCCGGTGCACAGCGCCAGAACCTTGTCGGGCGGGAAATGCCCATAGAGGTCGGCGCCGCGGAAATTCTGCACGCCGTCGAGATGGCCGGTTTCGCGCGCCACCTGCACCACCCGCTCCATGGCGCGGCCGACCACCACCACTTCGCGGCCCGCGATACGTGCCGCATCCGCCACGGCGCGCAGTCGCGCGACGTTGGAGGCGAAGGTGGTGACGGCGACCCGGCCTTTTGCCGCCTTCACGAGTTCGGCGATGGTCCTCGCCACCTCGGTTTCGGAAGGCGAACGGCCGTCGCGCACCGCATTGGTGGAATCGCCGATCAGTGCCAGCACACCGGCATCGCCGAGTTCGCGCAGGCGGCGCTCATCGGTCGGCGGTCCGATGATCGGGGTCGGATCGATCTTCCAGTCGCCAGTGTGCAAGACGGTGCCGGCGGCGGTGTGGATCGCCAGTGCGTGCGATTCGGGAATCGAATGCGCCACCGGGATGAATTCCACGGTGAACGGGCCCAAGGTCACGCGACCGCCTGACGGCACCACATTGACCGGAATTTTCGGCGGATTGCGCTCGGAGGCGCATTTGGCCTCGAACAGCGCGGCGCTGAACTTGGTGGCGTAGATCGGGCATTTGATCTTGGGCCAGAGGTCGATGATGGCCCCGAAATGATCCTCATGGGCGTGGGTCAGCACCAGCCCGACCAGGTTTTTGCGTTCCTTCTGCAGAAAGCTGATGTCGGGCATGATCAGGTCGATGCCGGGCAGATGCTCCTCGTCGCCAAAGGAGACCCCGAGATCGACCGCGAGCCACGCGCCCTGATGGCGGTTGCCGAGACCGTAGAGCGACAGGTTCATGCCGATCTCGCCCACACCGCCGAGCGGCGCAAACATCAATTCATCCGGTCGAGCCATCAGCTTGCTCCCACTGAGGCCGCCGAGCCGAAATAGACGTCGCCGGCGGTGACCGGGAACCGCTTGCCTTCGGGCGTCCGGATCACCATGCAGCCGGTTTCGTCTAGCGTGTCAAAAATGCCTTCTAGGATTGAGTTGCCGGTCTTGATCGCGACCCGCTCGCCAAGTCCGGCCGCGCACGCCAGCCAGCGTTGCCGGATCTCGGCAAAACCGCGGCCGCTGTCCCAGATGCCGCGGAACTCCGCCCAGGTGTCGGTCAGTGTGCTGAACAATTCTTCCGCCCCGATCTGGATGCCGAGCGCTGCCAGCGAAACCGCCGGAGTTGGCGTGCCCTCGGGCGCGGCAACCACATTGGCGCCGATTCCGACCACCAGGGCAAGCCGGTCACCGGCGACCGCCTCGGCTTCCAGCAGGATGCCGGCCAGCTTCTGCCGCCCTGCCAGCACATCGTTGGGCCATTTCAGCGAGAACTTCATATCATCCAATCCCGCCGACCGCAGCGATGCCTCGACGCTGACTTTCTGCAGGGCGGCCTCCAGCGCCAACCCGGCAGCGAAGCCAAGCGTCGCGGCCACGGATGGCGCGGTATCGATCAATTCCAGCACGCTGCAAGCGAGATTGCCGCGCGGCGAACTCCAGGGCCGATTGCGCCGGCCCCGCGCGGCGGTCTGCTCCGAAGCGACGAACCACATCGGCCCGGTGTAGCCGGCCCGCGCGCGCGCCATTGCTTCCGCGTTAGTCGAGCCGATCTGATCGAAAGCGGCGAGCTGGTAGCCCGCGGAGTGAGCCCGTGGACCGAGCGAGAATGCCATCTAGAACAATGATTTCGCCGCCGCCGCGGCGACGCTGACCAGCGGCCCCGGATAGACGAAGAACAGGAGATTGAAGAGGCCCGCTACCGCCAGCACGGTCCGCAACTCCAAGCGCATCGGGTCGAGCTTGGGAAGCGGTTCGTCGAAATACATCACCTTGACAATGGTGAGATAGTAAAACGCGCCGACCACGCTGCTGAGCACGCCGAGCACGGCCAGCGTGAACAGGCCAGCCTTGATCGCGGCCACGAACACGTAGAATTTGGCGAAGAATCCTGCCAGCGGCGGAATCCCGGCCAGCGAAAACAGCAGCATCGCGAACATGAACGCCAGCAGCGGATTGGTGCGCGACAGTCCGGCGAAATCGCTGATGTTCTCGAAATGCTGGCCGTTGCGCTTCATGGTCAGGATCACGGTGAAGCTGCCCAGGGTCATCGCCACATAGATCGCGATATAGACCAGCACGCCCTGGGCGCCCTCGGCGGTGCCCGCCGCCAGGCCCACCAGCGCAAAGCCCATATGGCCGATCGAGGAATAGGCCATCAGCCGCTTGATGCTTTTTTGGCCGATGGCGGCGAACGAGCCCAGCGCCATCGAGGCGATCGACACGAACACCACGATCTGCTGCCATTGCGGGATGATGCCCGGGAAGGCGGTCAGGGTCACCCGGGTAAATACCGCGAGCGCGGCCACCTTCGGCGCCGACGCGAAGAACGCGGTGACAGGCGTCGGCGCCCCTTCGTAAACGTCGGGCGTCCACATGTGGAACGGCACGGCGGATACCTTGAAGCACAGCCCTGCCAGCAGGAACACCAGCCCGAACACGATGCCGATGCTGCCGGTCTTCACTTCCGCCGCGATGCCGGCGAAGCTGACCGTACCGGTGAAGCCGTAGATCAGCGAAGCGCCGTACAGCAGCATGCCCGACGACAGCGCGCCCAGCACAAAATATTTCAGCCCGGCCTCGGTCGATTTGGCGTTGTCGCGGTTGCTGGCGGCGACCACGTACAGCGCGAGCGACATCAATTCGAGCCCGAGATAGAGCATGATCAGGTCGCCGGCCGAGATCAGCACCATCATGCCAACGGTCGAGAGCAGCACCAGGATGGAATATTCGAAGATCCGCCGCGACGGATCGGACAGGAATTCCGTGGCCAGAATCAAGGTCACGCCCGAACCGATCAGCGCCGCGATCTTCATGTAACGGGCAAAATCATCGACGATGAAGCTGCCGCCGAAGGTGGTCAGCTTGCCGGCCGGCAATGTCAGTTCCAGAATGCCGGTGACAACCAGCAGGCAGACCGCCAGCGCGGTGACGAGACCGGTGGTCTGCTGGCCGCGATAGGCCCCGACCATCAGCAGCACCATGGCGCCGAACGCCAACACCAGCTCCGGCAGCACGGGCAGCAACGGATAACCTGCACTCGAAAAGCTCATGGCGTGGTCCTGATCGGAAAATTCATTGCAACAGCGCCGCGGCCTGGGTCGAAAGCGCGTGGCTGTAATTGGTGACGAGTTGCTGCATCGAGGCCGCCGACATGTCCAGTACCGGCTTCGGATAGACGCCGAACAGGATGGTCAGCGCCACCAGCGGCAGCAAGGTCAGGCACTCGCGTGCGGTCAGATCCTTGATGCTCATCAGCGACGGCTTGACCAGCGCGCCGAACACCACCTTGCGGTAGAGCCACAGCGCGTAGCATGCCGACAGGATCACGCCGGTGGTGGCGAAGAAAGCCGTCGGCAGCGAGATCTTGAAGGTCCCGAGCAGGGTCATGAATTCGCCGACGAAGCCGGACGTACCGGGCAGACCGACATTGGCCATGGTGAAGATCAGGAACACCAGCGCGTACAGCGGCATCCGGTTGACCAGGCCGCCATAGGCCGCGATCTCGCGGGTGTGCATGCGGTCGTAGATGATGCCGACGCACAAGAACAGCGCGCCCGACACGATGCCGTGCGAGATCATCTGGAACACGCCGCCGGCGACGCCCTGCATGGTGCCCGCGAAGATGCCCATGGTGACGAATCCCATGTGGGCCACCGACGAATAGGCGATCAGCTTCTTCATGTCCTCCTGCATCATCGCCACCAGCGAAGTGTAGATGATGGCGATGGTCGACAGCGAGAAGATCAGCGGCGCGAAGTCGTGCGAGGCCAGCGGGAACATCGGCAGCGAGAAGCGCAGGAAGCCGTAGCCGCCCATCTTCAGCATGATCGCGGCCAGGATCACCGAGCCCGCGGTCGGCGCCTCGACGTGCGCGTCCGGCAGCCAGGTATGGACCGGCCACATCGGCATCTTCACCGCGAACGAGGCAAAGAACGCCAGCCAGGCCCAGGTCTGCAGCGACCGAGGCACCGCCGTGTGCATCAGCGTCGGGATATCGGTGGTGCCGGCATTCCAGTACAGCGCCATGATGGCGAGCAGCATCAAGACCGAGCCGAGCAGCGTGTAGAGGAAGAACTTGAAGCTGGCATAGACCCGGCGCGGGCCGCCCCACACCCCGATGATCAGGAACATCGGGATCAGGCCGCCTTCGAAGAACAGATAGAACAGCACCAGATCGAGCGCCGAGAAGGTGCCGATCATCAGCGTTTCCAGGATCAGGAACGCCATCATGTATTCGCGCACCCGCACCTTCACCGACTGCCAGCTCGCCACGATGCAGAACGGCAGGCAGGCCGTGGTCAGGATCACGAACGGCAGCGAGATGCCATCGACACCCATATGGTAGGTAATGGCGTTGGCGAGCCAGGGCGCCTTTTCGACGAACTGGAAATCCGGCTGCGACGGATCGAACCGCATCACCAGCACCAGCGACACCGCGAAGGTGATCAGCGTGGTCCACAGCGCGATCCAGCGCGCGTTGCGCTGCGCGGCTTCATCGTCGCCCCTGACCAGATAGATCAAGAGCGCGCCGAACAGCGGCAGGAAAGTTGTGACGGAGAGAACAGGCCAGGTGGTCATCACTAGCCTCCGACGCCGAACATGAACCAGGTGATCAAACCGGCGACCCCGATCAGCATCGCGAAGGCGTAATGATAGAGGTACCCGGTCTGGATCTTGACCACGTTGCGGGTGATATCGAGCACCCACGACGAGACGCCGTCGGGACCGAAGCCGTCGATGATATAGCCGTCGCCGAATTTCCAGAGGAAGCGGCCGAGCCATTTGGCCGGGCGCACGAAGATGAAGTCATACAATTCGTCGAAGTACCATTTGTTGAGCAGGAACTGGTAGAGCATCTGGTGCTGGCGCGCCAGTTCGACCGGCATATAGGGCCGGCGGATATAGAACACGTAGGACACATAGGCGCCGATCACCATCATCGCGGTCGGCATCAGCTTGATCCACTCCGGAATGGTCTCCATGTCCTCGAGGATTCCCGGATGCATCTTCAGCGAATTGCCGAAGAACTCCTCGACATGGGCGCCGGTGAACAACTCCTTGAACGGGAAGCCCGCCAGGATCGATCCCGCGGCAAGCACGCCGATCGGAACCAGCATCCACAACGGTGCCTCGTGAGCCGCTTCGTAATGATGCTGATCGTGCGGTTCGCCGAAGAATGTCTTGAAGATCAGCCGCCAGGAATAGAACGAGGTCAGCCCCGCCGCGATCACGGTCATCAGGTAGCCGTAGAACGCGAGCGGATTGTGCGACACATAGGCCGCCTCGATGATGGCGTCCTTGGAGAAATAGCCGGCGAAGAACGGGAAGCCGGTCAGCGCCATGGTGCCGATGCACATCACGAAGAAGGTGAACGGAATCTTGCGCCACAGCCCGCCCATGTTGCGGATATCCTGCTCATGGTGCATCGCGTAGATCACCGAGCCCGCGCCAAGGAACAGCAGCGCCTTGAAGAAGGCGTGGGTGAACAGATGGAAGATGCCGACCGAATAGGCCCCCGCCCCCATCGCCACGAACATGTAGCCGAGCTGCGAACAGGTCGAATAGGCGACGATGCGCTTGATGTCGTTCTGGACCAGCCCGATGGTGGCGGCAAAGAAGGCGGTGGTCGCCCCGAACAGCATCACCACGGCCTGCGCATTCGGCGCCAGTTCGAACAGCGGCGACAGCCGCGCCACCATGAACACGCCGGCGGTGACCATGGTCGCGGCGTGGATCAGCGCCGACACCGGGGTCGGGCCTTCCATCGCGTCCGGCAACCAGGTGTGGAGCAGGAATTGCGCTGATTTACCCATCGCGCCCATAAACAGCAGCAGGCAGGTCAAGGTCAGCGCGTCGGCATGCCAGCCGAAGAAATCGATGGTCTTGCCCGTAAGGCCCGGCGCGCCTGCGAAGATGGTCTCGAAATCGGTCGAGCCAATCAGCGCGAACACCGAGAAGATGCCCAGCGCAAAACCGAAATCGCCGACCCGGTTGACCACGAACGCCTTGATCGCGGCAGCGTTGGCCGTCGGCTTCTGGAACCAGAATCCGATCAGCAGATAGCTGGCGAGGCCGACGCCTTCCCAACCGAAGAACATCTGCACCAAATTGTCGGATGTCACCAGCATCAGCATCGCGAAGGTGAACAGCGACAGGTACGCGAAGAACCGCGGCCGGTTCGGATCTTCGTCCATGTAACCGATCGAATACAGATGCACGAGCGAAGACACAGTGGTCACCACCACCAGCATGACCGCGGTCAGCGTATCGACCCGCAACGACCAGGACACCTGCAGGTCACCGGAGGTGATCCACGGGAACAGCGCGATCGTGGCGTCGTGGTGCTCGAAGCCGACATTGACGAACGTGATCCAGGACAGCGCGGCCGCCGCGAGCAGCAGACAGGTCGTGATCAGTTCGGCCGCGCGCGAGCCCGCCGCTGCCGGCTCGACCGCGTGGTGATCGTCGTGACCGTGATCATCGTGGCCATGATCGTTAGCGGCGTGATCGTCATGCGCCACCGCATGCGCATCGGCGCCATGCGCGTCGTCATGATGGTCGACCGTGTCGCCACTGGGGTTGCGGGCATGCGCGCCGAAGATCGCGATCAATCCCGCGAGGATAGCGCCGATCAGCGGCAGAAAGACGATTGCCTGGATCATGGAAACGCTAGCCCTTCATCAGATTGACGTCTTCAACCGCGATCGAACCGCGGTTGCGGAAATACACGACCAGCACCGCCAGACCGATCGCCGCTTCCGCCGCGGCCACCGTCAGCACCAGCAGCGCGAACACCTGGCCGACGATGTCGCCTAGGAAGGTCGAGAACGCCACCAGGTTGATATTGACCGACAGCAGGATCAGCTCGATCGACATCAGGATGACGATGATGTTCTTGCGGTTGAGGAAGATGCCGAGGATGCCGGTCGTGAACAGGATGGCGCCGACCGCGAGGTAATGTCCGAGACCGATCGTCATTGCACCCACTCCGCGGCGTCGGCGTCCTGCAGACCCTGCCCGGCAGCCACCTTGCGCACGGCCATTGCCAGTTCCGGCGTCCGCGCGTTCTGCACATTGATGTCCTGGCGCTTGACGCTGGCCTTGTGACGCAGGGTCAGCACGATGGCGCCGATCATCGCGACCAGCAGCACCAGGCTCGATAGCTGGAAGTAGTGAATGTACTTGGTGTACAGCACGAGGCCGAGCGCCTGGGTGTTGCTGACATCGGTCGGGATCGCCGAGGTGATTGCCTTGGTCGTGTTGGGATTGATGATCCAGCCGCCACCGACCAGCAGCAACTCCGCAAGAAAGATGCCGCCGATCACCAGACCGACCGGCAGATACTGGCTGAAACCTTCGCGCAGTTCGACGAAGTCGACGTCGAGCATCATGATCACGAACAGGAACAGCACTGCGACCGCGCCGACATAGACCACGATCAGCAGCATCGCGAGGAATTCGGCGCCCATCAGCACGAACAGCCCGGAGGCGTTGACGAACGCAAGGATCAGAAACAGCACCGAGTGCACAGGATTGCGTGACACGATCACCATCACCGCCGAGGCGACGCAGATGCCGGCAAACAGATAGAAGAACAATGCGGGAAGGATCATCGGATGGCCCCCGTCATTCCGGGACGGTCCGCAGGGCCGGACCCGGAATATCGAGACTCCGGACTCACGCTTCGCGCGCTCCGGAATGACGTAGCGATCTGGCGTGCAATCATGCCCTCACCTCACCGGTACGGCGCGTCGAGGGCGATGGATTGTGCAATCTCTCGCTCCCAGCGGTCGCCATTGGCGAGAAGTTTCGCCTTGTCATAGTAGAGTTCCTCGCGGGTCTCGGTCGCGAATTCGAAATTCGGTCCTTCGACGATGGCATCGACCGGACAGGCTTCCTGGCACAGGCCGCAATAGATGCACTTCACCATGTCGATGTCGTAGCGCACGGTGCGGCGGGTGCCGTCATTGCGGCGCGGACCGGCCTCGATGGTGATGGCCTGCGCCGGGCAGATCGCCTCGCACAGCTTGCAGGCGATGCAGCGCTCCTCGCCGTTCGGATAGCGGCGCAGCGCATGCTCGCCGCGGAAGCGCGGCGAGATCGGGCCCTTCTCGAACGGATAGTTCAAGGTCGGCTTTGGCTTGAAGAAATAGCGCATGGCGAGAAAGAACGCCGATACGAATTCCGTCAGCAGCAACGACTTTGCCGTGGCTTTGATGTCGACACTCATAGCAACCTCATTTCGGAGCGAGCCCCGCGAATTCCAGCACGCCGGCGACGATCACCACCATCGCCAGCGACAGCGGCAGGAACACTTTCCAGCCGAGACGCATCAATTGGTCGTAGCGGTAGCGCGGCACGATCGCCTTCGCCATCGCAAACAGGAAGAACATGAAAAATACCTTGAGCACGAACCAGATCACGCCCGGTACCCAGGTGAACGGCGCGAACGGGATCGGCGACAGCCAGCCGCCCAGAAACAGGATCGAGGCCAGCGCGCACATCGTGGTGATGGCGACGTATTCGCCGAGCATGAACAGCAGATACGGCGTCGAGCCGTATTCGACCATGAAGCCCGCGACCAGTTCGGATTCGGCTTCGACCAGGTCGAACGGCGGCCGGTTGGTCTCCGCCAGCGCCGAGACGTAGAACACCACGAACATCGGGAACAGCGGCAGCCAGTACCAGCCGAGCAGGCCGGCCTTTGTATTTTGCGCCTCGACCACCGCGGACAGGTTCAGCGATCCCGCGCACAGCAACACCGTGATGATCACGAAGCCGATCGAGACTTCGTAGCTGACCATCTGCGCCGCCGAGCGCAGCGCCGCCAGGAACGGGTATTTAGAGTTCGACGACCAGCCGGCCATGATGATGCCATAGATCGACAGCGAGGAGATCGCGAAAATATAGAGCACGCCGACATTGATGTCGGAGATCACCCAGCCGAGATTCATCGGGATCACGGCCCAGGCGGCCAGCGCCAGGATACACGACACCAACGGCGCCAGCAGGAACACGCCCTTGTTGGCGCCGGCCGGGATGGTCGGCTCCTTCAGCACGAACTTCAACAGGTCGGCGAAGGACTGAAACAGCCCGAACGGCCCGACCACGTTGGGGCCGCGCCGGATCTGCACCGCCGCCCAGATCTTGCGGTCTGCCAGCAGGATGTAGGCGATCGCGATCAGCAGCACGACCAGCAGCAGGACGCTCTCCGCGACCATGATGATCAGCGGCCACAGAAAGCCGGTCCAGAAATCGCTTGCGAAGAAATCAGCCATCAGTTCACGCTCACTCCGCTGCGGTCAGCATCTGCCCGGAGGCCAGGCGGGAGCATTCCGCCATGACAGCCGACGCGCGCGCGATCGGGTTGGTCAAATAAAAGTCCTCGACGACGGTCTTGAACGGCGCCTTGTCGGCCTTGCCGCCCTTACCCGCCAACGTCTTCAGGTCGGCCGCGACGCCGGCTTCGATCTGGTCGATGCGCATCAGGTGCGGCACCGCCTTGAAGATCGCCTGCCGCAGGGCAGCCAGAGAATCGAACGGCAACTTCTTGCCGAGCACGTCCGACAGCGCCCGGATGATCGCCCAGTCCTCGCGGGCATCGCCTGGCGGGAACGCGGCGCGGTTGGCCATCTGCACCCGGCCCTCGGTGTTGACGTAGATGCCCTGCTTCTCGGTGTAGGCCGCACCCGGCAGGATGACATCGGCGCGATGCGCGCCGCGGTCGCCATGGGTGCCGATGTAAACAATGAAGGTATCGTCCGGCACCTTGATCTCGTCGGCGCCGAGCGAGAACAGCACGTCGAGCGTGCCGAAGGTCAGCATCTGCGCCATGGTCAGGCCACCCGCGCCCGCGGCAAAGCCGATATCGAGCGCGCCGACCCGCGAGGCCGTGTCGTGCAGCACGCCGAAGCCATTCCAGCCGTCTTTGATCGCGCCGAAATCGCCGGCGATCTTGGCGGCCATCGCCAGCACCGCAGCGCCGTCCTGCCGCGCCAGCCCGCCGGCGCCGACCAACACGATCGGATTCTTGGCGCCCTTCAAGACGTCCGCAAAGGAATGCTTGCCGGCGACGAGATCGCCGAGCGAATCTGTACCCGCGCCGAGATAATCGTAAGTGTAGGTCAGGTCGGCCTGCGCGCCGATCACGCCAACCTTGAGATGGCCGCTGCGCCAGCGCTTGCGAATCCGCGCATTGAGAACCGCCGCTTCCTTGCGCGGATTGGCGCCGATGATCAGCAGCGCGTCCGCCTGGTCGATGCCGGCGATGGTCGGATTGAAGATGTACGACGCCCGCCCGGCGCCCGCAAAGGCGTCGCCGCCCTGCACCGCCAGATTGGCCGAGCCCAATTTCGCCAGCAACTCCTTCAGCGCGAACATCTCCTCCACCGCGGCGAGATCGCCGGCGATCGCGCCGATGCGTTTGCCGTCGATGCGGCCGACCTTGGCGGCGATTGCCGCGAACGCTTCCTGCCAGGTCGCCGGCCGGAGCTGGCCGTTTTCCCGGACGTAGGGCCGGTCGAGCCGCTGGGTGCGCAAACCGTCGACGATGTGGCGGGTCTTGTCCGAGATCCACTCCTCGTTCACCGCCTCGTTGACCCGCGGCAGGATCCGCATCACTTCGCGGCCTCGCGTGTCGACCCGGATCGCGGAGCCAACGCCGTCCATGACATCGATCGACTGGGTCTTGCCGAGCTCCCACGGCCGCGCCGCGAACGCGTAGGGCTTCGAGGTCAGGGCGCCGACCGGGCAGATATCGACCAGGTTGCCCTGCAGCTCCGAGCTCAGCGCCGATTCCAGATAGGTGGTGATTTCCATATCCTCGCCGCGACCCGTCGCGCCCATCTCGGGAGCGCCGGCAACTTCGGCCGAGAAGCGAACGCAGCGCGTGCACTGGATGCAGCGGTTCATCGAGGTCTTGACCAGCGCGCCGAGATATTTGTCCTCGACCGCGCGCTTGTTTTCGGCGAAGCGGCTGGTGTCGACGCCATACCCCATCGCCTGGTCCTGCAGGTCGCACTCGCCGCCCTGGTCGCAGATCGGGCAATCCAGCGGATGGTTGATCAGCAGGAATTCCATCACGCCTTCGCGGGCCTTCCTGACCATCGGCGAACGGGTCGAAATCTCCGGCGGCTCGCCCTTTGGACCGGGACGGCAGTCGCGCACGCCCCAGGCGCAGCTCGCGACCGGCTTCGGGCCGCCCTTCACCTCGACCAGGCACATCCGGCAATTGCCCGCGATCGACAGCCGCTCATGGTAGCAAAACCGCGGAATTTCAGCGCCCGCGGCCTCGCACGCCTGCAGCAGCGTGTATTCCGCGGGAACATCGATCTCTTTGCCATCGACGATGAGTTTGGTCATTGCTGTCTCAAGTCTTTCCGAGCTTGCAGTCGGGTGGTGTGACACTGGCGGTCTTCATCGACGCCATGATCCATTGCTGGGTCTCGGCGCTGTAGGTCGTGAGGTAAGCGGGCTCGGCGATGTTCTTTTCGCACAGGAACGGCAGATGCGGCCTCAGGTCGTAGCCGCACGACGCCATCCATTCCGGCTTGTCGGAAAACGCCGCGATCGCTTCCTCGCACGCATACAGAAAATAGGACACGAAATTCTCGTATTGAACCTGATCGTCGCGGCTGCCGGCCTTGATCGCCGCGTAATCGGGAAACGAATATTTCGGATTGCGAAACGCCAGTTCGGTGTAGCCGAGAAAGACCTGCCTCGCCGACGTCGCGCGATTGTTGCTGCGGATTTCCCCGACCTGGATCAGGATCGCGACAAAGCCGAGCAGCGCAACAGCCGCCTGCGCCATCTGCGCCAGCGTTCCGTATTTCTGCCACCACAGGCCTGATTGCGACATCGTCCCCGCCATTTCAGTGCGTCACGCCCTATTGCGCCGCGACCATGTGGTCAGGATCGAGGATGCCGGCATCGTCGATGTCGGCTTTGTGTGAATATTGGTCGATCCGTTCTTCGATCTCATGACGGAAATGCGCGATCAGGCCCTGGATCGGCCAGGCCGCGGCGTCGCCGAGCGCGCAGATAGTGTGGCCTTCGATCTGCTTGGTGACTTCGAGCAGCATGTCGATCTCGCGCTTGTGGGCGCGGCCTTCGGCCATCCGGGTCAGCACCCGCCACATCCAGCCGGTACCCTCGCGGCACGGCGTGCACTGGCCGCAGCTCTCGTGCTTGTAGAAATAGGAGATGCGCGCGATCGCGCGGATCAGGTCGGTGGATTTGTCCATCACGATGACGGCGGCGGTACCGAGGCCGGAGCGCAGCTTGCCGAGGCTGTCGAAATCCATCGGGGTGTCGATGATCTGCTCGGCCGGCACCATGCGCACCGACGAACCGCCGGGGATCACGGCCTTGAGATTGTCCCAGCCGCCACGGATTCCACCGCAATGGCGGTCGATCAGTTCGCGGAACGTGATCCCCATCGCTTCTTCGACATTGCAGGGGCGCTCGACATGACCGGAAATGCAAAACAGCTTGGTGCCGACATTGTTGGGCCGACCGATGCCGGCAAACCACGCCGCACCGCGCCGAAGGATATCCGGCGCCACCGCGATCGACTCGACATTGTTGACGGTGGTCGGGCAGCCATACAGACCGACATTGGCCGGGAACGGCGGCTTCAGGCGCGGCTGGCCCTTCTTGCCTTCAAGGCTTTCGAGCAGCGCGGTCTCTTCGCCGCAGATGTAAGCGCCGGCGCCGTGCGCGACATAGATGTCGAACGGCCAGCCGTTGACATTATCCTTGCCGACCAGCTTGGCGTCATAGGCCTGATCGATCGCCGCCTGCAGATGCTCGCGCTCCCTGATGAATTCGCCGCGGACGTAGATGTAGCAGGCATGCGCGTTCATCGCGCAGCTTGCGATCAGGCAGCCCTCGATCAGCAGATGCGGATCATGCCGCATGATCTCGCGGTCCTTGCAGGTGCCGGGCTCGGACTCGTCGGCGTTGACCACCAGATAGCTCGGCCGGCCGTCGGTCGATTCCTTCGGCATGAACGACCATTTCAATCCGGTCGGGAAGCCGGCACCGCCGCGTCCGCGCAGGCCCGAGGCCTTCATCTCGGCGATGATCCAGTCGCGCCCCTTGTCGAGGATGGCCTTGGTGCCGTCCCAGGCGCCACGGCGGCGCGCGCCCTCTAGCCCCCAATCATCGAGGCCGTAGAGATTCCTGAAGATGCGGTCCTTGTCGGCGAGCATGACGTAAAATTCCTCGGATCAACGATGGGACGGTGCGCGAAAACGCATCAGGTGGTTTCCTTCAGCGTGGTCGGCCCGCCCAGCGGCGCGGAGAATTGACGGCCGTTCTGCGGGCCTGGCTTGACCGGATTGCCCGAGGCAAAGCCGTCGAGCACCTTGCCAAAACTGTCCTTGGTCAGGTCTTCGTAAGTATCTTTCCAGATCATCACCATTGGCGCGTTCACGCAGGCGCCAAGGCACTCGACCTCTTCCCAGCTGAAATCGCCATCGGCGGAGACATGAAACGGATCGTGGTGGATCCGGCTCTGACACACCTCGATCAGATCGCCGGCGCCGCGCAGCCGGCATGGCGTGGTGCCACAGACCTGGACATGGGCTTTCTTGCCGACCGGCTCGAGCTGAAACATCGTGTAGAAAGTCGCGATCTCGAGCATCCGGATGTAGGGCATGTCCAGCATGTCCGACACCACCCGGATCGCGGCTTCCGAAATCCAGCCCTGATGCTGCTCTTGCGCCCGCCACAGGATCGCGATCGCCGCCGAGGCCTGGCGGCCTTCCGGATATTTGGTGATCTGGGCCTTGGCCCATTCGAGATTCTCGGCCGAGAATTCGAAGGTCGCGGGCTGCAGTTCTTTCGGGGCGAGGCGGCGGACGGACATTACTCAATCTCTCATTGGGTGCGGCGCGCGGCGTTGGCGTTCAGGGTGTTGATCCTGTCCTGCCAGAACGCGCTCGCAGTGCCGAAAACGTTGTAGCCGACGTGGGTAGAAACCTTGATGCGATCGAGGATCGACAGCTCGTTCACGGTCTCGAGCCGGCCGCTGCGGGGATCGTAAACAATCAGCTTCAGCGGGGTCTGCTCGAGGATGTAGCGCGACACCGTGTGCTGTGGATCGTTGCCATGTTCCTCGCACAGGATCACGCTGTCGCCCTGCAACAGCCGGGTGCCGCCCTTGATGGCCTCGATCTCGACGCCCTCGACATCGAGCTTGATCAGATATTTGCCGTTGGCCGAGACCTTGCCGTCGTCCAGCAGATTGTCGAGGGCGAGCACCGGCACCTCTTCAGCACCGTCGGCCTGTTCGCCGGCAATGCTGAACGCCTCATGCTTGGTCCCGGAGAGCCGCGCGGTGCCCCTGGCCGAGCCGATCGCGCACTTCATGACCTCGAAGCGGCTGCCGTTGATCTCGGAATTGTTCTTGAGCTTGGCGAAATTCTGCGCCGAAGGCTCGATCGCGATCGCCTTGTGCGAACCATAAGGTTTGCTGGAGACCAGCACCGACCAGTAGCCGTAATTGGCGCCGCAATCGAGCAGCATGTAATCGACGTCGGCGGAGTCGCGAAACAGCACTTCCAGTTCGTCTTCATACGAGAAGGTGCGGTTAAGCAATTTGCTCCAATAGCCGTCGCCATAAGGGAATTCGAAGATCGCATCGTCGTTGAGCTTGATCGCGATGTCGCGCTCGGGTAGCGCTTTGCGCAGCAGATTGGCGCAAAGATTGTAGCCTCGATGCGAGAAATGCGACGAGATTTTCGATCCCGTCACCAGCGCCAGCGCGGCCGTCCGCTCCCACAGATTGGCGCCTTCGAGAATTCCCGAAGCGCGGTCAAAATGGATGGGCGCTGGCGCCATCACCGATCGACCTCTCCAAACACGATGTCGAGCGAACCCAGAATGGCCGAGACGTCGGCCAGCAAGTGGCCGCGACAGATGAAATCCATCGCTTGCAGATGGGCAAATCCCGGCGCGCGGATCTTGCATTTATACGGCTTGTTGCTGCCGTCGGCGACCAGATAAACGCCGAACTCCCCCTTCGGCGCCTCGACCGCAACGTAGACTTCGCCGGCCGGCACGTGGAAGCCTTCGGTGTACAGCTTGAAATGATGGATCAGCGCTTCCATCGAGCGCTTCATCTCGCCGCGGCGCGGCGGGAAGATCTTGTGATCGGTCACCGCGACCGGTCCCTGCCCGTCGGCAGCGCGCAGCTTTTCGATGCACTGCTTCATGATGCGTACCGATTGGCGCATCTCTTCCATGCGGATGCAGTAGCGGTCGTAGCAATCGCCGTTCTTGCCGATCGGAATGTCGAAATCCATTTCGGCGTAGCATTCGTAAGGCTGCGCCTTGCGCAGATCCCAGGCCGCGCCGGAGCCGCGCACCATGACGCCGGAAAAGCCCCATTCCCACGCCTGCTTCAACGACACCACGCCGATATCGACGTTGCGCTGCTTGAAGATCCGGTTGCCGGTCAAGAGCGTTTCGAGATCGGCAACGACCTGCAGGAACGGATCGCACCACGCATCGATATCGTCGATGAGTTTCGGCGGCAGATCCTGGTGCACGCCGCCAATCCGGAAGAACGCTGCGTGCATCCGCGAGCCGGATGCGCGCTCGTAGAACACCATCAGCTTTTCGCGCTCTTCGAAGCCCCACAATGGCGGCGTCAGCGCGCCGACGTCCATCGCCTGAGTGGTGACGTTGAGCAGATGCGACAGGATGCGGCCGATTTCGCAATACAGCACGCGGATCAATTGTCCACGGCGCGGCACTTCAATGTCGAGCAGCTTCTCCGCCGCCAGGCAGAACGCGTGTTCCTGGTTCATCGGCGCGACGTAATCGAGCCGGTCGAAATAGGGAATCGCCTGCAGATAGGTCTTGTGCTCGATCAGCTTTTCGGTGCCGCGATGGAGCAAACCGATGTGCGGATCGACGCGGGCGACGACTTCGCCGTCAAGCTCCAAAACAAGCCGCAAGACGCCATGCGCCGCGGGATGCTGCGGTCCAAAGTTGATGGTAAAATTGCGAAGATTTTGCTCGTTCATGGTCAGGCCTTCGGAGCAGCCTTCTCATCCCCGGGCAGCGTCGGATAGTCCGCGCCTTCCCAGGGCGAGAGGAAATCGAATTTGCGGAATTCCTGGTTGAGCCTGACCGGCTCGTACACCACTCGCTTCTCCTGGTCGTCGTAACGAACCTCGACGAAGCCGGAGAGCGGAAAATCCTTGCGCAGCGGATGGCCGTCGAAACCGTAATCGGTCAGGAGCCGGCGCATGTCGGGATGACCGGTGAAGATCACGCCATAGAGGTCGTAGCATTCGCGCTCGAACCAGTCGGCGCCGGGAAACACTTCGATGATCGACGGCACCTGGGTGGTTTCGCTGGCCTCGGCGCGCAGCCGCAGCCGCGTGTTCAGGGTCGGGGAGAGAAAATGATAGATCACGTCGAAGCGCTTCTCGCGCCCGGGATAGTCCACCGCGGTCACGTCGGTGAAATTGACGAAGCGGCAGTTCGGATCGTCGCGCAGGAACCGCACCACGTCGACGATCTTCTCGGCCTGAACCGTCACCGTGAGCTGGTTGAACGCCACCGCATGGCCGGTCGCGGCGCCCGCCAGCGCGCCAACGATCGTCTGCCCCAGGGCGTCGAGCTTGCCGTCATCCATTACTCAGACCCTTAGCGTTCGATGGTCCCGGTGCGCCGAATCTTCTTCTGCAGCAGCAGCACGCCATATAGCAGGGCTTCCGCCGTCGGCGGGCAGCCCGGCACATAAATGTCGATCGGCACGATGCGGTCGCAGCCCCGCACCACCGCGTACGAATAATGATAATAACCGCCGCCATTGGCGCACGATCCCATCGAGATCACGTAGCGCGGCTCCGGCATCTGGTCGTAGACCTTCCGCAGCGCCGGCGCCATCTTGTTGGTCAGGGTGCCCGCCACGATCATCACGTCGGACTGCCGCGGCGACGCGCGCGGCGCGAAGCCGAAACGCTCGACGTCGTAACGCGGCATCGACACCTGCATCATCTCGACCGCGCAACATGCGAGGCCGAACGTCATCCACATCAGCGAACCCGTGCGCGCCCAGGTGATCAGATCATCGGCCGCGGCGACGAAGAAGCCCTTGTCGGACAGTTCGTGATTGACCTCGAGGAAGAACGGATCATTGGCGCCGACCGGCCTGCCGGTGGACGGATCCAGGATGCCGGTCGCAGCGGGAGCGACCGCGGGTTTTGTCGTCGTGCCAGCGGGGCTCAATCCCATTCGAGCGCGCCTTTCTTCCATTCATAGGCGAAGCCGACGGTCAGGACGGCCAGGAAAACCATCATCGACCAGAAGCCGGTGACCCCGAGCTTGCCGAACGCCACCGCCCACGGAAACAGGAAGGCCACTTCAAGATCGAAGATGATGAAAAGGATCGCCACCAGATAGAAGCGAACGTCGAACTTCATGCGGGCGTCGTCAAAAGCGTTGAATCCGCATTCATAAGCGGACAGTTTTTCCGGATCGGGCTGTTGGAAAGCGACCAGGAAGGGGGCGATCAGCAAAACCACACCGATCAGGCCGGCGACGCCGATAAACACCACGAGTGGCAGGTAATTCTGCAGAATGCCGGTCATCGGCGATACCCTTTTCCGCGGTTTGGGCCCGCAGATTCGTAGATTGGAATTGTTCTGAGGCTTAGCGCAGCGCAACAAGGGGCGCAAGACAAGGTATCTTGACGGTCCCCGTAACGTCCAGAGACGACGGGAAAACTTCGCCCGGCCCTATACCGGCGCGCAGTCATGCCGATGCGTTCGAGGCGCTATGCAATTCGTCGCGCCAACGGACCCCGCCCCTTGCTCACCGGTGGGCCGGCGAGCATGGAATGGGGCGCCGGCTCCTGCCCTCGGCGGATCAGGGCTCCCGGTCCACTGGCGGAGCAATCTCAGGTCAGCGGGCCGGTATATTTCTCCAACTCGGCCCAGGCCTCGGCGCCATAGGTCTTCTGCCATTGGGCATAAAAGCCCGCTTTGACCAGCGCGGCCTTGAACTGCGCCGGATCGGGCTTGGCGAACACCATGCCCTTGCCGGTGAGTTCGGCCTGCAGCGACTTGTCCATCTCGACCAGATCGGCTCGCTCCTTGGGAGCGGCGGCATCGAAATTGGCGTTGACCATCTCCAGAAGGTCCGGCGGCAGGCTGGCCATGGCCTGGCGGTTGCCGATGATCCAGTACCCGCTCCAGCAATGGTTCGACAACGCACAGTATTTCTGGACCTCGAAGAACTTGTTGGTCGAAACCTGCGCCAGCGGGTTTTCCTGCCCTTCCACGATGTGCGTCTGCAGGGAGGAATAGAGCTCGCTGACGGCGATGCTGGCCGGTAGCGCGCCCAGCCCGGAGAACAGCGAGGTCAGCAACGCGGTGACCGGAACGCGGATCTTGAAATTCTTGAGATCCTCGACGCTGTTGATCTGTCGGCTCGAGGACGAGGTGATCTGCCGGAAACCGTTGTCCCAGACTTTCTTCATGGGGACGACGCCGGCCTTGCCGATGGCGTTCCGGACGAGATTGCCTACCCCGCCATCCATCGCCGCCCAGACGTGGTCATAGTCCGGAAAAGCGAAGCCGATGCTGGGCAAGCCCGACAATGGCACCAGAATCGACAGCGTCAGGCTGGGCGCCGCCATCAGCTCGATACCGCCAGAGCGAACCTGCGACAGCATTTCAGGGTCGCCGCCCAGCTGGTTGTTGGAAAATACCGTGATATTGAGCCGGCCGCCCGACTGAGTCGCGGTCGCCTTGGCCGCCTCGACCAGCCGAATCGTCAGAGGATGGCTGTCCGGCGTGTTGACGCCCAGCTTGAACTCGAATTCGGCCGCGGCGCGGGCGGGTTGGCGGAGGATCGTGGTGGCCCAGGCTGCCGAGGCGGTTCCGAGGACGGCCCTGCGGGTCAATTTCATGGTCGGCTCACTCCCTGATCTTTTTTGCCCTGTCTTTGCGGCCAGTTACGACCGAACCGCCATGCATCGCAAGCCGCGCGCGGCGCGACCGATCGCATGACGAAACCGGCTTTCCTGGGCGGTGAAACCATTTTGGGGAACCCGCGAAACCGTCCGGAAACATGTCGAGGGTAGATCTCTGCACGACAAACGGCGGCAAGGTCGCCTGGAGGCCAAAATGAACCACTCATTTCATTCAGCAGATCGTTCAACGCATTTGAAGATTGTTGTTGTTGCTTTGGTGGCCGGCATCGCGGTGCTGGGGTTGGGCATTTCGGCCCGCACCGGCGCCGACTACACCGAGACGGCGCATGTAATTAAGGCCGGCAAGCCGATCGCGGTGACCAATTCGGATACGACGATGGTCCGTTGATGCGGCATGACAACCTCGCAAGCAAAACGGCCGCCCCGGGGGCGGCCGTTTTGCTTTTGAGGGCAATCAATTGGTTGGCGGCTTCTGGCGTCAATGAAGAACGCGCCGCCCCTGGCGATCGAGGGCGGCCTCGATCTCCATCGTGAGGCACCTGATATCCTCAATCGAGAAATCGGCCAGCGCCTGCTCGACCAGAAGCCCGAGCCAGGCGCGCAGGTCATCGTACAGCGCCTGCATCGCGGGTGGCCGACGGTCGGAGATGTCGAACAGCATGTTGACGGCACCGATCACCTCACCGTCCTGCCCCGTTACCGGGGTTGGAAACGGCAGGAAACTAACGCGGGTTTTGTCGGGCCGTTCGGCAACCGCCGTGACGCCGCGAACGGCTTGCCCGGTTTGGATCGCGACCGCCATCGGACATTCCCGATGCGGCAGGAAGGCGCCGTCGTCGGTATAGAGCTTCCAGGTCACGCACCAGCGATCCCTGCCCAGCCTTGGCCGCCGTCCCGCGAAATCGATGCACGCCGGATTGAAATAAGTGATGAAGCCATCGGTGTCAGTGACGTAAAGCGCGGCGGGGAAGATATCGAGCGCAATTAATTTAGTTCGATCGCCTTCGCTGACGAACGCGCTCACCATGCGAAGGATCTCGTCGGCGACGGCAATCGACCGCAACATGCGCGTGCCCTCCATGCGATGCGGCGTATTGGCTCATTCATAGCCGAAACCATCGATGCACGCATCCGTACTGATAGACACAAAAGCAAATCTCCACACTCAACGTTCGGTGGTAAGTCTCTGCGCTGCGTTTCATGCATGGCGCCATATGAAACCTGAAACGAAAGCGATTCGTAATTGCGGCAATGCAACATCTATGAGAATGACGGTTATGGATTTTATTCTGGCACTTATTTCGATCGGAGCGGCAGCATGGATCTTCATGCGACGTTTCGAACAGCGTCTCGAAACGCAACATGGCCCCTGGATTTCAGAGGTCGAACGATGATCGTACACGGCGGTGCTCACCGCCGTGTGCACGGACTGCATAGCGTCGGTGCTGATTTTTGATAACGCGATAAATATCGCCGGAGATTTAGGAGTAAGAAAATGGAAGATTTATATTTTGGTTTGACGGTCCACCTGCTCGGCTACCCGATCGCACTGGCGATCATGATCGCATTCTATGCATCTGAGGTATTGTCCTCTACCGTCCGAAACACGACGCGCTGGCTGGTGCCGGCACGCACCAAGGCCCGCCGCAAGTGAATTGGTTCTGGCGGGTCTATTACTTCGAAGCGGGCGCCGAGCAGCCCTATCGGAGCCGCCGGTTTTTCACACGCAGCCATCTGGAATGCGCGCTGACGCGCTTCTCGCGGATGGGCGGCGACGACGTGCTCCAGGTGATTCCGCCCTGCGGCCTGTTTCGGGGGTAGGCCGTCGATCGACCGTGCCGCGGGGCGATGAATTCAGCGGACTTCCTGGTCGCGATGACAGGCAAGCCCTCCCCGCTTGCTGCCATCACGTTTTTGGCGCCGCCCAATCTCTTCTGTTGAACTTCCCAGGCCTGCTGGACCGAGCGCGGCGCTTGCGTCGGTATTTCGCGCGATGGCCGCCCAGGTCGGGACCACGTAATCTCTCCCGGTGATTTGCAATCCGACCCTCTGGATCGGTTTGCGTTTTTTGACCCTCTCAGGAGAGATCGATGGCGCGCAAGCTGGCCTTCGTACTGGCGTCTTCCAAGCACGGCACGATGATCGTCAACCGGCTCGACTACCGGATGGTCAATGCCGAGCAGGGTTTCGGGGTCGGCTTTCAGATTCTCGAAAGCGCGGCCTTCGATCCCGACGAGGTCAAGATGGCGATCGATGTGCTCGAATCTGCGCCGCCGCCATCACGGTGACGGCGTCGTGGCGATCGACTGCGGCGCCAATATCGGCGTTCATACCGTCGAATGGGCCAACGCCATGACCGGATGGGGATCGGTGCTCGCGATCGAGGCGCAGGAGCGGATTTACTACGCGCTGGCCGGCAATATCGCGATCAACAACTGCTTCAACGCCATTGCGATCCACGCCGCGGTGTCATCCGAAGCCGGCACGCTGGAAATTCCCAATCCCAATTATCTGGTGCCGTCCTCGAGTTCGGCAGCCTCGAATTGCGCCAGCGCGCCGGCAACGAATTCATCGGCCAGCCGATCGACTACGCCCAGAACACCGTCGTGATCCGCAAGCTCTCGATCGATGAAATCGGCTTGCCGCGGGTCGACTTCATGAAGATCGACATCGAGGGCATGGAGATGGAGGCGCTGGAAGGCGCACGCCAGACCATCGAGAGAAGCCGCCCGATGATGTTGATCGAAAGGATCAAGGCAGATCCGACCCAACTGATCACATGGCTGGAACATCGCGGCTACAAGGTCGTGCAGGTCGGCATCAACATGTTGGCGATCCACACCAGCGACAAAACCCTCGCCGACATCAAGATCGTCTAGCCGGTCGCGATATCAGATGAACCGGAACGAACGGCGCGCGGCCGCAGGAAAAGCCAGGACCGCCCCCGGCGCCGCGAAACCCAGCACGCCGGAAGCGCTGCACGATGCCGGGCTCGCCCACCGGCGGGCCGGACGGCGGCTCGATGCCCAAATCTGCTGCGAGCAGGCGCTCGCGCATCGACCCAGATCACGCCGACACGCTGCATCTGATGGGCCTGTTGTCGCTCGACGCCGGCCAATACGACCATGCCATCGCGTGGCTGTCGCGCGCGATCAGGCAGGATCCGAAGCCGGCCTATCTGGCGAGCCTGGGCAGCGCCCTTCACCGCCAGGGGCGGCTCGAGGACGCGCTCAAGGCCTACGACAAGGCGGTACAGCTCAAGCCTGACGATGCGAATTTGTGGCGCGACCTCGGCAATTTGCTGTTCGACCTCAAACGTCCTGACGATGCGCTGTTGAGCTTTCAGCATGTACTGACGCTCGATCCGAAACATTGGGACGCCGCCTATCGCTGCGGCTATCTGCTGAACCAGCTGGGACGGCCGGAGCAGGCGTTGCCCTATCTGGACATCGGGCACCGGCTGCAGCCGAAAAACGCCGCGATGCTGGAAATGCGCGCGATCGCGCTGCACAGCCTGAAGCGCTACGAGGAGGCGCTGGCCGAGAACAAGCGCGCCTACGCGCTCAATCGCGGCCAATGCCGAAACCTGCAACAACATCGGCGCCGCGCTGCAATTTCTCGGCCGCGACGAGGAGGCGCTGCCGTGGTTCGACCGCGCGCTCAAGCTGCGCCCCGACTTCATCATGGCCCTGATCAACAGGGCTTCATCGCTACAGCAATTGCACCGCTTCGAGGAAGCCATGGCCGCCTACGCAGAGCGTCAAGGCGATCAATCCCGGCGACGCGGACGCGGACTGGAACCTGTCGCTGATTCACATGCTGCACGGCGATTTCGAGGCTGGCTGGACCGGACGCGAAGCGCGCTGGAAAAAGGCCGATCCCGGCGCGTATCCCACATTCACCGAGCCGCGATGGTTCGGCGAAGACATCACCGGCAAGACCATCCTGATCTGCGCCGACGAAGGACTCGGCGACACCATTCAGTTCGCGCGCTACGTCCCGATGGTCGCCGCGCGCGGCGCGCGGGTCATTCTCGTCGTCGATGGCCCGGCCCTAACGCTGCTGTCTGGATTGCCCGGCGTTTCGGACTGCCTCGCGCTGTCCCCGGCCATGACGCTGCCGGCATTCGACCTGCATTGCCCGATGTCCGGCCTGCCGCTGGCGTTTGCCACCCGGCTCGACACGATTCCGGCGGAGACACCCTATCTGCCTGCTCCGCCCGCGGACCGCGTCGCGATCTGGGAGCAGCGCCTGCGCGCCCGGGAAAGCGCTCCCGACAAATTGCGCATCGGCGTCGTCTGGTCCGGCAATCCCGAGCACAAGAACGATCACAATCGCTCGGTGCCGTTGTCGATGTTGTCGCGCCTGCTCGACGTCGATGCGACCTTCGTCAGCCTGCAGAAGCAACCGCGGCCAGGCGACCGGGCGACGCTTCAGGCGCGAAGCGACATCGTCGACCTGACCGCCGATCTCGGTGATTTCAGCGAGACCGCCGCGCTTCTGAATTGCCTCGATCTGGTGGTCACGGTCGATACCAGCGTCGCCCATCTGGCCGGCGCACTTGGCCGGCCGACCTGGATCCTGCTGCCCTACGACCCCGATTACCGCTGGCTGCTCAGCCGCGACGACAGCCCCTGGTATCCGACCGCACGGCTGTTCCGGCAAACCGCCGGCCGCGATTACGCCGAGGTGCTTGATCGGGTCCGGACCGAACTGGAGACACTGGTATCAGATCAGCGCGCCAGGTTTTGAGAGAACGCCTGGGAGGTACCTGAGGGGTTTCGGTGAGCTAAGCCATTGAAATAATGGCGCGAGAGACGGGACTCGAACCCGCGGCCTCCGCCGTGACAGGGCGGCGCTCTAACCAACTGAGCTACTCCCGCGGATGCCGTAATCAGATCCTGACCCGCGCAGAACCGAGGGCATAAAGGGCTGACCTGTTTTAGTCAAGGCGGTTGCGAATCCCCTTGCCGGGCGGGTGTTTTTGCGGTCCCGTTGCGGAAAACGCCCGTTTTACGGGGAAAACGGCGTAGTCAGTCTGACTACGAATCGTTTAGGCCTGCTGCAACCCGAGTTTCCTGAGCCATTACCAACGAGGAGGGCCCGACATGGCGAAGAAGGCTGCAACCCCGGCGACCATCACGCTGAAACATCTCGCCGCGGCGCTGTCGGAAGAGCATGAATTGTCGAAGAAGAGCGCCGAGACCATTTTGACCGATCTGGTCGGCCGCATCGCCAAGCACCTGAAAAAAGGCGAGCGGATCCGTATCGTCGGCCTCGGCATCCTGCAGGTGCGCAAGCGCGCCGCCCGCATGGGCCGCAACCCCGCCACCGGCGAAGCGATTCACATCAAGGCCAGCAAGAAGGTTGCCTTCCGCGCGGCCAAGGAACTCAAGGAAGCCGTCTGACCCGACGAGTTTCCGACCCGACGAAGCGTCATTCCGGCTCGTGACCCTGGCCCCGGAATGGCGCTTTTTCTGTTATAGAGCGGTTTCGTTTCCCCCAACCGCGCACGGTCATCATGCTGGCTCCGCCTCTCAAGTTTACCCATGGCGTCACCGAACGCTTCCTGCGTTATGTCGTGATCGACACGCAATCCGATGCGGCGTCGCCGACCTGCCCTTCGACCGAAAAGCAGAAGAATCTGGGTCGGCTGCTCGCCGGCGAATTGCAGGCGATGGGCATCAGCGACGCCCATCTCGACGACAACGGCTATGTCTACGCCACGATCCCCGCGACCACGGACAAGAAAGTCCCGGTGATCTGCTTCTGCTCGCATATGGACACCTCGCCGGATTGTTCCGGCAAGGACGTCAAGCCGCAGATCGTCCGCAACTATCGCGGCGGCGACATCGTGCTGCCGGCCGATCCGACGCAAGTGATCCGCGCGGCCGAGAATCCCGCGCTGGCCGACCAGGTCGGCAGCGATATCATCACCTCTGACGGCACCACGCTGCTGGGGGCCGACAACAAGGCGGGCGTCGCCGAGATCATGGACGCCGCCGCATTCCTGATCAGCCATCCCGAAATCAAGCACGGCACCATCAAGATCCTGTTCACCCCGGATGAAGAAATCGGCCGCGGCGTCGACAAGGCCGACCTGAAAAAGCTCGGCGCCGATTTCGCCTATACGATGGATGGCGAGAGCGCCGGCAATCTCGAGGACGAAACCTTCTCGGCCGACGGCGCCATCGTCACGATCGAGGGCGTCAGCATTCATCCCGGTTTCGCCAAGGGCAAGATGGAGCACGCGATCAAGATCGCGGCTGCGATCGTCGACCGCCTGCCCAAGGACACCTGCTCGCCCGAGACCACCGAGGGCAAGGAAGGCTTCCTGCATCCGATTTCGATCTCCGGCGCGCTCGAACAGGCGACCGTCAGTTTCATTGTGCGCGATTTCACCGACGAGGGCCTGAAGGAAAAAGAGGCCCTGCTCGAAAACATCGTCAAATCGGTGATGACGGACTATCCGCATTCGAGCTACCGGATCGAGATCAAGCAGCAATACCGCAACATGAAGCAGGTGATCGATCGTCATCCGGAAATCGTCGATTACGCGATGGAGGCGATCCGCCGCGCGGGTCTGACACCGGTCAAGAGTTCGATCCGCGGCGGCACCGACGGCTCGCGGCTGTCGTTCATGGGACTGCCCTGCCCCAACATCTTCGCCGGCGAACACGCGATCCATTCGCGGCTGGAATGGGTCAGCGTGCAGGACATGGAAAAAGCCATGCAGACCATCGTGCATCTGGCGATGATCTGGGAAGAACGGGCCTAGATCTTCACGAAGCCCGCGCGGTGACGATCCAGATCGAAGCATCGAGCGGCACGGTGTCGCCTTTGACCAACGGCGCGAGGACGTCGCGGACGGATTGCGTGGCCGCGGCGCGGACATCCGCCGGCTGGCCTTCGAGGGCGCGGCTGGCCGGCCCGATCTCGAGCGCGCTCTTCACCGCGGCGTCGAGGCCCTGTCCGATCGCGATATCGAGCGACAGGCCGCATGGCTCCATCGCGACACCGGCGAAACCCGCGTCGCCCAGAATGCGTTTGACGCGCGCTTCCGAGGCGAACGAATAAGGCCCGGGATCTTCCGGCCCTTGCTGCGGCAGTTTCGGAACGTGTTGATAGACAGCCTGCAGCGCCGTCATCATCCACGGATTTTCACGCGGCTCGCGCCAGCAGGCGAAGGTCAACCGGCCCGAGGCCCTCAGCGCCTTGCGCATGTTCGCAAACGAATTCGCCGGATCGGCAAAGAACATCACCCCGAAGCGCGATGCCAGCAGATCGGTGCTTGCCGGAACGAACGGATAGATCGTGGCGTCGGCGAGCACGAATTCGACAGGCGCATCCTTGGGCGCGCCCTGCCGCGCCTGCTCCAGCATCGGCCCCGAGACATCGACGCCGAGCACATGGCCGGACGGACCGACCTTGCGCGCGAAAGCGATGCTGGTGGCGCCGCTGCCGCAACCGACATCGATGATGCGCTCGCCGGGCTGCGGCCGGGCCCGGTCGATCAGGATTTGCGCAATCGGCGCCAACAGGATGTCCTGCGCCTGCTGCCGGCTGGCCCAGCGCTGGCCGCCCGGACCGTTCCAATAGGCAATCTGGTCGGCGTTCTGATCGTGGCCTGCCGGTGCATCCATGGGCGTCGGTTCCTGTTTCGTCACCAGGCCAACCTATCAGAAGACCGAACTCTCGGGAGATCACGCTTCGGTGGCTGCTAGTGGCCCATGCTGTGCACGATAGCGCTGCCCATGCCGCGGACGCCATCGGAGAGCTTGCCGTAGTTATATTCGGTGTCCCAGACGTAAGCCGCCGCAAGGAAAATCAGGAAGGCCGTCAGGATACGCATATCAATATCCGCACAAACCGATGGCGCGCCGGCCAACGCCATTGCGCCTGCTACAAAAATTGGGCCGCCACGGACCTCGACCTCGACGATCGCGGTCCGATCAAATGACAGCTAAGAAGCCCGCCATGCCGCCCCGCGCGTTTCGCAGGAGATCGGAATTGAAAAACTTAAATCTGCAACGCGCGTAGCATTACATCGATCATTTAACGGAATCTAAACCGGGAGTTATCGCTCGCAATGCCGGCGGCCGACTTCACTGATCGTCGCGGATGCGCAGAAGGGTCAGCTCCAGGGGCAACCCGGGAGATTGTCTGGCGAACCCGGTGCATGAGACCGACGCGCCGCCATCGTAGGACAGCCCGGTCAGGGTGATGTCGAGTTCATCCAATCCAAAGACGCCGGGCGGCCCGGGCTCGCTTCGTCTGGCGGAGAGCGCAGCCTGGAACCGCCCGTTCACCTGCTTCCAGTTTCCTTCGTATGTGAACGTCGAGTCGCCACCATGCAGTTCACCATTATGGTCGAACTGCACGACGCCGGCGCCTTCACCGATAGGCGTCTTGAACCAGACGGAATATTTGCCCGCTGCGACCACCCGGACATCCTCGTCATGCGTCACGCTCGCCGCCCGCATAAGCGAAATACAACCCCCAAGGGAGCGAAAAGGTCCGCTCCCGTAAACGAAAATGCCCGTTCTCGGTTAACGAAAGCTGGGTTAAGTTCGGGCCGTGGTAATTGCCTCCGGCCCGCCTACGTTGCTGCGCAACTTCGGCGCGACAGCCTTCGCCCTCTCGGTCTTCCGGCTCGCCGAGCCGGAAGACCGAGAGGGCGAAGGCTGGTAGGCGATGACGGACTCGAACCGCCGACATCTTCCGTGTAAAGGAAGCGCTCTACCAACTGAGCTAATCGCCCCCCGAGGGGTCTGCCGCGCGCCTGTTTAACGCCGGGGTGGCCCTCGGCGCAAGCCACCGTGCGCGTCACAACACTGCTGCCATAAAAAAGCGGCGCCCCGGGTGGGACGCCGCTTCTGGTTTCCTGGGATCGCTCAGTGAGCGGTCAGGCCGCCTGCCGCCTCATCCGAGGCTTCGGGCTTGCCCGGAACCTTGGTCTCTTCTTCCCAGACGATCGGCACCGGCGGACGCACCAGCGCCCTGGACACCACATCGTCGAGGCGAGCGACCGGAATGATCTCCATCCCGCCCTTGATCGCATCGGAAATCTCCGTGAGATCCTTGGCGTTATCTTCGGGGATCAAAACCGTCTTGATGCCGCCGCGCGCGGCGGCCAGCAATTTCTCCTTCAGGCCGCCGATCGGGAGCACCCGCCCGCGCAGCGTGATTTCGCCGGTCATCGCGACATCGTGTCTGACCGGAATTCCGGTCATGACCGAGATGATCGTGGTGGCCATCGCGACACCCGCCGACGGACCGTCCTTCGGGGTTGCACCCTCCGGCACGTGAACGTGGATGTCCCGCTTATCGAACAGCGGCGGTTCGATGCCGTAGACGATCGCGCGCGAGCGGACATACGACGCCGCCGCCGAAATCAACTCCTTCATCACGTCGCGCAGATTGCCCGTCACCGTCATCTTGCCTTTGCCCGGCATCATGACGCCTTCGATGGTGAGCAACTCGCCGCCGACATCGGTCCAGGCCAGGCCGGTCACGATACCCACCTGGGGCTCGCTCTCGATCTCGCCGTAACGATACTTCGGCACGCCGAGGAACTCCTCAAGCGTCTTCTCGGTCACCTTCACCGACTTCTTCTTGGAGATCATCAGCTCCTTCACCGCCTTGCGGGCGAGTGTCGACAGCTCACGCTCCAGGTTACGCACGCCGGCTTCGCGGGTGTAACGACGGATCATCAGCAACAACGCGTCGTCGTCGATCGACCATTCCTTTGGATCGAGGCCATGCTTGGAGACCGCGTTCGGGATCAGATGCTTGCGCGCGATCTCGACCTTCTCGTTCTCGGTATAGCCGGCGATCCGGATGATCTCCATGCGGTCCATCAACGGTCCGGGAATATTGAGCGTATTCGCGGTGGTGATGAACATCACGTTGGACAGATCGTAATCGACTTCCAGATAGTGGTCGTTGAAGGTCCCGTTCTGCTCGGGGTCCAGAACCTCAAGCAAAGCCGAGGACGGATCGCCGCGGAAATCGGCGCCCATCTTGTCGATCTCGTCCAGCAGGAACAGCGGATTCGAGGTCTTCGCCTTCCGCATCGACTGGATCACCTTGCCAGGCATCGAGCCGATATAGGTGCGGCGGTGACCGCGGATCTCGGCTTCATCGCGCACGCCGCCGAGCGACACGCGAACGAATTCGCGCCCCGTCGCCTTCGCGATCGATTTGCCGAGCGAGGTCTTGCCGACGCCGGGAGGGCCGACCAGGCACAGGATCGGGCCGGTCAGCTTGTTGGCGCGCGACTGCACCGCCAGATACTCGACGATGCGATCCTTGACCTTCTCCAGCCCATAGTGATCGTCGTCCAGCACGGCCTGCGCCGCGACCAGATCCTTCTTCACCTTGGACTTCTTGTTCCACGGTATGGACAACAGCCAGTCGAGATAGTTGCGCACGACGGTCGCTTCCGCGGACATCGGCGACATCTGGCGCAGCTTCTTCAGCTCGTGCTGCGCCTTCTCGCGGGCTTCCTTCGACAGCTTGGTCTTGGCGATCTTCTCTTCGAGATCGGCGAGTTCATCCCGGCCCTCGTCATCGCCGAGTTCCTTCTGGATCGCCTTCATCTGCTCGTTGAGATAATATTCGCGCTGGGTCTTCTCCATCTGGCGCTTGACCCGCGAGCGGATCCGCTTCTCGACCTGCAGCACCGAGATTTCGCTCTCCATCAGCCCCAGCACCTTCTCCAGGCGCGCGGTGACGGATAACGTCTCCAGGATGGCTTGCCGGTCGGCGATTTTGACCGCGAGATGCGAAGCAACCTGATCGCCCAGCTTGGCGAAATCAGTGATCGCCTGCACCACGCCGACGACTTCGGCGGAGATCTTCTTGTTGAGCTTCACATAGCTCTCGAAGTCGGACACGACCGAACGCGCCAACGCTTCCGCCTCGACGGAACTGGCGTCGGTATCGGCGAGCGCCACCGCGGTGGCTTCGTAGTATTCGGTCCGGTCGGAATATTTCTGCACGCGCGCGCGCTCGAGGCCTTCAACCAGAACCTTCACGGTGCCGTCGGGCAGCTTGAGCAGTTGCAGGACGCTGGCAAGCGTGCCGGTTTCGTAGATGGAGTCCGGGAGTCGGATCATCATCCGACGCGTTCTTCTGCGTCGCCAGCATGATCAGCGCGTCGTTCTTCATGACCTCTTCGAGCGCGCGGATCGATTTCTCGCGGCCGACGAACAAAGGCACGATGATGTTCGGAAAAACCACGATGTCGCGGAGCGGCAGCACCGGGTAGGAGCGGCTCTCGCCGTGAACGATGGTTGGCCGAGGTTTGGGGGTCGTCATGGCCTATTCCTTTTGTTGTGCCCCCTTGCACGCAGTCCGCCGTTTTGCGCAACCGCCACAAGGTGCCGGGATGGGGTTGTTTGGCCGCGCTTGGCCTGCTTCCCCCGGATCTTTGAAAGCGTCGAATCTCGTGCAAGATTCTCGCCGCCGACAGCATAAGGTGGCTATCGACCGGGGGGGTGTCAAGTATGAGAAAACGCCCGTCAAATGGGGCTAAACGCGCAGTGTAGCGTTACGCCAAATACGCCACCGGGGCCGCGGAAAAGCTCCCGCAGCCGACGCTCTTTTGCGCTCGAACCGAGCGACTGGCCAGCGCGATCAGGCGCTGGCGCTGTTCTCTACCGCGCGGTCGGAACGATCGGCGTAGATGTAGAGCGGACGCGCGGTCCCCTCTACCACTTCGCGCGAGATCACGACTTCTTCGACGCCTTCCAGACCCGGAAGATCGAACATGGTCTCGAGCAGGATGCTTTCCAGGATCGAACGCAGTCCGCGCGCGCCGGTCTTGCGCTCGATCGCCTTGCGGGCAACCGCGCCAAGCGCCTCGTCGGCGAAGGTCAGCTCGATGTTCTCCATCTCGAACAGCCGCTGATACTGCTTCACCAGCGCGTTCTTCGGATCGGTCAGGATCTTCTTCAGCGAAGCCTCGTCGAGATCTTCCAGCGTCGCGACCACCGGCAGGCGGCCGACGAATTCCGGGATCAGGCCGTACTTCAGCAGATCCTCAGGCTCGACGTGGCGGAAGATTTCGCCGGTGCGGCGATCTTCCGGCGCCAGCACCTGGGCCGCAAAGCCGATCGAGGTCGAACGTCCGCGCGCGGAGATGATCTTCTCGAGGCCCGAGAAGGCGCCGCCGCAGATGAACAGGATGTTGGTGGTGTCGACCTGCAGGAATTCCTGCTGCGGATGCTTGCGGCCGCCCTGCGGCGGCACCGACGCCACGGTGCCTTCCATGATCTTCAGAAGCGCCTGCTGCACGCCCTCGCCCGACACGTCGCGGGTGATCGACGGGTTGTCGGACTTGCGGCTGATCTTGTCGATTTCGTCGATATAGACGATGCCGCGCTGCGCGCGCTCGACATTGTAGTCGGCCGACTGCAGCAGCTTCAGGATGATGTTCTCGACGTCCTCGCCGACATAGCCGGCTTCGGTCAGCGTCGTCGCATCCGCCATCGTGAACGGCACGTCGAGAATCCGCGCCAGCGTCTGCGCCAGCAGCGTCTTGCCCGAACCGGTCGGACCGATCAGCAGGATATTGGACTTCGCCAGCTCAACGTCGTTGTGCTTGGTCTGGTGATTGAGGCGCTTGTAGTGATTGTGGACCGCGACCGACAACACCTTCTTCGCATGGCTCTGGCCGATGACATAGTCATCGAGGACCTTGCAGATTTCCTTCGGGGTCGGAATGCCGTCGCGCGACTTCACCAGCGAAGACTTGTTCTCTTCACGGATGATGTCCATGCAGAGCTCGACGCATTCGTCGCAGATGAAAACCGTTGGACCCGCGATTAGCTTGCGGACTTCATGCTGGCTCTTGCCGCAGAACGAGCAGTAAAGCGTGTTCTTGGAGTCGCTCGTGCCGACCTTACTCATTCTTATCTCCGTCCGCCGTTCGATCCGTCCGCTCGCTCATCTTAACTGTGCGTCCCGTTTCGATACCGAACCGGTCACAGATGTATAGATAGAGCAAAATTCGTACCAAAAAAGACCTTGCAATTCCGAAGCCGCGAATCGCGACCTGTTCGAATCCTCACCAACCATAACCCACTCGACCTAGCCAACCATGCTGACAGCCGACTATCAAGAATTCCCTAATCGGCCACCGATCCGACGCCCGTGACAATACCGTGATTTGCCGCGGCGACGCGAGCAGCAGATACGGAAATCAGCCCAGCGTGGCGCGATTGCCACGGCGCCAAAACCAGCACGAAAACGGAACTTTATGCCCGGCTTCGGGCAGGAAGTACCGCCAACGGGCCTATTTTCCGACGACCCGTGCTCTCGTCGTTAACGCCAAGTCCCCGTTAACGCCAGCCCCGGTCACTAACGCAGCCCGTCGCCAAAGCGGCGAAGTCACCGTGGAATTACGGTGCCTCTAGGGCGTACCCACCGGTTCGAGGCGCCCCGTCGAGGCGCCACGTTCCCGGCGACGATCTTCATGGCGCCTTGGGCGTCGGTTCCTCGGAGCGCTTGTCGATCACCTTGTCGACGATCCCGAAGTCACGGGCCATTTCCGCGGTGAGGAATTTGTCGCGTTCCAGCGCGTCCTCGATCGCCTTGTAGGTCTGGCCGGTGTGCTTGACGTAGATCTCGTTGAGCCGCTTCTTGAGATTCAGGATCTCCTGGGCGTGCAGCATGATGTCGGTGGCCTGGCCCTGAAAACCGCCGGAGGGCTGGTGAACCATGATGCGCGAGTTCGGCAGCGAGAAGCGCATGTCCTTTTCGCCGGCGGCGAGCAGCAGCGAGCCCATCGAGGCCGCCTGTCCGGTGCACAGCGTGGAGACCGGCGGACGAATGAATTGCATGGTGTCGTAGATCGCGAGCCCCGACGTCACCACGCCGCCGGGCGAGTTGATGTACATCGAGATTTCCTTCTTCGGATTCTCGGCCTCAAGGAACAGCAGTTGCGCGACGGTCAAGGTCGACATGCCATCCTCGACCGGGCCGGTCACGAAGATGATGCGCTCTTTCAGCAGGCGCGAGAAAATGTCGTAGGCGCGTTCACCGCGGTTAGTCTGCTCGACCACCATCGGCACGAGGTTCATGTAGGTTTCAACGGGATCGCGCATTAGTCACCCTTAGGGTTTGGCGGGGGCGAACATCCATCGGCCGAGAGCACCGACACGGCAACCGGGATAGACCGGCGTGGACGAACGTCCCGTGATGCAGGGACTTCGAGACACTTCAAAGCAGAATGCCTCGAAGCAGGCTTCTTCAAAAGACAGGCCCACAGATATGGGCCAATTCGCCGGTGACAAGACCGGGCGGCCCCTGCGGTACGCGGGACAAGTTCAAGCTGATTCGCTGACGCTGCGCCTAGCGACGGCGAACCGTCGCCAGGCCCGCTTTCGCCGTTCATCATTAACGTCAGGTACGCCTGATCAAGTATCAGGCCGGCGGCCTTGTCGTCGTCATCCTTGAACAGCTCTTCCCGCGTCACCTTCTTGTCGGTCACGTTGGCGAGTTCGAGGATGAAGTCGACCACCTTGTCTTCATAGATCGGCGCACGAAGCTGGGCCAGCGCATTGGCATTGTTGCGATAGTAGTCCCAGACTTCCTTTTCGCGACCTGGCATCGAACGCGCGCGCTCGATCACCGCGCGGCTGACCTCGTCGTCGGTGACCGTGATCTTGTTCTTCTCGCCGATCTCCGACAGCACCAGGCCGAGCCGCACCCGGCGATCGGCGATCTTGCGGTATTCTTCCTGGGCCGCCTCTTCGGTGGTGTCCTCATCGGCAAAAGTCTTGCCGCTGGATTCCATCTCGGACTTGATCGAATTCCACATCAGCTGGAATTCTTCATCGACCAGCGACGGCGGCGCTTCGAAGCGATGGGTTTCGTCGAGGCGATCGAGCAGCATGCGCTTGACGCGCTGCCGGGTGGCGCCGGCGAATTCCGCGGTCAGCCGCTCGCGCGCGGCCTCCTTGAGCTTTTCGAGCGATTCCAGACCGAGCGACTTGGCGAACTCGTCGTCGATCACGGTTTCCTGCGGTGCCTCGATCAAGGTCGCGGTGGTCTCGAACTCGGCCGGCCTGACCGGCCAGCTTCTCGCTGGCGTAGTTCTTCGGGAACGTGACCTTCAGGGTGCGGGTCTCGTCGGCCGCGATGCCGACCAGTTGCTCTTCGAAACCCGGAATGAACTGGCCGGCGCCGATCACCACCGGAATGCCCTCGCCGGTGCCGCCTTCGAACGGCACGCCGTCGATCGAGCCCTTGAAGTTGATGGTGACGCGATCGCTGGTTTCGGCCTTGGCGCCCTCGCCCTTCGCGGTGTAGCTGCGGTTCTGGTCGGCGATGCGCTTGATCGCATTCATCGACATCGGCGTCGGTGACATCGACCACCGGCTTTTCGACCGTGAAGCTCTTGAAGTCGGCCAGTTGGATCGGCGGCACGACTTCGATCGACACGGTGTAGGTCAGATCGGACTTGCCGGTCAGGATGTCGTCGACGGCCTTTTCCTCGGTCGGCATCGTGACCTTGGGTTCGGTCGCGAGACGGAAGCCGCGCTCGGTGAAGATCTGCGAATTGGTGTCGCGGATGGTCTGCTCGACGGTCTCGGCCATCACCGATTTGCCGTAGACCTTCTTGAGATGGCTGACCGGCACCTTGCCCGGACGGAAGCCGTTGAGACGGACCTTGTCCTTGAGATCGACCAGACGGGCGCCCGCCTTGGCGTCGAGATCCGCCGCCGGAACGCTGATCTGGAACTCGTGCTTCAATCCCTCGGCGAGGGTTTCTGTGACCTGCATGGCGCTCAATCTTCTTCTGCTTTCGACCCGACCTGACGGCGCGGGACAGTGTCAAAAAGTTCGGCGCCAGCCGTTGCAGCCTGCGCCAGTGGTTCGGCCGACCCTTCCTGTTCGCAAGAAAGGCTGGCCGGTCATCTCGTCATGCCAACGCTGAAAGCGTCTGGTGCCGGCGGCGCACCGACAACCGATGGCCGGCACGTTGAAATCGTTTCAGTATTTCGGCCGCCGCAAACCCGCAAAGATCCCGGCCGATGTCTCAGTTCGCAGCTCAGATTTCGGCCGGCGGGCACGCGGATTCTGATGCTATTCGCATGATCCCGGTGCCGATTTAACCGGCTTATGCGGCGAAAACGCGGCGGTTGCGCACCACCGTCACCTGCGCCCCCTCGACAAATAGAACCCAAGCGAGCCGCCGGCCAGCAGGGCGACAAACAACGCGACCGAAATCGCGACGTTGCCAGCCAGCAATACCCCCATGATCAGGCCGGAAAGAGCGAAGCACATCGCCGCGAAATAATACGGGCTGCGCGACGGCCAGGACGTGGTCACCGATATCCCTCTTGCGGCAGATCGTAGTCACGCCCAAGGCAATGTCCCACGATCAGTCCAATCAGTCCGGCGCACAGGATGGCGGCCCGGATCGAAACGGTACCCAATACCAAATAGCCGAAAACGAAGCCCCCCAACGAGCACCACAGCGCCAGACCGATGACGCCGGCCTTCGGTTGTTGCACATCCTGGTGGTCACCTAGCATCGGCTCGCCACGATAATAATTCTCCGGCCAGCATATGGTTGCGGGGTACCTTTCCGCAACTCCCCTCGAATAATAGACGACTGAGAACGGCCCATCCCGCATCGGTTCCGTCGGTTTATTTTTCAAAGCGTTGCGCAAGGTCGCGCGCCAGTTGAGTCGCGCGGGTGCGCTAGTATGAGCTGCGGACGGGGCCGTTGCGCAAGACCGTACCTTCCCGGATCGGTTGAGGCCTTGGTGCGGGCGGAGGGACTCGAACCCCCACAACTTTCGTCACTGGAACCTAAATCCAGCGCGTCTACCAATTCCGCCACGCCCGCTGCGCGCTTCAAGACCGGTTGGCATGCCGCGGGCGGCGGGCGCAAAGCGCGGGCCCCTCGTGCACAGCAAAAAACCGGATGACGGCCGCCTCGACCTAGCCGTCGCGGCTGGACATATCCAGTGGAAAATGGTCCGCATCCACCATGGTCGCGCGCATTTTCCGTCCCAATCGCCGTGAACTGGTCTCCGGATTGGCGGCAACCATGATCGCCGGCCCGGCACCGCGGTCGATCGCCGCCGAGAACCGGCCGTCGCTCGCGCTCAACGCCCGGGCGGCCAGCCTGGCGCTGCGACCGGGTCAGCCGGATAGCCCGGTCTGGTCGATCGAGGGCCTCAGCGGCGCGTTGCGCTTCACGCGCGGCGACACGCTCGATCTGCGCCTTGGCAACGATACGGCGGCTCCGATGGCGCTGAATTGGCGCGGGATCGATGGCGTGCCGCTGATCGAACCGCTGTTGGCGCAGCCGGCACTGGCTCCCCAAGGCCAGCAAAGCCTCGTGATTCCGTTGCGTCACGCCGGAACCTTCATGTGCGACATCAGGCTGCTCGGCGATGGCGGGGCGCGCCCGTCGGCGGCGCGGGCGCTGGTTGTCGAAGAAAGCCAGCCGATTGCAATCGATCGCGAGGAGGTACTCGTGTTCGAGGACTGGCGGTTGAAGCCGGACGGGGTAGCGATCGCGCCCGGCACCAGCCCCGACGGCACCGCGGCGGTCTTTACCGTCAACGGCCAGCGCACGATGGACATTCCGGCCCGGCTCCATGAACGGCTCAGGCTACGCTTCATCAACGGCTTCCAGCGCAATGTGATTGCAGTGAAAATCGAGAACCATGAGGTCTGGGCGATGGCGCTGGACGGGCAGCCGTCGGAGCCGTTCCTGGCCCGCAACGGCGCCGTGGTGCTGGCCCCCGGCGGCCGGGCCGATGTGTTTGTCGATGCGACCCTGGCGCCGGACGCAACCGCCTCGATCCTGCTGCACGACGGCACCGAAGCCCGGCCGATCGGCCGCCTGGTCGGCGTCAAACAACCTCCGGCCCGCGCCGCGGCGCTGGCTCCGGCCACGCCCCTGCCGGCCAACGGCCTGCCGGAAAAAATAGACCTCAAAGGCGCGCTGCGGATCGACCTCCCGCTCAATGGACCCAAACCCGATTGGGTCGCGCCTGCGGCCTTCGCGGCATCGACGACGCCAGCCTTCCGCGCCAAGGCCGGCCGGACCGTGGTGCTGGCGCTGAGCAATCGCGCCGACAAGGCCAGCGCGTTTCACCTCCACGGCCATCATTTCCGGCTGCTGGACCGGCTCGACGACGGCTGGAAACCATTCTGGCTCGACACCCTGGCGATCGAGCCCGGCCAGACCCAGCGGGTCGCCTTCGTCGCTGAAACCGCCGGGCGCTGGCTGCTGGAAGCGACCGCGGTCGACTGGGCGGCGCCACGCCTGCTGCGGTGGTTCGTGGTCGAATAGTCCTCAATAGTCGATGCCGAACTCATCATAGAGCCGCCGGAACACCGCCGGCAGCGTCTCGGAAAGATCCTCCGCGATCAGACCCGGACCGGCCTCGCGCGCGGCCTCGCCGTGCATCCAAACTCCGATGCTGGCGGCTTCGAATGCCGGCGCGCCTTGCGCCAGCATGCCGGCGATGATGCCCGACAGCACGTCACCTGCGCCGGCCGTGGCGAGCCAGGGCGGCGCATTGGCGGCGATGGTGGCGCGGCCGTCCGGCGATGCCACCACGGTATCGGGACCCTTCAAAAGCACCACCGCGCCGGAGCGCTCGGCCGCGGCGCGGACCCGCTCCAGTTTCGATCGACCCGGGTGCTTGTTACTGATGTCGCTGAACAGCCGCGGAAACTCGCCTTCATGCGGCGTCAGCACCACGCGCATATCGGGCTCCGCCTTGATCGCCTCGAACAGCCGATCCGGCGCGTCGGCAAAACTCGTCAGCGCATCGGCATCCAGAACGAGGTGACGCTGCGCGCCGAGTGCGGTCAGCACCAGATCGCGGGTGCGATCCCCGACCCCTGCCCCCGGCCCGATCACGCAGGTGCCGAGACGTTTGTCGCCGAGCAGTTCGCCGAATTCGATCACGCTGTCGATCGCGCGCACCATCACCGCGGTCAGCGCCGCCGCGTTGACTGCCAGCGCATCGCGCGGCGAGGCCAGCGTCACCAGCCCCGCGCCGGCGCGCAGCGCACCGCGCGCCGAGAGCCGCGCCGCTCCCGTTGCCGCGATATCGCCGGAGACGATCACCGCGTGACCGCGCGCGTATTTATGGCCGTCGACCTGCGGCACCGGAAACGCCTTGTGCCAGACCTGCGGAACGTTCTCGAAGGTCTGCGGCGCGATTTCATCGAGCACATTGGCGTCGATGCCGATGTCGGCGACGCGGACGCGACCGCAATATAATCGGCCGGGCAGCAGCAGATGCGCCGGCTTCTGCCGGAAGAATGTCACGGTCTCGGTCGCGCGCACGGCGATACCCATCACCGCGCCCGACGTGCCGTTGACGCCGCTCGGCAGATCCACCGACAGCACCGGCGCGCCGTTGGCATTGATGGCTTCGATCATCTCATAGGGATCGCCCTTCACCGGCCGGTTCAGGCCGGCGCCGAGCAGCGCATCGATGATCAGCGCCGGCTTGCCGATCGCCTGTGGGTTGAACGGCAGCACCGGATGCTTCCAGCCGCGCGCCGCCGAGGCCGCATCGCCCTGCAGGCTGTCGCGCTCGCACAGCAGGATCACCGAGACCTCGCGGCCGCGCGCCGCCAGCTCCGCCGCCGCCACGAACCCGTCACCGCCGTTGTTGCCGCGACCGGCAACCACCACGATCGGCCCCTCCTCGGCGAGATCCATCGCGGCCTGCGCGACCGCCTGCCCCGCGCTCAGCATCAGCGAAAAGCCCGGCGTGCCGGCGGCGATGGTGAGCCGGTCGGCGCGTTCCATTTCGGCGGTGGTCAAAACTTCCATACTCAATTCCCGCAGCCGGCGACCGGCGCTTCATCCTGAGGCATTTTGGACTAGACTGTCGTCAATTCGTCGGCGAATGCTCATTGATTAATCTATTTGCCTATTTGATAGGCCATCGATACGGTGCCGCTCCCTAGCAAGCTCGGAGGATACGTCTTAAAAGTCTGATAACGCTTTAAATTCAGGCGCTCCCACAACTTGGCATAGACCCTGCTTTTGGGGAAGCCGAACTCTGGCAGGAACCCAACCCTGGAAATCAGCCTTTCAAATCCGCACCGCACCGTGTGGTCCACTCTCGATCGATGCGTACGGCTGCCCGCCGCGACCATCGCTCGAACAACCGGCGCATCGCGCGCCGCGCGGACGAAGTTACGCTCTGAAATTGTGAAATGCCCGGGAGGCGTTCTGTGAAAAAGATTGAAGCGATCATCAAGCCGTTCAAGCTCGACGAGGTAAAGGAAGCGCTTCAGGAAGTCGGGCTGCAGGGCATCACGGTGACCGAAGCCAAAGGCTTTGGCCGGCAGAAGGGCCATGCCGAACTCTACCGCGGTGCGGAATACATCGTGGACTTTCTTCCCAAGGTCAAAATCGAAATCGTGATCGGCGACGATCTCGTCGAAAAGGCCATCGATGCGATCCGGCGCGCGGCCCAGACCGGCCGTATCGGCGACGGCAAGATCTTCGTTTCCAACATCGAAGAGGCCATTCGCATCCGAACCGGGGAATCCGGGCTGGACGCTATCTGAGCCGGGTGCTATCCCGCCTTTCGTGACGTAAAAACAAGAAACAAGGCTGCTTAGGCGGCCTGATTTCGTTTGTGCATTGCATGGGTGCAATCGTAACGAGATCGTCATCATCGCCTGGACCAACCCGCAAACCTCCCAAACATCCCGCAGCCAGAAGGGGTATTCATGAAGACCGCCAAAGATGTCCTGAAATCCATCAAGGACAACGACGTAAAATACGTCGACCTGCGTTTCACCGATCCGCGTGGCAAATGGCAGCACGTGACGTTCGACGTCAGCATGATCGACGACGACATCTTCGCCGAAGGCACCATGTTCGACGGCTCGTCGATCGCAGGCTGGAAGGCGATCAATGAATCCGACATGTGCCTGATGCCCGACCCGGTCACCGCGACCATCGATCCGTTCTTCGCGGAGACCACCATGGTCATCACCTGCGACGTGCTGGAGCCGACCACCGGCGAGCCCTACAACCGCGATCCGCGCGGCATGGCCAAGAAGGCCGAAGCCATGGTCAAGTCGATGGGCGTGGGCGACACGATTTTCGTGGGCCCGGAAGCGGAATTCTTCGTGTTCGACGACGTCCGTTTCCAGACCACGCCCTACAACACCGGCTTCAAGCTCGAACTCGTCGGAACTGCCCGTCAATTCGGACACCGAATATGAAGGCGGCAACCTCGGTCACCGCATCCGCACCAAGGCCGGCTACTTCCCGGTGCCGCCGCAGGACTCGGTGCAGGACATGCGCTCGGAAATGCTCGGCGCGATGGCCAAGATGGGCGTCAAGGTCGAAAAGCATCACCACGAAGTCGCTTCCGCCCAGCACGAGCTCGGCATGAAGTTCGACACCCTGACCCTGATGGCCGACCAGATGCAGATCTACAAATATTGCATCCATCAGGTCGCGCACATCTACGGCAAGACCGCCACCTTCATGCCGAAGCCGGTCTATGGCGACAACGGCTCGGGCATGCACGTGCATCAGTCGATCTGGAAGGACGGCAAGCCGGTGTTCGCCGGCAACAAATATGCCGACCTCTCGGAGACCTGCCTGTCCTACATCGCCGGCATCATCAAGCACGCCAAGGCGATCAACGCCTTCACCAACCCGTCGACCAACTCCTACAAGCGTCTGGTCCCGGGCTATGAAGCGCCGGTGCTGCTCGCCTACTCGGCGCGCAACCGGTCGGCCTCGTGCCGTATCCCCTACACGTCGAACCCCAAGGCCAAGCGCGTCGAGGTACGTTTCCCCGACCCGATGGCCAATCCGTATCTCGGCTTTGCCGCGATGCTGATGGCCGGCCTCGACGGCATCAAGAACAAGCTCGATCCGGGTGCTGCGATGGACAAGGATCTGTACGACCTGCCGAAGGAAGAGCTGAAGGCGATCCCGACGGTGTGCGGTTCGCTCCGCGAAGCGCTCGAAAGCCTCGACAAGGACCGTGCGTTCCTCAAGAACGGCGGCGTGTTTGACGACGACTTCATCGATAGCTACATCGAACTGAAGATGACCGAAGTCGCGCGTTTCGAAATGACCCCGCATCCGGTCGAATTCGAAATGTACTACTCGCTGTAATTGGCTCGCGGAAATTATTCCGCGAACGAACAGCCACGACGACAAAGGGCGCTCCCGACGGAGCGCCCTTTTTGTTCGGCATCGGCGACGGTGAGCCAGCGACAACAGAAGACACGGCTTGGCGTTTTCGCGACGCGTTGCGCCCGAATGTTGCATGGACATCGGCCCCGAAAAAGTAGAGGGCGCAGGGAAATGCCGGGTGCCCGTTGCACCCGCAGCCCGTGTGCATAGTGTAGGTAGCACACGGTAGTCACCACAGGTTCACCGGACACCCGGCATTCCCTGCGCAATGGTTTTAACGGTTTCCTCCGTGCTCTTCCCGGCGACGAATTCCTGTTGTCACCGTCATCGCCGGATCAATGGCCGTGTCAGACCCGGTCGGGCTGACAAGACCTCCGACGATTTGACACCAGCAACGGGTGCCAGAACCACACGGCTTCGCCGTACGCGTCAGCATCGCTCGTCTCCGCGCCGGCTGACTGCTCACGAAATCCCAAGGACTCGCCCTGCATTGCCGCACGCGACGACGCCACCGCGTCCACCGCTCCCCGTCCCAACGTTCGTGACGATGGCCAACGCCCCTCTCCCGGGACGGGATGGCCGATATACGCAGATGATTTGCGACCGATGGGAAGCGGAATGTTTTTGAGCGCGGGGGTGGACGAGGCGAAACAGGTTGAAAATGTTCACGAAATTAGGCGGTCCGCGAATACCAAAACTACGCTTGCGACACCATTCTATTTTTGATTGTATTGATTTATTATACCACCTTCATCAAGTTAGTTTGTATTTAGGGGTTGATCGAAGTGCCGGAGCAGCAATGGTTCGTTTCACGCAACGGGCAACAGATCGGGCCCATGACTCAAAACCAGATCGATGATTTCCACGCCGCGAGCAAGCTCGCACCCTCGGATCTGGTTTGGCACGTTGACTTAGGAAGCTGGAAGCCGGCCACCTCTGTCTTCAGTTTTGCGCCATCCATGGTACCACCGCCCCCTCCGCCCATTCCTGTTCAGCCACAGGTCGCCAAACAGACCACCGTCGTGGAGGGCGGATCCTTCAAATTCGGAACCTTCGTCTGGATCGTCGTTGGACTGATCGTTCCGCTGTGGCCTATCAGCCTGCCGATCTGCTGGTTTTTCGCTTACAGATCGTACAAGAAGCCGACCATTCAAACCGTACGGGTCATCAACGGATAGCGAAAGCATTCATCGCGCAGCCCTCGCACAGGGTGCGCCGCGCACGCGCAACCCAGGCTAGCGAAGCGATAACTGCTACCTGATTTCGGCCGTGTCCCGAGCCGTGTCCCTGACGCGGTACGTCTGGACGATGCGCAAGCATCGTCCGATAACGCTGCTCCGCAGAGGCGGGACCTGTGACATACATAGGGCGCTGCTGCCCTCGCTCACCGCAACACCAATTTCGTCAACAGCGCCACCAGTTCGCTTTGCCTTGACACGCCCACCTTCGAGAACACCCGTTTCAGCACGTTGCGCGCGGTGTCTTCCGCGATGCCGAGTTTCTGCGCAGTGTCCCGCGGATTGAGGCCGTGGCCGACCAGCGCGGCGACCCTCGCCTCGCCCAGCGTCAAACCCAGCAGGTCTCGCACAATCGCGGGATCGGCAGGTTCACCGCCGTTGGGTTCGATCACCAGCACCAGCGCACGCGCGTGCGTGAGAAATTGCCCGGTCAGACGCAACGGCGTTCTGATCGGAAGCAGATACAGAACGAGCGAACTGTCCGACGAGGCGCGACGCAGCATGATCGGCTTTGGCTCCGCGAGCAGATCGTCGGCTTCGCCGCGTAGCGTGCTCTCGATCAACGTATCGAAGGCATCACGGTCGTTGCCCGATCCGATGCGCAAACGTTGCTGCGATATTTCGAGTTCGTCCCCCAGCAACCGCTCTCCGGCCGGATTTGAAAAATTGACGCGCCCCATGGAATCCAGCGCGAAAACGCCGATCCCCACCCGCGCCAGGGCTTCGCCGAGGCTGGTCTTGAGCAATTCGGAATCCAGCAGCCGGATGGACAGACGCAGCGACTTCTCGATGTGCGGGCCGATCCGCGCCAGGATTGCCAACTCCTCGTCGGAATAAGGCGGCTTCGCACCGGCGTCTCGCTGCACGGCGAGCGCCACGCCGACATGCGGATCGGGCGACACCGCGATCGAGGCCAGCCGGCCCAGCCGATGGGGCAGCAGGAAATCCGCGTAAAACGGATCGGTCCTTTCTTCGTCCTCGGAGACCAGATGCCGGTCGGTAAAAGGTTCGCCCCTGAAAAACAATCCGCGCTCGGTGGCCCGGATGGCGCGGATATCCCGAGAGCTCCACTGCGCCTGATAGACCGACTGCGGCCCGGCGAGGCCATCGGAAACGATCGTTCCGTAAGAACCATCGTCGCGCCCCCAGATCAGAAGCGCGCCAACATCACCGGTGCAATCCGCGATCGCAGCCAGTGCTTTTGGCCAAAGGTCTGGATTGGCGGCCGCGTCGTAGATCGCTTCAACCGCCGTAAGTAAAAGGGTGTCCGTCAAACCGCTGCGCTCGTTGCTGTCAGACTGTTGCTTGGGAACCGGCCCCGACAGCGCGCTCAAACACCCGCATTCCACCCGGAAAGTTAGAAATCCGCGGCATCAAAAGCAACCGGCGCCACCCGGCCCCGCAATCGCTTGAACAAATTTGTTGATAGTCCGACGTAAGGAGATACCGGAACCGGTGTTCGGCACATTGGTCAATTTCCGCAATTGGTTAGACCTGCCCGACACCAAGACCTAGTTCCATTTTCGGAACATTTTTATTTTTCGTCTTGCGGAAAGTCCAATGACCCATCTGGGTCTAGCGCCCGCCCATCGGCATCATGCCATCTCGTCTGGGCAGTGGCCGGAATCGTCGGGCTGGATGAGGACTCAATGTTGGAAGTGGTGCTGGTCGATCAGGGACGCAGGGGTTGGGCGTGGGAAGTACGAGATCAAAGCGGCACCACGCTGGTGAAGGGGAAAACCAAAGCGCGGAAGGAAGCCAAGTACCAGCGCGATCGCGCGCTGTTCCATCTGCTTGCCACCGGCTGGCAGCCGTCCGGCCACAAGCCGCCTCGCGATGACATCTCAAATCGGGTGCGCTGATCCGATCGGAACATCGGTGTCCGCTTGGAAATAAGAATAGCGGCTTATGGACGGCACGGGCCGTGCGCATGAAGACAATGATGTCTCGCCGATACAAAACCGCGGCTCGCCATTCGATACTCCGCGGCGCTTCCATCGACAGGGCTGACCCGTTGTCGCCGGCTTTGGTAAGGTCCGGTTTCGGCTTGCGCCGATCGTTCTTCAAAATCCACCCGGGTGACCGATATGATCGCACCGGCTCGACTCACCGCAGCCGCCGTGGTCATGCCCACGCCACGCGATTGAGGTTCGGAGTCCAGCTCGATGGTCGTGAAATAGACCCCGGTGCTGCCGAGCAGCGCGATCCCAAGCGCAACAACCATTCGGTGAGCGATCATGAGATCGGCGTCAAGGTCCGCCGGATCCGAGTGCTGCTTGCGCTCGGCAGCATTTTGCGCCTCGGCTTTCTTACTGGCGTCGCGCCCTGCGTTGAAATTTTGCCGTTCGACAAAAAGCCACAACAGCGCGCGGCAGGCGACCGCGAAGCGTAACCAGATCGCCGCAAATTTAAGTAGGATTCTCATGCCGCGCTCTCCCGGAGGAGAGTTGAGCAGGTGCAAAAACGAAATGTGTTAACGCCATCTACAACGCTACCACCACGCGCTGCGTTTTCTCCGTAATACTAACGGTTCGCGCGACGATTGAGCGTTGCGATACCACCGACTGGCTTCACGCTGCGCGTCATAACGTCGATGCCGACCTCGCTTTCGCCCCCGTCATCCGGTGCCATGGCGTTCGTCGCTCGCGACACATGCCCCCACCATCGTTCGCGCGCGGCTCATCGAAAGCACGATCAAGGTTGTTTTGCTGACGCGAGGCCGTCAGCACTCCCGCGCCATCGGCATGATTCTTTCCGGAGCACGGCGTGGCTATTATTTGCGCATGCATTATCCCGGCGATTGACGTTCTAATGAACCGAGCACCGAACACACTGCGGGGACCGATGCCGATATGGAACGCGCCCACGCGACATCCGTCCGGAATCGAAACGTCATGGACAACACAGACCTCCTTCCGAAGATCGTCGGCGTGCACAGCAGCGGCCAGCATGCGTTCAGCAAAACGCCTGAGCACGCGATCCGGCTGATCGAAAACTTCGGCGTCGAAGGCGACGCGCATGCCGGCACGACGGATCAGCACCTCTATCACATCAGGCGGTTCGGCCAGTTTCCGAACCTGCGACAGGTCCACCTGATCCAGGCCGAATTGTTCGACGAGGTCGCGCGGAAGGGACACAATGTCCGCCCCGGCGATCTGGGCGAGAACATTTCGACGCGCAACGTCGATCTGCTCGCCTTACCGACCGGTACCCGCCTTCGGCTTGGTTCTGAGGCCATCATCGAACTCACCGGCTTGCGCAATCCCTGTCACCAGATCGAAGATTTTCAGCCCGGACTGCTCAAGCACCTGGTCGAGAAGATGCCGACCGGCCTGGTTCGCAGGGCCGGCGTCATGAGCATCGTTCTCAAAGGCGGCGACGTGCGCCCGGGCGATCCGATCGAGATCGAGCTGCCGCCGCTTCCGCACGAGCCGCTGATCTATCGAACGCCGGAATTGCGGCCGCTGGGCGTTTGATGGCTTCTCCACCAAAAGGCCCACTTCTTTCACCGCACCACAAAAACCAGCTTGCCGCGGAAGTGACGTGACTGGCTCACCTCGTGCGCGGCCACGGCTTCGCTGAGCTGGTAGCAGGTGACTTCCGGCGGCCGTACAGCGCCGGCCGCGACCAGAGCAACGATGCGCTCGAGGTGCGGTCGATCGCGTCCGACGCTCGGCCGCAACGCGACGACGTCGCTGCGATCCGGCTTCGGCGCGTGCGCGCCCGAGGCGATGAAGGCGGCGCGCCCGCCCGGTTTCAGCACCGCGAACGAGCGTTGCGCGACGTCGCCGCCGACGGTATCGAATACGGCGTCGCAGTCCTTTACGGCCTTCGTAAAATCCACCGCGTTGTAGTCGATGATCTCGTCGGCGCCGATCGTGCGCAGGTAATCATGGTTCGACGCGCTCGCGGTGGTGATCACGCGGGCTCCGAGATGCTTGGCCAGCTGGATCGCAAAGCTGGCGACGCCACCCGCGCCGCCCTGGATCAGGACGGTCTCGTCCCGCTTCAATTTGATGGTGTCCTCGATGGCGCAGATCGCGGTCAGACCAGCCAGCGCCAGCGCGGCGGCATCGACATGCGAGAGGCCCTGGGTTTTGCGGGCGACGATCGCCGCCTTGATCGCGATCCGCTCGGCATAGGCGCCCTCCTGGCCGACGTCGCAGACGCCGAACACCTCGTCGCCGACCTTGAGATCGTCGACGCCCTCGCCGACGGCGGAAACCACTCCGGAAAAATCCCGTCCCAGAATATAGGGGAATTGCGAAATGGGATTCGATTTCCCCTCACGCACCTTCCAGTCCGCGCCATTGACGCTGGCCGCGCTGATATCGACCACGACCTGTCCCGGCGCGGCCACGGGATCCGGCAGCTCGCCGAATTTCAATACTTCCGGGCCGCCGTGCTGTTCGATGAAGGCGCATTTCATGGGATTTCCTCGCGTTGTTGGACCCAGGGTCGCATTTTTGGTTGGCGCGTTCAAATCCGGCGGACCGCGCGCAAGCTGCGCCGATCGCATGATGCAACGCACTCGCGGCGGTCATCTTGCCCGCACTACCAGCACCCTCTATCAGTCTGTCGCAGGCCCGTAAAATCAGGGCCCACGGGGAGTGTGGAATGAAGCGCGTTGCGTTTGCTGTGGCCGTTCTCGTCGGCATGGCGTTTGCGCCGGCGGCCCATGCCGAATGGCCCGATCATTCCATTCGCTGGGTTGTGCCGTTCGGCCCCGGCGGCGCCAACGACCTGATCGCGCGGGTCGCGGCCGAAGCCGCCAGCAAACAGCTGGGGCAGCCGATCCAGATCGAAAATCGGCCCGGCGCCACGATCGGAACGCAGACCGTCGCCCTGGCCACGCCCGACGGCTACACCTTCCTGATCGGAGCCGCGGGTGTCATCACCAACACCCTGTTGCTGAAGGACCTGCCCTACCAGGATTCCGACCTGGTGCCGGTCGGCATGATCGCGGTCGCGCCATCGGTGATCGTCGTCAATCCAGGCGTGCCGGCCAACAACATGGCCGAGTTCGTCGCATGGGCGAAGACGAAAGGCGACAAGGGCATCAATTGGGCGACCGCAGGCAGCGGCAGCACGCCGCATTTCGTCGCCGAAATGTTCAAGGAGGCGACCGGCGCCAATGTCACGATCGTGCCCTACCGCAGCGGCAATGACGGCGTCAACGCGGTGCTCTCGAACAGCGCGTCGGCGACCTCTGAGGCGAGCATCGTCGTGCTGCCGCAGATCAAGGCCGGACTGCTGAAGGCGATCGCGACCACCTACGAAAAACGCATCAGCGCCTACCCTTCACTGGCGACCACCGCGGAACAGGGATTCCCGACCGTCCAGATCGGACATTGGGCCGGGCTGCTGGCGCCACGCGGAACGCCCGAGCCGATCATCGCGCGCATGAATGCCGCGCTGGCGTCGGTCAACAGCCCCGAAGTGCACGACCGGCTCGCCGCGAGCGGCATCGAATCCGCGGCGGGCTCGGTGGCGGATTTCACCGCATTCATTGCTGCTGAACGCCAGCGGCTTGGGGCATTGGCGGCGAAGGCCAGGATGAGCGCGGAGCAATAGGGTTTGCAGGATGGGTTGGGCGCAGCGATAGCCATCAATGGCGCCACCTGAATGCGATGGGTATCACTTCGCTCAACCCATCCTACAGGCTGCATCAGGTGCAGCTGCGTTCCCGACGATCGACGTGTTCTGGGTCGCGCTTGAAAGGCCCCCAGTCGATCCATAGAATGAGAGACAATCGGCCGGTCGCATATTCGAGCGCATTCCCCATGATGCTGGACATTCTTCGTTCCGCCTACGATACGCTTCAGGACGAACTCGCCCAGGAAAAGGCGTCCGCCCTCGGACGGCTGGGGCGGAGGCTCGAGGGCGCGCTCGCGGCGCTTGCGGCTTGTCCGCATTCAGCCGATGTCGATCGCGACGCGCGCGACCATCTGGTGGCGCAGGCCGGATATGCGCTCTGGCTCTTTGTCGTGCAACGCGAGGCCTGCGGCCTGAACGACAGCGTGCAGATCATGCGGCGCTACGGCGTGCCGAACGAAGTGCGTTACCGCATGGGACCGCTGCCGAAGCGGTTTCGTGACACGGAGTCGGCGTCGCAGAACTCGTAGGATGGGTTGAGCGCAGCGATACCCATCGCTTTCGGGTGACGCGGCTGATGGGTATCGCTGCGCTCAACCCATCCTACGGCCTACGGCCGGCTGCCTCGACCTACCTTCGCGTGCTCTCCATCAACGCCTGGCCAAAGGCCTCGAACAGTGCACGGTTGATCGGGTTGCGCTGGGGATCGTATTCGGCGTGCCATTGCACCCCGAGCGCAAAGCCGGGCGCATCGGCGATGCGGATGGCTTCGATGGTACCGTCCTCGGCGACGCCTTCGATCAAGACACGTTCGCCGGGCTCGAGGATGCCCTGCCCGTGCAGCGAATTGACCCGGATGGTGTCACGGCCCAGCAGTTTTGAAAAAGCGCCGCCCGGCGTGAGTGTGACATCGTGGCGGTCGGCGAAGATCACGGTGGGATCGGGATGGATCTCGCCGTTTTCCAGCCGCGGCATCCGATGGTTCATCCGGCCGGGCAGCTCGCGGATCTCGGGATGCAGCGAGCCGCCGAAGGCGACATTCATCTCCTGCAGGCCGCGGCAGATCCCGAACAGCGGCACGCCGCGGGCGACGCAGACCTCCGATAACGCCAGCGCCACATCGTCGCGCAGGATGTCGTAGGGCTCGTGCTTTTCATGCGGTTCGGTCTTGAACCGCGTGGGGTGCACATTGGCGCGCGCGCCGGTCAGCACGATGCCGTCGACCGCGTCGAGCAACGCCCCGATCTCGGTGATTTCGGGGGAACCGGCGAACATCAACGGCAGCGCGCCGGAAACCTCCGCTACCGCGCGGAGATTGCGTTCGCCAACCATCTGCGTCGTGAAGCGATTTTCGATGCGGTAGGCGTTTCCGATCACGCCGACAACGGGCCGTCTCATCGCTCCACTTTCAAGAATTCAGGCAAATCATCCACGCCGGGCTACGATTCCGGTCTGATCATGCTCCCGGGAGGGCGCCGGAGCAACATTTTATGCCGGCGTCCACGACGTCGCAGCCCTGCGCGAACCTCAACCGACGCGGTCGCCAGCCACCCGTCGGCCCCGACTGTTCCGAGCCCGGCACGCCGGCTCAGCGTCAAACCGGCACGGCCGGTCGGCTTGATCCCGCGCCGGTTTATCGAAAGAGTGCGATCTGGAATCGACCCCACGCAAGGAACCGAATTGCCCCTCCCCGTTGATAATCGTGTGGCCGCCCGCGGCGATCTGGCGTGGGCGATATCCGTCGGCGGTATCGGCGTGGTCGCGTTCACCGCGCTGCTGGCGTTGACCTGGTATTTCGCCGCCACGCTGTTTCTGATCTTTGCCGGGATGCTGCTCGGGGTCTCGCTCAACGCCATGACCACCCGGCTCGGCAGCCTGCTCCCGCTGCCGCACGCGCTGCGGCTGACCGTGGTCTGCCTGGTGCTGGCCGGTCTGTTATCCGGCATCGTGTTTCTGGGCGGCACCACCATCGCGCAGCAGGCCAAGGTGCTGAGCGACACGATCAAGTCGCAGCTCGTCACCGTCAAAGGGTTTCTGGAGAAGAACGGCGTCGACACCAGCTATCTCGATATCGGCAACGCGACTTCCCTGGCGACGGGATCGAAGGCTGCGGAAACGCCCGCGCAAGCTCCCGCGCCGGCGCGAAACCTGCCAAGTGCGAGCGAGTTCGCCTCGAGCGGCGGCGCCATCGTGACCCAGACCTTCAAGCTATTGCTGGGCACCGTCAGCGCGGTCGGTAATTTCTTCATCGTGATGTTTCTGGGGCTCGCCTTCGCCGCCCAACCCAGCGTCTACCGCGAGGGCCTGTTGTTCCTCGCCCCCGCCAAGCAGCGCCCCCGCGCCACCATCATCGTCGACCGCATCGGCGACACGCTGGAGCGCTGGCTGATCGCGCAGATGCTGACCATGTTCGCGGTGTTCCTGGTCACCTGGGTCGGGCTCGCGGTAATCGGGATCCAGAGTTCGTTCATCCTGGGAATTCAGGCCGGGCTCCTGGCCTTCATCCCGACCCTCGGCGCCCTGCTCGCCGGCGTGATCGTGGTGCTGGCGAGCATCGCCTCCGGCTGGGTGGCCGCGCTCAGCGCCTTCGGCCTGTTCCTGCTGGTCCACGCGATGGAAAGCTATGTGCTGACGCCGATCCTGCAGCGCCAGGCGCTCGACATTCCGCCGGCCACGCTGTTCGCGTTCCAGATCCTGCTCGGCGTCGTGTTCGGGGTCTGGGGACTGGCGCTGGCGCTGCCGTTGATGGCGATCGTGAAAGTCATGATCGACTATTTCAAAAGCGAGGACGCAGCACCGGCCGCCGCCTAATCCGACGTCAGCACCGTTTCGGTGTGCTCGACCTCGGGCGGCGCCGCGAAGTACTGGCCGACCAGGCCGCGCCACGCGGTGAAATCCTCGGAGCCGCGGAAGTCGACGGTGTGGTTTTCCAGGGTCTCCCACCGGGCCATCAGCCGGTAGCGCGACGGCTTCTCGATCGATTTGTGCAGTTCGAAGCCCTTGCCGCCCTTGGCGCGCAGGAACAGCGGCCGGGCCTTGGCGACGGCGGCCTCAAAATCCTTCTCGGTGCCCGGCTTGACGTCGATCTGGGCGATTTCGGTAATCATGGGCAGCGGCCTCCGGTTGCGGATGGTCGTCTGTAGCGCACCCCGCCGCCAAGAAAAAGGCGCCTCGCGGCGCCGGCATCCGCGTCGAAAGCCGCTCGCTCAGTTCAGCAGCAACACCGTGCCGGCCACCAGCAGCGAACAGCCGATGAACATCATAAGCGGCCAGTGGCTGCGCGGCTGGCCGTAGCGGCCCTGTGCGCGGCGTTCCGAGATCAGCGCGGTCTCGTATTCGTCCGAGCTCGAGAACAGGCAGGCAAAGCCGCCGCGCGCCGACATCGCATCGGCTTCAAGCGACAGCAGGGCTGCACGGGCGTCGTGGCGGCGTTCGAGATCCATGCCGAACGATAGGGATCGAATGGTAAAGACCCGGTTTACTTTTCGATTTCGCCGCTACGCGAGGCCCGGAACTTCAGCGCGCTGACCGGCCGGAAGGCCGGCGGTCTTGCGCCGCCACTTCTCCAGCGACAGCGGCAGTTCTTCCGCAGCCTCGACCCGGTTCCGGCCGCCCCGCTTGGCCTGGTACAGCGCGGTGTCGGCTGCCGCCAACAGCACTTCCAGTTCCGTGCCGGCCGGGCCGCCGGCAACGCCGATACTCACCGTGGTGTCGACCGGCCCTTCATTGACTTCGATCCCCGAAGCCTCGAATGCCTCACGCACCCTTTCGGCGGCGAGCACGCCCTCTTCCAGCGAACACGGCAGACAGGCCGCGAATTCCTCGCCACCGATCCGCCCCGACAGATCGGTCAGCCGCAGCGTGTTGATGATGATGGTCGAAAACAATTTCAGGATCTCGTCGCCGGCCGGGTGGCCGAAGCGGTCGTTGATCGACTTGAAATGGTCGATGTCGAAAATCAGCACCGTCACCGGACGCCCCGCCTGCGCCTCGCGCTCGATCACGCGGCCGGTCGCCTCGGAGAAGCCGCGGCGATTGAACATGCCGGTCAACGGATCGGTCGAGGCCGCGTTCTTGTGCACGGTCACCGCGCGTTCCGACACCAGCATGAAGATCACGAACACGGTGCCGACCGAATAAAGAATCAGCTCAACCGCGAACACGGTGACCCAGATGCCGACCGTGAAGCCGTCGTCGAGCGGACGCAGGAAGTCGCCGAGCAGGATCGGCAGCATCAGCACCATGCCATGCAGAACCGGCACCACGAACGCGGGCCAGCGCTTTTTCATGCTGCGCCGCCGCTCACTCCACAGTTCAGCCGCCGTCAACGCGGCATAGACCGCGACGATGCCGGCGCCGATGGTCATGCGCAGCATCGATGCCGCCGGCGCCACGGTCATGACCGCCGCGACCCAGGCGATGGCGCCGAGCACGAGGCCGGGCCAATTGGGCTTGCGGCCATGAAAAACCCGCGCGGCGTTCCAGACCATGCCACAGGCGACGAAGCCGGCCGCGTTCAGCCCGATCGAGATCGGTTGGCCCAGGATTCCGCCGACGAGCGTCCACAGCGCCACCGAGAAGGCGCCGAGCAGATACGCCGCGCCCCACCATTTCAGCGCCGGGATGTTTTCCTGCTTGCCGAAAAACAGCAGCATCGCGCCCAGCATCGCCGCCAGCAGCGTGGCCACGAGATAAAGCGTCGCGTTATCAAGCATCATGGATGTGTACCCGATTTAGCCCGAATATCGAGGCTGATCGGGCAAACGTAGGGCTGCCGCGTTGGCAATCCGTTTGCGCCAAAGACCAAGTTTTCGGAAAAATTGCGTCGACTGATCGCTAAATGTGTAGCGATTTACTGCCTGACCGGCGCGTGGCGCGGCCGGTACATGCAAACAAAAAGGCGCCCGAAGGCGCCTTTGAAAATCTTGCAGATGGCTGCTCTTGCAGCAGATCGGACCGAAGCAATCAGCGCTTCGAGAACTGGAACGATTTGCGCGCCTTGGCGCGGCCGTACTTCTTGCGCTCGACCACGCGCAAGTCGCGGGTCAGGAAGCCGCCCTTTTTCAGAACGCCGCGCAGATCGGGTTCGAAATAGGTCAGCGCCTTCGACAGGCCGTGACGCACGGCGCCGGCCTGGCCGGACAGGCCGCCGCCGGTGACGGTGCAGATCACGTCGTACTGGCCGGCGCGGGCGGCGGCGACCAGCGGCTGCTGGATCATCATCCGCAACACCGGGCGGGCGAAATAGGTTTCGACCTCGCGGGCGTTGACCATGACCTTGCCGGCGCCCGGCTTGATCCAGACCCGGGCGACCGCGTCCTTGCGCTTGCCGGTGGCGTAGGCGCGACCGTATTTGTCGACCTTCTTGACGTATTTCTGCGCTTCCGGCGCGGCCGTCTTCAGCGACGACAACTGGTCGAGCGACTGCATGGTATCGGACATCTTATGCGGCCCTCATGTTCTTGCGATTCATCGCCGCGATATCGAGCGGCTCGGGTTGCTGGGCTTCATGCGGATGCTCGGCGCCGGGATAAACCCTGCAGGTTTCCGAGCTGGACGCGGCCCAGCGGACCGCGCGGGATCATGCGCTCGATCGCCTTTTCGACCACGCGCTCCGGAAAGCGCCCCTCGAGGATCGACTTCGCGGTGCGTTCCTTGATGCCGCCGATGAAACCGGTGTGATTGTAATAGACCTTGTTGTCGCGCTTGCGGCCGGTCAGCACGACATGGGCGGCGTTGATGATGACGACATGGTCGCCGCAATCGACATGGGGCGTATAGGTCGGGAGGTGCTTGCCGCGAAGGCGCATCGCAACGATGGTGGCGAGACGACCGACGACCAGACCCTTGGCGTCGATCACGACCCACTTCTTCGTCACCTCGGCGGGCTTTGCCGAAAACGTTTTCATGTGAGGAAATCCGTGAAAATGGAAATCGGCGCGAAGCGCGCCGAACTGCGCGGTTTCTAGATAGTCCCGGCGTCCACGTCAATGCTCGCCAGAGATAATTATTAGAGCGAAAACAATGGTTTATAAATAAGGTATTATTTTACCCTGAAAAACGTCAAGCATTTGGAATGGAATAGGTGGCGGTGACATGGGCGATCGGATCGGGTGCTACGCCCGAGGTCAGGCTGACCTCGCCGACCGCCAGCCGCTTGCCGAGCTTCAACAGCCGCGCCGCCGCCAGCACGTCCTGCCCCGGTTGGCCCTTGCGCAGGAAGTTGATGTTGAGGTTGGTGGTTACCGCGAGCCCGACGGGGCCGATCGCCGACAGGATCACCACGTACATCGCGACATCAGCCAACGCCATCAGCGTCGGTCCGGATATCGTTCCGCCCGGCCGCAGCATCCGCTCGCTGTAACGCTGGCGCAGCAGGCAGGCCTCGCCGTCGGCGCTTTCGATCGTGATATCGCCGGCGCCGACCGCCTGTGGAAACTCGACCTGTAGAAATTTCTCGAGTTCCGCGACGCTCATCTTTGCTATCGCCATTTTACTTTGCTGCCATGTTGGTTCGCCCCCGCCCTCGCCTGCCGCCATCTGTTACATTAAGCTGACCGCCTCGCCCATCCGGGATAATTTCATGCCTGCTCAGACCGCCCGCGCCGTGACACATCAAGCTTCGTCGATCCTGCTGCGCGAAAACATAGACGCTCCGTTGGGACGCATTGCCGTGCTGACGCTCAATCGCCCGGCCGCCCGCAACAGCCTCTCCGAAGGCATGATCGGCGAGCTGCATGCCGCGCTCGATGAGATCGGCGGCGACACCTCGGTGCGCGCGGTGGTGATCGCGGCCAACGGCCCGGCATTCTCCGCCGGCCATGACATGAAGGAATTGACCGCGCGCCGTGCCGACGCCGATCGCGGCCGGGCCTACTTCGCCGAGATCATGAACGCCTGCAGCGCGATGATGCAGGCGGTGGTGAATCTGCCGAAGCCCGTGGTCGCCGCGGTGCAAGGCATTGCCACCGCCGCTGGGTGCCAGCTGGTGGCGAGTTGCGATCTCGCGGTCGCCTCGGAAGCCGCCAGCTTTGCCACGCCTGGGGTCGATATCGGGCTGTTTTGCTCGACGCCGATGGTGGCGCTGTCGCGCAACGTTCCGCGCAAGCAGGCGATGGAAATGCTGCTGACCGGCGAGCCGATCCGCGCCGACCGCGCGCGCGACATCGGCCTGATCAACCGCGTGGTCCCCGCCGGCACCGAGCGCGACGTTGCGATCGCGCTGGCGCAGCAAGTCGCGCTGAAATCCGCCCACACCGTCAAACTCGGCAAGGCCGCGTTCTACCGCCAGGCCGAAATGAACCTCGCCGATGCCTATCGGTTCGCCGCCGAGGTCATGACGGAGAACATGATGGCCCGCGATGCCGAGGAAGGCATCGGCGCTTTCATCGAAAAGCGCGAGCCCAAGTGGCAGGACAAATAGCAACAGCACCTCATCCTGAGGAGCGGCCATCTCAGCCGCGTCTCGAAGGATGCGGCCACATGGTTCGAGACGGCGCTTCGCGCCTCCTCACCATGAGGAGTTCGGGACAATCCTCAATAAATCACGACGCTTACTCCGACGGCACCATCCGCGAGATCCTCAACGGCGTGAAGTCGATCGCGATGGTCGGCGCTTCGCCGATGAACACGCGGCCGAGTTATTTTGTGTTCAAATATATGGCCGAGCGCGGCTACGACATGATTCCGGTCAATCCCGGTCAGGTCGGCAAGAGCCTGCTCGGCAAGCCGTTCGTGGCGTCGCTGGCCGAGATCGGCCGCCCGGTCGACATGATCGACATCTTCCGTAACTCCAGCCAGATCATGCCGGTGGTCGAGGAAGCCCTCAAGCTGCAGCCGCTTCCCAGAGTGATCTGGATGCAGTTGGGCGGCCGCGATGACGCCGCCGCCGCCAAGGCGGAAGCCGCGGGCCTCAAGGTGGTGATGAACCGCTGTCCCAAGATCGAGTACGGCCGGCTGTCGTCGGAGATTTCCTGGATGGGCGTCAATTCGCGCACCCTGAGTTCGAAGCGCGCGCCGATGCCGACCCAGGGCATGCGGCTGTCGCTGAATCGCGCCAGCCTTGGCGGTGGCGAAACCAGCGCCTCCGACCGCGCTGCAAAAAACAAGCAGGAATGAACGCGCTTTCGTGACGCAATTGCGAAACGATTGTTCTGGAAAAATGTCAGCGCGAAGCACGATTATCCGAAACGCGTGATCGCGTGCGCGCTGCCTTGACGGCGCCTAGCTTGGCCGCGATTGTCGTCCCCCGATCAGGGGGCGCAACGGCCTCTTGTCCGGGCCATACATTCAGCCGCACCGTCATTTACGTCACCTGCATTCACGTCATGTTGCTCATCTTTGGCATGCGGCCGGACCAGACGTCGCACCGGGGATGGAGTTGTCGGAAAGGAAACAACCATGAGCGATCGTCTCCCGGGATTTGCTACGCTTGCGGTGCACGCGGGCGCGCAACCCGATCCCACCACCGGCGCGCGGGCGACACCGATCTATCAGACCACCTCGTTCGTGTTCAACGACGCCGACCACGCCGCTTCGCTGTTCGGGCTGCAGTCGTTCGGCAACATCTATACCCGCATCGGCAATCCCACCAACGCGGTGCTGGAAGAACGCGTCGCGGCACTTGAAGGCGGCACCGCGGCGCTGGCGGTGGCGTCCGGGCATGCCGCCCAGGTCGTAGTGATGCAGCAGCTTCTGAAGCCCGGCGACGAGTTCATCGCGGCGCGGAAACTATACGGCGGATCGATCAACCAGTTCAGCCATGCCTTCAAGAGCTTCGGCTGGAACGTGGCGTGGGCCGATCCTGACGACATCGCCAGTTTCGAAAAAGCGGTCACGCCGCGCACCAAGGCGATCTTCATCGAATCGATCGCCAACCCCTCCGGAAGTGTCACCGATATCGAAGCGATCTCGGCGGTGGCCCGTAAGGCCGGCGTGCCCCTGATCGTCGACAATACGCTGGCGACGCCCTATCTGATCCGGCCGATCGACCACGGCGCCGACATCGTCGTCCACTCGCTGACGAAGTTTTTGGCCGGTCACGGCAATTCGCTCGGCGGCATCATCGTCGACGCCGGCACCTTCGACTGGTCGAAGGACAATAAGTACCCGATGCTGAGCGAGCCGCGTCCGGAATATCACGGCATCAAGATCCAGGAGACGTTCGGCAATTTCGCCTTCGCGATTGCCTGCCGGGTGCTGGGCCTGCGCGATCTCGGTCCGGCGCTGTCGCCGTTCAACGCCTTCATGATCCTGACCGGGATCGAAACCCTGCCGCTCCGCATGCAGAAGCATTGCGAAAACGCCAAGGCCATCGCTGAATATCTCGCCGGCCATGCCGCCGTGGAAAAGGTCGATTACGCCGGCCTGCCCGGCAATAAATACAACAACCTCGCGCGCAAATACGCCGCCAAGGGCGCCGGCGCGGTGTTCACCTTCAGTCTCAAGGGCGGCTACGACGCGGGAGTGAGCCTGGTGTCGAACCTGAAGCTGTTCTCGCACCTGGCCAATGTCGGTGACACCCGTTCGCTGGTGATCCATCCGGCCTCGACCACGCACAGCCAGCTCGACGATGCCGCCAAGACGAAATCCGGCGCCGGACCCGACGTGGTGCGGTTGTCGATCGGCATCGAGGACAAGGAAGATTTGATCGCGGATCTGGCGCAGGCGCTCAACGCATAAATCTAAAGTTGTTTCAAAAGGCAAAGGCCGGGCGTGTGCCCGGCCTTTTTTCGTTTGATGGTGGTGCCGACTTTAGCGGAGCAGCTGCAGCACGCTTTGCTGCGACTGGTTGGCGAGCGCCAGCGCGGAGACCGCGATCGACTGGCGGGTCGACAGCGCCTGGCTGTTGGCCGCTTCCTCGTTGGTATCGGCCAGGGTCAGGTTCGACGCGCCGGTCTGCAGCACGTTGATCAGGTTCTTGGAGAAGTCCTGACGGATCTGCACGATCGACAGGTTCGAACCGAGGTTCGACGCTTCCGACCGCAACGTGGTGCTGACCTGGGTCAGCGACGACAGCACGGCGTTCGCCGAGTTGGAGTCCAGGAAGTCGGTGCCAGTGGTCAAGCTCGCCAGACCGAGGCCCGCGGTGTTGAAGGTGACGCCCTTGATCGCCAGCGTCGACTTGCCGGTTTCGTCGAAGGTCAGGTTCAAGGTGTCGCCCTGCAGCAGGTTGATGCCGTTGAACGAGGAGTCCTGCGAGGTGGTGTCGATCTGCTTCAGGATGTTGTTGTACTGATCGACCAGGCCGGTACGGGTGGCCTGGGCGTTCGGATCGACAACAGGCGCTCCCCCACCTGCGATGGCCCCGGCGAAAGCACCCGCGGTGGCCGGCGTGATCCCGTTTGCAGGCGTCGAAGCGGTCGCGGTGCCACCGATCACGCCAATGGTCGACGATGCCGCGTTGTTGCTGGTCGTGATGGTGAGGACACCGGTGCTGTCGATGGTGGCCTGGAGGTTGTTGGAGGACAGCGCGGCGTTGAGCTCGTTCAAGGTCGCGATCTGGCCGTTAGCGGTGCCGAAGGTGATGTTGGTCGCCGTGCCACCGCCGGTGGAGGCAATGGTCAAGGTCTGGCCCGCAATGCTTTCCGTGGCAGCCGAACCGTTGTCGGTTTCGGTCGCGGCGGCAAAGCCGAGCCGAGTGGCGTCGCCGCTGCTGAAGTTGCTCACCCTGACCTGATCGTTGGCGCCGGCAGTGCCGGTGCTGGTCAGGACGAGGTCACCGGTGGTGGCGTCAACCGTGGCGTCGACTTTGGCAGAGGCGCCCACCTGGGTGTTGATCGCCGCGGCAATGTCGGCGGCGGCATAGCTCGAGCCGCCGGCCAGCGTGACGGTCTTGTCATTGATCTGGAACGTCAGATCCGGCAGCGGGGCGCCTGTTGCGCCATTGCCAACTTCGTTGGTCGCGGTGAAACCGAGCTGGGCGGCGCCGGCGCCACCGATCGTGACCGTGTCAGTGGGGCCTTTCGTGGCCGAAGTGCTCTTGACGACAAGGTCGCCGCTCGTCGCGTCGATGGTTGCCTTCACGCCGGTGACAGTCGTGTTGATCTTATCCGCGACTTGCTGGGCGGTGTAGCTTTGGCCGCCGGTCAATGTAACGGCCGTCCCGTTGACCGTGAAGGTCAGATCGGCGCCCGTGGTCGTGTCCGCGCCATTCGTGGTGGCGGTGGCAGAAAGACCGAAGTCCGCGAGGGCAGAGCCGGAGGCGGTGAAGTTACCGGCCGCTCCCGAGGTGGTGCTGGTCAGCACAAGGTGATTGGTCGCGTCGAACGAAGCGGTGACGCCGATACCCGTGGTCCCGTTGATCTGGGACACGATCTGCGCCTGGCTGTAGGTGCCGCCACCCGTGAAGGTGACCGTCTTGCCGTTGATCGTTAGAGCCGCGTCGTTCGAAACGAGATCGGCGCCGTTCGTGCTGGTGCCGTTGGCGATACCGAAATTGGCGCCGAGGCCCGAGACAGCGAAATTATTAGCCGCTCCCGCCGTGTTGCTGGTGAGAACGAGGTGATTTGTGGCGTCGAAGCTGGCGGTGACGCCAATGCCCGTGGTGCCATTGATCCTGTCCTTGATCTGCTGCTGGGTGTAGCTGCTGCCGCCCGCGAAGGTGACTGTCTTGCCGTTGATGGTGAGGTTCAGGTCAGGATCATTGGCGTCCTGGCCATTCGTAACATCGGCGGAGGTTATGCCGAGATCGGAGTCGATCCCGGTAACGTCGATCGTATCACTTGCTCCGGGCGCACCAGCGCTGTTCAGAACGAGATGGCCGGCGCCATCGTCGGAGGCGGTGACACCCACACCGGCGGTGCTGTTGATCGCGGCCTCGATGTCGCTCAGCGTGAAGTTCGGCGGCGATCCGACCCCGGAGGCCGTCGCGGACGGCACGGTCACCGTCGCGCTGTTGATCGTGAAAGTGAGATCCGCACCGGAATTACCTATGCCCGTAGTGAGGTCCACCGTGCCCGTGGCCTTGGCATGGGTCGCTCCGGTGCCCGTGAGGTCGAGCCCAGTGATCGCGGTCGTACCCGTGAACGACGCAGCAACCGGCTGGGTGTTGGCCGCCAGCGTGAGTCCCGTCGCGAGCGCCACCGAGCCGGTTTCCGTCGCCGTGGTCGCCGCAGTGCCCGTGAGGTTGATCCCCGCCGTCAACGATGTCGAGCCGGTGACTTGCGCATTGGTGTTTCCAGTGAGGTCGATCGACCCCAGCGCGCTCGTGCCGGTCGCAACCGCGTTGCTGGCCGGGCCGGTGCCACTCGCGGTGCCGAGCAAATTGTTCGCGGTCGCGCCGGTGATGGCCGTAGCCACGACGTTCGATTTGGCGGAATAGCCGATCGGGGTCTGCAGCACCTGGTTGGCGATCGACTGGGCGCTGGCGACCAGGCTCTGCAGCGAGGTGATGCCGGTATTGGCGGCCTGCAGCACCTGCACGCCATTGCCGATTTCGTCGAGCAAATTCGAAATGTCGCCGGCGCGATTGTTCAGCGCCGAGGCGGTGAAGAAACTGGTGGGATTGTCCAGCGCCGAGTTGACCTTATTGCCGGTGGCGAGGTCGTTCTGGGTGGTGGCGAGCAGCGAAGCGGTGGATTGCAGGGACAACAGGTTCTGACGAACCGAAGACGAGAGAACGATACTGGACATGGGCATACCCTTCTGGCGTTAGCCTTAACGCGCGGACATCGGACCAACCCGATGAAGCCTTCAGCGTGGGTATTTTGTTACCTCCATACCTTTTAAGTAAACGTGAATCAACTTTACAACTTAAACTGGGCAATCGCTCGATAACGGCCGGGTGAAACGGTATTCAAGTCCCGAATCCACCTGAATTGGGTACTTATCTACCGCATCGTTTTAATTAAAAGTAAATCCCATGCCGCTTGTCAGAACGCCAGAAGGTATATTGAAACCGCGTTCTGCACCTAAAATGGCTCTTAAGTGCCTCAGAAATGCAGGTATCCTGGTCGGGCAAGCGGCCTGACGGTGCAGCGTTTTAACGTCCGGTTAACCATGTTTTTAAACTATGACCGGGCACCCGCCAGCGCTCGACGCCGCGCGGCGGGGCCGGCATGCGGCAGATGGGCCCTGCCCGTCTTCAAACCGGCGCAAAAAATAAATGCACAAAAAAAATGAGGTGAGACGCGTGATGCGTCCCACCCCATTTCGTGCCGAACGTGTCGGCTGCGACGTCCTGTTACGACGTCCTTGTCTGCGGCACCGACCTTAGCGGAGCAGCTGCAGCACGCTTTGCTGCGACTGGTTGGCGAGCGCCAGCGCTGAGACCGCGATCGACTGGCGGGTCGACAGCGCCTGGCTGTTGGCCGCTTCCTCGTTGGTGTCGGCCAGGGTCAGGTTCGACGCACCGGTCTGCAGCACGTTGATCAGGTTCTTGGAGAAGTCCTGACGGATCTGCACGATCGACAGGTTCGAACCGAGGCTCGACGCTTCCGATCGCAGCGTGGTGTTGATCTGGGTGAGCGATGACAAAACCTTGTTCGCCGAGTTGGAGTCCAGGAAGTCGGTGGTGTTGGACAACGTCGACAGGCCGAGGCCCGCGGTGTTGAAGGTGACGCCCTTGATCGCCAGCGTCGACTTGCCGGTTTCGTCGAAGGTCAGGTTCAACGTATCGCCCTCGAGCAGGTTGATGCCGTTGAACGAGGAGTCCTGCGCCGTGGTGTCGATCTGCTTCAGGATGTTGTTGTACTGGTCGACCAGGCCGGACCGGGTGGCCAGAGCGTTGGGATCGCCCACCGCGGCCGCGCCCGACAATCCGTTGAAGACCTGGCCGGTAGCAGCGGCGGTGCCGCCGATGGTGCCGATGGTCGACGAGGCTGCGTTGTTGCTGGTCGTGATCGTCAGCACGCCCGTGGTGTCGATGGTCGCCTGCAGATTGTTGGCAGCCAGCGCAGCGTTGAGGTCGTTCAGCGATTCGACTTGACCGCTCGCGGTACCAAAAGTGAGGTTGGTGGCGGTGCCGCCACCGGTCGCCGCGATGGTCAGCGTCTTGCCGGCAAGGCCCGACGTCGCCGCGGCACCGCTGGCGGTGGCCGACGCGCCGACTGCGAAACCGAGCTGGCTCGCATCGCCCGTGCTGAACGTGTTGACAGTGACCGCGTCCGAAGCGCCGGCGGTGCCGGTGCTGGTGATCGAGAGCTTGCCGCCGGTGTAGGAAGCGGTGACACCCGCCGAAGTACCGACCTGGGTCTGGATCGCGTCGGCAATCTGGGCGCCGGTGTAGCTCGCGCCGTGCGCCAGGGTCACCGTCTGGTTGTTGACCTTGAACGTCAGGTTGGCGTGGGCGACGATGTTGGCGCCGTTATCGGTTTCCGTTGCGCCGGAGTAGCCGAGCTGGGTGGCGCCGCCGGTGCTGAAGCTGTTGATCGTCACCGCATCGGTAGAGCCCGCGGTCCCGGTGCTGGTGACAACGAGCTTGCCAGAAGCATATGACGCCGTGACGCCGGCACTGGTGCCGACCTGAGTCTGGATCGCGGTCGCAATGTCCGTACCGGTGTAGGTCGAACCGTGCGCCAAGGTGACCGTCTGGCCGTTGACCTGGAAGCTCAGGTTGGCGTGCGGGACGACGTTGGTGCCGTGGACGGTCGCCGGGGTGGCCGAAGAGAAGCCGAGGCTTGTCCCGTCGAAGCCGGTGCCGGTGAAGGCCGACAGGGCAATCGCATCCGAAGACCCGGCGGTACCGGTGCTGGTCAACGTGAGGTGGCCCGCGACGTCGACCGATGCGTGAACCTGAGCGCTCGAACCGACCTGGGTATTGATCTGGGAAACGATGTCGCTGGCAAGGTAGGTGCCGGTCGTGCCGGTACCGCCGCCGGCCGCCAATGTCACCGTTTGGCCGTTGATGTCGAAGGTCAGTCCGCCGGTGGCGTCGATGCCGGAGCCCGTGGTGGCGATCGTGTTGGTGCCGGTCTCGGTGGCGTTGCCCGCCGGAGTGTCATTGAGGTTGATCGAGGTCAGCGCGGCGCCGGCCGCGGCAACCGCATTGGTCGCCGGCGTATCGGCGAGGCTGATCGTCGTGATCGCGCTGGCGCCGGTGAGAGCGGCGTTGGTCGCCGGGCTGCCGCCGAGCAAATCATTTGCAGTCGCGCCGGTGATCGCCTGCGCCGAGACGCTCGACTTGGCCGTATAGCCGATCGGGGTCTGCAGCACCTGGTTGGCGACCGACTGGGCGCTGGCGACCAGGCTCTGCAGCGAGGTGATGCCGGTGTTGGCGGCCTGCAGCACCTGCACGCCGTTGCCGATGCCGTCGAGCAAATTGGAGATGTCGCTGGCGCGGTTGTTGAGGGCCGAAGCGGTGAAGAAGCTGGTCGGGTTGTCCAGCGCCGAGTTGACCTTGTTGCCGGTGGCGAGGTCGTTCTGGGTGGTGGCGAGCAGCGAAGCGGTGGATTGCAGAGAAAGAAGGTTCTGACGAACCGACGCGGAGAGCACAATACTGGACACGATCACATACCTTTCTGGCGTGAACTCTACTCACCTGCACAAAAAACTGCGCAGATGGCCCTTTCAGGCATGGTTACTGTGAAAGCGGAGGCGTTAAAGAGACATAAACCGCGATTGGCCGCTCGGATCCGCCAAATCGTCCTGGTCCTGCTATTTTGCCGCGTAATCAGAGCAAACGACCGCGCAAACGTAGGTGCATGGCGTCACCGCTTAACTACACGTTCATCACGTTTCGCAACTACGTTATGGTTACCTTCGCTTTGCCGTCGCCATCGCAATCGTCAAGACCGTGCGTTCCGGGATGTGTTCGGCGGCTCGTGGCACCTCGATCATCATCGCGACCGCGCCGCGCGACGGCCGCACGTCGCCGCTGCATCGCGCCTCACATCAACGGTCAATCCGGCGTAAACTGCGCCGGTGCTTTCATTGATTCGGAGCAAAGCCATGATGCGCGGGACGGTATTGGCGATTGCCACGGTGTTGACCGCCGGCTCCGCGCCCGCTGCCGATCTGTCCGATCAGCAGCACACTTACGTCAAGGCGCATCCCCGCCCCGATCGCCGCGTCTATGTCGAGAAAAATCCGGTTGCTCGGGATCCGGATCTGCTGTTCACACCGTCGGACGGCGAACTGACCTTGCGGCCGCCGCATACGCCCTTGCTTCCAGGATCGGCGACGCTTCCGGGTTATTACGGGTCGACCCATTCTTACGACTATCAGGGCCCCTATTATGGCGGGCCTTATGTCGGCTACTGGGATCGCCTGCCCTATGCCTGCGGCGTGTACGGCTATTGCTGAGCCTTCTTGGCTCAGCCTGGACGATGTCAGCCGGGCTGACCGTGTCAGCCGGGCTGGCCGAGCGGCACGCTCAATTGATGCGGCGCCGGTTTCGGCTGTCGCGCCGCGAGGCGTTCGGCCTGGACCGTCGCCAATGTCAGCACCAGGATAGCGACGGCTTGGTGCGTCAGCGCCAGATCGATCGGCACTTGATTGAGCAGGGTCAGGATCCCGAGCGTGGCCTGCAGCAGGATGGCCGCGACCAGCCATAGCGCGCCACGGATCACGGCGGCATCGGCGCGCGCACGAACGGCGTCCAACGCGTGCAGCAACGCCAGCACCAGCAGCGTGTAGGCGGTCATGCGATGCTCGAACTGCACCGTCAGCGTATTGTCGAACAGATTGCGCCACCACGGCTGATCGAAAAACAGCCGCGCCGTGGAAGGAATGAAACTGCCGTCGATGGCGGGCCAGGTGTTATAAATCTTGCCTGCGCGCAAGCCCGCGACCAGCGCGCCGAGATAAAGCTGCACGAAGGTCAGCACCAGCAGGATCGCACTGGTCAATTTCAACCGCCCGTTCACCGCAGGCGCCGGCCGATCACTCAATCGCCGTAAGGTCCAGACGATGGCGGCAAAGATCAGCAGCGCCAGCACCAGATGGGTGGCGAGGCGATAATGCGAGACCTCGACCCGTTCCGACAGGCCCGAGGCGACCATCCACCAGCCGACCACGCCCTGCAGGCCGCCGAGCGCGAAGATGCCCCACAGCCGCCGCTTCAATTCGCCGGAGAGATAGCCGCGCCACATGAACCACAGGAACGGCAGAAAATAAGCCATGCCGATCACGCGCCCGAGCAACCGGTGACTCCACTCCCACCAGAAGATCGCCTTGAACTCGGACAGATTCATGCCGGCGTTGAGTTCGCGGTATTGCGGGATCGCCTTGTAGCCCTCGAAGGCCTGCGTCCATTGTTCCTGATTGAGCGGCGGCAATGCACCGGTGACCGGCTTCCATTCGGTGATTGAAAGCCCTGACTCGGTCAGCCGCGTGGCGCCGCCGACCAGCACCATGACCGCGATCAACGCCGCCACCGCGATCAGCCACCATCGCACGGCGCGCTCGCCGGAAAAGGTCGCGTCGGACGCGGTTTGCTGGGCGGTAAGACCGGTCATCGAAGGCCGCGCTTGAATGAATTTGCGCGCCCCTTATAGTCCGCCCCTCTCCGCGCGCAAGCCGCGCCCCGGCAACGAATTGCACATTTCCGTCATGACCATACGCACCCGTAAACTGCTTGGAACTGTAGCCCTGCTGATGCTGGTGGTGGTGTGGTCGCTGTTGGGGATGACGGTGGCGCAGACACCGTGGCTGGCGAATTCGGGATATCTGCAGGCGGTCTTCTATGTCGTCGCCGGCCTCGGCTGGGTGCTGCCGGCGATGCCGATCGTCAGCTGGATGTCGCGGCCGGACGCTTAAAGCGTTTTGGAGCGAAGTGGTTACCGGTTCGCGTGAAGAAAACGCGTCAAAATAAAAGGCTAAAGCCTAATCGGGTCTGATCCAATCAGAACCGATCAGGCTTTAGTTTTGCAGCGTCGTGTCGGGTGCGGGTTCGGTCGAACGCGGTAACCTCACCCCTGAGAGCATCGCCCGCATCGCCCGCAACGATCGCAGCCGGCCGTCCCAGGCGATCCGCGGCAGCGCATGCAGATCGGTTCGGCCGGCCTCCTGCACCACGCCCGGGATCGCCGAGACCGCGCTGGTAAAGCCCGCCTCGGCGGCCGCCGCTATGTCGCTTCGCCGAAACGACGCGCTGTCGCCGAACGGAAAGGCAAAGTGCCTGACATCGCGATGGAACGCGGTGTTCGCCACCGCAGCGCCCATCGTCATCTCACGCAGCGCGGCGGCCGCTTTGAGGTTGGCCAGGATCGGATAGTTCACGGTCGCTGCTCCGATCGTCACGCGCGGATCGGCCGTCAGGCTCGACAGATCGCCCCAGTCCATGAAGGCCTCGCGCGACAGCGCCGCAAGATCGACCGAATAGCGATGGCACAGATCGTTGATCGCCGACGACAACTCCGGCGGCGACAACGAACGCAGCCAGCTCTCGAGAAAATCGTAGGCCCGATATTTCTCGGCGGCACTCCCGATGTCGAAGTGCATCTCCCTGCGGTCGATCACCAGACTGAGACGCTGCGCCTTGCGCGCGACAATCGCCTCGAGCGCCAACCACCAGGCCTCCCCGACCCCGTCCGGAAACGCGGTCGGGACATAAACGGTGAAAGGCACGCGGTGCCGCGACAGTATCGGATGGGCCGCTGTCGCCACATCCTTGTAGGCGCCGTCGAAGGTCAGCGAGACAAATCGCCGCGGCGAGGCCAGCGTGACCGCCCGCTGGCACACTTCGTCCATCGAGACGATGTCGAACTTCCAACGCTTCAATGCCGAGACGGTCCGGTCGAGAAATTCCGGCGTGATCTCTTGCGATTGCAGCGGCTGAAAGCTACCGCTTCGCTGCGGCCTGACCCGTTGAAAGCGCAGGATGACGCCGGCGCCACCACTACTCCGCTGCGCAATCACCGCGTAGCCGCTGAAATAGGCCAGTTCGAGCCTGGCACGCGCTGGAAATCCGATCTCGGACGGCAAATTCTGGCCTCTTCATGCGCCGGATACAGCCTGGCGCGCCGGTAGTGTCATTACCCTTTGTTGACGTTTGTTTGCAAAGGTCGGAGTGCGTCCAAAAACGCGAACATCACACATGTGACAGGTTTCAGGATGACCATGACGGCCTCGATCGAAAGCCGGACAGCGGAAGCAGCGTTGTGGCCGAAATCGGGTCGGATCGCCAGCGTCGAAATTCTCATCGATCTCGGCGAGGCCGAGGCCATCTGGCGCAGCCTGGAGGATCCCGCGCATTTATCGACCGGCTATCAGCGCTTCGATTTTCTCAGCGCATGGCAGCTGCAGGTCGGTCACCGCGAGGATTTTTCTCCCTTCATCGTCGTTGCCCACGACGCCGATCGCCGCCCGCTGCTGCTGCTGCCGCTGGCGCTGCGATCCGAACACGGCGTTCGTACCGCGACCTTCATGGGCGGCAAGCATGCCACCTTCAACATGGCGCTATGGGATCGCGACTTCGCGGCCAGCGCGACTGCGGCCGATCTCGATGCCCTGATCACGGGTTTGCGCAGCCATGCGCAAGCCGACGTGCTGACGTTTCAACGACAGCCGGAGCGCTGGCGCGACCTGCCGAACCCGATGGCGCTGCTGCCGCATCAGATCTCGGTCAATGATTGTCCGCTGTTGACGATGGCGCCCGGCGCCGATCCGTCGACGTTGATCAGCACGTCGATGCGCCGCCGGCTGCGCAGCAAGGAACGCAAATTGCAGGCACTGCCGGGCTATCGCTACAGCCTGGCCTCGACCGCTACCGAGATCACGTATCTGCTCGACGACTTCTTCCGCGTCAAACCGCTGCGGATGGCGGAACAAAAGCTGCCCAACGTGTTCGCCGATCCCGGCGTCGAAGAGTTCATCCGTGCCGCCTGCCTGGCACCGCTGGCCGACGGCAGCCACGCCATCGAGATCCACGCGCTGACATGTGACGCCGAGGTGATCGCGATCTTCGCCGGCGTTTCCGACGGCAGCCGCTTCTCGATGATGTTCAACACCTACACGATGTCGGAGAATTCACGCCACAGCCCCGGCCTGATCCTGATGCGCCACATCGTCGATCGCTATGCCGGGCTCGGCTACCGCGCGCTCGATCTCGGGATCGGGTCGGATGAATACAAGCGGGTGTTCTGTCCGGACGACGAGCCGATCTTCGATTGCTTCATCCCGCTGACCTCGCGGGGCCGTCTGGCCGCAACCGCGATCTCCAGCCTCAACCGCGCCAAGCATATCGTCAAGCACAATCCGGCGCTGCTGCAGATGGCGCAGATGCTGCGCGGCGCGTTCCGCTAGGGCTACGGACTCCCCTGTCCCGGACGCGGTGCCGCGTGTAACGCTGCTCCGCAGGGCCGGGACCCTCACTCCCGGTGCATGGACCCTGGATCAGCAGCGCCCTACGCCGCGACCACGTTGGGTGCGGGATCGACCGCATCGGACAACTGCGCGGGCCTGCTCAGCATGTCCACGTCACTGAAGCCGACATCCTTCAACTGATCGCACATCAGCGTGCGCGCATCTGCTTCCATCGAGGCGTCCGGCACCACCACGGCGCGCGCTCCTGACGTCAACAGTTCCGCCGGCAGATCGGAGGCAAGGCCGGCGTCGAGCAGCACGTGATCATAGACCCGCAGCAAGGCGTCGATCGCCAGCGCCAGACGCGGCGACTGCAGGAGATTGCGGTCCGAGCCCGGGCGGCCGGCGCTGACCAGATGCACGCGCGACAGCCGGTCACGGGTGATCACCTGCCCGAACGAGGCTTCGCCCAGCATCAATTCCGCGAGCCCCGGCGCGTCCGGATCGACCGAGGCCGCCGAAATGGTCGGCGCCGCCGCCGCAAGGTCGACCACGGCGACCCTGGCGCTGCGCGCCAGCAGCCGCGCCAGTACCAGTGCTGTCAGCGCGATGCTTTCACCCGGGGCGGTGCCGAGGATGCTGATCTTGCGCGCGGCCTCGCCGGCATCGCGCAGGTCGTTCGCAAGCCGCTCGATCTCCGGGACTTCGGCCGGAGCAGCCGCGGCTGCCTTTACTTCGACCGGCTCCGAGATCTTCACTTCGACCGGCGCGGGCTCCGGCATCGTCGATGGCACGGGCACCGCCGGCGCTACCACCGGCGCAGGAACGTAGGTCGGCGACGCGACCATCACGGTCGGCGCCGGCGCCGGGGAAACCTCCGTGCGGGGCGCGCCCAGCCGCGGCGCGGTCATGCGCAGCAATTCGCCGGTCGCGATGGTGCCGGCGCTGAGCAGCAGCGTCGCCAGGGTCGCGATCAGGACGATCGGCAGTTTCTTCGGATAGGCCGGGGTGTTGGAAACAATGGCGCGCGAGATGATGCGGCCATCGGCGGGCGCGGCCTCGATATTCTCGCGGGTATTGGCCTCGCGGTATTTCGCCAGATAGGATTCCAGGAGGTCGCGCTGCGCCTTGGCTTCGCGCTCCAGCGCCCGAAGCTGGACGTCCTGGCCGTTGCTCGAACTGGCCTGCTTCTTCAATTGGTCGAGGTTCGCACTCAGGCCGTCGACCCGGCCGCCCGCGATCCGGACGTCGTTCTCGAACGAACGGGAGACCTTGGCTGCCTCGTCGCGGATCTGCTGGTCGAGCACCACGAGCTGGGCTTTCAGTTCCTTGATACGCGGATGGTTGTCGAGCAGGGTCGATGACTGCTCGGCCAATTGCGTGCGCAGCGTGACGCGCTGCTCGGACAGCCGGCGGATCAATTCGGAGTTCAAAACCTCGGAGGCCTCGATCGGCTTGCCGCTTTGCAGCATCTCACGGATCAGCCGCGCCTTCGATTCCGCGTCGGACTTCAGCGCCCGCGCGTTGTTCAGCTGCGTATTGATCTCGCCCATCTGCTGGTTCGACAGCGTGGTGTTGTTGGTGCCGACGAACAGGCTGGATTTGGAACGAAAATCCTCGACCCGCGATTCGGCGTCGGCGACTTTCTTGCGCAGATTATCGATCTCGCCGGACAGCCATTGGCTGGCCGACCGGGCCTGGTCCTGCCGCGCCGCCTGCTGCAGCACCAGGTATCCGTCGGCGATCGAGTTGGCGACCCGCGCCGCCAGATCCGGATCACGCGACTGGAATTCGATGACGATGACCCGCGATTTATCGACCGCGTAAGCCGTGTAGCGCTCGAAGAAAGCGTCGAGCACCCGCTCTTCCGGCGTCAGGGAGAACGGATCGCGGCCGATCCCGAACAACGCCAGCATCGATTTCAGCGGCGAAAGGCCGCCCAGCACCGGATCGAACTCGGGTAGCTGCGCGAGCTTGTTCTTCTTGATGATCTCGCGCGCGAGATCGCGCGATAGCAGGAGCTGGACCTGACTGGTGACGGCCTCGGCATCCAGGCCCGCGCGCTGCTCGTCGTTGCGCTCGCCATTGGGGCGCAGGAAGATGTTTTCGCGGCCATCGATCAGGATGCGGGCTTCCGATTTGTAGCGCGGGGTGATCGCATTGACGATGGTCATCGACAGCACGGCAGCGAGCACGGTGGGCACGATGATCCAGCCGCGCTTGCGCCTCAGCGCCTGCGCCAGCGCCCGCACATCGAGATCTCCAGCGATAGCGATTGCGGCGGGTCGTTCGATCGCAGCCTGCGGCCTCGATGCGGCCGTCTCCATTGCCGGCCTTCTCGCAGCCGTCGGCCTGCTCTCGCCTGCACGCCAAAACGCTAAACGCATCGATCACTCCCGCAGGACGCCACAACTCCACCAGATAGCGCCGACTAAACTCCATTATGGTTGCCGCGCAGTTAATCCGTACCGTTTTACTACCGGGAAATTGCGACCTCCGATCCGCGCGGTCATGCTTTGTTAATCATGAAAGCCCCTAATCAGAATCAGTACTTTCTCACGGACTTCTGCTGGGCTTTCCAATGCGAGGCGCGAACGCCGCACGTTTATCCTTCCCGGCCGCGTTCGCGCCGCCGGGCAGCGCTGGCGTGGCCGTTGATGTCGCGAACGCTTGTCAATATCCCGCGGGTTCTGCCGGACAGCGCGGGTTCTGATCATGTCCGGAACGCCAGATCAGCCGCTTCGTATTCTGCACGCGGTGCGCGCGCCGGTCGGTGGAATTTTCCGTCATTTTCTCGACCTCGCCAACGGCCAGGCCGAGCGCGGCCACCAGGTCGGCCTGGTCACCGACAGCCTCACCGGCGGTGAACGTGCCGCGGCGGCGCTGGAAGAGATCGCGCCGCGCATGAAGCTCGGTGTGCACCGCCTCGCCATCCGCCGTGAGCCGCACGTGACCGACATGATGGCATGGCGCCGCTTCATGCGCCTGGTCGGGTCGATCAATCCCGACGTCCTGCACGGCCACGGCGCCAAGGCCGGCGCCTTCGTTCGCATGAAGAGCGCCTCAAGGGACACGATTCGGGTCTACACGCCGCATGGCGGCTCGCTGCATTATCCTCTCGGCACGCTGAAGGGCACGATGTTCAGCCGGGTCGAACGCGCGCTGATGAACCGGACCGACCTGTTCCTGTTCGAGAGCGCCTTCGCGCGCGACACTTATCAGCGCACCATCGGCGCTCCCACCGGCCTGGTGCGCTGCGTCTTCAATGGCGTGACCGCCGAAGAGTTCGATCCAGTCGTCAAGGCGGCCGACGCCACCGACGTGGTCTATGTCGGCGAATTCCGCCATATCAAGGGCGCGGACCTGCTGGTCGAGGCGGTGGCGCGGCTGCGTCGCGACGGCAAGCCGATCACCCTGACCTTGGCCGGCGACGGCGAGGAAACCGACGCGCTCAAGGCGCAGATCGAGCGGCTCGGGGTCGGTGACGCGGTGCGCTTCATCGGTCACGTCAAGGCACGCTACGGCTTTTCGAAGGGCTCGCTGCTGGTGGTTCCGTCGCGCGGGGATTCCATGCCCTACGTGGTCATCGAAGCGGCCGCGGCGGGAATCCCGATGGTGGCAGCCAAGATCGGCGGCATACCGGAGATCTTCGGATCGCATACCGACGCGCTGTTCGCGCCGAATCTGGTGCCCGCCATGGCCGATGCCATCGAGGCGGCGCTGGACGACCCCACCGCCACGCTGCAACGCGTCAAATCGCTGCGGGAACGGATCTTCCTGCACTTCTCGCAGAAAGCCATGGTCGAAGGAGTGTTGGCGGGCTACCGCGATGCTTTCGGAACGCTACGCGGCTGAGCATCGCGCCATGTTATGGGGCCCGAAAAACCGGCCGCCGGTGGTTATCCGCTGCGCACACCGATAACCGTTTATTCCGATTTGTTCGTTAAGCCGGGACACGGGGGATTGCGCCTTTCCGCTTGCCGGTGAGGATGCGCGTTCCAGAGGGACTGACGACAGTGGAACCGATCAACGCCCGCTCGATGCTGGATGTGGTAGCCGCCGAAGCCGCGACCAAAACCGATGCGCCGCGGCTGGAGCGCCGCCGCCGGCTCTCGCCGGCCGCATTGGCGGTCGCCAATCAAAAAGTCCGCCGGGCCTATTCGCCGATCGTGATCGCGGGCGTGGTGCGCGTGATCGATTTCGGCATGCTGAGCATGGTCGGCATCGCGCTTTACTTTGCCTATGTGGTGCCGCTGTCCGACTTCAACTGGGATTATATCGCTGCGATCTTCGGCATGAGCGCGACTGCGGTGATCTGCTTTCAGGCTTCCGACATTTACCAGGTACAGGTGTTTCGCGGCCAGCTGCGGCAGATGACACGAATGATCTCGTCCTGGGCGTTCGTGTTCCTGCTGTTCATCGGCGCCTCATTCTTCGCCAAGCTCGGCGGCGAGGTCTCGCGGCTCTGGCTGTCGTCGTTCTTCTTCCTCGGCTTGGCCATGCTGATCTGCCAGCGACTGGCGTTGCGCGCGATCATCCGCAACTGGGCGCGGCAAGGCCGGCTCGACCGCCGCACCATCATCGTCGGCTCGGACGACATTGGTGAAAAGCTGGTCGAGGCGCTCAACGTCCAGGCCGATTCCGACCTCGAGATTCTCGGGGTGTTCGACGACCGCAACGACAGCCGCGCGTTCGAGGCCTGCGCCGGCGCGCCGAAGCTCGGCAAGATCGACGACATCATCGAATTCGCCCGCCGCACCCGGATCGACCTGGTGCTGTTCGCGCTGCCGATTTCGGCCGAAGCGCGCATTCTTGAAATGCTCAAGAAGCTGTGGGTGTTGCCGGTCGATATCCGACTTTCCGCCCATACCAACCGCTTGCGCTTCCGTCCCCGCGCCTATTCCTATCTCGGCCAGGTGCCGACGCTCGACGTGTTCGAGGCGCCGATCACCGACTGGGACCTGGTGATGAAGTGGCTGTTCGACCACCTGGTTGGCGCACTGGTGCTGCTGGCCGCCTCGCCCGTCATGGCGCTGGTCGCGCTCGCGGTCAGGCTCGACAGCCCGGGTCCGGTGCTGTTCCGGCAGAAGCGCTTCGGCTTCAACAACGAGCGCATCGACGTCTTCAAGTTTCGCTCGCTCTACCACGATCAGGCCGATCCGCTGGCGTCCAAGGTCGTGACCAAGAACGACAAGCGCGTCACCCGGGTCGGACGCTTCATCCGCAAGACCAGCCTCGACGAACTGCCGCAACTCTTCAATGTCGTGTTCAAGAGCAACCTGTCGCTGGTCGGCCCCCGCCCGCACGCGGTGCAGGGCAAGGTGCAGACCCAGTTGTTCGACGAAGCGGTCGACGGCTATTTCGCCCGCCACCGCGTCAAGCCCGGCATTACCGGATGGGCCCAGATCAACGGCTGGCGCGGCGAGATCGACAACGAGGAAAAGATCCAGAAGCGCGTCGAGTTCGACCTTTATTACATCGAGAACTGGTCGGTCCTGTTCGACCTCTACATCCTGCTCAAGACACCGCTGTCGCTGATGATGAAGAACGAGAACGCCTACTGAGGAGCCCGGCCGGGCCGTCGAATGAGATCCTGATTCAGCGTATGTGAATCAGCTGTTGTGTGAGTGCGTCATGGCCTATGCGGCGACAGCCGGAGACCAGTTTCCATCGGTGGCGGCCGCGCCGGGCGTACTTGCCTTGCAACGCGCGCTGGTGTGGCTGGTCGGCGCCTCCGGCGCGATCGTGTTCATCGAGCCCAGCCCCTATGAACTGACGACCCTGCTGTCGACCGTGATCTTCTTTGCCACCGGGATGCGGCTGCGGCTGGTGTTCATGCCGCTGCTGTTCCTCCTGGTCATGGTCAATGTCGGGTACTCGATCGGCGCGATCCCGTTTATCGAGACATCGGTGGTCGCCAACTGGATCGCGACCTCCTGGTACATGGCGTTCACGGTGATGTTCTTCGCCATGGTGATCGCCGAGGATACCGAAGCCCGTCTCGACATGCTCCGCCGCGGCCTGATCGTGGGCGGCATGATTGCGTCGCTGGCGGCGATAGCCGGCTATTTCAACCTGGTGCCCGGCGGCCACGATCTGCTGACGCTGTACGACCGCGCCCGCGGCACCTTCAAGGACCCCAACGTGCTGGGAGCCTTCCTGATCCTGCCGGCGCTGTTCGCGTTGCAGAACGTCGTCACCGAACCGTTCGGCAAGTCGCTCCGCAACACGCTCGCGCTTGGCATCATGGCGCTGGCGATCCTGCTGGCCTTTTCACGCGCGGCCTGGGGCGGCCTGATCCTGACCTCCGCAGCGATGCTGGCGCTGATGGTGATCACCAGCCCCTCCCGGGCGCAGCGCTCGCGCATTGTCATGATGGCGATCGCGGCGGTGATCCTGGTGGTGGTGCTGCTGGCCGTGCTGCTGTCGTTCGATTCGATCCGCGACATGTTCAACCAGCGCGCCAGCTTCGACCAGAGCTACGACGAGGGTCGTTTTGGACGGTTCGGACGCCATATCCTCGGCGCCCAGATGGCGCTCGATCTGCCGTTCGGAATCGGCCCGCTGCAATTCCACACCTACTTTCCGGAAGACACCCACAATTCCTATCTGAACGCCTTCATGTCCGGCGGCTGGATTTCCGGCATCTGCTATCCGGCGCTGGTGTTCATCACCGTGATTACAGGCTTTCGCCATCTGTTCGTCCGCGTGCCCTGGCAGCGCGCCTATCTGGCGATTTTCTCGGCGTTCGTCGGCACGGTCGGCGAAAGCTTCATCATCGACACCGACCATTGGCGGCATTTCTGGATGATGCTCGGCGCGATGTGGGGCATGTTCATCGCCGCGCAGCCCTATAAGGCAGCGGCGTCGAACCGGTCATCGGCGGAGCCAGAATAAGCCTCGGGACTTGCGGCCCGGTTATTCGAACGCGACTTCGATCTGCTTGTCGCGTTTCGCCACGACCGAACACAGCCGGTGGAATTCGTCGGCGGCGATGGCAAGCTTGAATCGCATCGGCACGTCAGCGGTCGAGATCACGTTCAACAAGGCTCCCGATCCGGAAAGCCCGCGGACGGTGCAATCGATCGTGGAGTTGCCGCCATTGAAGGTGATCACGCCGGCTTTCAGCACGCGGCGCAATCCGTTGGCGTCGACGGCTTCCCTGGCGGACCATGCCTTGCAATTGTTGCGCCCGGCCGCCTTGGCCTCGTACAGCGCGGTATCGGCCCGCTTGAGAAGCTGGTCGACGTCGCAGCCGGTCGCACCGAGCGAGGCGATACCGAAACTCGCGGTGATGCGGACCGCTCCGGACTCGGTCTGCACATAGGCGCGGGCCAGCGACGCGCGCACTTTTTCGGCAACCGCGAGCGCCGCATCGCGGTCGGTGTAGGGCAGGATCATGACGAATTCCTCGCCGCCGAAGCGCCCTATCGCGTCGGTGGCCCGCAATTCGTCGCGGCAGGCTTCGACGGCGGCCTTCAAAACCAGGTCGCCGACGCCATGGCCGTACCGATCGTTGACCGATTTGAAGTGGTCGAGATCGAACATGATGCAGCTGAGTTCGTGCTTGTGCCGGACCGCTAGCGCGATCGATCGCTCCAGTTCGTCGCGCAAGGCGCGACGCGACAGCGCTTCCGTCAGCGCGTCGTGCATCGCCAGCTTTCGCAAGCCGAGCTCGCTCATGACCAGCTGGGCAAGATCATTCAGGATCGATACGTCACTGTCATCGAACGAGCGCGGCACGCTGTCCATCACGCAAAGCGTCCCGATGGCAAAGCCGTCGGGTGAGCGCAATTGCGCGCCGGCATAGAAGCGCAAGAACGGAGCGCCGAGCACCAAGGGATTGTTTGCGAACCTGGCATCGAGATGGGTGTCTGGAACCACCAGCGGCCGGTTCAGCGTTATCGCAACATTGCAGAGCGCGGGCCCGCGTTCGGTCTCGCAATCGTTGACGCCCTGTCGCGACTTGAACCATTGCCGGTGACCGTCGAGCAACGTGACCGTCGACATCGAGACGTTGAAAATCTTCTGTGCCAGTCGCGTGATGCGGTCGAACGCCTCTTCGGAAGGCGTGTCGAGGATGTCGTAGCTGTCGAGCGCGGCGAGACGCGCCTGCTCGGCTGTGTCGCCGGAATCGACAATCAACTCTCTTGCGTTCATCGCTGAATAACTCATGAAGCGACGATACCACCAAGCCGATTGCCAAAAGGTTCGAGCGTTGCATTAATCCTTCGCTAATGGGAACAACGGCATCGCGGAACCACCAATAACTGCTTACCGTTCGCGCCAGCGCTTGACCGCGCGCGCCGGCTTGTCATCAGCTTGACGCGATGATGACCATGCAGAAGATCGGCGTCGCCGCCATCGAGGCGGCACGTCGCGGCTGATAGCTCCGGATTTCTCCGAATCCCCGCTAGCTTTCGACCGCAAACGTCAGCCCGGCATTGTCGACAAGCCGCTTGATCAATTTGTGCTGCATCGCCGCCCCCGGCGTCCAGAATCCGGCGGGAACGTCGGGCGCATCGCGGCCAAGACAGATCGCGCATTCGGAAATCATTTTCGAGGTCGAGCCATAACCCGGATCGCGATCGCCGGTCACGGAGGCACGGACCTGGCGGCCATCGGGACCGACCGCGACGTAGAGCAGGTCGAATCGACCGGTTCGCTGCTCCTCCTTCGAGGGCCCCTCGCCGGGCTTGCGCGCGTTGGGGCCGGTCTTCTCGCTGTTGGCGGCCATCACCTTTTTGGCGTTGGCTTCGCCCCGTTCACCCGCGCCGGTCAGCACCATTTCGTCGTAGACAAAATCCCGGCCATAGGGAAAGCCCATCAGCATGTTGGAGCGGTGAACGTTGCGGGTGTTGATCAACGCCATCATGAACGGTGCGATCCAGGACTGCAGATCCTCCTCATAGGAGGCCTTGTTGCCCCGCGGCTGCTTCGGCCCGGTAAATCCCGGCGTCAGCGCAAAGGGATCGTTGAGGATCGTTATCAGGCTAAGGTCCTTGGAGACCGCATCGAAAGTTGCCTTGGCGCTGGCCGCCGTGCCGCCGGACAAGCGTGCCTCGCATGTCGCGGACGCGGCCCTTGACGCGGGTCGCCGGCGCACCGAATACGCGCTTCGCCTCCTCCTGCACATAGAACGCGCCGAGCTCAAACGGGACCGAGTCGAAGCCGCAGGAGAACACGATCCGCGCACCCGACGATTTTGCAGTGGCCTCATGCGCATCGATCATCTGCCGCATCCAGATCGGCTCGCCGCAGAGATCGATATAGTCGGTGCCGTTGGCCGCGCACGCCGCGACCAGGTCGGAACCATAAAGCTGGTACGGGCCGACCGTGGTCAGCACCAGCCTGGTCTGCTCGATCATCGCCTTCAACGAAGCGGGATCGCCGGCATCGGCTTTTATCAACGGCGTATCGCCGGGCGCGCCGATCGCATCGCGCACCGAGGCGAGCTTGTCCAGGCTGCGGCCGGCCATCGCCCATTTCAGATCGCGATCGTCGCGGTAATGCGTGGCGAGATATTCGGCGACGAGCTGGCCGGTGAATCCGGTCGCGCCGTACACCACGATATCGAATTTCGACGAAGGCATATTTTATTCCTTTAGGCTCTTCCCGTCATTGCGAGCGGAGCGAAGCAATCCAGGGGCAACAAAACAAGTCTGGATTGCTTCGTCGCAAGAGCTCCTCGCAATGACAGCAATGGCTAAGTCTTCGCATACGACGCGCCCATGCCGGCGCGGACGTCGCTCTGGATACCATAGGGCGCGATCGGATAGCGAAGTCCGTTCTTGGACAGTTGCTTCATACCTGCGATCGCCTTGGCCAGATAGGCCGGCGGCAACGCCATCAGCATTTCCTCGTCCGGCACGCCGCCATAGCGCCGCTCCGCAAAGCACGGCAGCGACAGGCTGGGCTCGCCTGACTTCAGCGCCCGCCCCCAGGAATCGGCGCAGGCGGTCTCGCCGACCACGCCCCATTCGAATTTCTTGTAGCCGGTATATTGCAGGCCGTTGATCAGGATGATCATCTGACCGGGCGTGGCATAGACCAGGCAGATATCGGGCGGGTCGAGCCGCCCGCTGGCGAGCGGGCTCACCGCCAGCGCCTGGTACCGGCCGAACGGGACCACGTCCAGCGCTTCCTGGCGCTTGCGGGCATCCTCCGGCGTGCCGTGCCAGACCCCGACATAGTTCTGGCCCGCAAGCCATTTGTCGTCCTGCGGCGCCAGCCCGATCACCGCCCGGCATTGCGCGCCGACCAGATCATCCGCGGTAATGCCGACCGTCCAGCCGAGCCGCGACGCCATGCTGACGATCTGGTCGGTGGTATGCACCGCGGTCGGCCGGCGGATTTTCGGGATCGCGGTCATCTCCTCCACGGTCGCGAACATCTTCATGCCGATCACGGTGGTCTTGAGCCGCAGCAGATTGTTCAGATCGGCGACCATGCCGGCCAGATCGAATTGTTCCGCAGGCGTCGGCTGCTGCATGGCGTAAACTCCCCTATCGGCGCCGGTGGCGCGCGTTGATCGCGATCCTAGTTCCGGTCAGGCCCCGGAAGCAATTCGTCGATCTTGCCTGAGACCCGGTAGGCCACGAGCCCCATCCATTCGCGCAAGCCCAGATCGGTCAGGCCGAGGCCCTTGGCGGCGACGCCGGAGAACCCTGTCAGATCGGCACGGCCGCCGATCCGCCAATCCACCGGATACGGCTCGACATCGAAACCTGCCTTGCGAAACAACCCGACCGCGCGCGGCATATGAAAGGCCGACGTCACCAACAGCCATCGCTCGCCTGCTTTCGGAGCCGCCAGCGCCCTGGAGAACGCCGCGTTCTCCAGCGTGTTGCGCGAACGTCGTTCCATCGTCAGTCGTGTTCTGGCGATGCCGAGGCTCTCGAAAATCGTCCCGGCATAGTCGGCTTCGCGGGCGTCATTGGAGATCAGATTGGCGCTGCCGCCCGAAAATATGATGCGGGCATTTGGATATTGTCGCGCCAGTGCCGCGGCGGCGAAAATGCGATCGGCGGCCCCGCGCACCACAGGCGTATCGTGCGCCACCGACAGATCCGCGTCGATCGATCCGCCGAGCACGACGATACCATCCGGCGCGCCGCGCGCGGCATTCCAGGGCGGAAACCGTGCCTCCAGCGGATACAACAGCCACGTTCCCAGCGGCGAGAAAGCGCAGATCGCCAGCAACAGGATCGATGTCACCATCAGCCCGCGGCCCAGGCGCGCCCATCTGGTGGCGTACAGTCCAATACCAATCAGGCCGAGGATGATAAGAAAATCGGTCGGCAACGCCATGATGCCGAGGGTCTTGGAGAGAAAAAAGAACACGAAAACCTCTTCGAATTTCTGCTACAGCTCATACGCTGTTCCCGCATCAATCCAAAGTCCGCTCCATGCATCATCATCTGCATTCCAGCCCCGAGACCTGCCATTGGGGCTTTTTCGAAGCGAAACTGAAAGCCGGTCCTGACCATCGCCAGCGGCGACGAAGTCACCATCGACACCATCAGCGGCGGCCCCGACGTGGTGCCGGACCGCAGCCAGTTTCACGTGCCGCCTGAACTCGCCGAGGTCCACGCCAACAACGAGCGGATGGTGCCGGGCCATATCCTGACCGGCCCGGTCGCGGTTGAGGGCGCCGAGCCCGGCGACGTGCTCGAGGTCGATATTCTCGACGTCCAGCTGCGGCAGGACTGGGGCTACAATCTCATTCGCCCGCTGGCCGGCACCCTGCCCGACGATTTCCACGAAACCCGGCTGATGAATATTCCGCTCGACCGGAAGCGCATGGTCGGCCGGATGCCCTGGGGGCTGGAGCTGCCGCTCAAGCCATTTTTCGGCGTGATGGGCGTGGCGCCGCCGCCGGCCTGGGGCCGCATCACCTCGCTGATCCCGCGCGCGATGGGCGGCAATCTCGACAACAAGGAACTGACGCCGGGCGCCAAACTCTATCTGCCGGTGTTCGTGCCGGGCGCGCTGTTTTCCTGCGGCGACGGCCACGGCGTCCAGGGCGATGGCGAGGTCTGCGTCACCGCGATCGAAACCGCGCTGCAGGGGCGCTTTCGGTTGACCGTGCGCAAGGATCTGCGGCTGGATTATCCCCGCGCCGAAACGCCGATCGCATTACATGACGATGGCGATGGATCCCGATCTCGACCAATGCGTGGTGCGCGCGCTGCGCGACATGATCGTGCTGCTCGGCGAAAAGCGCAATCTGTCGCGCGAGGATGCCTACACGCTCTGCAGCCTCGCCGCCGATCTGCGGGTGACGCAGACCGTCAACGGCTCCAAGGGCATTCACTGCATGATCGAAAAGGCCATCGTGCACGGCTAGGACAGGCGCCGGTACCCCCGGGTTAAATCTGTCGCGAGGCCTCGCTGTAAGTTGTGACCATCGTATAGCCCTTGCGCGGGCCGGTCACGACATGGCGGATGACAAAACGTCCGTCCGGCAAGAACCGGTAGAACGTACGATAATGGTCTTCACCGCAAGGATGGTCGGCCTGGCCGATCCACTCGCCGCCCTGCCCCGCGATCAGCGCGATCTCGTGAAACAGCCGCGGCGGATTCTCCTGGAACAGCACGCGAAAACCTTGCTCGCGGGGCTCATAAATGTATGCGCGCGCGGCGTCGAATTCCGAACCGTTGGCGAGCACCAGCCTGCCGTCTTCCCGATAATGCAATTGGCCGTTGTCGGCTGGCGTGAACGATGCATGGCCTTGCATCGTGGCGATGCCTTCGATCGACCTCTCGAGCAGCCACCGCCCGGGAAGACAATTCAGCACCTGCTCCCGATGACCCCACGGTCGCACGACCGACGCTGATGTGTGCGAAGCTTGTCCGTCCGCATCTTTCACGTTCGCGTCCTGCAAATTCAAACCCCGCACGTTCGGCGATTTCGTCTCAAGCTCGGTTGGCGATCGACCGGCAACAATATGCCTGAGTATATGTCAGGTCTGGGCTGGGAAAATCGGCTGTCCGGCTCCTCCCGGCAAGGCTTGACAACAATCGACGGTAACCGGAGGCTTGCGGCCACGAAAACTGCAAAAACGGACCGGAGGAAGCCAGTGGCCCATGTCGTGGTGATGTACAAAATGCCGAAGGACGTCGCGGCTTTCGACAAGCATTATTCGGAAATTCACGTTCCGCTCGTGCACAAGATACCGGGCCTGCGGAAATTCGAAGTCAGCAAGGGCGCCGTCATGACGCCGGCCGGTCCGGCCGGTTTACACCTGATCGCGACGTTGTATTTTGACGATCTCGCCGCCGTTAAGGCCGGTTTTGGCAGCCCCGAAGGCAAAGCTGCCGGTGCCGATGTCGGCAAATTCGCCACCGGCGGCGCCGACATGATCATGTTCGACACAGGGGAAGCCTAGGCGCTCGCCCTGTCGCGATCAGTTGCTGGTAACGGCGGGTTTGGGCGTGGACTTGGCGGTCGTCGCCGGAGCGGTCTTCGCGGGTTTAGGCGAAGTCTTTGCCGCGGCCTTGGGCGCGTCAGTGCCGCGGGTGTTTCCCCAGGGGTCAGTCGGTCCCTTGTCGGGGATATTGCCGAGCGACCGTTGATAGGCTCTGCCGGCGGCCTTGTCGGCCTCGATCTGTTCCGGGGATTTGTCGGGATCGGTTTCGCCATATCGCGGCACATGCGTAGCCTGGGCATAGGCAGGCCCGGCCAACATGGCGATGATGGCGGCAGCACATAAAACCCGCATGAAATCCTCCCGGCGATGGGTCTACATATCATCGGCCGGAATGCGACGGCAATAGGACGCCGACATGGCGCCGGCGAACGCCGGCACGCACGACGGGATTTCAGAACCCTGGCACACTGTGAAGCGCTCCGCGGATCGACCGGGCGGCGGGTTGGCGTCCGCCGCTAACGAGTCGAAAGCGCGAATTGCATCGCCAATGGCGAGCCGTCTATCTCCGCCGCGCGACCGCGATGCCAACCAGAAACGCGACCGCGAGCGACTGCAACGGCGCCTGTCGCACCAGCTTGCTCATGACCGCGAGCGTGGTGTCGGGTTGCCGAGGCGTCGGGGACGTTTGAGGCGTGATGCGATCCGCCGCACCGATCACACTCTCGGTGGCCTCGTCGACGACGGACGATATCCGATCCTCGGACATTGGCTCGTCGACCGGCAAGGCCGGCTTGTTCGAAGCAGCGATGTCGGCGTCGACCGCGCTCAACGCGTCCAGCAATTGGCCCATGTGTAAATCCCTCCGGTTTCCTCAGTTCAATGAGAGCCGCCGGTGAAGGTTCCTGAATAAGCGGCCGCGCCGCAGGGATTCGCTTGAGGGGGCCCGGATCACGGGTATTGACCGTCGCGGCGGCCGCGACACCTTTGACAGCCATCCCGATGTATTTGCGATCAAGGTCCGGCGGGCGATCGCGAAAAACCCCGGTTCTTCAAGGGGGGTCGAAATGGTCGGAGCGAGAGGATTTGAACCTCCGACCCCTAGTCTCCCAGACTAGTGCGCTAACCGGGCTGCGCCACGCTCCGATGTCGTTCCCTTAGCTTCGATCCGGCCGGGGCGCAAGAACCTGGGAGGATCCCGGCAAGAAACTCGGCGGAAACCCGATCAGGCTTTGGGGGCAATTGAACGCCTTCAGCGGTGGCGAGGCTCGTTCCGAAGTAAATGTCCCGAAAAAGCCCTTGAACCGTTCTGCGAACGTTCGCGCCGTCATTACCTTTCAAATAGGCCGGTACCAAAGGCGAAACGTTCGACTAAACCCGCTTCCAGTCTGTGAAGGCGTAATGGCCGGACCACATGTGAACCGTCACGCCGCAGTCGTTGCAGTCGAAATGGCCGGGATTTCGCGAACGCTGCTGGGAGGTCAGATACACCCGCCCGCAATCCTGGCAGGCAAAATAAACCGGGATCTTCGGCGTTTCCATCTGTGTCACGAGTCAATGCCGACGCGCCGTAAACGGCTGGGTGGATGTCGATATGCCGAGGGTTTTACCGCCCGTGCCGATCGCGCTGATGCCGAGGCTGTAATGATGCGTGCCCGATGGCGGCGATGGGCCTTTGATCGGCAGTGCGCCGCAGCGTATTTGAGACTGCCCGATATACGCAATCATCCCGCCACCTTGGTCAAGGTCAGGCTTGTCGAGGTCACTCATCACCACGTCCAGTTCTACAGTGCCCTTTGGAACGCCCGATAGCGAGATTTCAGGCGATCCGATATCGCACCACGAAAATGACGATGAAAAAGCGGATGCGGAAACTGTGGTGAGTGAGAGAAACAAGAAGCCGAAGAAAATAAAGCGTCTCATACATACTCTTGAAAATAATCAAATCTGCAATGGAATGTATCGTGCCTGAAGCAGCGTGAGCCCAGCGTGATCGGAACACGGCGCCGATCACTGAAGCGCGGTCGCCGTATGAATTCGAGAATCCTTAGTCCGGGCCGAATTAGGACCCAATCCCGGGGTGTACTCGACGCTTTCGTTATTTCGTCGGGAGTATTTGAATGGATCGGATGACAGTATTTGCCGTCGGGCTGGTTATTGCAGGGCTTCTGAGCGGCGGCATTTATCAGATCTCCGATGCTGGAACCGGAAGTTACGCTGTCGTCAACCAATTCACGGGCAGCACCTGGTTTTGTGCCGGAAACTGCCGACCACAAAAATACGAAAATCCAGACTGATCATGACGGATCAGCACAACACCCTTACAACAAGATTTTCGGGGACGGATTAAGTCTGTCGACTTAACGAACGCTTCAGAGCGCGACGCGGTGGTCAGGAGCGCGCCCGGCGAGTGCCTCTCAAGCCACAGCCCGCCCCGCCCGCTTCGGTGAGGCGTTCGTCACATCGGTACGAGCAAGATGTCCGCAACGCAAGCACTCGAACGCGCGGAGATTTTCCCCACTCGCATTCATTGATTTGCTGATCGTGATCATGGCCATGCCGCAGTTTGGGCATTCAGGTCGAAGATGAAACGCAGTCATGGGAACCCCGCAATCGAATTAACAACAGCTGCTGCTAACTTAAAAGCAAGATACCTGACATGGGGCAATTCGCCTTAGGTAGATTTACGGGAATACACACGTCGAACGAACATCGGCCTGGCCGAAAGCTGATTGATGTTCACGTTCGTCGATTTAGGCTTCGCTTGTTTCGTTTCTCTCGACAACCCGCTGGCGGCAACAGCCGAGCCTTACCACGACAAGCCGTCGAGCGCGAACGACTGCCGCGAATTTTCATACCTCGCGACGATTCAGTGCGAGGACGATGTTCCGGCGCTGAGATAGCAAGGCCGATACAGGTTGGTGAGTTCGGCGCCGCGGAGAACGATCATCCGGGTTTTCAGGCCACCGCGCGCGGTGATCCAGTCCTGGACCGAGGACGGATAGTGCGAATAAAGCAATCGAGTTGCGTCGGTGTTCGCAATGCGGCGGCCCCGGGCGCCAAGATCGTAGGCCGCGTGAAAGCCCAGGGCCGCATGCGGCGTGACACAAATTTTGTCGTGCGGAACCGTGCCAAGCACCATGGTGCAGGCTGAGAGGCACTCGCCGTCAATGATGACGGTCTCGCCCGAGGTCCGGATGGCATCATATCTATCGAGGTATTTGCCGATACGACCGCCGCGATCACCTGCAATCCGGACAGCTGCATCGCTTGAATAACACACGGGGATCACAAGCAGCAGCCCGAGTAAAAATCCCGCAATTTTCATTTGCTGAAGCCCGCCCCCGTCGCAAGTTCGGGTTGAGGTTTCGCGATCAACTCGGCGGCGTAAAAGCTTCCCCCGAAACAGACAATCGCAAGCGCGAGCGCAAACAATAGTGCTGTTTGAACTTCGCGTCGCTCTGACCGGTTTCGATCCATGATCGGCGCTCCTCGCCCGCTGCCCGAAACTCCAACTCATCGCGGAAATCATGGTTCCTGGCCCGGAAATATCGACCGGGCCGGCTTCATGACGAACGTGCTTCGGACATCAGAAGGACGCGTCAGCGCATCCGCTCCAGGAAAAAAGCCGCCCGCGATCGGCCGAGCGCGCAAGGCTGGTGTCGATCGGCTGGGCCTTTTCTTTCAGCACGGGCCACTGGAACGAGTTATCCGTCATCGAAATTGACGTCCGACAAAGGGCGGCGTGATGATCAAACAGACAAAGTTTTTCCGAAAGCAGGCCGACAAAGCCGAACGCATGGCGCGGATCGTGCCGGATGACGAGGCCTCGCAGAGCCTCTCCGCGCTCGCCCAGGCCTATCGGAGCCAGGCCGACCTACTTAAAAAGTCGAAAAAGAAGAAAAAGGGACATTGATCCCGTCTGGAGCAGCCCGTGCGTGACGACCGGTTTCCCATCCCCCTCGCCCCGATGATCGCGATGGCGATCGCGGTGGTTGGTATAGTCACGCTGTTGTTGGTCGATCACGGTCCGTGGAACCGACCAGCCGTCATGGCGGCGAGCACGATCGCGAAAGCCGAGCAAAAAGCCGGCGTGACGGTTGTACCAACGGTGCCGCCTTCCTTCGATCACCCAGCCGCCCGTATCCGAGCTGACTGAGCGCGCAGATCACCCGTCGCCGGGTGCGCGAAGTGGACGACGCTAGATTCCTACCGTTGCCCTTGCCGCCAACCCGGCCAGGGCCAGTACCGCTACGATAAACGCAACCGACTCAGTTCGCGACATGGTCCACATGTGGAAAACTCCCTGCCAGAGTCATAATATCGCAGCAGGATCAAGGGTTTTTCGCGGTTGTCAAGCTGTGGATAACATGCTTGCTTTTGGTCATCCGACTGTTGCTGATCAGGTACACCATGATCCTAACCGCCGACCTCATTTTCATCCTGCTGAAAGTCGAAACCGATGGTGCTGTCGGTCTGCAGGGACAGCAACTGGTCGACCTGCTTGAACTGGTCGGCGCGGATTTGGTCGACGTCGCCGGACCGGAATTCAAGCTCACCGCCAAAGGCCGGCATATCCTGGCAGAGACCTCTCATCCGGAAACGGCTTTGATTTCGGCCCGGTGATTACTCCCGCGTGATCGGGGCCGGCATTCGCCAGCGGCAACGCGCGCGTTCGCCAATCGATAATTGAACCTGCCGGCGGTCTGCCGCTACCTACATGGGCCGGAGGGAATTTCAGGGCTTCGGTGACTGGACCAACGCCGCCAGCGATCATATTCCGCTTGGGCGGCGTTGTGCCTTGGCGCAACCCCCGCTTCGGCTTGACGATCCGGTCCCCGGTCCGCCAACCCACCAAAACTAGATATCCTGCAGTGCCTTGTCGAGCAGCTGGCGGCAGGTGATCAAGTCTTGCAGAACGCTTTGCAGGCGCTCGAGATCGAGCGGATGGGCCAAGGCCGCGACGCCGGCGATCGGGCCGTCATCGTAATCCTCGTCGTCGATTTCGCCTTCGTCGGCCTCATCGTGCTCGACGGCATGGCGGGGAAGCGGCTTTTCTTCCTGAGCGCCCTCGTAATCATCGTCGTCATCGTCGACGCCGAGTGCGGCCTGCAGGTCTTCTTCAAGGATGCTGCGCCCGATCGCCTCCTCGACCGCCCCAAACGACGCGGTGACCGACGCATCCGCCAGCCCCTGCACCGATTTGATGCCATGCTCCTTGAGGATACGCTGCACCCCGCGGATGGTGTAGCCCTCGCCGTACAGCAGTCGGCGGATACCCTTGAGCAGGTCGACGTCGTCGGGGCGGTAATAGCGGCGGCCGCCGCTCCGCTTCATCGGCTTGATCTGGGTGAACCGTGTTTCCCAGAACCTCAGGACATGCTGGGGAATGTCGAGGTCGTCGGCGACCTCGCTGATGGTACGGAACGCATCCGGCGCCTTGTCCAAATGCCGTGCTCCCCTGAACGACTCACCAGCCGCTGATTGGGCTGGCTGCAAGTTAAGTCGGTTGCAAAGCTGTCAGTCAATCCTCATCGGCCGATGGCCGGATCGAGCGACCTCAGTCCGCCTTGATCTCGCCGGTCCCGTTGGCGGCGCCGTTGCCATTGATCCGTTGCTTCAGAATTGCCGACGGCTTGAACACCATCACCCGCCGCGGCGAAATCGGCACCTCGGTGCCGGTCTTCGGATTACGTCCGATCCGCTGACCCTTCTTGCGCACCATGAAAGATCCGAACGACGACAGCTTCACCGTCTCGCCCTTCTCCAGGCAGTCGGTGATCTCTTTCAAGACGAGTTCGACAAACGCAGACGACTCCGTGCGCGACAGGCCCACCTTCTGGTAGACCGCTTCGCACAGATCGACGCGTGTGACTGTCTTTCCGGTTCCGGTTGTCATCGCCTTGCCCCGCACTCTCGGCGAACAATTATATCCTAAAATTATGAGGTTAACGCGTAATGGTCAACAGCGGTCTCAATGCAACGCGCATGGAGACGACCGCAAAATCAACGTACTTTTTAACAAGCCGCTTACCAGCGCAGCAGCACCGAGCCCCAGGTGAAGCCGCCGCCCATGGCTTCCAGCAGCACCAGATCGCCTTTCTTGACGCGTCCGTCCGCCACCGCAACCGAAATGGCCAGCGGGATCGAAGCTGCCGAGGTGTTGCCGTGCAGATCGACGGTCAGAACGACTTTCTGCGGCGCAATATGCAACTTGTGGGCGGAGGCATCGATGATTCGCTTGTTGGCCTGATGCGGAATGAACCAGTCGATGTCCTCGGCGGTGACCCCGGTGGCCTTGAAAGCATCGACGATGACATCGGTGATCATGCCGACGGCATGCTTGAAGACTTCGCGGCCTTCCATCCGGAGATGGCCGACGGTCCCGGTCGACGACGGCCCGCCATCGACATAGAGCTTCGATTTGTGGCGGCCGTCGGAGCGCAGATGCGTGGTCAGGATGCCGCGATCGGAGGTCTTGCCGGGCTGCTCCTGCGCCTCCAGCACGACCGCGCCGGCGCCATCGCCGAACAGCACGCAGGTGCCGCGATCGTTCCAGTCCAGAATCCGCGAAAAAGTCTCGGCGCCGATCACCAGCGCGCGCTTAAAGGCACCGGTGCGCAGGAAATTGTCGGCGGTGGCCAGCGCGAACACGAAGCCCGAACACACCGCCTGCAGGTCGAACGCCGCGCCGTGATTGATGCCGAGGCCGTTCTGCACCGCGACCGCGGTGGCGGGAAAGGTGTTGTCGGGGGTGGAGGTGGCGAGCACGATCAGGTCGATGCTCTGCGCGTCCACGCCGGCATTGGCCAACGCGGCGCGTGCCGCGTTGATCGCCAGATGCGACGTAAATTCGCCGTCGGCGGCAATGTGACGCTGCCGGATGCCGGTGCGCTGAACGATCCAGTCGTCGGAGGTCTCGATCCGATCGGCCAGTTGAGCGTTGGTCAGGATCCGTTGCGGCAGATACGATCCGCAACCGAGCACGACCGAGCGTATTGCAGTCACGAGACAGCCTCCTGCGCGGCCGGCGCCAGCGCGCGGCCGTCGCGATTAAGCATCTGATTGATCTTGGTCAGGAGATCGTAGCGGACCATTCCATAACCAACATCGACCGCGTAGGCAAAGCCTTCCGCGTCCGTTCCGCCGTGGCTTTTGACCACGATGCCGTTGAGACCGAGCACGACGCTGCCGTTCGATCTGCTGGGATCCAGCTTGTCGCGCAGTGCCTTGAAGGCGTTTTTTGCCAGCAGATAGCCGATTTTGGAACGCCAGCTGCTCGCCATGGCTGTCCGCAGAAAACCCGTTATTTGCCGCGCGGTGCCTTCGGCCGCTTTCAGCGCGATATTGCCGCTGAACCCCTCGGTCACGATCACGTCGGCCGCGCCCTTGCCGATGCCGTCGCCTTCGACGAAGCCGACATAATTGAGCTGCGGCAGGTTCATCGCGCGCAGCTGTTCGGCGGCCTCGCGAATTTCTTCATGCCCCTTGATCTCCTCGACGCCGATATTGAGCAGACCGACCGACGGCCGATCGAGATTGAACAGCACGCTCGCCATCGCGCTGCCCATCACCGCCAGCGCCACCAGATGCGGCGCATCGCCGCCGATGGTGGCCCCGAGATCGAGCACGACGGAATTGCCGCGCGCCGTCGGCCAGATCGCCGCCAGCGCCGGACGATCAATTCCAGGCAGCATGCGCAGACAGAATCGCGCCATCGCCACCAAAGCCCCCGTGTTGCCGGCGGATATCGCCACGTCTGCCTCGCCCTTCTTGACGGCATCGATGGCCAGCCACATCGACGAGGTCTTGCGTCCCCGGCGTAGCGCCTGACTTGGCTTGTCGTCCATGCCGACGGCGACATCGGTGTGCACCACGCGCGAGGCCGCCTTCATCGCCGGATGCTTGGCAAGTTGCGGGTCGATCAATGCACGATCGCCGAACAGCAAAAATTCCGTATCAGGATGCCGGGACAATGAGGCGGCCGCGCCCGGAATGACGACGGATGCGCCAACATCGCCACCCATGGCGTCAAGCGCGATTCGAACCTTTTGAGGCATGTCCGTCCTGGAAACCTGATCTTCTGCGGACTAGGAGCTTTCGGCCGCAACCTCTGAGATCGACGTGGAAAACGGCGATCGGCGAAGCGCAGACGCTGCTCCTCGGCCGGGCCGCGACAATAGCGCGTCCGCTGCCCGACACAACCTCTTGACCTCGTCCTTTTGACGGTCAGCGAGCCATGAGACAGAATTGGTCGCCGCACATAACATGATATATTTCAATGTTTTATGACGAGTTCTGGGACCGGCCCGACAACTCTCTAGACTGGATCGCAAACATTGCCCGCTATTGTGAGCCGATTGGTGGCATCTCAGCCCTTCCGAGGCTTCTTGCCATTGGCCGGTTTTGAGTTCGGGCTGGAGCGCCTTGAGGGCTGCGAACGGATGATCCTCGGGATCGGGAGCGACAACGACCGGTTCGAAAACCGCGCCCGCCTTCCGCGGATAGGGATCGATCGCCAAGAACAAGGCATCGGTCGCCACCCGGCCCAAATCGATCATGCCGTTTTCGATCGGCTCCGGCGGATCCGGGACCTCTTCGTCACTGTCGGCGTCGTCGTCGACCAGATCGGCCAATTGCGGAATCTGATCGGGCGGCGCGAACACCACGTCGATCGGCTCGTCGATTTCATTTTCAATCGGATCCAACGTCACCACGCAGGTCTGGCCGATCCGGGCCTTGACCCGGCCGCTGACCTGGAAACGGCCGCCGCCTTTCGGGGTCACGTCGAGCGAGGCGGTTGCTGAGAGCACGTCGCGCAAGCCGGCCAGTTCGGCCATTGCATTCCGCGAGGCCTGGCTCGCTTCGAGGTCGCGATGCAAGCCGGTTTCGGGAATTTGCTCCACGGCAACGGGAGCGCTCCAGGGATTGGCTTGATCGGTCATGCCGTGTGTTCTGTTCATGGGTGCGTATTCGGGGTGGCCGGTTCGGGAAATTTCCAGGACTTCAGCACGGATGGGTCCAGCATCGCTTCCTGGTCCAAACGGCCCAAGGCTGCGATGGCGGCTTGAGCATAGCGGGCAAGCCCCCGGGCGTGCTCGATGCCCTGCCCGTTCAATATATTCTTGCACAGCGCCTGCGCCAACGGCTCCTCGCCGCCGACGAGGGCCAGATCGTAGGCCGCGGTCCGGCCATAGAACGCCTCCCCGAAGGCCTGCATGCGCTTGGGGACCGTAAGGTCGCCAACCCCCATTTCGCGCAAATTATCGTCCATATCGGCGCAAAAGCGGTCGAACAGCGCTTGCGACAGCTCGGTTCCGCCCTCGAACGCCTTGAATCGTCCAAGCACCATCCAGAGATGCACGACCAGAAGGTCAAACCGGCCGTCCACCGTATCCGGCACCGCCAGGTCTCGGTAAAATACCGGTTCTCGCGTCTGCGTCACGATCATGCCATAGATGGTCTCAATGGTGCCGCGCGAAGCGATCCGGGGTTTCCTGAAGTGATTGAAGGGCCAAAGCATTGTGGGTTCCGCCCGCGGGCCCTTTTGGCCAGCGCCTGTTGCAATCCAGCGTGCTGCCCGGTACGTCAACGCCTGATCCGATGCAAGGGGACGGGACCAGTTCCAGTATGACTGAATCGAACCCGACACGCACGCGGGGTCTGACCCCGCGCTGGCGCGCGTTGCGCGCCGCCGCCGCGATCGCCCTGATGTGCGTGACTTTGGGCGGCTGCCTCACCGGCGAGCAATTCCAGAAGGGCTATATCCTGCCGCCCGGCGCGCTCGAGCAGATTCCGATCGGGGCCAGCCAGGACCAGGTGCTGATCGTGATGGGCACGCCCTCCACGGTGGCGACCCTGAGCGGCGAGGTATTCTACTATATTTCGCAGCGTTCCGAACGTCCGGTTGCGTTCATGAACCAGAAGGTCGTCGATCAGCGCGTGATCGCGATCTATTTCGACAAGAATCGCCAGGTCATCCGGCTTGCCAATTATGGACTGCAGGACGGCAAGATCTTCGACTTCATCAGCCGCACGACGCCGACCTCGGGTCAGGAAATGAGCTATCTGGCGCCGCTGTTCAAGCTGATCAGCTTCAACTAAATTCCGATCGGTTCTGTGGAAACAGAACCGGGCTCTGGCTTTTTGTTTTGACGCGTTTTCTTCCGCGAACCGGTGTCCACTTCGCTCGAAAACGCTCTGGTCCCCTTCACGCCGCGCCGAAGGCTTGTGACAGCTTCCGCGCGGTCAGCCCGAGCCGATCGGCATAGCGCAGCGCCATCGCTTTGGAGCTTTCCGTCGGGGTGATGATGGTCAATGCGCCGGCCAGTTCCTGCTGATGATTCCAGACCGGCGTCGAGATGCCGGTGGTGCCCTCGTTGAGCAGGCTGTCGGTTTCCGCGATGCCGGCCTCGGCAATTCGAGCCCGCAAGGCAGCCACGTCGAGCGCGTCGCGCCCGTGCGGCACGACCATGGTTTCCTCGCGCAGCATTTCTTCCGTCAAGGCGTGCGGCAGATAGGTGAGGAAGATGTGTCCGGTCGCGCTGCGCGTCAGCGGCAGCACGTAGCCGATCTGCAGCGTCATCGGGATGCGGCGCGGCCCGTCGACCTTGCACACGATGGTCGGACCGCGATTGCCCCACACCGACAGGAACACCGACTCGCCGAGTTCGGAACTGAGATGGCGCATCTCCTCGCGCGCGAACTCGATGAGATCGAGCCGGCGCAGCGCGCTGAGACCGAGATCGAGCGCGTAGCGCCCGAGCAGATAGTGTCCGTTGTCCGCATTCTGCGCGACCAGCCCCACCCGCTTGAAACTGACCAGATAGAAATGCGCCTTGCTCGGCGTCATGCCGGCGCGCATCGCCAATTCCTTCAGGGTCAGGGGACCCGGGGCATTTTCCAGCGCCCGGATCAACCGGAAGCCGATCTCGATCGATTGAATCGAGCGTTGCTGACCCGCCGGCCTGACCGGCTTGGACGGTTCGCTGAGCTCGACTGCCGCGGTTGCGGGCGCTGCGTTGTTGGTGTGCGGCATGTCCGATATCGACTGGGAGGATTTGCTATAGCCAAATCAGGTTTGACATATTCGAACCAGAAAATAGCCATACGTCAATACCGTTACGCCCCTGTACTATCGCTTTCTGTTCGCGTCATTAATGCCGGGCGGGCCGCCCGCAGGCGGCTACGACGACTTGTTGATCTTCTTGATCTTGGCGTCGCTCGTTTCGATCGACATTGCCAGTTCCAGGATCGCTTTCGACAGCAGGTCGATTGCCTCCTTTTGGTCCCCGGACTTCGATGCGCGGAGCGCGTAGTTGCGGGCGGAAGAAAGCGACATCGATTGATCTCCTCGTGTGTTTATCAAAAGAATACCCCCGCGGATTTCACCGCGGGGGCTTTCGCTTTGTATCAGGGCTTGGCGGCTCAGTGCGCCAGGATCGCCAGCAGCAGCAGCGCCACGATGTTGGTGATCTTGATCATCGGATTGACCGCCGGCCCGGCCGTATCCTTGTAGGGATCGCCGACGGTGTCGCCGGTCACCGCAGCCTTGTGGGCCTCGGAGCCCTTGCCGCCATAGTGACCGTCTTCGATGTACTTCTTGGCGTTATCCCAGGCGCCGCCGCCTGACGTCATCGAGATCGCGACGAACAGACCCGTCACGATCACGCCGAGCAACATGGCGCCGACCGCCGAGAACGCCGCCGACTTGCCCGCGGCGCCGCCGCCGGCGATCACGTAGATCAGGAAGTACACCACGATCGGCGACAGCACCGGCAGCAGCGACGGGATGATCATTTCCTTGATCGCCGCCTTGGTCAGAAGGTCGACCGCCTTGCCGTAGTCCGGCTTGTCCGTGCCCTGCATGATGCCGGGCTTTTCGCGGAACTGACGCCGCACCTCCTCGACTATCGCGCTCGCCGCACGGCCGACCGCGGTCATGCCCATCGCGCCGAACAGATAGGGCAGCAGTCCGCCGAACAGCAGGCCCACCACCACGTAGGGATTGTTGAGCGAGAAGTCCGGGTTGACGCCCTTGAAGTAGGCGTGGTTCGCCGAGTCCGCGATGAAGAATTTGAGGTCCTGGTTATAGGCCGCAAACAGCACCAGCGCGCCGAGACCGGCCGAGCCGATCGCGTAACCCTTGGTGACCGCCTTGGTGGTGTTGCCGACCGCATCCAGCGCGTCGGTGGCCTTGCGGACTTCCTTGGGCAGACCGGCCATTTCGGCGATGCCGCCGGCATTGTCGGTAACCGGACCGAACGCGTCGAGCGCCACGACCATGCCGGCCAGCGCCAGCATCGTCGTGGTGGCGATCGCGATGCCGAACAGCCCCGCGAGGCTGTAGGTGACGAGAATGCCGGCGATGATCACGATCGCCGGACCCGCGGTCGCTTCCATCGAGATCGCGAGGCCCTGGATCACGTTGGTGCCGTGACCGGTGACCGACGAGGCCGCGATCGACTTCACCGGGCGATACTCGGTGCCGGTGTAATATTCGGTGATCCAGATGATCAGGCCGGTCACGACCAGGCCGACGATACCGCATTCGAACAGCGCCATGCCGGTGTAGTCGACACCATCAAGCTTGCCGAAACCGACCAGCCAGTCGATCGCGCCGGCGACGCCGGCCAGCGACAGGACGCCGGTGGCGATCAGGCCCTTGTAGAGCGCGCCCATGATCGACTGGCTCGCGCCGAGCTTGACGAAGAAGGTGCCGATGATCGAGGTGATGATGCAGATGCCGCCGATCGCCAGCGGCAACGTCATCATGTTGGTCAACAGCGGCGTCTTGGCGAAGAAGATCGCCGCCAGCACCATGGTGGCGACCGCGGTCACCGCGTAGGTCTCGAACAGATCGGCCGCCATGCCGGCGCAGTCGCCGACATTGTCGCCGACGTTATCGGCGATGGTGGCGGGGTTGCGCGGATCGTCCTCGGGAATGCCGGCTTCGACCTTGCCGACGAGATCGCCGCCGACGTCGGCGCCTTTGGTGAAGATGCCGCCGCCGAGCCGGGCGAAGATCGAAATCAGCGACGCGCCGAATCCGAGCGCCACCATCGCATCGACCACGGTGCGGCTGTTGGGCTCGAGATGCATGAACTGCGTCAGGTAAGCAAAGTAAATCGTGACCCCGAGCAGCGCCAGGCCCGCCACCAGCATGCCCGTGATGGCGCCCGCCTTGAAGGCGAGTTCAAGGCCACCGGCCAGCGAGGTGGTTGCCGCCTGCGCGGTGCGGACGTTGGCGCGCACCGACACGTTCATGCCGATGAACCCGGCGGCGCCGGACAGCACCGCGCCGATCAGGAAGCCGACCGCAACCAGCATGCCGAGGAAATAGGCCAGCAGCGCGAAGATCACGATGCCGACCATTCCGATGGTGGTGTATTGCCGCTTCAGATAGGCCTGCGCGCCCTCGCGTACCGCCGCCGCGATTTCCTGCATTCGCGGATTGCCCGCGTCTGCCTTCATAACCGACATGGTGGCCCAGATGGCGTAAACGATCGACAGCGCTCCGCAGAGCACGATCACCCCTAATACTGTCATTGATTTTTGCCTCAGTCCCTTGATTGCAACTCCCACGCCTCACCGCGATCGCAGCAGACGCATAAAAAGGAGGCCTTGGGCGGCCTCTCTATGGCCGGGACCATGCCAAAATCGCATCTGATGCGCAACGCTACCAAAGGTCGGGACCGGGCTTTTCATTGCCAAAGTGCCCTTTTTACACGCTATCTAGCTCCGATGTCCGGAGCGTGAAGCGCCGGGCCGCCTCATCCGCCGGGACTGGAATTTCCCGAGCCGGAATGTCCGGCATCAGGCACGTGGACCACCCGCCGGAGGCACCGACCGATCGGTCCGCGTCACCTCATAGGTGGGACCGCGCGGCCCGAAGGTTTGGCGAACGGCGAAGCCGTCGGTCGGCTTCATTTTCCCCAGCGGAAGATCCTGTCCTGGCATGATCAGGGTCGCCTCGTCATTGACGAAAACGAGGACGTGCCGGCCATTCTTCAGGTTGATGTCAGCCCATTGATGCAGTTGCCGGTAATACGGCTCCTTGCGCCAGGCCGACGGCGCGTTGGGGTCGACCTGCACATACATAAAGCCATTGAGCGGAAAGATCGTCACCACCATCTTCGACCGTTCCGGCTTCCAGGCCGGATTCATGGTGGGTTCGGTCAGCCACAGGCAGAAGAAATCGCGGCATTGCGCCGGCCGGGTCGGATGAATCGCGCAACCGGAACCGGGCGTGCAATGCTGGCACCATTTGCCCGCCACCTTGCTGATCTCGGCCACGTGATAGACCTTGCAGCACAGCGTACAGCTGCCGCATTCACGGCCGGGAACGACAGGCGCGGTCGCCCCCGCCATTTCCGCTGCGCTGGATTCGTCGGTCTCAATCGCCATCGCTCAATTCAATTCCGCAAATGCTTTATGTTTCAACGCTCGTCTTGCGATCAGAAATGACTGTAGGACAAACGAGGCAACACAATCTCATTGCCGTGCTCGTTCAGAAAGCGCGGCGGCGACGTGCCCGCGATGATGTCGCCGATCACGGCAACCGCAACGCCGGCCGCCTGCGCGGCATTCTGAAACGCCTGCAGGCGATCGTACGGCAGCGTACACAGCACTTCATAGTCATCGCCTCCGGCGACGAGGGTTGCGATACCGACGGCGCCGCCCGCCAACAACTTCGCTGCCGCGTCCGACAGCGGGATACGCCCGGCATGGATCATGGCCGATACGCTGGAGACGTTGCAGAGCTTTGCCAGATCGCCGGCCAGACCGTCGGACACGTCCATCGCCGCATGCGCATGGTCGCGAACCGTCGCCGCCAGCGCGACGCGCGGCTGCGGCACCCGATAACGCCGGACCAACATTTCCCGGGCGGCGGCATCGACATCGCGCGTCGCCTTCCCGCCTCTCAGTACATCCAACCCAAGTGCGGCGTCGCCGATGGTCCCCGTCACCAGCACCAGATCGCCAGCCTTGGCGCCGTTGCGCCTGACCATCCTGCCCGCGGGCACGCGGCCGAACGCCGTCACCGAAATCATCAGTGGCCCAGGCGTCGACACCGTATCGCCGCCCAGCAGTGGGCAGCCGTAACGCGCACAGTCTTCGCCCAGCGCCCGCGCGAATGACTTCAACCACACCTCGCCCGGATCGCGCAGCGCCAGGGTCAGCACGCATCCGGCGGGCGTGGCACCCTTGGCCGCGAGGTCCGAGAGGTTCACCCCGAGCGCCTTGCGGGCGATGGTGTCGGGCGGATCGTCGGGTAAAAAATGCACGCCCTCGACAATGGCATCGGTGGTCACCACGATGTCGTCGCCGAGCGCTTTCAGGATCGCGGCGTCGTCGCCGAGATCGAACGCGCCGGGATCGGTCGCCAGCGGCTTGAAATACCGCGCGATCAGCGAATCCTCGCCGGACGCGGCGCGCTCGGCGGACGCGGGGCGCTCGCTAGCCACGGACGAATTCATCGGCGCGAAACTGCCGCGCGATCTGATCCAGCACGGCGTTGACCATGCCGGTCTCCTCGGCCTCGACAAAGGCATGCGCGACGTCGACATATTCGGAGACCACCACCCGGCCCGGCACATCCTTGCGGTGTTCCAGTTCGTACGAGCCCGCGCGCAGCACCGCGCGCAAGATGGCGTCGATCCGCTTCAACGGCCAGCCCTTGGACAGCGCCTCGTCGATCAATGGATCGAGCTTGTTCTGATCGCGCACCACGCCCGACACCACGTCGCGAAAGAACGCGGCTTCGGCCGGCAGATAGGTGTCGCCCTCGACCTCATTGCCGAGCCAGTGGCTTTCGAACTCGGCGAAGATGTCGTTGATGCCGGCGCCGGCGATGTCCATCTGGTACAGCGCCTGCACCGCGGCGAGCCGGGCCGCGCCGCGCCGGTTGGCCTTCCTGTCGGGATTTTTCTTGTCCGGCGTTTTCATGATCAGGCCTTTTTCACGATCACGCCCTGGCCAGTCGGCGCTTGATCCGTAGCATCGCCAGCGCGGCGCGCGCGGCGTCGCCGCCCTTGTTGAGTTCGCTGGCGCGTGCCCGCGCCCAGGCCTGGGCGTCGGTATTGACCGTGATGATGCCGTTGCCGAGCGGGATTTTGCGCGCCACCGCCAGGTCCATCAACGCGCGCGAGGACTCCATCGAGACGATTTCAAAATGGATGGTGTCGCCACGCACCACGCAGCCCAGCGCAATCACCGCGTCATAGGGCTTGCCGTGGCCTTGGGCCGCATCGAGAGCGATCGCAACGGCGGCCGGAATTTCGAGCGCACCCGGCACGGTGATGATGTCATGGGTCAGGCCGGCGGTTTTCAATTCCGCCAGCGCGCCTTCCAGCAGCGCGTCCTGGATGTCGTCATAAAACCGCGCCTCGACAATCAGCGCTCGTGCGCCCGAGATGTCGGTCTGATCCTTGAGCGCTGCGCGCCGTGCGTCTGCCATTAGTTTTTCCGCTTCATTCGATCGTCTTCATCCTGAGGAGCGGCCACTTGGCCGCGTCTCGAAGGATGCGTTGTCACTCTCGCCATGGTTCGAGACGGCGCTGCGCGCCTCCTCACCATAAGGCCGTGCCGGGTTTTAGGCGCAGCCGTATGTTATGCCAACCCCGCTTCTACTTCATTTCGGACAGCCGCGCCGCATAGCGGGCCATCAGATCGACTTCCAGATTGACTTCGCTGCCCGCCCGCCAATCGCTCAAGGTGGTGACACCAAGCGTATGCGGAATGATCAGCACCGAAAACAGCACGTCGTGCACCGTGTTCACGGTCAGCGACACGCCGTCGAGGGTGACCGAGCCCTTGGCGGCGATGAAGCGCGCCAGTTCCCGGGTCGTCTTCAGCTCAAACCGCGCCATGTCAGGCAGATCATCGCGTTGCACGATGCCGGCGATGCCATCGGCGTGGCCGGCCACGATGTGGCCGCCGAGTTCGTCGCCGATCTTCAGCGCGCGTTCCAGATTGAGCCGGGTGCCGACCTGCCAATGTTTCGCGGTGGTCATGCCGAGGGTCTCGGCGGCGGCATCGACGTCGAACCAGGTCTTGCCGGCTTCGGTGCCCGATGCCACCACGGTCAGGCAGACGCCATTGCAGGCGATCGAGGCGCCGTCGGCGATGGTGGCGCGGTCGTAACGACAGGCAATCCGCAGCCGGTGCAACTGCCCCTGCGCCGTCGGCGTCAACGCCGCGATCTCGCCGATATCGGTAACAATGCCGGTAAACATTATGCGCGCTCGTAAATCGTGAGGGTGTCCTGATCTAGGGTCTCGGTAGCACGAACGCGATAGGCCGGCGACTGTGTGATGGTCGTCAGCGGCAACGCGTTCAGCGCAACGATGCCATCGGCGCCGATCGAGCCGGGGCCGCGCAACAGCCAGATTTCGTCGGCCAGATCTGCCGCGACAAAGGACGACGCCACCTTGGCGCCGCCTTCGACCATCAGCCGGGTGATGCCTTTGTCAGCGAGCGCATGCAGCACGGCCGGCAGAGCAAGCCCGGGCGGCGGCGCGGTCGTGGTCGCGACCCGCATCACCTGCGCGCCGGCAGCGCCGAGTTTCGTGGCGGCGGGCGCTTCCGACAGGTCCGAGGTCATCACCCATAACGGGGTCTCGCGCGCCGAATGCACCAGTTGGCTGGTGCCCGGCAACCGCAGCGCCCGGTCCAGCACCACCCGAACCGGCGAACGCGCGGCCATTCCGGGCAAACGACAGGTCAGGACAGGATCGTCCGCCTGCACGGTGCCGATCCCGACCAGGATGGCATCGCATTGCGCGCGCAGCAGATGCACCCGCGCCCGCGCCGCTTCGCCCGTGATCGCGACGGGCTTGCCGCCCGCCGCGCCGATTTTGTCGTCGGCCGAAACGGCGAGTTTCAAGATCACATGCGGACGCTTGTCGCGCACACGCCTTAAATGCCCGGCGTGGTCGTGCGTGGCCTCGGCGGCGCAGAGTCCGACATCGACCGTGATCCCGGCAGCGCGCAGCCTTGCATGCCCCTGCCCTGCGACCTCAGGATTGGGATCCTCGATCGCAGAAACCACGCGGGCGACGCCGGCGGCGATCACGGCATCGGCGCAGGGTGGCGATTTGCCGAAATGCGAGCACGGCTCCAGCGTCACGTAGAGCGTGGCGCCGCGTGCCGCCTCCCCGGCGCGCCGCAGCGCTTCGGGTTCGGCATGGGGCCGGCCTCCCGGCTGGGTCCAGCCGCGGCCGACAATCACGCCGTCCTTGACCAGCACGGCGCCGACAGCGGGATTGGGCCAGGTTCGGCCCTGCCCGCGTCGTCCCAGCGACAACGCCAATTGCATGAAGCGCAGGTCAGCCGCCTTCGACATCTTCGATTGCTGCGCCAGTTGATCTTCCAGAATCCGGAAGATCATTTTCGCAACAAGGCCGGCCGCACCTCGTCCTCGGACGTAAGCTCGCCGAGCACGGCCTCGAAATCCTTGGCCTCGCGAAAATTACGATAAACCGAGGCGAACCGGACATAGGCGACGTCATCGAGCTGGCGCAGATGCTCCATCACGATCTCGCCGATCGCCTCCGATGAAATCTCCGCCTCGCCGCCGCTTTCGAGCTCGCGCACGATCGCCGAGACCATTTTCTCGACCTTCTCGGAGTCGACCGGGCGCTTGCGCAGACTGATCTGCAGCGAGCGCACCAGCTTGTCGCGGTCGAACGGCACCCGGCGGCCATTGCGCTTGATCACCGTGAGTTCGCGCAACTGCACGCGCTCGAAGGTGGTGAAGCGGAAATTGCAGGCGATGCACACCCGCCGCCGTCGGATCACGGCGGAATCCTCGGTCGGACGCGAGTCCTTCACCTGCGTATCGAGACTGTTGCAGCTTGGGCATCGCATCCGGATAAGACCTTACTGATAAATCGGGAAACGGTCGGTGAGCGCCTTGACCCGCTCCTTGATTGCGGCTTCGACCAGCGGCGCCTGGCCGTCCTGCGACTGCGCGATGGCGTTGAGCACTTCGGCAATCAGACCGCCGACCTGCTGGAATTCGGCGACGCCGAACCCGCGGGTGGTCGCGGCAGGAGTGCCGAGCCGCAATCCCGAAGTGACGAACGGCTTTTCCGGATCGAAGGGAATGCCGTTCTTGTTGCAGGTGATCGCGGCGCGGACCAGCGCCTTCTCGGAGGCGTTGCCCTTGAGGCCCTTTGGCCTGAGATCGACCAGCATCAGATGGTTGTCGGTGCCGCCCGAGACGATATCGAAACCGTGCGCGCGCATCAATTCAGCAAGCGCCTTGGCGTTCTCGACCACGTTCCGCGCATAGACCTTGAAGTCCGGCCGCAGCGCTTCGCCAAACGCCACCGCCTTGGCGGCGATCACATGCATCAGCGGACCACCCTGCAGACCCGGAAAGATCGCCGAGTTCAGTTTCTTGGCCAGCGCCTCGTCATTGGTCAGGATCAGGCCGCCGCGCGGGCCGCGCAGCGATTTATGCGTGGTGGTGGTGGTGACGTGGGCGTGCGGCACCGGCGAGGCGTGCACGCCGCCGGCGACCAGACCGGCGAAATGCGCCATGTCGACCAGCAGGTATGCGCCGACACTGTCGGCGATCTCGCGAAAGCGCTTGAAATCCCAGGCGCGCGAATAGGCCGAGCCGCCGGCGATGATCAGTTTCGGTTTGACCTGCTCGGCCTGCCTGGCGACCGCATCCATGTCGATCAGCTGGTCCTCACGCCGCACGGTGTAGTGCGAGGCCTTGAACCATTTGCCGGACATGTTGACCGGCGAGCCGTGGGTGAGATGGCCGCCGGCGGCGAGGTCGAGGCCCATGAAGGTGTCGCCGGGCTGCAGCAGCGCCAGAAACACCGCCTGGTTCATCTGGCTGCCGGAGTTCGGCTGCACGTTGGCGAATTGGGCGCCGAACAGTTTCTTGGCGCGATCGATCGCGAGATTTTCCGCCACGTCGACCCATTCGCAGCCGCCGTAATAACGGTGGCCCGGATAGCCCTCGGCATATTTGTTGGTCATCACCGAGCCCTGCGCTTCCAGCACCGCGCGGCTGACGATGTTTTCCGAGGCGATCAGCTCGACCTCATGGCGCTGCCGACCGAGTTCGCCCCGGATCGCAGCAGCGATCTCAGGATCGGCCTCGGTCAGGGTTGCGGAAAAGAACGAGTCGGGGGCGGTTCCCGGCTTGGCGCTGGAAGAGCTCATGGGCGAAATATCTCCGCCGCCGCAGCCGGTTAAGGGGTCTGCGGACGGTTATCTGTGGCGATCATTAGCGGCGCTGGCGAGATAGCACATCGGCCGGAAATGGCCAAGCGCTTGCGGTAAGGCCCTGACAATTATGCCAGATATGGTGGGGACGGCGGAATTTGCGAGGCTTTCCTCTCGGCGCGCCGCGTCCCGGACGCGGTGAAGAAGTGGTGCTCCGCTGAGCCGGGATCCCGTCGGCTTTAACATGGGGGTCCCGGGTCTGCGGCGCATCATTCGCTTTGCTCATGCTGCGCAGCGCCCGGGACACGATGCGCCAAACACACTTCCGCGTTCTCGCGACACGATATGTCCGAGGTTTGCCAATTCGCTTCGCCCTAAATTGAGGGCGTGGGGAATGCCGGGTGCCCGATGCACCCGCAGCCGCGCGTGGTGAGTAGTAAGCACGCGCGTTAGTCACCACGGTCGCACCGGAATCACCCGGCATTCCCGCACGCGATGGTGTTACGGTTTCCTTCGAGCTCTCCCTGGTGACCGGGCTTGTTTGCCACCATCGCCAGCGCGATGCCGAAGCATCATCGCCGGCTTGACGCCAGCGTCGGGGCGTCAGGACCACACGACTTCGCCGTCCGCGTCCGCGCCCTTCGTCAAAAGCGCCTTCGCGTCCATCGCATCCCATGCCCAACGTCCGTGACGATCGCGAAACGCCCCTCTGATAGGGCACGGGATGGCGGCCATACGCAGCTGATTTGCGGTGGTTGTGAAGCGGAAAATTTCGAAGCGATGGGCTGGACAAGCCAAATCACCTTGCAATGATTGGTCAATTTCGTCGTTTCGCGCGATCGGCGCGCGGCGCGTAGCCCCCGTTTCGACAGCGTGATCCCAAGGCGCTCGCCGTCTTCGACGAGCCTCGAAGGACGGCCGCGAGCACGGTACAGAACCATCCTTCGAGGCTCGTCGAGAATGGGACGCGCCTCAGGATGACGTTCGTTTTTCGAGATCAAAAAAAGAAAATGAAAATGGCCGGGACATCATGCCCGGCCATCACGCGACTGAGCTTCACCCTGCCCTTACAGCCCTGTAAAACCGGCCTTGACCGGATCGGTGCTACCGTCGAGTTCGCGCAAGTACGTCAGGCCGCACACCGCGAGACGATGCGGATCCTTTTCGCCGGCTTCGAATAATGTCGAAATATAGTTCGTCACCTTGATCCGGGCCTCTTCGCTAACGCCGAGCGTGCGGTTGGCCAGCAAGGAATAGGTCTGCATGATGCGGTCGATGGCGGCTTCCATGGATTCCTCTTGGTGACGGGAAGATTAAACGCAGCGGAATACGCTAGTGGACGAGTTCGGCGGCCTGGAATTGTGAGATAGCCCGGTTGGCGAGCCGGATCTTGTTGTTCTCGCCGCGATGAAACAGCTCGACGATGACCTCGAGCAGGCGGTCATTGGTGGCCAGGGTGTCCGAGATAGCGCCGGTCCTGCGCAGGAAGTTGGCGGCGATGGCGTAGGCATCGCCTACTGCTTCGACATTCATCACCTGCAATCCGCGCTCGACCAGCATGATTTTCGGCCTCCGATACGGAGGGGTAATCGCTGCGACTGCGAAATGGTTCCGTTACGGAACGGGTATTTTTTTGCGGTGCCGAAAAACCAAAGCGCACCGGCCGCGGAGCATCGCGGCCGGTGCGCTTCGGGGAAGCGTCTTGGAGTGCGTTGGCCTGCCGGTCTTTTACGGTGCCGGCTTGGCCTATAGCTGGAGGTCGAAGAGGCTCAGAGACGGTACAGGATCTGGTCGGTCCAGAAGCGCTCGAGCCGGTGCAGCGACTTGTTCAGGGTCGCGAACTCGTCGTTCGAGATGCCGCCGACCTGTTCGACGGTCTTGACGTGCTTCTGATACAGCGCATCGACGATGCGGCGGATTTCCTGGCCCTGCGGGGTCAGGCGAATGCGCACCGAGCGGCGATCGACGCGCGAACGCTGGTGATCGAGGAAGCCGAGTTCGACCAGCTTCTTCAGATTGTAGGAGACGTTGGAGCCGAGATAGTAACCGCGCGTACGCAGTTCGCCCGCGGTCAGTTCCTTGTCGCCGATGTTGTAGAGCAGGAGTGCCTGCACCGAATTGATGTCGGCGCGACCGCGACGATCGAACTCGTCCTTGATCACGTCGAGCAGGCGGCGATGCAGCCTTTCCACCAACGTCAACGCTTCGAGATAGAGCGGCTGCACCGGAGCCTGGCCCGGCGCGCGCTCAGCGGTTTCCACCGCCGTCGCAACGGCTTTCATCATGACACTTCCCCTGTTGTCGCTTGAGCGACTTATTCGACGAAACTTTTGTCTCGTTCGATAGGGTCAACTTAAGGGGCCGGTTTGAAGATCCGCTTAAATAAGACGATAAAGAGATCATGAATTTAAGACAGTGAATCCTCGATTAAGCCTATGGTAAAAGGGCTTTTCGCAACTTTTCATTGACGGTGCAGGCCCGATGTTCCCGCTTCGTCCGCATCCGATGTCGCATATGGAAACAGCATCGCTCAAATTGGAAATAGTCTCGTAACCGGGGTAACCGGGCCGTTAGGGTGACTGAAAAGTTACCGGAAAAAGATTCGGAAAAATTCGAGGGATCGGGTTCGGATTTGCAGTCGCAGTGCCCGGCGCCATCCTTCGAGACGCATCGCTGCGCGATGCTCCTCAGGATGAGGTTCTCGTATTTTTTACGGCCTCATGGTGAGGAGCCGCGCAGCGGCGTCTCGAACCATGGCTACAAAACGCGGCGCACAGCCACGCCCCCCCTATGGCGGGCGTTCGCGCGCGGCCATCCAGGCCAGCGCCAGGTAGGCGGTCAGCATCAGGGCCTCGCCACCGACGATCGCAAGGCTGCCGCCATAGATGCCGGGGAACATCAGTTCGATCACCGCCATCGACACCACGGTGGTGAGCCACACCACCGCGCCCCAGGGCGTCGCGAGCCATAGCCCGACCGCCGCCACCAGCTCGATCACGGCGAAATAGACGGTGGCGGTCTGCCAGGCCATCGGCTGGTTCTCGAAGGCTTCTTCCTCGCCGCCGATGAAGCCGGTGACCTGGGCCCAATGGTAGAGGCCCTTGATCACCGAGATCACGGCCATGATGCGCAGGAACAGCACCAGCCGCCGGGTCCACACATTTTCGTCGGATTCGATCCGTTCCGATGAAATCGCGGCCACCGACATCGCGCTGTCCCGGGACTGGTCGCGGCTCGGGGTCTCAGACATGCGGAATCCTGCTCATGGCGGCTGTCATGGCCCGCCTCGCCTACAAAATCAATCGGCGTCCGGGCATGCAATGCGGCATGAAAGGTCGCGCACCTGCCGCGGTGACGGCGCGGTCACAAGGTGCTAGAATTAGACCAAGTCAAAATTGGCATGCTTGCCTGCCTCCAACCTAGCTGCCCCGGGGAGACTTCATCCATGGCGATCAAATTTGGCCGACCGATTGAAATGCGCGACCCCGCGCGCGCCAAGACCGCCCCGGCTGCCCCGCTCGACCTGGTGGTGCGTCCGCGCCGCAACCGCAAGGCCGAATGGGCGCGACGGATGGTGCGGGAAAACGTCCTGACCACGGATGACCTGATCTGGCCGCTGTTCGTGGTCGACGGCCACAAGCAGCGCACCGCCGTGGCCTCGATGCCCGGTGTCGACCGTCTCACCGTCGACGAGGTGGTGCGCGACGCCGAGCGGGCCGTGAAACTCAACATTCCCTGCGTCGCGCTGTTCCCGTTCACCGAGCCGTCGCTGCGCGACGAGCAGGGCTCGGAGGCGGTCAATCCGAACAATCTGGTGTGCCAGTCGGTGCGAGCGATCAAGAAGGAATTCCCCGGCCTCGGCGTGCTCTGCGACGTGGCGCTCGATCCCTTCACCAGCCACGGCCATGACGGGCTGATCGAGGACGGCCGCATCCTCAACGACGAAACGGTCGCGGTGCTGGTGCGGCAGGCCATGGTGCAGGCCGAAGCCGGCTGCGACATCATCGCGCCCTCGGACATGATGGACGGCCGGGTCGGCGCCATCCGCGAGGCGCTGGACGCGGCCGGGCTGCTCGACGTTCAGATCATGGCCTATGCGGCGAAATACGCTTCCGCCTTCTATGGCCCGTTCCGCGACGCCATCGGCTCGGCCAAGACGCTGACCGGCGACAAGCGCACCTATCAGATGGACAGCGCCAATTCCGACGAGGCGCTGCGCGAGGTCGAACTCGACCTTGCCGAGGGCGCCGACATGGTGATGGTCAAGCCGGGCATGCCCTATCTCGACATCGTGCGCCGGGTGAAGGACACCTTCGCCGTGCCCACCTTCGCCTACCAGGTATCAGGCGAATACGCGATGATCGCGGCTGCCGGCGGCAATGGCTGGATCGACGGCGAGCGCGCCATGATGGAAAGCCTGCTGGCGTTCAAGCGCGCCGGCGCCGACGGCGTGCTGACGTATTTCGCGGCACGGGTCGCCGAGAAGCTGAAGGCGGAAGGCTAAGCCCGCGAATTCGTAGGGTTGGCAAAGGCGCCCTTGCGCCGGGCCCACCATTCCACGTCACCGCCGCTGACGGTGGGCACGCTTCGCTTTGCCTGCCCTACGCCCCACCTCGCTCGCGCCCCCGAATCGCCGGAATATTGCGGTTCTTCGTCACCGTGGGGACTTGCAAGTGTCCTGAAGGTTCCCATGTGCTTGCGGCAACTATACCCTCGGGAGGGGTGATCATGGCGTATGGCGGTTCGGGTGATCGCAACGGCGGCTTCAGCAGCGGCAATGCCAACAGCAACGGCGGCGCCTGGCGCAGCGACGGCGGGGTTCCGCCGCACGCTTTCGATCCCCTTTCGCATCCGGAATTGTTTCGCGGCGTGCTGACGCGGCGGGTGTTCGCGGTGCTGATCGACCTGGTCGTGCTGTCGATCCCGGTGATCCTGGCGTGTCTTTTCATTGCGATTTTCGGCGTGGTCACTTTGGGCCTCGGCTGGGCGCTGTTCTGGCTGGTGTCGCCGGCCTCGGTGATCTGGGCGCTGGTCTATTACGGCTCCTCGCTCGGCGGCCCGCATTCGGCCACTGTCGGGATGCGGATGATGGACCTGGAGATGCGCACCTGGTACGGCGCGCCGGGTTATTTCGTGCTCGGCGCGGCGCATGCGCTGGTGTTCTGGATGTCGGTCTCGTTCCTGACCCCGCTGGTGCTGCTGGTCGGATTGTTCAACAGCCGCCACCGCCTGCTGCACGACATCCTGCTCGGAACCGTGGTGATCAACAGTTCGGTCCGGGTTCCGGTGGCGCAACCGGCGCGGACCTATTGAGCAAATAAGTTACGGGGCTGCTGACGGGCACCGGGGTCGCGGAGCGACCGGGTAACCGGACGGAAAGGCAACCCCGGGTAAACTGATTGACCATTCGCCCCGGCGGCGCGATGCTGGGGTTTAGTTAGTTCGGAGCCCGACGACTTACGTGACCCAGCATTCGCGTGACACCCCGCAGTTTTATCTGACAGCGCCCTCGCCCTGCCCGTATCTGCCGGGCCGGCACGAGCGCAAGGTGTTCACGCATCTGGTCGGCGACAAGGCCGGCGATCTCAACGACCTTCTGACCCATGGCGGCTTCCGGCGCAGCCAGTCGATCGCCTACCGCCCGGCCTGCGACCAGTGCCGCGCCTGCGTCTCGGTCCGGGTCATCGCCAATGAATTCCGCCCGTCGCGTAATTTTCGCAAGGTGATGGCGCGCAACGCCGACGTGATCGGCGAGCAGCGCAGCGCGGTGCCGACCTCGGAGCAATATTCGGTATTCCGGGCCTATCTCGACCAGCGCCATCGCCATGGCGGCATGGCCGACATGACCGTGCTCGACTACGCCATGATGGTGGAAGACAGCCACGTCGAAACCCGCATCATCGAATACCGCCGGCGCAACGCCGACAGCGGCATCACCGGCCGCGGCTCGGACCTGCTGGCGGTCGCGCTGACCGACGTGCTCTCGGACGGATTGTCGATGGTCTATTCGTTCTTCGAACCGTCGGAAGAAAGCCGCTCGCTCGGCACCTTCATGATCCTCGACCACCTTATCCGCGCCCGGCGGCAGGGCCTGCCTTACGTCTATCTCGGCTACTGGATCGAAGGCTCCAAGAAGATGGACTACAAAGGCCGCTTCCTGCCCCAGCAGCGGCTGGCGCCATCAGGCTGGCTGCGCATCGACGCCGGCAGCGACGCGGCGAGCGAGCCGCAGGAGTAAAGCGTTCAAGGCCTCATCCTGAGGAGCGCGCCTTCGCGCGTCTCGAAGGATGACTTCGGGGCACTTGGTTCGCGACGGCGCTGACGCGCCTCCTCACCATGGGGTCTCGTTGTGAGGCTGCGTCGCGAAAGGCGCTCACGCTCGCCTGCTCACCCACTTACATAATCCCACACCAGCTTCCCGTTCAGCGCGATGATCACCACCGCGGTCAGCGTGGCCAAAACCGTCACCCAGCGCGGCGCCACGAACGGGCCCATCTTGCTTCGGCTTGCGGTGAACAGCACCAGCGGCACCACCGCGAACGGCAGTTGCAGGCTGAGCACCACCTGACTGAGGATCAGGAGTTGCCCGGTCGCCTTCTCGCCGGCCCAGATCGTCACCACCACCGCCGGCACGATCGCGATCATCCGCGTCACCATCCGCCGCAGCCAGGGCGCGATCCGCCAGTTCAGAAAACCCTCCATCACGATCTGGCCCGACAAAGTCGCGGTGATCGTGGAGTTCAGGCCGCAGCACAACAGCGCGATGCCGAACAACGTCGGCGCGATGCTGGAGCCGAGCAGCGGCGCCAGAAAGGCGTGGGCCTGATCGAGTTCGGCGACGTCGGTCTTGCCGGCGCGATGAAAGGTGGCCGCCGCCAAAATAAGGATCGAGGCGTTGATCAGCAGCGCCAGGCACAGCGCGAAGGCGGAATCGATATTGGCGAGCTTGATCGCCTCGCGGCGCTCCTGGACGCCGTGGCCGTAGCCGCGGGTCTGCACCAGGCCGGAATGCAGATAGAGATTATGCGGCATCACAGTCGCGCCGAGAATGCCGAGCGCGAGGTACAGCATCTCGCGGTTATGGAGGATCTCGGTGGTCGGCGCGAAGCCCCGGATCACCGCGCCCCAGTCCGGATCGGCCAATGCGATCTGGACCGCAAAACACGCCGCGATCACGCCGAGCATCGCAACGACAAAGGCCTCGATCCAGCGAAAGCCGAACGCCTGCAGCGCCAGAATCAAAAACACATCGGCGGCGGTGATCAGCACGCCGATCTCGAGCGGAATGTGAAACAGCAGATTGAGCCCGATCGCGGTGCCGATCACTTCCGCGAGGTCGGTCGCGGTGATCGCGATCTCCGCCGACAAATACAGCGGCAGCGATACGAAGCGCGGAAAGGAATCGCGGCAGGCCTGCGCGAGGTCGCGCCCGGCGCCGACGCCGAGCCGCGTGCACAGCGATTGCAGCACGATCGCCATCAGGTTCGACAGCAGCGCCACCGTCAGCAGCGCGTAGCCGAATTTGGAGCCGCCGGCGAGCGAGGTCGCCCAATTGCCGGGGTCCATGTAGCCGACCGCGACCAGGTAGCCGGGCCCCAGGAACGCCAGCAGCTTGCGCCAGAACGGCCCTCCTTTGGCGGTTCGCACCGAGCCGAACATCCCGGCCAGCGACGGCTCGCCCCGCGCGCCGCGCCAGCCGGCGGCGTCCAGCCCGGCGATAGCGGCAGCCGTCGAGGCGGATTTCAGAAGCCAGATCAGGGGTTCGCACGTCCATTCTCAGAAGATGGCGGATGTTTTCCCTTATTGCAACTCATTTGCATCTGCATCTAGAGAATGAGACCGTCCGGAACCAGAAGGCGCCCGTCGGGGACGGCATTAACCCGAAATACACCATGTTCGACCCCTGATGGGATGCGGCGCATCCCCGGTAGAATCAGCGCGCCGCCACTACCCGCGTGTCGCGGTGGACGCGCCTGCCCGCAGCGGGCGCCTTGAGATATCGCCATGTCGCCTGATCAACTGTCGCTTCGACCGGTGTCGAGAACGGCGCTGTCCTGCAAGATCTGCGACGGCCAGACCGAACTCTACGGCGTGGTCGATTTTCATCGCCCCTGCCACATACCGAACGGCTTTCGGCCTCCGCTGCTGGGCATTCCAGTCTATTACAGGCGTTGTGAGGCGTGCGGATTCCTGTTCACCGACGCGTTCGACGACTGGAGCGAGGATCAGTTCAAGACGCACATCTACAATGACGACTACCTTGCCTTCGATCCGGACTATCTGGTCGCGCGCCCGCGCAACAATGCGCAGATGGTCGCGCAACATTGGGACAGGCAAAAGAGCGGCATGCGCGTACTCGATTTCGGCGGTGGCAACGACGTGCTGTGCACCGCGCTTCGCGCCAGCGGTTTTGCGGTCGCCACCACCTACGATCCGATGGTGCCGGAACATGCGGCGCGCCCGGAAGGCAAGTTCGACCTGATCACCTGCTTCGAGACTCTCGAGCATCTGCCCGATCCCATTGCCGGCATCGAACGGATGATCGAATGCGCTGCCGAACCGGGCGTGATCTTCTACTCGACGCTGGTGCAGCCCGCCGACTTCGACAATCAAGGCCTTGGATGGTGGTATGTCGGGCCGCGCAACGGCCACATCTCGATGTTCACCCGGCCATCGCTGGCGGCGATGTGGGGCCGCCATGGCTACAAGAACGTGTCGCTGAGCGACAACATCCATTTCGCCTATCGCACGATGCCCGAGGGATGGCGGCTGCAAGGCTGAACAGGAAGCTGTGACGTGGAGAGCTGATCGGAAACCGGGTGGGTTCGGCGCCACCCGTGGCGGACAATGGCGATCAAATCACCATTCCGGAGTTCCGCCATGTCCGACAGCACAAGCGCCGCCAACACCGCCCTGCCCGCGACCTTCAACCGCCTGGCCTGGTCCAATCTCGCCGCACAATCGGCCGAGCAGATCGCGCTGGCCGCGGCGCCGATCGTCGCGGTGCTGATGCTCGGCGTCGGCGAAGGCGCCACCGGCCTGTTGCAGACCGCGCTGACGTTGCCGTTCATCCTGTTCGCGATTCCCGCAGGCCTGCTCGCCGACCGCATCTCGCGGCGCTGGCTGATGACCTCGGCCGAAGCCTTGCGCGCGGCCGCGCTCGCCGTCGATCCTGGTGCTGATCTGGCGCGATGCGCTGACGCTGCCGCTCGCTGGCGCTGGCCGGCTTCATCGCGGTGTGCGGCACCGTGGCCTACAGCGTCGCCGCGCCGGCGCTGGTGCCGTCGCTGGTGTCGCCGAATCTGCTGCCCGGCGGCCAATGCGCGGATCGAACTGGCGCGCACCGTCGCCTTCGCCAGCGGGCCCGCGCTCGGCGGCGTGCTGGTCGGATGGGTCGGCGCCGCGCCCGCGTTCGGATTTGCCGCCGCGCTGTCGGTGATCGCGGTGGTGTTGCTGTCGGGGATTTACGAGCCGGCGCGCCAGCCCGCGCCGCGCCGCCATCCGCTGCAGGACATCCGGGAAGGCGCCGCCTTCGTGCTGCATCATCCGCTGCTGCGGCCGGTGTTCATCACGCAATTCATTTTCAACACCGCGTCGTTCCTGCTGCTGGCGGTGTTCGTGCCCTATGCGGTGCGCCGTCTCGGCCTGTCGGCGACCGGCGTCGGCACGACGCTCGCGATGTACGGCGTCGGCATGGTGGTCGGCGCGCTGTCGGCGACGCGGGTGATGCGGCGCCTGCCGTTCGGTATGGTGATCGGCCTCGGGCCGGTGACCGGGTTTGCCGCCGCGGCGGTGCTGGCGCTGACCACGTGGGTTCCAAGTCCTGCCTTGGCCGGGCTCGGCTTCTTCCTGCTCGGCGCCGGCCCGATCCTGTGGGTGATCTCGACCACCACCTTGCGGCAATCGGTGACGCCGCCGAGCCTGCTCGGCCGGGTTTCGGCGATCAACATCATGAGCTATGGCGCGCGTCCGATCGGCTCCGCGCTCGGCGCCGTCGTCGGTGGATTTTACGGCGCCGAGGCCTGTCTGTATCTCGCGGTCGCGATCTTTGCCGTGCAGGCGCTGGTGATCCTGGTCTCACCCGCGGTGTCGCTGGCGCGGCAGCCTGACATGGTGGGGGAATTGGTGAAGTGCTGAGGGACATTGTACAAGCTCCTTCCCGTCATTGCGAGCGAAGCGAAGCAATCCAGGGGCACCGGCACGTGCGACCGCTGGATTGCTTCGTCGCTTCGCTCCTCGCAATGACGGAAAACTAACTCGCCAGATACCGCTCGTACTTCCCGGCCGCGACTTCGTCCGCGGCGATCACCGGGTCCAGCGTGTACAGATCCTGCGCGCGGCTGATGCCGCGCAGGGCGAACCGGCCGGTCGAGACCAGATGACCGCGCCCGGTGGCGTCGAGCCCGTTGCGAAATTCCGCCGAGGTCAGCAATTCGCGATCGACCGAGCTGCACATCGAGGCGATCCGGCTGACTTCATTGACCGTCGGTCCGACCACCGTGAAGTCGAGCCGGTCCTCGCTGCCGATATTGCCGTAGAATACTTCGCCGACATGGAGCCCGACATAGGCATACGTCACCGGACGGCCTTCGGCGGAGCGCCGCTTGTTGAGCGCGATAATATTGCGGCGCAGGCGATGCTCGGCTCTCAGCGCGGCGCGCTTGGCCGCGCGCATGTCGTCGCTTTTGAACATCGCCAGCACGCCGTCACCGATCAGCTTCAGCACATCGCCGCCGGCGTCGTGGATGGCGTCGATCGAGGCCTGCGCGTAGTCGTTAAGGAACGGAATGATGCCGTCCGGCCCGATGCTGTCGCTGATCGCGGTCGAGCCGCGCAGATCCGAAAACCACAGCACCGCCTTGATCCGCTCGGTGACGCCGCGGGCGATCCGGCCACCCAATACCTGCTCGGAGGCGTCGCGGCCGAGATAGACCCGGCCCAGCGTCCGCACGATGTCCATCTGCGCCGCGGCTTTGATCGCGAGCCCCAAAGCCGGAAGCAGATCGCGCAACGCCGACAGACCTTGCTCGCTGAACCCGTTTTTATTGCGGGTCAGCCAGTACGAATACAGGCAGTCCATCTCGCCGATGGTGCCGGCGGGACCGAACCGGTGCACGAAGCCGGCAAAATGCCGGTGGCCTTTCTCGGCTTGCTCTGCGATCCAGGTAAAATCATGCGTGTCGTCCTCAGCCAGATCGATCCGCATTTCGTCGAGGCCATGTTCCAGCATGTAGAAGAAGGTCGAGCGGCGCCAGGCCTGCGCGGCGGTGCCCTCGCGGGTCGATTCATATTCGAACATATCGCTCTCGTTGGTATCGACGTCGTTCCAGCGAAAGCCGCGGCCCTCGAAAATCGGATGCAGCGTGTCGATGAAAACCATCGCGCGCGATATGTCGAGGCCCTGCGCGCGGCAACGCTCGCAGAAGCCGCGAACCAGATCGTTCTCGGCGGCGCCAGTCAGGCCCTGGTTGACCAGCCAGTTCGCCAGCTGCATTCGGGGTGTGGGATCCATCGGCATACTATGGCGGGTAATCCCGCATTGCGAAAGGCTGGACAGCCCAGCCCGTGCGCCGGTTGACGTTCGTCGCGCCAGCGGCAATGTCGGGTAAAAGGATCACGATGATACGGAACGACCAACGAGCCCTGTGGATGCAGCCGAAGCCATGAGCCGCGGCCGTCTTCCCATCATTCTAGCGCTCGGCACCACGCAAACGCTGGCCTGGGCATCCAGCATTTATCTGCCGGCGATCCTGGCCGACCCGATGGCGCGGGACATCGGCGTCTCCTCAAACTGGGTGTTCGCGGCGGTCTCCGCGGCGCTGGTGCTGGCTGCCCTGCTCGGCCCGCGCATCGGGCGACAGATCGATCTGGTCGGCGGCCGGCCGGTACTGTCGTTGTCCAATCTCGTGCTGGCCGCAGGACTGGCGCTGCTCGGCCTTTCCTATTCGGTTCCCGTTCTGACACTGGCATGGCTGCTGCTGGGCGTCGGCATGGGGCTGGGCCTGTACGACGCAGCCTTCGCCGCGCTCGGACGGTTATATGGCGACACCGCGCGCGGCGCCATCACCGGTATCACGTTGATGGCGGGCTTCGCCTCGACCGTTGGATGGCCGTTGAGTGCGTTGGGACTCGACACGATCGGTTGGCGCAACACCTGCTTTGCCTGGGCTGCGGCGCATTTCGTGATCGGCCTGCCGCTGAACTGGCTGATGCTGCCTGCAGTCGAAGGCGCCAAGGCCGCCGTGAAAAATGCGATCAAGCCGCACATTCCGATCGATCGCACCATGGTCCTGCTGGCGTTCGCGTTCGCGGCGGCCTGGAGCGTCACCGGCGCCATGGCCTCGCATCTGCCGCGAATTCTGCAGGCCGCGGGCGCCACCACCGGCCAGGCCGTATTCGCCGGCGCGCTGATCGGGCCGGCACAGGTTTTGGCACGAATTGCGGAAGCCGGTTTTCTCAGCCGCTATCATCCGCTGGTTTCAACCCGCCTCGCCTGCATGGCGCATCCGATCGGCGCCGCCATCCTGGCCCTGACGGGCGGCGCCGCGGCCAGCATATTCGCGATCTTTCACGGCGCCGGCAACGGCATCCTGACCATCGCGCGCGGCACGCTTCCATTGGCGATCTTCGGCCCCGAAAATTACGGCTATCGCCTCGGCCTGATCGGCGCGCCCGCGCGCATGGCGCAGGCCGTCGCGCCGCTGGTGTTCGGCCTCTTGATCGACAGCATGGGCAGCAAAGTGCTGATCGTGTCCACCGCGCTCAGCCTTGCGGCGTTGGCGGCCTTGGGCTTGCTGAAGCAGGACACGACAGAGGGCGATGTGCGCTAGTGAAGTCCCACGTGCCCATTGCTCACACCGCCTCCGGCATCCGGTCGATGATCTTGTCGAGCGTCACCGGATAATCGCGAACCCGCACGCCGGTGGCGTTGTAGACCGCGTTGGCGATCGCCGCGGCGACGCCGCAGAGGCCGAGTTCGCCGATGCCCTTGGCCTTCATCGGCGACGACATCGGATCGGTCTCGTCGAGCAGGATTACCTCCTGGTGCGGAATGTCGGCATGGACAGGCACTTCGTAGCCGGCGAGATCGTGGTTGACGAACAAACCGCGCCGCTTGTCGACCGCAAGTTCTTCCATCAGCGCGGCGCCGACCCCCATGGTCATGGCGCCGATCACCTGGCTGCGCGCCGATTTCGGATTGAGAATCCGCCCGGCGGCGCAGACCGCGAGCATCCGGCGCACCCGGATCTCGGCGGTGGCGATGTCGACCCCGAGTTCGACGAAATGCGCGCCGAAGGTCGACTGCTGATGGGTCTTGTCGAGGTCGCCATATTCGATGAAATCTTCCGCCACCAGTTCACCATCCGCCGCGGCCTGCGCCAGCGGGGCGTTGCGATTGCCTGATGAAACCTGGCCGTCGGAAAACACGGCATCGGCCGAATTGAAGCCGAGTTTCTGGGCTACCGCGTCGCGCAGCTTGACGCAGGCCGCATAAACTCCCGACGTCGAGTTGTTGGCGCCGAACTGGCCCCCGGAACCCGCCGAGACCGGAAACGCGGAATCGCCGAGATGCACCGCGACCTTCGCCAGTGGCACGCCCATCATCTCGGCGGCGGTCTGGGCGATGATCGTATAGCTGCCGGTGCCGATATCGGTCATGTCGGTCTCGACCGTGACGATACCGTCGCCACCAAGCCGGACCCGCGCAGCCGGACTTCGTCAACAGATTGTTGCGAAATGCCGCCGCCATGCCGAGGCCGACCAGCCATTGTCCGTCGCGCGTTTTACCTGGCTGGGCATTGCGCTTGTCCCAGCCAAAGCGTTCGGCGCCGACTCGCATGCATTCGATCAACTGACGCTGCGAATACGGCCGCTCCGGGTGTTCGGGATCGACCTGGGTGTCGTTGAGCTTGCGAAATTCGACGGGATCGATCCCCAGCCGTTCCGCCATCTCGTCCATCGCGATCTCCAGCGCCATCATCCCCGGCGCCTCGCCGGGTGCGCGCATCGCATTGCCCTCGGGCAAATCCAGCGACGCCAGCCGCAACGCCGTCATTCGATTGGCGCCGGCATAGAGCAACCGCGTCTGCCCGACCGCGCCTTCTGGACCGCCGCCCTGGAGGTTGCCGGACCAGCTTTCATGGCCGATCGCCACGATCTTGCCGTCGCGGCCGGCGCCGATCCTGATCCGCTGAATGGTCGCGGGCCGATGGGTGGCGTTATTGAAAATCAGCGGCCGCTGCAGCGCCAGCTTGACCGGGCGCCCGGCCGCGCGCGCGCCAAGAGCGGCCAGAATAGCGTCGGCGCGAACGAACAGCTTGCCGCCGAAGCCACCGCCGATGAACGGCGACACCAGCCGCACATTTTCCTTGGGCAACCCGAGCGTCTTGGCAACGTCGCCATGGCCCCAGGCGATCATCTGGTTCGATGTGTAGAGCGTGAGCTTGTCGCCGTCCCATTTGGCGGTCGAGGCGTGCGGCTCCATCATCGCATGCGCCTGATCGGGCGTGCGGTAGGTCGCGTCCAACTGCACCGGCGCTGACAGGAACGCGCCGGCGAAATCACCGACTGCGGTCTCCGGTGGGCCGTTGATCTTGTCCGCTTTGGGCTTCGCCGCATTGTCCTTTCCGGCGGCCAGATCGAACGCGCCCGTCGTGTCGCTGTAGTCGACCCGGACCAGTTGCGCGGCGGCGCGCGCCTGTTCGAAGGTTTCGGCCACCACGACCGCGATGGCCTGGTGATAATGCTCGATATCGGGACCGCCGAGCAATTTTGCCGAATTGTAGTCGCCCTTCTCGAGTTTGCCGGCATTGTCCGCCGTGACGATCGCGAGCACGCCGGGCGCCGCTTTCGCCGCGCTCGAGATCGATCGAGACGATGCGGCCCTTGGCGATCGCGGAGCCCACCACATAGCCATAGGCCGGATCGGCGATCTCGTCGTGACGCTCATAGGCGTAATGCGCCGTGCCGGTTGTCTTCAATGGACCGTCGATGCGGTCGGTCGGATGGCCGATGATCTTGAGCTGGTCGATCGGATTGAGGGTAGCGGGATTTTCGAATTTCATGTCTTAACCCTTGGCTTCGGTCAGCACTGACGCCAACGTGCGTTCGACCAGCGTCAGCTTGAATGCGTTGTCCTTGGTGGGTGTGGCGCCGTCGAGCAGCCGCGCCGCGACCTGTTTGGCGCCGCGCGGCATCTCGCTCTCGGCCGCCTCCACCCGCCACGGTTTGTGCGCGACACCGCCGACCGCGACCCGGCCGGTACCGTCGCGCTGCACGATGGCGCCGACCGATATCAGCGCGAACGCGTAGGACGCGCGATCGCGCACCTTGCGATAGATGTGCGTGCCGCCAACCGGCTTCGGCAGCGTCACCGCGGTGATCAGTTCACCCGGCGCCAGCGTCGTTTCGATGTCGGGGGTGTTGCCGGGCAGCCGGTGCAAATCTGCGATCGGGATCTGTCGGGTCGCTCCGCCGGGCCGCACGGCCTCCACCGTGGCATCGAGCGCGCGCATTGCGATGGCCATGTCGCTCGGATGCGTCGCGATACAAGCCTCGCTCGAACCGATCACCGCGTGCTGGCGCGTCACGCCGCCGATGGCGGCACAGCCGCTGCCGGGCTTGCGTTTATTGCAGGGCTGATTGGTATCGTAAAAGTAGGGACAACGGGTACGCTGAAGCAGATTGCCCGCAGTGGTCGCCTTGTTGCGGAGTTGGCCGGAGGCGCCCGCCAACAGCGCCCGCGACAGCAGGCCATAATCACGCCGCACCCGTGGATCGGCGGCGAGCGCGGTGTTGCGCACCAGCGCGCCGATGCGCAAGCCGCCCTCCCGCGTGTTCTCGATCTTGTCGAAGCCAAGTCCGTTGACGTCGATCAGATGCGCCGGGGTCTCGATCTCGAGCTTCATCAAATCCAGCAGATTGGTGCCGCCGGCGATGAATTTCGCGCGATCGTTGGTCAGAACAGAAGCGGCGGCATCGGCCGGTGATTTGGCGCGTTCGTAACTGAAGGCTCTCATGCCGGGCTCCCTGCGACTTCGGTAATCGCTTCGACGATATTGGAATAGGCGCCGCATCGGCAGATGTTGCCGCTCATGCGTTCACGCAGTTCGGCCTCGGTCAGTTTCGGCGCAGCATTCAGATCCGCGCTGACATGGCTCGGGATGCCGGACTTGACCTCGGCGATTACGGCCACTGCCGAACAGATTTGCCCCGGGGTGCAATAGCCGCATTGATAACCGTCGTGCTTGATGAACGCCGCCTGCATCGGATGCAGATTGTCCGGCGTGCCCAGGCCTTCGATGGTGGTGATGCGGTCGCCCTGATGCATCACCGCCAGCGTCAAACAGGAATTGATGCGCTGGCCGTCCACCATGACCGTGCAGGCGCCGCACTGGCCGTGATCGCAGCCTTTCTTGGTGCCGGTCATATGCAGGTGCTCGCGCAACGCGTCGAGCAGCGTCGTGCGTGTATCCAGGTCGAGCGTGCGCGGCGTGCCGTTGACGTCGAGTGACATTTTCAGGGTCGTGGGCATGTCGGGAACTCCGGTTGAGGCGTCAGCGGGCGCGGCATCTTGTGCGCGCGCCGGCAGCGCCGAAGTGGTCACGACAGAGGCCCCCGCGACGATCAGAAGATCGCGTCGGGATAGCCCCGGATCAGCCGGGTCTCGCATGCACCAGTCTCCAATGTGGGCGAATAGCCCAATCAACGCCTGCGCATCGCGAGCGTTCCAGTCGAGCTAACGCGTCACAGCAAAGGTATCGAGGCGCAATCCATGTGCGACGTGGTGCATGGATACACCAATCGGCATATCTCGCGGCATATCTCGCCACTGTTCGCTCAGCCGAACAGCCCGTTCCGATCGAGGCTGGTTATCGGACAGAACGGGATCGCTTATCTGCCGGTCACCCAAAGGAGAGATTTAATGACTGACATCGGCAAGGCTGGAACCTTCACGCTCGGCGGTCGCACCGTCAACCGCCTCGGCTACGGCGCCATGCAGCTCGCTGGCCCCGGCGTGTTCGGGCCACCCAAGGATCCCGACGCCGCGCGCGCCGTGCTGCGCGAGGCGGTGGCGAACGGCGTCAATCACATCGACACCAGCGACTTTTACGGCCCCCACGTCACCAACCAGTTGATCCGGGAGGCGCTGCACCCCTACTCCGACGATCTCGTCATCGTGACCAAGATCAGCGCCCGGCGCGGCGCCGACGGCTCATGGATTCCCGCGATGTCGAAATCGGAGCTGACCGCGGCGGTTCATGACAATCTCCGCAACCTCGGCCTCGATGTGCTGGAGGTTGTCAATTTGCGCAGCATGCTGGACGTTCATCACCCCGTCGAAGGTTCGCTTGAGGCGCCTCTGTCGGTGTTGGCCGAACTCCGCGAAAAAGGGTTGGTTCGTCATATCGGGCTGAGCAATGTCACGCCGAAGCAGGTTGCGGATGCGCGCAGGATGGTTCCGATCGTCTGCGTCCAGAACCTGTACAACATCGCGCACCGCGACGACGACGCCTTGATCGACGATCTCGCCCGTGACGGCATCGCCTATGTGCCGTTCTTCCCGCTCGGGGGCTTCACGCCGTTGCAGTCATCGGAATTATCCGATGTCGCGAAGAAACTGCGTGTCACGCCGATGCAGGTGGCGCTGGCCTGGCTGCTGCAGCGCGCGCCCAACATCCTGCTGATTCCCGGCACGTCTTCAGTCGAGCATCTGCGCGACAATTTGGCGGCGGCAGATCTGACACTCCCGGGCGAAACGCTGAGCCGGCTTGATCGGATCGCGCGCGAAACCCCGGGGGCCTGACTTCCCCGGCGTGCGATTTGGGCTTTCAATCCCGCCGCATTTCGAGCAGAACGGCGCAATGGACGACAAAACCGAACCGGCCGAAGGACTGCGCGGTTTGTGGCAATGGGCAACCACCCGGCCACAAGCCTATCTGACCTATGTCCTCGCCGTGGTGCTGATCGGCGGGCTGTCATTCTTTGCCGGGACGATGAAGCCGAAACGCCCGCCGCCACCGTCACAACCGGCGGCGGTCGTACCGCCGCAGCGCTGATTGCGCATTCACGGCCTCAAGCCGCCGTCGCCTGTTGCGGGCAGCGCTCGACTTCGATCGTGAGGTGGCAGAGCCGCCTCAGGCCGCCGAGCCGGCGCTTGTAGGTCGCGGGCGGCAACGGATTGTCCGAAATCACCGAGATCACCGCCGCACAATGGCCGGGGCCGACCTGCCACAAGTGCAGATCGGTGACCCGGTCACCTTTGGTTTCGATCCGGTCGCGGATCACGGCTTCGAGGTCTTTGTCGGCGGACGCATCCAGCAGCACCGCGCCGGAATCACGGATCAATCCATACGCCCAGCTTGCGATCACGACGCTGCCGGCGATGCCGACCAGCGGATCGGTCCAGACCCAGCGCGCGTACATGCCGACCACCAACGCCGCGATCGCCAGGACCGAGGTGGCGGCATCCGCCAGCACATGAATGTAGGCGGCACGCAGATTGTTGTCGTGATGATGGTGATCGTCGTGCGCGTGGGCATGGCCGTGGTGATGATGATCATGATCGTCGCGCAACAGCCAGGCGCTGGCGAGATTGACGAACAGGCCGAGCACCGCCACTGGAATCGCCTCGCCATAGGCGATCGGGACCGGAGCAATCAGCCGCTGCACGCCCTCATAGGCGATCTGGACCGCGATCAGGCCGAGGATGATCGCGCTGGAGAACGCGGCGAGATCGCCGAACTTGCCGGTGCCGAAGCTGAAACGCGCACTCCGCGCATGCTGGCGCGCGAACAGATAGGCCAGCGCGGCGATGCCGAGCGCGGTGGCGTGCGTCGCCATGTGCCAACCATCGGCCAGCAGCGCCATCGACCCGAACAAGGTTCCGGCCGTGATCTCGCCGATCATCATCGCCACCGTCAATGCCACCACGAACCAGGTGCGCCGCTCATTTCGCGCATGGCTCTGGCCGAGAAAGACGTGGTCGTGGGTCCACTGATCGATGGAATGGGAATGCATGGACGGATCTCCGAAAGCCGAATTTCCGGATAATCCTATCACAGCCGAATGACGGCTGGCTCTCCGCATCAGATCAGCGACGCAGCACGCCGTCCCGCTGCCAGGCCGCGCTACAAAAACCAACCTCATCCTGAGGAGGCCGCGCAGCGGCCGTCTCGAAGGATGGGCGCCAACCCTGGAGCCATGGTTCGAGACGCCGCTTCGCGGCTCCTCACCATGAGGCTGAGCAACAGATGAATTCCCGCATGTCTCGCCGATGCAGGCTAGGGCTAAACCACTTCGGCCGGTGCCAGCCGGCACACGTCGCTGCTGGCCTCGATCTGCAACGTGGCGTGGTGGATGTTGAAGCGGCGCGAGAGTTCCTCGCAGACCCCGTGCAGGAACGCATCGTTGAACCCGGCGGGGCGTACCAGATGCGCGGTCAGCGCGGTCTCGTTGGTGCTCATGGCCCAGATATGGAGGTCGTGCAGCTCGGTGACGCCCTCCAGCCGCATCAGAAATTCCTGCACCTTGACCAGTTCGATGCCTTTCGGAACGCCGTCCATGGCGAGGTTGACGCTGTCCTTGGCAAGTCCCCATCCGCTCGCCAGCACCACCGCGGCGATGCCGAGGCTGATGACGGGATCGATCCACAGCCATCCGGTGACCATGATCAGCAATGCCGCGACCACAACGCCGAAGGAGACGGCGGCATCGGCGGCCATATGCAGATAGGCGCCGCGGATGTTGAGGTCGCCGTGGCGGCCGCGCATGAACAGCAACGCCGTGGAACCGTTGACCAGGATGCCGAGCGCGGCCACCAGCACCACGGTCCAGCCCGCGACCGCGGCCGGTTGCTGCAACCGGTTGATCGCCTCGACCGCGATGCCGCCGACCGCGATCAGCAGCAATCCTGCATTGAACAGCGCCGCCAGGATCGAGGCGCGCCGGTAGCCGTAGGTGTGCTGGTTGGTCGGCTGCTTCTGCGCCAGCCAGGCCGCGCCCCAGGCCAGCAGCAGCGAAATCACATCGGCAAAATTGTGAACCGCGTCGGACACCAGCGCCAGCGAGTTGGCGGCATAGCCGAACACCAGTTCGGCGATCACAAACGTCGTGTTGAGGGTGACGCCGACCGCAAAGGCGAAACCAAAATGATCAGGGGCGTGGCTGTGCCCGGCATGGCCGTGAGAATGCCCATGATCATGGGCATGCCCGTGGTCGTGGCCGTGATCATGATGGTCGTGGTCGTGTGAATGGGTCATGGCGCTTCGACGGTACAGGACGCTGCGATGCCGGTTATAGCGCAGGCGTTGAGCCGAATACTATTACGTCCGGCCGAGCCCGCTCACCTCTCCCTCGTCATGCGGTGCGACGGTGCGTATCGGGCAGGCGCGGACGTCGGCGCTTGCCGGATCACCGCCTTGGCGGGTGATCCGTCTGATCGGAGCAAGTTGCTCTCAGTTACTCCACGCCCTTGCCGAACTTGTTCGACTTCGGCAGGCCGGTGGCGATGCGGCCGGCATCGGCGCGGTTGCCTCGCCAATTCGTCAATTCCTTCGCGCTCATGCTCTGGTCGCGGCCGGCGGAATCCTTCCAGGTCAGGCCGGCCTTGGATTCGAAGGTCGTGACGTCGGATAGCGAGGCGCTGGTGTACTTCTGCAATCGCACGCCGCGGCCGCGTGCCATCTCCGGCACCTGATCGAGCGGGAACACCACCATCTTGTGGTTGGTGCCGATCACCGCGACGGTGTCGCCCTGCACGGTCGTGACCGCGCGCGCCTCGTTCGGCATCTCGACATTGAGCACCTGCTTGCCCTTGCGGGTGTTGCCGACGCAGTCGTCCTCGTTGACCACGAAACCCTGGCCGTCGTGGCTTGCGATCAGGAACTTGCGGCCGCCTTTGTTGACAAAGAGCGACACGATCGCAGCGTCCTGGTCCATGTCGATGAACAGCCGGATCGGTTCGCCGTGACCGCGACCGCCCGGCAGTTTGCCGACATCGAGCGAATAGAACCGCCCGTTGGTGGCGAACAGCAGGAGCTTCGAGGTGGTCTCGGCGAAGAATGCCTGGTCGAGCTTGTCGTCGGTCTTGAAGGTCAGGCCGGAGAGATCGGCGACGTGGCCCTTCAAGGTACGGACCCAGCCCTTGTCGGACACCACGACCGTGACCGGCTCGCGCTCGACAAAGGCCTCTTCAATGGCCGCCAGATCGTGTTCGGGCGCATCGGCGAACTGGGTGCGGCGCTTGCCGAGCGGCGTCTTCGGCCCGAAAATCTCGCGGACTTTGTGTCACCTGCTCGCCGACCTTGGCCCATTGTTCGGTCTCGGAACCGAGCAGCGACTTGATCCCCTTCAACTCGGCACGGAGCTTCTTGTCCTCGGTGCGGATTTCCATTTCCTCGAGCTTGCGCAATGAGCGCAAGCGCATGTTGAGGATGGCTTCGGCCTGGATCTCGGTCAGCTTGAACGCCTTGATCAGGGCCGGCTTGGGCTCGTCCTCGGTGCGGATGATCCTGATCACTTCATCGATGTTGAGATAGGCGATCAGATAGCCGCCGAGGATTTCGAGCCGATGCTCGATCTGCTCCTTGCGGTAATTGGAGCGGCGCAGCAGCACGTCGCGCAGATGGTCGAGCCACTCGCGCAGGCATTCGGCCAGGCCCAGCACCTTGGGGATGCGGCCCTTGACCAGCACATTGAGGTTCAGCGGGATCCTGCTTTCCAGCTCGGTCAGCCGGAACAGCGATTCCATCAGCAATTCCGGATCGACCGCGCGCGACTTCGGCTCGATCACGAGCCGGATGTCTTCGGCGGATTCGTCGCGGACGTCGCCTGCCAGCGGCAACTTCTTCTCGATGATCAGTTCGGCGATCTTTTCGACCAGGCGCGATTTCTGCACCAGCCACGGGATCTCGGTGATCACTACCACCCAGGTGCCGCGGGCGCCCTCCTCCTGGGTCCATTTGGCGCGAGTGCGGAACGCACCGCGCCCGGTCATATAGGCTTCGGTGATGCTTTCCTTGGAATCGATGATGATGCCGCCGGTCGGGAAGTCCGGTCCCTTGACCCAGCGCAGCAACGACTTCGACTTGGTATCGGGCTTGTCGATCAGGTGCAGCGCGGCGTCGCAGAGTTCGGCGACGTTGTGCGGCGGGATCGAGGTCGCCATGCCGACCGCGATGCCTTGCGCGCCGTTGGCGAGCAGGTTCGGAAAGCCGCCGGGCAATACGACAGGTTCTTTGGTCTGGCCGTCGTAGTTGGCACGGAATTCGACACCGTCCTCGTCGATGCCGTCGAGCAGCAGCCGAGCGACCTCGGTCATGCGCGCTTCGGTGTAGCGATAGGCGGCCGGATTATCGCCGTCGATATTGCCAAAATTGCCCTGGCCGTCGACCAGCGGATACCGCGAGGAGAAATCCTGTGCCAGCCGCACCATGGCGTCGTAGATCGCCTGGTCGCCGTGCGGATGGAACGAACCCATCACGTCGCCGACGATTTTGGCGGATTTCTTGAACGCCGTGCCCGGATCGAGCCGCAACAGCCGCATCCCATACAGGATACGGCGATGCACCGGCTTCAGGCCGTCGCGCGCGTCGGGCAGCGCGCGGTGCATGATGGTCGAGAGCGCGTAAGCGAGATAGCGCTCCTCGAGCGCATCCCGCAGCATCACCTCGTGAACCTCGGCGGGTTCAGGCGGATCGATTCGTTTTCCCATTAATCCCGGTCTTTCAAAGGTTTCCCAGCGGGTTCTCAAGGCCTTTGCGAGGCGCACCCACTTCGCAGGGAACCGCCATCAGGCCGACTCACCAGCGTGAGATCGCCCGCTTATAGCAAAAAAAGCCGGTTGCGAAGGCATTGCGGCCCAATGGGCAGCGAGAGCGACCAGCGACAATCGGCGGATGAGTGTGTCAGATTTGCTCGCGCTGATAAGCTTCGAGCGCCGCGTGATGGGCATCGAACAGATAGGCGCTGGCTTCGCGCCGTGCCCCCGGGTTGGGCTCGATGCGCGACGCCTGCATGTCGATCCGGCCATCGGACGAGATCGGAAAGCGAAACACGTGACCATCGTCGATGTGCCGCAGGATGATCTCGTTCTCGAGGATGGCCGTCGCAAAATCACTGACCGTCAAGGCGATCGCCCTCATTTCGCTGCCGGGCCTGGCGCAGCTTCTTGCCGAAATGTTCGATCGCCAGCAGCGAGGCCATGACAATCGCCGTCCCGGTCGCCGCCGCCCGGATATGGGCGCTGGAGAACCCGAGGCTCTGATGGGCGACATAATCGAGCGCCAGCGCGATGTAGCCGGCGACGCAGACGGCGATCGCGACCATTACGAAATCCTGCCGATCTGTCATCGCTCGACCTCCACGCATGCCGCTCCCTCCCTTACCGTTGGTTAGTTGCGGATGGATGTGAAGTGGTTCACAGTTTTCGGTGAAACCGCGCGGCTAAAGCACGCGTGACCGGGATGCATGGGATTCGTCGCCGTCCCCTGCAAACCTGCCGTCGAGCGACCGGACAGCTCGGCCACGGGCTTAGCGCTGCACAGTGGGGATTTCCCGAAGTCAGCCCTGGACTATTCCCCAGAACACCACGGCATAGTAGCCGAGCAGCGCGACGACGACGTTGATGGCGACCGTGATCATGATTTCGACGGGTAATATCGGCTTTTTATCAAATGGGTCCATCGCCAGCTCCGTGGCGTTCGCGGACTAAAATAATTCCGCGAAGCCACGATATTCAAATCCGGCGACGCCGCTAGTTAGCTCACTCGATCCGGCGGTGAATATGTCCAAGTGTTGCTGACAGACCTCACCGCGAGATTTACCGGTGACGCAAGATCGCGCCCGTCGTGACCTGGTCATCACCCGACGATTGCCATGCGGCAAAGCCGAAATAACCGGTCAGCGTCAGCCCAACCACGATGAGAAGTGCATAGGTAATTTGGCTCATTTCCAGATGCCCGCGCATACCCTTGCCTCGTCTTTGGAAAAGAGCACTTTTTGCTGAGTCGGGAAATGCAAACGTCATAATTCGAACCGGTCATTGGTTCGAATGATCCTAAGAACGCTCCCGCGAACAATTTCGAAATTAGCTACTGGGCGGAAGCCGTCCTCGGGCCTTCCGCCTTGATGCAGCGGCGCGCCGCGTCGATGTCGGCATCGGTAGCGCCCTTGCTGCGGGCGTATTGTTCAGCGGCCGTGGCAGAATACAGGGCAACGTAATAACGCACGAGCGTGCAGGACATCCGATGCAAGAGCGGAGAACGCTCGGATGCCATTGCGGCAGGCGAACAGCCCAAAAATACCGCCAGCACGCAGCTCAAACGCAAAGTCCAAATCAAATGCATAGCCAAAGGTTGATCCTCTGATTATCCGGTTCCATTGGAACCTTCGGAAATGGAACATTCGAGGATGGTTTAGGTTCCCTCGAATGGTACGGCTCGGCGGGTTGCCGGGTATGCCCGCCGAGCCGGATCGGATTTCGCCGCGCTTGCCGAAAAACGATCAATCTGCAGCAAGCACAAGCTGTGCCACGAGGCGCCGAACCGTGACACCCCGTAGACGCCGCGTCCGGTTGTTTCAACCGAACAGCGGCGGGGTCGTTTGCCGAATAGACGGCGACTAGTAGGACGCGTAGGCGGTCCTGAACGCGATAGCGCCAGCCAACGAACGCGGGCGGGTTCGGACGGAGTGACCGTCATTGCCGCTCTGCACGATCCAGTGACCGTTCTCTTCACCGACGATCTTTCCGACGTGATGGCTCCAGACCACGATAGCGCCGACGCGCGGGCCGCCCGCATTGGACCCGTAATGGGCCCACGACCGCGCCAGATTATAGGACGGACCGGGGTCGCCGCCGACCTGGCCGCGCATATACCAGCCGCACCACGCGCGCGGACGTCCGCCGGAGACGTGGCCGCCCGACGCATATTGAGGCGCATCGCTATCGGCGTAGTGGGCATGTCGGTAGCCGTGACGATGGGCGTAGTGAGAACGCCGGGATGCATAATGATGTCGGCCGTGATGGACATGCGCGCTGTAGCGAGCGTGATGATAGTGATGATGATAGGTTCGGGCCTCTGCGCTCGACGACGCCAACACGCAAAGCAAGGCCGTTGCAGCTAAGATCATACGCATTAGATTTACGAATCCTGTGTGGAGAAAGATCGCATCAGCGCGATCAAGACAGCCGCTTTAAAGGGACTGATCTGGTCCGGCGGCGCGGTTTAGTTCGCGGATCTAAGTCCGACCTTCTGGCTTTAAGTCACAGGAGGTGGCCAAAATGCGGCACACGGTCCCGTTCAGCGGACACGGCCATGCGGTGAGAGCGCAGGTACAATGGGAATTAATGTTAACTAATTTTTTACCATTCGGAACCGCGGAAAACGGCCGAAAAACCGGTCAAATCGGCGGAATCGCGCTTCCGGCGCGCTGTTTTACCACCGCATTGATAAAGCCGTCGCGCGCATCGGAATGGCGCTGCCCGCGTGGCTCCAGCACATGACGGAACAAAAACATTCCGGTCAGTCGAAAACCATCCTGCAGATCCTGATCGGAGCAACCGTTTTGTCCGCTATCGTCGTCGCGCAAGAACGGCGGCAACCGCAGCAACCGTTCGCGCCAGGGATCGCCGGCCGCGCGCGACACTGCGCCACCGGATTTCGGCGAGACGTAAATTAGTTCGGTAGTCGCGCCGGTCGCGGCGCAATTTTCCAGATCGAGACCGAAGCCGAGTTCGGCGAGCATCGCCAGTTCGAACCGCACCAGATGCACCGCCGCGACGCCGGCGTCGTCGAAATCGTCGAGCGTACGCTCGAGCATTTCGTAGATGTCCTGATGCGGATCGCGCTCCGGCAGCAGCCGCGCCAGCGAAGCCAGATGGGTGACGCCATAGACCGCGAATGACGACGCCAGCAACGTGGCCGCGCGCAGCCGGGTGCCCTCGAGCTGATAATAACCGAGATGCTCGTCGAGCCGCGCCCGCCACACCGCAGTGACGCTGTTGCCCGGCTGCAGCAACGGCCGCATCCGTGAGCCGGCGCCACCGCGCACCAGCCCGAGATGGCGGCCCCGCTCACGGGTCAACAGCTCGACGATGGCGGAGGATTTGCCGTGCCGTCGCACCCCGAGCACAATGCCTTCGTCGGTCCATTCCATGGGTCTGAGTTTAACATGGTGGGCGGATTACGCGAGACAGGCGCCGGCGGGCCGCCGCATCCATCCCGCGTGCAGATCCCCGATGCCGCAAAAGTCGGCCCGCGAACGGTGCTTATTTGGGCATCGCCCGCGCCGGGACCAAGGTCTAGATTGGTGCATCGACAGAACCGAAAACCGGTTTCTCACAGGTGGGCCATGAGCAATCCAGCACCATCCGAACTGCAAGCCCCGGACGGAACGCCCGGCCGTTTGCTGTCTCCCGCGGCGCTGCGCGCGTTGTCGGTGCGGTCAAATCTCCAGGCAACGGTTCGCGCGGTCTGCCATTACGGGGTGATCGCCGTGCTGGGCGCGCTGATCTGGCTTGTGTCCGCGCGATACGGCCTCGGATGGGCACTGCCACTGATCGCAGTGCAAGGCTATTTCGTCGCGTACCTGTTCATGATCGTGCACGAGACCGCGCACAAGACCGCGTTCCGGGCGCGCAGTCTCAACCTGGCGGTCGGTCATCTGTCGTCGTTCGCGATCGCACTGCCTTACGAATATTATTGCCTGTTTCACTGGGACCATCATCGCCACACCCAGGATCCCGACAAGGATCCGGAATTGCTGGTCGGTCCGGTCCCGACCTCGGACGCCCATCTGGCGCTCGCTTATAGCGGCCTGCTGCAGGTCGCGATCCGGGTGCGCCTGATGCTGCGCCATGCCGTGACCGGAAAGGTCAGCGTACCCTGGATCCCGGCGAACAAGCGCGACCTGATCGTGACCGAGGCGCGCTGGTACATCGCCGGCTACTCGCTGCTGTTGCTCGTCTCGGTGCTGCTTTCTTCAACCACCCTGCTCTGGGTCTGGGTTATTCCCTTGATCCTGGGGCAGTCGTTCTTGCGGCCGTATCTGTACGCCGAGCACACTGGCTGCGAGCGGACCCGCAGCGCCTTCCAGAATACCCGCACCACCACCACCTCCGCGATCGTCAAATGGTTTGCGTGGAACATGCCCTATCACGTCGAGCACCACGCTTATCCCTCGGTACCGTTCCATGCGCTGCCCGAGCTCAACCGGATCGTGGCGGACCAGATCGTCTACCGGGGCGATGGTTATCTGGCGGTGACGCGAGAGACCTGGACATGGTTTCGGCGGAGCCGCCCTACGCTTAAGCCTACGCGTTGAACCAGCCCTTGGCGTCGCCGGTGAAGGCGCAATAAAGCCCGCCCACCGTCAGGGCGCAGGACACGATCTCGATCGCGCTGTCGAGTTGCAGGCCGACTTCGCCGATGGTCTGGGTCAGCGAATAGATCGACAGCACCAACGCGGCCAGCAGCACCCAGCGCGGCCAGCTTTTGTGATGATGCGCGGCGAGCCAGACGAAATAAACCAGCAACAAAATCATCCCGCCGGCCATCACGGTCGCGGCGGTGATCATCTGCTGGGTCATGTCGGTGTTCGGGGTCCGGTCCTGAAAAGCCACCGACAGCGAATCGAGCGTCAGCGACAGATACAGCAGCACCTCAAACCAGATCACATTTCGGGGCACGTTCATGCGGGGTCAATCATCACGCAATTTTTGTTCAACTCGATCATTCCTCGATCCGGACTCAATCACTCTTTGGGAAAATCCAGACCCATTTCCCGATAGCGGTCGGGATCCTCGCTCCAGTTCTCGCGCACCTTGACGAATAAAAACAGGTGCACAGGAACGCCGACGATCTCGGTCAGTTCCTTGCGCGAATCCGCGCCGATCGACTTGATGGTGGCGCCGGCCTTGCCGAGCACGATCTTGCGCTGACTTTCGCGCTCGACGAAAATCGTCTGCTCGATGCGCACCGATTTGTCCTTACGCTCGGTCCAGCTGTCGGTCTCGACCGTGGACTGGTACGGCAGTTCCTGGTGGAGCTGACGGAAGATCTTTTCGCGGGTGATTTCCGCCGCCAGATGCCGCAGCGGCGCATCCGACATCTGGTCTTCCGGATAGTGGAACGGGCCCGGCGGCACCATCGCGGCCAAAGTGGCGCGCAGATCGTCGACGCCGTCGCCCGACAACGCCGAGATCATGAAGGTCTGGGCGAAGCCGAGCCGGTCGTTGGCGGCCTTGGCCAGTGCCAGCAGCTTTTCGCGCGGCACCAGGTCGATCTTGTTCAGGATCAGGATTTTGTCGTGCTTGACCGTCGCGAGCTTGTTCAGGATCGCATCGGCCTCGTCGTCGATGCCGGATTTGGCGTCGATCAGCACGCAGACCAGATCGGCGTCATGCGCCCCGCTCCAGGCCGTCGACACCATCGCGCGATCCAGCCGCCGCTTCGGCAGGAAGATGCCTGGCGTATCGACCAGGATGATCTGGGCGTTGTTCTCGATCACGATGCCGCGGATCAGCGCCCGCGTGGTCTGCACCTTGCGCGACACGATCGTAACCTTGGAGCCGACCAGCGCGTTGACCAACGTCGACTTGCCGACATTGGGCGCGCCGATCAGCGCGACAAAGCCGCAACGCGTCGGAGCAGCGGGGGTCGTGGCAACCACGCCGGCGCCATCGTCAGGGGTTTCATCCATCATTACTACCGCCGCCGACGCCTTCCCGCGCGATCATCACCGAGGCCGCGACCTTTTCAGCCGCGCGCTTGCTGCCGCCGATGCCTTCGGCCGGATCGAGCCCGGGCAAATCCACCGCGACCCGAAACTGCGGATCGTGATGCGGGCCGGTGCGCTCGACCTCCCGATAAACCGGCGTCGGCAAGCCCTTGCCCTGGGCCCATTCCTGCAACACTGTCTTGGGGTCGCGCAGCGGCCGCCGCGGCTTGCGCATTCGCTCGGTCCAGTTGCGTTCGACGAACTGCGCCGCCGAGCCGTAGCCACCGTCGAGAAAAATCGCGCCGATCACGGCTTCGCAGATGTCGCCGAGCACGGATTTACGCAACCGGGCGCCCGCCCCCGCGCCGACCGCGCCGAGCTTGATATCGTCGAGCAGCCCCAGCGATTTTGCGACGTCGGCGCAGCTTTCCTTGCGCACCAGATCGGCCAGCCGCTTTGACAATTCGCCCTCGTCGGCGTTCGGAAAGGCGCGATACAGCATGTCGGAGACGATCAAGCCCAGGACGTGATCGCCCAGAAACTCCAGCCGCTGGTAGCTGTCGCCGCGCTTGCGCGCCGCCTTCAGCGCCGAGACATGGGTGAAGGCGGTGGTCAGCAGCGCCGGATCGGCGAATTTGTGCCCGATCCGGGCTTCGATCGCCGCGGCCGCCGCCTTGGCGCTGACCTTGGTCCGCTTCTTCTTGGGCGCAGGCTCCCGTCCGGCATCAGGCTGAGGACTGGCTTCGCCTGGTGACGGTGGGGTCTGAATGTCCTGCGCGTCGTCAATCATCGCACGATGGAGAATATGCGATTCCAGCGCACCGCGGTCGGCCAGCGCCAGAACATCCAGGCATGTTCGCCTTCGGCAATGGAGAAGAAGATCATCTGGGCCCGGCCGATCAGATTTTCGAACGGCACATAGCCCACCGCCGAGAGTACCCGGCTGTCGGTCGAATTGTCCCGGTTGTCGCCCATCATGAAGTAGTGCCCGGGCGGTACATCGTAGACGATGGTGTTGTCGTAGAAGCCATTGTCGACGCAATCCAGCGACTCGTAGCTGACGCCGTTCGGCAGCGTTTCCTTCCAGCGCTTGACCCGCGCGGTAGCGTCGGAGCCGCACGGATCCTCGCCGACGAAGTCGCTGAGGCGCTCGCGCACGACCGGCTTGTCGTTGATGTAGAGCAGACCTTCCTTCATCTGGATGTGGTCGCCCGGCAGTCCGATCACGCGCTTGATGTAGTCGGTGGAATCATCCTTCGGAAGCCGGAACACCACGACGTCGCCGCGGTTCGGCTCCGAGCCGAAGATGCGCCCCGAGAACAGCGGTGGCGACAGCGGGATCGAGTAATGGCTGTAGCCGTAGGAATACTTCGAAACGAACAGGTAGTCGCCGACCAGCAGGGTCGCCTTCATCGATCCCGAGGGGATGTTGAAGGGCTGAAACAGGAAGGTGCGGATCACCAAGGCGATCAGAAGCGCATGAACGACCACGCGGATGGTTTCGCCCATGCCGCTTTCAGTTTTTGTCCCGGATGTCACGCTCATCGCTTTCCCAATTCAGTCGCTTCCGCCGCGGCCCGGCCGGATACATTCCTTACGCGAATCGCAAGCTCGTTTCGCGTCACTAAATGCTCAATTGTGGTGTGAAAACGAACCCCGGCGCAAACCCGAATTCGCCCTATTTCCCGGCCGCGTTTTAGACGGTTGTTCGCAGCCGCGCAATCAACGGCCCGTTCAAAACTTGCTAATCCATTGAAAAACCAAATATTTTTAGTTTCATCCGGGAGTGGCGCGCCGCATCCCGCATGTGGCGTCAGGATGTGGGCTTCGGGACCGCCGAAATTATGACGAAAGCCTGCGCCAGCGGCCAGTCGTCGGTGATCGAGAGGTCGATCCGGGCCTCGCAGCCCGGCGGCGTCAGGGTTTCCAGCCGTGCCAGCGCCCCGCCGGTCAGTTGCATGGTCGGCCGCCCGCCCGGCAGGTTGACCACCCCCATGTCCCGCCACCACACCCCGCGCCGGATGCCGGTCCCGAGCGCCTTGGAGCAGGCCTCCTTGGCGGCGAATCGCTTGGCGTAGGTCGCAACCACCATCTTGTGGTTCTTGGACCGGCGTTCGGCTTTGGCGCGCTCGGCATCGGTGAAGATGCGTTCGAGGAAACGCTCGCCGTGCCGCTCGATCACCGCATCGATCCGGGTGATGTCGATCAGGTCGGAGCCGACACCGATGATCATGGCTTGCCCGCTTTTGGGATCGCGCCGCGACCGCGATCCATCGCCGCGCGCATCTGCCGGACGGTCTCGCCGAGGCCGACGAACAGCGCCTCCCCGATCATGTAGTAGCCGATGTTCAATTCGAACGATTTCGGGCAGCGCCGCGATGGTCTCGGCGGTCCGGTAGTCGAGGCCGTGGCCGGCATGGACTTCGAGCCCCGCCGTCCGGGCCAGCGCCGCTCCCCGGACGATGCGCTGCCATTCGGCATCGGCCTTCGCGGTGTGGCCGTCGACTACCGCGTCGCACCAGGCGCCGGTATGGATCTCGATCACGGGCGCGCGCAGTTTGGCCGCCATCTCGATCTGGCCGGGATCGGCGGCGATGAACAGCGACACCCGGATGCCCGCGTCGTTCAGCTGCGCGATGAAGGGTTTCAGGGTGTTGTGCTGGCCGACCACGTCGAGACCGCCTTCGGTGGTCAATTCCTCGCGCCGCTCCGGCACCAGGCACACTGCGTGCGGCTTGGTGGCGAGCGAGATCCGCAGCATGTCAGCAGTCGCCGCCATCTCGAAATTCAGCGGCTTGGAGATCTCGGCCTTCAGCCGCGCCATGTCCTCGTCGCGGATATGGCGGCGGTCCTCACGCAGATGCGCAGTGATCCCGTCGGCCCCGGCCTCGATTGCGGTCAGCGCCGCCCGCACCGGATCCGGCCGACCGCCGCCGCGTGCATTACGCAAGGTTGCGACATGGTCGACATTGACGCCGAGGCGCAGCGGAGGAGCAGACATGGAGGACTCGCGACTTGAAATGATCAGGACATGACTAGCAGAACGCCCTCATCCTGAGGAGCGGCGTTCGATCTTGGCCGCGTCTCGAAGGATGGCAGCAAGTGTGGGCTATGGTTCGAGACGGCGCTAGACGCGCCTCCTCACCATGAGGTCGGCATCAGCCATTGACGCGTTCGACCCGGGCGACGACGGCCTTGGCGCGCAACTGGGCGATGATCGCGCTGAGATGCTTGAGGTCATAGACCTCGAGGTCGATGGTCAGCTCGGTGAAGTCGGGCGAGCGCCTGGACATGCTGATATTGTCGATATTGCCGTCATGCTCGGCGATCACGGTCGCGACCTGGGCAAGGCTGCCGGGTTCGTTGACGTTGTGAACCATGATCCGGGCCGGAAAGCGCTGCGGCGTCGAATCGTCGACATCCCAGCGCACGTCGAGCCAGCGCTCCGGCTCCTCCTCGAAATCGCCCAGCGCCGGCGACTGGATCGGATAGATCGTGATGCCCTCGCCCGGCGTCACGATGCCGATGATGCGGTCGCCCGGCACCGCGCCGCCGTTCGGCGCGAATTTCACCGGCAGATCGGAATTGATGCCGCGGATCGGAATCACCGAGGTGCTGCGCGCGGGATCGGACGGTGATTTGAGCTTCAGTTTGTCTGCGATATTCTTCTTCGGCCCGAACCGGCCGATGCGCTCTTCCTTGTAGTCGGGATACATCGCCCGCGCGACGTCGGAGGCTTTCAACTCGCCACGCCCGACCGAGGCCATCACGTCTTCGATGGACGACCGCGCCAGCCGCGGCAGCGCGCCCTTCAGCTTGTCGTCGGCATATTCGATCTTGGCGCGCACGAACAGGCGCTCGACGATGCGGCGGCCGAGCCCGGCATATTGGTCGCGCACGGCGGTACGGGTCGCGCGCCGGATCGCCGCCCGGGCCTTGCCGGTGACCGCCAGCGCTTCCCAGGCCGACGGCGGCGCGGCCTGCGCCTTCGAGGTCAAGACCTCGACCTCGTCGCCGTTCTGCAGTTCGGACGACAATGGCGCGAACTTGCCGTTGATCTTGCAGCCCACCGCGCTGTTGCCGACGTCGGTATGCACCGCATAGGCGAAATCGATCACATTGGCCTGCCGCGGTAGCGCGATCAGCTTGCCCTTTGGAGTGAAGCAGAACACCTGATCGTGGAACAGTTCGAGCTTCGTGTGCTCGAGAAACTCTTCCGGATTGGCGCTTTCCGACAGGATGCCGATGGTCTTGCGCAGCCACGCAAAGGCGTTCGATTCGCGCTTCAGCACTTCGGTCGGCGACCCCACGCCGTCCTTGTAGAAGGCGTGCGCGGCGATGCCGAGTTCGGCGATCTGGTCCATCTCCTCGGTGCGGATCTGCAGTTCGACGCGCTGGTTGCCAGGCCCGATCACGGTCGTGTGGATCGAGCGGTAGTCGTTCTGCTTCGGCGTCGAAATGTAGTCCTTGAAGCGGCCCGGCACCACCGGCCAGGTGGTGTGCACGACGCCGAGCGCGCGGTAGCAGGCTTCGGTGCTGTCGAGAACGACGCGGAAGCCGAAAATATCGGACAATTGTTCGAAGCCGACCGACTTGCGCTCCATCTTGGTCCAGATCGAAAACGGCTGCTTGCGCCGGCCGCTGACCTGCGCGGTCATGCCGTTCTTCTGCAGATTGCGCGAGAGCTGGCTTTCGATTTCACCGATCAGATTGCGGTTGCGGTCGGCCAGCGAATCCAGCCGCGCCATCACCACCGCATGGGCTTCCGGATCCAGCATGCGGAACGACAGATCCTCGAGTTCCTCGCGCATTTCCTGCATGCCCATGCGGCCGGCAAGCGGGCCATAGATGTCGAGCGTCTCCTCGGCGATGCGACGGCGCGCCGCCGGCGGCACGAACTCGAGGGTCCGCATGTTGTGCAGGCGGTCGGCCAGCTTGATCAGCAGCACGCGAACGTCATCGGCGATCGCCAGCAGCAATTTTCGCAGGTTTTCGGCCTGCTTGGCTTCGCGCGACACCAGCTCCAGCCGCTTCAGCTTGGTCAGGCCCTCGACCAGCGCGCCGATCTCGTGGCCGAACATCTGGTCGATTTCGGCCCGGGTCGCCTCGGTATCCTCGATGGTGTCGTGCAGCAGCGCCGCCACGATGGTGGCATCGTCGAGCTTGAGGTCGGTCAGGATCGCGGCGACTTCCAGCGGATGCGAGAAATAGGGATCGCCGGAGGCCCGGGTCTGCGCGCCGTGCGCCTTCATGGCGTAGACATAGGCCCGGTTGAGCATGTCCTCGTCGGTATTGGGATTGTAGGATCGGACCCGCTCGACAAGGTCGTATTGTCGCATCATCCGCGACCGGGGCGGTTTGGCCGGTTTGACGATCTCGCGTGCGTCCGGCGCCACTGCCACCGACTCGGTCGCGGCTTCCATTTGCCGGTGGTTGCGGCGCCAACTCACCATCGAATCACTGCCTCGCGCGAGCCTTCGAACTACGGCCCGTCTCATCCTATGATCTAATGCGTCTCACAACAAAGCGGCACAGTTCCCGCCCGGTAACACGCTCGACTTTTTTCGGTACCGACGCAGTGTAACGCGAAATTGGCAGCCGTCCGATCAAATCGGAGACAGCCTTCGCGACCGTCGTTGATACCGTGCGAAGCGCAAGGTAACCACGAAACGGCAGACCAACGCAAAGGCCGCCAACGCGAAGGCCCGCGACGCAAAAAGCCCGAGCGAATGCCCGGGCCTTCGGTATCTTTGAAGCTGTTCCGGAACGTCTCCGGCCGAAAAGCCTGGCCTTACTCGTCCTCTTCAGGCTGCTCTTCCGGCGGAGCCAGACCCTCGAGGCCCTTGAGGAGTTCCTCTTCCGTCATGCGCTCGACCGCCACTTCGGTGTCGTCGGCATCGACACTGGCACCGGCTGACCCGATCAATGGGACAGTATCGGGTTCGGGCTCATCGACCTCGACGAACTTCTGCAACGAGTGTACCAATTCCTCGCGCAAATCCTCAGGGGATATCGTCGAATCCGCGATTTCTCGGAGTGAAACGACGGGGTTTTTGTCGTTATCTCTGTCAATCGTGAGTTGTGAGCCGGATGAGATCATGCGGGCGCGGTGGGCCGCCAGCAAAACCAGATCGAACCGGTTATCGACCTTATCAATACAATCTTCTACGGTGACGCGCGCCATCGCCTGTCGCTCCGTTAAGTGGGACCGAAAATGCTGGTTATAGGCGGTAGTTATAGGGATGAGCGGGCTTCTGCAAGGTCAAATTGTGATTTGGCCAGGGCAATCGGCTTTGCCAACCGACCCTCAAACAGGGGCTTTCGGCCATATCCAGATACAGTTAGGGTATTGTGCCGAACAACAAATCGCTTCATTACAGGTTTAACGAGTGCGTTTTGGGCTGCGCGACACCATATTCTTTCCGGTGAGTGAAGGCTCAGCTCCAACGTACTTTCGACCGTCGATCCTGGGGATGCGTGGCCGTTTGGCGCTGCGCCAAAAACGTTAACAACGCGAGTAAACTGATGTCACTCACTTCCAACAAGATCGCGCTTTTTATCGATGGCGCCAATCTGTACGCAACTGCCAAGACGCTCGGCTTCGACATCGATTACAAGCGCCTTCTGAAGGAATTTCAGAGCCGTGGCACGTTGGTGCGCGCGTTCTACTACACCGCGATTATCGAAGATCAGGAATACTCGTCGATCCGACCGCTGATCGATTGGCTCGATTACAACGGCTACACTGTCGTCACCAAAGCGACGAAGGAATTCATCGACGCCAGCGGCCGCCGCAAGGTCAAGGGCAACATGGACATCGAGCTCGCGGTCGATGCGATGGAGCTCGCCGAGCATGTCGACCAGATCGTGCTGTTTTCCGGCGATGGCGATTTTCGCTCCCTGGTTGAGGCGGTGCAGCGCCGCGGCGTGCGGGTTACCGTGATCTCGACCATCTCCAGCCAGCCGCCCATGATCGCCGACGAATTGCGCCGCCAGGCCGATGTCTTCACCGATCTGGTGGAGTTGCAGTCCAAGCTCGGCCGCGACCCGTCCGAACGCCCCGCCCCGCGCGAGCCGCGTCATCACGCGCCGCAATTCCTGCAGCGCGCCACCACCATGGCGCCGAGGGCCGATGACGACGATTTCGACGACTAAAGCCCGCGCGCGCGGCAAGCCCAGGCTTGCCGGGACATCGATGGCCGGGACGGCACTTGCCAAGACGGATGTTGCCAAGGCATCACGTGCCAAGATGTCTCTTGCCAAGACATCACGTGCCGGCGCGCCGTTCCTCGCCCCGGCCTTCCCGGGCAGCGACCCTGACCGCGATTGCCCGCTTTGCCCGCGACTGGTCGAGTTTCGCGAGCAGGCCCGCGCCCGCAACCCCGATTGGTTCAATGCACCGGTGCCGTCGTTCGGCGATCCGAACGGACGCCTGCTGATCGTCGGCCTGGCGCCGGGCATGCAGGGTGCCAACCGCACCGGCCGCCCGTTCACCGGCGATTACGCCGGCGACCTGCTCTATGCCACCTTGCTGGAATATGGTTTCGCCAAAGGCGTCTATCAGGCGCGGCCCGATGACGGGTTTACGCTGGTCGATTGCCGGATCGGCAACGCCGTGCACTGCGTGCCGCCGCAAAACAAGCCATTGCCGATCGAGATCAATACCTGCCGGCAGTTTCTCGCCGGAAAGGTCGCGGCCATGCCGAACCTGCGCGCGCTGGTCGTACTCGGCCGGGTGGCGCATGATTCGACGCTGAAGGTGCTGGGCCTGCGCGCCGCCGCGGCGCCGTTTTCACACGGCGCGGTGCATCAGGCCGGCGCGCTGAAGCTGTACGACAGCTATCATTGCTCGCGCTACAACACCAACACCAGGGTGCTGACGACGGACATGTTTCGCAGCGTGTTCGCAAAGGTGCGCGCGGACCTGACGAAGTAAGTTTCAGATCGGTGCTTTGTGGGGTGGGCAAAGGCGCACTTGCGCCTTGCCCACCACTATTTGCTGACTGCCCGAGACGGTGGGCACGCCTCCGACTTCGCTCGTTGAGCTACGGCGGACGGGATCGCTTTGCCCAGGCTACGAGCTACGAAGCAACCGGATGCTTCTTCAGCCACTCCAGCACGTCGCCGGCGTTCCGATCGGGCGGAAACACCGGATAGAACACGTGCGTGATGCGGGCATCGTCGATGATCAGCGCCAGCCGTTTGATCAGGGTCAGCCCCGCCACATCCATGGTCGGCAGATCAAGCGCGCTGGCGAGTTTCAGCTTGTCATCGGACAAGACCGGGAACGGCAGATGAAGCCGCGACGCCATCTCGGTCTGGTAGACGTTGTCCTGGGTCGACAAGCCGAACACCTGCCTGGCGCCGGCCGCTTTCAGTTCGGCAAACAGATCGCGAAACGAGCAGGTTTGCGGGGTGCAGCCCCGCGCGCCCGGGATCATGTCCCAATCCTCGACCAGCCCGATCTTGCCCGGCTCGCCGGTCCGGGGATAGCCGAACACCACGGTGCGCCCCTGCAAGGTCGACAGATCCACCGAGGTGTCGTCGGTCGCAACCAGGCTGATCGGCGGCAACGTCATGCCGACCAGATGCGCCGCGGCGCCGTCATCCGCCGGCGCGGGAATCTTGCTCCAGTCGACTTCGTGAAGATTACCCTGGTTCATTCTCATCCTCATTCAGCATGCAACAACTGATGGCCTCATGGTGAGGAGCGCGCAACTGCGCGCGTCTCGAACCATGGCGCCAAGCGCCACCGACTGCTGCCATCCTTCGGGACGCCCGCCTCCTGCGGGCTCCTCAGGATGAGGGCGGTGCTTTACCCCCTCGCCCGCAGCAGGCGGCTTTTTTCCCGGTCCCAGTCGCGCTTCTTTTCGGTCGCGCGCTTGTCGTGCAATTTCTTGCCCTTGGCCACCGCCAGCAACAACTTGGCGCGGCCGCGCTCGTTGAAATATAGCTTGAGCGGGACCAGCGTCATCCCCTCGCGATCGACCGCGCCCATCAATTTGTTGATCTGCTTTCGGTGCAGCAACAATTTGCGCGGCCGCTTCGGCTCGTGATTGAAGCGGTTGGCCTGCAGATATTCGGGGATATTGGCGTTGATCAGCCAGACCTCGCCGTCCTTGGTATCGGCGTAGGATTCGGCGATCGTGGTCTTGCCGTTGCGGATCGACTTGACCTCGGTCCCGGTCAGCGCGATCCCGGCCTCGAGCGTGTCCTCGATCGCGTAGTGGAAGCGAGCCTGGCGATTTTCCGCGACGATTTTGATCGGTCGTTCGTTCTTCTCGGCCATCAGGTCTTCTTGAGCAGGTCGCGTATCTCGGTCAGCAATTCCACTTCCGCGCTCGGCTTCGGCGGCGCGGCGGGCGTCGCATCCTTTTTCTTCAGCGAGCTCATTCCGCGGACCACCATGAATAGCACAAAAGCAACGATCATGAAGTTGATCGTCAGCGTCAGGAAATTGCCCCAGGCCAGCACCGCGCCCTGTTTCTTCGCATCGGCCAGGTTGGTCGCGGTGACCGCTTTCGACAGGCCGGTGAAATAGTTCGAGAAGTCGAGACCGCCGGTGATCGACCCGACAAGCGGCATGATGATGTCGCCGACCAGCGAGGTCACGATGGCGCCAAACGCGGCGCCGATGATGACGGCAACCGCCAGGTCGACCACGTTGCCCTTCATCGCGAAGTCGCGAAATTCCTTAAGCATCTGCGAGCCCTTCTCTTCCGCACCATGCAGCCTGTCGCTCATTGAATCTGTCCCACAATAATTGGATTGAGTTGAAAAACGTGGATTAGGTCGTAAATCGGCGGATTAGTTGATCAATCCCGCATGTACCATGGCACTGCGCACGGCAACGCGGGTCGGCTCCGACACCGGCACCATCGGCAGCCGCAATTTCTCGTCCATCTTGCCGAGCAGCGACAGTGCGTATTTTACCGGCGCGGGATTTGAACTCGATGAACAGGTTGGTGTGCAGCGGCATCAATTTGTCATGGATCTTGAGCGCGGTGGCGTGATCACCTTTCTGCCAGGCGACGTGGAATTCCGAGCACAGCCGCGGCGCGACGTTGGAGGTCACCGAAATGCAGCCGTGACCGCCATGCGCCATGTAGCCGATGATGGTGGCGTCCTCGCCCGACAATTGGTTGAACTCCTCGCCCAGCGTGGCGCGCTGCTGCGACACCCGCACCATGCTCGCGGTGGCGTCCTTGACGCCGGCGATGTTCTTCAATTCGAACAGCCGCTTCATGGTGTCGACGCTCATGTCGATCACCGAGCGCGGCGGAATGTTGTAGATGATGATCGGAATGCCGATCGCGTCGTTGATCGCCTTGAAGTGCTGGTACAGACCCTCCTGGGTCGGCTTGTTGTAATACGGCGTCACCACCAGCACGGCGCTGGCGCCCGCCGTCTCGGCATGCTCGGCCAGTTCGACCGCTTCCTTGGTGGAATTGGAGCCGGCGCCGGCGATCACGGGAACGCGCCCCTTCGCCTCTTCGATGCACCATTGAACCACACGCTTGTGTTCGTCGTGACTCAAGGTCGGGCTCTCGCCTGTGGTGCCGACCGGCACGAGGCCATTGGTGCCCTCGGCGATCTGCCAGTTCACCAGGCCGCGAAATGCCGCCTCGTCGACCGAGCCGTTCTTGAAAGGCGTAACCAAGGCGGTAAACGAACCCTTAAAATTTGTCTTGGCTGCCATCGTCTTTCTCCGAACGCGCGGGTACCGCCGCGAGACCTCACATGACACCATACATATCGGGTCCGGGGTGGCTGCGAAAGGCCCGCGCACGCCGTTCCCCCGGCCGCGATTTCGCCGCGGTGATGGTGCAGACCGGCCGCAAGTCGCGCCGAAGTTAGTATTTTGTCCGGATGTTGCGATCAAAATAGAGCTTACGCTCTAGGGAATCCATGATTCGCCGCGAAGGAACGCCGTGATCCAGTCCGCCCGCGCCGCCGTCTTGCGATCGATGGCCCTATCGCTCAGCTTGTCGCTGTTGCTCCTGTTCGGCCTGGCGATGACCACCGGGATACCGGCGTCGGCCGAGACCGCGTCCGACGCCACCAAGACTGCTTCCGCCAAGTCCGGCGTTGCCGCCAAACCCAAGGCGGCGAAGCCATCCACCGACAAGAAGACCGAGACGGCCAAGAAGCCTGATCCCGCGAAGAAACCGGAAGCGGCCAAGTCGAACGCTGCCAAGTCGAACGCTGCCAAGCCGGACACTGCCAAATCTCAGGCCGCCAAAACCCAGGCCTCCAAATCCTCCGCCCCTAAGCTCGACACCGCCAAATCATCGACTGCCAAGGCATCAGCGGCGTCGAAAACTCATCCCGATCCGCACAGCGCCGACAAGCCATCCACGAAATCCAAGTCAGAAAAAACCGCCGACAAGAGCAAGGCCGCGGGTAAATCTGAAAGCAAGCCCGAGGCAAAGGGCGGCAAGAACGCAGCCCCCCAGGCGATCGCTCCGGCCGGTATCCAGGCCGCCAGCCGTGGGCATGCGACTTTGCCGCCGGCACCGGCGCGCAAGCCGGCGATCCCTGCCGCGGTTGCCGCGACTTCCTCGACGTCCCAGGCCGATACCGAGGCGGTGGAAAACGTCATCGACCTGGTTCGCAAGCACAAGCCTGATGACGCCACCCAGGCCGAGGCCGCGATTTCCGACCCGGTGGCGCGGAAACTCGCCGAATGGATCATCCTGCGCAGCGACAACAATAACGCCAGCGTCGAGCGGTACCGCGCCTTCATCTCGGCGAATCCGAGCTGGCCCTCGCAGAGCTTCCTGCGCCGCCGTCTCGAGGCAGCGCTTTGGGACGACCACCGCGACGATAGCGTGGTGTGGTCGTGGTTCGAAAACAAGTCGCCGCTGTCGGCCAAGGGCAAATTCGCGCTGGCGCGCGTGATGATCGGGCGTGGCGAGCGGGCCAATGCCGAACGGCTGGTGCGCGATGCCTGGCGCAACAATTCGATGTCGGAGGAAACCGAAAACACCGCGCTCGATCTGTTCGGCGCGCTGCTGACGCCGGGCGATCAGAAGGCGCGAATGGATCCGATGCTGTACGGGACCGAGCAGGAGGGCGCGGCGATGCGTGCGGCCAAACGGCTCGGCAGCGACCAGGTCGCGCTGGCCAAAGCGCGGATCGCCGGCAATCACAAGGCTTCCAACAGCAGGGCGTTGCTGGAACAGGTGCCGCGCGAGCTGCACAGCGATCCCGGCTTTATTTTCAGCAAGATCCAATTGCTCCGTCGCGAGGAAAAATTCGCCGAAGCCGCCGAACTGATGATGAGCGCGCCGAAGGATCCGGACCGGATCTACAATGTCGACGAATGGTGGATCGAACGGCGGCTGCTGGCGCGCAAGATGCTCGACGTCAACGAGATCCGCTCCGCTTATCTGATCGCGCGCGACGCCGCCCTGCCCGCCCGCGACATCTACAAGACCGAACAGGAATTCACCGCCGGCTGGATCGCGCTGCGCTTCCTCAACGACCCCTCGACGGCCTCGCAGCACTTTGCCCGGATCGGCGTCGGCAGCGTCAACCCGACCGCGCTGGCGCGCGCCGGCTACTGGCAGGGCCGCGCCGCCGAAGCCGCCGGGCGTGCGCAGGAAGCCCGTGCCGCCTATAACGCGGCCGCCGAACAATCGACCAGTTATTACGGCCAGCTTGCCCGCGCCAAGCTCGGACTGCCGCAGATCCAGCTCAACGGCGCGCCGTCCGGGCGCGGCCGCGGCATCGAGCGGCTCGAGATCGTCCGCGCGGTGCAGCTGCTCTATGCGCTCGACGAGCGCGAACTCGCGATTCCGATTTTCGGCGACATGGGCGACAATGGCGACCCCGACGCGCTGGTCGGGCTTGGCGAACTCGCCTCGCGCAACGGCGACGCCCGAGGCATGCTGCTGCTCGGCAAGGCAGCCCTCAATCGCGGGCTGCCATTCGATTTCTACGCTTATCCCGTCAATGGCATCCCGCCGTTCAAATCGATCGGCCCCGAGGTCGAGCAGAGCGTGATCTTCGCGATCGCCCGGCAGGAAAGCGCGTTCAATCCGGCGGTGGTCTCTCCGGCGCAAGCCTACGGGTTGATGCAGGTGACGCCGGATGCAGGCAAATATGTCTGCAAGAAGTACGGCGTCAATTTCGATCTCGGCCGGATGAAAAACGACTCCGTCTATAACGCCGCGCTCGGTGCGGCCGAACTCGGCGGCTTGCTGGAAGACTATCGCGGCTCCTACATCATGACCTTCGCGGCCTATAATGCAGGGCGCGGCAGCGTCAAGAAATGGATCGACCGCTACGGCGATCCGCGCGATCCCAAGGTGGACGCGGTCGACTGGGTCGAACAGATCCCGTTCTCGGAGACCCGCAATTACGTGCAGCGGATCATGGAGAATTTGCAGGTCTATCGTGCCCGCTTCGGCGGCGGGACGCGGCTGCAGATCGAAGCCGACCTGCATCGGGGTGCCGTCGAATAATCCTAAAGTCGAAAATCTTCGAATTTCTTAGATAAGACGCCGCCAATCACGCAACGCAGCAAAGCGATGGCGTCATTGTGAATGGCGTGGTGCGACAATTTGGTCCACCCATATCTCGTGCAAAGCCAAAGCGACAATTCCAGTCCGGGTGATGACGGCGCTTAAAAGCCCGCTATCCCGAAGCGTACGCTGGAGCGATATGTGACGTCCCCGCAAGAAGCCGTAATCAAGTTTCGCTGCCCGGCCGAACTTATCGAGCGACTTCCACCGCCGATCCCGGCGGCGCAAGGCCTGCCTGACTGGCTGAAGGCCATGCCGCCGGAGGCCTATAACGCGATCAACGACCAAGTCGGCAACACTGTGAAACGTTGCCCGCCGTTTATCGACGCCATGACCGCCGGCTTCCTGATCCCGCTGATGTGCGACGTGAAAGTCGAGAACGGCGAATTCAGTTGGGACTTTGATCTGCCACCGGGCGGCAGCGTCGCCTTCACCCGTTCGCCGATCGGCTTCCACGATGCCAGCCAGGTCATCGGCACACCGCTGTTCGCCCCGGACCGATTCCTGATCAAATTCCACAATCTCTGGACCATCGAGGCGCCGGAAGGCTATGCCGTGATGTTCACGCACCCCGCCAACCGTTCCGACCTGCCGTTCACCACGGTGACCGGGCTGGTCGACTGCGATCGCTACAACGATAACTGGATTCATTTTCCGGCCCGCTGGCACGATACAAATTTTTGCGGCGTGCTGCCAAAGGGCACGCCCATCGCGCAATGCATACCGGTGAAGCGCGAGAACTGGACCCTGCGTACGGAGGCCTTCACGGAGCAACAAACCCAGCAGGTGCACGACCTCATCAACGCAATTTATCGCGAGCCTGGCCTCTATCGGAAGCAGTACCGGGCCTGACGCCTTGACGAGAAATCTTCCGCGGCGCGTTTATTCGATCCGCAGGAATTTAGTTGTCGCGCTTGGTCGCAGGAAAAAACGGCCGCGCGACGCCGACGCAAGCGCGGTGATCGACTGCCCAGCGATCCGCGCAGAGCCTGATGTCGCGGCCCGCAGGCTGGCTTCGCCGGCGTCGCGCTCCCCCATTTCCAGCAGACATACCCCAAGATTGGTGCGGGCCACGATATCCTCGGGGCGCATCGCAAGCGCGCGCCGGTAGCGTTCCGCCGCGGCGGCATATTCGCCGTCCAGCGCCATCACCTTGGCCAGCGCCAACAGCGCCTCATACCGCTCCGGCATTGCCTGAAGCACGTGCTGAAACAGCGCGCGGGCTTCGGCGCGCCGATTACATTTGAGGTGAACATATCCGAGTTCGAGGCGCAGATCGGCCGCGTCAGGCACCAGCGCCAGTCCACCTTCGAGCACTACGGTGGCCTCGTCGAAACGCCCCATTTTTGAAAGCAGACCGCCCTGTTCGAGAAATGCCGGCGCGAATGGCGGCCGCCGCGCCGCGGTTCTGCGCAATTGCTCCAGTGCCTCATCGCGATGCCCGGCGGCGGCCAAGGCATTCGCAAGCAGGATTTCGGTCGTGGAATCCTTGCTGCGCCGCGCGGCGCGCTCCAGCGGACCGATGGCTTCGGCAGCCCGGTTCTGCATCATCAGCGCGCGACCGAGCATCTGTCCCGCGAGGATGTTGCCCCGATCCGATTTCAACACACCTGATGCGAGCCGTTCGGCCTCGTCGGGACGTTGCATCCGCATGGCGAGCATGGCGCGTTCGAGCGCGGCCGCGCTGGAGGACGGGCGTTTGGAACCGGAAGGGTGTAGCGGACGCTTCGACATCGCTTCAGGCTACCGACAGGATTGCGGCGGAAAGGGTCTCCCAGCCGCGCGAATAACAACGCTGGGCTACCATCAAACGCAAGATCGTCCGAGCGTAAAGCGCCTGGCGACCACCGACGGCATGCAGTCGCAGCGCTTGACACCGCAGGCACGGGTATCGTGTGCCAACAGTTCCGCCAAGGGGCGACTGCCAGACGACCGCGTACCAATCACCAATGCCTGCGATTAAGCAAAACGACACAAAGAAAAACCCCCGGCAGTTGCCTGCCGGGGGCTCTCCTGGAGGTCTATGTCAAGTAATCAGGATCAGAAGTTGCGCTGAACGCGAACGTTGAGCGAAACAGTGTCCTGGCTCTTGAAGGAGTAGGTCGCGGTCGGCTGCGGAGCACCCGGCGAGAAGCGTGGCGGAGCCGCTTGAAGCCGGTGTTGAGATGGGTCCAGATGGATTCCGCCGAGAACGTCAGGTTCTTGACGGGGGTCCAACGGGTGACGAAGCCCAACTCCGAGAGCGTGTAGTTCGGGTTGCAGGTAGTAGCGTCACGCCGTTCTGGCCAGGAATGGCAGCCGCAGATAGTCTGCGCAGTAGTTGGCCTGAGAGGTGCCGTCATAGCGAACCCAGCCGATGCCACCGAACAAGCTCGACGACCAGTAGGGATCCCAGTTGTGGTTGAACGCACCGCGCATACCGTACGCGGTGGTCAGATGGATCGATCCATCGCCGCCAGTCAGCGACCGGCAGGTAGGTGCCGTCGGTAGTCGGACCGAAGCCGAGGCTGCCGCGGAACCGAACTGCTGGCGGAACGCCACCCAGCATGAAGAAGTCGGCGAAGCGGCCGAAGTTTCGATGACGTTCTTGGTGTCGCCCTTGGCCCAGGTAGCGTCGACCTTGATGTCGTCGCCGGGACCGGTCGGGATGTTCTTGATGTTCAACGCGGCCATCACCGAACCACCGAGCTTGGAGTCGGGGTGACCGGAGAGCACCGAGTCGGTCAGAGCAGTCGCACCCGTCACCGGAATGCCACCGGCAGCCGAGGACGTTGTAGGAAGCGTTGACGGTGTGCAAGGCACCCGACAACTGGAACAGACCCCAGGCCTGATCGATGCGGATGTTGCCGACGAGATCCGGAGCGACGAAGCCGCCGTAGGCGTTGGTACCAGCGTGCCGAGCCAGCGCCGGTAACGCCGAGCGAGAGGTTGTACAGCGGGGTGCGGTTGAACACGGTCGGATCGTCGAGACCGATGCTGGCCGACACGCCGTTGCCGAACTGCGCGGTGTACTGGATGTTGTTGACGCCGGTGACCGAGTCGTTACCACCGATCAAGAACGACGAGTTGTTGCCCGGATAACCGTTCCAGGGCGTCGCGTAGGCCGAGGACGATTTACCGAAGGTGAACCCAGCGAACTGGATGAACACGTATTCAACCGCGACGTAGCCGCCGCCGTCGGTGGACAGCAGGCCGCGTTGCCGAGACCGCCGAGCGATGGTGGCCGTCACAGGCGCAGCGGTGGTGCCGCCGAGTTCGCAGCCGGGTTGCTGGGTGGTGAAGTTCTGGAACTGGAAGTCGCCCTGCGCGAACGTGCGGACGACGCCATATTCGGTGGCGGTGCGGGTATCAACCGTCAGCGCCATACGCGAACGGCTATTGATGCGGTCGGCCCAACGGTTGCCCTGGCCAGCGTCGCCGGACCAAGCCGGAGCGTCGTAGACGTTGCTGCCGTTGAACGTGGTATCGACGCGCAGATAGCCGCCGATCTTGATGCAGGTGTCAGTGCCCGGGATGTAGTAGAACCCAGCACCATACAGGGAGCAGATCTTCACGTACTCGACCGCTTTGGCCTTAACGGGAAGGTCGGCCGCCTGTGCCCCGCTCATGGCAACGATGGCTGCCGCTGAGCCGAGGACGAGGCTCTTAACCGTCTTCATGTGTAACCTCCAAGTTGCTCTGTAGGGAAGGTTCCGGATCCGCCGGGTACAAAGACCCTTGAGGTTGGTTCCCTTAATCCCCTGAAACCCGCTTTGTCGCTTCGCGCCTTCAGACACACCCGCTGAAAACGCGAGGGACCTAAAGCGAACCACCTAACGGGACGACCTCGGGATGCCCCCCTCCGTCGCACCACCACAATTACCGATGACCTCTGCACACGCAATAAAGGAACCACTCTGGAAGCGCTGTAAGAGACTGTTTTTGGACGGGTGTTGCACAAACAACACGCAGACGTGATTGCGCGCCAGTTCCAATCCATTGATTCAATTAGACTTTTCATGGCCGCGGTTTTGATCGCCAAATCGCCTCGCGGGCAACCGCTTTCACGCAGGTCGCGCTTTAAGCCCCGATGACGTCGAATCGAACGGCGGAATCGGGTCCGCGATCAACCAATTCTTCCTTCTAGTGAATTGTTTTGATTGCGCTACCAGCGCCGGCGGCATCGCAATTCTCAGGCAGCCGGAAATCCCGAAGAACCAGCCAGCTTATCGCGCGGCGGCTTCCGCAGGCTGCGAGCTCCATCAGCCAAGAGCGAACACTCTATAATAGGCGCTGGATCCGGAAACGGACGTGCCGGCCGGCCTACCGGCACGGCCAAGCGCCCAAATCTCCGTTCGATGGACGACCGGTACGCGACAGGCCGATTCCGATCGGTTGATAACCCGAAGCGGGATCGGGCCTCGACCGGTCGGATTGTCCACGCTTTCGTTCCCCGCGTGGATCGGGAGTCCTCTAAATTGGCTGGGAAGTCCGCAACCTCGAATCTGCCGCTTGCGGCCCGTCGCTGCGTCGGGCATATCGGCCATAACGGAGCTGTGGCCGAGTGGCTGAAGGCGGCGGTTTGCTAAACCGTTATAGGGTTGTAAAGCCCTATCGAGGGTTCGAATCCCTCCGGCTCCGCCAGTTTCTGCACGACGCCCGCGCGATCTCTCGATGTTCCGGCGCGGGACCACCTTCGCCGCTATCCCCCGCTCGCCGCATGTACATATAAGAGTGCGGAATTCGCCGGCGCACCGGCATCGGCGATCGATCAGGCTGCCCGCGCCATGATGACGACACTTGCGATCTCCGGCTATCGCTCCCTGCGCGACATCAGAGTGCGGCTGTCACGGCTCACGATCGTGACCGGCGCCAATGGCAGCGGCAAATCAAGTCTCTATCGCGCGCTGAGATTGCTGGCCGACATCGCGCAGGGCCGCATCATCCAGTCGCTGGCCGCCGAAGGCGGACTGCAATCGACCTTGTGGGCGGGCCCCGAAACGTTTTCTCGCGCGATGAAGGCCGGCACCCAGCCGGTCCAGGGCTTGGTGCGCAAAAATCCGATCAGCCTCAAGCTCGGCTTCTCCGGCGAGGATTACGGCTACGCGATCGATCTCGGCCTCCCCTCACCCGGCTCGCCGTTGCTGTTCAACAACGACCCCACGATCAAGACCGAGAGCCTGTGGACCGGCGAACGGCTCGGCCGCGCCAACGCCTTCGCGATTCGCCGTGGACCAAGCGTGCAGATCCGCAACGACGATGGCGAGTGGCGGCAGGCTCACACAACGATCGAGCCGTTCGACAGCATGATGACCCAGTGCAGCGATCCGCGCGAGGCGATCGAACTCATGGTGCTGCGCGAGCGGATGCGGGACTGGCGCTTCTACGATCACATGCGCACCGATCTCGATGCGCCGGCGCGCAAACCGCAGGTCGGCACCTACACGCCGGTGCTGGCGTCGGACGGCTCGGATATCGCCGCCGCGATCCAGACCATCCGGCTGATCGGCGATGGCGCGCAGTTGAACGACGCCGTCGCCGACGCTTTCCCGGGCGGCAGCGTCGCCGTGTCGAGCAACGGAGCGTATTTCGAAATCCAGATGCGACAGCATGGCCTGCTGCGCCCGCTCAAGGCGTCGGAATTGTCGGACGGCACCTTGCGCTATCTGCTGCTGGTCGCCGCACTGCTGTCGCCGCGACCGCCGGCACTGATGATCCTCAATGAACCGGAGACCAGCCTGCACCCCGATCTATTGCCGGCGCTGGCGCGCCTGATCGTTCAGGCCTCGCAGCAAACCCAGATGATCGTGGTCTCGCACGCCAGACAACTCGTCACCGCGCTCGATGCGGAGGCCGACAGCCGGCAGATCATGCTGGAGAAAACCCTGGGCGAGACGACGGTGCCGGATCTTGTGCCACCGAACTGGACCTGGCCTTCGCGCTGATCGTGCGAAAGCCGTTGCGTTGCCGTCCAGAGCCCAGCCTTGACCTCAGTGCGCGGTCATCCAGGCGCGGGCTTCGCGCTGTGCGGCGGCGATCTCGGCCTCGGACATCATCGCGGCGACCTCGCGGCGCATGGAGATGGCGTCGGCGCGGCCCTTGAGGGCGGCAAGGTTGAACCATTTGTGCGCGGCGATGAGATTGACCACGCCGGAGCGACCGCTGGCCCAATAAAGGCCGCGCTCGAACAGCACGTCCGGGATCGCGTTGGCTTCCACCGGCGTTGCCAGTTCCTGATCGATGTACCCCTGAAACATCTTGGTATCCTCTTTGTTATTGCGCCGCCCCGTCGCCGAGCGCGGCCCCTGTCCACTGGTTTGAAACGTCCCTATTCCCCACGCCGTTTGCCGGCTTGTTGGGACCATCATGACCGGGCAAATTTGAAGGGCAGTTTAAATATCGCGATGAATTGAAGATGAACGCGCGCCGCGCCCTGACGGCCGGGAGATTGTAGAAGTGCCGGTCTGACAGGGATTTGTCGGACGATCGCGGAATTCGGTTTACGCGCCCTTTCGGGAAACGATAACCATTCGCGCTGATGGCGGAGCACGGCCGACGGTCGCTGCCGGGGACTTCCGGCGTGAGCGTTCCGGCATTGCACTGCGGTGGTATGCCAACCGCCAGCGCGCGCCTTCGGAATGTCGGAAAACGGGGATTTCAGGATGGGGAGCGCCGGGCTCGACCCAAAACCCAACTTCAAGTCCGGGCCAAACGGCCTAACCGGAAGATTGGGAGAACGAGGGCGTCGGCGAACACGTCAGGACCAGATTTCACTTAGGGCTTTGGGCCCGATGAAATTGCGGATCACGCGATCCGCACCGAACGAAGAAAACCAGTTTCTTCTGCCGGACCGGTTTGAGGAGCGAACTCCGTAGGACGATCCAGCCGTTTGACCTGATGTCTCGCCGACACCCTCTTTTCGCCGACCTGAGCCTTGCGGGTTGAAATCAGCTTCGAGAAGCGGAAACGACCTGAAGGTTCCTGTGACGTGCCGGCATCAAGCCGCCGGCATTTTCTTAAGCGGTAGTTACTTCTTCTTCTTGGCGACCTTCTTGGTCTTCTTGGCAGTCTTCTTCACTGCGCTCTTCGCCTTCTTCGCCTTCTTCGCTTTCTTGGCCATGTTGCCCTCCTAATGTAAGTGAGATGGCTTAATCGCTGCGTGCACTCGGGAATCGAAATGCACTCCATTCCGAATACACCAACGCACTCAAAAAAACAGTGTCTGGCTTAAGGAAGTGTTGATGCGTGCGGGGCAGCGCGTACAGCGTCCGTTCATCGTCGATGCCGCCGAGCGCGCGCAGGGCGATACGAGCAATGTGTGAAATTGCTGCGCTTGCATTTGTCGATGTTATCGAAAACCACTGCGCTGCAAGCGTTTCCGCGATTCAACTAAGTTGCGAAAAGAATTCGATGCGAGACGGCGCGGCTCGTCGGCGCGGTTCGAAAACGCGCGTCGCGAACTCCGAGTCGGCATTTTTGGCAACGAAAAAATTTTTGTGTGCAACGTCGCCAAACCCGATCGGCGCTCGCCAAAACCGGCATTTCTGCGAATCGCGAGAACCGATTCGCAACAACACGACGGATCGTCGGGACGATGATCGGTCGCTCGATCGACCGGCGCGAGCCCGCTTGCGTCATCCGATCGACGCCGCGTCGATCACCGCGGCGCGATGTCGCGCGACGTTCAGATGCCGAGTTTGGACTTCAGGAGATCGTTGACGGCTTGCGGATTGACCTTGCCGCCGGACGATTTCATCACCTGGCCGACGAACCATCCCATCAATTGCGGCTTGGCACGGGCCTGCGCCACTTTGTCCGGGTTGGCCGAGATGATGTCGTCGACCACTTTCTCGATCGCGCCGAGATCGGTCACCTGCTTCATGCCGCGGCTTTCGACCAGCGCGCGCGGATCGCCGCCTTCCTGCCAGACGATCTCGAACAGATCCTTGGCGATCTTGCCCGAGATGGTGCCGTCGCCGATCAGGTCGACGATCGCGCCGAGTTGCGCCGCCGACACCGGCGAGCCCGCGATGTCGAAGCCTTCCTTGTTGAGCCGGCCGAACAGCTCGTTGATCACCCAATTGGCGGCGAGTTTGCCGTCACGGGCCTTGTCGGCCAGCTTGGCCAGCACGGTTTCGTAGAACAGCGCGCTCTCGCGCTCGGCCACCAGCACGCTGGCGTCGTAGGGCGAGAGGGTGAACTCGGCGATGAAGCGCGCGCGCTTCTGGTCCGGCAGCTCCGGCAGCGTCGGCCTTCAACCCGGCGACATAGGCTTCGCTGAATTCCAGCGGCAGCAGATCCGGATCGGGGAAATAGCGGTAGTCATGCGCCTCTTCCTTGGAACGCATCGAGCGGGTCTCGCCCTTGTTGGGGTCGTAAAGCCGCGTCTCCTGGTCGATCGCGCCGCCCTCCTCGAGGATTTCGATCTGGCGTCGCGCCTCGTACTCGATCGCGTCGCCAATGAAGCTGATCGAATTCATGTTCTTGATCTCGCATCGGGTGCCGAGCGGATCGCCGGGCTTGCGCACGGAAACGTTGACGTCGGCGCGCAGCGAACCCTTCTCCATGTCGCCGTCGCAGGTACCGAGATAGCGCAGGATCGAGCGCAGCTTGGTCACGTAAGCCTTGGCCTGCTCCGACGAGCGGATATCCGGCTTGGAGACGATCTCCATCAGCGCCACGCCGGAACGGTTGAGGTCGACATAGGACAGCGTCGGGCTCTGGTCGTGCAGCGACTTGCCGGCGTCCTGCTCCAGATGCAGCCGCTCGATCCCGATGGTGGCGCTGTCACCGCCCGACAGTTCGATCGTCACTTCGCCCTCGCCCACGATCGGCGACTTGTACTGGCTGATCTGGTAGCCCTGCGGCAGATCCGGATAGAAATAGTTCTTGCGGTCGAACACCGAGCGCAGATTGATCCTGGCGTTGAGACCGAGCCCGCTGCGCACCGCCTGGCGGACGCATTCCTCGTTGATCACGGGCAGCATGCCCGGCATCGCCGCGTCGACCAGCGAGACATGGGTGTTCGGCTCACCGCCGAATTCGGTCGAAGCGCCGGAAAAAAGCTTCGAGCGCGAGGTGACCTGGGCGTGGACCTCAAGCCCAATCACCATTTCCCAGTCGCCGGTGGTGCCCTTGATCAGGTTGGAGGATGGTTTGACAGCGACGTTCATGAAAGACCCGGTCGGTTACGTCCAGCGACGTCACTCCAAAGGGTGACGGTCACGCGGCTGGATGATGATTTGGCGGCAATCGGCCTCGATCTGTCGCGGCGACGCCATCAGAACTACAAATTAAGCCGCCGCTGGCGCCGATGCAACCGGGCACGCCGGCATCGCAGGCTCAGTTCGGCATCGTGCCGGGCGCGGCATCGAGGCTCAACGTGAACCAGGTGCCTTGGCCGCGAATGCTTTCGGCGTGGAATACCACATTGCCGGCATTCTCCTTCAGCGTCTGCAGGATCAGCGCGCCGAGCTTGCGCGGCGACGGCCATTGCTGGTTCTCGTCGAGGCCGACGCCGTCATCCGCCACCACCATCGTGACCCGCCCGCCCTCTTGCTTGCACACCAGTCGCAACTGGCCGCTGCTGCGGCCGACAAAGGCGTATTTCAGCGCGTTGGTCAGCATCTCGTTGACCAACAGACCAGCCGGCATCGCGATGTTGATCGAGAGCGGGCAATAGCCGGTCTCGATCTCGATCCGGATGCCGTCGACGGCGCTGACCTGCATCACCGAATTTGCGACGTCGGACAAATATTGACCGAGATCGATTTCGGCCGGCGCATCTTCGGTCGACAATGTCCGGTACAGCACGGTCAACGCGTCGATCCGGCTGGCCAGCCGCGCCAGCGCCACAGTCTCGCCTTCCTTGGCCGAACGCGCCTCAAGCCGGATCAGCGCCGTGATCAGTTGCAGATTGTTCTTCACCCGGTGCTGCAGCTCGCGCATCAGCATGTCGCGGTCGCGGATTTGGCTCTCGAACTGCTCGATCTGCGCCCGTTCGCGGCCGCCGACATCGACCAGCGCCGCGATCCGGAAATTCTCGATGCCGTCGTCGCTCTCGATCACCGACGCGTAGGCCTGAACGATCACCAGCCGATCGAGCGGAACCGACGGGCGAAACACGCCGATGAAATCCTCGCCGTCCCGGATCGCCTCGCCCAGCGTGCCGGCCGCGCCCTGCTCGTCCACGAAACCGTCGAGGCAGGTCCAGTTCTGCCCCTCGACATCGGCGGGACCGAGCTGCATCAGAAGCTCAAAGGCTTTGTTGACGTAGACGATGCTCTGCCGGTCACGCGAACCGCGCGAGATCGCGACAGCGACCGGCACATGGTCGAGCAGATGCTTGTAGCGATCGTTCTCGATCGCCGAAGCGAGCTTCGAGGAGCCGAGAATCTGATCGACCTGTTGGGACGGTACGCCGTCTTCCGTGCTCATCCACGAACCGTGCTCATGCGGTCAGCATGGCGAAGCGTTCCGCAAAACGCAAATGCAAAAACGGCGGCAGCCGAATGGAACCTGATGAACGCGCTTGGGTGCTCAAAACGAAAGCGCGATTGCGTCAAGGTTGGACTTTTCCAGCCTTGAGCAGCGCCGACGCGATACGATCCCATTCGGTTTCGAGCGAATCCGTCGCAGCAGGCTGGCCGGCCTGCCGGTACCAATAGCCGGCGTTACCGAGATCGCCCTCGACCCGATGCAAATAAGCATGAACCCAGGCCGCGTCGGCGCCCGAGTCCTCCTGGACGATCCGGTGTGCGTTGTCCCATTGGTGCTTGGCGGCCCACCACAGACCGGCAAGCGGCGCGGCGAGATCCGGCGCCGGGGACGCACCCGACAGACTGGCCCTGAAATCAGCCAAGGTCGCCACCGCTCACCACCATTTCGCGGGAGAGAAGCGTCCCGCCGCCTGTTCGATCACCTCGCCGAGCGCAAACAAGGTTTCCTCGTCGAACGGGCGACCGATCAATTGCAGGCCAAGCGGCAAGCCCTGCACGTCCTTGCCGGCAGGCACCGCGATGCCCGGCAGCCCCGCCATGTTCACGGTCACCGTGAAGATGTCGTTGAGGTACATCTCGACCGGATCGGCGCCCTTTTCCCCGATGCCGAACGCCGCCGACGGCGTCGCCGGGGTCAGGATCGCGTTGACGCCCTGGGCAAAACAGTCTTCGAAGTCGCGCTTGATCAGGGTGCGGACCTTCTGCGCGCGCAGATAATAAGCATCGTAATAACCGGCCGAGAGCACGTAGGTGCCGATCATGACGCGGCGGCGAACCTCGGCGCCGAAGCCTTCAGCTCGGGTGTTCTCGTACATCTCGCCGATCGAGCGGCCAGGCACGCGGAGGCCGTATCGCACGCCATCGTAGCGCGCGAGGTTGGACGACGCTTCAGCCGGCGCCACGATGTAATAGGCCGGCAGCGCGTATTTGGTGTGCGGCAGCGACACCTCGACCAGTTCCGCGCCCGATGCCTTCAGCCACTCGGCGCCCTCGCTCCAGAGCTTTTCGATTTCGGCCGGCATGCCGTCGAGGCGATATTCCTTGGGAATACCGATCTTCATGCCTTTGACCGAGCCGCCGATCGCCTTCTCGTAATCCGGCACCGCGCGATCGACCGACGTCGTGTCCTTGGGATCGTAACCGGCCATCGAGCGCATCAGGATCGCCGAGTCACGCACGGTGCGCGCGATCGGGCCGGCCTGATCGAGCGAGGATGCGAACGCCACGACGCCCCAGCGCGAGCAGCGTCCATAGGTCGGCTTGATGCCGACGGTGCCGGTGAACGCCGCCGGCTGCCGGATCGAACCGCCGGTATCGGTCGCGGTCGCGCCCATGCACAACGATGCCGCCACCGCCGAGGCCGAACCGCCCGACGAACCGCCGGGAACAAGCCTGGTGTCCGCGCCATCGCGCCGCCACGGATTGACCACCGAGCCGAAGCACGAGGTCTCGTTCGACGAGCCCATCGCGAATTCGTCATTGTTGAGCTTGCCGAGCATGACTGCACCGTCGCGCCAGAGCTGCGAGGTGACGGTGGATTCATATGGCGGAACGAAATCACCGAGAATCTTCGAGCACGCGGTGGTGCGCACATCCCTCGTCGCGAACAGATCCTTGATCCCGAGCGGGATGCCCGACAGCGGGCCAGCCTCCCCCTTCGCGATATTCGCATCCGCCTCGCGCGCCATCGCGCGGGCCTGATCCGGAGTTTCCAGCACGAAAGCGTTGAGCACGCGCGCGGCCTCGATCGCCGCCAGATGAGCGTCGGTCAATTCCAGGGAGGTAAAGGATTTTTTTGCGAGGCCATCCCTGGCCTCGGCGATGGTCAGCGAGTTCAAATCGGTCATTTATTAACCGGGCTGCAGAAGAACGGAGACAACGTCTTGTCGTTGGCCGGATCATTGCGGCGCGCCTTGTCGGCGGCCTCCAACTGGTCCAGCACGGCATCCATCGCCTTGTCGGGGTCGGCCGGCTTGCCCTCGCGCTCCATGGCATCGAGGTAATTCATGTAGGCCTGATAGGCCTTCTCATCGTCGCAGAGCATGCACATTTCATTATCCCCCTACTCGACGACCTTAGGCACTAAAAAGAAGTGATCCACGGTTTCGGGCGCGTTGGCGACCACTTCATCCGCGATCTCGCCGTCATTGACGACGTCGGCGCGCTTCTTCATCTCCATCGGCGTCACCGAGGTCATCGGCTCGACGCCGGTGACATCGACTTCGCTGAGCTGCTCGACGAACGCCAGCATCGCGTTGAGTTCGCCCTGCAGGTGCGGAACTTCGGCTTCGGTGACCGCGATCCGCGCCAGATGCGCGATACGGCGGACGGTAGCGGCATCGACGGACATTGATATAGGGCCTCTCGCGGCAAATTCAGCCTGCCGTATAGCAGACGGCGGTTTCGCGCCGCAACCGCGCGGAACCGCCGCCGCGGTGCCGGGGCGCGGATGGCGCGCCCAAGAAACCATTTTCCAACCCCGACGCAGTCGTCCGGAAACCGATGCCCCCGATGATCAGCCTCAGGGATTGAGGGGACGGTATCATGGAAAACGACAGCAATGGACCCGGAAGCTGGGATCCCGCGTTGTGGTCGATCGGCACTGCCTTGGGTGCCGCGATCATCTACCTGGCCTGTCTGGCCTGACCAGCAAGGGAGCAAAGCGATGTCCGACCCGAAAGCACTACGGGAAAAGGCGGAAATGTTTCAACGCCGAGCCGAAACCGCCACCGACCCGATCTCAAGGCTGCACTACAACGAAATGGCGGCGCATTACCGCGCCCTCGCCGTCGAGCATTTCAACGCCAGGCGCGACGAGCCGGCGCACTGAGCCATTCCAGGAGCCGGATAGCGCGCCAGGCGAAGCTGGCTGTCGCGCTACCGACCGAGCGCGCTCAGCTTGGCCAACGCGCTGCCCGCCAGTGCCCGGGTCAAATCCGCCGCCGGCATGTTGTCGCGGCCCATTCGTACGGCCTGCCCCGCCCAAAGATTAGTGAAATCGACCTTGCCGAGCTTCTCGGCCGCCGCCTTTAGCGGCCCAAGCCCGGTCGCGGCATGGGGAAACGCCGGTGCGTGCACCGAAATCGGGCCAACTTCGCGCATCACCCGGTTGGCGACGCCGCGCGCGGGACGCCCGGTCATCACATTGGTGATCACGGTGGAGTCGTCGCGGGCATGGGCCAGCGCCACCCGGGCCGGTGTGCTCACCCTGGATTCCGGACAGCGCAGATAGGCCGTGCCGATCTGCACCCCGGCTGCGCCCAGCGCGAACGCCGCTGCGATGCCGCGCCCGTCCGCGATCCCGCCGGCCGCGATCACGGGAACATGCACCGCATCGACCACCTGCGGCACCAGCGCAAAAGTACCGGGTTGCTCATGGATGTTCTCGGTCAGGAACATGCCGCGATGGCCGCCGGCCTCGGCGCCTTGCGCGATGATGACGTCGGCGCCGTTCTCCTCCAGCCAGATCGCCTCGCGGACGATCGTCGCCGACCCCATCACCAGGCTGCCGGCGGCCTTGACCCGCTTGAGCAGCGCCTGATCCGGCAATCCAAAATGAAAACTGACCACTTCGGGCTTCAATTCCTCGACGACCGCGCACATCGCCGCATCGAACGGCGCGCGGTTGGCGGCGTTGACCGGCGCCGCCGGGTCAAGCCCGTGCTCCCGATAATAATCGCCGAGCCGCTGCTTCCATCCGGCCTCCCGGGCAGGATCGGCCTCAACCGGCGTGTGGCAAAAGAAGTTCAGGTTGACCGGCGCCGAGACCCGCTGGCGGATGATGTTGACCTGCTCGCGCGCCTTGTCGGCCGAAATCATCGCACACGGCAGCGATCCCAGCGCGCCGCCTTGCGCCGCCGCGATCACGAGATCGGCGTCCATGATGCCCGCCATCGGCGCCTGCACGATCGGAAATTCGGTCTTGAAAAGTTCGATGATACGGCGGTCGGGCCACATGGTCAGGTCTCTCGACGATGGAGGGAAATATCTGCGCGGGCTTCGTTGCCGGGGCTGCTTCAATCTAACATCGCGAAGGCGTGTGAGCCATGCCACGCACCACGCTCTAATGTGATCATTCCGCAGCGCGAGACGGCATTCTTATACGTTCTTGTCGTTTCCTACGCTTTGCATGCGGCATCGGCCACGTGGTATGCGGAGCCATGCCTGCCCTCATTCTGCCGCTGATCGACGCGGCACCCCATTGGCCTGAACGTGGCGCGCTGGTCGGCCTCGATCTCGGCACCAAGACGATCGGCGTCGCGGTGTCCGATCCCGACCGCCGGCTCGCGACCGGCGTCGAAACCGTTCAGCGCAAGGCGTTCAAGGCGGATGCGGCGCGGCTGCTCGCGATCGCCACCGAGCGCAACGCGGTGGGCTTCGTGCTGGGCCTCCCGATCAACATGGACGCCAGCGAGGGGCCGCGGGCGCAATCGACCAGGGCTTTTGCCCGCAATTTCTCGCAACTGACCCCGCTTGCGATCGGGCTGTGGGACGAGCGGCTCTCGACGGTGGCGGTCGAGCGCGAACTGATCGGGATGGATATGAGCCGCGCTCGCCGCGCCGAGGTGATCGACGAGCATGCCGCGATCTTCATCCTGCAGGGCGCGCTCGACCGGCTGGCGACGCTGCGCGACGCGCGCGGGGATCGCTGAGGCATGGCCATCGTTCTCGCGGCCCTGCTGCCGGTCTTCCTGCTGATCGTGTTCGGCACCGTGTTGAAGAAAACCCTGATGCCGCTGGAAACCCAATGGCAGGGACTGGAACGGCTGACTTATTATGTGCTGTTCCCGGCGCTGTTGATCCAGACCCTGGTCAAGGCTGACCTGTCCAAGGTGCCGGTCGCCGGCGTCGGCGGCGCGCTGTTGCTCTCGGCTTTGTTGGTCTCGGCGATTTGCCTGGCGCTGTGGCCACTGCTGGCGCGATCGGCGGTCGATGGACCGGCGTTCACCTCGATTTTCCAGGGCGCCACCCGGTGGCAGACCTATGTGGCGCTGGCGGTCTCCGGCAATCTCTATGGCGACCAAGGACTGGCGCTGGCCTCGGTGGCGATGGTCGCGATCATTCCGCTGGTCAATGTGCTCAGCGTCGCGGTGCTGGCACATTTCGCCGCGACCGAAAAGCAATCGCCCGGCGCCATCATGCTGACGGTAGCGCGCAATCCCCTGATCTGGGCCTGCGTGATCGGCCTTGTCATCAATGTCCTTCACATCCCCTTGCCGAAGATCTGGCACGAGGTGGCCGACGCGCTCAGCCGCGCCTCGCTCTCGATCGGCCTTTTGGTCACCGGCGCCGGTCTGCAGCTGAAGGGCTTTCTGCGCCCGAGTCTCGCGGCCACGCTCGGCGTCGTGCTCAAGCTGGTGCTGATGCCGGTGCTCGCGATCGGGCTGGCGCTGTGGTTCGGATTATCAGGCGCCAATCTGGTGATCGTGGCGGCGTGCTCGGCGGTGCCGACCTCGCCGAGTTCCTATGTGCTGGCGCGCCAGATGGGCGGCGACGCGCCGCTATTGGCGCAGATCATCACGCTGCAGACGATTTTCGCGGCGATCACGATGCCGATCGCGATTGCGCTGATGAGAGGACTTTAGACGTACGGGCCCTTCGTGAAACATACCGTGGTGTTGATTGCTGAATGAACCATGACGGTCAGCCAGGTCGAATTGCTCCGCGCACGAAAATGCCCAAGAGCAATGCCCATTCCGAAGATCATCAATCGCCCAAACCAGTCATATTGCGTGTGATTCATCGCCCATAACGCCGATGTCAGCAAAATCGCCCCCTTCGGTCCCAAAAACGATTGCGACCATCCGCGGAACATAAAGCCGCGCACGATGAACTCTTCGGCGATAGGCGCAGCAACACAGACACCGATCAACATGATCATCAAGCCGCGCGGTCCGCCTACCGCCAGGTCGTATCCGGTGACACCCGATTTAGCGCCAACCAGATATCCGAGAAGGCCTTCGACCAACAAAACGAGCGCCATGATACCGAAGGCGCGCACGGTGTCGCTTAACGTCGGCCAGTTCAGAGCCAGATATTCCGAGAACTCTCTGTCGGCCATTCGGATCGCGATCCACAGCACGGCGATCGCAGCGACCGCGCCCCCGATGAGGTAGATTCCCGTCCAGCATCCTTGAAGCTCAAGCCATATCAACTCAAGTTGAGCTGGTGAACAGGCGGCGCCATAGGCTTGAAGCGCAATGGCCATCGCGTAATAGCCCGTCCAGACGAACGCACCATCGGCGATCAGGACGCCAAGACTGGTTTCGAAAAAATCCCAGGTGCGGGGAGGTGAAGACGAGCCAGGGCCGTGCAGACCCGCTTTTTCGACGTTCGACATGCCGACTTTCGTGACGATTTGGAGGAGTAAATAAATACCACCTCCAGTTGCCACGCAAGCCGTTATCCCGCCAGCCAGATTGTCTGCACCACCGCCGCGAGGTTGTTGAGGCCGTGCAGCAGGATGGTCAGCCAGATCGATTGGCTGCGATGGCGGATATAGCCGAGCACCAGCCCGATCGAAAAAACCTCGCCGAGAAAGAACCAGTCGTATTGCAGATGCAGCGAAGTCCAGACCAGCGAAGACAGGACGATCGCGCCGGGGACCCGCAAAAAGCTCTCCGACCAGCCGCGATAGAGGAAGCCGCGCGCGAAAAACTCCTCGGACATCGGCGCTGCGACCGCGAACGCCAGCACCGCCAGCCACAAGGCGCCGTCGGCGGTCGCCGAGCGCAGCACTTCGCCCATGAAGCCCGCGGTGACCTCGTGGCCGGTGGCGCGCGACACCGCATCCCATCCCATCACCACGGCGGCCATCGCGACGATGCCGATCAACAGGTTCTGCCAGGAGGGCAAGCGCAAGGCCAGATAGTCTGCGAACGGCGTGCGCGACAGACGGACCGGCAGCCACACGGCCGCAACCACGGCCGGCAGACCGAACAGCACCGAGAGCGACAATATCTTGCCATCGCTGACCATATGGGCGGCCGCGCCCAGATCGAGTGAGCCCACCTTCCAAAGGACGATCAACACGACGGGTACGATCTGGCCGATAAACATCGCGGCGAAGATGAAACTGCCCCACAGCACGGTGCCCCAGAACTTCCACACCCGCGGCGGACGTTCCGCAGGCGCGGTCATCAGGGGCGGAGGGCTTTCGGGATTGAGAGAATCCATCAACGGGCTTTCAGGCAGGACATTCAGGAATCAATGACCGCGCGGCGCAATCGGGAAATCATAGGCCTCCCGGCCCGCCCCCGGCAGCGAAAAGTGCCACCATTCCTGGGCATAGTTCACAAACCCTTGCCGCGCCATCACGGTAACCAGAACCTGCCGCCAATGGCGTTGCGCGGGAGTGATCGACAGCGCGGCCGTGTGGCCTTTCGGATCGGAACAATCATAGCCGGTTCCCATGTCGACGCTGCCCTCCGGCGCGCGTTGCGCAGCGGGCGCCGTGCAATCGCCGTAGTTTCTGGCGGGATCGAAGGTCGCGGAAGCGTCGGCCTTGAGATCGACCAGCGTGAGGTCGAGTGCGGCGCCAGTGGAATGCTGGGAATGGGTCGCGATATAGCCTAGCCGGAACAGATCCTGTTTGGCGAATCCCGGATTGTAGCGTCGCTCGGCGGGTGTCTCCCGGCCATTCCGCGACCACGCCACCATGTCGGCCACCGCGCGCGCGGGCCGATAGCAGTCCAGCATCTTGAGCGACAGATGTTGCGCGGCGAGTTCCCGCTGCACACTTTTCAGCGCCAGCCCCACCGCGCGCTTCACCACGCATTCGGCAGCGCCATAGCCCTTGATCGGCCGGCCCATGAAATTGTTGGCACCCGCGTAGCGAATGTCCTGGAGGATCGAGGGATCGATATCGCGCAGATAGACGAAATCACCGGGCAGTATTTGCGCGGCGGCGACCGCGGACAGCGCAGTTAGCAGGACAGCCGCAAAGCGGGTTCAAATGGCGCATCGGCGATGGTTGTCGGTCGAATCGCGGCGACTTTGCGGCGCAGCCATTTACCGCGGCATTTACCCAGAATCCGACAACCCGGGGGATAACTCCCAGGGACCCGTTTGGGCCTTGCCCCCTCCGCCATCCGCCCCTATAGCTCTCGTTTTAATGACCCCTGCATCTAAATCGACTTTCGTCCTCGGTCACCGGCATCTGCTGGGAATCGAGGGCCTTTCCGCTGCCGACATCACCGGCCTGCTCGACCTTTCCGAGGAATATGTCGAGCTCAACCGCCAGGTCGACAAGAAGCGCACCTCGCTGCGCGGCCGCACCCAGGTCAATCTGTTCTTCGAGGCCTCGACCCGCACGCAATCCTCGTTCGAGCTTGCGGGCAAGCGGCTGGGCGCCGACGTCATGAACATGTCGGTGTCGCAGTCGTCGATCCGCAAGGGCGAGACCCTGATGGACACCGCGGTGACGCTCAACGCGATGCACCCGGATATCCTGGTGGTGCGCCATCACGCTTCCGGCGCGGTCGAATTGCTGGCGCGCAAGGTCGACGGCTCGGTGATCAATGCCGGCGACGGCGCCCATGAACATCCGACCCAGGCGCTGCTCGACGCGCTGACCATCCGCCGCAACAAGGGCCGGCTCGAGGGCCTGGTGATCGCGATCTGCGGCGACGTGATGCATTCGCGGGTGGCGCGCTCCAACATCCTGTTGCTCAACACCATGGGCGCACGGGTTCGGGTGGTGGCGCCCTCCACGCTGCTGCCGCGCGGCATCGAACGGATGGGCGTCGAAGTCGCGCGCGACATGCGCGAGGGGCTCGAAGGCGCCGACATCGTGATGATGCTCAGGCTGCAGCGCGAGCGAATGAACGGCTCCTTCGTGCCCTCGAGCCAGGAGTATTTCCATTATTTCGGCCTCGACCAGAAGAAGCTGGCCTATGCCAAACCCGACGCGCTGGTGATGCATCCGGGACCGATGAACCGCGGCGTGGAGATTGACTCGATCGTGGCGGACGGCGCGCAGTCGCTGATCCGCGAACAGGTGGAAATGGGAGTGGCGGTGCGGATGGCGGTGCTCGAAGCACTGGCCCGCAACCTGCCGAACGCGTGACCTCATGCTGACCGATCGCCGCCCGATCCTGCTCGCCAACGCCCGCATCGTCGATCCGTCCCGCGATTTCGACGGCCCCGGCGACGTGCTGATCGCCGACGGCGTGATCCGTGACGCCAAGCGCGGCATCGGCGCCGCCGGCGTCCCTGAAGGTACCGACATCGTCAATTGCGCCGGCAAGATCGTCGCCCCCGGCCTGGTCGACATGCGCGCCTTTGTCGGCGAGCCCGGCGCCAGCCACCGCGAGACCTTCGCGTCGGCGAGCCAGGCCGCCGCCACCGGCGGCATCACCACCATCATCTGCCAGCCCGATACCTCGCCGGTCATCGACAATTCGGCAACGGTCGATTTCGTGCTGCGCCGCGCCCGCGACACCGCGATCGTCAATATCCATCCGATGGCAGCCCTGACAAAGGGAATGCGCGGCGAGGAGATGACCGAGATCGGGCTGCTGAAGGCCGCCGGCGCCGTGGCTTTCACCGACGGCGACAGGAGCATCACCAACGCCCAGGTGATGCGGCGCGTGCTGACCTACGCCCGCGATTTCGATGCGCTGATCGTGCACCACACCGAAGATCCCGATCTGGTCGGCGAAGGCGTGATGAACGAAGGCGAGTTCGCCGCGCGGCTCGGCCTGTCGGGCATTCCCAACGCCGCTGAAGCAGTGATGCTGGAGCGCGACATGCGGCTGGTGGCGCTGACCGGTGGCCGCTATCACGCGGCATCGCTGAGCTCGATGGAATCGCTTGAAATCCTCAAGCGCGCCCGCGACGCCGGGCTCGACGTCAGCGCCTCGGTCTCGATCAACCATGTGACGCTGAACGAGAACGACATCGGCCCCTACCGGACATTCCTGAAGCTGTCGCCGCCGCTGCGCACCGAGGACGATCGCCGGGCACTGGTCGGCGCGGTCGCGTCCGGCCTGATCGACGTGCTGATGTCGGATCACAATCCGCAGGACGTCGAGGTCAAGCGGCTGCCGTTCGCGGAAGCGGCCTCGGGTGCCATCGGTCTCGAAACCATGCTGCCGGCGGCGCTGCGGCTGATCCACAACGGCGAGATGGATTTCAAGACCCTGATCCGCGCGATGTCGACGCGACCGGCCGAACTGCTCGGGCTGCCCGGCGGAACACTGCGCGCGGGCACGCCTGCGGACGTGATCGTGATCGACGCCGATATTCCCTGGATCCTCGACCCCATCGATCTCAAATCGCAGTGCAAGAACACCCCGTTCGACGAGGCGCGGTTTTCCGGTCGTGTCGTGCGCACTATCATTGGCGGCCGAACCGTGTACGAGCATGTCTGACGCTCGTTGAGTAGCGTCATGCCTGACGCTCTTTGAGTAATATAAAAGGAGGACGGCGATGCCATCAGACGCAGTGCTGCCGGCAGCATTGATCCTCGGCTATCTGCTCGGCTCGATCCCGTTCGGATTGATCCTGACCCGGTTCGCCGGCACCCAGGATCTGCGTTCGATCGGTTCCGGCAATATCGGCGCCACCAATGTGCTGCGCACCGGCCGCAAGGGCCTCGCCGCGGCGACACTGATCGGCGACATGCTCAAGGGCACGGTCGCGGTGATCATCGCGGGCTATTTCGGCGGTCCGAACGCCGCGATGGCCGCGGCGCTCGGAGCGTTTTTGGGCCATCTGTTTCCGGTATGGCTCAAGTTTCGCGGTGGCAAAGGCGTCGCGGTCTATATCGGCGTCCTGCTCGGCCTGCTGTGGCCGGCTGCGCTGGCGTTTTGCGCGATCTGGCTCGTGGTCGCCTACCTGTCCCGCTACTCGTCATTGGCCGCGCTGGTCGCGAGCCTGGTGACGCCGATTTTGCTGTGGTCACTCGGCCAGACCGCCCTCGCCGCGCTGTTCGCGGTGCTGACCTTGCTACTGTTCTACATGCACCGCGAAAACATCAAGCGGTTGCTGGCCGGCAAGGAAGGCAAGATCGGGCAGAAGGCATAGGGGCCGATCGTTCCGGGGCGCTTGCGCGAACCCCGAACCTCTTTGGGGGAAAATCCCTGGATTCCGGGTCCACGCGAAGACGCGTGTCCCGGAATGACGGACGCTAAGCTAGCGCCCGCTCGACAAACCGCGCCGCCGCCAATGCGCCGGCATCGTTGCCGAACCGCGCGATCACCTGCACGCCGACCGGCAGTCCGCCCTCGGCTACGTAGGCCGGAACGTTCACGCATGGCACGCCCATCAGGGTCCAAAGCGAGTTGAAGCGGGCGTTGCCTGTCGTGTCCAATCCCTTCGGAGCCGCGCCCGGCGCCGAGAATGTCAGCAGCACATCGATTTCTTCGAACAGCGCCGCCAGCGCCTGCCGCGCCTCGCGTGCGATCCGGTTCGCCTCGTCATAGGCCTCCGGCGTGGTGCCTTTGCTCTTGTCGAGCCGGCCGCGCAGGTTCGGCGCCAGCACGTCGTATTGCGTACGGTACTCCCAGGCCAGGGCCTGATGCGCCTCGAATTCCTGGACGGTAACGTGAATACGCCAGGCTTCCGCCACGATAGCGGGCAGCGTCAGCGGGCGAACGGATGCGCCGGCGCGCTCGGCGGCGGCCATGGCGAGGCGCAGCGCCTCTTCGCTCGCCGCTTCCGGCGCGCCAGCGAATTCCTGCAGGACCACGCCGATCCGAGGCCTCGATGGTTCAGCCGGCAACAACAATTCCCGCCGGCCTGTGATCGCCGACAGTCCGCAGGCCAGATCCTCGACGCCGGCGGCGAACAATCCCACCGTGTCGAGCGTCCACGAATAGCATTTGACACCGATCGTCGGCAGCAGCCGGTATGACGGCTTGATCGCCGCTGCGCCACAGAACGACGCCGGCCGGATCACGGACCCGCCGGTCTGCGTGCCCAGCGCCAGCGGAATCATGCCGGCGCCGACCGCTGCCGCGGAGCCCGACGATGATCCGCCCGGCGTGTGGGCGTGGTTGTGCGGATTGAGCGTCGCGGTCGGATCCGACGAGGCGAAGGCCGTCGTGGTAGTCTTGCCGATGATGGTGGCGCCAGCAGCCTTCAACGCCATCACCACGGATGCATCCGCACGCGGCTGCCAGTTCTTGTAGATCGCCGAGCCCATTTCGGTCGGGAAGTCCACCGTATCGATGATGTCCTTGATGCCGACCGCGATGCCGCGCAGCGGACCGTCTTTGCCGGCACGGGCATTCGGGTCATGGCGGACGAAAGCACCGATGGTTTGTGCATCTACGCCGATCGCCTCGATCGATTGCGCGATAGCCAGCTGCGGCGACAGGTCGCCATTTGAGATGCGGCGTTGGAGTTCGGCGAGCGATATCATCTGACATGTTTCCTGCGGCGACGATCCGCTTGTATGGGCCATGCCGGATTGGAGCAAGCGGACGCGCGGAAGACCGGATATGCGATAGCCCCGCGACGACGGACGCCACGTTTATCTCCTCTTCCATACACGCTCTGGTTGGGCCATGCTGATCCCATGGACGCCAGCAGCATCACCTCGCCTCATCTCACCGAAGCCGAACGCTTCGATCGATTGCGGCTGATCCGCTCCGACAATGTCGGGCCGCGCACCTTTCGGTCGCTGATGAACCATTTCGGCAGCGCGCGCGCCGCGCTTGAACGGCTGCCCGATCTGGCGCGGCGCGGTGGCGCGGCACGCGCCGGCCGCATTTGCGCCGAGGATGACGCCCGCGACGAAATCGCGGGCTGCGAACGCATCGGCGTCAGCCTGCTTGCGCCTGATGAACCCGGCTATCCGCCGCGGCTGGCGACGCTGGACGATGCGCCGCCGCTGCTCGGCGTCCGCGGCAGCATCGAAGCGCTGATGCGGCCGATGATCGCGATCGTCGGCTCGCGCAATGCCTCGGGCGCCGGATTGAAATTCGCGGGCATGCTGGCCCGCGATCTCAGCGAAGCCGGCTTCGTCATCGCCTCCGGCCTGGCGCGCGGCATCGACCAGGCGGCGCATCGCACGAGCCTCAACGGCGGCACGGTGGCAATGCTGGCCGGTGGCCATGACCGGATCTATCCGCCGGAGCATCAGGACCTGCTGGCGGCGCTGCTGCCTGCGGGTGCCGCGATTTCGGAAATGCCGCTCGGTCATGCGCCGCGCGCCCGCGACTTTCCGCGGAGGAACCGGCTGATATCGGGCGCCGCGCTCGGCGTCGTCGTGGTCGAGGCCGCGCATCGCTCGGGCTCGCTGATCACGGCGCGGATCGCCGCCGAACAGGGCCGCGAGGTGTTTGCCGTGCCCGGCTCGCCGCTCGATCCGCGCGCCGCCGGCGCCAACGACCTGATCAAGCAGGGCGCCACGCTGATCACCGAGGCCGCCGACGTCATCAACGCGGTCGGACCGATCATGGAACGGCCGATCGAATTGCGCGAACACGACGACGATCCGCTGGATTTCGAGCCCGACGCCAGCGAGCGCACGCGCATCATCGGCTTGCTCGGCCCGACGCCTGTCAGCCTCGACGATCTGATCCGGATGGCGGACGCGCCTGCCGCGACCGTGCGCGTGATTTTACTGGAGCTGGAGTTGGCCGGACGGCTGGAGCGCCATGGCGGCGGCATGTTGTCGCTGGTTTAATTGGATCTGTGCGGCCCATCCTTCGAGACGCGGCGAAGACGCCGCTCCTCAGGATGAGGCGGAGTATGTGGTGGTCATCTGCTCTCCTCGGCTGGAGCGCTCGCGATTTTGACTTCGCCCGTCCTCATGGTGAGGAGGCGCCACCGGGTCCGCGCAAAGCGCGGCCCGATGACAGGCTCCGCGCCGTCTCGAACCATGGCCGCGAAGGGATCGCCCTACTCCGCTGCATTCCTTCCATCGAACTTCGCGCGCGCGCTTTCGATTTCGGGCTGATGCGCATGGGCCCAGGCGCCGAGGGCTTGCACCGGCTTGGATAGCCCGTGGCCCAACTCGGTCAGCTCATAATCGACCCGCGGCGGGATGGTGGGAAACACCGTGCGGGTCACGAGGCCATCGCGCTCCAGCCCGCGCAGGGTCAAGGTCAGCATTCGCTGCGAGATGCCGCCAACCATGCGCTTGATCTCGTTGAAGCGGCGCGGGCCGTTGCCCAGCATCATGATCACGAACACGCTCCATTTATCGCCGACCCGCGCCAGCACCGAGGCTACCGCGCGGCAGTCGCCGCCTTCATGCGCGAACGGCGGCAAGACAGGAACTCGGCTGTGCTCAGGTTTCATCGCTGTGCCCGGGGCTCAAAAATGTGCGTTCTTGCGGGGTTTTACGACAGTCACTCATATAGCGCCAGTTACAAACCTATACCGAGGGTGATCCCAATGAAACTGCTCCACATCAATTCCAGCGTGCTCGGCCCCCACTCCGTCAGCCGGCAAGTCTCGGCCGCGATCGTCGATCGGCTGCGCCAGGCAACGCCGGGCCTCGACATCGTCTATCGCGATCTCACCACGACGCCGTTGGCGCATTTGTCCGGTCCACATCTGGCCGCCGCGCAAGGTGCCGCGCCGGACGCTGCGTTGCTGCCTGATATCGCCAACAGCCAGGCGGTTCTGGACGAGTTTCTCGCCGCCGACATCGTGGTGGTCGGCGCGCCCATGTATAATTTTACCATTCCGAGCCAGCTCAAGGCCTGGATCGACCGCATCGTGGTCGCGGGCAAGACATTTAAATACGGCGCCAACGGCGCTGAAGGCCTGGCCGGCAACAAGCGCGTCATCATTGCGATTTCGCGCGGCGGCTTTTACGGCGCCGACACCCCGATGGCAGTCGCCGAACACCTTGAGACCTATCTGCGCTGGGTGTTCGCTTTCCTGGGCGTGAAAAATCTCGAGTTCATCTCAGCCGACGGCATCCAGCTCGGACCGGAGCATCGCGAGAAAGCCTTGGCCGGCGCGCTGCAGGCGGCGACCAAACTGCACGCCGCCTAATATAAAGAGAGAGGCCACATGGCCCGCCGTGGATCGCCCGCGGTGGGCCTAGTTTCACGCTCGGTCGCGCCTAATATCCCGCGAACTGCACACCCATCAGCACAGCGATCAGCGAAACGAACAGGCCAAGTGCGGAAAACAGCATGACCGAGACCAGCGGGTGACCTTGGGATTTCGGCCGCGAAGCGGAGGAAGCGTTGATCGATGCAGCGATACGCGTCGCTTTCGGCATATCCGTCTCTCCAAATGTGTCAGTGATCAAAAATCCCGGCCCTTGAGAGAGTTCTGCCAAACTACGACTAAGGTTCAATGAATCGTGCATGTGGCCCAATTTTACCTCCATTGGACGAGTGATCCGGCCAGCACAACCAAAGCATGGCGTTGACCGGATGAGGTGGCGATGGACGTGTCAGCCGCGATAGATCGGCGCGCCGGCCGGCGACGCGGTGGTGCCGCCGTCGATAAATAATTCCTGGCCCTGGATGTGGGCGGCGTCATCCGACGCCAGGAACAAGACCGTCTTGGCGACGTGATCCGGTTCGCCGATCCGCCCCAACGGAGTCGAGTAGCCCATCCGCTTTTCGAACGCCTGTGTGGCTTCGGGTGTCGCCAGCGCGGCGCCCCAGATCGGAGTTCGGATCGCGCCCGGCGCAACCACGTTGACCCGGATGTTTCGCGGTGACAATTCCGACGCCATCACCCGCGCCATCGCGCGCACGCCGGCCTTGCTCGCGGCGTAGGCGGCATAACCGGGATTGCCCAGCACCGAAATCACCGAACCGTTCAGGATGATCGAAGCGCCGTCATTGAGGTAAGGCAGCGCCGCCTGCACCGTGAAGAATACCGCGGTGACATTGGTCCGGAGCACGTTTTCAAAGGTTTCGAGCGTCGCGCTGCCGAGCGGCGTGCCGCCGGCAATGCCCGCATTGGCGAACACCGCGTCGAGCTTGCCGAACTTCTCGACGCCCTGTTTGATCGCGGCCTCGGTCGCCGCGATGTCAGTGGTATCAGCCACCGCAGCGAACGCATTCGGTCCGAGTTCCTTTTCGGCCTGCGCCAACGTTTCCTTGTTGCGCCCGGTGATGATGACCTTGGCGCCCTCTGCGATGAACACACGCGCAGTCTCCAGCCCGATACCGCTGTTGCCCCCCGTGATAAGCGCCGTCTTGTTTTTCAGCCGCATAATCGTCTCCAGTGGTTGCATTATTAAACTAAGTTGCCATGTAGGGCATGTGGTTTCATAATGCAACTACACAACGCGGTGATTGGCCACGATGCGGATCGGGATCAGACGGAGAGCACGGTGAAACGAACGAGCTTCGAAGGCGACGGATGCCCGATCGCGCGGTCGCTGGATGTGATCGGCGACTGGTGGTCGCTGCTGATCATCCGCGAGGCATTGCTTGGCACCAAGCGGTTCGGCGAATTCCAGAAGCGGTTGGGGCTCGCGAAGAACATTCTGACGGTCCGGCTGCGCGGATTGCTGGATGACGGCATCCTGACCACCGCGCCCGCCGCAGACGGCAGCGCCTATCAGGATTATCTGTTGACCGAAAAGGGTCGTGCCGTGTTTCCGGTGCTGGTGGCGCTGCGGCAATGGAGCGAGGAGTTCGACGACCGGCCGGAAGAGATCGCGACCATCATGGTGGATCGCGAAAAGGGCCGCCCGGTGCGCAAGCTGGAATTACGATCGCAGGATGGCCGCCTGCTCGACGTCGGCGCCATCGCGCTAAAGCCGAACCCTGCATTCAAGCGAAAGCGGCGCGTCTGAGGCGCGGGCCGCTACCGTTTCAAAAGCAAGTCTAAGACAGCTTGTCCTTGCCCCGCAGACGCAGATATTCCTCGGCTTCCAGCTCCGCCATCCGCAGCAAGTGACTCAGCAGTTCCAGATGATGAGAACGCGCGAGCTGCACCAGCTCGGCAGCCGTTTCCGCGATGAAGGCTGCGGCCTCATCCGGGCCGCCCTCTCCCAACGCTTCCTCGTCCCCCGAACGGCGCCCTTTGCGCGACGTCGTATTTCCACTCTTGGTCTTCTTGCTCAAAACGCTTCCAATACCGTGTATCGACTCAGATTACCTCTTTTGAGAGTGCAACTCTAGGACGGTATTTTGCAACTTATTAGACACTAAGTCGCGGTCGAAAGCAGCCCCTTCAATACCTGTCGATTTGACAGAGACCTTCTTCACACCCATGTTCGGTGCGAAATGGGCGGCGCGAGTCTCGCGGAACCGGCTCTGATTTTCCCCGTAAGCCATTGGAATGACATGAATATCGTCATTGTCGAGTCGCCGGCGAAAGCCAAGACGATCAACAAATATCTCGGCGCCTCCTACGAGGTTCTGGCCTCGTTCGGCCACGTCCGTGATCTCCCGGCGAAGAATGGCTCGGTCGATCCGGAGGCCAATTTCCAGATGATCTGGGAAGTGGACCCCAAGGCGGCCGGGCGACTCAACGACATCGCCAAGGCCCTCAAGGGTGCCGACAAGCTCATTCTTGCAACCGACCCCGATCGCGAGGGTGAGGCCATATCCTGGCACGTGCTCGAAGTGCTCAAGGAAAAGCGCGCGCTCAAGGACCATAAAATCGAGCGCGTGGTGTTCAACGCCATCACCAAGCAGTCGATCACCGACGCGATGAAGCATCCGCGCGAGATCGATGGCGCACTGGTCGACGCTTACATGGCGCGCCGCGCGCTGGACTATCTGGTGGGCTTTACATTGTCGCCGGTGTTGTGGCGCAAATTGCCGGGCGCCCGCTCGGCCGGCCGCGTGCAATCGGTGGCGCTGCGGCTGGTCTGCGACCGTGAGCAGGAAATCGAGCAATTCGTCCCGCGCGAATACTGGTCGCTGGTCGCGACCCTGACCACTCCGCGCGGCGACGCGTTTGAGGCGCGGCTGGTCGGCGCCGACGGCAAGAAGATCCAGCGGCTCGACATCGGCACCGGCGCCGAGGCCGAGGATTTCAAAAAGGCGATCGAAGCCGCCAACTTCACGGTCTCCACCGTCGAAGCCAAACCGGCGCGCCGCAATCCGCAAGCGCCCTTCACCACCTCGACCCTGCAGCAGGAAGCCAGCCGCAAGCTCGGATTCGCGCCCGCACACACCATGCGGATCGCGCAGCGCCTCTATGAAGGCATCGACATTGGCGGCGAGACCACCGGCCTCATTACCTATATGCGAACCGATGGCGTGCAGATCGACGGTTCGGCGATCACCCAGGCCCGCAAGGTGATCGGTGAGGATTACGGCAACGCCTATGTGCCGGAAGCCCCGCGCCAGTATCAGGCCAAGGCCAAAAACGCCCAGGAAGCGCACGAAGCCATTCGTCCGACCGACCTGTCGCGCCGCCCGGCCGAGATGCGCCGCAAGCTCGATGTCGATCAGGCCAAGCTCTATGAACTGATCTGGATCCGCACCATCGCAAGCCAGATGGAATCCGCCGAGTTGGAACGTACCACGGTCGATATCGCCGCCAAGGCCGGCGCCCGCATGCTGGATTTGCGCGCCACCGGACAGGTGGTCAAGTTCGACGGCTTCCTCGCGCTCTATCAGGAAGGCCGCGACGACGACGGCGATGACGACGACTCACGCCGCCTGCCCGCGATGAGCGAGGGTGAAGCCCTGAAGCGCCAGGATCTGGCCGTGACCCAGCATTTCACCGAGCCGCCGCCGCGCTTCTCCGAAGCCTCGCTGGTCAAGCGGATGGAAGAACTCGGCATCGGCCGGCCCTCGACCTACGCCTCGATCCTGCAGGTGCTCAAGGATCGCGGCTATGTCCGGCTCGAAAAAAAGCGGCTGCATGGCGAGGATAAGGGCCGCGTCGTGGTCGCGTTCCTCGAAAACTTCTTCGCCCGCTATGTCGAATATGATTTCACCGCAGCGCTGGAAGAACAGCTCGACCGCATCTCCAACAACGAGATTTCCTGGCAGCAGGTGCTCAAGGATTTCTGGGGCGACTTCATCGGCGCGGTCAACGACATCAAGGATCTGCGGGTCGCGCAGGTACTGGACGCGCTCGACGCCATGCTTGGCCCGCACATCTATGCGCCGCGCGAGGACGGCGGCGATCCGAGGCAGTGCCCGACCTGCGGCACTGGCAAGCTCAACCTCAAGGCCGGCAAGTTCGGCGCCTTTGTCGGCTGCTCGAATTATCCGGAATGCCGCTACACCCGTCCGCTCGCCGCCGACAGCGAAGCCAGCGCCGACCGCATCTTGGGCAAGGACCCCGCGACCGATCTCGACGTTGTCGTGAAAGCCGGGCGTTTCGGACCTTACATTCAGCTTGGCGAGCAAAAGGACTACGCCGAAGGCGAAAAGCCCAAGCGTGCGGGAATCCCCAAGAATACCTCGCCCGGCGATGTCGAACTCGAACTGGCGCTGAAGCTGCTGTCGCTGCCGCGTGAAATCGGCAAGCATCCGGAAACCGGTGAGCCGATCACGGCCGGCCTCGGCCGGTTCGGGCCGTTCGTGCGCCATGAAAAGACCTATGCCAGCCTCGAAGCCGGCGACGAAGTATTCGACATCGGACTCAACCGCGCGGTGACCCTGATTGCCGAAAAGATCGCCAAGGGTCCGAGCGGACGCCGGTTCGGCGCCAATCCGGGCAAGCCGCTCGGCGATCACCCGACCCTCGGTGCTGTCGCGGTCAAGGGCGGCCGCTATGGCGCCTACGTCACCGCCGGCGGCGTCAACGCCACGATCCCGAGCGACAAGACGGAAGACACCATCACGCTGCCCGAGGCCATCGCGCTGATCGACGAGCGTGTCGCCAAGGGCGGCGGCAAGCCGAAGCGCGGTGCCAAAGCCGCAAAGCCGGCGGCCAAGAAGGCCGCGGCAAAACCGGCCAAGGCGGACGCCGACACCAAACCGGCCAAGAAGAAGGCGCCCGCGAAAAAGGCCACCGCCAAGCCGAAATCGGACGCCACGAGCAAAGCCCGCGCGCCGGTGACGGCCACGGCCAAGACATCGGCCGCCAAAACGGCCAAACCCGTCGCCAAAAAGAGTGCCGGCAAAGCCAGCGGATAAGAAGCGGATCGAGTGCCCCAGCAACGCGACAAGGTTTTTCCAAGCCGGGACGCCATTGTCGCGTTCATCCGGGCGAATCCTGGAAATATCGGAACCCGCGAGATCGCGCGCGAGTTCGGACTGAAGAACGCCGAACGTGCCGAGCTGAAGCGGATTTTGCGCGCGCTGGCGGACGAAGGCGCGATCGAAAAGCGCGGCAAGAAGATCGTTCAGCCGGCCGCCCTTCCCCCGACCTTGATGGTCGACATCACCAGCCGCGACAGCGACGGCGAACTGATCGCGACACCGGCCGAATGGGACGAGGAAGACGGCACTGCGCCGAAGGTCCGCATCCATATTCCGCGCCGTCAGCACTTCAGTACGCCGCCGGGCGTCGGCGACCGCGCGCTGGTGCGGATCGAACGGCTCGACGATGACGAGGCAACCACCTATCGCGGCCGCATCCTCAAGGTCATCGATCATGCCCGGCATCGCGTGCTTGGCATTTTTCGCAAGCTCCCCGATGGCGGTGGACGGCTGGTGCCGGTCGACAAAAAGCAGGCCGGCCGTGAACTGAACATCTCCAAAGCTGATACGGCAGGCGCCGAAGACGGCGACCTGGTCAGCGTCGATCTGTTGCGCTCGCGCGGCTTCGGTCTGCCGTCGGGGAAAGTTAGAGAGCGCCTCGGCTCGCTGTCGTCGGAGAAAGCGGTCAGTCTGATCGCGATCCATTCCCACGATATCCCGCAGGCATTCTCTCCCGCTGCCTTGCGTGAAGCGGAAGACGCAAAGCCCGCGACGCTGGCCGGGCGCGAGGACTGGCGCGCGCTGCCGCTGGTCACCATCGATCCGCCCGACGCCAAGGACCATGACGACGCGGTTCATGCCGAGCCGGATTCCGATCCCAACAACAAAGGCGGCTACATCGTCACGGTTGCGATCGCCGATGTCGCCTTCTATGTGCGGACCGGATCGGCGCTCGATCGCGACGCGCTGTTGCGTGGCAACTCCGTGTATTTTCCGGATCGCGTGGTGCCGATGCTGCCGGAGCGGATCTCCAACGATTTGTGCTCGCTGGTGCCGGGCGAACCACGCGGCGCGCTGGCGGTGCGGATGGTGATCGCCAATGACGGCCGCAAGCATTCGCACAGTTTCCACCGCATCCTGATGCGCTCGGCGGCGAAACTGAATTATGCGCAGGCGCAGGCTGCGATCGATGGCCGGCCCGACGACACCACCGGTCCCCTGCTCGATCCGATCCTGAAACCGCTTTATGACGCCTATGCCGTCGTCAAGCGCGCGCGTGACGAACGCGATCCGCTCGATCTCGATATTCCCGAGCGCAAGATTTTACTGAAGCCGGATGGCACCGTCGATCGCGTGATCGTGCCGGAGCGGCTCGACGCCCATAAACTGATCGAAGAGTTTATGATCCTGGCCAACGTCGCCGCGGCCGAGATGCTTGAAAAGAAGTCGTTGCCGCTTATTTATCGGGTACACGACGAACCAACCCTGGAGAAAGTTCACAACCTTCAGGAGTTTCTGAAAACGCTCGATGTGCCGTTCGCGAAAAGCGGTGCGTTGCGGCCGTCGCTGTTCAATCGGGTGCTGGCCGAGGTCAAAGGCCATGATTCCGAACCGCTGGTGAATGAAGTGGTGCTGCGCTCGCAAGCCCAGGCGGAATATTCCGCGGAGAATTACGGCCATTTCGGCCTGAACCTGCGGCGCTATGCACATTTTACTTCGCCTATCAGGCGATATGCGGATCTGATCGTGCATCGCGCGCTGATCCGCGGTCTGGGGTTGGGTGAAGGCGCGCTGCCGGAAGACGAGACGTTCGAAACCTTGAGCGAAGTCGCTGCGCAGATTTCCGTCACCGAACGCCGCGCCATGAAAGCCGAGCGCGAAACCGCCGACCGGCTGATCGCGCATTTCCTCGCCGACCGTATCGGGGCGACGTTTCAGGGCCGTATCTCCGGCGTCACTCGCGCCGGCCTGTTCGTCAAACTATCGGACACCGGGGCCGACGGGCTGATCCCGATTCGCACGCTAGGCACCGAATATTTCAATTACGACGAGACTCGCCACGCGCTGATCGGAACACGCAGCGGTGCCATGCACCGGCTGGGTGACGTGGTCGACGTTCGTCTGGTAGAAGCAGCACCAGTAGCAGGGGCGCTACGCTTCGAGCTATTGTCGGAAGGCCAGATCGCACCACGCGGGAGACATCGTGACCGCGACCGTGGCGAAGGTAAAACCCAGACGCCGGCCCGAAAATTTCCGGGCAGCGCCAGCAAGAAAGAGCGCAAGGCGGCCAAGACCAAGGCTGAAAGAACGAGATCGAAGCAGAGCAAGGCCGGCAAGAGCAAGCCCGGCAAAAGTAAATCCAAGGGTAAGTCGAAAGGTACGTCCGGAAAGGGCAAGTCATGGACACCGTGAGCGCATCACCAAAAATCTGGACCCGCGAGACCGCACTCGGCGACAAGCGCGACGTGTGGACCTCGATCAAGCGCGGCTTCCGCTGCCGCTGCCCGCGTTGCGGCGAAGGCAAGCTGTTTCGCGCCTTCCTGAAGACCGCCGATAATTGCTCGGTGTGCGGACAGGATTTCACACCGCACCGTGCCGACGATCTGCCGGCCTATCTCGTGATCGTCATCGTCGGTCACCTCACCGTGCCGGTCATGCTGTGGATCGAAACCGACTATTCGCCGCCGGTGTGGGCGCAATTGGCGGTCTATCTGCCCTTCATCTTCGTGGCGTCGCTCGCGCTGTTACAGCCGGTCAAAGGCGCCGTGGTCGGGATGCAATGGGCGTTGCGGATGCACGGTTTCGACGAGAACGCGCCGAGCGACATCCCGCCGGTATAGCCGGCAACGATGACGCCTTCCGACGACAAGCCAGCTTAACAACGATCAAAAACAACAACGGCCGGGGATGGAATGACCGAAGCCACGCAAGTCGCGAAAGAGGAAGTAGCGCAAGGTAAGGAAGCCGATCATCATCCCTACTTCCGTCCCAAGGACGCGGCGACCTTAATTCTGGTCGATCGCAGCGCGTCGATTCCGAAAGTGCTGGTCGGCAAGCGCCACGACAAAGTGGTGTTCATGCCCGGAAAATTCGTATTTCCGGGCGGCCGGGTCGACAAGGCAGACAACCGGGTGCCGGTGGCGGCGCCGATACCCGACGCACTCGAAGCCAATCTTTTGAAGGGCAGTCCGAAGATCACGCCGTCGCGGGCGCGTTCGCTCGCGGTCGCGGCGATCCGCGAAGCCTGCGAGGAGACCGGGCTCTGCCTCGGCCGCAAGACCGAGGGCGCCTCGCCTAAACTCGAAGGCCCATGGAAGCCGTTTACCGAAGCAGGCCTGCTGCCCGATCCATCAGGACTTTTCCTGATCGCACGCGCGATCACCCCGCCCGGCCGGGTGCGCCGTTTCGACACCCGGTTTTTCACCGCCGACGCCTCCGCGATCGCGCATCGGGTCGAGGGCGTGATCCATCCCGACGCCGAACTGGTCGAGCTGGTGTGGGTCGAACTCGGCTCGCAGCCGCTGGCCGACCTGCATCCGATGACCAAAAACGTGCTCAACGAACTCGACAAGCGGCTGGCGACCGGCCCGCTCAGCCACGACGCGAAGGTGCCGTTCTTCCATTTCTACGGCGGCAAGATGCAGAAAGACGTGCTCGGCGAGAGCAAGGGGTCTGAGACTTCACGAACGCAGTCTCTGCTCGTCATTCCGGGGCATCGCGCAGCGATGAACCCGGAATCTCAAGTTGATAATCTCTGGATTTCGGGTTCGCGCTCTGCGCGCCCCGGAATGACTACCGCGGGATTTTCGGAAAACGGGTGGCTGACGTTTTCTATAATATATAGTCCCTTCCGGATTTAACGCGATCCGAAGGGGGCAACATGTCGGGACCAACCACCAACAAAACCTACGGCACGGTCAGCGCCGAACAGCGCCGGCAGATGAGCGGGCTCGAGTTCGTCCAGGGGCTCGCCAGCGGCACGCTGCCCCTCAACACCATCGCGCGCACGCTGGGCTATGATGTCGTCGAGGCGGAAGCCGGCCGGGTCGTCGTCACCGCCGAGCCGACCGGCGACCTGCTCAATCCGGCCGGCACCGTGCATGGCGGCTTTTCGGCCACGCTGCTCGATAGCTGCATGGGACTCTCCATCCAATCGACCCTGGAAAAGGGCCTCACCTCGACCACACTCGAATTCAAGATCTCGCTGATCCGGCCGATCACGCCGGAGACCGGTCTGATCCGGGCCGAAGGCACGGTGCTGCAGCGGGGCCGCCGCATCGGCACCGCCGAGGGCCGGATCACCGACCGCCAGGGCAAGCTGCTCGCCCACGGCACCACCACGTGCATGGTGTTCGAGGGGTAGTGTGGTCACAGGCACCCGGCATTCCGGGGCGCACGCGGCGCGAACCCGGAATTTGAGATTCCGGGTTCATCGCTGCGCGACGCCCCGGAATGACAGTCATTTTGTTGTGCGGCCCAAAAACAAAATAATCTTCCTCGCCCCTTGCGATAGCGCCGCGCCATCCCCCGCCCTATCTGTTCCGCAACAACAACAGCGGATACGGGGCCATGGCGAAGCGAAAACTCAGGCTCGGCGCATTCATGCGGCCGGTCTCCATTCACACCGGCGCGTGGCGTTATCCCGGCGCGTGGCCGGACGCCAACTTCAATTTTCCGCACATCAAGCGGCTGATCCAGAAGCTCGAGGCCGGCAAATTCGACGCCTTCTTCATGGCCGACCATCTGGCGGTGCTGAACATGCCGGTCAATGCGCTCAAGCGCAGCCATACCGTGACGTCGTTCGAACCGTTCACCCTGTTGTCGGCGCTGGCCGGCGCCACCGACCATATCGGCCTGATCGCGACCGGCTCGACCACCTTCGACGAGCCCTATCACGTCGCCCGCCGCTTTGCCTCGCTCGACCATATCAGCGGCGGCCGTGCCGGATGGAATATCGTCACCACTTCCAATCCCGACGCGGCGCTGAACTTCGGGCTCGAAGATCACATGGAGCACGCCGAGCGCTACAAGCGGGCGCGCGAGTTCTATGACGTGGTCACCGGTCTCTGGGATTTCTTCGCCGACGACGCCTTTGTGCGCGACGTCGAGTCCGGGCTGTTCTTCGATCCCGCCAAGATGCATGTGCTCAATCACAAGGGCAAATATCTCTCGGTGCGAGGCCCGCTCAACATCGCCCGCCCGGTTCAGGGCTGGCCCGTGATCGTGCAGGCCGGTGCTTCTGATGACGGCCGGCAGCTGGCCGCCGAAACCGCCGAAGCCGTGTTCACCGGCGGCGGCCCACTCGCGGACGGCCAGAAGCTCTATGCCGACATCAAGGGGCGGATGGACAAGCTCGGCCGCAACCGCGACCATCTGAAAATTCTCCCGGGCGCGTTTGTCGTGGTCGGCGACAGCGTCGAGGAAGCCAAAGAGAAGCGCGCGCTGCTCGACAGCCGGGTGCATTACGAGAGCGCGATCGCCTCGCTCTCGGTGCAGCTCGGCACCGATGCCTCGGGCTTCGATCCCGATGGCCAGTTGCCCGAGATCCCCGAGACCAACGCCAGCAAGAGCGGCCGCCAGCGGCTGGTCGATGCCGCCGCGCGCGGCAAACTTACGGTGCGGCAGTTGGCGGAGCGGGTCGGCGGCTATGGCGGCCTGTCGTTCGTCGGCACGCCGCAGACCATCGCCGACCAGATGGAGGAATGGCTGACCACCGAGGGCTGCGACGGGTTCAACATCATGTTCCCGTTCCTGCCCGCCGGGCTTGACGATTTCGTCGACAAGGTGGTGCCGGAACTGCAGAAGCGCGAAATCTTCCGCACTGAATACGAAGGCCGCACCCTGAGGGAGAATCTGGGGCTGCCGAGGCCGAAAAACCGGTTCTTTGAGGGGTAAAGGGGCTAAATCGGGCCCGAATTAGCCCGCCAAACCTTGACTTTGGACGATCTGAGGCTAGGTTGCCCGGCAAATGCGGGCCGCTGCGGCCGGCGTCCCGATTCCGAAATTTTGAGGTTTGAACATGGCCAAAGCGGTCACCATCAAGGTCAAGCTCGTTTCCACGGCGGATACCGGCTTCTATTACGTCGCCAAGAAGAACTCGCGCACCATGACCGACAAGCTGGTCAAGAAGAAGTACGACCCGGTCGCGCGCAAGCACGTCGAGTTCAAGGAATCCAAGATCAAGTGATCGCGGCTGACATCGCCGATCGTTTTCAGCGGGGCCCTTTCGGGCCCCGTTGTCGTTTCGACGCGGATTTACCGCCGCCGGCGTGACGTTTGTTAAGACTACAGCTACTAGCGTGCGGTCGGACGCCGGACCTGGTCCAGTCAGAGCGGAGAGCGACATGAGCGAACGGCGGGATACGTTGAAGAAGGCGCGCGAGCGCATGATCGAGGACCGCGACGCCCACGCCAAGGTGCTCGCCGCCCCTTTTGATCGCGATACAGCCGAGCGGGCGCGAAACAAATTCGTCGAGATCCAGGGCGTGATCGACGCGATCGACCGCGCCATCGTCGGCGAATAGATCTCGCTGACCGCTCTTAGCGCGCCGCCACCAGCGGCGGCTCGCTCGGCCGTATCAGCGCGAAGGTAACCTGGATGATGCCGCCGGCCAGTCCGAGTGCGACGCCGATCCGCCACGCCATGGTGTAGGAGCCGAGCGCATCGTAGATCAGCCCGCCGCCATAGGCGCCGAGAAAGCTGCCGAGCTGATGGCTCATGAAGGCGAGGCCCTGGATCATCGCCTGCCAGCGCAACCCAAACATTTCGGCCACCGCGCCCGCCACCAGCGGGCCGACGCCCATCCATAAGAATCCCATGATGGCGCCGAACAACAGCGTGGTCGCCGGTGTCGGCGGCAGCATGAAATACCAGGCCAGCGCGATCGAGCGGAAGATGTAGATGCCACCAAGCAGCGCCAGTTTGTTCCAGCGCTGGCCGGCCCAGCCGAAAAACAAACTGCCGAGCACGTTGAAGCCGCCGATCATGCCGAGCGTCTGCGCGCTCAGCATCGGATCGAGGCCGCAGATCGCCAGGTAGGACGGCAGATGCGTGGTCAGGAAAACCAGCTGCATGCCGCAGACGAAATAGGCGCAGGTCATCACCACGAACGAGGCGTTGCCGAACGCGACCTTGACGGCGGTGCCGGCCGAGCTGTTGCCGATATCGTCGGCTGACTGCTTCGGCAGCGGAATTTTGTCGACCCCGCCGGCGAACCAGGCCGCCGGGATCAGCGCCAGCGACAGAATGACAAAGCCGACCAGCCCGACTCGCCAGCCATAGCCTTCATTGAGGATCTGCCCGAGCGGCGCCGACAGCAGCGCCCCGAGCGAGCCCGCCGCCGACACCATGCCGAGCACCGTGCTGCGCACCGTCTCCGGCACCGCGCGCGCCGCGACCGACATCGAAATCGATGCTGCTGTGCAGGCCAGCGACGCGCCGATCAGGAAGCCGCCACCGATCAGCACGCTGACAAAGCCATGCGCGCTCGCCATCAGGCCGAGCCCGGCAATATAGAACAGCGCGCCCGTCACCATGATGGTGCGAAAGCCGTGACGCACCGTCAGCGCGCCGGCGAGCGGCTGCAGGAAACCCCAGGCGAGATTCTGCGCCGCGATGGCGAGCGTGAAATCCGAAATCGAGATGCCGATGTCATGGGTCAGCGGCTGCATGAAGATGCCAAGGCTCTGCCGCAGGCCCATGCTCAGGCTCAGCATCAACGAGGCGCCGATCAGGATCGGCAAAGTGGGCCGCAGGAGTTGCAGAAGGGGCATGGTTTTTATTTCTCCCTCGAGCGGCTGGCACGAAACAGGCCGCCTGCGTTTCCCGTCTGATTTGATTACACAGATCTGTGTAATTACGCTATAAGGCCCGCTCGATGTCAATCGCAAAAGCGTTCGTTGTCCCGCATGTCCACCCTGCCCGCCAAACCGAACATGAAGGACCGCATCCTCGAAACCGCGGACCGGCTGTTCTATCTGCAGGGCATTCGCGCCATCGGCGTCGACACCATCGCGGCCGAAATCGGCATCAGCAAGCGCACGCTATACAATCATTTCCCGTCGAAGGACGCGCTGATCGCGGCCTATCTGCAGCGCCGTTTCGTGACGCCCCGCGCATCGGAAAAGCCGCCCGCCGAACAGATCCTGGCGACGTTCGATTCGCTGGAACGGCGCTTTGCATCGAAGGATTTTCGCGGCTGCCCGTTCGTCAATGCCGTCGCCGAAATGGGCGCCGAGGACCGGCCGGTCCGCGACATCGCGATCGCCTTCAAGGAAAGCCGCCGGCTATGGTTTCGCGATCTGTTGCGGCAGCTCGGGGCGGCCGATGCCGGAAGCGCTGGCGACCCAGCTTGCGCTGCTGGTCGACGGCTCCATCGCGCAGGATCTGGTTCGCAACGATCCCGCGATGGCGCGCGCCGCCAAGGAAGCCGCGAAAGTGTTGTTGAAGAATGCCGGGATTGCCGTCGACGAAGATACGAAAAAGTAGCCGCAGCCGGCCGGCTTACGCC